>OZ253569.1:0-1245000 GCA_965262875.1 Halioglobus sp.
CCGCTTTTACGCAATGCTCTTGCCAGCGAACCCCCAATCAACCCGAGGCCGACTATGACTACATTCTTGGAGGGATAATTCATCGAGTTTGTGCCAATACCATGGTCCAAAACTCTAAAGAACTTCGCGGGGATAGGACCCCAGCGGCTTCATCAAAATCGACTGTTCCTCGAGATCGGCCACGATAGTGGCAATTTTCTCATCCTGAAGATGACCTTCGAACTCGATGAAAAACACGTAGGCCCATTTTTCAGTTCTTGAAGGTCGGGTATCAATGCGAGTCAGGCTAATTCCCTCTCGTCGAAAAGGATCTAAAAGAGTAAACAGCGCTCCGGGTTTATTGCGGCTCGATACAATAATCGAGGTTTTGTCTTTTCCACTGGGAGGCACCTCCTCACGACCAATGATTAAAAATCGTGTCGTATTATCCGCGTAATCTTCAATGTGCTCAGCGATTCGCCTCAATCCGTACAGCTCGGCCGCCATGTCTCCAGCGACGGCGGCAGTACCGGATTCTTCTGAAGCCATACGCGCGGCCTCGCCATTGCTGCTAACTGCGACCTTTTCTACGTGAGGCCAGTTCTTGTCCAACCAGTTTCGACATTGCGCCAAGGCCTGCTGGTGAGCACAAATTCGTGTAATATTTTCCTCAGTTGCACCGGGACTGATCAGCAAGTGATGACCGATACGCATCTCCACTTCACCGGATATCTTCAGGGCAGAATCCATGAAATTATCCAGCGTGTGACTCACCATACCCTCAGTTGAGTTTTCGACCGGCACAACCCCATAATTACACTGCCCCGACTCTACCTGACTAAAAACCGTGTCGATGGTTGGCTGAGGCATACACACTGCTCCATGGCCAAAATGTTTTAGGGCTGCCGCCTGGGTAAAGGTGCCCTCTGGGCCCAGGTAGGCTATCTGCATCGGCTTTTCAAGGGCGAGACAGGCAGACATGACTTCGCGAAAAATATGAGCCACAGTGTCATCGGCAAGGGGACCCGGGTTGCGATCCATAATGCTTCTTAGTACTTGCGCTTCTCGTTCGGGACGGTAAAAAACGACTTCGGCATCGGGCTCACCTCGCTCCCTGGCCTGCTGCACCTCGGCCATTTTAATGTCTGCTACGCGCCGGGCGCAGGTAGCCCTGCGATTGACCAGAGTATGTATCTCCTGATCTATCGCATCGATATCGGCTCGGACTTGATCCAGGTTTCTAGTATCGGCCATGATCACCCTATCCGGTGTTTATCCGTATTTGGTTTCGAAATCTTGCATAAACCCGATCAGCGCGTCGACTGCAGCTTCGCTAACCGCGTTGTAAACACTGGCGCGCATGCCGCCGACGGAGCGATGACCTTTCAGGTTCAAAAATCCAGCAGCTTCCGACTCGGCCAGAAAGGTCTTGTCAAGATCAGCATCCGCCAATGTAAACGGAATATTCATAAGTGATCGGCTGACAATCTCAACAGGGTTGGCATAGAACGAACTGCCATCAATAGCCCCATACAGCTTCTCAGCTTTGCGGCGATTGACAACTTCGATAGCCTCGAGCCCTCCCTGATCTTGCAACCAGTCAAACACCAGAGCAGCCAGATACAGCGCAAAGGTAGGTGGCGTGTTGTACATCGATTCGTAGTCTGCAGCCACCTGCCAATTGAGCATGGCCGGACACACCGCAGACACGCTGCCCAGAAGGTCGCGGCGTACAATGGCTAATGTCAGACCTGCTGGCCCTATATTTTTCTGCGCTCCAGCGTAAATCATACCGAAGTCAGAGACGTTTATTTGGCGAGACAATATGGTCGAGGACATATCGGCCACCAAGGGCACATCCACTTCAGGTGTCCACAAAAATTCCACACCGCCGATAGTTTCGTTGGGCGTATAGTGCAAATAAGCCGCATTGCTATCGAGCTGCCAGGAATCAAACGCTGGAATCGTAGAGAAGTTGGTTTCCTCGGACGAAGCTACGACATTCACAGCCCCATAACGCTTTGCTTCTGCGATCGCCTTTTTCGACCACTGACCGGTATTCACATAGTCAGCTGAGTGCTTGTCGCCCAGTAGATTCATCGGTACCGCAGAAAACTGAGTGCTGGCGCCGCCTTGCAAGAACAACACTGCATAGTCATCGGATACACCCAACAGATCTCTCAGGGTTTGTTCTGCATGTTGCGCTACGCCAACTACTTCGGGGCTGCGGTGGCTCATCTCCATCAGGGAGAGACCCGTACCGTGCCAGTTGAGCATGTCGTCTCGAGCTATCTCCAAAACGGCTTCCGGCAAGGCGGCAGGCCCAGCGCAAAAATTGTAACTACGACTCATCTATCTAATCCTTAAAATTTTTCAGGTGGACTGGGGTTTATTCGAGCCCTTCATCTTCAGCGTCGCCATCGACAGAACTGTCCTCGTCAACATCTGGCGCTGGAGAATCGACTTCAGGAGTGTCCGGTGAAACTTCAGCCACTACATCATCGCTCTCAAAAACCACCTCTGGGTCGGACTCATCTATGCGCTCAACACCCACCAGAAACTCACCTTCTTTGGTACGGATAACTCTAACGCCCTGGGTATTTCTACCGAGCTGAGAAATCTCATCCGCTCGGGTTCGTACCATAGTGCCTTGATTGGAAATCAGCATTAGCTCATCGCCTTCAAACACCTGCACAGCGCCCACCAAATCACCGTTTCTGGCGCTGGTAGACATTGCTATCAAGCCTTTGTTGCCCCGACCCTTGGTGGGGAATTCTATGACTGGCGTTCGCTTACCATAGCCATTGGAACTGGCTGTGAGGACATTCCCGCCCTCTTGAGGAATCATCAGGGAGATCATTCGATGCCCAGCACCCAGGCGAATACCACGCACACCACGCGCTGTACGGCCCATTGCACGCACATCACCTTCTTTGAAGCGCACCACTTTGCCTTCGGTGCTAAACAGCATTACATCGCAATCGCCCGTGGTGACCGCGGTGCCCACAAGAACATCACCTTCGTCCAATTCAATGGCTCGCAAGCCCACGCTGCGCTGTCTGGCAAAATTAGTCAGCTCGGTCTTCTTAACCGTGCCATTTCCTGTCGCCATAAAGATGAAGTGTCCTTCGGTATACTCTTCAACTGGCAATATAGAAGTGACGCGTTCATCTTTCTCCAGGGGCAACAGATTGACCATAGGCCGCCCTCTGGCATTACGACTCGCCAAGGGAATGTGGAAAACCTTGAGCCAATAAACCTTACCCACGTTGGTAAAGCACAAAATCGTAGCGTGGGTGCTCGCTATCAGTAGGTGCTCAACAAAGTCTTCGTCCTTAACTGCCGTGGCCGAACGCCCAGTACCACCGCGGCGCTGAGCCTGGTAGTCGGACAGAGGCTGAGTCTTGGCATAGCCGCCGTGGGAGATTGTCACAACGCGATCTTCTTCTGTGATCAGGTCTTCAACGGTAAGATCGTGCTGGGAGGCGCTAATGACTGTTCTGCGCTCGTCACCGTAGTTTGCCACGACTTCACGAAGCTCATCTCGAATCACCTGTTTCAGGCGTTCGGTATCGCCCAAAATATCGAGATAGTCCGCTATTTCCAGCAGCCTTTCCTGATATTCGTGGATAAGTTTCTCATGTTCCAAACCGGTCAGACGGTGCAAACGCAAGTCGAGAATGGCCTGAGCCTGTACAGGAGACAGATAGTATTGCCCATCCCTGAGGCCGTAATGTGCATCGAGCTCGTCTGGGCGTGAGGCACCGCTACCGGCACGCTCCAACATGCCGGTGACCTCACCGGGCTTCCAGGATTGCGCCAGCAGTTTTTCTCGCGCTTCGGTGGAACTTGGCGAGGCTTTAATCAGCGCAATAATAGGGTCTATATTCGCCAGGGCAATGGCCAACCCCTCCAGAATATGGCCTCTATCTCTCGCCTTTTTCAGCAGGTAAACCGTACGCCGGGTAACCACCTCTCGCCGATGACGAACGAAAGCGTGAATAAATTCCTTGAGGTTTAATATCTTTGGTTGCCCATCCACCAGCGCAACCATATTAATGCCGAACACTGACTGCAGCTGCGTCTGGGAGTAGAGATTATTGAGGACGACATCGCCTATTTCACCGCGGCGCAATTCAATAACAATACGCATACCGTCTTTATCGGACTCGTCTCGTAGCTCGGTAATCCCTTCGATTTTCTTTTCTTTAACCAGCTCGGCGATACGCTCTATCAGTCTCGCCTTGTTCAGTTGGTAAGGAATTTCGTGAATAAGGATAATATCCTTACCCCTTTTCTCATCGCTGATGACTTCGGCTTTGGCGCGCACATAGATACGACCACGCCCGGTGCGATAGGCCTGAATAATTCCGGCGCGACCATTAATAGTAGCGCCAGTGGGGAAATCAGGCCCCGGGATGTGCTCCATTAATTCATCGATGGTGATGTCCGGGTTGTCGATAAACGCCAAACAACCACTCACCACCTCTGTCAGATTGTGGGGGGGTATATTGGTAGCCATACCCACTGCAATGCCAGAGGAGCCATTGATCAATAAGTTGGGTATTCGCGTGGGCATAACAGCAGGAATATGCTCAGTTCCGTCGTAGTTTTCGGCGAAATCTACCGTGTCCTTATCGAGATCCGCGAGAATATCGTGGGCAATCTTGCGCATGCGTATTTCGGTGTAACGCATGGCCGCGGCGGAATCACCATCAACGGAACCAAAGTTACCCTGGCCATCAACCAGCATATAACGCAGTGAAAAAGGCTGCGCCATGCGAACAATGGCCTCATAAACTGCTGAGTCGCCATGAGGGTGATATTTACCAATTACATCACCAACTACCCGGGCAGATTTCTTATAGCCCTTATTCCAGTCGTTGTTGAGCTCATTCATGGCGAACAGAATGCGTCGATGCACCGGCTTAAGACCATCTCGGACGTCCGGCAGAGCGCGGCCTACAATTACACTCATTGCGTAATCCAGGTAGGATTTTTTTAGCTCATCTTCGATATTAACGGGGACAATTTCTTTGGCTATTTCACCCATGTACTACGGTTTCCTTCACATCCTGGGATAGGGCATTATTTTGCTCTTTCAGCCCTAATTTGAAGGGTGCTCGGTACATCGTAGAACGATGCTTGGCACCCCTTGGGGTTAACCCGTCTATTATACGGATTTCGCCGCTCGATCGCTATGTTTTTGCCGATTTTCGACGACAATTGTCACCTGTTTAGGCGTCCAATACTGTTTTGCGGTTATACTTCGGCGCCGGTGGCAATATCGCTGCCGATACAGCCTTTTCCTCACGCATTTTAGGGTTGCTGTACACTTATTTTGGCAAAGGATCGTAGATAATATGCAGGACAAAATCGCGTCCGCAGACACCCTGATCCACCCGGGTTGGATTATTCCAATGACAGGCGAGTTTGAGCCGCTGTCCGAGCATAGCGTTGCGATATCAGGCTCGCAGATAAGCGCGGTGCTGCCGCGCTCCGAAGCGGAGCAACTATCTGCGAAAAATGTAATTCACCTTCCCGGACACGCAGTAATGCCGGGACTGATCAATTGTCATGGGCACGCCGCAATGAGCCTGTTGCGCGGCTACGCTGACGATCAGCCACTGATGCGCTGGCTCGAGGACCATATCTGGCCCGCAGAGGCTGAACACGTCAGTGAAGAGTTTGTGGCCGACGGGGTCGAACTGGCTATCGCGGAAATGATACGCAGCGGCACGACGAGTTTTAGCGACATGTATTTCTTCCCGGATGTCACCGCCGGCCTCGCCAAGAAACTGGGCATGCGCGCTCAGATCAGCTTTCCCATCTTTGACTTCCCCACCGTCTGGGCGAACGACGCGGATGAGTACATCAGTAAAGGCATTAAGCTGCTGCGGCAGTTTAAACACAGCGACCTGGTATCAATAGTGTTCGGGCCTCACGCACCCTACACCGTGTCGGAGTCTACGCTGGCAAAAATTGCTGTCCTGGCCAACGAGCTTGATCTGGGGGTGCATATTCACCTGCACGAAACCACGGGTGAAGTTTTACAAGCTTTTGAGGAGCACGGCGAGCGCCCACTGGATACGCTCAATCGATTGGGCCTCCTGGGCCCTAAAACCCAATGCGTTCATATGACGGACCTGGGCGACCAGGACATCGATTTACTCGCGGAGTCCGGCTCGCACGTCATTCACTGCCCCCAATCCAACATGAAACTGGCCTCCGGCGCCTGCCCGGTTCCCAAACTACTGGCACGCGGTGTAAATGTCGCACTGGGCACTGACAGCGCGGCGAGCAACAACAGCCTCAACATGTTTACCGAAATGCAAAGCGCAGCCCTTTTGGCCAAACTAAACAGTGGTGATGCCACAGCACTACCAGCCAAGGAAGCGCTGGCAATGGCAACCATTCGTGGAGCCAGAGCACTGGGTATAGACGAAAGAGTAGGAAGCATCGAGGTCGGCAAAGCCGCAGACGTCATCGCCGTGGATCTGAGCGGCCCTGAAACACAGCCCTTACACAATCTGCTGTCGCAACTGGTTTACGCCTGCAACGGGAGTCAGGTTACCCACAGCTGGATCAATGGCCAGATGGTTCTGGACGACCGAAGACTCACACAAATTAACGCAGCCGCCCTGACCGCCCGGATCGAAAATTGGCGGCAACGCCTGCAAAGTAGCTCAGCGAAGTAACCCACTATGAATACGACCAGCAACGTAGACCCACTAGAAATCGCCAAATTCGAAGCCCTGGCCTCGCGCTGGTGGGACAGAGGTAGTGAATTCAAACCCCTACATGATATCAACCCGCTGCGGGCCAACTTTATTGATCAGCACTCTGGCGTAGCGGGGAAAAAATTGATCGACGTCGGCTGCGGTGGAGGTATTCTCGCGGAATCCATGGCCCAGCGCGGCGCTGATGTCACCGGGATTGATATGGGCGAGGCTCCTTTGACTGTCGCGAACATCCACAAGCTGGAATCCGGCGTGGAAGTCGACTATCGCCAGTGCACGGCGGAAACCATGGCCGAGGAAAAACCGGGGCACTACGATATTGTTTGCTGCCTGGAGATGCTGGAACATGTTCCCGATCCAGGTTCGGTCATTGCAGCGTGCGCCGATATGGCAAAACCTGGAGGCAGCCTCTACTTTTCAACCATTAACCGCAATCCGAAAGCCTTCGCCTTCGCCATTGTGGGAGCGGAACACATTCTGCAACTTTTGCCCGCCGGTACACACGAGTACGCGCGCTTCATCAAGCCTTCGGAACTGGCCGGTTGGCTGCGTGATGCGGGATTGATTATGGAGAACATGACCGGATTGCTCTACAACCCGATCACAAAAAATTATCGCCTCGATGCAAAGGACGTCTCCGTCAATTACATGATCCGCGCGAGCAAGCCCGAGTGAGCAAAATACCCCGGAACCTAAAGGCCGTCATATTTGATCTGGATGGAACCCTCATCGATACTGCAGATGAGTTCGTCGTAGTAGTACAGGAACTTCGAGCGGAACATGGCCGCGAGCCTATGGACGAGGATGTCATTCGCTCCAACGTGTCCAATGGTGCGAGAGCCCTGGTGGCAATTGCTTTAGACCTTGCGGAAACAGACCCGGAATTTGAATCCAAAAGGCTGCGCCTACTCGAAATCTACAGCCAGGTCCTGGGCTCTTCAGCAGCTCTTTATCCGGGTATTGGGGAATTACTTCAGGCGCTTCATCAACGGGGAATTAGTTGGGGAATATCAACCAACAAACCGCGCGCCTATGCCGAGCCCTTGTTGGACCGCCTATCGATAGAACCGGCAATGGGCAGCCTGGTATGCCCGGACGACGTCCGCAATCGCAAACCCCATCCCGAACCTCTCTATCTGAATTGCAAACAGCTTAATTGTGCACCCCATGAAGCCATCTACGTGGGTGACCACCTCAGGGACATTGAGGCGGGTCGACGCGCCGGGATGTACACTATCGCTGCCGCCTACGGATACATAGAGGCACACGACGACCCCGCAACCTGGAATGCCAATATCGTCGCCAGCAGTAGCCATGATCTGATCGGTCTGTTACTGCCTTAAACCTTAATCTTCACGTCGAATTATCGCTATGCAAATCTCTAGAGCCCCAACAGACTATCGAGCCAAACCCAGCACCTTAGCCGGAAAAACTATTCTGGTGACCGGTGCGGGGGACGGTATCGGTCGCACCGCATCACTATGTTACGCCGCCCACGGTGCAACGGTGATCTTGCTGGGACGCACAGTGGAAAAACTGGAAGCTGTGTACGACGAAATTCTGTCCGCCGGGGGGCCTGAGCCGGCCATCTCTATCGTCGATTTGGCAACTGCCGGCAGCGCCCAAGGTAGCGCTTGCGCCGAGTCAGTGAGTGCAGAGTTTCCGCACCTGGACGGATTACTGCACAACGCCAGCATACTGGGCGACATCAAACCCATCGAAAATGCGAGCTTCGAAAGCTGGTGCGAGGTCATGCAAGTCAACGTCAACTCACACTTTTTACTGACCCACCATCTGTTACCCCTGCTAAAAGCCGCTCCAGCAAGCTCTATCGTATTTACGTCCTCAAGCGTTGGCAGAGTGGGCAGAGCTTTTTGGGGTGCCTACGCTACCTCTAAATTCGCCACAGAAGGGTTAATGCAGGTACTCGCAGCCGAGCTGGAAAACACCTCATCGGTGCGAGTTAACAGCTTGAATCCAGGGGCGACGAGAACCACCATGCGCCGAACGGCCTTTCCCGGAGAGTCGCCCTCGGAGGTCACCCCCGCGGAAGATATCATGGATACTTACTTGTATTTAATGAGCCAGGACAGTATTGGAGTAACGGGGCAAGCCTTCAACGCCCAGTAGAATGCCGAGTTGCAACAAGCTGTGCGTTAAAACTTCCCTTTCTTGCGGGCAAGCCCGCGCCCATGACGCTTGCCAAATTGGCGCTCCATCACCTGTCGCTCCTTTATGGTCCCGCGCTTAACGTCCTTAACACCCAAGCCAGCCATCCGATAAAGGCTCTTTACTTCCTTGCGCTCGAGCTCACTCCACTGACCCTGCTTGACTCGAGAGGGAATGAATACTTCGCCGTAGCGAACCCGTTTGAGGCGCGATACGGTGAGCCCCTGGGACTCCCACAATCGACGCACTTCGCGATTGCGCCCCTCCATTAACACCACGTAAAACCAGCGATTAATGCCGTCGCCGCCGGCATCCTGAACATCGGTGAATTTAGCGACACCATCTTCGAGCATGACCCCTTCCATCATGCGCTGAAGCATTTCAGCTTGTACATCACCCATGACGCGAACCATATATTCCCGCTCGATATTGGACGAGGGGTGCATCAAGGCGTTGGCCAGATCGCCATCAGTGGAAAATAGCAGCAGACCTGAGGTGTTGTAATCGAGTCGACCAATTGAAATCCAGCGACCGGATTTCAATTTTGGCAGGTGTTCAAAAACGGTTTTTCGACCTTGAGGATCTTTGCGAGTACACACTTCGCCCGTAGGCTTGTGATACAAAATGCACCGTGTTTCCTCGGCGGGAGCAGCTTTAAGGGGTTTGCCGTCTACCGTAATCCGAGCAGTGCCGTCGACGCGATCCCCCAACGAAGCGACGTGGCCATCTACCGTGATTCGCCGCTCCTCGATCCAGCGCTCCATCTCACGACGAGAACCAAACCCCGTGCGCGCCAGTACTTTTTGCAGCTTTTCACCACTGGCCCTTGGAGCAGGATCTTCTACCGAATCCACTTCTGGCCTTGCCGGGGGCGGCGTATTTGATTTCTTAGCCATAATCAGGAGTGAGACTCAGATTCAATATCCGCGTCTATTCCATGGTCGTCGTTGGCTAGAGTGTCCGCTGCCTGAGCGGCATCAGTCTCCGCTTCGGCGGAAATTTGCTCCCGATCAAGGGCGGTGTTGATTTCTTCAGCTGCCTCTAAATCAACTTCAACTTCATCTTCAACCGGAGTTTCCTGCACCGCTGATTCTTCGGATTCTTCGGTGCTAACGTGATCGGTACCCCCCACCACAGTCAGCTCAGGGCCTTCGGCCTCACCGCTGGCTTCTGCCAGCTCTTTTACGAGTGACTCCGGAAGCGGCTCACCAAAACCCAACTCGGCGTTGAGGGTTTCCAGATCTCGAATCTCAGCTAGCGCAGGTAACTGATCCAAACTCTTCAAGTTGAAGTAATCCAGAAATTGCCGAGTCGTAGCGTACATAGCCGGTCGGCCGGGAACGTCGCGGTGACCCACCACACGAATCCACTCGCGCTCGTGCATGGTTTTAATAATATTGGAGCTCACTGCAACACCGCGGATCTCTTCAATTTCGCCTCTTGTAATAGGCTGGCGATAGGCAATGAGGGATAGGGTTTCCAGCAATGCGCGGGAGTATTTCTGCGGCCGCTCCTGCCACAATCGAGCCACCCAGGTACTCAACGACTGGCGCACTTGAAAACGAAAGCCACTGGCCACTTCGACCAGCTCAAAGCCACGATCTTCACAGCGCTCGGCTACCTCCGCGAGGGCCTCGCGAATATCGGTCTTATCCGGGCGCTCATATTCTTCGAACAAATCACCAAGCTGCGCCACGCTTAGTGGCTTGCCGGCCGCCAATATGGCACCTTCGATGATCTGAACCAGTCCGGTTTCCGACATTTTATTCTGACCTTGCTTTGACGTGAATGGGGCCGAAATCTTCTGTTTGCACAATCTCCACCAGGGATTCCTTAATCAATTCCATAATGGCCAGAAAAGTGACGACCACTCCGAGGCGACCTTCGCCCGAGGTAAATAGCGAAACAAAGGGCACAAATTGCTGGCCAGATAAACGTTCCAACACGTCGGACATGCGCTCCCGAGTTGAGAGTGTTTCGCGAGAGATATGATGACTTTCGAACATATCTGCCCGGCGCATCACCTCGCTCAGCGCCAACAACAGCTCGCGCATATCGACATCCGGATCTTCCCGGGTGCGGTTGAGGTCCGGTGGATTGGCACTGGCCAACCAGGTATCGCGCTCAACCCTGGGCATTTCTTCAATATCTTCGGCCGCCTTTTTGAAGCGCTCATATTCCTGCAATCGGCGTATCAACTGGGCCCGGGGATCTTCTTCTTCATCCTCGATATCGACCGATCGGGGTAGCAACATGCGCGATTTGATCTCGGCCAGCATCGCGGCCATCAACAAATACTCCGCAGCCAGCTCGAACTGGGCGGCATCCATCAGTTCGACATACTGCATGTACTGAGCGGTAATTTCTGAAACGTCAATTTCCAGTATGTCCAGATTCTGTCGGCGAATCAGATACAGCAGCAAATCCAGTGGCCCCTCGAAGGCCTCCAGGAATACCTCCAGTGCCTGGGGAGGAATGTACAAATCCTTTGGCAGCTCCGTGACAGCTTGCCCCATTACCACCGCAAAGGGCATCTCACCTTGCTGGGGGAATTTATCAGATGCGGCGCTTACTGAAGTTGTATTCGATGCGCCCTGAACAGCCGAATCAGCGCCCTTGGAAGCTGTAGCTACAGACTCTTCGGAGGCTTGTTCAGTTTGCGTTTCGAGGTCGTTGGCTGACACAGATATACCTTCTGAGGTAGAGGCCCCAGTATACCTGACTAATTGCCAAATGGCGTTACATCGCCCTTCCCAGAGCGCAAAATAAGCGGGGAATCATCGGCCAAATCCACTACGGTTGTCGCCTCCATACCACAGTAGCCACCATCGATTACCAAATCGACACTATGCTCTAGAGTCTGACGAATATCGTAGGGATCTATCAGGGGATATTCATCCCCGGGCATGATCAGCGTGACGCTCATCATCGGCTCGCCCAAGCCCTCCAACAAAGCCTGTGCAATGGCGTTGTCCGGCACCCTTAGCCCCACAGTTTTGCGCTTGGCGTGCATCAGCCGCTTGGGGACCTCTGAGGTTGCCTTCAGAATAAACGTATAGGCGCCGGGAGTGGCGTGCTTGAGCAGGCGGTAGGCCGTGTTGTCCACTTTAGCGTAGGTGGCAATTTCCGATAGATCGCGACACACCAGCGTAAAATTGTGTCGGGCGTCCAGATTTCGAATGCGCCTGATACGATCCAAAGCATTTTTGTCGCCGATATGGCAGCCCAGCGCATAGGCCGAGTCTGTAGGGTATGCCACGACGCCACCGGCACGAATAATATCCACAGATTGATTGATCAGTCTGGCTTGCGGATTTTCAGGGTGTATTTGGAAAAACTGACTCACGGGACTCTAAAGGATTCCATTCTTTGGGGAAGACCAACGCTCCCAGACACCTGGCAGCTTGTTAAGGAGGCGCAATTCTACACCCAATTGGGCGCCATAAGCGCGATCAGCATGGAAATCGCTTCCCGCCGAGACCTCTAGTTCAAAATCCTTGGCCAGGCGCTCCAGCACCTGAGTTTTATCTATGCTCTGGCGACCATTGATAAGTTCTAGCGCAGCTCCCCCCGCCTCATTAAAGTCCGTTACCAACCGCCGCAGCTTCATTCTGGTGAAGCGATACTGCAGGGGGTGCGCGATTGAGGCGACCCCGCCCGACGCCACAATCCACTGCGTGACCTCAGCCAATTCAGGCCAAAAAGCTTTCACATCGCCGGTTTTTCCCCGCCCAAGATATTTATCAAAGGCCTGGGAAAAGTCTTTTACATGACCGCACTCTATCATCCAGGCGGCAAAATGAGGTCTTCCAATCTGGCTATCTCCAGCCTGCTCCAGGGCCCCAGCCAACGCCCCGTCAAATCCCAGCGCAGCCAAACGCTGACCGATTTTATCGGCTCGGGCCAATCTCGCTTCGCCCAGTCGTTCCAGGCCGGCGGCGAGCATGGGATGGTCGCAGTCGATACCCAGACCAAGAATGTGAATAGTGCAGCCAGACCACCGACAGGACAATTCCACCCCCGGGACGAGAGTTACTTCATCGCAAACTTGCGTATCTTGCGTATAATGCTCCAGCGCAACGCGGTAGCCCTTGACGGTATCGTGATCGGTGATAGCCAATTGGGTAACGCCGGCCGCTCGCGCCCGCTCCAACAGCTCAATTGGGCTTAAGGCGCCATCGGAGGCGGTGGTGTGGGTGTGAAAATCTATTAGCAATTGTATACGCCTGGAGTTCGGTTCCCCATTTGCAAATACTGGGGCACCATTAATTAAACAAACATGTTATCAGTCGGAGCTAACCCAAATCTATGAAGCAATTGGCAGAGTTTGTCCCTATTGCCCTGTTTTTTATCGCCTACCAGATGAATGGCGATGTCATTTCAATTGGCGGCTGGAGCTACGAGTTTGACGGCATATTTTCCGCGACTGCTATTTTAATAATTGCCACCGTCGCCCAGGTTGTCATCACCTACCTTGTGACAAGAAAGCTTGAGAAGCGACAAATATGGTTACTTCTGGCGGTCACGGTGTTCGGTGGACTCACACTGGTGTTCCGCAACGAGCTGTTTATTCAATGGAAGCCCACGATATTTAATTGGGCACTGGGCCTGGCATTTGGGCTGTCACAGTTTATTGGCGAAAAGAACCTCATGGAGCGCACTCTCGGCAGTCAAATTCAGTTGCCGAAGTCCATCTGGAGCCGCCTCAATTTAATGTGGGTTGCCAATTTCGCAATAGTCGGCGCTCTCAACATTTTTGTGGCCTATTCCTATTCAGAAGAAACCTGGGTGAGCTATAAGCTCTATTCAGCTATTGGTTTTACGCTTTTGCTCACCATTTTAACCGCAGTAGTGATCAGCCCTTATATCAAAGAAGAAGAAGCGATCACCGACGAATAAGGACGACCCATCATGTATTACGCCATTTTGTGTGAAGATGTCCCCAACAGCCAGCCTCTGCGGATGCGGGCGCGGCCCGCCCACTTGGAGCGCATTCAGGAATTGGTGGACAAAGGGCAGCTGCTCGCCGCCGGGCCTCATCCGGCACTGGATACTGAAGATCCTGGTGAAGCGGGTTTCACGGGCAGCCTCATTATCGCCGAGTTCCCCAGCCTGGAGGCCGCCACGGCCTGGGCAGACTCAGACCCCTACGTAGACGCTGGCGTGTTCAAGACCGTTACCGTGAAGCCCTACAAGGTGGTATTACCTTAAGCTTAATTTTCCCGCGCAACGGTTGTACACTAGCGCGCATCAAACTCGAACCAAAATTGTAAGGACATCATTTTGCAACGTGCATTCGCCCTCTTTTTACTAGTTCTGACTTTTTGGGCTGACTCTACCGTCGCCGAAACAAGTTATGTAAGCGACAAACAATTTATCCCGTTACGAAGCGGCCCGGGAAGCAACTATCGGATTACCCATCGCAGTATACCTTCCGGCACCAAGTTGGAGGTCAGCAGGACTTCGGAAAATGGTGAGTATGCCGAAATCACCACAGTAAAGGGCACACAGGGCTGGATCCGTACCCAGTATCTGATGACGGAACTCCCGGCCCAGAACAAAGTGGATGCGGCACAACAAAAAGCCCTGTCTCTCACTCAACAAAATCGCACAATAAAAGCCGAGAGCAAGACGCTCAAGCAAGAGCGTAGAGAACTGTTGGCACAGGTAAAAAGCACTTCTGGAAACCTCGATGGCACTGCCGAAGAGCTTGCGAAGCTAAAGAAAATATCGGGGAACGCAGTGCAGTTGGACATCGACAACAACCGCCTGATGCTGGAATCCGAAGAACTGCGCTCAGAGGTTGAAACCCTGGAGGCAGAGAATCAACGTTTGCAGGATAACCTGGAAAGCGAAGCATTCATGGATGGAGCCATAGCGGTTCTGTTGGGAGTTATCATTGCATTGGTTGTGCCGCGCATATGGCCCACAAGACGCAAAAATTCGAGCTGGGCTTAATTATGAACATTAAAAAAGTACTTCAATACTTGCTGCTACCTCTCGCAGTTTTTATCTGGACCATCAGCGTAGTTATCGCAGCGGAAACCCCACTGCCTAACCCGCAGGTAACCATCAAGACCAACCAGGGAAATATCACCCTGCGGTTGTTTCGGGACACGGCGCCAATCACTGTGAAGAATTTTTTGAGCTATGTAGATAACGGCCACTACAACGGCACGATCTTTCATAGGGTAATACCTAATTTTATGATTCAAGGTGGTGGCTTCCTACCCGACATGACAGAGAAAGAAGTCGGCGAACCGATTGTAAACGAGTCAAAGAACCGCGAGCACAACACCCGCGGCACACTAGTCATGGCCAGAACCGATGACCCGGATTCCGCCACCGCTCAGTTTTTCATTAATCAACGAACCAATTTACGATTGGATTGGACGCCCGGTCGCCCCGGTTATACGGTTTTCGGTGAAGTGGTTCAGGGTCTCTCCGTGGTAGACTTTATGGCAACCGCACCCGTTCAAACGGTCGGGCTCCACGAAGATGTGCCAGTTGAACCCATCATCATTACAGAAATAGTACGCAAAAGCCTACTATGATTGCGCTCAGTGTTAACCTCAATAAAATCGCACTGATACGTAACTCGCGAGACACCACCAACCCGGATATACCCATGCACGCTCAGATGTGCATTGACGCCGGCGCCGATGGCATTACCGTACACCCGCGGCCTGACCAGCGCCATATTCGGGTCGCGGACTGCTTTGATCTCGCCGGTATGCTCAAGGTCGAATTTAATATTGAAGGCAACCCGATGACGGGCCCGCGAAAAAGTGGTCACGAGGGAATAAGCGACTACCCTGGGTTTATGGCTTTGGTTAAAGAGATTCGCCCGACACAGTGCACCTTGGTCCCCGATGGTGATCACCAGCTAACCTCCGACCACGGCTTCGATTTGAAACGCGACGGCGATGTTATCGCCCCCTTGGTGGAAGAGCTCAAGAATCTCGGCATCAGGACCAGCCTTTTTATGGACCCGGACCCCGAGCAGATCAGGCTCGCTGCGCAAACGGGTACGGATCGAATAGAACTCTATACAGAATTTTATGCAGCCGCTTGTCGCGACCAAAAAGATGTGGACAGCGTTTTTCGGCAATTTGAGGAGGCCGCTGATGTGGCCGCACAAGTTGGCCTGGGTATCAACGCCGGACACGATCTGGATCTGAACAACCTGCCGCGTTTTTCTGCCATCAATGGCTTACTGGAAGTATCCATAGGTCATGCCCTGGTTATCGATTCGATACGCATGGGCCTTGGCAATACTATCGCCGCCTATCAGAGCGCTCTTGGAAAATGATTCGGTGTCGCCGGATGCTCGCGGAGCAAAAATAACGGCTACGCATCTGCGCGATTCGGGCGCTGATTGATAGTCCAATCATATTTGATGAATTTTACTTTGAAATCTTTCGGGACCGGGTCTTGCAAATAGCGATTGATGTAGCGGCCGAGGTCTCGAGATTTTCCCGAAGCCACAAAATCCTCAGTGTAAAAGTCCAAAATGGAAGAAACATAAATCGTCCGTTTTTTCGAATCTATACGCAGGTGTTTTTCTTTAGCGAAAAACTCCTGCGCAGCCGACTCCAATTGCTGGTCTAGCGAGTCAGCCCGAAAGGCTTCCCTGGGTAGCCGGGGACAATCCCTGACCATACAGTTCAGTGCGAAATGGGCACGAGGGTCCCCAGGGGTCGAATGACCTTATTTTCGTAGTCGTACAAGGAGGTCTTTTTACCCCCCACAATCACGCTGCGAAATTTAAAAAACCCCGCTCGTTTGAAGAAGCTGTCGAAGTCTTTGGGTATTCCCTTGTCGATAACACCCACCATCGCCAGGGCGTTGTAGGCGTTGATGTGATAGGCAAGAATTTTTCCGGTGTTTCAAAACGTGCTGGATGGGATGCCGGGCTGGTTAAACCGACAAAGTCTACAAAGCGGCGCAAGTCATCGGTATCGCCCGCTAGTGCGACAAAATCGGTTCTGCCACTGTCATCAACATATTTATCCAGTACCAAATCCCAGGATTGCAAGGCCTCCTCGTAAGTCTCATTGCTAGAAATAATCTTTTCCTGCGCATACAGCACATTGGAGGACAGCAGAGCGGATGCCACCAAAACAATATTCAAAATTCGACTGAGCATTGGGAGTTTCCTTATTAACCAGCATGGTTTTCAGTAGCTGTAGACGCGACAACTGAGCGCTTAGATTTAGTCCATTTTAGGGGCTCGAACTGGACAGTACTGCCATCTGAGGTTTTCACTTCAGTCGGCATCAAAATGTATTCGTCTCGTTTGGCATTGTGCTGACACATCGATACGGGGCCATCGGCCGTCATCACCATAAAAGAACAGCCATCGATTCGATCTTGGTCCAGGCGCTGGGCATCCATGAAGTTCTGAACAAAAAAGTCAACTTATGAATATGACCACGGGAGCGAATAATGTCAGCGCCCATAGCATGCAGTTGCACAGCGAGATACCTGATTAATCTGGGCCACCACCGTGGCTTTTTCAACACACTCAGCGCGAAGGATGTCGCCATATGCCTCAAGCCGGAAAGCCTACTCCAGGATATACCCTGAAAATCCCGAACAAAGTCACTGAAAAAGCCGACATCGTTGGCGATGGGATACACTTCGCCATTAGTAACCAAAGTGGGCATGTAGCTATGACAGCCGGTGTGGCCGACTTGCACTACGCCCCAAGGTAGTGACTTGCCCACACCTTGCTCGAGTTTTTGCTGAACGGTTTTCTGAGAAATCACACCGTCTCTCGATCGCCACTCTCCGCGCCCTGTTTCCGCTTGCAGCTGGAATGAAGCCAGACCTATCACGTCCGCATTGCGAGTAAAGAATTCAACCAGCTTCGGCAATTCCGCAAAATTACCCTTGTGCACCGTAGTATTGAAAATCACCATTAGGCCCAGCCCGCGCGCACATTCGATGTACTCCTGGCGAAGCTCACTAAGCGCTTCCTCGTTTTCGTACTGTTCCCGTCGCTGGGTACTGTCCACATGGAATGCCACATCTTTGAGACCCACTCGTGCAAGTTGGCTTAGTAGCTTTGTATATTGATTACTCGTAGATATTATTGAAACCCGCAACGCTGAAGCCGTTCATTCTTTTTTCCCCGGCAAGAATAACCGGAACACCTCGGCCGCCCATCGAATCATATTGTTGCTTGGCCTGGGCGTCCTTCTCTATATCCAACTCTGTAAAGGCAATGCCCTGGGCGTTAAAGTAGTTTCGGGCCTTTTTACAATAGCCACACCAGCTGGTGGAGTACATCACCACTTTTTTGCTCACATGTTTGCTCTTGAAAAAATCGTCGGGCAGCGCTTCGTAGGACACATGCTCATAGCTGTTGATTTTCAGCTTTACTGCCTCAACAGAGGCTCCCTTTGCCGCTTTGTCACTGAAATGGACTCGCCCGGACTCATCGGTCCACTTGTAAATTTGGGCACTGCCAGATCCAGTGATTATCATCAGCAAAAATACAAATAATTTCATCGCCATTCTCCTATCAGGCTGTACGGACATTGGGTCGAGTGTATTGCTTAAACTCGAACAGAACCATAGCAATATCACCAAAGCGTCGTCAGTCCCAATTCCACGACTCGGGAGCTATTTTTCCAAACTTTCGATCAACAAATTCGTAGGTCGATGAAAAATGCCGTCGAACTTCAGATATCGCACCCTCATCAAATTCGAATTTTTGAGTCTCGTTTATTTTTTCAAGATTGTGGGAAGGCCTAAATTCGACACCTAGAAAGCCACACAAAATTTGCAGCTCGGAGGACTGGCGATAACTGTCAAACAAATGTTCGTAGAACAATATACACACGCTATCTTCACCGGTGGCCCGAAGCAGGGTTTCAACGGTCCGCTGGTAGTCTCCCCGCGTGACGTATTCTGTTTTTGACAGATATTCCACCGCCGTTGCATTTGCGTCAAACCCCTTGAGGGGCGTCTTACCTTCGACCAACCTGAGCTGACTGATAAAGCGAATTTGGGAAAGGTATCGACTTACCGGGTCTCTCATTATGAAAATGAACTTTGCTTGGGGATATATTTTCTTAATCGCCGAGAAGCCGTCAGAGGGTAATATCGAGTATGAAGGTGTGATCTCACCGAAGGCAGAATGGTTGTCCTCTACCAGTGAGTCAAAATACTCTGCATATCGCCTTGAGTTGTCGGTCATTTCAATGCGAAAGGTAACGTTTCGAATTTTGCTTTCCAGCTCATTGCTAGGGCTACGCCGGTTTTTTCCCCGGAGCTCAGACCAGATTTCTAGCCACTTTTCGTTCCAGTGACCACACAGCTCCGCGCAAAACCGGGCATCAAAGTAGTGGAGCTTTTTGATGGGTGACATAGCCACTTCCGGGTGCGCATACAAATAATCTGCCAACCAGGAAGTTCCGCTTTTAGCAGCGCCTATTCCAACAAAAAAATTGGAATTCACGCCCACTGTTCACATAGGGAAATTAAAATTGCAGATCCTCAACGAGTCACACTACTGCGCTACAGTTTAGAGTCTTTGGCCAGGCCTGAACAGGCAGCACTTGAGCAAAACTTGGCTACTGGGGCACGTCTGTATAGAATGCGATGCCATGTCTGACACTCCCTATCTGGTACCCCACAGCAAAGAAGAGATCATCATTCTCCATGAGGATGATAACCTACTTCTGGTGCGCAAGCCGGATCTTCTTCTGTCCATACCGGGGCGACACCCACTCAACAAGGACTGTTTAATTACCCGGTTACGAGAGAATTACCCTAGCGCGAGCATGGTCCATCGATTGGATCTCGATACTTCCGGCATTATGGTGATTCCACTGAACAAACCGACCCACGCTCATATCAGTCGGCAATTTCAGGAGCGCAAAATTGAAAAATCCTATATCGCAATCGCCTACGGTCAAATTCCCGATGATGAAGGTGAGATTGATCTTCCGATCGCCATCGACTGGCAGAACCGACCCAGGCAAGTTATTTGCGCGCAGCGAGGTAAAAGCGCATTGACCCGCTATCAGGTGCTGTCGAGGGAAAAGGATCGAACACGGGTATTACTGCGGCCTGTGACAGGCCGCTCCCACCAGTTGCGTATTCATTTAAGAGAACTCGGACATCCGATCCTGGGCTGCGATATGTATGCCCATGAAGAGGCGCTGAACATGGCGCCCAGGCTAATGCTGCACGCCACTAAACTCGGATTTGAACACCCCGCTACTGGGCAGTGGTTATCGGGTGAGTGCCCGGCAGACTTCTAGGTCTGTAAATATTGGCCACTGTAAGTAGCTACCGATAACTACAGGTAACTGCACCAGTCACTCCAACTACCCCCGTAAAGGCAAGCATCATCTCTCCCCAGCAGCGCCAGCGAAAAGAGATTAACGCAAGCAGTCACTCCCGACCCGCAGTACACCAGCAGTTCGGGCTCCTTAAATGCCTCCCCCCAATAGACTCGTTGTTCAGCGATAGCCAGTACTTTCCCGTCAGAGGCTGTCAGCCCCTGCCAGGGCCGATTGATGGCACCGGGAACGTGACCAGCCACCGGGTCTACGGGTTCTTCAAGCCCCTGATAGCGGCGTGACTCTCTAGAGTCGATCAGCAGCGCTCCCCGGCCCTGAGCTTCTCTAACGCCATCGATATCGCGAAGATTCTTGTATTGTCTGCCACTCTCGGGAGTAAGCGAGGGAGGCGCGAGTGTACTTTCCTCAGGCTCTGAGCCCAAAGCGCACCAGCTCGCGTAACCTCCATCAACTAACTGAGGGGGCGTAAAGTCCAGGCTCCGCATCATCCACCAAAATCTCGATACGAAAGCCAATCTGGAATCGTCATAGGCGATGACTGCAGTGGTCGGGCCAATACCCAGTGAAGCCAGTAACTCTAGAAACCGGTCGGGATGTGGCAGCGGATGCCTACCACCATGCTCGCGCAACTCACCAGAAAGATCTTGTGCAAGATCTACATGGGATGCACCGGGTATATGTCCTTGATCGAAGAGTCTGCGCCCCTCTTTCCCGTCTGCAAGTGAAAACCTGCAGTCGATAATCACACAAGACGAATCCACCGGCACGTTTTCCGGCTGTATCAAAGAAGCACTAGACATAGTAATGCCCTTTTTGGTCTCTCCACATATCTCGCATACTAAAGCTCACTAAAATCCCCGTGACGCCCTTTGCCCGAAGCAAACCTGGCAGCCCCGATAACCGTTTCCCGAGATTCAATAACCTCAACTCCGCGGTGGAACTCGTTATTGATGGCATCGTCCAGGTTCATCCCCCACTGTTCACAGGCACTCAGTCGATCGGAGCGCAAACAATTCTGAGGGAAGCGAGCCAGTTCCGTCGCTAATGCCAACGCCGATTCCAGTGATTTTCCATCGGGCACGACTCGATTTGCCAAGCCAAACTGCAATGCCTCCTCAGCGCCTATCGCGCGACCCGTAAGAATAAGATCCATCGCCCTGCTATGGCCAATAAGCCGCGGAAGGCGAACTGTACCGCCGTCGATGAGAGGGACGCCCCAGCGGCGACAGTACACACCCATCACAGCGCTTTCTTCAACCACTCGTAGATCACACCACAGCGCGAGCTCCATCCCCCCGGCCACTGCATGACCGCTGATGGCTGCAATAACGGGCTTCGAAAGCTGCATACGACTGGGGCCCATGGGGCCGTCGCCATCTTCCGATAGCATATTGCCACTGGCTTCCGCCGCGATCGATTTTAAATCCGCACCAGCGCAAAATGTACCGTGATCACCGCGGAACACCGCAACATCCGAGTTGTCATCGGCTTCAAACGCCCGAAATGCATCTGCCAGGGATTGCGCGGTTTCGGCGTTAACAGCATTGCGAACCTCTGGTCTCGATAGGGTGACCACCGTAATACGATCGATAACTTCTACTGTAACCTGCACGGAACACCACCTTTGGTATACCTGAACGAACTGAATAGGTGAGACAGTTTGCTCCAGATGACGCAAAATATGCAACCTTAGCTGCGTCTTTACCGGGAGCATTTCATGCGGAAGTACGATGGACTGAATCGACAAATGGTGGAGCTCTACGCGCCCCAGCCAGGCCGAAAAGACTTGCTACCCGAACTGGGTGAGAAAGCGCAAGTTGCGCTAATGTGTCGCATGTTGTTTCGCGAGGGCTGGAACGAACATATCGCCGGACACATCACCTACCGGTTGGACAACGGACACATTCTCAGCAACCCCTGGGAGTTGGCTTGGGATGAAATCACCGCCAGCGATGTGTTGACCCTCGACGAAGAGGGCAAGATTGTTGATGGCCAGTGGAATATCACACCGGCAATAGGCTTACACATTCAACTTCACGCCCTGCGACCGGAGTGTAAGGTTGTCATTCACAACCACGCTCACTGGAGTGGTATCTGGGCCAATTTACATCGCGTCCCGCCGATTTACGATCAAACCGGAGCACACTGTGGTTCAGCCCTACCCTTATACAACGAATATGCAGGAACCTTTGAGATCAAAGCTACAAGCGCCTCTGCGGCCGAGGCACTCGGAGATTCCAAATGGGCCCTGCTGGCAAACCATGGCGCTCTGGTGGTCGGGGAAAATTTGCGCCAGGCGCACTTGCGAGCCATAACGCTGGAATGGCGTTGTAAACGGGCCTACGAGGTAGAACTCGCCGGCGGTGGGGTTCCCCTGAGCGAGGAGGAAATCCAGAAGGTGAGCATCACCGATGACAATGGTTTCCCTTTTTGTTGGGAGGCGATGGCACGCAGAGAGCTTCGGATGGATCCCGGTGTTGTCGATTAAAGTGCATTGGAGACTACGTTAAATTGAGGACACTATTTTGAGCCTACAGGTAACAGCTTTGGGCAATGTTGGGGTCGAGATTTCGGGTTTCGATATCAACGCTCCTATGACGCAAACCACAAAACGCGAACTAAAGGCACTGTGGTACGAACACGCCATACTGGTTTTTCGCGACCAGGATATCTCGCCCGTAAAGCAAATTGAATTCAGTCGTATTTTTGGAACGCTAGAGATACACCCACTAAAAGCCGCCACTGATGAAGAACACCCCGAACTGTTCATTTTGGAAAACGGCGGAGAGAACGACAAATTTTTCACCGCCAACTACGCCGGCGAAGACATCGTCGGGCGCCTGGACTGGCACATGGACTTGCACTACACCGCAAAACCCAATCACGGCGCTTTGTTGCGTGCCGTAATCGTTGCGGAAGAAGACGGCCTCACCGGTTTTGGCGATTTGGCGAAGGCTTACGACGCCCTCGATGACGACACTAAATCTCTTCTGGAGAAAATCGAAGTAGCCTACACCTTCAGTATGCAGCGTCAGCACATGCGTTACGTCGACCTGGAAGATTACCAACCCGGCCCATACAGCCCCCGAAAACCTTCAGACGTAAACTACCCTGATTTTCCCGATGCGGTCTATCCAGCGGTGGTAAGCCACCCATTCACCGGCCGTAAAGTGCTGGAAATTGTCGAACAGTTTCTCGATCGCGTGATCAGTCCACAGAGCGCAGGACTGTGCAATGACGAGGCGATCGAGTTACTCGAACGTCTGGTGGCTCACACACGCAAACCAGAGTTTCATTATTTTCACGATTGGAGAGCTGGCGATATGGTGCTGTGGGATAACTGGCGCGCCATGCACTGTACGACAGGCACCAAACCAGGCATTCGCCGGTTGATTAACCGCACGACCATTGCCGGTGATGTTCAACTAGGACGTGTTATTGGGGCGGAGTAACAGGCGATAACCCAGATATAACTGGACAGTAACTAGCACTTGCTATAGTGTCATGCCCAGCTTGCACGTAGCTTCATTTTTTTTCCGGCATCCTGCCGCAACAGCACGTCTGAAATTTTTCAGTCCCAAAACAACATATTTTGCCACTCAGTCTTCTTAAGCGTCTGAGGTACATCATTTTCAACGGGAAAATTCGTCTAGTACGGCCCGTTATTTTTTGGTCAAAAGCACGCCGCCTCCAGCACAGCTATTAGAGCCTTTTAGCACAGCGCGAGCACCGTGTGCGGACTTTCGATTTTCTCAACCTTGCCGTACGCACTAGACCGGCAACGCTCTCGCAATTGTGTAACACCAATTCCGATTGTGAGCGGCACTTTCAGGATTACTATGACTACGCACAACCAAGATTCTTCAGTCTTGCAGCCGACTATTCTCTCCTATGTGAGAGATCTTCCAAACCTGAGTTCTCTGGCGGGCCTGGCATGCACTTTACTCGCCATCTACTTCAGTATTCTCGGTGTTTACTACGCGGCAATGATCGGCATGGTCTGGGCCGTTGCTTTTGACTGGGCAGATGGACTTATTGCTCGAAGAATGAAAGGGCGGACAGGTGATGATCGAATTTTTGGCGGGCAACTTGATGTACTCATAGATATCGTGAGCTATGGTGTCGCTCCTGCTGTTCTTCTGCTGAGCTATGGCAAATTTGACCCTATATTTTTGGTTGGTGCCTTCATAATGCTAGCCGCCAGCGCGATACGGTTGAGTTACTTCAGTACATTTGGCCTTTCTGGCGGATCGCACTACACAGGCCTGGCTCTGGACAACAACAGCCTGATACTCATTTTCATTTTTTTGTTTGAGGGTATTTTTAGTCAGGGAACTTTTTCGCTCATTCTTTATGCCAGCTGCCTACTTCTCGCAGCCTTGAATGTTTCTCAAATCAAGACTCCAAAACTATCTGGAAGTCGCAGAAACGTTCTTATCCTCGTCATCTACACGCTTGCAACGACAGCTGTATATAGCTGGAAGTTATTTTAGAAGTACCGATTTCGGCAAAGCTCAAAAACGAAAAGACATTCATTTAGGAGTTAAGTATTACGGTGATTGTATATACGGTAGGCACATTCGATTTACTGCACGTGGGTCACCTTGCCCTTCTCGAATATTGTAGAACGTTAGGCGATGTTGTGGCCGTAGGTGTTGCCTCTGATAAGGTAGTGAACTCTTACAAACCCAGAGTACCTGTTATCCCCCTGGATCAGCGAGCGGAAATGTTAAGGGCTTTAAGCTGCGTCGATATCGTGCGCCCCTACCATGAGCTGGAATATGTGTCTGCCTGTCGGGAATTGAACATCGACATTTTCGTCATTGGAGAAGATTGGGGCAACAATCCCCACAACATTGCGGTGGAATCCTACTTAAAAATGGCCGGGAAAAAGATCATACAAGTTTCGTATAACCCCAGAACTTCATCCACTCAAATAAAACAAAATGTCATGGGGCAATCCGATACAAGCTTGTACCTGGAGCGGGCTATTGCGTGAGGTAGAGCCATCACACAAAGGGCAATGTACTGCAATGGAACATTGCCCGAGCTCCGTACACTCCGAACATATTCTTACAACGAAAAGATGTTTGAATGGACAAAAGAAATACAACAAACAGCGACCCAGCCAGCTAGCGAATTCCCGCTTGCGAGAGCCCACGCAAATACAACTCAATCTGCGCTCCATCTTTCAGATAGAACAATTTTTTTCGGGCGAACTCAATGCAGAACTCAGGCACGTCCGTTAGCAGCCTGACTTTTGCCGACTCTGTCATCGCTTCGTCGCCGAGGTAGGCGCTGGCTACCAGCTGATGTGCATTGGCCCAATACTGGCAGTTAGGAATACTCAAAGCGCTCTGAGTCCAATCAATCGCTTGCTGATACTCCCCCATGAAAATCATGGCAAGTGCACCATAGGTGTAGAACGCCCAGATTTGTGGATCGTTGGGGCTCAGCGCAATAGCCCTCTCAAAACATTCCAAAGACTCCTCATACTTGCCTTCATAGGCCAGTGAGTCTCCGAATCCACAATGTGCCGCGGCGAAGGTGGAATTGAGTGCGATGGCTTTTTTATTTTCGCGTATCGCCGATTGATACTCCTGCCTTGCGAGCAATACTCTGGCCTTCAAAGCATGGAAGCTGGCATTGTGAGAGTCGAGCTGCACTGCTTGTTAGTTGCTGCCAACGCTTCATCCAGGTTTTTTTGGTTCGGTTCGGTTTTCCAATAGACCATACCCAGCGTTACCGCATAGGCCCACCACGCAAACGCCTCGCCAAACAAAGGGTCGAGTTCCTGGCTTTTCTTCAGGTAAGACTGAGCCAACAAATTGTCATCACTGGTGAATCGAAAAAAGTGATGAATGCCCAGATGATAAGATTCCCACGCCTGCAAGTCCGGTGGTGTAGAAACCAGAACTTTGTAGCGCTCGGCAATGCCAATCTCGGGTTCTAACCTGGCCACAATTTTCTCGGTGATTTCGTCCTGCACGGTAAACAGATCGGACAATTCCCGGTCATAGCGGTCTGACCATATCTGGTGGCCTGTTTTGGCATCGATGAGCAACACACTGATGCGCACTCGCGGTCCCGATTTCTGCACGGACCCTTCAACCACATAGTCCAGGTGCAGTTGCTGACCGAGAGTCACGATATCGATATTCTGCCCTTTGTAGCCAAAGCTGGTATTTCGCGCTGCCACACTCAGCCATCGATGTTTAGCCAGGTGATTGATAATGTCCGAACTTATTCCGTCGGCAAAATACTCCTGCTCGGGGTCGTTCGAAAGATTGGAAAAAGGCAGCACAGCGATGGCGGGCTTTTCTACTTTGTCATACTCGTGTTCATCCTGCGCGTCAGATTTTTTCTCTACTGGCGCAGCAAGTCCGATTTGTGAGTGCACGTGGGCGACGAACCTGAACCCTTTTTTGTGCACTGTCTGGATATATTTTTGTTCACGACCATCATCGCCGAGAATTTGCCGTGCCGATTTTATTCGGCTACTCAGAGCAGCATCTGATACGTAGCGGCCTTTCCAGATATTCTCGTATATCTCGTCCTTGCTCACCAGCCGCTCGGAGTGTTCTACCAGCAGGGAAAGCAAGGCGAGCACTTGAGGTTCTGCATGGACCGGATTGCCACCCGAGCTCAGTTCAAATTTCGCAGTGTCTATTTCAAAATTATCGAACTTGTAAATCATAAAGTGGTTTTGTCGGAAGATATATCGTGTAAATGACCATATACCAAAGCCAGGAGTTTCTCCACAGGCGCCGATTTCATCTAGCAGCGGCGCAATTATCCCAATCTACAGACTTTCTACAGATATAAACCACATCAACTTCAAGCCTGGGTACTGCGACTCTCGCATACTTCGTCTATCCCATCCGAAAACAACGATGGGTAAACGAAATGGAAATACTCAACAGCGAAGAAGGTGCATAACAATGAACACTCATCAACACAGAAGTACCTGGTCAACTGTCAGGATGGCCAAAACAATATAGAGCGGGCGTCAGTGTCTTTCTTGCTGGCGGCAACGGCCTCCAAAACCTGCGAGACAGCCGTATTTGTCACCTCTGATGCCGCACATCTATGTGTTCAGGATGGAGCCTAGGGAATGGTTTATGAGGGTATGGAGCCGCTATCTGATCTCATCGACCAATTTTTGGGCAATGGGGGCAAAATCTGGTTATGCCCTATATGTGCCAAGGTCAAAAATATCGGCGAGGAGGATCTAATGGCAGGCGTAGAGATTGCCGGAGCGCCAAAAACTATGGCGTTTCTGGAAAGCGGTGGAAAACTGCTGAACTAGCGGCGACTACCATGAATGATGCAGCGGCAAGTGGCCCCCTCTCTGAGCATTTGGCTTCTATGGCCGTGGCTTTGGATCGATTTCTGAATTTTGACCACTGCGATGCAATGCGCAATTTGGATGTTTGGAAACCCGCCCTGGGCGGGGATCTCCCCGTTACCGGGCTAGGTATAGAGCAAACTCTCGAATTGATGAATCAATTTTTGATTCCCAATGGCTCCCAGGTTCCAAAGCCCGGGTGTACCTCCTTTATTACAACAGGGGCGAGTAGTCTCGGTGCGATAGCCACGCTTGCAGGCGCTGTGGCCTCACCGCAACGCTTTGGTCTCACGGCTTTTAACTATCTTGAAGGGCTGTCACTGGACTGGCTGGCTACGGTGTTTGGTTTACCCAAGCAAATGCAGGGTGTGTACAGCAGCGGTGGATCAACAGCCAATTTGTTGGCATTGGGCGCGGCCAGGCAATGGGCGTTTGAAAAAAGGGTTCTTCCGAGTTTCCTATGGGTAAAAGCCAAACAATGGTCAAGAATGTGGTACAAGAGTCTTTTTTTATGGAGATATTCAAATGAAAGATACCGCGTTGTTTACTCAACTTTTGGGGCTTGGCGACCCATGGAAAATCACGGCTATTACCCCGGATCTGACCGACAAATCAATTACCCTCCAGATAGATTGGCCAAAGGGAACGAAAGGCGCGTGTAGTGTCTGCCATGCCCTTTGTTCGGTTTACGACCATCGTGAGCAACGCACATGGCGACACCTTGATACGATGCAGTTCAAGACGCAGTTAGTTGCTCAGGTTCCGCGTATTCATTGTAAAGCGCATGGAATCAAAAGCCTGAAAGTATCGTGGGCAGATACGCAGGCACGCTTTACGCATTTATTTGAGCGTTTCGCTATTGATGTGCTGTCGGCTGCCAGCAACAAGACACAGGCCGCAAAACTACTTGGTTTGTCGTGGGATGAGGTGCATCATATTCAATCCCGAGCAGTGAAAAGAGGGATGGACAGACGCTCTGTTGAGGAAGTGAAACACCTTGGCATCGATGAAAAAAGTTTTCGCAAGGGGCAATCCTATGCCAGCCTGCTGTACGATTTGAATGCGTCCAGAGTGCTTGAGGTCGTGGCAGATAGAACGACGGAATCGGCAACCGCATTGCTGTCCACGCTTCCAGAACAGCAGCGTAATGAAGTAGCTGCTGTTGCCGTGGATATGTGGGTTCCATTTATGACGGCAGTTGAGGCGACTTTACCGAACGCCGCCATTGTTCACGACAAGTTTCATATCGTCAGTTATCTTACAAAAATGGTTGACCAAGTCAGGCGCAAAGAAAATAAAACATTAAGAGCCGCCGGTATCAATGACCTGGTCGGGTCTCGCTATACCTGGTTACGCAATCCCGACAACTGGAGTGAAAAAGATGAAGCCACTTTTTATGGCCTTCAATCAAAGGGGTTGAAGGTTGCTCGAGCCTGGGCAATCAAAGAGACGCTGCTTGACCTGTGGACTTACAGCTACGATAAACCAGCCCGGGCGTTCTTTAAGAAAGGGTACTGGTGGGCGACACATTCACGTCTAAAGCCGGTCATATCAGTCGCCAAGATGCTAAAGAAACATCTCGACAACATAATGACTTACTTGAAACATCGCATCACCAATGCGACCGCAGAAGGATTTAATTCAAAGATTCAGACAATAAAATCGGCTGCCCGAGGATTTAGAAACTTCGAAAACTATCGAGTTTCAATTCTGTTCCACTGTGGAAAACTCAACCTCTACCCACAGGATTCCCAGTAGAACCGAAAAAAGTGGGCACGATGCCTCCGAACACGGCGTTAATACGCCCTGTAGAGTCTATACCAGCACAGCAGTGCACAAGACAATACAGCGTGCCTGCGCCGTACTGGGGTTAGGTCGCCGTGCGGTCGCGCTGATTCCGGCTGATCGTAACGGTCGGATTTGTACCGAGACTTTGCGATCGGCCCTCGCTTGGGATGCCAAGTCTGGGGTCATTCAAATGGCTATTGTGGCCAATGCAGGCACCACTGATACAGGCGCAATTGATCCAATTGCCGAGCTGGCTCAACTCGCTGATCAGTATCAATGCTGGTTACATGTAGACGGCGCCTATGGCTTACCGGGCATGCTCGACCCCAAATTCACCTCCGGCTATGAAGGGTTGGAAAAAGCCAATTCCATTGTTATAGATCCTCATAAATGGCTGGGTGCTCCCGTGGGAATAGGCGCTACTTTTGTGGCAGATAAAGAACTGCTGCGCCGCGCTTTCGCACAGGGCGAAGCGAGCTATCTTGAGGGGGTTTTCCTTGGCGACGAAACTTCGAGCACAGCTCCCAATTCAATGGACAGCATGGGCGTGCCCTACAGTGATTTTGGCATTGAGTTATCAGCACCGAATCGAGGCGCAGTAGTGTGGGCGCTGCTTCAGGAGATCGGTCTGAGCGGTTTGAAAGCGAGAATTTGCCGCCACAATTCGATGGCCCAATATGTGGCCGATCGCGCCCGCATCGAGCCTCAATTAGAGTTGTTGATAGAACCGAGCCTATCGATATGTTGCTTCCGCTACGTGGATGGTCGCTGCGCGGATTTAAATCAGCTAAATCGCCAGATCCACCGCCAGCTGGTTCACAACGGCGTCAATATTCCAAGTACCACCATGATAGGTAGCGCCCTCGCAATAAGACCCTGCTTCATAGGCGCCAGAACCCAGTGGCAGCAAGCCGAGGATCTGGTAGCAGAAGTATTAGACGTTGGACGGTTAGTCGCTTCGCGAACAATACAGAATAATTGCACGGTGTTTGAAGCACAAAAAGCCCAGTAGTAGTTGTCCACCACAAGAAAATCGCAAATCAACATGAGGAGTAAAAAATGAGCAATCGATACAACAGCATAAGCCAGACCATTGGCAAAACACCGGTGGTGAGAATCAACAAACTTGCTCCTGAAGGTGTTAACGTTTTCGTCAAAGTTGAGTCATTTAATCCTATGGGCTCAGTGATAGACAGAATGGCGCTAGCTGTGATCGAGGATGCCGAGCGCAAGGGTGAACTTAAACCCGGTCAAACAGTAGTGGAAGCCACCAGTGGCAACACCGGAATCGCCCTGGCCATGGTGTGCGCCGAAAAAGGTTACCCTTTAGTCGTCACCATGGCCGAGAATTTCAGTGTAGAACGCCGCAGGCTGATTCGTTTTCTAGGTGCGAGTGTGATTCTCACCCCGGCATCCGCAAAAGGGTCGGGCATGGTGGCCAAGGCAGCCGAGTTGGCGAAAGAACACGGCTGGTGGCAACCGAAGCAATTTGAAAACCCTGCCAATGCCGAGGCACACTCTAACACCACAGCAATTGAGATTCTGGAAGACTTCGAGGACATCACACTCGATTACTGGGTGAGCGGATTTGGCACGGGCGGCACGTTGAGCGGAGTTTCGAGAACACTCAAAGCCCGCAGCCCACATACCAAAATAGGCTCTTCTCCGCTTTGTTGAGTGATTCTAGGTTTTCAAATAGAACATAGATTGATTATCTGGGAGGGATGATTGTCTAATTTTGAGTTTGAAGTACTCGGTATCCCTGATGCCCCTGGCGCGCTTACGGATCATTCCTATACTGACATTACCAGCCTCTATCCTGGCGCTTGTTAGCTTGTGTTTTGCATAATTGCAGATGCCGACACAATGTTTTCTGAGCGATTTTGCGAACTTTTTCAGATAGAGCATGTGTGACTGATCTGCTATCAAGCACCAACTTTCCAGTTGCTCTGCCATCCCCTCAAATGAAGTGGCACTCCACAGATACTGAAGCTGTTCTTTTAAAACGTAGAGCGCATTCAGGTTGCTATTGCTATCCAACAACGTTTGCAGCTTGTTACTTTGTTTCTCACTCAACTTATCCGCATTTTTGAGCAACAGATAATGCGTCCCCTTCATCAGTTTTTTACCATTCGGATCGGCCTTCCTGAACTCAAGCCGGCGCTGATTATGGATAGCTTTGCTGTAATTTTTCATGACGTGAAAACGGTCAAACACAATGTCTGCCAACGGCAAGCACTCCCTGACAGCCTTTTGATAAGCAGGGCCCATATCCATAGCTACGGCCTTGATTTTACTGGATGTATCCGGGGAGAGATGTTTTAGAAATCTTGCAAACACCTCGGCAGTTCGACCAGCTTCCACCCAGACCAGATGACCTCCGACCATATCGTAGACCACCGTCATATAGTCATGGCCTTTCGCCCTGGCAACTTCATCGACACCAATATATTCCAAGCCAGTCAACTGTGCAGGATCAAGCGCAGGGAGCGTTTCCATCAGGTATGCCTTGTCGATATTCTTTACTGTCTCCCATCGTATCCCCAAATGCCTGGAGACGGCCTGAATAGACATATGGCGGCATAATCCACTGATCAGTCGGCAAAACCGGTGGGTGAAACGGCACCCTTTATCGACAAAATCACACGCCTCAATGCGGCGCTCACCCTTGCTAATAAACACTTGGGCCAGTTCAATGTCGAGCACACATGGATACCCAAAAAGGGGGATATCCTTAACCTGCCGGCGAATATGCTGGTTGATAGTTCCCTTCTTGCCTGTGGTGGGGTCTATAGTGCTCCTGCGGGCGTCCCGGCTACAGTGAATAACAATCTTGTCACCCTCTTCGTCCAGTTTAATTTCATTTACACGTTGCCCCGTGAGGTTTAAAATATTCCGTGAGATGTTGATGGTCATATACCTGCCCTATGTAAAGTTGTCATAAACCAAACATATCAACAGGTTACTTGATGGTCAGCATCTTTTTTCACTCAACAAAGCGGAGAAGAGCCCCAAAATAATGGTATGTGAACCCGACAATTCCCAAATCCTGGCCAGTGGAATAATGCAAACGCGCAATGACGATGGCAACCACAAGGAAAGCCATCCAAATTTTCGACCGCACCTTATGCAGGGGTGGTCTCCCGACTTTGTACCGCGGCTAGCGGAGAGTGCCCAAGTTGAAAACTTGATCGATGGTTACATCCCTATCGACGGAAATGATGCACTGAAGTGCGCCCGCCAGCTAGCACAGCAAGAGGGAATCTTGGCTGGACCATCAAGTGGCGCAACTCTCTCCGGCGCCCTGAAGCTGGCGGCAACTGCGCCAAAGGGTACAAATATTTTGTGCATGCTTCCAGACACCGGTGAACGCTATATGACGACACCACTGTTTGATTCAGTCGAAGATGAAATGAGCGAGCCCGAGACCGTGATTTCAAAGTCAACACCCGGTTATCGATTTGATATTCAGAGCGCTCCCGCGCCAGCAGCTAAAGAGCAAGAGCTTGAAGTGGCTGCAGATGCAATCCGGGAGGTAGAACAAATACTTAAGGACAACGATGGCCAACTGGTGATGTTTGCGCTGGAGTGGTGTGAGTTTTGTTGGTCGGTTCGAAAAATGCTGTCTGAGTACGGCATAGCGTTTAAGTCGGTGGACCTGGATGCAGTTGCGTATCAACAAGACGGTCGGGGCGGAAAGCTCAGAACGGCGCTGCAAAGTAAAACAAGCTGGAACACCTTTCCTCAGATCTTTATCAATGGAGAGTTTTTAGGTGGCTGCACTGATTTGTTCGATGCATGCAAAAGTGGTGAACTGGCTAAGAAACTGGATCACTACGAGACTGCCCACAACAGGGATGTTAATACTGATCCCTACCAATTCTTGCCAACTTGGTTGCACTCGAGATAGCGCAAGCGGTTAACGGAGCGAGTATCCTAGTGTAGTGTATTAAACTGACTGATGATTTGAGAGTGCATGTCTTGCGCGCCCCACTTTCTCCAAAATCTCTTCTGCGGACTTTGTCCAGGCAAATGGCTTTTTATCTTCATTGTGCCTCTCAATAAAATCCATGATGGTCTCTTCCAGCTCTTGTACCGATGTGAATACACCACGGCGCAGTTGCCTTTCTGTCAACAAACCAAAAAATCTCTCCACCAGATTTAGCCACGAAGAACTGGTTGGAATAAAGTGTAAGTGAACCCTTTTATTACGCTTAATCCAGTTCTTCACTTTTTCGTGTTTGTGCGTCGCGTAGTTATCAACGATAAGGTGAAGGTCTAACTCCTTGGGTGTTTGTTTTTCCACAGTCTTCAGAAACGCCAAAAATTCCTGGTGCCGGTGACGCTTTTTGCACTCACCGATAACATCACCAGTCAGGGTGTTCAGTGCCGCAAACAAGGTGCTTGTACCATGACGCTTATAGTCGTGAGTCATGGTTCCGCCGCGCCCGGGCTTCATCGGCAATCCCGGCTGCGTTCTGTCCAGCGCTTGAATGGAACTCTTTTCGTCAACACAGAAAACAACTGCATTCTCTGGCGGCGATAAATACAAGCCAACAACATCGCGTAGCTTTTCTTCAAAGGCAGGATCGTTGCTCACCTTGAACTGAGCAACCAGGTGTGGCTTCAGACCAACTTCTCGCCACACTCTATTTATAAAGGAGTGATTAATGCCCATCACTTTTGCCAAACCCCGGGTTGTCCAGTGGGTGCCATCCTTGGGTTTTTCCTGCGTGGTTATCTTGATGACTTTCGACCGCAGCTTTGCTTGGTCCGCAGAATTCTTGCCGCCGTGATTAGCCCCTCTTGGCAAATCTTTTTCTATTCCCCGAAACCCTCTCTCAAAAAAACGATTGCGCCATCGGCCTACCTTGTTGACATCAATTTCCAGCTCTTCAGCAATTTTGTAGTTGGGAACACTGCTGTCCCGTTAAGGAGAAAATAAAAAGGTCTGATTCCGCCACAATTGATACAATGAGATTGTTTAGAAAACAGTGTATTAATAGAGGGAACCAGACCATGGCGCATTGTAATACGATCCTGTCACAAATACTAAAACCTGTTCCGAGACATGAATTTGAGACCCTTGCCAAACAACATCATTCAGGTCGTGCTTTTCGTAAAGCCTCCCGCTGGTCACAGTTTGTGTCGCTGACGATGGCTCAATTGTCCGGTCGAAACAGCTTGCGCGATATCGTGGACAATATGTCGGCGCAAATGCATCGCCTTTACCACCTGGGTAGCGCGAAGCTGTCGCGATCTAACCTATCGCGCATCAATGAAGATAAGCCTTATGCTCTGTACGAAGCGCTGTTTGGAAAACTGTTAACTCGCTGCCAGGGCGTGGCACCTGATCATAATTTCAGATTTAATCACCCGCTTTATTCGCTGGACGCTTCCACCATCGACTTGTGTTTGTCTGCGTTTCCCTGGGCTGATTTTCGCACCACCAAAGGAGCGATTAAACTGCACGTCGGGTTGAATCATGCGGGTTATTTGCCCGAGTTTGTGACTATCACAGAAGGGAAGAAGCACGATGTAACAGTGGGCCGCACGCTCAGCTTTCCCAAGGGAAGTATTGTTGCGATTGATAAAGCCTACAATGATTACGCTTGGTATAAACAGTTGACAGATAAGGATATTTTCTTTGTTACCCGGCTTAAGAACAATGCAAAATACCGTATTATCGAGCGTCGACCAGTGCTGAAAGGAAAAGGTTTGACCTGTGATCAAACGATAGAATTCACTGGCCCCAGGTCTCCAAAAAATGTCCAGTCCGCTTAAGGCGGATTGGCTACAAAGATGCGGAGACGGGTAAGCACTATGTGTTTCTAACGAACAATTTCAAACTGGCAGCCAAGACGATCGCCGATATCTACAAAGCCAGGTGGCAAGTAGAATTATTTTTTAAGTGGATAAAACAGAACCTGAAAATAAAATCGTTTGTTGGCACGAGCAAAAATGCAGTGATGACTCAAATATGGATAGCGATGTGCGTATACCTGCTAATAGCATTTCTGAAGTTTCAGTCAGCACTCACAAAAAGTATGCAGCAGCTATTGCGATTACTACAGCTCAATTTATTTGATAAGCGTGACCTGATGGCGCTGTTGAGGGGTGATCCACCTGATGGCAGGCTGCCTGATGTTAATCAAATGGCACTCATATGAAAGTTAACGGGACAGCAGTGAGTTGGGAACATTTTTTGCAGCGAGCAAAATAATCCTTGAGCGCTCTACCAATCGAACCGGTGTCGTTTTGCTTCTAACATTTTTTCCAACTGTTTTTTCTCTTGCGCTGTTAAAGTTATATTTATTTGGGCGGGCATTAGCTTCACACGGATAGTGAATGAAGTAATCATTATATCATTAATCTGTTTAATACACTACACTAGTTTAGGGGTACAAGTAGGTTTGCCTGAATATTGACGCGGCTTCAGGTATCATGCCGCCAGTTCTAGCTGGCCCATGTCCGGCGTAGGTCGCCTCGATCGCATCGAGGCGCGCCCCACCGTAAATTAACACAATAGAGCAAAAATGACTGATTCAAACAAAAAGAGTGTCGGCTTCGTAAGTCTAGGCTGCCCCAAGGCCCTGGTAGATTCGGAACGCATTCTCACTCAGCTAAAAATGGACGGTTACGACATCGTCCCAAGCTACGAGGATGCGCAGGTGGTTGTGGTCAACACCTGCGGTTTTATCGACAGCGCCAAGCAGGAATCCTTGGATGCCATTGGCGAGGCGATTAGCGCCAACGGAAAAGTTATCGTGACCGGCTGCATGGGCAAAGGAGCCAATGCGCAATCCATCATGGATCAACACCCCAAGGTGTTGAGTGTGACTGGTCCCGCCGCGTATGAAGAAGTTGTCAGTGCAGTACACAAATACGTCCCTCACACGCCAATCCACGATCCTTACGTTGACTTGGTACCCCCACAGGGTGTCAAACTCACACCCAGGCACTACGCATACCTGAAGATCTCCGAGGGCTGCAACCACCGTTGCAGCTTTTGCATTATCCCTGATATGCGCGGCGATCTGGTTAGCCGGCCCATCGGCGATGTAATGGAAGAGGCAGAGCGTCTGGCCAGAGCAGGGGTAAGAGAGCTACTAGTTATTTCTCAAGACACCAGCGCCTACGGCGTGGACATAAAATATCGCACCGGCTTTTGGAATGGCCGCCCCCTAAAAACACGAATGCAGGAACTGTGTGAAGCTTTGGGGGAATTCGGTATCTGGGTGCGCCTGCACTATGTTTACCCCTACCCCCACGTCGATAAGGTTGTTCCGCTAATGGCCGAGGGGAAAATACTTCCCTACCTTGATATTCCCTTTCAGCATGGAAGCCCCGATGTTTTGAAACGAATGAAACGTCCAGCGGCCGCAGAAAAGTCTCTGGACCGAATTAGAGCCTGGCGCGATATTTGCCCGGATATCACTCTGCGCAGCACTTTTATCGTCGGCTTCCCCGGAGAAACTGACGCCGAGTTTGCCATGTTGCTGGATTTCCTCCGGGAGGCGCAACTTGACCGGGTGGGATGCTTCCAGTATTCCCCGGTGGACGGCGCAAGAGCAAACAAACTACCTGATCACGTTCCCGATGAGGTGAAGCAGGAGCGCTGGAACCAGTTCATGGAACTACAGCAAGAAATTAGCGCCAACAAGCTGCAAGCGAAGATCGGTAAAACCATCGAGGTATTGATCGATGAGGTGGATGAACAGGGGGCGATTGGTCGCTCCAGCGCAGACGCCCCAGAGATAGATGGCAAGGTCTACCTCGATGGGGTAGAAGGCCTTTCGCCGGGAGATTTAGTAGAAGCTGAAGTGACCGGCGCGGACGACTACGATCTCTGGGCTGGCTAGCCTTGAACCTGCTGCTTTTTACCGATCTGGATCGAACAGGCCCACAAGAGATACAAGTAAAGGATCGACGACTAAACCACTTGATCCAGGTGCACAAAGCGCAGGTAGGTGACCAGGTTCGTATTGGCGAACTCGGTGGAGAAATGGGCAAAGGTATAATCCTTGAAATTAGTACTGAGGTGGCCAGGCTAGAAATAGAACTGACGGAACCCCCTCCCGAAAAGCACTCGAGCGTATTGATACTGGCCCTCCCCCGCCCAAAAATGCTGCGCAGGATATTGCGAACAATCGCCGAGTTAGGGGTTTCTGAACTCCATCTGATCAACAGCTATAGAGTGGAAAAAAGCTACTGGCAGAGCCCCGTTCTCGAAACTGAGCAAATACAGCAGTACTTATTGCAGGGAATTGAACAGTCCAAGGATACCCTTGTGCCTACCGTGATGACCCACAAGCGCTTTAAGCCGTTTGTTGAAGATGACTTACCCGAGATGCTTGTGGGCAAGAACGCCCTACTGGCTCACCCCGGCGGCTATCCCCGCGCCCCCTATGGGCCTTGTGAAAACATGGTCCTGGTAATCGGCCCGGAAGGTGGGTTTATTCCCTACGAAGTAGAAAAACTGCAGAGTGCTGGATGTAATACCGTATCTCTCGGGCCGCGAATTCTGCGCGTTGAGAATGCAGTCAATGCGCTTTTGGGCCGGCTGCTGTAAGCCTTAGAAGTGGTACTTCAGCTCTGCACCGTAGGTGCGTGGCGTCGCAAATGCGTGCCCGCCCACGCCTGAAGATTCGACCAGTGCCGAACCACCCACTACATGTTCTTCGTCGGTGAGATTAACGCCATAGATCACGCTCACCCATTTCTCGTCGGCGGAAATCCACGTTACTCTCCCATTGAGATCAAACTGTTTGTCCTCGAGCCAACGCCCGCTTTCGCAGCTGGCAGAATCAAAACAATACTCAATATCAAACTTCCAACTCGCCTGAATACGCGGTAGAAAAGTACCCACAGAAGTATTCCAGGTATATTGCGCCGCCAGTAAATAGGTTTCCTGGGGCAAGCGTGGCAGGTTTTCTGATGAGCGATCTACCGGACACACATCAATCTCCACAATCGTCAAATTGATTCGACCCTCACAGGCCGCAAACGGAGGGCTCTCACCCTCGGCAACTGAGATTCTCGTATCGCCAAATTCCTGAATTTCACCATCGTTCAGAGTCATATTAAAAGTGAGCATCAAGTTTTCAGAAGCCAACCAAAGTGTCTCCAATTCGAAGCCTTTAATCGTGGACTCGGCGGCGTTAATCGTAGCTCCCGCCGGGGAATTGGTGATGCGATTAACAGCCAAGGTTGTCAGCTGGCGATTGGTATAATCGGCGTGGAAAATGGCGCCGTTAATGCGTAGTCGACGGTCCAACAGATCAAGTTTGAAACCCAGCTCCCAGTTCTCCACTTCCTCTGGCTCGAACTGGTCAAAATCATCTGTGGGTCCCTCAGACAAACCACCAGACAGAAAGCCTTCGCTATAGGTTAAATAGATGCTGCCCGTGTCGACAAGGTCATTGTCACCAAATAGGTACTGAATACTGGCAGTGGGAGTGACATCGCTATCCGAGGTATCACCTTCGGTAAGATCACTGAACTCGAATTCGAAATTGGGGTTATAAACGAACCCCGGCCGGTCAACCAGATACAAACCACCACCGAGCCCGATTACATTGCCACCATTTGCATCAATTGTGCTGGGAATAACCCCGTAGCGGATACGCTCAAACTCGCGGTTCTCATCGGTGTATCTGATGCCAAGAGTAGTTCTCCAATGATCATTAAACTCCCACTCCACCTGAGCAAAGGCGGCAACGGCATCGTTGTCCGAGGCCAGTTCAGAAGCGGAGGTATTTAAATAAATGCCCCCCAAAAAGGCGGGATCCCAGGGCCCCAGAAAATTCACATTAATACGACCTTCGGTTTGCTCCTGGAACCAATACACCCCGGTCACAAATTGCATGCGTTCATCAAAAGCACTACCGGTTAACTGGAACTCCTGACTGTATTGATCTGTTTCAGCGGGATGCTGAAAAGGGTGTACCAAATTGGTGCGGTGCAAAAACGGCGTTCCGGTGTGATCGATCTCATCGTCTTGTGACGCCTCGGTATAACGCCACCCGGTAATGCTTTTGAAACTCAAATTTTCGTTAATTTCCCACTCGGCGACGAAGGAAACGCCTTTGTTTTTCGCTTCATAATCACCCCAAATATCTGAGATTACAGTGCGCGGATCGCCATCGGCTGCAGCCTCCTCACAAAAATCATCGAGAGTTTTTCCGGTCGCCGGAGTAATACCCAATTCATCGAACAGCGCTGCCTGCCAGCCGGTAAACTCGGGAACGAGCACGCACTTCTGGGGTCGTGCAGTTTGATTAGTCTCAGCCCAGTTCACATTTAAATCCAGAACCCAGCTGTCATTCAGCTGCCATCGGGTTTGCCAGATAAGGCTCTGTCGATCCTCATCCATAAAATCTCGCCCATCAAAAAGATTCTCGATGTAGCCGTCACGCGTAACCGACACACCGGAAAACCGGGTCCAGAGATTGTCTGTAATAGGTACGTTCAAAACGAAATCGGCATCCAGCCGGTCGAGGTTGCCCACTCTTACACCCAGGGAAGCTTCGAATTCATCGACAGGCTTATTGGTAGTGAACACCAGCGCGCCGCCCGTGGTATTTTTGCCGAAGAGCGTACCTTGCGGGCCGCGCAACACCTGCACCGACTGAATATCATTGAGATCCAGCAAACCGCCGTCTGGGCGTCCGACATAAATGTCGTCGATGTAAATACCCACCCCCGAGTCAATATTGGCGCCAGTATTGCGCTGACCGACGCCACGGATGTAGATATTAGCCAGAGGCGCGGTGCCGTTGGCAGAGGCAACTTCAATATTAGGAGCAATTTGATTGAGGTCCGCCAGGTTTCTAATGCCCGCATCACGCAGGGCGCTGGCATCGAGTGCAGTCACGGCCACCGGCGTTTCCTGCAAACTCTCAGCTCGCCGCCTGGCCGTCACAATAATCTCTTCAAGGAAGAAATCCTGAGCTGACGCATATTGCACACCAGCGGGTGATAGCACCGACAAGATTGCAGCACTCACCACAGAGCGATTGAGCCAGGTCATTTGCGACATCCTAAACCTCTTTTTATATTTTTTAGCGTACGCAGTCGCACATCCAAGTGCGGCAGACCCTTGCATTAGGTATACGATGAAGAATAGAAACACACAAGTTATTTTTGGCGCCCGGTTATGGCTCGTTAAACAGGGATAATTGCTGCAATTTCACTCCCTCGCGAGGTTGAAGTCTCAGTCCCGCACCCAACAAACGAACCGGTTTTGCGCCTCTAGGCCACGCAGCTGTTACCAGGCGGTGGAAATGCTCAAGACTGTTCCATTGCTCGCCACTGGCTGACATCCCCTCCTCCAGGGTTGTCTGGGTGAAATCCCGGTACTTTATCTTCACGAAGCGCTTCACAGGAACATAGCTTTGGTTGATTTTCTTAAACCGCCGCTCCAGCTCCTCCACGATGGAATCCAAGGCGGAGACAACGGCCGGTAAGTCGTCAATATCCTCCGCAAATGTGTGTTCCACACTGATTGATTTGCGTGTTCTGGTGGACTGGACTTCGCGGTTGTCCACTCCTCGCGCTACCTCCGATAATCGCTTGCCGTATTTACCAAAGCGTTTCAGCAAATCATTGAGGGCAACACCCTGTAGATCACCACAGGTAACCACGCCCATCTCGTGCAGTTTTTTAGCCGTTACTTTACCCACGCCATTGATCTTTTTAACCGGCAGCGCCAAAACGAATTCATCGACTTGATCGGGCGAAACCGTAAACACACCATCGGGTTTGTTCCAGTCACTGGCGACCTTGGCAAGAAATTTATTGGGCGCCACCCCAGCGGAGACAGTGACTTTCAAAGTCTCCTTTATGCGAGTTTTTATCTCATGGGCGATGAGGGTTGCACTGCCCCCGCAATGCTCGGATCCGGTAACATCCAAATAGGCTTCATCCAGTGATACCGGTTCGATGAGGTCGGTGTACTCCAGAAAAATCTCTCGAAACCGATTGGAAACTTCTCGGTACAGTTCGAATCGCGCCGGTAATATGATCAGCTGTGGACAAAGCGTCAACGCGCGCGAAGAGGCCATAGCCGAGCGAACACCAAATTTTCTGGCTTCATAGTTACTGGTGGCAATAACACCACGGCGCTCCGAGGAACCACCGACGGCAATCGGTTTGCCAACCAGCTCGGGATCTTCTCTCATCTCTACGGATGCATAAAAAGAGTCTGCATCAACGTGAATAATTTTGCGCTGACTTTCCACGGCTGGAGTTAACTAACTGCCATGGCGTGTACGCAGCGAAAACGTCTGAAATTCGCGACCGGGTTCTGGGTCGTGGGGAATCATTCGGGCCAGACACAATGAAGTGAAGGCAAAGACAACCCCGGTATAAAATACCGCCGAAGGCGAATTCAACCAGACTACTCCCAAAATCACCGGCACTATCACAGCTGCAATATGATTTATGGTAAAGCTGACACTGGCATTGGATGCCAAATCACCAGGATCGGCAATTTTTTGGAAATAGGTATTGATTGCCATCGCCAATGCAAAAAAGAAATGATCGATCACATACAAGCTGGCCGCTATCCAGGGCGTCTCCACCAGAGCATAACTGGTAAAGACGACCACCAAACCTATGTACTCTACGGTCAATGCCTTGCGTTCTCCTACCTTCCCAACCCAGCGTCCAATTGCGGGAGCAAAGGCCAGATTAAACACATAGTTAATCATAAACAGCGCACTAATCTGTCCGACGGTGTATCCAAACTTCTCCACCATCATGAAGGCGGCAAATACCATAAAAATCTGCCGGCGCGCCCCACTCATAAATTCCAAGGCGTAGTAAAGTCCATAGCGTTTGCGAAGCACAATGTGCTTTCGCTGCGCCGTGTGCTGTGGGAATATTGGAAACACAAAATATATTAGAATCGTGATCAAAACCCCAACCGACCCGGCAAGGAGATACATGGTCTGGTAGGAGACGTCCAACTGCGACATCAACACCCAGATTGAACCATAGGCCAGCAGTGAGCCCACGGCTGTAACCGCCATAGCGCGCCCGAGAAAATGTGCTGTTTCGGATTTAGACAAAAACTGTAGCGTAAGGGATTGATTGACCGCCTCGAAATAGTGGAAACCGATCGACATGATCACAGTGGTGATGTACAGGCCCATTACCCAGGGGAAATAGGCAGTTACCGCCACCGCGGCTGACATCAACACCAGCGAAAGTAATGCGAATATTTGCTCTCGCAAAATCAGCATTATGAAAATGGCGGTAAAAGTCAGAAAGCCCGGGACTTCGCGCAGACTTTGTAAAATACCGATTTCTCGGCCGCTGAAGTTCGCAAACTCAACAACAAAATTATTGAGCAGTGCGTTCCACACGGAGAACGTCAGCGGCATCACAAAGGCCATCATCAACAGCATAAGCTGTGGTTGTTGGCGCAACTCGCGCACCTTGTCCGCTAACATCGGATATCGTCCTCACTGGACAAATTGACGGTCCGTGTTAGGTCGAAAGACCCACGGGACAACTGACTCCCGTGCCGCCCAGACCGCAGTATCCCCCGGGATTTTTTGCCAAGTATTGCTGGTGATACTCCTCGGCATAATAAAACTCGGAATCCGAAAGTATCTCAGTGGTAATTTCCCCCAAACCTGCGGATGCAAGCGCGAGCCCAAATGCTTCTTTGGAGCGTTCCGCCGCGCAGGTCTGCTCCCCACTAAAGGTGTAAATTCCCGAGCGGTACTGAGTGCCCATGTCATTGCCCTGACGCATACCCTGGGTTGGATTGTGGCCCTCCCAAAATGCCTGTAACAGCTCCTCAAAGCTCACCTGCACCGGGTCGTAGACAACCAGAACCACTTCGTTGTGCCCGGTTTGGCCACTGCAAACTTCCTGATAGCTAGGGTTTTCGGTGACGCCCGCCGAATACCCAACAGCAGTGGTATAGACCCCTGGCAGCTGCCAGAAGATTCGCTCCACACCCCAAAAACAGCCCATTCCGAAAACGGCTTTCTCCATCCCGCCGGGAAAAGGTTCGGAAATAGTATTACCGTTAACAAAATGTGCAGAGGGAATAAGCATAGCAGTGTCGTTTCCAGGCAGGGCCGTTTCGGCAGCGGGGAGAGCGTGTTTCTTGCGAATATTGAATAGTTTCATCCCCACTAGTATAGCCCCAGCTTTGTCCCCGGGAAACGCTTGGTGCCGGGGTATTCCAATTCTCTTCGAATGTGGGCTACAGTGAGTTTCTTTACCAGACCCCAAAGCGATTATTGGCGATGTCAATCTCAAGAAGATCCGCGCTCAAACTGTTGTCCAGCAGTACCTTTGTTTTGCGTGCTGCGCCCGGCGCCGCAATCCCAAAAACTCTCACCACGGATCTACCCGCACTGCAATTTACCGAGGGAGTCGCCTCGGCCGATCCCCAATCTGATGCCGTTATATTGTGGACCAGGGCAGAACCTGTTTCGAGTGCGCAGCAAGTGTCTTTGTTGGTGCAGGTCAGCACAGACCCCGACTTCAACAGCCCCATTGTAGAGGAGTTGCTGGAATCGAGCATGGACAGCGATTACACGGTGAGAACCTATATTACCGGCCTGTCACCAGACACTAGCTATTATTATCGATTCATTGGCCCACAAAAAACACATTCCAGGGCGGGAAGGACGCGAACTGCCCCGGCCCACAATCAGCCCAAAGACGTCAATCTCGCATTTGTCAGCTGCCAGAGTTATGAGCAGGCATATTATGGTGCCTGGGCCAGAATGATCGCCGATGACCGCACAGCAAGCGAATCAGACCAGATTCAATTTGTGCTTCAGCTCGGTGACTTTATTTATGAACGCAACTGGAAGAAAACCTATGCGGGCGGTCCACAGCCGCGAAACATACCACCCTTCCCCGATGGCATTGAAACAGAACATACCCGCTACGCGGTCTCACTGGCCGACTATCGCCACTTGTACAAAACCTATTTGCGCGATCCACATCTTCAAGAGGCGAGAGCGCGGTGGCCCTTTATCTCAATTTGGGACGACCACGAATTCAGCAATGACAACTTCCAGAGCTATTCGAACTACGGCACCAAGCCAATTCTGGACGCACAGCGTAAGCTCGATTCCAACCAGGCCTGGTTTGAATTTGTGCCCGCCGTGCTGGCAGAACTGGAAGGCCAGGATGCCTTTAATTTCAAATCTAGCCAACTGACTTTAGATGAACAAACAGACAATGCATCGGGCCGCGATAGCATTCGAATTTACCGTTCGCTTAAATGGGGCAAACATCTGGATATCGTTCTCACCGACACCCGCAGCTACCGCACAGGTCCCTGCGTCGAACCACACCTGGCGGAAAGTCTTGATTTGCCTCTGAACCCGCTCAAACTTATCGATATCGCCGACTACGGTAAACAATACAATGCGGGGAAACCTCCCGAATACCTGCCCTATGCAGACGGCAAAACCCTAAACACAGCGAGGGATCGGGAGCCCGGCACCTGCATGGGTCTGGATCAACGCAACTGGTTTCTCGACACTCTGACGACCTCCACCGCAACCTGGAAATTATGGGGCAATGCCCTGCCGCTGATGCCGTTTAATGTAGATCTGTCGGCCATACCTTTGGCCGATCTTGAGGACAGTATTGTCAACCTGGACGCCTGGGCCGGGTATCCCTACGAGCGAAATCTGATAATGTCCCAGCTGCGCGATCAGCAGATTCCGGGGGTGGTGTCCCTGTCCGGAGACCACCATACCCATGGCGCAAGCAGCATTAGCACGTCTTCCACCAATGCCGATGCAATCCCAGTGGTAGTGGATTTCGCCTGTGCGGGAATCAGCTCAAACTCGTTTTTTCAAACCATTGCAGACGCCGCACAAAAAGGTAGCCCGGAGTTTCAACAAATGGTCTATGTCGAACTCGATGGTGCACGCGTACCAGTGTGGCACCTGACTCTTTTGCGAGGCGTTCTCGCCTCGTTTACCTATTCATTGACTTCCCTGGACAGTATCGCCAAATGGCTGGGCCCAAACGAGGCCAATCACGGCTTGAAATACGTCGATAGCACCGCAAATGGCTACGGCTTGGCTAAATTCACGGCGAACGATCTCAAAGTACAACTGGTCACCATGGAGGATTTAACCAAGCCCTTCGACACTCCCCCCTCTATCAAATATAAAGCCAAATTCGACATGTCTTCATGGCAAAGCGGTAAAAGCCCGGTTTTGGATGGCCCCGTATTTGAGGGCGCAGCGCCCTTTCCTTTTGATACACAACAGGTGTAAGCTGGAAAAAAACCGGCTGCCTTAACCTCGGTAATCTTCGCGTCACATTTTGCTTTTACTATGGCGCAACCCAAAACAAACGCCCGCTTCGGAGTTTTCACACTCCTTTGGAGCAGCGACACAATTTATAGAAGAAAGAACCATGACACCACAATCCCCAACTTTTGACCCAAGTGAGCTGTGCAATAGCAAGCTATTGGAAATGATCAATACTGAATATGCAAAGACTGAGAACAAGGCACTGCTGGAGGCGGCTCTCGCAGAACTTAAAGATCGACGAGTCGACCTTGCCCAGTTGCCACACCCAGGCAAGTAACATTCAGTAAGTACCGATCGCAATAACACTCGCGCAAACAATCGCACTGCGGACTTATGGCAAAGCCACCATCGAAGCGCTCCTCTACCGGTGACATAAATCGCTTTTTGCAGCAGAGCAAGAGCATCACATCGTTTGTGGAAAATCAGCCGCGTCTGCTATTTGCCATTGATGCCACCGCCAGCCGCCAACCCACCTGGGACACAGCCTGTCATCTGCAGCAGGAGATGTTTCTGGCGACCAATAAGGTTGCCTCCTTGGCTGTTCAGCTGTGCTATTTCCGCGGTTTTCACGATTTCTCTGCCAGCGCTTGGCTGAACAACAGTGCCGAGTTATCTCGCAAAATGTCTTCTGTGCGCTGTGAGGGCGGACACACACAAATAGCGCGTCTGTTAAAACACGCTCAAACAGAGCATCAAAAGGTACCCATCAGGGCGGTGGTGTTTATTGGCGACGCCATGGAAGAGAGCCGTGACAGCTTGTGTAATCTCACGGGTCAATGCGGCCTGTTAAAGCTCCCCCTGTTTATGTTTCAGGAGGGTAGGAGCCCGAGGGTCACGAAAACCTTTAAGGACATGGCCAAACTCAGCGGAGGCGCTTTCGCGCACTTCGACCAGCAAAGTGCCCGTAAGCTCGGCGAGTTGTTGGGTGCGGTAGCAAGCTATGCGACAGGGGGCCGCGAAGCACTCGAAAACAGTAGCAGTGAAATGGCCAAAGTCCTGTTGAAACAGCTACCATAGGGTCGCCGACAATAAATCGAATAACTCGACAGGCGAGCTCATCATGAACATTGACGATCTGATCAACCAAGCCGTTGCCCCCGTCACCAACGTGCTCTCGGGTGTTGTCTTCTATAGCGTGCCTTTGTTTGGGGCCGACATACCACTGGTGGTTGTGTGGCTGGTGTTCGCGGCCGTCTATTTCACACTCTATTTTCGATTTCTCAACTTCAGCGGATTTACCCACGCCTTTCGTCTGGTCCGGGGAGATTACGAGAAAGAGAAAGATCCTCCCGGTGAAGTCACTCATTTTCAAGCCCTGGCCACGGCGGTCTCAGGCACTGTAGGCATCGGCAACATTGGCGGCGTAGCGGTGGCTATTTCCCTGGGTGGCCCGGGTGCCACTTTCTGGATGATCATCGCCGGCTTGCTGGGCATGTCGACGAAGTTTATCGAGTGCACACTGGGCACCATGTATCGTCAAATCAACGCAGATGGTTCCGTATCAGGCGGCCCCATGTATTACCTGGAACGCGGCTTCAAAGACAGGAGTATGCCCGGTGTCGGTAAATTTATCGGTCGTTTTTATGCGCTGGGCATTGTGATTGGCTGCCTGGGTATTGGCAATATGTTTCAATCCAATCAAGCCTATGTTCAATTTGTGAACGTGACCGGTGGCAGCGAGGGAAGTTGGTTCGCAGACAAGGGTTGGCTATTTGGACTACTGTTGGCCATGTTGGTGGGCGCAGTCATTCTCGGTGGTATAAAGAGCATCGCCAAAGTGACCAGCAAGGTCGTGCCCTTCATGGCGCTGCTGTATTGCGGCAGTGCCATCATTATGATCGGTATCAATTACGAAGCTATCCCATTTGCCATCAATGCCATTATCGATGGCGCGTTCAGTCCCCAAGGGATGAGTGGCGGCGCCGTTGGAGTCATGATTATAGGTTTTCAGCGCGCTGTATTTTCCAATGAGGCAGGCCTCGGTTCGGCTCCCATCGCTCACTCCGCCGTGCAAACGACGGAGCCGGTTACAGAGGGCTATGTGTCTCTTCTCGAGCCATTTATCGATACCGTGGTTATTTGTACCCTGACCGCCCTGGTTATTGTGACAACGTTTTACTTTGAACCTAATTTTCATCAAGGGCTTGATGGCATCGAAATGACCTCAGCAGCTTTTGAGCGCAACCTGTCATGGTCGCCCATTTTAATCGCCGTTGCCGGCATGCTATTTGCTTTTTCTACGATGATTGCCTGGGCTTACTACGGGTTGAAGGGATGGACCTACCTGGTGGGAGACAGCCAACTTGCCAGCGGCGGGTTTAAAGTGGTTTTCTGCGCCTTCGTCGCTTTGGGTTGCAGTATTCAGCTGGGTGCTGTGCTGGATTTTTCAGATGCCCTGGTGTTTCTAATTTGCATCCCCAACATTATTGGTCTTTATATGCTCGCCCCGGTCGTGCGTCAGGAACTGGCTAAATACAACGAGAAATTTCGACAGTAATAGCACATCACAGCGCAGAGTTTGAGGTAGAAATGACGGACTCCAAAAAAACGGTCGGTATTCACGAACTGTATCAGCGTGATCAGGAGGACGCGGACGAGAAACTCTGGGGGCGCAAGGTAGACCCCATCACAAGGCGAGGATTTTTGCACAACAGTGGCCTGGCTGCTATGACTACCTTTTTGGGATCCTCGATACCCTTTGCCAGCAACATGCCCAGTGGTCTGATCCCAATCGCCATGGCCGACAGCGTCGAACCTTTTGTTATCGAGGGAAAGGAAGGATTAAGAGTGCTCAATGACCGCCCTATCAATGCTGAGACACCGCCGCACCTTCTGGACGACACACTCACTCCGGCTAAGTATTTCTTCGTACGCAATAACGGTATTGCGCCAAACCCAGAGTCAATTGGCAAACCCGAAAAATGGACCCTGGAAATTGGCGGTGAGGCAGTCGCGCAAGCTAAATCCTACACACTCAAAGAACTTCAGGAAAAATTCACCCATCACAGCTACGCCTTGACTCTGGAGTGTGGTGGCAACGGTCGCAGTGAATTCGACCCACCCGCAAAGGGAAACCAATGGTCAACCGGAGCGGTTGGCTGCGCAAAATGGACCGGGATTCGACTTAGGGATGTTTTGGAAGATTGCGGCATCGCCGACAATGCGGTTTACATTGGCTATTACGGTGCGGATTCACATCTGTCAGGTGACCCCGCAAAAGATAGCATCTCCCGCGGAGTACCTCTCAACAAGGCTATGGAGGGTGAAAGCTTGATAGCCTGGAAGTTTAATGATGAGGAGATTCCCCACCACAATGGCTATCCCCTGCGCCTGGTTATCGGCGGCTGGCCCGCATCCACCTCGGGGAAGTGGTTGAAAAAAATTGTAGTGCGCGACACAGTGCACGATGGCGCCAAAATGGCCGCCCCATCTTACAGCGTGCCCTGTGAACCGGTGGCTCCGGGAAGCGAGGTTGCCGGCGATCAAATGTGCATTATTGAGTCTATGCCGGTTAAGTCGCTGGTGACCTTCCCGAAAAGTGGCGTCACTCATCCCATAAAAGAGTCATTTTCCTGTCGCGGCAAGGCCTGGGCAGGTGATCTGCATGTTGCTGGGGTTGAGGTGTCCATTGATTTTGGCGCCACCTGGCTTCCGGCTACTCTGGATAAAGCCCCCTACCGCCTGGCATGGCAACAGTGGCGCAGCAATCTTACCTTCCCGGAGACTGGCTATTACGAGGTCTGGGCAAAGGCGACTGATTCGAACGGAAATGCCCAACCTATGTTGGTGCCAGGCTGGAATCCCAAGGGCTATCTCAATAATGCTTGCCACAGAATAGCTGTTCAGGTTGTTTGAATGAAAATCCGGGGCCGCTTCAGCTTAGCGCTCTCCACTTTGACCCTGGTGTTAAGTACCAGCGTTGCTGCCGAGAACGCCAACATCGACAGCACCAGTGGCCTAATTGTTGACTCCGGCTGGAAAACAGTAAAAACCCACTGTACCGTTTGTCACTCGGCAAAATTCATTACTTTTCAACGCGGGGACCGCAAAAGCTGGTCTTCAATGATAAAATGGATGCAGAACACTCAGGGCTTGTGGCAATTTGATGAGGCCACCGAAGATACAATTTTGACTTACCTGGCCAAGAACTACCCTCCGGGGAAATCGAGCCGGCGCAGCAATCTTCCACCTCGAGATTTACCTCAGCAGCCCGCCCCATAATCGCTGGGTTGTACCAGGAGTTAATTTGTCCAGACTAGCACTACTGATAGCCATCGCCGCCGTTGTCTATATCTTATTCAAACGAGCACAGGCCATGCCGCCGAGCAAACGAAAACCCGAGTACATAAAGCTCGGGCTCGCGGTTGCTGTTGTCGTGGTCATAGGCCTTACCCTGGCGGGCAAAATGCACTGGATTGGCGCTGCACTCACCGCTGTGCTCGTGACAATACGGCAGACCTTACCGACGCTAGTTCGCCTGTTCCCCATGCTGGCCGCTCTCAAGGGTCGAACTGCCGCGGGTAGCCGCAGCCAAAGCTCAACAGTCGAAACTGAAATCCTGCGCATGCAACTTGACCACAACACTGGCGCGCTGAATGGAGAAGTACTCAAAGATGCTTTTGCGGGCTGGCATTTATCCGATATGAACACCGACCAATTGCAAGAGTTGATGGGCTATTGCACTAGCCAATGTCGAGATTCAACCGCACTGCTTCAAAGCTATATGCAGCAGCGGTTTGGCGGTGCGGACAGCACAGAACAAGCCGGGCACGACACCAGCAGCAGCAATCCAAGCCGCAAGGAGGCACTTGCCATTCTCGGGCTGGAAGAACAGGCAACTGAGCAAGATATCATAGCGGCGCATCGCAAACTGATGCAGAAGATGCACCCTGATCGTGGCGGCAGTCATTATCTGGCATCGAAAATAAACCAGGCAAAGGACACCCTGCTGGGCTAGCTCCAAAAGCTCCCCGCAGTCCCAATAGCAGTGGAATACCCACTGGGAAATGCTTACACTTCGCCCACGGAAATAAAGGAAAACCCAGGCCACCATGACCGATGTATTCGTAATCTGTAATCAGCAGGGACACTTTTGGGGCAAGAGAAAAATGTGGGTGGACGGTAGCGAACCTAAAGTCCTTCTGCGGGTTAAAAATCGAGATGAAGCCAGCAATACTTTGTTCGAGCTCAGCAGCAAGGATTTTGAACTTCGCGGTGAAATTGTGGAAGCACAATTGAATCCCAAAGGCGATCCGATCGTGCAAGTCAGCGATATCCCTCTCCCCGCCCTGCCTCAGGACGAAGAAAATACGCTGGATGACACAGAAGCTGAAGAGCCGACCGATGAACCGCCACAGGAGGATGTCGAAGTACAGTAGCGCCCGCTGTAGCTATAATTGCGGTGCAGATCCCCCTATCCCATCAGAGATACTTCAAGACATACTCACTCATGGGAATCACATCAATTTTGTCAAAATCAATAAACCGGGTGCAGCTGTTCACCATGGCATCTAGGTTCTTTTTCAAACCCTCGTCATTAGTCACCCCGTAAAAGGCCTGATCAGAAGTCATCGCTTCTGGCGGGAAATTCTCCTCGATCATGGCGTGCAGCACGGTCGCGTCGGCTGACAGGGAACGCACAATGACATTCTGACGATACGAAAAGGTGGACTGTGTATCGATGGCAACCTGCGTGTGACTTCCCTGCCAAATGCTAAGCCACTCCTGTTCAGTCAAGCGCTCGGGACGCGCCAAGAATACGACCTGACAGAAACCATGCCCTCGCTCTCCCGTTGCTGCCCGATGCTCAGTGTTTACAATAGGCTCAGCTTCAACGACCAGATAGGTACTGAAGCGCGCTACAACACTCTCAATCACCGTATCCACGGGCGCTCTGGCTCCGCCATTATCCAACCACACCGAGATCATGCCATCTGGTAGGGTCTGGCAGTTTTCCATTCGCTTTCCCGCTGCCGTAGCCACATCACTGTCGACCACAGAAAAACGAAGCGCACGTACATTGTCCTGCGCCAGTAGCGCCGGCGCCATCTCGTTCAGCAATCTGTCCCGGAGCTCATCTCCAGAGTTTTCCTGGGGCTTCCAGATTGGATAAATCAATTTTTCCATACCATACTCCGTCTACCAAGCAATGAATTGTCGACACCGCGCCCAAGCAATAAACGCCGTAACTGCGAGCATCAGTTTATAGCCTTACGTTCTCGCCAGCACGTCCCGTGAGGTGTATTCTTTGCTGACTTCAAATGAACGGCAACACAAATGGGACATTTATGAACGAACCCGCTACAAAATCAAAACTGATAAGCTGGGGCGGCATTGTCGCGACGTTACTTCTGATAGGACTTCCCATTAGTGTGCTTATGGTTCGCTCCGGCACTTGGCAGCCGGGGCTCATGCTGTACGCGATTTGCTGTGCTGGCGCCGCACTGATTTTCGTGCTCTTCATTGTTCTGACAATACTGCCTGCGTTCAAGAGTCACCGGGGCGATATTTTCAAGCGCGGACTGTTAGTGGTACCCGGTGTTGTTCTACTCGCGGGCGCGCTAACAGGAGGGGGAAATGCACCGCCAATCCATGACATCAGCACAGACACACTGGATCCACCGACCTTTACCGCCGCGCAAAATATGCGTGGAGATAACGCAAACCCGCTCACCATCAAGCCCGAGAGCATCGCCGCGCAAATAGAGTCGTATCCCGGCATAACCACCGCGCGTAACAATGAATCTGTGGAGGCTAACTTCGACAAAGCTATCTCCGCAGCTAACGCTCTTGGCTGGGAGATTTACCACCAGGATCGTCAAAGCGGTGTTATTGAGGCGGTTGATACCACTGCCATCATGAATTTCAAAGATGACGTGGTGATAAGACTGCGACAGGTAGATTCACAAACCTTAATCGATCTTCGTTCCGTTTCCCGAGTCGGAGTTGGCGATATCGGCGCCAACGCCAAGCGTATTCGGGCCTTTCAACAGCAGTTCGGTTCTTAATTGCGCAGCTGACGTACTCATGCTTAAAACCGCACACCTGGCGAACTACCTTCTGCTACTTATGGTTTCAATGAGTAGCGGATACGCCGGCGCTGATGATCCGGACTACCTGACTTTCGCCACAGAAGACGAAGCAAACAGTACTGAAATTTTCCGCAAGGCGAGCCCGGCTGTTGTCTTCGTCACCAACAAAGCGCTTCGACGCGATTTCTTTAGCCTAAACATACAGGAAATCCCCCGGGGTTCCGGTACCGGGTTTGTATGGGATAGTAGCGGGCTTATCGTGACCAATTTTCATGTGATCGCTGGAGCACACCGACTTACAGTGACCACGCAAGATCAAACTGAATACGATGCCCAGGTAATAGGGGTCGCTCCAGAAAAAGATTTGGCCGTACTTCGTATAGAAAACCCTCCCAAAGATTTGGTCACTCTGCCGCTGGGGGATTCCTCGGAACTCTCGGTAGGACGCAAGGTACTGGCCATAGGCAATCCCTTCGGCCTCGACACGACATTGACCACAGGCATCGTCAGCGCACTGGGAAGAGAGATACAGGCGGCCAGCAATCGCAAAATTCGCGGCGTCATCCAGACCGATGCCGCTATTAATCCGGGGAATTCAGGAGGCCCACTGCTGAACTCCCTGGGGCAACTCATCGGTGTAAACACCGCTATTTATAGCCCCAGCGGCGCCAGTGCAGGTATTGGTTTTGCGATTCCGGTGAATACCGTGAGAAGCGTAATACTCCAGCTCATCAGCTACGGCCGAATCTTGCGCCCCATCATCGGCATCGAACTGGCCAGCGATCGCTGGATCAAGCGCTATCGCATTAAGGGGCTGCCAGTGGTGAGAGTTGATCCTGGCTTACCGGCAGATCAGGCGGGAATTTCCGGTGCACGGCGCAATTCCCGGGGCGATGTCTTACTGGGTGACGTTATTACTCACCTCAATGACATCGCGGTTCGGACCAATGACGACTATCTCAGTGCGATGGAAGCTCTGCAGCCGGGTGATACTGTCATCCTCAAGACACGCCATGACGATGAAGAAAAACAGTACAAAGTCCGATTAACCGAGTCTCAATAGCACTCAAGAAAGAGTACCACCGTCCACCCGTATATCTTCTCCGGTAATATGTATGCCGTCCTGGGAGGCCAGCATGGCGATCACACCCGCCATTACATCTGGCCCTTTGGCGCCGCTCAGAGACATAATCCGGGTCATTAAATCGAAGTCCATGGACTCGGGGAAAGTGATGTTCTCCGTCATACCCGTATTGATATCGCCAGGACAAACACAATTGGCGCGCACGCCCCGCTTGCCATACTCAACAGCGATACTGCGAGTCATAGCCAACACACCCCCTTTGGTCGCCGAATAGGCCACTCCGCAAGGGAGCCCGGCAAGCGCCGCGGTAGATGCCGCGTTGACGATGCTGCCGCCACTGGCAAGCAAGTGGGGCAATGCGGCACGGCACAGCAACATGGTTCCGGTGAGATTAACATCCATGACTTTCTGCCAATCGCCCAGTGCCAGCTGCTCAGTATCGTCAAATCTGAGGATACCCGCCATATTAACCAGCGCGTATAGGGACCCATAGGTATCCACGCAAGCTGCAAAGCACTGTGTGACTGCGGCCTCATTACTAACATCGCAGCTGTGTGCCGTTGCCAGGCCACCGGCGCTGACAATTTCGGCCACTGCGGCCTCCGCCGATTGGAGATTCACATCGACGCAGTAAACAGATCCACCCTCGGCAGCAATTCGAATGGCACTGGCCCGGCCAATGCCGCTGCCCGCCCCTGTCACCATAACAACTTTGTCTAAAAACCTTTTCATTCGCGCACTCCAGCCCAAAATATCGTAAAAAAGACGGCACAGCATGCTCTGCGTGCCAACGGCGGTCAACTTGTCTGGTTCACCGAGCTAAACCGCCGTGCCTGGATCATCGTATCCACAAAAATATGTCCGCTTTTGTCACAGGGACTGGCTTGATAGACCATTGTGCTAAAAATGCCAAGCAGTAAGCTGATGCTACTTTATACGCCCGCTCGCGATCAGTATGATACTGGCACTCGCGGTGCAACAAAAAAAACAGACCTCATTGGGAAGATTGATCATGACCGCCTCACTCAGGAGAGAAAGCTTGGAAAACCTGGATGTATTTCGCAGTGAAGTTCGGCAATGGCTGGAACTCAATTGTCCAGAATCCCAACGCCAGCCCATGAGCCCGGACCAACAGTACTGGGGTGGCCGCCGCGGTGAGTACCCAAGTGAGGATGCCAAAATCTGGCACGAGCGAATGCGTGACCAGGGCTGGATTGTCCCTGAATGGCCTGTCCAGTACGGCGGTGGAGGCCTGAGTGAAGTACAGGGAAAAGTTATTAAAGAAGAGATGAAACGCATAAAAGCGCGCACTCCTCTTTTTGGCATCGGTATATGGATGCTGGGCCCTGCTGTGCTGAAGCATGGCTCCGAGGAACAAAAACAACAGCACCTTCGGGCCATTATAAACGGCGAAATCCGTTGGGCCCAGGGTTACTCGGAGCCCGGATCCGGTTCTGATCTGGCCAGTGTGCAGTGCAAAGCCGAGGACATGCGAGATCACTTTTTGGTCAACGGCAGCAAGATATGGACGACCAACGCGGACAAATCCGATTGGATTTTCTGCCTGCTGCGAACCAACCCCGATGTAAAAAAGCAGGAGGGTATCAGCTTTGTACTGATCGATATGGCCAGCGAAGGTGTTAGCACTACGCCGATAAATTTGATTAGCGGCCAGTCGGAATTCTGCCAAACATTTTTCGACAACGTTAAAGTCCCCAAAGAAAACTTGATGGGTGAGCTGAACAACGGCTGGACAGTCGCCAAAACCTTGCTGGTGCACGAACGCAAGTTAATGGCAGAGATGGGTAGCGATACACCGAGCGAGGTTCTCGCGCCAAATACTGCGGCCAGAAAATATCTGAATTTTGAAAACGGGAAAATTGCGAACTCACAGTTGCGAGACCAACTCGTTGAGTACGACATGCATATGCACGCGGTTGGTTTGACGCACTTTCGGACCTTCGAGGAAAAAACTCACGGTGTTAGTAGCGCCGCCCCCCTGGTGATGAAGTATGTAGGTACCGAAGCGGAGAAAACCAAGGGCGAGTTGCTGCTGGCCATCATGGGAAGCCAGGGACTGGGCTGGGAGGGTGAAGGCTTTAGTGAGGAAGAACTCAATACCACTCGACAGTGGGCGATGTCCAAAGGTTACACCATTGCGGGCGGCACCTCTGAAATACAGCTGAACCTTATCGCCAAAAGTGTTCTGCAACTGCCGCAATCCTAAAAGGACAGAGTTATGGCCCTGGTATTAAATGAAGAACAACGCCTACTGCAGGACTCGGCAAAAGAGTTTCTCGCGAGTAACGCGCCGGTTAAAGAGCTGAGGAAATTGCGCGACGAAACAGACACCACTGGTTATTCCACCGAGCTTTGGGCGCAAATGGCTGAGCTGGGCTGGGCGAGCATTATTCTTCCCGAGGAATTTGGCGGGCTAGATTTTGGTTTCGCAGGCCTGGGAGTGGTTATGGAGGAGGCGGGAAGAAATTTAACCGCATCACCGCTTTTTGCATCGGCAGTAGTTGGAGCTTCCGCTGTGCTCCTGGGAGGAACTACCGACCAAAAAGAAGCACTGCTGCCCAAAATTGCAGCCGGAGAGCTGACGCTCGCGCTTGCACTGGAGGAATCGCAGCACCACGACCCAAGTTCGATTTCCACATCAGCCGCACCCAGCGAAGAAGGCTACACTTTGCACGGAAACAAGACATTCGTTCTGGATGGACACAGCGCCGAGCACCTGATTGTTGTAGCTCGCACCGCCGGAGAATACGACAGCAGCGAAGGTATCTCACTGTTCTTAGTCGATGCTAACGCCGATGGTGTCGCTCGAACGCGTAATATCATGATGGATGCTCGAAATTCCGCGGGTATCACTTTCACCAATGTCAAACTAGGCAGCGAGAGCCTGATTGGTGAACTGGGCCAAGGGTGGAAAACACTAGAACCCGTACTAGATCGCGGTCGCATTGCAATTGCTGCCGAAATGATGGGTTGTGCTTTAGAGGCTTTTGAACAAACCGTTGAATACCTGAAAGAACGCGTTCAATTTGACGTGAAAATTGGCAGCTTCCAGGCGCTGCAGCATCGCGCTGCGCATATACAATCAGAGTTGGAATTGTGCCGGTCAGTGATACTACAAGCGCTCTCGGGTGTCGACGATAGCCCCGAGCAACTACCACTGCTTGCGAGCCTTGCCAAAGCCAAACTCAATGAGCTAGTTAAGCTGGTCACCAATGAAGCGGTACAGATGCACGGCGGTATAGGCGTATCCGACGATCTGGATATCGGCCTTTTCCTGAAGCGAGCGCGCGTTACCATGCAGATATTTGGCGACACCCAATACCATAAGAACCGATACGCGACTCTATGCGGTTACTAATCAGCAAGTGAACACCTTTTGATCTGCATTGATCACCATCGATAACTACTAATAACTACGAGAGAGCAAACATGGAAAACAGCGACAAGATAGCAGCGATACACAAGTATGTAGAAGCCTTTGAAAAAGAGGATATGGATATAATCCGTGAACTCTACGCGGACGACGCCATTGTCGAAGATCCCGTTGGTACCGATTTGCATGTGGGTATCGATGCGGTCTGCGCTTTCTATGAGGGCGCCCTATCATCCGGTGCCAAGCTGGTGCTAACGGGCAACCCTCGTTGTTCCGGCAATGCCGTGGCATTTCCCTTTCAGGTCAAGATGCCCGGCATGGGGATAGAAATCATAGATGTGTTTGAATTTAACGACGCCGGCAAGGTCACCAGCATGAAAGCATACTGGGGTCCAGACAGTATGCTCAGCGAGTAATAGCCTAAGGCAAAAATATGAACTTTGAGTGTAACTACTCACCCCATTCCGATGCAGCGTTTCCAGCGAGCGCTATCTGAATGGCTATCAGTGGATTATGCCCCTTGTTGTTAGCGCCACAGTAAACCCGCAGTTATTTGCCGCAGAATAAAAGAACGACAAAGAGGCGACAGTGATCCGGCTTAACTCCAATCGATCACAGGCTAGAACGGCAGCTCATGATTTACCTCGACACTGTCTGTGTACTCTTGTTGCTCAATCCGGATCTCCTCGTACAGTTGCGCAATCTCATCACCATAGTGATCCCACAGTACCGATCTCAGGTCGCCGAGCAGCTGATAAATACAATCGGCTTGTTCAGCCGTCCAGTAGGTTGTGATTTTTAAGGTTTTCATTTAGCCTTTCCTCGCTTTTTGGTCTCGCGCCGCTTCGACGCACACTCCTGCGCTTCCTTCATGCGGTACGACTCACCCTCAATGGCGATGACCTCGCTGTGATGGACTAAACGGTCAATCAGGGAGACCACACACGCGGCATTGGGGAACACGTCATTCCACTCGCCAAACGGACGGTTCGTTGTCACCAAAGTTGAACATTTCTCATAGCGCCGGTTGATGATTTCAAACAGCAAGTCAGCATGACGATTGCTGTAGGAGAGGTAGCCCACTTCATCAATTACCAGCAAGGCGGGCCTGGCGTAGTGTTTCAATCGACGCTGCAGGGCATTGGCGCCATCCTGACCTGCCAGGTCGTTGAGCATCGCCGCTGCGGTGGTAAACAGCGCCGTATAGCCGTGCATGACAGCGTTATACCCCAGGTTCTGGGCGATCATCGATTTGCCCACGCCGTTGCTGCCCAGCAGGATAATATTGCTGGCCGTGTCCATAAAACCCAGTTGCATCAGGGCATGAATCGCTTGTGGGTCGATAGCGCTTGGCCACTGCCAGTCAAACTCACTCATCGGTTTGAACCGGCCCAGCCTGGCGCTGCTCAGGCGCCGTTCGAGTGAGCGCTGTTTGCGCTCGGCAAGCTCCCAGGCGATGAGCTGTGCCCGCCAGGGGTATTGCTCGTCGGTGATCTCGCCCCAGTGCGCCAGCACGCCGTGGAGCTTCAGTTCAAGTGCCTGCTGTTTGAGTTGCTCGATATCAATCATCGGTATCATCTCCTGTCTCGCTTCGGGTGCCATTGAGCTTGTCGTAATCGGCAAGCCGAGCCAGCTTGACGCTGTAGTGTTTGACCTTCGCCGGCACGGCGACAGCAAGCGGTGGCGGCAGGTGCTGTTCATCACGGCGGCGCTCAAGAACGTGCTGCACCGCCTCCGGGTAGGGTGATTGCCGATCAAGTGCTTCACCCAGAGCTACATGCAGCTCGTCCCGCCCATAATCATCAAGCAGTTGATTGAGTAACCGGACCGTGGTTTTAATGACATGTCCACGCTGTGCCGATTGCTGCAGCAGCGTCTGGGCGTGCGCCGAAGCATGGCTCAGGCGATCCTGACCCCGGTGTAGTTTGGCGTGGGTTTTCTCCAGCCATAGGGCATTGATATGCGCCTCCTGTTCGATTTGCTCCCCTTTGCCAAAGCTGCGCTGATGCTCAGCAATGCATTGATCGCCCTCCACTATCTGGAGCCGCTCCAGGTCAGCGCTCACGCTCAATGGCTTGTGCACGTATTGATGGGGAATGGAGTAATCATTGAGATCGAAGCGAACATAAGGGGTTTTGGCGGCCCGCACGGGCTGTCTCTCATGGGTATCAAAGGGATTATCCGGCAAACTCACCTGCTCCTGTAAGAAGGCTTCCCTGACCGTCAACGTACGCTCTTCAGGGCAAGCCCGATCAGCACTCATACCCTGGCACCAGTGCTCAGCTTGCGCATTGAGTTCGGCCAGTGTTTGCCAGTGACGAGCGGCAAAGAAATTATCGCGAATATAGCGAATCGCTCTTTCTACCCGGCCCTTTTCATTGCCCCGGGCCACCGCCACCGGGCGTGGTTCGAAGCGATAGTGGGCTGACAAGGCCAGCAAGGTGGGGTGGAAGCGGATGGCGTCACCGTGGCGCTCCAATACGGCCGATTTAAGGTTGTCGTACAGCAGCACCTTTGGCAATCCTTGCCAGGCCTCGAATGCCGCTACATGGCCGCGTAAAAAGTGCTCCATTTGCTGGTTGAGATAAAAGCGCAAGAAGATCTGTCGCGACCAGCTCAGCACCATCACAAACGCCATTAACGGCCGCCGGGCCTTGCCGATCTGAATATGCCCGAACGAACCCCAGTCAACCTGGGCTTGCTCACCGGGCAGGGTTTTTAGGCGTAAATACGCCTCGGGCAGCTTGCGCGGCCGCAGTTCACTGATACGCTGGCGAAACTGGCTGGGGCCACCGGGGTATCCCCGCAGGCGGGCCATTTCATACAAGCGGGCCGCCGTGAGTGTGGGAAACTCCCGCAGGGTGTCGATGACAAAGGGCAGATAGGGGTCGATGATCGACGCACGGCGAGTGCGCTCCACCTTGGGCAGGCCAGCCTGTGCCAGTACCCGATCAACCACTGAGTGGTGAATGCCAAGCTGGGTCGCAATGGTGCCCGTTCGCCACTTCTCAACAAAATGGTAGCGCAGTATTTTTGCTTCAGTTTCTTTGCCGATGGCCATGACTGCCCTCCGATTGATGACTCCTGTCCAGCCGCTGCACTAATGTCGCCGGAATCTGCGCCTGAACTGACTGCTCTGCAGAAAATCACTGCGCAAAAAGGGACCGCAGACCGCGCCACAGTGATGGCAGCGCACGGTGGCGTCAGTTTTACCCGGCATATCGGCCCTTTTGATCTCATCAGGCACGGTTTGCAGTAGATCACGGAGTATTATTGCCAGAGAACGGTGATGCGTTACTTTTTGTTGTTGCCGTTCTCGATAACGCTGTTGGCGAGCGGCATTATTCATGCGACCCGGGCGAGTGGCCTGGTACTTCGCTCTGGCTCGTTTAATGGATTCCTTTCTGGCTTCCTGGCTGCAACCATCGGTGCAATACCGCTGGCCGCGATCACAGTGGGTACAGACGATGACCTGGGCGTAGCAGCGACAACAGTGGTAGAGACGGCTGGATGATGGCATCGACACAAAGGTCGATGAGGGCTGGATTTATTCCCATTATGTGCAACACTTAACGGGTCGTGCACCTGCACGGTTTTTTTGGGTATGGCGCCAGCGTTGACCGTCAAATCTGTGGTGGCGTCATACCGTTCTCAGCGACACTTATTCTTATAGTCCCTACGCTTGAATCGTGCCTGCTTATTGGTCGCTCTTGAGTGTGACTGGGCCGCAGTTCTACCGCGCCGATTCTAATACGCCGAGATCCGTCTATTTCAAAATTCGGCAAATAGCTGCGGTTTTGGAGTGGCGTCTACAGCGAGTAGTTACCAATTTCCTTCTGAATCGATTTCAGGATACGTTGAATCGGAGGCTGTACGTTTTTTGGCATACGCGATAGCCGATTCTTCTGCATAGTGCTCATGTCCAGGCATTGTCTGCGCACGGTAATTAAGTCACTGATATCTCGCAGCTTATCTGGCTTGATGATTGTGAGTAACGGCTGCAGGGCTTCACCGAAATGGGCAATATCCTGCGCATCCAACTTATCCGTTTTCGCCAATCGGCCAGTGGACCTGGCGAACTGCCTGACTTGTCCTGCATTGCAAACCACCACCGGTAGCCCGGCAGTCTGTGCCGCGCAAACGAAGTTCAATTCCAGACGACCCGTAGCCTCGATCAATACACGAGTGGGTTGATACTTTCTAATTTTTCTTGCTGCTTGTATGGCTCCCTGCGGGGTGTTCTCAACCGAGGAGTAATCTCCTGTTGGGCGCACATAAATGTCGAGCTGAGACTGGCTGGTGTCGATACCAACATTAATTTCTACTTGAGTTTTAATATTCATAGGATAAGCTCCTCTAACTTGCGATACGGGCTCGAGGCCCACATGACTATTCGAGTTATGCCTAGCGAGTTTTGCAGCGTTCCTACTTGTCGACGGTCTCTTTACAGGACCTGTTAACTGTCGAACTACTGCAAAAGGCCTTCGGTGGCCGCCGAAGGTGGGCCTCTATTTACCCATGCTGAGAGAGATCTGAACAGCAGAAGTTTCCCAGGAATTAACCATACAAGTTAACCGTGCCCGATTAATAATTCTCCGATAAATACCCACAAACGCCACTCGACTCCTAGTATCCACGGTGTTGAATCTTGAGGTGGTCTAATAGATCTGCACAACCCAGTTAAGGGATAATACCCATAACTGGAGATTAAAGAATGAACACAAGAAAGAAATATCCGAAGGAATTCAAGCTGGATGCCGTCAGCCTGGTACTGGATCAGGGTTACACAAGAATTGAAGCGGCGAAAAGTCTCGACATCAACTCCACCATGTTGGGGCGCTGGGTTAAAGAGCATCAACGATCAAGTGACGGACACGCTTTCCGCGGAAACGGCAAGCTGACACCGGAGCAGGCAGAAACCCGCCAGTTGAGGGAGGAGAACCGGCGCTTGAAGATGGAGAAAGATATATTAAAAAAAGCGACGGTCTGTGTGCTATGAAGCTGCATAATCGATGAGGGTAGGCCCCTCGACATCGCCTTGCAGGAGGGGATGTCAAACCACCTCAAGCTGCTGTGTTCAAGAGACATGGTAGTGAGCGTTGAGGAAAAGTCATAGAAAATATGGCAGGTAGGGAATAAGGAGACGAGCGCAAGCGAACCACTCGATGAGGTGTCGATAGCTTTTACCCGATGTCGTCAAAACCAGAGACCAGACCGTTTTCTGGGACAAATCAAGAAGTTACCTGTTTACTGACTTGATGGCGACCGGCATTAAGGTGGCGTGAACTTATATCCAGGCGATTATGTGGAACATAGGAACCTGTCGTCCTGATGTGAAGGGAGAAGCCGAACTGGTAGTCCCAGGAAGGTGAGAGTACCGATGCAGGGCACAGGGGCGGAGCACTCCGTAGTAGTGATGAAGCGGCTGTAATGGCGGTGGAGCGAAGGGGGTGCGTTGTTCAGCGAAGCAAGTTGGTCAACCAATTGGGAGGAACCAATGAGTCAAGCAAAACCGTTTGAAATATCCAAGCATGCTGTATTTGATGCTTGGCGCCAAGTGAAGGCGAACCGCGGTGCTCATGGAGTAGATGAACAGACGATAACTGAGTTCGAAGGGAACCTGAAAAGTAATCTCTACAGGCTCTGGAACCGTCTCTCATCAGGGAGCTATTTTCCACCACCGATTCGAGGGGTAGAGATACCTAAGAAGGATGGAAAATTTCGCCAGTTAGGCGTACCGACTGTAGCCGATCGGATTGCGCAGACAGTTGTGCGCAACCGGTTTGAAACGCTTGTAGAACCTCACTTTCATCCAGACTCTTATGCCTATCGCAAAGGTAAATCGGCGATAGATGCAATCAGAGTCACGCGACAACGTTGCTGGAAATACAGTTGGGTGCTGGAGTTCGATGTGCAAGGGGCGTTCGACAACATTGATCATGCGTTGATGCTAAAAGCAGTTCGGCATCATACCCAATGTCGCTGGACGTTACTGTATATCGAGCGCTGGCTAAAGGCTCCGTTGGTTAGAAAGGATGGCAGTATCGTGGAGAGAGACAAGGGTACACCTCAGGGCGGTGTCATTAGCCCGGTGTTATTCAATCTCTATCTGCATTATACCTTCGATCTATGGATGAAAAGGCACTTTCCGCACATTCCATTTGCGCGCTATGCCGATGATGGGCTGCTACACTGCAACTCGCAGGAAGAAGCCGCTCATTTGCAGGACGTCGTTGGCGAACGCCTGCGTACCTGCGGACTTGATCTACACCCGAAGAAGACAAAAATTGTGTATTGCCGAGATGCTAACCGTCGAGGGAAGTATCCCAATATCCAATTCGATTTTCTGGGGTATGTATTTCGAGGTCGGCTGGCCAAAAGTCGGAATGGAAAATACTTCAACAGTTTTAGTCCGGCAGTTAGTCGAACATCTGCAAAACACATTCGACAACGAATGAGTCAGTGGAATATCGGCAGATGGACGAATGCTGAATTGGAGGACATTGCGAAAAAGTCTAACGCCTCATTGCGAGGGTGGTGGAACTACTTCGGGGTCTTCTACCCGAGTTCCCTCAAACGCGTGATGGCCCATCTGAACGAAGTTCTGGTGAAATGGGCTGTGAGAAAATACAAACGATTCAAAGGAAGCAAACGCAAAGCAAGAAAGTGGTTGCGAGGCATCTCCGAAAGAGAGCCGAATTTGCTTTATCACTGGCAACTGGGCATTTTGCCTGCGGTTGGACAATAGGAGCCGTATGACATGAGAGTGTCACGTACGGTTCTGGGAGAGCATTGTGGGGAAGTTCCACTTTGCCACTCGACTCTTCGCCAAGGAAACAAGGTGAAATACGTGTTTATTGCCCAACACAAGAAGACCTGGCCAGTTGACCTGATGTGTCGACTCCTGGGCGTTACCCGCGGTGGTTACTATGGTTATCAGCAGCGTGGAGGTGGCAGTCTCGATTATTACCGCCAGGAATTACTGGAAGCTGTCCGAGACATCGCCAAAGCAACCCGGGACAGCTACGGTAGCCGGAGAATGAAGGCGGCGCTCAGCGCGCTAAGCTATCCGGTGAGCCGGGAGAAGGCTCGAAAATTGATGAAAGAGGCCAACGTTCAGGTTAAGCACCGGAAGAAATACAAAGTCACGACAAACAGTAATCACAAGCAACCTGTGTTTGAGAATGTATTGGATCGGCAATTTGATGTTGATCGAGCTGACCGGGCGTACGTTGGGGATATCACTTATCTCTGGACCCAGGAGGGCTGGCTGTACCTTGCTGTTGTTATTGACCTGTATTCGAGAAAGGTTGTTGGCTGGAGTATGGGTTCACGAATGAAGGCTCAGCTGGTTTGCGATGCACTGAGGATGGCCATTTGGCAAAGGCGGCCCAAAGCTGGCTTGATTGTCCATTCCGATCGAGGCTCTCAATATGCCAGTAAGGATTACAGGCGGCTTCTTAAGGCCCATGGCTTCGTCGGGAGCATGAGTCGCAAAGGTGATTGCTGGGACAATGCAGTTGCAGAGAGTTTCTTTGGAAGCTTGAAGCAGGAGCGTGTCCACTGGCGTAATTACCAGACCAGGCTCGAAGCACAACAGGATGTGTTGAACTACATATCCATGTTTTACAACAGCCAACGGCTGCATTCATATCTGGGCTACGTGAGTCCGAATCAATATGAGGCGGAGATGGTTGAATTGAAAAAAGCCGCTTAACTGGGTTGTAAAGAAATGCTGGACCACGTCATCTATCCACACTGGGCAGCGAGTCCTGGGCAAGAACGCCATTGCTAGGCGACTTCGTCGTGTACCTGCCGAACTACCAACAAAAGAGTGATCGGGACCGCTCGATTGCGTCGGAGCTGGATTATGAAATTTTGAGATAATACCGTTCCAGATAGCTCATGCTCAACTACTGCAGCTACAGTTTCGACAATGTCCGAACTGGTCTGCACCCATTGCTCGCTTGGAATACTAAGGTGTTTTACTAACTCGCCACGCTTAAGCCTCCGGGTGAAGGCAGCCGAGAGAGCAGTATCTGCCGATATCTCCAAATGCTGTAGAGCATCTCTAGTGCTCGCGTCGGTTGCAACGGGTGCGCAGACGCCGTTGTCAATCGGGTAGCCAACATCATATAACTGGTCGACCTCCCTTTTCACGCCGACACCCAGGGTTATGTGATGCGCCTTGAACGTTACTCGATAGTCGCATGTACTCGCCTCCGCTCGAAGTTCTCTCAGAAAACTGGCTACCAACGTCTTTTCACCGTTAACAGTTATGAGTTCATTATCGGATAATTGAGTTCCCTCGATATAGATCTGGGTCGGTGTATAACCAGCCAAAAACGTCCGTCGCAGTTGGTCAACGAGGATGCCGCCCGACAAATCGATACCGTGTGGACCCTCGCCCTGTCCGGCTTCTGCAGCGGCTGGAGTCCACTGAATCGAAGGATCACGGAGAAGCATCCGATACCCATCCGGAAGGGAGCAGCAATCAGTCTCATAAAAGAGTCCCCTCCATTTGAATCTTGTATCGTCAGAGAGCGCCGTTTGCTCGGTAAGAACGACCAACGCAGCATCGCCTATGGTTGCTTCATCGAAGAGCATCCCGTCAAAATCTGATACTAATCCTTCCTTAAAAGGAAGCATACTGTGACGATCGAAGTAGGACTTCAGCTTTTCAGGGAGCTGTTTTAAAGTTTCATCCGCAGCTCCGTCAGCCTCACGAATTCCAAGGCGGTAGACATCGTCCCATCCGTCGTCTTCGATGTATACGAAGAAAAGCGATGGATCTGCGATACTAAGCTTACCGGAACTCGGGCCACGGGGGTGAGCTGTAACCCCACGAGTAAAAGATCGAATCTGATTCAGAAGTGCTGGCACCATTATATCGAGATAAACCTTGTCTTGGCCTTTTCTCGACAGATGTCGCGATATGCGACGGACTCGGTGAATCAAATCTTCATCTGATCGTTTACCAATATTGGGGATGCGCTCATGAATTATAACTAGTGATTCTTGATCAAGTAGGGCCTGGGACATCGGCAAAGCCCGATATTTATTCTTGCCAGTGCCTTGCTGAAACGTAATCACGCTGCCACTGGCATTCGCTAAAGATAATAGCTCGATCCGGAATGTCTCCCAAATCTTCGCGAACTGTATATAACGCAAAGGCGTCCCCAAACCCTTTGGATCCAGTCCCAAGATCTGGCGATAGCGTGCATAGTAGGCATCGCTACCCGCATCGTCGTCGCTTATCATTCGCTCAGCCGCAAGGACCTGTTGGGCCGCAAAACAGATTGCCAGCGACCGACCATTTGATTGAACCTCAAACCCCGACTTATCAATTAAGACGCGGTCAGCGAAGACGTCCATTCGAGAAAAGCAACTAAGCAAGAAATCTTGTTCGGCGTCTGCCGGGCTGTCCATCTCGGGACTCATTTCCGCTGCAATACGAGCTAGCGCATATTCGTCTATACACAAGTAAAAAGGACGTGCGTTATCTCGGTTATCCTCAACGGATCCCCAGAGCCCAATTGCCCATTCTTGAATGTTCATGACAGTGTGTTGAGCTGGTGAATCCGGCTCGAAGTGGTGAATGAGAGTTCTCCATCATCAAACACAAGTTCGTCTACGACCAGGTCACCGTCCAGATCTTTGAGTAATGAAATTGCATACGGGTCCACTACTCGGACATGGCCAATTGGTATAGTTCCAGCAATAATTTTCGCGACAATTTTGCCGTCAACTACCATAATGTTACTCAAAACAGCGATCTCGTGACCATCTCCTATGGAGGGGTAAGACGATCCAAGTATTGCCGGGCAAGACCTGCGGTATCGACAGCCAGGGCATGTTTCCCTTGACACATCACATAGAGCCTGCACGTCTGACTCTTCAGCTACACCACTCGCTCGTTCGAAGAATTCCTTGACCCTTCTTGAGATGAGCTCCAGTCTATCCTCCTCTATGTTGACCTCAAAAGAGGTTCCAAGTAATCCGCATAAGCGCGCCGCCACCGATTTCTTGTAGTGTTCCCTTGCCAATAGTGTGTAGAAATGAACCTGGTCCAGATGACGTTCTTGATCCAATCGAGATGCGTGCTGTATAGTTTTGTATTCTGTAATCAGAACGCTCTCGTTGGACTCTAGTATCTCATCGACTATGCCGTGTATTCGTAGTCTTTCACTTTTCAGAATTTTTTCCCTAGTGGGTTTGCAATCTTCATCTAGATCTCTCTCAAATACCTGTATCGCTGATCGGACTATCGACGTTATTTCGGGCCAATAGTCGAGCGGCGTTGATTCCGCGGTCAACGTGTCGACGTATCGGCTACGATAAACACCTATCAGTTCACTAAACGTCGACCTTATGTGTCTAACTCCGTCTTCGTACCCGAGTTCATAGGCACCATCCAGTCTTTTGAGCATGTCGTGGTAGAAAAGGCCCACGACAGACGCTCGGGATTTCGGAGAATTTGAACCCTGACCCTCGAGCAGTACATGCCTTCCGGGCCAGCTTCTAACGAGACAACCGCCAAGATTCGCATAGTCAGAAAACGACAGCGAGTCTACGGCGCTGAGTCTCAAGATCTTCGATGTTCTCTCCATCAACGTCTACCCTATCAACGTCTACCGCCCAAAGCTTGACGAAGTCTCTGAAACTCTGAGATAGGTGCGTTCGCAAACGCAAGTGGACACAAGTCACTAACGCGACTCGCGTTCAACTCTCTATCTAATCTAGCCAAGGTTTCCTCTAGACGTGCACCGCCTCCCAAGAATGGATGCCAAGGCACGATTATCTTTCGATCGTCATCCATATAAATCGTATGACCATCGTGCTCAATAATTTGAAGCTTCTTCTGAATTAACTGTTCCAGACGAACCGGCAAGTATCGCTTTAGTAATCCTTCCCAATGTTCGCCAAAGGAAATTGTCGAATCTGCGTCCGAACTGAGAAGCGATAGCAGATCCAATGCGAATCGCCAGTTCAGACTCGCATGGTGAAAACGATTCTCATAGTTCCGAAGGCATTTGTGACAACTACTCATACACGAATTTACATGCTTATCTGCTTTAACTAGAGTTTAGAGTCTGGGGAGGAAGATTATCGCGCAAAGTGTGCGAAAAAACTTGACATAAAGCGGCAAAAAGTTTGCCGCGCCCTATACAGCTTTGCTTTTTAAAAGGTGTATAGGGCGCGGCCTTCAGAAAGAAATGAATCGATTTCTTCTGGAGGCCGCTATGAACGCAACAGGATGTGCTCACATCCCCCGCGAACTGTGCTATTGGATAACATTTTTAAGCAAAGCGCTACCCCCAAGATCCGTAGGCACATTCATTGAACTATTGATCGGCGCTATGTTAACGCCCGCTGGCTTTGTCACCGAAACCTATTTGTTTCTAGACATGCAAAGGCACTGGACGACGTATTACAAATGGCTTGAAGCCGGAAAGTGGTCCTGGTTGAAGCTGGCAAGACAGTTCGTCTGTCTGGTTCTTAGTGCCAAGAATGATCCCGTTCTATATTTAGCGATTGACGATACGGTGAGTCTACGAGCCTCGAAAAAAGCACCGGGCAGCCAGATACATCATCAGCACGGAAATAAGCCGAATTTAGCCGCCTATGTTCGTGGTCAATGCTGGGTTAGTTTAGCGGCTGTTTTCAGGCGCACACCGCTGGAGACGACGGCGATACCTCTATTGTTCCGACTGATACCCAGTGCAGGGAATACGGGCAAGCTGGTCGCAGCGACAGTGATCATGCGTGCTGTTTACCGCTTGTTTGAAGATAAAACGGTGAGGGTATTGGTCGATTGCTGGTATATGCGCAAACGATTTATCAACGCGATGACAGCGTACGGTTTTACCGTGATTGGCCAGGCGAGAATCGATACGCGGCTTTACGACGAACCCCCCGAACGAAAACCGGGGCAACGCGGGCGGCCACGCAAGTATGGCGAAAAACACACACCCAAGCGAATTGCCCACTTTAAAAAGACGGAAGCACTACTGCGGCTGTACGGAAAAGAACAAAAGGTGAGATACCGTAGTCGGCTCGCCAAGGCAAGGTTCCTTGACGGTCAGTTAGTCAGAGCCGTTTGGTGCGAGCTAGACAGGGGTAAAGGTCAGTGGACCAAGACTCGATTATTTCTTTCAACCGATACGACTCTAACGAGCGAACAAGTGATTGAAGATTACGGACTGCGTTGGTCGATTGAGTCGATGTACTACCAGTTGAAACAATTGTGGGGGCTCAAAGAAGCCTGGCAGCAACGGCGCCAAACGCTGCATCGCTGGGTTCACTTGACGACTGTAGGTTACGGACTGCTTCATTTGTTGACGCTGGTATTGGGTGATAAAGCGGGCCCACTGGTGACGGATGCACCATGGCGCAAGCCGGATATTATTACAGCGGGAAGAATCAGGCTGGGTCTGACAAAACATTTTCGCCATGTTAACGTTCGAAGCTGGTGGAACGAAAGATGCAAAAAATTCCAAGCCCCTGGTGCGGTAGATTATATACAAGATGGGTAACATTGCGTTGCAGCTTGTATTACACGCAGGTTTTGAGAGAACATTAAGGAAAAGGAGTCGGGATTGAAGCTTCCGACAACAGCTCTTTCGCTCTAAACTCTAGTTTAATTAGGTTTTTATATCGTAAATTTAGAGGCAATATGAACATTAAAGAAAAACTAGCGTCAATAAAGTCTAAAACTCTAGCATAAAAATATTGACGATTATAATAACGAAGAAATAGACTTAATTCTGCGGGATAAAAGAGAAAAGGTTATTGCCAAAATAAAAGATAAATCTTTATTAGGCTTGTTAATTACACTGGCGGATTCAAGTCGCTAGTGCAATCGGTGGGTTGATCCCAAACAGTACTTGGTTGGGGGTTTTAAAGTCCAGACATTTTCTTGGCCGGTTGTTAAGTTTATCAAAGATTCTCTGGACACACTCCGGCGTCATATCATCAAAGCTAGATCCTTTCGGGGCGTATTGGCGGATCAGACCATTTGTATTCTCATTCAATCCCCGCTCCCATGAATGGTAAGGGTGCGCGAAGTAGCTTTCAGCCTGCAGCTGTTGGGCGATAACCTCGTGTAAGGCAAACTCCTTGCCGTTATCATAGGTCAGTGTTTCTACCGGGGCGGCTAAGGGGGAAAGCGCCCCAAGTATCGCTTCCTTGACGGCCTTCGCCGTTTTATTGGGGGCCAGGGCGATCACTGTGAAACGTGTCTTTCTCTCAACAGCCGTCATCAGTACGGAGCCACCCAAGCGCCCAATGATAAGGTCCATTTCCCAATCACCAATACGCTTGCGCTCATCAACAATCGCTGGACGCTCGTCGATACTTACCCGGTTCTTTAGCTGCCCGCGCTTGTCTGGGCTCCCGTAACGCTTCTTACGTTTCTTTTGGCAGCGCAAGTGGGCATGGAGGTCGCCCCCGGCCTTCTTGTCGATCAGAATGTACTGATAAATCCATTCTGGACTAACAGATTGCAGGATTGATTTTGCTAGCCAACCGCTGATCTGCTCTGGACTCCATTCCTCCCTCAGTAGCGATTCAACCCGCTGCCAGGTTATCTCTGTAATACGTGTATGGGTGTGGTGATGCTGCCGTTCAGTGGCAAAACGCTGGGCCTGCTGGGGCCTATAACCACGCAAGCCCGTATTGCGACCAAGCTCTCTGCTAATTGTCCCAGGGCTTCGTCTAAGCTCTCTGGCTATGGCTTTTTGTGTAAACCCAGCTTTTAAAAATGCTTCAATCTGGTATCGTTCGTATTCGGTCAACTGTGTATAGTTCATGTGTAATTTCCTTGGTCGAGAAAATGGCACTGGATTGTACCAGTTGGCCACCTGCTCTAGAAATTGCACTTATGACTTGAATCTAAGACTTGTTATTGGCATATGAACATAACAAATCATTCCAGCCGACCGCTAACGCGGCAGCTGAATTCAGGCTATACTTCCTATACCCCCACATCCTCAAGACAGCGAATGACAAAACCTCTTTACACCGATACTTGATGATCTGGTCGCTTTCGATTACCTGGTATAACGAGCGTTGTCAGTGGGCAGAAAGGAGCGCCGGGCTGGGGCCGGAAGGTGTCAACCTCATATGGACAGTCATTTTAAAGATAACATCTATTTCACATAACCAGCGGCCGTGAGTGTCGGGAAGTTAACACGGTCGCAACGCATGGTCCCATCATTGCTGGACTCTACGGGGTTGATTGCCACTGTTGCTGGTGGCAATGATGCTCTCGGTCGTCCTCGAACAAAGCGTTCGGGGTTCTGCCGGTAACGTTCATCAAGCGCTCGCTGCTTTTGCTCGACCACGTCACGATATCGTCCTGTAAAGACCTGTTCCGGGGTAAACCCTGCCAGCCCACTGTGATGGTGTTTGAAGTTGTACCAGTGGAAATAACCTTCACACCAGAGCCGCGCGTGTGACATCGTGTCAAAGCGACCGGGATAATCCGCTTGGTATTTCTGCGTCTTAAACTGACTTTCACTGAACGCATTATCATTGCTCACTCGAGGGCGGCTATGGCTACAGGTAACATCCAATTCTCGCATCAAGTCCAAATACCCGTGAGCGATCATCGGTGAACCACGATCCTGGTGTAGGGTAAGTTGACCAGGCTCAATACCATAGCCGGTGGTGGCCTCGTCCATCAGCTGCTTGGCTAGCGCGCTATTTTCCTTGCGTGAAACCATCCAGGCCACGACAAAGCGGCTGAACAGGTCGAGCACCACATATAGTGATAAGTAGATGCCCCGTCGCACCAGCGGCAGTTTCGTAATATCCCATGTCCAGACATCGTGCGGGCCCGTGGCTAACAGCCGCGGTATGGCATGGTGCTGTGCAGGCCGCTGATTGCGCCGATCACCGGTCTCCTGCATGCTGCGAAGTAGCCGGTGCATGGTGCTCACCGAACACAGGTATTGCTCCTGCTCAAGCAGGCGGTGATAGACCTCAGCTGGTGGCTGATCACAATAAGGTTCACTGTGCAGCGTATCGATTACCGTTGCGCGTTCCTCGGCACTCAGTGCTCTCGGTTGCACAGCGTACTGCCGAGAACGTTGCGGCTCTAGATCACTGTCAGCTCGTTTTCTGTGCGCATAAACACTGCTGCGATTGAGTCCCAGCGCACGGCACGCTTGCGACAATGGCCGTCTTGCAGGGCGATGGGTAATCACGTTATTCACACATCCTTCCCACTGCGTAAACGATCGAGCATCGACAAGGCTTTTTTTTGCAAATCCAGACAGTCGTTGGCACTCTCCAACTTGCGGTTCAGGCGATTGTTTTCTTTCTCAAGCTGCTCGATGCGCCGTTGAGCCGGTGTCTTCGAGGGTGCCGGGCCGGGAGCACTCTTGCTCAGGCCAGCAACCCCGTTTTCGGCATACTCGCGGCGCCAGGCGGAGAGTTGATTGCTGTAGAGTTTCTCACGGCGTAACAGGGCACCCAGTTCACCGTGCTTACAGGCGTCAGCTTCGGCCATCATGCGTAGCTTATACTCCGGCTTGAACTGGCGACGCGTGCGTTTCTCCAGTGCGGGCTCTGGTGTGACTTGTGTATTGAGTGGATCTGAGTGTGGTTTTGGCATTGTGTGGTTCCTGCATCCATAGCCCTGAAATCTATGTTATCCCAAACAGGGAGTGTATGGGATCAGGTTGACACACAGGGGGGCGCCTGTTTAGGGCTCAACCTATGCCGTTCTAAATGGGCTAAGATCAGTTCTGTTGTGTTTATTTCTGTACAGGCCTGGTGTTATTTGATTGTTTTTCTTAAAAAATCGTGAAAAATACGCCGGGTCTTGAAAGCCTAGTTTAAAGGCGATAGAGGCGACGGGGGCTGTGGTATAGATGAGTTGTCGCTTTGCTTCGAGGAGAAGCCGGCGATGGATAACTTCCAGAGCCGACTGCTGTTTGATGGTATGGCAAATGCGATTTAAGTGGCGTTCCGCCAGTCCTAGACGGCTGGCGTATTCTTTGACCTGCCAATGCTGCTTAAAGTGCTCTTCTACCAACGCGCGGAAGCGGTTGTAATTATGGGCGTTAACGCTATCAAAAATCATTTCATCACCTATTTCAACAACCAGTCTACGAATCAATAGCATCAGGGCATGCAATAGCAATTGCAGCATCAAAGAGCGGCCCAGTTCGGGTGATCCGTACTCGCGGTGAAAGATTTTTAGGATAAATTCAATTTCATCGAGCTGGTCGTGATTGTCTCCTAGCTCGACAATGTGGGCGCGTTCTAACAGCTGTTTTGGTAGGTCATGGTTTTGGCTGTTAATTTTTTCAAACAATAATGTTTCCGCGATGGTCAATGCATAACCATCAGTATCGGGTTGGAACTGAAAACCATGGACACACCCTGGTGGAATGGTGATCACCGTAGGTCCTTTGACGTAATCCTTTACGCCATCAATTTGAACGGCAGTAGCCCCGGATAATAGGTAAATGATCTGAAAATAGTGTCGATGCTGGTGGGGCTCCATGTGCCATTTGTGCAATTTTCCTCTAGTTCGAATTTTTTCAACATGCACTAAATCTGGATCGTCATGTTTATTCTCTTCGCCATAGACATAGTAATTAGGTATTTTATTAGAGGTTTGCTGGGCAACTATCTTTCTCATTTTTCATATTTCCAATTATTTTTAAACGAGACTTTCTCCCTTAGCATAAACAAGATCGGTCCTAAATGTACAATTATTGTGACTGTATTGTCCCTTTAGTCGGCAATGTCTTTGGTGGTAGATTAACTTCATCCCAAGCGCAAATATATAGGGATATGGCGAGGCGCAAATACTCATAGCTCCTCAGCCTGACGATTTCCACAGACTCAGTTACTGAATCAGAGGAATATTCAACGATCACAAGGACGGACATTTATTTATGAAGACTGATGACTTTACATTGAGAATGCGGGCGGAGCCGGTGCCTTGGTTTGGGCTGTTGTTTTCTTGGCTGCATATGTTGCTGGGGATTCACAGGCCGGATTTGAAAAAAGCCATTATGGAGTTTGTTCCCGGTGATATTCCTTCGGTTTCTGCTATTGCCAATGGTGAGGCGGAGATTGGTATGACCACGCCACCCGTGTGCGCCACCATGGCCTATCGGGGCATCGGGCCCTATGCCGAAAAAATGCAGGACTTGCGAGCCATCCTGTCGTTCCCTCATGATGACAGACTGGTGTGGGCTGTGCCCGAAGAGTTTGGTATTACGTCAATCAGAGAGTTAAAAGATCAAAAATTGACCTTCTCGATTGGCGGCGCAGATAGCCCTGTTGGGTTTGCCGTAGACAAGATTCTTGCAGCCTACGGGATATCCATTGAGGAGCAGGTTGCATCGGGAATGTGGACAGGTTTTAAAGAGGATTATCTGTTCAAAGTGGTTTCCCATGGCATTGAAAGAAGAGCCGACATGATTATTCATGAGGGCAGAAAAACGCCTCCCTGGGTTCAGCTCTCGGAAGCCAGAAAAATGACATTTTTGCCTATTGATAGCGATGTTCAAGACATGATGGTGAAGGAGTACGGTTTCCGCAAGGCGGTGCTATCAAAGGGGATGATCGATGGTGCTGTGAGCATGGATACGCCAACTCTTGATTGGTCTGAGTGGCTGCTATTTACGCGTTCAGACGTACCCGAGGATTTGGTTTATCTCATCACCAAATTAGTGGTGGAGCATAAGCATCTATTCGAGTTGGGGTTTAAAGGGCAACCGGTGGAAAAGAGTGATTTGGTGTGCCCGATGAAGCCAGAAGAAATGTGGCGAAACGTGGGCGACATACCATTGCATCCGGGGGCTCAGCGGTACTTTATGGAAAACGGTTACATGTCCTAATCAATACTGTTAGTTGGTGTCGATGCGTTTATCTGTCAGGCTTGATGCGAGCCTATAGGAGATGTGAGTACTATCTAGTGTCGCCGTGTTATGTTGGTCGATGGAGTGACACGGGTATTAATAGAAAATGTGGCTGATTCAGCCGTCAAGGAGAAGACAAATGAAGACAGTATTTAAGTTTAATATTCTCATAATAGTATTTAGCGCAATTGGACTGTCGGGGACGTTGTTGGCCGAGAGTGCCAACGCACAAAGCGTTTCTCAGGCATCCGACAATAGAGAGGGGCAGAAAACTCAATATCTGCAAGAGATCACGGTAACCGCGCAAAAGAAAGCCCAGAGCATACAGGACGTACCTATTGCCATATCGGCCTTTAGTGCTGACCAAATCGAAGCGGCCAACATGACCAATCACGACCAATTGGCCGCGCTTACGCCGGGTTTGTTTTTCGGTAAATTCAGCGAATCGAGACCGCAAATATATATCCGTGGTATTGGCAGTCGTCAATTCAGCGTAGGCTCAGAGAGTTCGGTAGGGGTCTTTATCGACGAAGTGTACATGGGCCGTTTCAGTTCGGGCCTGTCTGGCTTAAGCGATATAGAACGAGTCGAGGTACTGAAAGGGCCTCAGGGTACTTTGTATGGTCGCAATACGATTGGCGGGGCAATTAATGTGATCACCAAAAACCCGACTGAAGAGACCACGGCGAGCGCTGGGGTCGGAGTGGGTAATATGGGCGCCGTTGATTGGCAGGCCGCTGCGAGTGGCCCGCTCACCGATGGGCTTCTTTACGGCCGCGCATCGATCAATTATCGCTCTAGGGATGGCTACGTCAAGAACCTCAGGACGGGAACCGACCATAACGCTCTCGACCAACTCAGTGTGAGAACCAAGCTCTTGTTCACGCCTACCGAGGATCTTGACGTATCGCTGACGCTGGATTACAACCATGCCAATCCTCAAGGTGGATTGCAGGGTGAGTACGTCGCTGGGCTGCCGGTGTTGGCCACTGGCGGTCCCCACGCACCCAAGGTGGACACCACGCCATCGCGTTTTAACGAATACTACAACTCGGATTCAAGTTTTGAACGGGATATCTTTATCGCCAATTTGCGTGTCGATTGGAACCTAAGTGAGGTCGCTCTGACCAGTATCACCGCTTATCTTGATTCGGATATGGTCGAGGCGCGAGATCTCGATTCTACATCCATCGATTCCATCGAGCATCTCACCGACGAGCAAGCCGAACAGTTCACGCAAGAATTGCGATTGTCTTCGATACCTGGAGGGGCGTTTACATTCGACGATCGGGTGGAATGGATCACCGGGCTCTATTATCTAAACGAAAAGCCTATTCGAACTGAAAATCTGCGCGGCGGTCTAGAATCTGTGTTTTCCCAAATGGCTGCCTCAGTTGCCTCCGGTGGTCCGGTCGCACCGATTAAACCAGGTGAACGGCATGTAGATAATATGTTGATCGTCGATGTGGATACCACGAGTTACGCAGCCTTTGGACAGGCAACCATCGATATTACCGAGCGGCTGGCGCTCACCGTGGGCGCGCGCTACACCCGAGATACCAAAAAATTGCACTCCAGTGGTTGGTCTAGCCACGATGGTGTGCCACCCATTATGGCGCCCTTTGATGTGACGCTGAGCCGACGTTGGTCGTCCTTTGACCCCAAGCTGATTCTCGATTACAAATTGTCCGAAGATGTTATGGCCTATTACACCTACAGCACAGGATTCAAGAGCGGTGGTTTTCAGTTCGCGAAATTTAACGCGCTTGAGGCAAGCCAAACGTTTGAACCGGAGAACGTTAAGACCCATGAAATCGGACTCAAATCTACCTGGTTTGATCAACGCTTGCGCATCAATATCAATTATTTTTTCTATGACTACACGGATATGCAGGTTCCTAAAACCACCACAGGGGCCAGTGGCGCTCCGGCGATCACTACCTTGAATGCTGCCGAGGCCACCGTGCGCGGATTTGAGTTTGATGGTAGCCTGAGTCTCTCCGATGAATTGACATGGCACGCGGGCTACGCCTATCTCGACGCTAAATATGATAATTATGTGTTCAACGCGACGGTGGATTACTCTGGCAACACCATGGTTAGATCACCAGAAAATACCTTTAATAGTACCCTCGAATTTGCCCGCCCTGTGGCGGAGGGGCTGTTGCGTATTCGCCTAGATGCATCCTGGACTGACAACTATTATTTTGAGCCGGATGCCGGCGCCACGGCGGGTACAGAGCAGGAATCATTTGCCTTGTATAACCTATCTGCCGCTTATGAGTTTGATGACTGGGTACTCTCAATCTGGGGTAAAAACTTGAGCGATGAAGTGTATAAGAATACGACCTTATCGTTCGACGCATTTACCATGGAATATCTGGGATTACCTCGTACCTATGGCGCGTCTGTACGTTGGAATTATTGATCCATTGGTGATAGGGAGTCTTGTGTGACAGCGGTTATCGGATGCCGGAGCCGCTGCTTCACTTTCTACTCCCCATGCTAGTTAGGCATTCTTGCAAGAGGTCATTGATAGGCCGTCAATGATGGTTTTGGATCTAGCGCTCTGCTTACTGCCTATTGTGCAGATACGCCTGTGATGAGTGCGTATCGAGCTCCGCCTACGACGGTATTATGGATTAGCACATTAGATTTAAAATGGATTTTAAGGGTACTTATCTTATGCAGCATTCTGGTTCAAAACCCCCTTTCTTTTTTGGCTCGACCGTGGTGATGGGCTGTTTTCTCGGCCTGATGTGGAATACCGGCGCGGTTCTTTTCGCGAGTCTCGGGGCCTTGGTCAAGCCATTGTCCGACACCTTCGGTTGGAGTCGTGGCGAAGTCTCTTTTGGGGCGACCTGTCTGACCATGGGCATCATCGTCGGAATGTTGACCACCGGCCATCTGATTGACAAGTATGGCTCAAAGCGGATTTTAACCCTGTCTGTCATTCTGTCGGTTATAGTCATATTGACTGGGCCGTTGTATATCTCAAGCCTGCCGCTGTTCTATCTGATGCTTATCATTGGTGCTATTGTTGGCGCGCCCACCAACACGGTCGGCTATGTGCGAGTAATAGCCTGCTGGTTCGATAAACGACGAGGGCTATTTATCGGCATTGCTGCTGCCGGCATGGGAGTGGGTTTTGCTGTGATACCTTGGCTTACCACCGTTGCAGTGAGTCGCGGCGGCTGGCAGATGGGATATTACGTCCTAGGTTTTTGTATATTGGTCGTCGTTTTACCAGCCGTAGTCTTCTTAATTAGAGATAAACCTGAAGATATTGGCTTGCATATGGATGGCGTCAGTGGCGATGACCAAGAAAAGCTCGACTCGACCCATGTCGAGCGTAACTTGAGTTTACTGGATGCCGTCAAGACACCTACATTTTGTCTGTTGTTCATCGTAATATTCAGCGTGGCATTTGCATTGTTTGGGACTCTCACTCATTTGATTGCAATGCTAACAGACCGGGGTATAGATACGTCCACTGCGGCATTGGTCGCATCCTCAATCGGTATTGGTATGATGTTCGCAAGACTCGGTGTCGGCTACTTTCTGGATCACATCTTTGCTCCAAAACTGGCGATACTTGTGTTTGGGTTTGCGATTTTGGGGCTCGTGCTAATTGCCCATACGGAATCTTTGCCTGGGTATTTTATTGCCGCGCTGTTTATCGGATTTGGCGTGGGCTCAGAGACCGATTTAATGGCCTACATGGTGAGCCGGTACTATGGCCTTGGCAATTTTGCAGTCATCTTCAGTTGTTTGTTTAGCGCCTATATGCTGGGAACCGGTCTTGGTCCCTATGTGTTTGGTCGGTCTTATGATACCCATGGTGATTATTCAATGATGCTAAATATGTCTATTGGGCTTTTGTTCGCGGCGATTGGGCTGCTGGCTTTTCTGGCTCCCTATGACCGGTATTTAAAGACAGCATAAAATAAAGAACCTATCAGGGGAGTAATCATCCGGCAATTGGTGTCGCTATAATAGTGCGTTATCAAACCTGTGGGCGAAGAATAACAGCATGAGCATGCCAGCCATGACCATTGACATTCTTGGTAGATTTGAGCTTTTTAGTCAGGTGGTTGTGAGTGATCAGGTTTTTTTACTCAAATTTTTGTGCACCTCATTTTTAGCCGATTAATGTGACTTTAATTAATTGTTAGTCTATATCACTACTAGAGTTTAGAGTCTGGGGAGGAAGATTATCGCGCAAAGTGTGCGAAAAAACTTGACATAAACCGTTCATTTTTTTGTTGAGCACTCTTGTTAAACGTGTTTAAGCTGCGTTGAAGAGCTTGCTGGTAAGCTTGTTTCTTCTGCTCTTTTATAGACAAAGGACTTGGTTTGAGATCCTGCTTTATATCAACCAAACGTAGAGCAGGAACATCAATTTGGGCATGGGTTACTATCTCTTTTTTTAACTGGCCCGGGTTTGCCATCACAAACTGGCTACTCACATTATGAATTTTATTATTAAACCGAAATGTTTTATCTAATGGTACTGCGGTAGATGGTGAGAAGCTTTTATTAAACTCGGTAAATAAAGCAATATCAGCCCCATTAAAGCGATATATTGACTGCCAGTCATCACCAACAGCAAACAGTCGCATATTTGGTTTAGATGCTAAAAGCGCCTTTAATAACTTTGCCCTGCCACCCGATATATCTTGAAACTCGTCAACCAGAATATGGTTATAACTGTGAAAAAACTTACCGTTCTCTACAATTTCAACCGCAAGTGAAATCATATCACTAAAATCAACAGTATCCGTTTCTTTAAGATGCTCTTGATAGCTATATAATATGGGGGCAAATAGTGCCAAAAACGCCTTGGTTCTTTCAATGTCATATTGCTCTGAGCTAAGACGAGCCAATAAATCTTCTACTGAATAACCACCTTCTTTATGAAGGCTAAGAAAACGTTGAGTTAACTCAATAAATCCAGGCCATTGAGTTTCATTTTCAGCTTTCAATTGGGCAAAAATATCGTTCAAGGGTATCGGCTGAACTACTACGAAATGATCGGATAAAACATGCTCCAAACATGACGTCAGCTTACCTTGCATTAACTGGTAAGAATATAACTCTGCCATTTTTGTATTTTTTGTAGCATGCAAGTCCCGCTTCCATGCTAAATCTTCTAAATAACTTTCTTGATCGACAAAAGGCGCTGTTTCAAAGTTTTCATTTAGCCCCAAATACTCAATATATAAATCAGCTTCTGGTAAATAAAAATCGGGTTGGTATTGTCGCCTAGCAACACTTTTGGTATCAAACTTATAATTCGCTTCATACTCATAATTAATACCGTTAAGCGTGAGATAATTAGCAATACGCAATTCCCCAACACTTTTCACCCATTCACCTTTAAGCGTAATCAAACGACAACTTGATAAAAACTCGTGATAGCCATCTATCGATTTAAAATCTAATTCAGATTTAGCTGGCGTACCTAAGCTTGAAAAATAATTAACTAATAACACTTTATAGTTATCATCAGCCTCCGCCAGGATATCTATAGTGCTATTAATAAACTGAGTAAATTGAAGAGACTGTTCGGCAAAAGGCGTAACGGCTTTTTTATATCCACCAAAATTTGCAATGATTTCATTGCCGAGTGCATGAAAAGTACTGGCTTTAATATCTTGGGCAACAGAGGAAATACGTGCTTTTATTCGCTCATTCATCTCTGCTGCTGCTTTATTACCAAAGGCTAGCATCAGCACATTTTTTGCCCTTGCAATATTAGCTTCTACCAAAAATCCTGCTTTACCCACTAACGTAGCTGTTTTTCCCGTACCCGCACCAGCAATAACTAAATTATGATCATCATTGGTTACACAGGCGATACGTTGCTTTTCAGTTAATGGCTGCTTTTCTACCGTTTCAAAAAACTCAGCGTATTTATTCAATAAAACGGGTACAACCGATTGGTTATGAAGTTCTCGCCCTAATTCACTCACATCATCTTTTGATAGCTGCAGAGCTTGAATAAAAACGGCTTTGTGCATTTCACTTTTTAATTGCGAGACATCAATACCTAGATAATTAAATCGAATTACCAGTTGGTGTAATTGAGCAATGGGCTGCCATTCAGAACTTGATAAATAAACCTCTCGACTATTAAGCTGTTCAAGTGACTTTTCAAACGCCTGCCAACGTTCGCTGCTTGCAACCAATGTCAATAATGACTGAATAAAATGCTGTTTAAATCGGTTTAGCTCCTCACTTTTATAACCTTTTAAAACAACTGTTTTTTGATTATTGCAGGTGATAACTAAGCGATTTAAAAACCAGCCTTTTTCAATTTTAAACTGTTCAATATCGTTTAAAGATATATGAGATTTGTTGCCATTTTTCTCAATAACAATATCAGTACTTCCAAGCTTTACACTAAGTTGAACTTGACGAAACTTGTACCAAAATTTATACGGTTCACTGAGTTTGAGTTGCATTATTTTTACCAAATTACTCCTGTGAGACAGCAGGCGCAGTGTAGATAACTGACTCTTTTGCACTTCCAATAAGCTCACAGAGCTTATTGGAATCTATGTAGGTAAAAAATTGACTTTTGTCCATGACAAATACTCCTCTTGTTTTTTTAGGTTCTACTGGGAATCCTGTGGGTAGAGGTTGAGTTTTCCACAGTGGAACAGAATTGAAACTCGATAGTTTTCGAAGTTTCTAAATCCTCGGGCAGCCGATTTTATTGTCTGAATCTTTGAATTAAATCCTTCTGCGGTCGCATTGGTGATGCGATGTTTCAAGTAAGTCATTATGTTGTCGAGATGTTTCTTTAGCATCTTGGCGACTGATATGACCGGCTTTAGACGTGAATGTGTCGCCCACCAGTACCATTTCTTAAAGAACGCCCGGGCTGGTTTATCGTAGCTGTAAGTCCACAGGTCAAGCAGCGTCTCTTTGATTGCCCAGGCTCGGGCAACCTTCAACCCCTTTGATTGAAGGCCATAAAAAGTGGCTTCATCTTTTTCACTCCAGTTGTCGGGATTGCGTAACCAGGTATAGCGAGACCCGACCAGGTCATTGATACCGGCGGCTCTTAATGTTTTATTTTCTTTGCGCCTGACTTGGTCAACCATTTTTGTAAGATAACTGACGATATGAAACTTGTCGTGAACAATAGCGGCGTTCGGTAAAGTCGCCTCAACTGCCGTCATAAATGGAACCCACATATCCACGGCAACAGCAGCTACTTCATTACGCTGCTGTTCTGGAAGCGTGGACAGCAATGCGGTTGCCGATTCCGCCGTTCTATCTGCCACGACCTCAAGCACTCTGGACGCATTCAAATCGTACAGCAGGCTGGCATAGGATTGCCCCTTGCGAAAACTTTTTTCATCGATGCCAAGGTGTTTCACTTCCTCAACAGAGCGTCTGTCCATCCCTCTTTTCACTGCTCGGGATTGAATATGATGCACCTCATCCCACGACAGACCAAGTAGTTTTGCGGCCTGTGTCTTGTTGCTGGCAGCCGACAGCACATCAATAGCGAAACGCTCAAATAAATGCGTAAAGCGTGCCTGCGTATCTGCCCACGGTACTTTCAGGCTTTTGATTCCATGCGCTTTACAATGAATACGCGGAACCTGAGCAACTAACTGCGTCTTGAACTGCATCGTATCAAGGTGTCGCCATGTGCGTTGCTCACGATGGTCGTAAACCGAACAAAGGGCATGGCAGACACTACACGCGCCTTTCGTTCCCTTTGGCCAATCTATCTGGAGGGTAATTGATTTGTCGGTCAGATCCGGGGTAATAGCCGTGATTTTCCATGGGTCGCCAAGCCCCAAAAGTTGAGTAAACAACGCGGTATCTTTCATTTGAATATCTCCATAAAAAAAGACTCTTGTACCACATTCTTGACCATTGTTTGGCTTTTACCCATAGGAAACTCGGAAGAACCGTATTATAAAGGAGTGATTAATTCCCATCACTTTTGCCAAACCCCGGGTTGTCCAGTGGGTGCCATCCTTGGGTTTTTCCTGCGTGGTTATCTTGATGACTTTCGACCGCAGCTTTGCCTGGTCCGCAGAATTCTTGCCGCCGTGATTAGCCCCTCTTGGCAAATCTTTTTCTATTCCCCGAAACCCTCTCTCAAAATCAGACTGAAACGCCAGTTTCTCACTACTGGCTCCGAATTTCTGTACCGTGGCCAGGCGCAAGTATTCCTCGAGCAGGTCAATGCGTTTACCCTGTTCAAGGATGATGTGGTTTTTGTCGCCGAGGTGTTTCTGGTGAACCTCGTTTTTTTCTTCGAGAAGCAAACATTTATCTTCAAGAATCTGGTCTTTTACGGCGAGGGCAACAAGTAATTCAGCGGCGGATAAGTTCTCGTAACACCCTTGTTTTTGTTGCTTTTTTATCGCCGATTGCATGGCGTAATTATAACATTCATGGCGACAAAAAGCTTTAAAATACAGACTCATAATGCAGTTTTTTGTGGCCTGTCATCAGGGAGATATCGTAGCCGTCCAGCAACCAATTGATCTGCTGGCCGGTGAGGGAAATCACGTCGTCGTCAGGGTGCGGCCACCGGAACTTCTCTTCCGCCAGTGATTTGTAGTACAACACAAACCCATTGTCCTCCCAGTACAAACATTTTATTTTGTTGCGCTGGCGATTAGTGAAGGCATAGAGGGCACCCTCAAAGGGGTTACGACCCAGTTCTCGCTCCACAATGGCGCTAAGGCCATTGACCGATTTTCTAAAATCTACGGAGTCCCGGTACAGATAAATCTGTGGCATGTCATTGGCCGGGCGGAAGTAGCGCGCCATCACAATTGATCCAGTAACTGCCGCACCACCAACAGGTTTTCGGCACAGATACCTCGCACAATGAATCCGTTGGGCAGTGACAAGGTTAGTCCCCGATCGGCGTCAGGTCTGACACTCACTGCGGCAAAGCCACCTTGGTCTTGTTTTATAGAAGACACACGGATGGTATCGTCAAACTTCCGACGCCAGTACACAAAGCGATGGTAAGTCAGGTGATTGTGTTTGCAAAACCGGGTCTGAGACAAGCCCGACAGTTTCCAGGTTTGTATTTGCTGCTTCCAGTCAATACCTTGTGGCTGGGGCTGAGTGATATCGTTCATGATTTGCTCCTGTGTGGTTATCAGGAGAAAGTCTGGCGGGAACTCTTACAAAAAAATAGGTGCTGATTTAGGGGCGCTTACATCTCATCGGCCAGCAGATGAGATAAGGCAGCTGAGGCTGCGTTGCCATAAGGTTGGTCGTACTCAGGAGTATCAATACCGTAGAAGCGAATACTGTGTTGCGCCTTGTTCTCATCCAGGACAGATATCGTGTCGCCATCATTGATTCGCACAACACGGGCCGTCAGGTCAAAGCGAGTGGAGGCACCTGTTGAGGGCAGTAGATCGTTTAATTTTTCAGTCGCCTGGCGCCAACCCGCCTCTGGCCGGGTAGTGTATTCTTTAGCCCAGGTCTTGGCGTGTTGGTAGACACTCGAGAATTGCTCTAAAGAGCCAGTCAGACCATATTGATAAACACAAAAAGCAGCAGCTGCGAGCACTGCGAAACAGGTCTGCTTAAGCCTTTTGCGAGATTTCGAGTTTTTCTTCTTACCATTGAAAAAAAGACTACCTAAGAAACGCCGGGAGCTGGCACCTTCTTGGCGTCGGCCAATAGCGACTCGATCAAAAGCCAGGCCAGGCCAAGCCGAGCTAGGAGGTAGCGGGGCCCTCGGTAACAACCGGAGTAACAGGTGCCTCAGTGACAACGGAGGCATCGGACTCCGGGGCTTCGGGTGTATCGCCACCCGCCTTACGCAGGCGTTTCTCTTCTTTTTTCTTCTTTTTGGCGAGTTCTTTCTGTCTTTTTTCAAAGGAATAGTTTGGTTTTGCCATTCGACGTCTCTTTTAAGTTTATGTTGCTGCGGATTTAAAACCCCAGAATACGACATTTGCGAAAAAATTGCGCTGTTATGGGCACAGTATCGCACTCCCATCGAGAGATAGAAGCTTTTACTAAGTCGCGCTGAGCTTGGTACTTAGCAGCAATTCCAAGCGGCTATCCGACAGAAGCACGCTGCGATCAAAATTAAAGCAGTGGAGCAGACTTTTCAACTTGCTCTGGGGATGAGGCGCGTAGCCGGGTAAGATAGAAGTTCGCGCTCTGACATTGAGAGCGTCAAGGTCTCGAATTCCATACAACTGATCGCCCTGCCCTGTTTTCAAATTGTAGACCGCAAAAACATGGGCTGTGCTGTCGGCATGCAAATAGGGTTTCAAGGCCTCGAGAAAGGCAGCGATGGCATCACTGCCGAGGAAGTTAAACACATCCCAAAACAGGCATACGTCCAATCGCGTCCCTTCGGGCAGGTCCAGTAGTGATGTGAATTGCTGTTCAAGGGTTGGGCCTTCCTCCGCTTCCTCAAAGGGGAGCGCGGAGAACAAATCTATAAAAAACAGTTTGCAGCGAAACCGGGAAAAAAAATCCATCGTTTCGGGTAGAGCAGGCCCTACATGGAGCACTGTTAAGCGACGGTCCATGTCACATTGCTCAAACAGCGAGGATAACAGTTGCGAAGACTGTGTAGCTGCCATGATGATGTTCTTCCTGGGGTGCCGCGTCAGGACGGCACCGTAACAGTGTGGCTAGCCGCTTTTTAGATCAGAGGCTGCGCCGGCAACTCCCGCCGGTTTCTCGGAGGCGAGGGAAACCTTCTTGGCGGCACCGTCACCGGGGTCCATATCGATACTACCCTTAAATATTGCGCCATCTTCCAAAGTTACCCGCGGCGCAACAATATTGCCTTTTACATTTCCGGATTTGGATATAACAACTTTCTCATTTCCGGAGATATCTCCCGCTACTTCGCCCTCAATATTGACTATTTTGGCAGTGATATCAGCTTTCACACGACCCGAAGGGCCAACAGAGACAACATTCGATTTTAAATCGATGGTGCCTTCAACCTTGCCTTCAATGGTCAGGTCCTCATCACCGGTAACAGTGCCTTTAATTACAATACTGGATCCTATCATTGCGTCACTCCTCGCAGTTGCAATACCCGAACGCGCGGGAACAGAGGGGGATTGCGGTATAGCTGGTTCAGCAGCTGTGGGAGCCGCTGGCTTGTTTTTGTTTCTTTCAAACATCTTGTTCGCCACCTTATGCAAACGTGGGTCGATAATTCTACCAGCCTGAATTTACTTTCTCCAGCGGGTAATCCCCAAGTGGTAATAATGGCAATTAGCTTTAACCGGCGAGGCTGGCGAGCGTCTCCAGCGCATCATCGCACCAGCGTAGAAACTGCTCTCCCTGTGTAACCCCGGCAGTCAGCGCAAGGTATACACCTTTGCGACGAATCGACAGGGACGCGGGGTCGTCGTCGTAGTGGCGGCGCCGAATTCTCTCGTACAGATACAGCCGGCCCATCATTAGCTCCCGGCGATGTTCCAGTTCGGCTATTAAGTGCGCCACATTATCGCTGTTCAGGTTATACAGCTTGACCAGCAGGTCGTCCTTCGCATCCTGCAATCGACTGGGCTCGTAGACCCATTCATCCAGCGCCATAGACCCTTTTGCAGTGAGCGTATAGACGATTTTGCTAGGTTTGCCCTGCTGTGGAACGGTTTCCGATGACAGGTATTTCTTGTCCGAGAGCTTGCGCAGCTCCTGATAAATCTGCTGGTGGGAGGCCCGCCAGAAGAATCCTAGAGAACTATCAAAAGATTTCGCCAGCTCATAGCCCGACATCGCATCTTCCAGTAGAGCGGTCATGATTGCGTGTTGCAATGCCATTGCCATTACCCCGGGTTGTCACGTTGACATTAATTTCAGCATAGCTGGGAACCAGCGATTGCGTCGGATTTCATGCAAATAATTGCATATTTTACTTTTTTATGCAATTATTTGCATATCGATTCAAAACCCCATCACACAAAAGCTCACGCTGGAGACCCCAATGTCATTACCCGAATCACTGAAAACCAGACTCTCTATCCCCGCAGTGGCAGCCCCACTATTCATTATCTCCAATCCCGACCTGGTAATAGCCCAATGCAAAGCTGGGGTCGTCGGTTCGTTCCCATCCTTGAACGCGCGCCCGGCCGAGACACTGGAAATCTGGTTGCAGAAGATTACTTCGGAACTCGATGAGTACAACGCGGCCCACCCCGACAAGCCCGCAGCGCCTTTTGCAGTCAATCCGATCGTGCACAATTCCAACGATAGACTAGAACACGACCTGGAACTTTGCGTTAAGTACAAAGTGCCGATAGTCATCACGTCTCTGGGCGCCAAAACTTTTGTCAATGAGGCCGTACACTCTTATGGAGGGCTGGTGTTTCACGATGTGATTAATGACCGCTTCGCCAGAAAAGCCGTAGAAAAAGGTGCAGATGGTTTGATCGCCGTAGCTGCAGGAGCCGGAGGTCATGCCGGTGCGGTCTCCCCCTTCGCCCTGGTTCAGGATATCCGCGAGTGGTTTGAAGGGCCGCTGTTATTGTCAGGTGCTATTGCAAACGGAGCAGCCATTTTGTCAGCACAGGCCATGGGTGCCGACCTGGCCTACATAGGCTCAGCGTTCATCGCCACCCAAGAGGCCAATGCTGATCAGGCCTATAAACGATCCATTGTGGATCACAACGCTGCCGATATCGTGTACAGCAATCTGTTTACGGGTGTTCACGGCAACTATTTGCGCCCCTCTATTGAAGCCGCTGGCATGGACCCGGACAACTTACCCGAAAGTGATCCATCGCAAATGGACTTCGGTTCCGGCAGTGACGTCAAAAAGTCAAAGGCCTGGCGAGATATCTGGGGTTGTGGTCAGGGCATCGGGGCAGTCAAAGCTGTGTTGCCGACCTCCGAACTCGTGGCAAGACTCGAATGCGAATACCTGGCGGCGCGTGAGCAACTTTTGAGCGCGTGATCGGATCTCGTTAACCCAGGATTCAAAACGGCCGTTACAACTCGGAAAACTTCACCACCCGCGCAGAAATCGCCGGGTGCTCCTGCGCGCCTATCCACCGCCAACACAGGGTTCCCATATTGTGCCCCGCTGTCTCAATCCAGTTGTGATGACTGGGCTGTTGGTGGGCCACAACAATGCGTACGCTGCCGCCAGATTCGTAACCCGCCGTGTGCTTGTTGAAGTGTATATTGTGGTGCCGATAATCCAGCGTCTCCATCCACCAGTTCTGCAGAACAAAATTCCAGGTTTGGCAATCGGGAATGTCTTGGGCTTCAATCACCAGCGCTTCATCGTCAGCCAATTGCCAGGCACTGTGGAAATAGTAAATATTGGGATCGCCTCCAATCGCCTGGCAGAAACCCTGATCCGCAGGGGCCACTTCATTGGTCGTTGGCAGAAAACCTTCGGCCCAGCCCTCAAACAATCCAGTCGTGTTTTTCACAAACTGCACAGCACCTAGCAGCGCTTTATCCAATTTCTCCGGACTCAGTGGCTGCGGGCGCTCGAGTTCTGCACCAATTCTCTCTATGACGATTTCAGCGTGTTTCTCAGTGCGCCGGTCCTGAAAGGTCTGCCGAACATTGATCGCATTCGTTTCCGGCCCCATGCGTAGCCAGTTGCCAGCCTGTTCTCGCTGGCTGATGATAATTTCCAGACTTCCATCATCGTTAAGATCCATATCGATGGAGTCAAGAAAGCCGTCTGTCTTCATGCCTCCACCTGAGCTGTAACGATTAATTACGGTCCCAAAACCGAGATAATCGACCGTTCCACGAGTACCGGTAATACGGTAATCGTAGTCGGGGTTTATCGGCGCACTTTGATAGTAGTTATCTGGGTTGTCCGCCCCCATTTTGATAGTCTCGTGCACTGGGCATCGCAATACGGGAAACGCCGAGTCTCCGTATTCCAGGAAACTCTCCAGACCCGCTCTAAGCATTCTGGTGAGATAACGGTAACCCTCAGCACGATTGAAGCTATCGTCCGGAGCCTTGTCCGCATTCACTAGCTCGCCCGCCTCTTTGAGCGCATCGCAAAACTCTGCCCATGTTTGTCCGCTGAGGACTCTTTGTTCCGCGCTGTCTGTTTCGGTCATACTTGCCTCAAAAATAATGAATTGAAAAACGGTTGGAAAAGCTAGTCCATCGTCAGGTCATAGCGATCTACGTAGTCAGCAAAGAGGTCTTCAACCTCCGAGCGTTCAATCCCGTAGTCCTCGAGTTTGTAGCTGTGCCTGCCATGTTTCCCCTTCGGGTTGGCGTCCAACCAGCTTTTCATGTCATTACGACCCTGATCGCTTAAAGGCGAACCCCGCATGGCATAAATTTCATCGATGGTCGACCAGGGGTCGGCAACAAAATCATCGTGGCGCATATCGATAAACTGCCCGGGAAAATGTGGTTCCAACTCTGCGCGATCCGCTTCAAATGTTCGGGTGTACACGCTCAGCATATCCATCCAGTCGCGACCGATCACATTGCGTTGAACATCGTCGGAGCCACTTTTTCGTAGTAACTCACTAAAGCTACAGCCTGATGCCACGAAACTCATGGGCACGCGATGCGTCTGTACAATAATGGCATCCGGGTATTCCTTGAGGATTCCGCGCAACCCCAACTGGTGAAAGGGTGCCTTCAATACCCAGTTGCCGGGACGCCTGGATTGCAATAGCTGAAGCTGAGTGCGGTGGTACGCGTAGCTGCCACTGTCGTTCAGGTTGGCGTACAACCAATTGGCAAAGCTGGGGATATGAAACATCGCCGAATACTCCACCGACATAAAGCTCCGGTTGAGCAGCATGTAGCACTCGTCGGGTTCCTCCGCATCGAGTAGATGGGTTTGCAAAAACCCGGGAAGAAAGGTCTCGGTCATTGCCACGCCTTCGTGCTGCTTGGCGATTCGCGGATCGGTGTAATAGCTCGCCATTTCTGGAGGTGGCACAGGGTTCTGGGCTTCCCACAATCGCAGAGTGTGGTTGCCAGCATCCTGGTTCAACATATGATGCAGTGCAGTGGTACCGGTTCTGGGTAAGCCAACAATAAAAACCGGCCGCTGAACTTGCTCCTGCTCGACCTCGGGATGTGATTGCAAATAGTCGTGAATTTTCAAGCGATTGCTTAAACCGGAATTGATCGTGTGCTGGGCACGAAAAGTTCCAAAATCGTTTAGCTTGGCCTCTGTGTTCAGGGCCGATAGGAGCAACTCCAGGGGTTGGATATAATCCGTGTCGCCAAAATCATCGAGACCGGTTTGGTCTATTGCCGCCTGTAGTAATTGATTTTTTTCGAGCACTGCTACGATCCACCTTCTTGTCCGATCAGATTCTGCCTGGACCAAACACACTACGGCTTATCCTCAATGGGTTCAACCGATGGCAGCTCTTACTGAGCGCTGGCGCGAAACCTGGGCAAGGAAACTCGAATTGGTTTAACAACAAAAACTCCCCAAGCGGGAATCAGGCTCTTTATCTCCAAGCCCGGAACGGGCATTATCTGTCACCCATTGCGCTTTGTTCGAGTTTCTGCAATACAAATTATCCGAGGAGAATCATATGAAATTTGGTCTGGTACCCGTAAATGTTGGCGTCAAAAGCGTCGAGGAAATGGTGGGACTTGCTCAGTATATCGAGTCTCTGGGCTTCGAATCTGCCTGGACTTTCGAGCACGCGATGGTCCCCGTGGACTACAGTTCAAAATACCCCTATAGCAAAGATGGAAAGATGGGCGGAAAGCCCACCAATAATTTCATCGATCCCCTGATTGCACTGGCCGCCATCGCAGCCAGTACCAAGACCCTGAGACTGGGTACCGGTGTGAATATCGTCGCGCAGGCAAACCCATTGCTGCTCGCCAAACAAGCGGCCAGCCTCGATCTCATCTCGAATGGGCGGTTTATGTTGGGTGCAGGTATCGGCTGGCTGGAAGAAGAGTTTGTGGCTATGGGTGTTCCTTTTGAACGGCGCGGTGCCCGGTTTGACGACTACATACAAGCCATTCGTAAAGTCTGGTCTGGAGACGTTGTTGAACACCAGAGCGACTTCATCAACTGGAGTGGCTTTCAGAGCTACCCGGTTCCCGTTCAGAAGCCGGGTGTGCCCATCATCATGGGTGGAGCCAAAGGAAAAGTGTATGAGCGGATCGCGAAATACGGCGATGGCTGGTTTGCACCTACCAACGATGCAGAAACGCTTGCGCCGATGTTGGAGCCACTGAAGGCGGCTTGCTCAGAGCACAATCGCGACTACAACTCTATCGAGCTAAGTTCCATGTGGGACGCTCGGGGTGGCCTGGGCGCCATAAAAGCCTTTGAGGATATCGGTGTCTCGAGAGTGATTGTTCCGCTGTTTGCTCTGGGCAAAGACCCTATGGAAGGGCTGGCCAAACTCGGCGGCGAGGTCATCGCCAAGCTGGCCTGAAGAGACAGGCTGTTATGTCAAGACCGCTACGACGCGTAGCGGTCTATAATCTGCTTGCCCAACGCCATCTGGTGGACTTGATCCGGACCGTCGGCCTGACGACACCAGCGAGCGTAGTTGAACGCCTCCGCCATAAAGTAATCTTCCGTTAAACCACCCGCACCGTGTATCTGCATGCAGCGATCTATGATGGTCTGCACCATCAGTGGAACACTGGTTTTACAAGCGGCAATCATATCTCTGGATGCCTGGGCGCCCTCGGCGTCCATTTTTTCGCAGGTTTTTAAAATCAGCAATCTGGCCATTTCTATCTCGGAGAAACTCTTCGAAATTTCTTCACGGACCGACTGGTGCTTACTCAGCTCGCGGCCAAAGGTTGTGCGGCTGGTGGCACGCTGACAGGCGAGTTCCAAAGAGCGCTGGGCCGCACCAACCAACCTCATACAGTGATGCATTCTTCCTGGCCCGAGTCGCCCCTGGGCAATTTCAAACCCTCTGCCCTCACCCAGCAGCACATTGGCAAGGGGAACCCGGACATTTTCAAACACCATTTCAGCATGACCTATGGGTGCATCGTCGTAACCCAATGTTGTCAAAGGGCGAATAATGCTTATTCCTGCGGTGTCTTTGGGAACCAAGATCTGAGTTTGTTGCTTGTGCCGGTTGCTGTTATCCGGATCTGACTTTCCCATCACGATAATTATTTTCGTGCGCTCATACATCGCACCGGTAATAAACCACTTGCGGCCGTTCAGCACCCATTCGTCGCCCTCTTGCACAATACTCAATTCGATATTGGTCGCATCACTGGAGGCCACTTGGGGCTCAGTCATAGCGTACGAGGAGCGGATTTCACCGTTTAGCAGCGGTGTGAGCCAGCGCGAGCGCTGTTCCTCGGTGGCGTATTTCATAAACACCTCCATGTTGCCGGTATCGGGGGCGTTGCAATTGAAAACTTCCGGGGACCAGGTTACCCGCCCCATTATTTCGGCTAAGGGTGCGTAGTCAACATTAGTCACACCTCCAACTTCGCTGTATTGAGCGTAACTTTCGGGCACGAACAAATTCCACAGACCCTGCGCTTTGGCAAGCGCCTTTAACTCATCCATAAGTGGAAGAGGCGCAAACCGATTCTGCGCTGCGTGCAGCTCGCGAGCATAGTTGGTCTCGTTGGGGTAAATGTGCTCTTGCATAAACGCGTCCAGGCGCGCCTGAAGTTGCTGCGATTTTTCGCTGTGCTCAAACATTGAATAGCTCCGAATTGGGATCTTGGGGTGATTTCTTCAGGAGCGGCATTATAGGCAGTGTGAACCCTGGGCGGAAATTTATTTGGCCCAAAGGGCCCGCTTACCGGTATCATCCCTGCCGCCTAGCGCCCGAAACGATTATACAAGCCTGGAATTGGAAACAACCTTGATGAGCGAACAACAAAGAATTAAAACACTGAACGAGAATTCTCTCAAATTTGTCAAAATGTTTGAAGGACGTATTACGGCCCTGGATATCCCCGGGAAAATCTGCACCATGGAATTTGATGTCGGCACGCAATTTTGTCATTCGGTTGACGTGATACAAGGTGGTTTCGTCACGGCCATGCTGGATATGACAATGAGTCACTGTGCCTTTGGAACGGATCAAACGGTTGTCAATGTTTCCTCTTTGGAAATCAAAACCTCTTTCCTTGAACCGACCCGGGCCGGGTATCTGCGCTGTGTAGGCACTATCATTAAAGCCAGTTACAAAGTGGCTTTTATGGAGGCCCGACTCTACAATGGAGAAGGTCTGCTGACCGCCACTGCCAGCTCTGTAGGCAAACTAATTCGAGCAAAAGATTAGCCCTCGATACACGAGGAACGAGCACTGTCGCCCATGGACTCCCTCGCTAATCGCGTCAAAACAAATCGGAACCTGCCATGAAAAAAATACTATTGATCATCGTACTCGCCGTACTTGCTCTTCCAGCGTACCTCTACGTGACCGGGGCTATCGGCACTAGCAGTATTGCTATGGCTCTCAACGTCATGATGGGCAAAGGTGTAGACACGCCCTCCGAATCTTTGCTGAATCAGCGATTCAAACTGCCCGAAGGATTTTCGCTGAGTCTCTACGCCGGGGATCTTCCCAAAGCGAGATTTATTCGTTTTACCGAAGCGGGAGACCTGTTGGTCACACGTCCTTATGCAGGCGATGTGCTACTGATACGCCGCAACCCCGACTCCCCCACCACTTCGGGAGAAAGAGTCACTTTACTCACCGGGCTTACTCGTCCCTCTGGAATCGACGTTGCGGGAGATTGGTTGTTTATTGGGGAGAGCAATGCCGTCGGACGAGTTCGTTTTGACAGCGCCAAAGGTGCCATCGTTGGCGAATATGAGCCAATTATTACCGGACTGAGTGACGATGGAAACCACCCCTACAAAGTAATCCGCGTGGGTCCGGACCAGAAGCTCTACCTGGGGCAAGGTTCCACCTGCAATGTGTGTCTTGAAGCAGACTCACGCAGAAGTACGCTGACAACCTATAACCTCGATGGCAGCGGTGAACAACCATTCGCCACCGGACTGCGCAATAGCATGGGCATGGATTGGGCCCCCTGGGACAACTCCCTTTATGCCACTGATAATGGCAGAGATATGTTGGGCGACAATTATCCCCCCTGCGAGCTCAATAAGGTTGAAGCTGGAAATTTCTACGGCTGGCCTCATTACAACGGCACGAACGAGCCAGACCCTGACTATGGACAAGACATCCCCGATTCCGCAGGCAATCCCATCGCACCCGTCCATGAGTTTCTGGCTCACAATGCGCCACTGGGACTCAGTTTTGTGGACACCGGCAGCTGGCCTAAATCTTACGACAAGGTCGCCCTAGCCGCATTACACGGCTCCTGGAACCGGAGTTCCCCCGACGGCTACAAGGTAGTATCACTGCACTGGAACGGAGACGCGATCGAGCGTCGTGATTTTCTCACGGGTTTCGAACAAGACGGTGACATTATCGGGCGACCGGTGGATATAGCCCAGGGGCCAGACGGTGCAATTTATATCTCGGACGACTATGCAGGCGCGATTTACAGAGTGAGCTATGGCAAGGCGTCCCAGGCGCCTCTGGAGATGACCAAGACAGACAAAACTGCGTTCACTCTCAGTACGCCCGAGTGGCTAAACGAGGAGAACATCGCCAGCTTGCAAAGTTCGGGCAAAGTTCTATTTGACGAACACAACTGCGCAAGCTGTCACAACCCGCAAACCGCAGTGGGCCGACTTGCTATGCACAATGTGAATGAACGCCTACAACACGACCAATTGATAGATGCCTTGACCAGGCCAACAGCGCCTATGCCGGCTCTGCCTCTCACCCAAGACGAAAAACGCGCGCTGGCCGTCTATCTTCTGAACACACAGTAAGCCACCCTTTTCACTCAGCTCTGCGGAGCTGAGCTTACAACTATCGATCTATTTTATAGATCAAATAAATCAACTAATACCATTTTCCCTATCAATGGCGTATCGCTATTATGGTTTCAACACTACGCAATTCCATCAACCATGAGGCAATACAATGAACGCAAGAATACCCAATGTCACTTTCAAAACCCGTGTACGTGACGAAAGCCTGGATCACGAAAACCCCTTCCGCTGGGAAGATAAAACCTCCGCAGATATCTTCGGCGGAAAAAACGTTGTTATCGTAGCACTGCCGGGTGCCTTCACCCCCACTTGCTCAAGCACCCATCTGCCAGGTTACGAGGCCAAGATCGATGAACTGCGGGCCAAAGGTGTGGATGAGGTGTACTGCCTGAGTGTCAACGACGCCTTCAGCATGTTTCAGTGGTCAAAGGCGCTGGGCATAGAGAAAATCAAAATGCTGCCCGATGGCAATGGCGACTTTACCCGTCTAATGGGCATGCTGGTGAAAAAGGAGAACCTGGGGTTCGGTGACCGATCCTGGAGATATTCCATGCACGTGGTCGATGGGGAAATCAAAGCCCAATTCGCTGAGCCCGGAATGATGGACAACTGCCCCGAAGATCCTTTCACCGTCAGCGATTGCGATACCATGCTGGAATATTTGTCCTGATCGCCCCGCCACCGTCTTTTCGGCGGTGGCAAACTTCTGTAGGCTGAACTCCGATTTCCTGGGAGTTTACACATGGCACTAAAGGTCATCGTTTGGGGTACCGGCAATGTAGGCCGACCCGCGATCAGAGCAGTTCTTTCTCACGCCGGCCTTCAACTGGTCGGCGTTGTCGTTTCCAACCCTGACAAAGTCGGTAAGGACGCCGGTGAGCTAGCCGGTGTGGCAGCTGTTGGAGTAACGGCAACCGACGATTGGCAAAGCTTGTTAAATGCAGGTGCGGACGCCGTTATCTACACAGCAACAGCCGATATCCGACCCACAGAAGCCCTGCAGGATTTGTTGGCCTGTCTGGGCGCTGGTATCAACGTTGTTTCTACCTCTTTCTACAGTTACCTCCACCCCAATTCCACCGCGGCTGAAGTGCTCAAGCCAATCGAGGATGCCTGCGCAGATACAGGCGCATCTCTGTTGGTATCCGGCATAGATCCGGGCTGGGCCATGGACATGATGCCGATAACACTCAGCGGCGCGGTCTCCAATATCCGGGAAATTCGTTCCCGGGAGATATTTAACTACGCGCTTTATGATCAACCTCAGGTCGTTCGGGAAGTGATAGGTTTCGGGGGTCCGATGGACGAACTCCCAATGATGCTGCACGACTTTGCCATAGAGATGGTGTGGGCTCCCATGGTGCGAATCGTCGGCGAGGCCTTAGGTCATCCCGTGGATGACATCAATATAGTCGTAGAGCGCCTGCCGCTGGAACGCACCATCGAAGTCGAGGGCATGGGCGTTTTTGAGAAGGGAACCCAGGGCGCTTTCAGATTTGAACTGCAGGGCATGCATCGTGGTCGTGCACTTTACGTGCTTGAGCATATCACCCGAATAGATGACGACTGCGCTCCCCATTGGCCCTATCCACCCGAGGGTCGAGGTTGCCATCAGGTGATCATCAAAGGAAACCCTGACCTGTGAAATGCGCATGACCACTACGAGCCGGGAGCGGGCGGCGGTGGCAACGCCACGGCGGCCAACTGGATCGTGAATGCGATACCCGGGGTTTGCGAAGCGCGCAAAAGTGTTCTGACCATTGCGGATTTACCCAAGATCACCGGGGCCGCTCAAATGGCTGCCAACGACGAATAGCTCTGGAACATTCAACTGGCATGATGTCAATTACAAAATTCCTTAAACGTGCACTTTTGCGGGCGCAATCTTGACCGTACGCGATCAATTGGTAGCTCTGGTTGTCACCTTAATCTGGGGTACCAACTTTGTATTTATTCGCTACGCACTCGATGAGCTGCCGCCCTTTACGCTGGCGACTTTGCGATTCTTGTTTGTAGCGATACCGCTGGTCTTCATTGTCAAAAAACCGCAAGTCCCCTGGCGGTATTTAATCGCCTACGGTTTCTTTATCGGCTTCGGTCAGTTTGGTCTTTTGTTCTGGGTGATGCAGGACAACATTACACCCGGCCTGGCCTCTCTCATTATCCAAATTCAGGTTTTTTTCACGATACTTCTAGCCGTGGTGATCACCGGGGAGACCATTGCGACGCGCCAGGTCCTCGCACTGCTGATGTGCCTGGTGGGTCTGATTACCATCATAGTATTTACCGACGGCAAAACTACATACCTGGGCGTCGCAATAACGCTCGTGGCCGCCGCCAGCTGGGCCTGCGGAAATCAGATTGCGAAACAGGCTGGAAATATTAATATCCTGGCTTTTATCGTATGGTCCTCAGTGTTTTCCATCCCGCCACTACTATTTATGGCTGTTTATTTCGAAGGGCTAAACGAGATCGCGAGCAGTGTGAAATCTGCCAGTGGGGAAGCCTGGGCGGTGGTGCTTTGGCAAAGTGTTGGCAACACTTTGGTGGGTTACGGCTTTTGGAATTTACTGCTGGGACGCTACAGTGCGGCAAAGGTCGCGCCCTGGGCGCTGCTGGTTCCCATTTTTGGAATGAGCGCATCGTCACTTATGCTCGGTGAAACCATGCCCTGGTGGAAACTGCTGGCCATGGCGCTGATTTTTACCGGGTTGGCTATCAATATGCTCGGCGCTAACAAGATAAACGTTCCCCGCCAGAGCGCTTAGTAGGGCTGCAACACCGTGTTCATATCCGAGAGATCGTGTGAGACCACGACGTCAATATCGTTTTGTTGATTCAGTGCCCGCAGCCAATCGCGCAAATCCGCTGTGCGTGAGGTATTTTCCGGCACCAGCACATAACTGTATAAAAACCCTTTGCCCTTATCGTGGAGGATATCGGCTTTGTTGTTGGTAATATCGCCTGAAAACAGCAGCAGTCGATCACCATCTGCAACAGCAAACAAGGTAGACCCGGGTGTATGCCCTCCCAAAGGGTACATTGCCAGTCCGGGAAAACGATCAAATTTTATTAAGCCATCGCCCTCTCGAACCTCCTGAGTGAGGCATGACTGGGCAACGATGGCGGCGCCTTCCTCGGTATTGAAATTCTGCAAATCGTACTGGTAGCGAGTTTGTAGTGCAACAGCACCTTCGCCCCTGGCTTCGCAGAAGTTTTTTACTCCCTGGGTGTGATCAATATGAAGATGAGTAAATCCCACAGCCTTAACCCGAGAAATATCTGCGCCAAGCATCTGTCCTACGCTACCAACAACCACGACATCCTCCGCCGGCCCCATGGATTTCAGCAACTCTCCAAAATCTATTGCTCCGGCCTCATCCATTCCAGCGTCGATCATCACCATGTCGCCATTGGCCCACTCAATTAGCACGCTATTGTGGCTCAGCAATCCCACTCCACCCAACTGAGTTGAGGTCGTCATAAACCTGACAGCGCTTGGACTATCGGGAACCTCTAGCAACGCACGAAGCTCTCGCTCTGAAGGCAGAGGCGGTGCAAGCTGTCGAATCTGCAAGTGCTGGGGAACTAAAAACATAGCCAGTAGTGCCACCAGGATGAGGAAAACCCCAAAGAATATTTTTGCGATGGGCCTCATTTCGACTCCCCTCTCATATGGTCCTACACAGCCGAACCAACGCGGCTACCCTAAAAAATCAGAACTGTCAGAAAGTATAACGCATCAACACAGCTTGGGCCTGTGGTAGTTATCGATTACCCTAGCAGCCTGTCGGACTTAACCCAACAACGTCATCATGAGATAATGTGGTCACACTGAAAAGTAACCGGGAATAAGTGATGGCCAATTTTGTAAACGTTGATCGAGAGACGGACTATCTATTCCCTCCCTCTATGTCGGACTGGTTACCTGAACACCACCTGGCACGGTTTGTCGTGGAGGTCGTTGATCAGCTCGATCTGTCTGAGCTCACCCGTCAATATGCCGGGCGTGGATCAAAGGCGCACCATCCAGCGGTCCTACTGAGTTTGCTGATCTACGGTTACGCCACCGGTGTGTTTTCCAGCCGTAAGATTGAGCGAGCCACCCACGACTCCATTGCGTTTCGCTACCTGGCGGCCAACACGCATCCGGATCACGACACTATAGCGACCTTTCGACGCCGTTTTTTGCCTCAGCTTGAAGCACTTTTTGTTCAGGTCTTGTTGCTGGCGCGTGAAATGAAGCTCATGAAGCTTGGGCGTATCGCCCTGGATGGCACCAAGATCAAGGCGAATGCCAGCAAGCATAAGGCGCTTTCTTATGGCCACTTAAAGAAAATCGAAGCACAGCTCAAGGCAGAAGTCAGCGCTCTCACTGCACAGGCAGAGGCGGCAGATCAAACGCCGGTAGCGGATGGCATGGACATTCCCGCGGAGATTTCCCGGCGCGAAACACGACTTGAGGCACTGGCTGCGGCCAAAGTAAAAATTGAAGAACGGGCGCAAGAACGTTTTGAGCGTGAGCAAGCCGAATACCAACAAAAACAAACCCAACGCCAAGCTCAGGATGCTGGAAAAAAGCCCCGGGGCCGAGAGCCTAAGCCACCGCTTCCCGGCCCTCGAGATAAAGACCAGATGAATTTGACCGATGAAGAGTCGCGTATCATGCCGGTATCTGGCGGCGGCTTTGAACAGTGCTACAACGCCCAGGCCAGTGTTGACACCGATACAATGCTCGTCGTCAGTACACACATGACACAGGCCCCGAACGACAAACAACAAATAAAGCCGGCCCTGACAAAGCTGAATACCCTGCCTGAAGAACTGGGCAAGGTGACCGACCTGCTGGCCGATACAGGCTATTTTAGCGGTGATAATGTAAAGGCTTGCGTAGAGGATAATATCCAGCCTTTACTGGCAGTAGCGCGTGACCACCATCACCCGTGCGTTTTTGATCGGTTTGCCCCTGACGCCCCCACTCCGATAACGGATGATCAGGTGAGGCTCATGAAACATCAACTGACGACCCAATCCGGTCGAGCGCTGTACGCATTAAGAAAGCAAACGGTAGAGCCAGTGTTCGGCATCATCAAACACGTTATGGGGTTGAGGCAGTTCTCGATGCGAGGTTTGGACAAGGTTGCGGGCGAATGGACGCTGGCGACACTGGCATGGAATGTAAAGCGTATGAATGTGCTGAGAATGGCATAATTAAGCGGTCATTTGCCGCATAAATGCCCATTACAGGGCTGGATAAAGGCGTGATGAAGGTTGACGTGGCTGCCCTGGGACAATCACATCTTCTGCGTGGTGTCCTGACAGCCCTGTAGCACGCTGGAGTATTAAATCGTGCCCGTCAGGAGCTGAGTCCGACAAACTGCTAGACCACAATAAAACAGGAGTACTAGACATGGATCGATTCGAAGGCAAAACAGTGGTTGTTACAGGCGGTGCCAGTGGTATCGGCGAGGCATTGGTCGCCGAACTGGGCTCGAAAACCCGTTTCATACAAACAGACGTAACCCGGGAGCAGGACATCATCGATGCCGTTGATCTGGCTCAAAGCGAGTTTGGCACCCTCGATGGAATGGTGAACAATGCCGGAGTGGTCGGCGTCGTAGGCTCAATCCTGGAAATCAGCGCCGAGGCTTACGATCACACGATGGCGATATTGTCCCGGGCAGTATTTCTGGGGGTAAAGCACGCCGCTAGAGCAATGAAGCCACAAGGTCGAGGCGCAATCGTATCGCTTGCCAGCACCGCCGGGATTACCGGTGGTCTGGGTCCTCACGTCTACACTATGGCCAAGCATGGTGTGGTCGGCTTAACTAAATCTGCGGCCAGCGAGCTAAGCGCATTCGGAATAAGGATCAACGCGGTGGCCCCCGGAAGAACGGTCACTCCGATGACCGTCGCCCTGGCAGATGGGGATACAGAAGTTATGAAACAGAGTATCGCGCAAACATCCCCCCTGGGATTTGCCTGTATGCCCGAGGACATCGCCGATGCCATCACGTTTGCGCTGAGCGAAGAGGCCCGCTACATGACTGGACAAACAATGGTTATTGATGCGGGGCATACCACCAGTAATTTACTGTGTGAATTTCATAACAGCGAATCGGAAGTTTTGCTGCACGCGGGGGAGCGCAAAAAAGGCTAACTGCGTTTTCGCCTGGCCTGTCGATCATAAACCGCATCATCGAGCCGGCTGCCTAAAAGGCTGTCCGGCGCCATTGCGAAATAGGGGTCGTTGGTCGCTTGGGTTCGACTCCAATCGACCCGTTCTGAACGGTAGGCCATCTTCCACTCCCCCTCTCGCCTTTCGTACCGATCCAGGTATCTGCCAGCAATAATAATGTCGTCCAAACCCTGCTCACCCTCAACCTTGTGATAGGCATTAAAGTAAACTTCGCCAAAGGCTTCATCTCCCTCAACCTCTATCAGGACATTGCCAATCATGTGTTGATTGGCGACGTGACCTTGCAAAGCTCCTATCGCGTAATCGATAAAAATGCCGGGGGCACCATTCACAAACCCATATTCGCAATAGGCGTCGGCAAAGAATACTGAGCGAAGTAAATCAGCATCGGTTCTGTCCAGCGCGCGCATGTAGCGACAGGACAGTTCGTATATAGACTGTTTGTCCAATAAATCTTGCACTGCGTCATTCATAAGTATTCAACCATGTTATGCGTTATTGAGCAAATCGGATAAAGGATCTCGATCGCGGATTCCGCCTTTTTGTAACGCGGCGAACGCTTCGCTATCTCTCTCATCTTTGAACGTGTGTGTGCGGCTCCAGTCCATCACGACGGTCCGCTGGAGTATCTTCCAGCAATCGTCTCGCATCTGGAGCGTATCCAGATAGCGTCCTGAAAAAACCATTTCCTCCAGGCCGCCAATCAGTAGATGGTAGGCTGTGACATAGGACTCAGATCGCGCTGTATCACCGGATATCTCTACCAGGGTGTTGCCCACCTTGTGTTGCGTGAGTTCATAGCTGGCCGCCAAAGCGCCGACCACCAAATCACAAAAGGTCACGGCGGGCCCCTTGAAATTCCCGTAGTCAACTTCCGCATCCGGCCAGTAACAGGACAACAAAATACCGGAATCCAAGCGATCCAGCCCTCGGCAATGAGTAAAAACAACTTGTTGTATTGCGAGCTGGTTTTGCAACTCGTAAAGGTCCCCAACGGATCCAGTTTCAGTGTTCATATTGTTTGCACTCCAGCCAATAGTTCATTGAGTATACAGATCACTAAAATTTACCAATCGATCAAAAGTAGGTTGTCTGATATAGCAGGCAAACAGTATGTTGGAAACCTCAAATTTTTAGCAGACCCATTTTTGCTAGAACAATCGATTAATAAACGGGCATGTTTCCAATGGTTGATCGCACAGTTGATCGTACTACGCAAGCTGGCGCCGCACGGGCACCCGGCCCGAGTGTAGCCAATATCCTCCTAGGCGACGCCATCCCAGCCCCGCCGCCGCTGCTCGAATCCCAGTACAGTTTTCTGGGCGATGGCGACCTGGACACCAGCCGCTATACCAGCAAAGATTTTTTCGACCGCGAGATGGAACATGTCTGGAGCAAAAGCTGGCAGTGGGCATGCCGGGAAGAACACCTACAAGATGTGGGCGACAATTACGTTTATGACATTGGCAATTATTCGGTCATTGTTGTCAGGCAAAGTGATCAATCAATCAATCAAAGCTTTTTTGAACGTCTGCACACATCGCGGCACCCGGCTATTGAGCGGTGACGGCACCGGCTACTCCTCGGCTTTCACCTGTCCTTTCCACGGATGGTCCTGGCAGCTCGATGGTTCTATTAAGGATATTCCAGCGCGTTGGGACTTCCCCCACGTCCATGAAGGCAAACACTCGCTTCGAGAGGTCAACTGCGAGCGTTGGGGTGGCTTTGTGTTCATCAACCTCGATCCGATGGCGCAACCACTGTGCGAATCCATGGACGTGATTCCCGAACACTTCGAGCATTTCCCACTCGATCGAAGGCGAATAAAACTACACGTGCAAAAAGTACTTCCGGCCAACTGGAAGGCGGCGCAAGAAGCCTTCATGGAAGCCTATCACAACTTCGAAACTCACGACTCACCCAACGGCGCCAACACCCAATACGATGTTTTTGGTCGCTATGTCAGCCGCTTCATCCACAACATCGGCAACTACAGCCCCGAATCGCTAGCGGATTATCCGGGAGAAAAATGGCGCAAACCACCACTGTCAGAACAAGAAGTTCTGGCAATGTTGCCGGTGGAACAACGCCCGTTAAAGGCCGGAGAAACCGCCCGAGCAGTCGCCGCGCAAAGCTTGCGTATCAGCCTGGGAGAAGAACTGGGGGTGGACTTCAGCGCAACTTCTGACAGCGTGATACTCGATTCCATTGAATATCATCTGTTCCCGAATATGTTTTTCTTCCCCGGTGTACTGGTACCTATGGTGTATCGATTTAGGCCCATGGGGAACGATGTAGACCAGTGCTTGTTCGATTTGTTGATACTAGAGCCCCTGCCGGAGGGTAAAGATCATCCAGAGCCTCCCGAGCCTGTTTTTCTCAACGTTGAGCAATCCTATACCGAGGTGGAAGAACTCGGCTGGTTGGGAAAAGTCTACGACGAGGACACTGGAAACCTTCAGCTGCAACAACAGGGCCTTAAAGCCGCCGCCAAAGGAATTACACTCGGTAACTTCCAGGAAGCCAGAATCCGCAGGGTCAATATGACCCTGGATGAGCTAATGGCAAAATAAGAATATTGGAGCACTCATTGATCGACTCGCAGTACACCTTCGCCTTTAACACGGCAGATATACCCTCGGGTAAATCCCGCGCCATCGAACTACATGGCAGAGATATTCTCGTATGTCACAGCGCCGAGGGCTTTTTTGCCGTGGACAACTTGTGCAGTCACGCCATGGCGCGGTTGTGCGACGGTAAGCTCAAAGGCAACAAAATTTTGTGCCCACTGCATGGAGCCGCCTTCGACATTCGCGATGGCAGCGCACTGTCGCGACCGGCCGTAACTCCGATAGGCAGCTATCCGGTCAAAGTGGAAAACGATGACGTGTTAGTTTGTATCGAACAAGACTAAAAAAATAGCTTAGTAATCCGCAGGACGTACTAGATGGCTCAAACAACTCATCACATAGATTTTCCAGGTGGCATAAAAGCCCCGGCTCCCAAGCAAACACGCGTGGACAAAGAACAATTCACTTCTGCCGAGTTCATGGCTAAGGAGTGGGAACATATCTGGACACGCTGCTGGTTGTTTGCCGGATTGCTTAGCGATCTCGAAGACGCAGGGGATTATTTTGTCTACGAGCTCGCCAGAGAATCCATTGTAGTAATGCGAAGTGAAGAAGGCGAACTATCAGCTTTCTACAATGTCTGTCAGCACCGCGGGAATCGAATTTTTGCCAATGAGTCTGGCTCAGTAGCTGAAGTGGTCTGCCCCTACCACGGTTAGCGATACACGACTGACGGTACCCTGAGCCACGTACCAGACAGAGAACGCTTTGCGCAAGAGATTTCTGCAGCACAGCGATCCTTGAAACCCGTGCGCCTTCAAGTGTGGGCCGGACTAATTTGGATCAATATGGATATGGACGCCGCACCCTTGGAGCAGTATCTGGGTTCATTTGTGCAGGACCTGGCTGCATTCCAAATTGAACACAAAGTGCTCACCAATCACCAAACCGTGTCACTTGATACCAATTGGAAGACCGTCCGAGATAATTTTCTGGAGCAGTACCACGTAGATTTCATTCATCCCCAGCACGCCAGTTTGGTGGATTGTTGCAATTCCGAGAACAACTTGTTCCCCTTTGGTCATTCCAACACGAAGGTTGAGGGCTACACCACCAACCCGCGTTATCCAATGCCTGAACAAGTGCCGGATTACATGTTGCCGATGCTGGAAGGCCTGCAGCTCAATCCGCAAGATTATTCCGGTCGCGTAGCCGATATCCGCCAAGCTGTTCAAGCACGTAAACGAGAACTTGGACAAAAAATGGATTGTGGCTATGGCACCCTGAGCGATGATCAACTCAGCGACGTCTGGCAATTTGATTTTTTCCCAAACTTGTTTATGACTTTGCAGGCGGAAGAAATCTCAATTTATGGTCCCCGCCCCCACCCCGGCGACCCCAACAAATGTTTCTTCGATAAGTGGACATTGCAACTTTCAGCCGAGGCGGGAAACGACCCTGAGAACGGCATCAGTCTGCACCCCCGTCTGGAAACATCCGCACAGACAGAGCGCCCCGAACACAGTGTTTTTAAAAGAGAGGATGTGCTCGACGGAACACATTCATTGACCATCACCTTCGATCAGGACATTTCCTATCTTCCGGATATGCAGGCGGGTATGCATTCGCGAGGGTTTAGTGATGCATTGCTCAATCAGGACGAGGCACGGGTACAACACTTTCACAACTGGCTAGCCGCCTGGATGGAAGCTGTACCTACCGAACTTAACTAGCGACGCGTTTTCAGCCTAGTCGACCCTAAGACCCAGATCTTTGAGCGCTGCAATTCGGGTTTCCAAAGGTGGGTGCGTCATAAACAGTGCGGACATGGCTTGTTTCCCACTGATACCAAAAGCTGTTAACTGACCATCAAGTTGGCTTTCCTGCTGATCACCCTGCAATCGCTGCAAAGCCGCAATCATTTTCTCTCGGCCCGCCAAACTCGCACCACCTTCATCGGCGCGAAACTCTCGCCTGCGGGAAAACCACATAACAATCACGCTGGCCAGAATGCCAAAAACAAATTGGAAGAACATGACAATTAGGAAGTGGATAAACCGATTGTTGCTGCCACGACTCACAGCGCTCGCCGCAATACGTGCAAAAAAGAATACAAAGGTGTTTAACACACCCTGAATCAGGGTTAGCGTGATCATATCGCCATTGGCGACATGGCTAACCTCATGGGCTAAAACGGCCTCAGCTTCATCTTGGGTCATGCTCCGCAGTAGACCGGTGCTTACCGCGACCAGAGCATTGTTTTTGTTCATGCCTGTCGCGAAGGCATTGATTTCCGGCGAGTCGTAAACCGCCACTTCAGGCATGCCAATTCCCGCTTGTTCAGCCTGCCTCTTTACTGTGTCAAGCAACCAGGTCTGCTCTGGGTCGGAGGGTTGTTCGATGACCACAGCACCCACGCTGCGTTTGGCTATCCATTTGGACATTGCCAGTGAAATGAAGGAACCGCCCATTCCAAATATTGCCGATATCAGGAGCAAACCTGTCTTGCTCTGGCCCTCTATGCCGAGCATTGGGAAAACAATGCTCATCACCACGCCCAGAACAATGAGTATTGCAAAGTTGGTGGCGAGAAATAAAACAATGCGTTTCATGATTCCAGTTCTCCTAATTCAGGTTAGTAAACAGACTTACGGTTACAGAATCGTATGGGCTTACTCTATCCAATTCACAATAGGAATCTGTGTACACTTGGCCAGATTGTGGATCTTCCCATAGACAGAGTGACCCACGAAGTAGATCGCACCTTGTGGTATCACAGTTCCAGTGGGAACTTCCCACTCCAAGGGCTGATCCACGCTGAGCTTGCTCGCATCCTGCATTACGATATGGCCTGTATCGCGGAATCCGCGACAATCGCCACCGAGATCTCCAGCACCCTTATCGTCATCAACTCCGGTTTGCCCTACGACGAGCCCCCAATGAATCATGTACATGGATATCCCCTCTTCCGATTCATCTAGGCTATCGCCCTGGGCATCAATCGCCCGGCCCATGCTGAGCAGGCCTCCGATCGCGTCACTGGAATCGGTATCAACAAAAGTAATAGAACCATAGGCGGGCCCAAAATTCGGTTGTTTGGCCGGTCCCGGATATTTGTCGGCACTAACCACTGAAGGCGTTGTGGCCTCAGCCACTGCTAGGACTTGCTCGGCAGCGGCATTCGCTTCTTTTTGCACGGACTTGGTACCGGTGTCAGCACAAGCCGACAGTACAAATCCTAATGTTGCTGTGACGATCCAATGGAAAAATCGCATATGTATCTCCTAGTCGACTATTTAATTAGTGGATATCGCGGGCACTATCACCAGCAATACCGTTTTGGACAAACAAATAATACATCAAATTTGAGGGAGCGCCATTCGCGGCGCACCGTCGCAACATGATGTGCATTGGCAGACATTGAGTTTTCCGCAGAAAAACGGCATTCTCGATCAGCTTCGAAATCGAGCAATCTACCAAGAGGGAAAACACATGCCACGCCTGACCAAACTCAGTCGTTCTATCGAGGGTAACATCGCCATTGTGACCGGTGCCGCTAGCGGAATGGGGCGCGCGACCGCCCACTTGTTTGCCGACGAGGGGGCCAAGGTAGCAATCATCGACATTAATGAGGCTGGCCTGGAATCTGTGGCGGCTGAGATGCGAGCCGTTGGTGCCGATGTATATTCTCTTGTGGTAGACCTTTCAGATCGGGGCGCGGTCGAGCAGGCAATCACAAATATCGCCTCGCACTTCGGCGGTATCGATATTTTGGTCAATAACGCGGGTTTCGCGCTTCCAGCGGAAATCGACGGGGATGCCTACGCCAATTCCTGGGATACCTCGATGGCCGTAATGGCCACCGCCCAGGCCTGGGCGATTCGAGCTGCTCTGCCCGGCTTGCGCAATTCAGCCAACCCGCGCATCGTAAATGTGGCCTCTACGGAGGCCCACGGCGCCACTCGTTTCAACAGCGCCTATGTGGTCGCCAAGCATGCCTCGATGGGACTGACTCGAGCCATGGCAGTGGATCTTGGCAAGGAGGGAATCACGGTAAACTGTGTTTGCCCCGGCCCCATACGCACCGGTATTACCGAGGCGATTCCTGAACAGGACAAACAAACCTTTGTAAACCGCCGCACAGCTCTGCGACGCTATGCAGATCCCGAAGAAGTGGCGCATGCTACTTTAAGCCTGGTTTTACCGGCGGCAAGCTTTATCACCGGTGCAACCCTGTTGGTTGACGGCGGCGTCACCATTCGCAACGCGTAGAAGGTTATTTATATGGATAGTGAAAAAACAGCCTCACATTTTGATCTCACCGGAAAAGTCTGTGTAGTGACCGGTGGTAGCCGAGGCCTGGGCCTTGAAATGTGTAGAGCCTTTGCCGCCGCGGGGGCGAATCTTGTTATTAGCTCTAGAAAGCAGGAAGCCTGTAACACTGCCGCCGAGCAAATCTCGCAAGAGTACGGTTCGAAATGTCTTCCGTTCGCCTGTCACGTGGCGGATTGGGATGCCTGCGACGCGCTGCTAGACGCGGCTTATCAAGAATTCGGCCAGATCGACGTTCTGGTGAACAATGCGGGCATGTCTCCCCTATACAATTCTCTAACATCAGTGAGCCGAGAATTGTGGGACAAGGTCATAGGGGTAAACCTGGCTGGGCCGTTCCGTCTTTCTGCGGTGGCAGCCGAGCGAATGTCTGCTGCCCAAGGTGGATCGATCATCAATGTAAGCAGCACTGCGGCTATCGCTCCGGGGGCGGCGGAAATCCCCTATGGAGCCGCGAAGGCAGGGCTCAATAATCTGACCCAGTCTATGGCACACACCTTCGCACCGAAAGTGCGCTGCAATTGCATAATGCCCGGGCCCTTCTTAACCGATATATCCAACGCCTGGGATGAGAATGTAAAAAGCGCAATCAACGCGATTGTTCCGATGGGGCGCGCCGGGCAGCCCGAAGAAATTATCGGTATTGCCCTGTATCTGGCCAGCGACGCTTCAAAATACACCAATGGCGCGCTCATCAAGGTAGATGGAGGAATGGCTTTTGGCTAACTCAGTTTAGCTGCCCTTACTTTAACTGCCACAGCGCCAGAATCGAATTGAGCACACTGGCAAAGGCAATCGGCTGGTCCAACATAAGATGGTGCCCTGCCCTGGGCAGTTCAATCATGGGAATGTCCTGACCACCACACTCGCGAACATAATCCGCTGAATCCGCATCAAATAACAGACTATCCTGGCCGTAGATAATGGCCTTGCAACCAGGAGCATCAGCTATGCGATAGCCCTGCCTGAGAAGGCGTTCTTCGCCGCCGCTATCCCCTGCAAAAACACCGGGGTCGAACTTCCAGGACCAGCCACCTTCAACGGGCTTGAGTGAGTGGAAGGCCATGTAATCGAACAGATATTTTTCTTCGACCTGCTGCGGTGGCGAAAGTACAAATCGCCCCTTGGCGGTTTCGTAATCCGGGTACACTCGATTGGAACGTGTCGCATCTTGCGACCCGGGTGGTTTTCGATCCTTAAAATGGAGCTTTAGCCGCTCCGGACGCAAACTCATTAAATCACACAGGATAAGACCAGAGAATTCTTCCCCGTGTAGTTCCATTGCCTCCAGTCCGACACTACCACCGTAGGAGTGAGCAATAATGGCGGGTTTTTGGGCGTGGTCAAACAAACCGGTAGATTGGGCTACATCCATCATTTCTGCGACGCGAGAATCCTGGGAGTAAGCCTCACGGGTGCCTGAGTCCCCCATGCCTGAAAAGTCGAATGCCACTACGTGGTAGTTGTCCGCGAGGAACGGAGCGATAAATGCAAAGCACCGCGAATGCGCCAAAAAACCGTGCATGAGCAACAGCGGTGGATTGGCCGGATCACCCCAGCGGAAATAGTGAACGGGACAGCCCGAGGATTCTATCCAGCCCTCCTCACGGGGCACGCCCAGAGAATCGCGAAACCAGGCCGGTGTATCAGCACTGTCCGGGGGTATTTCCTTGGACAGGTCCAAGATGGCATCAACAGCGCTATTCACGAATTATCAAACTCCGGTACAAAAGTGTTTATTCCATCAACCTTGTCAACGGTTCCCGACATTCCAAGAGCATCGCTTTGCATCAACTTGCTCAAAGTTTCATCATCCGAGGGTGTCTGGGCGAGAAACCGGGTTCCGTCTGCTAGCCGACCAATAACCAATCCACGTTCGACACCTTTTCTTCCATGCACAACTGTGTAGGTTTCGATACTCGCTGGCCCTTGCGGATCTTCGGTAAAGGCCGGGTGAGCCTGATCCAAGATAGGCTGTTGATAGTCCGCAGGTGATTCTCGTTCCCAGGCCCCTTGCGTTGGCTGCGTAGAATAAATACCCAACGCATGTTTGGTGACGAACCAGCCATTGGCGTTCAACAGCCCGAATTTCCCGGGGTTATCGCGCAAGGTATCCATCATGTGGGCAATCGAATGCATCACGTAATTGTTACCTGCCCCGCCGAAATAAGGCAATCCTCCTGTGAGGGTAAGACCCCGGGGATCGTCGTGGGCGATGCCCAATTCATCACAGGCGATTTGGACGGCAGAGGGGAAACAGCTGTAGATATCGAAGTAGTCCATGTCGGCGACGGTTTTCCCGGCCATGGCGAAGGCCTTCTCACCCATTGTACGCACCGCTGGGGAGGCGTGGTAATCAACCCGCTCCGTGACGTTCCAGATATCGTTAGCATCGGCGCAGCCATGCAGATAGACCATTCTCTCCTCACTCACACCCAGCTCCCTGGCCTTGGCGAGTGAAGTTAGAATCACCGCAGCACCCTGATTCACCTGAATAATAGAATTGAGATACTTGGTGTAGGGAAAACCTACATAGCGGTTGGATTCGCTGGGTGTCGCAATTTCCTGCGCACTGCGAAGTGTGGGAAACCAGGCGAGAGGGTTTTGCGCAGCTACTCGATTGAAGCTGGCGTACAACTCGCCGAGTTTGTTCTGGTGCTCGTCCAAGCTAAGCCCGTATTTGCCTCGCAACGCATTCTCAAACAGCGGATAGGTAACCGAGGGAGTTTGAAGAGCATAACTTATTTCATGCTCATTCGCGGCGGGACGTTGATCGCCAATAATCTCGGGCGTACCACCGGGATCGTCTGTCCAGGCATCCAGGTCCAAGCCCTTTTTCAGTCGGCCGATCATAGTGTTGAGCGCTTCAGCGCCGGTGAGCAATACGGTTGAAACTTCGCCGCTAGCGATCTTTTCCGAGAATTTATTGACCAACATCTGAGGAGTATTGCCCCCCGTGGCTGAATACAGTTGGATAGCAGGGTTGATGCCTAATAAATTGCTGACCGTTTTAGGGATATTGGTGTACATACCTTTTGCGGGATTGCTGGCCTCCGGACTATCCACGGTTATACCCACCGCTACCATCGCATCTACGCAATCCAGCAATGCTGCTCCGGGTCCGGCATCATCGGCCGCGCGTCGGGCCACCTCGGCCATTAATTCAACCGGTGTAGCGGCCTCCTCCGGGCCCCGTTTATCGGTAATCTGTCCTGCACCAATGAGTACAGGGATGTGGGCGTCAGTCATGGTGTGTCCTCGAAACAGTTTGCGCGATATAAGCGGGATTCAAGATCCAGTGAAAACGGCCGGTCGACGCTCTACACGAGCGGCCAAACCCTCTGAAAAATCTTTGGAGTTGAACAGCTTTTGCAGAGCTACATTTTCCAGATCCAGAGCGTGGCTAAGCGCTTCGACATTGGGTTCGTGCAGCAATTTCTTCATTTCACGAATTGCCAGGCCAGCGCCACGGGGTGGAGCCAGATCCAGCGCCTTTTCGCGCGCGTAGTCCAAAAGTTCACCGTGCGGCAGCACTTTGTTCGCCAATCTGAGATCGACCGCCTGCTGTGCATCAATACGCTCAGCGAAAAACAGTACCTCTTTGGCTCTTTGAAAACCCAACAGACGCGGCAATAGAAAGGAAGAGCCCAGCTCGGGAGAGATTCCGAGTTTGGCAAAGGGCAATTGAATCCAGGCATGCCCGGACATGTAAATCTGGTCGGCACAGGCCAGGATCAGCGTGAACGCGCCACCGATCGCCAAACCATTTACCGCAGCGATAATGGGCTTGTCGCATTGATAGAGCTTAAGGGTGGTCTGTTTTTGAGCAATATCTGACGGGTCCAGCTGCGCTATGATTTCATCCGGAATCCCCTCATACGCATCCGGATTAAAGTAGCCGCCGCTACTGAAGGCCTCTTTGGCAGGATCAGTGGAGTTCGGATCCTTCGCGCCGGTCATAATCATCACGTGAGCGCTGTCATCGCCGGGATACAAATCGACAGCCGCAGAAATTTCGAAAAAGGTGTACAGGCTAAGCGCATTTTTCCGCTTGGGTGTATTAAGCGTCAGAGTGACAATGCCATCTGCGTCTTTGTCGTAGCTGATATCGTTAAACTGGTCGGAATTCACGCGCGCTCCGTTGTGGATAAAAATGAGGTCGAACATCATAAGGGGCCAGAGACCATCAGGTAAACCACTGGAACATTAAACCTTCGTTAACGGGACAGCTATTTCGGCCCGGTGGCGTCCTATGAGACACTGGAACAATCATCGTCAGTTCAAGTAAGAACCCCCGGGAGTAAGGACATTTCATGGCCATTAATTGGTATCCAGGTCACATGCACAAGGCCAACAAGGAGATGACCGAGGTCTTGCCCCAGGTAGATCTGATTATTGAGCTATTAGACGCCCGGCTGCCCTACAGCAGCCAAAATCCCTCAATCGCAAAACTGACTGAGGGTACTCCCTGTATCAAAGTATTGAGCAAATCCGATCTGGCAGACCCGTTGGAAACCCTACAGTGGCAAGAGTATTTCGAGCGGGAGTCGTCCGTGAAAACCTTGCCAACCACCCTGGAGCAAGCTGACAAGGCGCAGAAGCTCCTGCAGCTGTGCGACAAGCTGGTACCTAAAGAGTCGAGAAAAAAGTCCAAGCTCATGACAATGATCACAGGCATTCCCAATGTGGGTAAGTCCACGCTGATCAACGCCGTTGCTGGTCGATACGTAGCCAAGACCGGAAACGAACCGGCGATTACCAAAGGACTACAAAAAATCAGAATTAGTGACGACATTATTTTTCTGGATACTCCCGGAATTCTTTGGCCAAAAATTCATAACGAAAACAGCAGCTATCGCCTGGCGGCCTCCGGTGCCATTCGGGATACCGCGATGGAAGTGGAAGATGTCGCCATGTATTTAAGTGCTTACCTGATGAGCAGCTACCCCGAATTACTCGCCAAGAGATACGAAATTGACACACTGCCCCCTACAGAATTCGAATTTCTAGAACTAGTGGGCGCGCGTAGAGGTGCACTGCGATCGGGGGGCCAGGTCAACCTCGAGAAAGTTTCCTCTATTTTGGTGAACGAGTTCAGAGCTGGAACTCTGGGCCAAATCACTCTGGAAAGACCGGAGATGATTGTCGCGGAAGAAATGATTGTTGCGCAGAAGTTGCGCGAAAAAACCGAGAAAGAAGAACGCAGGAAGCAGAAAAAACACGGTAGTCGCAAGAAAACCGAGACCTAGATAGCCACCACCCGGAACGTCCGTCGCCCGGAACGCCGGCTGCCGGGTAGCCGGCCCCGCAAAAACTCTCTCCTTAAAAACTTCGACAGTTGACCGAGAGCTTGGAAGCCTGATTGGTGTAGACGCCACTCCAAAACCGCAGCTATTTGCCGAATTTTGAAATAGACGGATCTCGGCGTATTAGAATCGGCGCAGTAGAACTGCGGCCCAGTCACACTCAAGAGCGACCAATAAGCAGGCACGATTCAAGCGTAGGGACTATAAGAATAAGTGTCGCTGAGAACGGTATGACGCCACCACAGATTTGACGGTCAACGCTGGCGCCATACCCAAAAAAAACCGTGCAGGTGCACGACCCGTTAAGTGTTGCACATAATGGGAATAAATCCAGCCCTCATCGACCTTTGTGTCGATGCCATCATCCAGCCGTCTCTACCACTGTTGTCGCTGCTACGCCCAGGTCATCGTCTGTACCCACTGTGATCGCGGCCAGCGGTATTGCACCGATGGTTGCAGCCAGGAAGCCAGAAAGGAATCCATTAAACGAGCCAGAGCGAAGTACCAGGCCACTCGCCCGGGTCGCATGAATAATGCCGCTCGCCAACAGCGTTATCGAGAACGGCAACAACAAAAAGTAACGCATCACCGTTCTCTGGCAATAATACTCCGTGATCTACTGCAAACCGTGCCTGATGAGATCAAAAGGGCCGATATGCCGGGTAAAACTGACGCCACCGTGCGCTGCCATCACTGTGGCGCGGTCTGCGGTCCCTTTTTGCGCAGTGATTTTCTGCAGAGCAGTCAGTTCAGGCGCAGATTCCGGCGACATTAGTGCAGCGGCTGGACAGGAGTCATCAATCGGAGGGCAGTCATGGCCATCGGCAAAGAAACTGAAGCAAAAATACTGCACTACCATTTTGTTGAGAAGTGGCGAACGGGCACCATTGCGACCCAGCTTGGCATTCACCACTCAGTGGTTGATCGGGTACTGGCACAGGCTGGCCTGCCCAAGGTGGAGCGCACTCGCCGTGCATCGATCATCGACCCCTATCTGCCCTTTGTCATCGACACACCCTGCGGGAGTTTCCCACACTCACGGCGGCCCGCTTGTATGAAATGGCCCGCCTGCGGGGATACCCCGGTGGCCCCAGCCAGTTTCGCCAGCGTATCAGTGAACTGCGGCCGCGCAAGCTGCCCGAGGCGTATTTACGCCTAAAAACCCTGCCCGGTGAGCAAGCCCAGGTTGACTGGGGTTCGTTCGGGCATATTCAGATCGGCAAGGCCCGGCGGCCGTTAATGGCGTTTGTGATGGTGCTGAGCTGGTCGCGACAGATCTTCTTGCGCTTTTATCTCAACCAGCAAATGGAGCACTTTTTACGCGGCCATGTAGCGGCATTCGAGGCCTGGCAAGGATTGCCAAAGGTGCTGCTGTACGACAACCTTAAATCGGCCGTATTGGAGCGCCACGGTGACGCCATCCGCTTCCACCCCACCTTGCTGGCCTTGTCAGCCCACTATCGCTTCGAACCACGCCCGGTGGCGGTGGCCCGGGGCAATGAAAAGGGCCGGGTAGAAAGAGCGATTCGCTATATTCGCGATAATTTCTTTGCCGCTCGTCACTGGCAAACACTGGCCGAACTCAATGCGCAAGCTGAGCACTGGTGCCAGGGTGTGAGTGCTGATCGGGCTTGCCCTGAAGAGCGTACGTTGACGGTCAGGGAAGCCTTCTTACAGGAGCAGGTGAGTTTGCCGGATAATCCCTTTGATACCCATGAGAGACAGCCCGTGCGGGCCGCCAAAACCCCTTATGTTCGCTTCGATCTCAATGATTACTCCATTCCCCATCAATACGTGCACAAGCCATTGAGCGTGAGCGCTGACCTGGAGCGGCTCCAGATAGTGGAGGGCGATCAATGCATTGCTGAGCATCAGCGCAGCTTTGGCAAAGGGGAGCAAATCGAACAGGAGGCGCATATCAATGCCCTATGGCTGGAGAAAACCCACGCCAAACTACACCGGGGTCAGGATCGCCTGAGCCATGCTTCGGCGCACGCCCAGACGCTGCTGCAGCAATCGGCACAGCGTGGACATGTCATTAAAACCACGGTCCGGTTACTCAATCAACTTTGATGATTATGGGCGGGACGAGCTGCATGTAGCTCTGGGTGAAGCACTTGATCGGCAATCACCCTACCCGGAGGCGGTGCAGCACGTTCTTGAGCGCCGCCGTGATGAACAGCACCTGCCGCCACCGCTTGCTGTCGCCGTGCCGGCGAAGGTCAAACACTACAGCGTCAAGCTGGCTCGGCTTGCCGATTACGACAAGCTCAATGGCACCCGAAGCGAGACAGGAGATGATACCGATGATTGATATCGAGCAACTCAAACAGCAGGCACTTGAACTGAAGCTCCACGGCGTGCTGGCGCACTGGGGCGAGATCACCGACGAGCAATACCCCTGGCTGGCACAGCTCATCGCCTGGGAGCTTGCCGAGCGCAAACAGCGCTCACTCGAACGGCGCCTGAGCAGCGCCAGGCTGGGCCGGTTCAAACCGATGAGTGAGTTTGACTGGCAGTGGCCAAGCGCTATCGACCCACAAGCGATTCATGCCCTGATGCAACTGGGTTTTATGGACACGGCCAGCAATATTATCCTGCTGGGCAGCAACGGCGTGGGCAAATCGATGATCGCCCAGAACCTGGGGTATAACGCTGTCATGCACGGCTATACGGCGCTGTTTACCACCGCAGCGGCGATGCTCAACGACCTGGCAGGTCAGGATGGTGCCAATGCCCTGCAGCGTCGATTGAAACACTACGCCAGGCCCGCCTTGCTGGTAATTGATGAAGTGGGCTACCTCTCCTACAGCAATCGTCATGCTGACTTGCTGTTTGAAATCATCAACCGGCGCTATGAGAAATGTTCAACTTTGGTGACAACGAACCGTCCGTTTGGCGAGTGGAATGACGTGTTCCCCAATGCCGCGTGTGTGGTCTCCCTGATTGACCGTTTAGTCCATCACAGCGAGGTCATCGCCATTGAGGGTGAGTCGTACCGCATGAAGGAAGCGCAGGAGTGTGCGTCGAAGCGGCGCGAGACCAAAAAGCGAGGAAAGGCTAAATGAAAACCTTAAAAATCACAACCTACTGGACGGCTGAACAAGCCGATTGTATTTATCAGCTGCTCGGCGACCTGAGATCGGTACTGTGGGATCACTATGGTGATGAGATTGCGCAACTGTACGAGGAGATCCGGATTGAGCAACAAGAGTACACAGACAGTGTCGAGGTAAATCATGAGCTGCCGTTCTAGCCTGTGATCGATTGGAGTTAAGCCGGATCACTGTCGCCTCTTTGTCGTTCTTTTATTCTGCGGCAAATAACTGCGGGTTTACTGTGGCGCTAACAATTGGGGTTGGCGAACCGTTGAGCGCATGGATGCGCGGGGAGGCCTGCCCCGAGCATCCATGCTGTCGACAGCCTTGACAGGACAGAATGGCAATCGGCTCTCTCCCGAAGGTTTTCGTGCTTGCGTAACTTTCCAGAATCGGTCTTCCGGATGTACATCCACTAATGCACGCTGATGCAAATACTTGAGAGCGAAGTACACTGCGCGCTCAAGATTCTAGCAGCCTGTCGGACTTAACCCAACAACGTCATTATGAGATAATGTGGTCACACTGAAAAGTAACCGGGAATAAGTGATGGCCAATTTTGTAAACGTTGATCGAGAGACGGACTATCTATTCCCTCCCTCTATGTCGGACTGGTTACCTGAACACCACCTGGCACGGTTTGTCGTGGAGGTCGTTGATCAGCTCGATCTGTCTGAGCTCACCCGTCAATATGCCGGGCGTGGATCAAAGGCGCACCATCCAGCGGTCCTACTGAGTTTGCTGATCTACGGTTACGCCACCGGTGTGTTTTCCAGCCGTAAGATTGAGCGAGCCACCCACGACTCCATTGCGTTTCGCTACCTGGCGGCCAACACGCATCCGGATCACGACACTATAGCGACCTTTCGACGCCGTTTTTTGCCTCAGCTTGAAGCACTTTTTGTTCAGGTCTTGTTGCTGGCGCGTGAAATGAAGCTTCTGAAGCTTGGGCGTATCGCCCTGGATGGCACCAAGATCAAGGCGAATGCCAGCAAGCATAAGGCGCTTTCTTTGGGTCACTTAAAGAAAATCGAAGCACAGCTCAAGGCAGAAGTCAGCGCTCTCACTGCACAGGCCGAGGCGGCAGATCAAACGCCGGTAGCGGATGGCATGGACATTCCCGCGGAGATTTCCCGGCGCGAAACACGACTTGAGGCACTGGCTGCGGCCAAAGTAAAAATTGAAGAACGGGCGCAAGAACGTTTTGAGCGTGAGCAAGCCGAATACCAACAAAAACAAACCCAACGCCAAGCTCAGAGGGATACTGGAAAAAAGCCCCGGGGCCGGGAGCCTAAGCCACCGCTTCCCGGCCCTCGAGATAAAGACCAGATGAATTTGACCGATGAAGAGTCGCGTATCATGCCGGTATCTGGCGGCGGCTTTGAACAGTGCTACAACGCCCAGGCCAGTGTTGACACCGATACAATGCTCGTCGTCAGTACACACATGACACAGGCCCCGAACGACAAACAACAAATAAAGCCGGCCCTGACAAAGCTGAATACCCTGCCTGAAGAACTGGGCAAGGTGACCGACCTGCTGGCCGATACAGGCTATTTTAGCGGTGATAATGTAAAGGCTTGCGTAGAGGATAATATCCAGCCTTTACTGGCAGTAGCGCGTGACCACCATCACCCGTGCGTTTTTGATCGGTTTGCCCCTGACGCCCCCACTCCGATAACGGATGATCAGGTGAGGCTCATGAAACATCAACTGACGACCCAATCCGGTCGAGCGCTGTACGCATTAAGAAAGCAAACGGTAGAGCCAGTGTTCGGCATCATCAAACACGTTATGGGGTTGAGGCAGTTCTCGATGCGAGGTTTGGACAAGGTTGCGGGCGAATGGACGCTGGCGACACTGGCATGGAATGTAAAGCGTATGAATGTGCTGAGAATGGCATAATTAGTCGACCCTGAAAAAGCCTAATTGGCCATCACGGCATCGCCGTAATGCCGTGGCTTGATAATAAACTGCGTTAAACGACTCCATAAGGAAGCCGTTTTCGGGGCCAATAAAAACAATCTCATCCACTTCCTGAAGTTAAACGCAGCAGCAGCCATCAGTACGTTAATCTGGTCGCCTTCAAATCCTTTGAGATAACTTTTGTTCAATCGATGATCCGACTTCAGGTGGCCGATCACCGGCTCTATGCCAGCCCGCTTTCTAAAACGTTTCCGCATCAGCACCTGGTAGGCACTATCCGTATCCCGAGTACCTGTGCTGGGCATTATGATCCGCGTGTCATTGATCTTTTTCTTCCCTTTGTAACCCCGATCACATAAGCCAACGGCCGGTTTCAGTTTGTTAAGCCGCTTCAATTGCAACAGCACCTCCGGCAGCGTATGACCATCAAATTTGTTCGTATCAAAGGCCATGGCACCAACAATGATTTTTGAATCCCGAGTTGTCGTGATAGAAACCTTGGTGCCAAATTCATAGCGCTTATGCTCTTTGCCTTTACTCATGCAGTAGACATGGGGTTCGTGCAAGCTGTACAGCTTGTTCGTATCCCCTCGCTTCTGGTTCAGTCCACGATGGAATAGTGCAAAGTCCTCTGCCAGCTTTTCCAGAATGTCGAGTGGCAGTTTACGCTCCAATTCCCGCACTAAACGACCGGCAATGGTCTTTAGCCGCTTAACGGCTTTGCGGGCCTTGGCACGGTTCCTGGGATGTCCCGCAAAACGACATTCCAGTTTTCTTTGCTTAATTTCCTTGGCATAACTGCGGCGAAGTGTTATCCCTTCTTTCCTGGCCAATTTCAGGCAACGAACAATAATCTTTCGGTACAACTTTGCATCGGTGGGAAAGGTGATGTTTTTTTCCTGTACTGTGGTGTCAATACAGACTTCCTCTTCGACCGCTTTCTCACCATGAATGGTGATAGAGGATGCCAATATTTTTTCAAATCCCTTTTCGCCGACTCGCTTGCGGAAGTACACCAGATCGGATGGGTCACAAGGGAATGACCACTGGAATTCAACCTCCCCGCAAAATGCCTGGTAATACGGGTTTTGTACCCAGTGTTGCACGATAACCTCGTCGCTGACATTTTCCATATGCTTGAGAATAGATAAACCCACCATCAAGCGTACGGGTTTGGCAGGCCTGCCAGTTGCCGCATACAAGGGAGCGAACTCCGATTCAAAAAAGTCCCAGGGTATGGTTCGCGCAAGATGTAACAGAGGGTGTTTCGGATTGAGTTGATCCATCAACCCAGCAGCCATAAAACTCATTTGATGGTGATCGGGGGAAGAATCTTTCATCGAGAGCCACCTTTGTTTCGACCGGATTAAGTGCCAAATAGGCTTGAAACTGGTCGAAATCATCTCACAAATACCCAGTATTATCTAATACAATCAACATGTTAAGCGTTTTTCAGGGTCGACTAATTAAGCGGTCATTTGCCGCATAAATGCCCATTACAGGGCTGGATAAAGGCGTGATGAAGGTTGACGTGGCTGCCCTGGGACAATCACATCTTCTGCGTGGTGTCCTGACAGCCCTGTAGCACGCTGGAGTATTAAATCGTGCCCGTCAGGAGCTGAGTCCGACAAACTGCTAGGGTGGTTGCTAATGTAGGTCGTCAAACAGTTTGTAACTTATTAAGTTTCTCTCTGCCACGCTTCACTTTCTCCAATATGTCACTCGCGGATTTGGTCCAGATATAAGGCGCTGGCGCTTGATTATGAGTCTCAATGAACGCCATGACTGTTTGCTCAAGTTCTTCCACACTACTAAAGACACCTCGTTTCAATTGCTTTTCAGTTAGCTCCCGAAAAAACCGCTCCACCATGTTTAACCACGATGCGCTGGTTGGCGTAAAGTGCACATGGAATCGCTGGTGATATTTCAGCCAGCTTTTTACCTTCGGGTGCTTATGTGTGGCGTAGTTGTCACAGATAATATGAATCTCTTTATCCTTGGGCGTCGACTTATTTATTTGGCGGAGAAACTTCAACCATTCTTGATGGCGATGCCGTTCGGCGCAGGTACCTAACACTTCCCCTGTCAAGATGTTCAATGCCGCAAACAAGGTCGTGGTGCCATGACGTTTATAGTCATGGGTCATTGTCGCCGCCCTGCCTTTTTTCATCGGCAAGCCCGGCTGCGTTCTATCCAGTGCTTGTATCTGACTCTTTTCATCACAACTGAAAACAATGGCATTTTCTGGCGGTGATAAGTAAAGGCCGACGATTGCCTCCAACTTCTCGGCAAACTCTTTATCGTTCGATACCTTGAATGTATTTATTCGGTGTGGCTTCAAACCGTGGCTTTTCCATATCCTGCCCACCGAGGACATGCTAATGCCGGCCTTATCTGCCATGAGACGCTGGCTCCAATGCGTAGCGTTTTCCGGTGTCTCTTGCGTCGTGAGTCTGATCACCTGTGCAACCTTGCGTGAACTGATTTTCGGTTTTCGCCCTGGCCGATATGCATCCTGGCTGATGCCTTCGACTCCACTGTCTGCATAGCGTTCTCGCCAGCGGCCCGCTTTCTGTCTCGTAATGCCCAGTTCAAAACCGATCTCTTCATTGGTCATGCCCTTGCCGGCCAGAAGAACAATTCGTGAACGCTCCGCCAATCGGACCGAGACAGAACGCGATTTAGATAACTTACTCAAACCCAAAACTTCGTCATCAGACAAAACAATTTCTACTGCAACACGCACGACAAGCTCTCTATATAGGGAAGAGACTATATGGTACACTATTTATGACGACCTACACTAACTTCAAACAAAGTAATTTCCCCACGAGTACCCAGGCGCATTGAAGGCCCCCAGGTTCCCGTGCCCGAAGAGACATAAAGGTGTGTCCGGCCCTCAAGAAAAAGGCCTTTCGCTTTTTCAAAGACCCGATTTACCACCAGGTTAAAAGGCACAATTTGCCCGTTGTGAGTATGACCACTGAGCATTAAGTCTACTCCCGCAGCAGCGGCAGCTTCATGACCCCGCGGACGATGATAGAGAAGGAGCACGTATTTGTGGTCGTGAATTTCCATTTTCGCCAGCTCTCGCTGCACCTGCCCGTGGTCCTCCATGTCATCAATGCCAATCACCTGCAGGTGTTCCTCGTGCATACTTTGATTGCGCAGAACATTAACACCGAGATTGCGGAGTCGCTGAACAATGGCTTCGAGATCTTCATACTTTTCATGATTTCCGATCGAGAAATAAACAGGCCCCTGCACTCGACTCAAAGCGCCAAGATGTTCCTCCGTGATCCCGGAAGCATCTATAAAATCACCGGTGATACAAAGAAAATCGGGCTCCAGGGCATTTACCCGATCAATAACATGTTCCAAAAAGCGCTTGCTACGCGATCCAATATGCACATCGGAAATCTGTACGAAACGTTTTGAAACTGGCAATTTATTGCTGGAAAGCTGCACGGTAACAGTAGTCGGCGAGTGTGCACTGTATATCCCGTATGCGGTGAGCAATGTCGAAACTACCAAAATCGAAAGCACGGCCACTTCAGGCGCGATCCAGGACATAGCCACGGGAACTTCGGCGAGCAGCACCAGCACCAACACCAGGGGGCTTATGCCGAGCCAAATACCAGCGCTCCAACGCAGCCCTTTTGCCCATGAGCTTGCGGGGTCTTTCAACACCAATCTGGCCCCAATCTGACTGAAAAACAAAGGCAGAAAAACCGCGATTGTTGCCGCGACTCCCAATCCAGTCCACCCACAAAGGCGAAGAACCGGATAGGCGAATAAAGGGATGTGTAGCATTAAAACCATTAGGAGGAAATTGAAACGCCCGCTTCGCCGCCTCGGATTATTCGATGTCATGAGGTAACTCGGTCCTCCACCGGACAGGGCCGGTAAAAATTGGTAACGCCATGGAAATCCAGCTCAATCAGGCCTTCCACTTGGCGAGATAGTGTATATAATCCCCCCTCCACGCGCCTGTAGCTCAGCTGGATAGAGTAACTGGCTTCGAACCAGTTGGTCGGGAGTTCGAATCTCTCCAGGCGCGCCAACTCCTTTTTCTAACTACATCGCCACGCTCGTACCGCCATCCACGGGTATTATCTGACCTGTGATAAAGGCGCCGGCGCGACTGGCGAGCATGATGGCCACTCCGGTAATATCCGAGTCTTCTCCCCAGCGATGAAGGGGTATAGACGCAATTTCTCGCTCATACTGTTCTTTGTCCTCGCTGGCGTAGTCCGTCATTGAGGTAAAGAATCGGCCTGGGGCTATAGCATTCACTCTTATATGGTCATCACCGAGCAGGGACGCCATATTTCGGGTCATCTGGTGTATCGCGGCTTTACTTGGCGCGTAGCTGAAGGTATCCGTGGTACCGCAGATTCCCGCGATTGAACCGATGTTAATCACCACGGCATTATCCTGGGCAGTCGCATTTTTCTTTAGCAGCGGCAACAGACCCTGGGTGAGGAAGAACGGTGTTTTCACATTGAGATCCATCACCTTATCCCAGCCTTTTTCGGGAAACCCTTCTAAGGGTGCCAACCAACCAACACCGGCATTGTTGACCAACACATCAATCGAATCTTCTCGTTCTTTCAAAGTCTCCACAAGATGGCCAATTTCCTCCATGGTGCTGATATCACCGGGAAGGGAAATACACTCGCCGTGCTCCGCAAGTTCGCTGGCGGCGGCGTCACAGGCCTGTGCCTTGCGCGCGGTGATATAAACTCTTTTTGCGCCGGCTGCGAGAAATCCTCGCGCCATGTAGAAACCCAAGCCGCGTGAGCCTCCGGTTACTACGCAGACTTTGTCTTTCATGGAAAACAATTGTTCGATCATGGAAAATTCCTGGTTAGCTGGGTTGCGGGCAATAGTCGGGACAGCCCATAGGTTTTCGAGTCGGCCACTATACTATAAAGCCAGCGCGCGATGGTGGCATGAACTGCTCTATTACGAGTGAGGCGAGAACTCCAGGAAGATGGGCGATGACCAGGCCCTCTCCTCAACCGGCGACAGACAATCATCTTCGCGGGGGGTATCCAGGCTGGAACTTGAGCAGAAGTTAACCTTCAAACAATTTCCATTCTCGTCATAGTCACAGCGCAGCTGACCGCCGTTAACCGCATCAGTCGGTTCTTGTATCGCCCGCACGTAGTACAGTGTTTCGCGACCAGACGCCGAGTACTCGGGATCGGAAAACTCAAACTCACAACCAGACTCATCCACCGGGCAGGTATGGCTCAACCAGACATCCTCAACCAGCTGCGCGACGTTTTCATTGGGCACTATCTGCGGTCTGATTCTAATCACCTCTATGCGGGTAATCAGTTTTCGCCGGTCCGAAGGGTTGAAACACTCCGCGTGGCACAAGTGCTCGAGTCGGTCAACGCCCAGCGCATCAACGGCGTGCGCCGGGCACCCGGGAAGTTGCTTGCGCGCACCAATGGCACGCACTTTAAAGCGCGGCTTATGTTGCATTGCGAGCTCACTGCCCATCGCTGCTACGGAAGTGTTCACGTCCAGACTAGGATTCAGCAGATCAAACCACAGCAAAATTCTATCGCCACTGGTACCGTAAACTTCTTTGCGCTCAAGCGCGTTCCAGATTTCAGTTCGGCTGCGTTGCTCGGCGTGTACTGCCATCAAACTGCCTGTGGAGAAGAAAGGATCCTGCCGTTCCAAATGGGCTGTGACCGCCGATAGGGCTGCATCTTTTTTGGCATCGAATGCTCGGGGGTATACTTCAGGTTCTCCAAAAATCGCGCGGCGCTGCGCTCGAAATTCAACGTCCTCCATACTCATTCCCTCAATCAACAACCGCCGATCACGCTCTTTATAGCCAGTTCCTGGACGAGCAGTGTGGTTGTCACTGGCAGCCATCATGCCGAATCTAAAGCGCCTGATTTTTCCCGGTGTATCAAAGTTACCGATGGCAAGCGAATACTGCACAGAGTTTCTGGGTATGTAGTTATAGGCGCCTTGGAAGCAGTCTTTGCACTGCCCTGCATCAAGCCATTGTTCTAAATCAAATCCCGAGACTGTGTACAAGGGCAAAGGGGTTTCCACCGCCAGTTGTTGTGCAGCAAGTGCCCGGACATCACACTCCGGTTCAGAGTCCCCAGCCTCAAGGCAGCGCTCCTGGATGATGTTTCCCATTTGAACACAACGCGGTAGAAAATCCGGCCGCTCAGCCGGGCGCACTGGCTCGCCCTTCTCATCGTAAGTAATGTGCTAAAGGAACGATACTCTTCGGAATTACCATGACCGGAAAAAACTTCAATCATAGTCTGCAGCTGATCGTCCTGCATATCTCCCTCTAGCTGCTTGTCCCAGTTGGAGCCAACCGGCGTGTACAAGCCCCAGGCATTGCCGTGAGGTATGACCAGGGTTTCGTGGCCCGCCTCTCTCAGCTTTCGGAAAAGCACCGCAGGATTTTCCGCGCCTTCCCTGCACGATTGAGGAAGTTCCAGAGTTGAGACATCTGCGGGACACTCAACCCGGCCTTCCATCTCCTTCAAAAAAAGATTCAGGTCGTAATAGGCTTGATGATCGGACCATCTCGCCAGCGGCAACACCGCGCGAGCGCTGTAGGGCGGGTTGAGTGAACCCAGCCCCGTGTCCGTTTTGGCGTAGATTGGCCGCGACCCTACGGCATTATCATCAAGGTCGCGGTAGATAACATTCTTGTGGCCGTAATGAGTTGCCGCGTCCAGGGGATTCGCCTGCGTCCACTCAAAGCCAATAAACGAAATGAGATCCGGATTCGCATCATCGTCCACGGCCTGACAATCACGAATACTCGTTTTGGTGTCGGTCCAACGCTGCGGGTCGAGCGACACCGCATGATCATTAATAGACCTGGAATCCAGGGCAGAGCAGTACCTGGCGAAATCGCATGCATCTGCCGGTGGCGCCGCAACGAGCCCGCCGATCAAGGGTAGACTGACCATATAGGCATCATTGGAAAAGGTGGTGTGGGCGGGAAAATCTCCGAACAAAATCTGTTTTGCAGGAGAAGCTTCAGTAACGGTAGGGGGAAAGTGTTCCACCGCGCGCGTTTGTATGTCCTGCCGATCATTTATCACAGCATGGGGTACTTTCAACTCGTTGACCTGGCATGGGCCATAGTGATTGCCGAAAACGCCTATGGCACCCACATGCACAAATGCCGCTGCAAGAGAGATGAATATCAACAGGCCCACAAAAAAATGTTTTAATGATTTACAAAAACCAAAATAAGGACAGCCCATGCATTCCGCCAGGTCTTCGTTGATGTCGGCAACCAAGACATTACTGACAGTCTCTTGTTTGCTCGTGATTGCCTGCAGTGATCCCCTGCCGGAGGAATTACTGGAACGATCGCGCAGCACACCGCTGTGGTTCGACGATGCCAAGCTCGGCATTTTTATCCATTGGGGCCCAGCCTCTGTGCCCGCATTTGCGGCGGGCCCTGCGCTAAAGCCGGGCGAACTGGAAGACATGCTGTTCAGGGATGCTCCTCGACAGGAGCTGCCCTATGCGGAGTGGTATCTCAACTCGATGGGATACAGCGGCAGCGAAACAGCGCGCTATCACGAACAGCACTATGCCAATGCTCCCTACACCGATTTCAAAAACCGTCTTTGAAGAGCGTGTGGACGAGGGTTGGAACCCGGGAGCCTGGGCGGACCTATTTAAGCAATCGGGTGCGCGATATGTCATTCTTGTTACCAAGCACCACGATGGCTACACCCTGTGGCCCAGCTCTGTCAATAATCCAAATATTGATCATTGGGGTGCGCAAAGAGATATGGTTGGCGAATTGGCCAAGGCGGTTCGCTCCCGCGGAATGCGCTTTGGCGTGTACTACTCAACGGGCCTGGACTGGAGCTTCAAACTGATCACCGACGGAAATCGCATTCGCGACATCATGAGGAGCGCACCGCCCAGCGAAGAGTATGCGAACTATGTTCACGAACATATGCGCGAGTTAATAGATCGATATCAGCCGGATGTACTTTGGGCTGATATTGGCTACCCCACGAAGGGACGACAAGGAGAATTGTTTGAGTACTATTTCTCGCAAGTCCCGCAAGGCACGGTTAACGATCGATGGGGAGGCGTAGACGTACTGGGGCAGATAGCGACGGTTCCTGGCGCAACCTGGTTGATGAAAGCGCTGGCCCGATGGAGCCTTACGGGCGGCAGCGATCACCTGACGGATGACCCTGCCCGCGTCGGTTACAAGACCGCCGAGTACGACAGCCTTCCCGGCATAGCTCCCTTCAAATGGGAATCGACCCGGGGGCTGGGTGCATCTTTTGCATTCAACGCGAGAGAGACCTCCCAAGACATGCTCACCGGCGATGAACTGGTGATTTTTTTGGTCGATACCGTTGCAAAAAACGGCAATGTGTTGATCAACGTGGGTCCCGATAGCTACGGGCGCATTCCAGGCATTCAGCAATCTCCCCTACTCGGTTTGGGAGACTGGTTGTCTGTCAATGGAGAAGCACTGTACGACACACGGCCCTGGACGCAGTTTAAAAACCAGCGTGGACGCAGTGTGCGCTATACACAAACCGACGCTGCACTTTATGCCATTGTAGGGGGCGTAGCCGGTATCGAACTGAATATAGAGAATCCAGGAATACAGTGGAGCCGCATTGAAGTCCTGGGCGCCGAGATCATGAGAACTGACAAGGGGGACGGAACGCTGTCAATTTTCTTAACAGAAGATATCACCGGCCCCGCAGCGGTGGTGAAATTTACCAAGCTCTGAAGAGCGGCGTTAGCCCTTAGTGCCCGGCAGCAACAGCCTGAGAATTCCGCAATTGCATGTTGTATCGGGTAAGCCGGTATCCCAAGTACAGCTTCTTCCAGAATGGGCCGCTCTCGATTGACTCCAGTAAATCCGTGGGAAACACGCTCTTATAGGTCGGGATTTTATGGGCAGTTCGGATAGACTCCAGGGAGTTGTTCCACTCCTTCTCCCATTCGATGTCCATCATCACCGGTGTTTCACGACCGTGTTGCCAGGCCTCCGAGATAATCTGTAGCAAAATGGTGAATCCTCTGGGCTCTTTGGTGGTGCTAATCACCATAACTGCGGCCAAAAACATAGAGGAGTAGTTGTGGCCAAATTGAGCGAGCTGAAATGCGGAAATAGCAATTTCATTCGAGGACGTTGTTTCGTAGCCCGCAACCAAATGCCACACATCATGCATCTGCAAAATTCGTGTGTTCAAGTACTGCAGTGATTGTGGCAGTTGCTCGAGCATCACCGAACTTCTGTCCAAAACCTCGGGATCATAACCGTTTTCAATGACCATGCGATGAAGCGCGAATCCCAGAGTGTTTTTCGGGCACTTGGCCAGTGCATCGAAGTCAGTATAGCCCGGCACCGGATTGACCAGCGAGGCCGCTGCACCGGGATGATTGCGCGCGTGGTTCTCGGCAATTTGATCGAAATCGGCGTGCACAGCGCCGGCCAAAGATGCGACCGCCACTGTAATAGTAATAGCGTTGCAGCCTTCCTCGGGACCCTCGACAACGGCCCAGAAAGCCTCCCAAAAGCTGTCCTCCAAGGGTGCTTCGGGCAAGCCCAGGGGGATGTCAGGAGTAGGGCCAGTCTAGCCACGCCGCGGCAATATTGTCACACACCGCCACAGTGGCATCGGGACATGAGTAGGCCGCCCAAGCCATCACAGCGGCGAGCTGCAATCGACCCGAATGTTTGCCGCTCTTCGCTAGCGCAACCGCTTCGGCGATTGCATGGGTATCCATTCTTCTGGTGGCTTGTTGAATGTCTTCACGTACGGTCATCATGGCCTCCTTTGCCAGCGTATTCGGCGAGTGTGTGCCCTACAAACAAGCCTATAGGGAAAAATTATACGCTATTGTTGGATTTTGTCCCATGGCCCGATCTCGTTGATGAACGCCTAGTGAATAAACTCGCCAAGCACCGCCTCACGCAGCAGATCAGGTGGTAGTAGGCCTTGCTTGAGTACGGTATCGTGAAACTTACGCTGGTCAAATTGATCCCCAAGCGCGACCTCCAGCTCGGTACGCAAACGCATCAAATTCCTATACCCAAAGTAATAGGACGTCGCCTGACCCGGCGCCCAAAACGCATAGCGGTCCGCCTCCGACCCGGCCATCGCTGTGGATAGTGCCAACTGCTGTGTCATAAACTCAATAGCCTGTGCATGAGTCATTTTCCCAGTGTTCACCATCGGGTCTATAAACATTCTGGCCGCCCTCATCAACCGTGTATACAGATTGAACAGCTGCGCCTCCGGGGGCATGAACTCGTGCATAATTGATTCAGCGTACAATCCCCACCCCTCGGCATTAGCGCTGTTTGATGCAAAAACCGCTCGCGCCAGAGACGTTCCATTTTCAACCAGGCTGGCAAACTGCAACTCGTGTCCGGGACGCGCCTCGTGCACTGTTAACGCCCAGGTAATCGCGTAGTGGCTCCAGTCGTCCATAACCGCGTCACCCTTGGCGGCAGGATTGCTCTGAACCAACACAAACTCACCGAACTGGCCGGTATTATTAATCAGCTGTGGAGGACTCATAAAAGGAGCGGGAATAGCGGCAGACTCCGCGTCGGTCGCCAGACGAATATTGGCATTGCGTTTCGGCAAGGTGATGAGATCCTCACGACGTATAATGTCCTCAATGGTCGCCAGCCGTTGCCGATAGACCTGAAGAATTTTATCCTGTGGAATCTGTTCTTTCTTTAACTCTCGCAGCACCGACACCAGCCCTTTATCATCCCAAGCTCTATCCTCGGCAATCTTCCAGGCTAGGGCTTTCATTTCGCTGCGAATAAATTGATAGCTATACTGCGCCTCACTGATTAGTGCTTCGGGCGTAGCGCGAACCCCATAGTTCTTAAGCTTATCGGTGTATACCGCCAGGGGCAGTTGGTTATCTGGTCTCGCCTGGGGCAGTAAAACCTCTTTCACCCAGATTTTGTATTCACTCAACTGCGCTTCTAGCAATGCAAAGTTTTCCTGCCATCCGTCCAGCTCGGCGCGCTCAAACACCGAGCGTATACCCGCGACATACTGCTCAGTATTTTCCAATTCAGTTTCCAGCTCTCCGCGGTAAGGACCGACCAGGCCTTCAACTGCAAACCGCTCTTGCGTCCGGGCGACCGCTAACTCGGTAAGCGGTGTAAACCCGTCGAGATTACCCACGTATTTTTGCAGGCGTATCAGCGCACTGGGATAGCGAGCCGTATCGTTTCTAGGATCCAACAGTGCATTAAAGTTGCTGAACATCTGTTTGTGCACGTTGTAAAAAGGTATCAGGTGCTCGCGCGAAATTTTCTCGGATTGTGCATCATCTGCGAGGGACTGAAGTAAGATTTCCAGATCCTGGCGCACTTTTGGATCTTTCTCGGTTTCAAGGCCTTTCTGCAGCTTGGACTGGAGGGTAGCTAACAGCGCCAGATAGCGTTCAAAAACCTTGGGATTTAAATCGACAATCTCTGCGTCAAACTGATTCATGCCGTATTGAGACACTGATTCGGGTGAAAAAGCCGCCTGCGCTTCCAGTACCTCCCGAGCATAAATATCGCTGCGTTCAATCCAATCCGCCTGTGCAAGCCCTGTCAACAAGACCGCCCCAGCCAGAACCAAAACGTTACTGAGTAATTTCATAGTCTCGCCCGACACCTTAACAAGACGGCATGTTAAACAGTTTCATCCGTGAATTCAAAAAAACCGGCGAGGAGAGAGTGGAATCGGATAAACCGAGCACTGCTTGATTGCGCCCAGGCATTTCAGGCCCAGACTATACAAAGACCCCATCGACTCGTATGCTCGTGATCGCCAAAGACGGGAGCGACATCAATGAAACTGATGCACAAATTAGTGATAGGCATGGCCACTGTTATGGTGATAATAGCCGTATCACTCGCGCTAGCTCCGGCCATACTTGAAGGACAAATGAATATCGTCCTGCCGCACGAGCCCTATGAGATTTCTAAGAAAGCGAAAAAGCTTCACAACTCTCTGACAATAGCGGATCTGCACAGCGATAGTACCCTGTGGCGACGCGATCTCCTCGAACGGGGAAATCGCGGACACGTCGACATCCCCCGCATGCGTGAAGGTAATCTCGCCCTACAGATGTTTACCTCGGTCACACGATCGCCCTAGGGACAAAACTACGAAGAGAATTCAGACGACACCTTTGACAATATAACCTTGGTGGCCCTGGTCCAGTCCTGGCCGATAGCCACCTGGAACAGTCTGAACGCCAGAGCGCTTCATCAGGCTGATAAACTGCGGTCACTCGAGGCGCGGGCGCCTGAAGAATTTCAAATGATCTACACCGCCGCCGATTTAACGCGTCTCCTTGAGCGTCGGAGTAAGGGCGAATCGGTGGTGGGTGGCATCCTGGGAACCGAGGGGTCCCACGCGCTGGACGGAAATCTGGAAAACATTGAAACACTGTTCGCAGCGGGCTTTAGGATGATGAGCTTGCAGCATTTCTTTGACAACAAACTGGGTGGGTCGCTACACGGCCAAAGTGGTGAAGGCCTATCCCCGTTTGGGGCGCAGGCAGTTGATAAAATGTTAGAGCTGGGTGTGATGGTGGATGTTTCTCACTCCTCCCCCGCAGTTGTTGAAGATGTGTTGAAGCGGAGCCAAAAGCCCTTAATTGTCAGCCATACCGGCTTCCAGGGGCGCTGTCAGTCCCCGCGAAACATTTCCGATCAGCTAATGGTAGACATCGCCAAAAATGGCGGACTGATCGGCGTGGGCTATTGGGAAGCTGCGGTCTGCGAAGCGACACCCGAGGGCATCGTAAGCAATGGGATGGACTCCTCCTCACCCTATCTTTTCGGCGTCGATGCGCCAGAATGTTAGTTGTAGTACAAACATTCAGAGAATGAGGAGAAGCCCAATATGAACATTACACGAGTAGGTGTGGATATCGCAAAATCTGTTTTTCATGTGCACGGTGTCGACCGACACGATGGCAAGCAGTGGCAGGCAAAAATCGGGCGTGATAAGTGGCTCGATGCGGTGTGTGAGCGTGTCCCTCCCGGTGCTGAAGTCGGCATGGAGGCATGTGCCTCGTCCCACCATGGGGGGCGTCAATGGCAGAAGCGGGGTTATCACGTAAAGCTCATCGCCGCTCAATTCGTCAAACCTTACGTGAAGAGTAACAAGAATGACCAGGTTGATGCCGAGGCGATCTGTGAAGCGATGGGGCGCCCCGGGATGAGATTTGTTGCCGTCAAGAGTGTGGAACAACAAGATATCCAGGCGGCGCACCGGATACGAGAGGAACTCGTTCATCAACGCACAGCGAAGGTAAATCAGATCCGGGGGCTTGTCGGTGAGTACGGCATCGTAGCTCCTGTCGGCATTCAAAAGTTACGTTGCGCGCTACCTCGGTGGCTTGAGGACGCTGAGAATGGCCTTACCGATGCATTTCGGGTCTTACTCGCCTGAAGACCTGCGAAGTCTTGATAATCGCATATCCGGCTTTGATGAGCGGATTGCGCAGAGCGTGAAGGAAGATCCGGTGGCGAAGCGCTTGTTGGAGCTGAGGGGTATTGGCCCTCTCACCGCCAGTGCCCTCGCTGGTGCTCTGGGTGATGGGACTGCGTTCAGCAAAGGGCGTGAATTTGCAGCGTCTCTCGGGCTCACCCCGCGTCAACATAGTACGGGTGGCAAATGTAGACGCCACTCCAAAACCGCAGCTATTTGCCGAATTTTGAAATAGACGGATCTCGGCGTATTAGAATCGGCGCGGTAGAACTGCGGCCCAGTCACACTCAAGAGCGACCAATAAGCAGGCACGATTCAAGCGTAGGGACTATAAGAATAAGTGTCGCTGAGAACGGTATGACGCCACCACAGATTTGACGGTCAACGCTGGCGCCATACCCAAAAAAACCGTGCAGGTGCACGACCCGTTAAGTGTTGCACATAATGGGAATAAATCCAGCCCTCATCGACCTTTGTGTCGATGCCATCATCCAGCCGTCTCTACCACTGTTGTCGCTGCTACGCCTAGGTCATCGTCTGTACCCACTGTGATCGCGGCCAGCGGTATTGCACCGATGGTTGCAGCCAGGAAGCCAGAAAGGAATCCATTAAACGAGCCAGAGCGAAGTACCAGGCCACTCGCCCGGGTCGCATGAATAATGCCGCTCGCCAACAGCGTTATCGAGAACGGCAACAACAAAAAGTAACGCATCACCGTTCTCTGGCAATAATACTCCGTGATCTACTGCAAACCGTGCCTGATGAGATCAAAAGGGCCGATATGCCGGGTAAAACTGACGCCACCGTGCGCTGCCATCACTGTGGCGCGGTCTGCGGTCCCTTTTTGCGCAGTGATTTTCTGCAGAGCAGTCAGTTCAGGCGCAGATTCCGGCGACATTAGTGCAGCGGCTGGACAGGAGTCATCAATCGGAGGGCAGTCATGGCCATCGGCAAAGAAACTGAAGCAAAAATACTGCGCTACCATTTTGTTGAGAAGTGGCGAACGGGCACCATTGCGACCCAGCTTGGCATTCACCACTCAGTGGTTGATCGGGTACTGGCACAGGCTGGCCTGCCCAAGGTGGAGCGCACTCGCCGTGCGTCGATCATCGACCCCTATCTGCCCTTTGTCATCGACACCCTGCGGGAGTTTCCCACACTCACGGCGGCCCGCTTGTATGAAATGGCCCGCCTGCGGGGATACCCCGGTGGCCCCAGCCAGTTTCGCCAGCGTATCAGTGAACTGCGGCCGCGCAAGCTGCCCGAGGCGTATTTACGCCTAAAAACCCTGCCCGGTGAGCAAGCCCAGGTTGACTGGGGTTCGTTCGGGCATATTCAGATCGGCAAGGCCCGGCGGCCGTTAATGGCGTTTGTGATGGTGCTGAGCTGGTCGCGACAGATCTTCTTGCGCTTTTATCTCAACCAGCAAATGGAGAACTTTTTACGCGGCCATGTAGCGGCATTCGAGGCCTGGCAAGGATTGCCAAAGGTGCTGCTGTACGACAACCTTAAATCGGCCGTATTGGAGCGCCACGGTGACGCCATCCGCTTCCACCCCACCTTGCTGGCCTTGTCAGCCCACTATCGCTTCGAACCACGCCCGGTGGCGGTGGCCCGGGGCAATGAAAAGGGCCGGGTAGAAAGAGCGATTCGCTATATTCGCGATAATTTCTTTGCCGCTCGTCACTGGCAAACACTGGCCGAACTCAATGCGCAAGCTGAGCACTGGTGCCAGGGTGTGAGTGCTGATCGGGCTTGCCCTGAAGAGCGTACGTTGACGGTCAGGGAAGCCTTCTTACAGGAGCAGGTGAGTTTGCCGGATAATCCCTTTGATACCCATGAGAGACAGCCCGTGCGGGCCGCCAAAACCCCTTATGTTCGCTTCGATCTCAATGATTACTCCATTCCCCATCAATACGTGCACAAGCCATTGAGCGTGAGCGCTGACCTGGAGCGGCTCCAGATAGTGGAGGGCGATCAATGCATTGCTGAGCATCAGCGCAGCTTTGGCAAAGGGGAGCAAATCGAACAGGAGGCGCATATCAATGCCCTATGGCTGGAGAAAACCCACGCCAAACTACACCGGGGTCAGGATCGCCTGAGCCATGCTTCGGCGCACGCCCAGACGCTGCTGCAGCAATCGGCACAGCGTGGACATGTCATTAAAACCACGGTCCGGTTACTCAATCAACTGCTTGATGATTATGGGCGGGACGAGCTGCATGTAGCTCTGGGTGAAGCACTTGATCGGCAATCACCCTACCCGGAGGCGGTGCAGCACGTTCTTGAGCGCCGCCGTGATGAACAGCACCTGCCGCCACCGCTTGCTGTCGCCGTGCCGGCGAAGGTCAAACACTACAGCGTCAAGCTGGCTCGGCTTGCCGATTACGACAAGCTCAATGGCACCCGAAGCGAGACAGGAGATGATACCGATGATTGATATCGAGCAACTCAAACAGCAGGCACTTGAACTGAAGCTCCACGGCGTGCTGGCGCACTGGGGCGAGATCACCGACGAGCAATACCCCTGGCGGGCACAGCTCATCGCCTGGGAGCTTGCCGAGCGCAAACAGCGCTCACTCGAACGGCGCCTGAGCAGCGCCAGGCTGGGCCGGTTCAAACCGATGAGTGAGTTTGACTGGCAGTGGCCAAGCGCTATCGACCCACAAGCGATTCATGCCCTGATGCAACTGGGTTTTATGGACACGGCCAGCAATATTATCCTGCTGGGCAGCAACGGCGTGGGCAAATCGATGATCGCCCAGAACCTGGGGTATAACGCTGTCATGCACGGCTATACGGCGCTGTTTACCACCGCAGCGGCGATGCTCAACGACCTGGCAGGTCAGGATGGCGCCAATGCCCTGCAGCGTCGATTGAAACACTACGCCAGGCCTGCCTTGCTGGTAATTGATGAAGTGGGCTACCTCTCCTACAGCAATCGTCATGCTGACTTGCTGTTTGAAATCATCAACCGGCGCTATGAGAAATGTTCAACTTTGGTGACAACGAACCGTCCGTTTGGCGAGTGGAATGACGTGTTCCCCAATGCCGCGTGTGTGGTCTCCCTGATTGACCGTTTAGTCCATCACAGCGAGGTCATCGCCATTGAGGGTGAGTCGTACCGCATGAAGGAAGCGCAGGAGTGTGCGTCGAAGCGGCGCGAGACCAAAAAGCGAGGAAAGGCTAAATGAAAACCTTAAAAATCACAACCTACTGGACGGCTGAACAAGCCGATTGTATTTATGGTTCTTCCGAGTTTCCTATGGGTAAAAGCCAAACAATGGTCAAGAATGTGGTACAAGAGTCTTTTTTTATGGAGATATTCAAATGAAAGATACCGCGTTGTTTACTCAACTTTTGGGGCTTGGCGACCCATGGAAAATCACGGCTATTACCCCGGATCTGACCGACAAATCAATTACCCTCCAGATAGATTGGCCAAAGGGAACGAAAGGCGCGTGTAGTGTCTGCCATGCCCTTTGTTCGGTTTACGACCATCGTGAGCAACGCACATGGCGACACCTTGATACGATGCAGTTCAAGACGCAGTTAGTTGCTCAGGTTCCGCGTATTCATTGTAAAGCGCATGGAATCAAAAGCCTGAAAGTACCGTGGGCAGATACGCAGGCACGCTTTACGCATTTATTTGAGCGTTTCGCTATTGATGTGCTGTCGGCTGCCAGCAACAAGACACAGGCCGCAAAACTACTTGGTCTGTCGTGGGATGAGGTGCATCATATTCAATCCCGAGCAGTGAAAAGAGGGATGGACAGACGCTCTGTTGAGGAAGTGAAACACCTTGGCATCGATGGAAAAAGTTTTCGCAAGGGGCAATCCTATGCCAGCCTGCTGTACGATTTGAATGCGTCCAGAGTGCTTGAGGTCGTGGCAGATAGAACGACGGAAACGGCAACCGCATTGCTGTCCACGCTTCCAGAACAGCAGCGTAATGAAGTAGCTGCTGTTGCCGTGGATATGTGGGTTCCATTTATGACGGCAGTTGAGGCGACTTTACCGAACGCCGCCATTGTTCACGACAAGTTTCATATCGTCAGTTATCTTACAAAAATGGTTGACCAAGTCAGGCGCAAAGAAAATAAAACATTAAGAGCCGCCGGTATCAATGACCTGGTCGGGTCTCGCTATACCTGGTTACGCAATCCCGACAACTGGAGTGAAAAAGATGAAGCCACTTTTTATGGCCTTCAATCAAAGGGGTTGAAGGTTGCCCGAGCCTGGGCAATCAAAGAGACGCTGCTTGACCTGTGGACTTACAGCTACGATAAACCAGCCCGGGCGTTCTTTAAGAAAGGGTACTGGTGGGCGACACATTCACGTCTAAAGCCGGTCATATCAGTCGCCAAGATGCTAAAGAAACATCTCGACAACATAATGACTTACTTGAAACATCGCATCACCAATGCGACCGCAGAAGGATTTAATTCAAAGATTCAGACAATAAAATCGGCTGCCCGAGGATTTAGAAACTTCGAAAACTATCGAGTTTCAATTCTGTTCCACTGTGGAAAACTCAACCTCTACCCACAGGATTCCCAGTAGAACCTTTTTATTGACCTTGTGTTTAATTTCACCGCTGATGGATGGCTTATTTCTGCCCATGGTTTTCGCTATTCCGCCCAGTGTGCACCAGTGTGCAATATTGCTTGTTCATGGCGTAAATGTGCTATCTTTCGGGTGCAGCCAAATCGAGCTATTTGTTCATGTTTCACTCTTTTTTTGTCAGTTAAAAGAGTAGGCGTGTACCCTTTGGCTGGCTTCTGGCTGTTGCACTTATTAGGTGGATTCAAGAGTACTATTAATGAAAAAAAATTCTCCAATACTCGTCCTTGGGACTATTGTTCTGTATCTGGCTATCGTCTCCACAAGCGCCTATTCGGTGCCAATCTACACGCCACAGGACATTGCAATATTGCTGAGCAGAGCAAAGCAGGGAGATACGGTGTCGCAATATCATTTGGGCTATGCCTACGCGCACGGCGAAATTGTTGCCAAAGATGAACATGAAGCGATACGTTGGTATCGCAAAGCAGCAGAGAAGGGACATGCAGAGGCGGCGCGACAACTACAAGCGATTGCAGACAGGCTCTCTATATCGACCGCTCGTCCTGCCGTTAGTGTAAGTGTCGAAGATACACTTATGCCAGCAGAACCGCAGAGCGCTGCCAGCATATTTGAAAAAGTATGGCAATCAGTGGTGGTGGTTTCTAACGGCGATGCGCAGGGCAGTGGTGTAGTTATTCAAGCCAATATTGTGGCGACTAACTGCCATGTCGTTAACCAGGATAGTCCTATTTTCGTGCATAAATTTGTTAATAGTCGTACCGATAAAAACACCACCTTTTATGCAACAATGCGCTATGCTGATCAAGGACGGGATTTTTGTTTACTGAATGTTGACGCCTTGCAAGGCGTCCCGGTGACGGCTCGCCGATACAACACAATCAGAGTCGGCGAGAAGGTCTATGCCTTGGGCGCTCCCTATGGATACGAGTTATCGATTTCAGCAGGGATTGTTTCACAACTGCGGACAATCGACAATAACCGCCAGATTCAAACGGATGCTGCTGTATCACCAGGTTCATCAGGTGGCGGCTTGTTTGATGGTGCAGGTAATTTAATCGGCATTATGACTTCTAAAATTGCCGATGAAAGCGTAGAAGGTATTGGTTTCGCCATTCCTGCGGATTTGGTATTCAGATAGCGATAATGATACACAGGGCGCAGAACACAGAGCCATCGTCACCTTAAAATTCTACCTCTGTCACTTTTTCATCATGCCGATGACTTCGTTGGAACATCCCCCCGGGTCTCCAGTGCGAAATGTGCCGCCACCCGCAAAATAACCTTCCCACATGGCTCGGTGGCTGTTTTTTTGTTCAGCACGTTTGAGTATCTTATCTGTATCAGCATTTGCTTGATAGCACAGCAATACCTCGGCAAAATTATTTGCCGGTGGCGTTTTGATGTGTTGGGGTGCGTTTTTTCGCCGCTGATTGATATTGTCCAGAGTCCACTCACCGTGTCGTTTCTTGTATTGGCTAAACCAATCGGCGTTTTGTAGCATGTCAGAGAAGACAACAAGCCTTTTTGGGAAGTCGCCACTGCCACTATTGGCATCACGCACAACATCTTCTATGCTGCCGATAATATAAGAGCGCGATTGTTCATTGTTTCTTTCCGGAATAGTCTTAACGGCATCCTTGATTTTTTTGTCCAATTTAGCACGGTTCTCACAAATTTTGTAAATACGCTCACGGTTTACCTCACCGACACGCGGATGAAATTTAAATGTTTTGGCAATGATGGCAGGGCAGTCTTTTGGGTTAATACTGCGCCCGGCAATATCTTTAATGTCTTCACTGTAGGTCGGGTTGCAGAAGTCAAACAAGTGAACCCGGGCATTATTTTGATCAGGCTCCATGCGACTAATGGAGAGTCGTTCATGTTGTTTTAGGTTTTCGGATGTTTTTTCGATTAATGCTTGCAGGTCACTTCGTTGCCTATCCGAGAGCGAGGTGCTGAGGTCCATAAGGATGTAAGTTGTGCCAGCCAGGTCTTCAACCGGACACAGTGACGATTCGTTGAGGGAGACTTCAATACTTTTCTGACTGCCTGACCAGATGATAAGTAGCGCGACAAAGGCGAAAACAACAATCAGCACATAGCCCCATTTGTTGACGTTGTCTTCATCACCCTCACCTTGACTTCTCGGTTGGTGATTTTTCCTTGTTCTATGCGGTGGCTCTTCCGCTTCAAACAGTAAATCTTTGAGCTTTTTTGTCATTGAGAGTTTGCTACCGCGCCAACCCGGGCACTATTAATAATATTATCAAATACTAACTTCGATTCATGAATCAGTGCTGCTCGATCTTTTTTCCACTGTGTCCGTCCTCCGGAAATGGAGTCTATGCTTCCCTGTGCTTGATTCATATCTTCTTGGTCTTCGTCAAAGAATGCCTTGGTGCCTCCGATATTGGTAAAATGCTGTTCAACATCACAGAAAGGACACCCCTGATTGAAGTAAGCTGGAGCAGGGTTAGCTTTAAGCACACGTTTTTTGCAGTTGTTATCACGGTATGTAGTTACATCATCGCTATAGGCTTGGTGAAGAATACTCGCGTATGCGCTAGATATAATTGCCTTGATATTTTTTAAGGCTGCGGTTTTCCCATGTATGTCGGTGAAATATTTTTTAGCCTTTTTGCTATTGGCATTTGCCTCCTCATCGGCATCGTCCAAAGCTGTTGTGATTTGTTTTTGCACGCCTTCAAGCGTGCTATCCCATTGTTTTTCAGCTCGATTGAATGGCTTGTCCACCTCGCTATAGCCGTGAAACTTGTCGAAAAAATGTAGCACTTTCCAGTAGAAAATTGCCAGTGCAAGAAGATTAATTAGAAAGACAACCAGATTGGTTAAATTGGATAGTAAAGACCTATACCCATCGGTAATAGCATCAATGCCAACATTGTTGGTGAATTCTCGATAATTTAGCAACAAGCCCAGGCCAAGAAATATGAATGCGCCCACACAGAGATACCCCATTATAGCCGGTATGCGGATGTGGAATAGTTGGTTGCGTCTCATAAATCGAAACAGGAAGCCGGCAAGGAAAGCCAAAATGAAAATAATGACCACGGCGAAGCCGGCAATTTTAATTGTTTCTGCTCCAATATCATCTTTGAGAAAAAACCAACTGATAATAAACTCAAGCAAGGCAAAAACACCACCCCAGACAAGCAACGCTTCAAGCGAGGTTTTATCATCGTCCGCCCAATGTGGCAGCTCGGCTGGTCTCAATTTAAGTGAATCAATAAATGCGTTTCTGTTTTGCGTGGTTTTGGAAAGGATTTCTTGGTTTCTTTGGATGGTGTTTTTGGTTTTTGCCATATTATTCTGTTCATACTTTGCCGTGACGAGTTCCTTATAAGGTTGCGCTACAATATCGTTTTTAATTTTCTCCAAACCTCTTAAGGCATTACTGATGTTTGTCTTGAGGTCAGCCACTGTTGTTTGTGCAAATGTATCCCCAAGTGATTCAAAACGGGTGCGAATTCGTGCCTCGTAACCACCCACAAGTGGTTCTTTGTCCAATTGTTGCGGAAAAGGTCCCCCATCTCTAAGGGCATCTTCTTTTCCCGCACTCTTTGGGTCGTCAAAACTGTTTTGCAGGGACTCAACCACCTTTTCTAGTTCCTTACGAATACGCTGTTCTTCACTGATTTCATTCGGCTCTTCGACAGGTTTCCCTGTCTCTTTTTCGGCTGCCGCCTTCTTGCTTCTTTTAATGAGTCCAACTGCGATAAGAGCGATGCCCCAACAAAGGGGAGTGAGATAGTCCAATAGAAGGACAATACCTGCGGTCGCGGTGATTAATAGACCAACCCCCAGAATTGCCTCCCAACGTAGCGATGATTTTAGTATCGGAATAATGCTTGCAATAGCGACAATTGTGATAAGTAACAGAAGGAAGTTCATAAAATTAGCCTGTCAATTAATAAGAAAAAAGGAGGGGTCAAAATCAGGATGAATCGTGTACCCAGCACAGATGCTGGCGAAAATAACAGCGCTTCACTAAATTGATTGCGAGAAATCTTAGATTGTTTTTGCATTGATAGTGCTATTAACTCTCCCTTCTGCCCTTTCCGTGTCAGTTTCCGCTTTTCCATCCATGGCGAATCCTCAATAAAATAAAACCACGCTCAATTATCTCGAAAGAGCTGGCTATTCATTCTTGTCAATGGGTCGCGCTCGATTTACTTCCCAAGGTAAAACCATTCCCTGATCCATTTAGCTCAATATATCCTGAAATGGAATATTTTGAACCATATCCCACATTGGGACCTTTGTCTATTCCGAGGGCTTATACCCGCGATTACTTTTAGGCGGGGGAAAGTATCAATGCGTTCGGCGAGGCTCAGGGAGTCCATTAACTGACCAATGGCCAATAAACCGGCACGGGAAGTGAGTAAATCGTTCGTTGTATCGAGTTTGTAAGGTAGAATAATCGTAAGCCTTGAGTTGTGCACCCATTGGGTGATGGAGGGTTTTGTTGCTAACCATTATACAGCCAGGGCTTTCTACGGTTTAGGGATTTCTATCTGGGGATCCGGGGATAGGCATACCGCAATCGCTTTTAGCGGCGCGACGTCTGTTCTATAGATTTTGAAAGCGATTTAATACGTCTCGATAATTGACCGGGGAAACCTCAGCTTCGGGGCGCTCAACGAGCGGGCGAATCAAATTGCACACATGCTCGGAGCGCAGGGCTATCATAGAGGCGATAGTATCGCCATATTGTGCGGAAATCGGCCCGAATTTGTCGAAGTACGTTTCGCGGCTCACCGATTGGGTGCCAGGCTCACAACGGTAAACTGGCACCTCGCTCCCGAGGAGGTCGCGTATATAGTCGATGATTGCGATGCTATAGCGCTGTTCGCCGACGTCCGCGCCACAGAATCAGCCGTACAAGCGATCGCTGAAGCCGCATCTTTGCAGGTAAAGCTCGCGATCGGTGGCGACATCGAAGGCTTCGAGAACTACGACGAGGTTCTGGGGGAGTATCCAACGAGCGATATTGAAAACCCAAGTCTTGGCGGTGTTATGCAGTACACCTCGGGCACAACCGGTCGACCCAAGGGCGTGCTGAGAAAGCAACCAGACCCCGAGGCTGCAGCTGGAATGCAGGAACTTCTATCCGCTGTATTTCAATTCGAACCCGAAGCGGGGCAGGACAAGTCCCTGGTGACCGGGCCACTGTATCACTCGGGGCCATTCAATCTGACCATGACCACGCCACTGACATCGGGTATTGGCATTGTACTGATGGACAAATGGCACCCACTGGACACCTTAAAGCTCATCGAGCAGCACAAAATTACTCACGGGTTCTTCGTGCCGACCATGTTTATGCGATTGCTGGAACTGCCCGACGAACAACGACAGCGATACGAGCTTTCATCACTGCGCTTTCTAATGCACGGGGCAGCACCTTGCTCGGTATCTACCAAGCGGCAAATGCTGGATTGGCTGGGGCCCATCATCTGGGAAATGTTCGCAGGCACTGAGGGGCCCGGCACTATCGTGGGTCCACAGGAGTGGCTGGAAAAACCCGGGACCGTCGGCAGACCAGGGCCGTCGCAGATGAAAATTCTGGATGACAACGACATTGAACTACCTACGGGAAAGGAAGGTCAAATCTGGGTCATCAATCCCAAAGACAGTCAGTTTGAATATTACAAGTCTCCCCAGAAAACCGCGGACGCCCAACGCGATGGCTACTTCACGGCGGGCGATATCGGCTATATCGTTGAAGATGGTTACGTTTTTCTAACCGGTCGTAGCGCAGAGACGATTATTTCCGGGGGCGTGAACATCTATCCTCAGGAAATTGACAATGTACTGCTAGCGCACCCCAAAATTTCCGACGTAGCCTGTGTGGGCGTCCCTCATCCCGACCTGGGCGAAGAGGTAAAAGCCGTTGTCCAACTACTGGCAGATGAAACGCCCAGCGAATTGCTCGCCCGGGAGATATTGGATTTCTGCCAGCCGAATCTGGCAAAGCAGAAATGGCCGCGCTCGGTGGATTTCGTAGACAGTCTTCCGCGCAGCGAAGCGGGCAAAGTCTATCGTCGACAATTGCGGGACAAGTACTGGAAAGACCACGATAAAAAAATCTAACGCGACTATCTTGCGCAGCAAAAAGGTTCAACTATGAAAATAGAATTCACACCCGAACAACTCGCTCTGCAGCTTGAAGTCCGGGACTATATGAAAGACATTATGACACCGGCACTACGCCAGGAAATGAAAGACCCTGAGCACAGGGAGGGCGGCGGCCCCGAGTTTCGCAAACAGTACGCGAAAATGGGAGCCGACGGCTGGATAAGCCTCAGTTGGCCAAAGTCCCTGGGCGGACAAGAAGCCACTGCCATGGAGCAATATATATTCACCGAGGAAGTGCTGGCTTCTGGATTCGCCTACCCCTTTCTCACCACCGATGCCGTTGGCCCTGTGCTAGCGGAACACGCCAATGAGGAGGTTCGCGAGGAAGCTGTAAGAGGCATTGTTGAAGGCCGCAGCGTTGTGGCAATCGGCTACTCCGAGCCCGGCGCGGGAACCGATCTGGCCAGCCTCACGACCAAAGCCGAGCAAGACGGCGATGACTGGCTGATTAACGGGCAAAAAATGTGGACCAGCCTGGCGAATTTTTCCGACTACATCTGGCTGGCCGCCAGAACAGATTCCGATGCGAGCAAAAAACACAAGGGCCTCACCATGTTCCTGGTCCCAATCGATACGCCGGGCGTCTCATTGACACCGGTTTGGACTATGGGTGTACGCACCAATGCAAGTTACTTTGAAAATGTAAGACTGAGCGACAAATATCGGGTTGGAGAGGTCAATAAAGGCTGGCGCTTGATCACTGGCCAGCTCAACCGCGAGCGCTTGTCCTTAGTGAATCATGGACCCGTTCACAAACTATTCACCGAGGTTGCACAATGGGCTGCCGCTACCCCCGCTTCCGCGGGGCAAACACTCATTGAAAAACCTTGGGTGCAAAACAACCTGGCAAAAGTGAAAGTGCAACTGGAGGCATTGCGGATGATGTGTCTCAAACAGGCCTGGGCGATGACCGAGAACAATCTGGAGATGGCTGAAGCATCGGCCGCCAAGGTGTATGGATCAGAATTTTTTGTAGAGGCCTATCGCCTGTTGCTTGAGATCATGGGCCAGGCGGGCATTATTCAGGAAGATTTTCCGGGTGCGATATTGCAGGGAAAAATTGAACATCGCTACCGTGTGGGTTCTATATTGACGTTTGGTGGGGGCACCAACGAAGTACAGCGCGATATCATTTCAGCGGCGGGGCTTTGGATGCCTCGCGCCAGTCGTTAGAGGAACAGTCATGGATTTTTCGTATACAGAAGAACAACTGGAAGTCAGAGCTCTCGCGCAGAAAATTCTGGGAGACCAAACCCAGCCCGACCGTCTAAAAGAGATTGAAGCTCAAGCCGATCATTTCGACGAAAAGTTGTGGGCGGATCTGGCGCAAGCGGGCTTACTCGGAGTCGGCATTAAAGAAGAATACGGTGGCATGGGATTTGGTTTCGAAACCCTGTGTTTATTGGTAGAGGAAGTAGGCAGGACAGTGGCACCGGTACCAGTCATTCCCTCGCTGGTGAGTACTGCCCTAACTTTACAGCGCTTTGCTGGAAAGGACGTTAAAGAGAGCTATCTACCCGACTTGGTCTCGGGGCAAAGTCTGTTGAGCGCAGCGATGATAGAGCCCGCTAACGAAGACTTAGCCACACCGGCCACCGTGGCGAAAAAAGTGGAGGGAGGATGGTCGCTGTCTGGTGTTAAACACTGCGTACCCCTGGCGAACCGCGCCAAACGTATTCTCCTTACGGCAATCTCCGCGGAGGGTTTGATCGTACTGCTGGTTGATCCAACTGCGCAGGGTGTGACTTTGAATCGGCAACAGGTGACGACCACCGAATCTCAATTCGAAATGATACTGGAAGATGTGTTCGCTTCGGAATTGGTTGCAGACAATGAATCAGCGGAGACCTTGGCCCAGTGGATGTTTGAAACTACCGCAGCAGCCTATTCCGCGATGGCGAACGGACTGTGTGACAAAATGATGCGCATGACGGCTTCGTACACGTCCGAGCGACATCAATTTGGCGTCCCGGTGGCGACCTTTCAGGCAGTGGGGCACAGGGCGGCAGATTGCTTCATCGATGTCGAGTGTCTCCGACTCACCTCACAGCAAGCCATCTCTTTATTGGACCAGTCACGGGATGCGAGTGAAGCCGTCCTGATCGCCAAAATATGGACCGGGGACGTAACCCACCGCGTGAGCCAGGCCTCGCAGCACCTGCACGGCGGTATCGGTGTAGACAGGGACTATCCTCTGTTCCGTTACTGCCTGTGGGCGAGGCAGATCGAATTGAGCTGTGGCTCAAGCGCAGAGTTAACTGGCAGACTGGGCCAAGACATTGCCGCTGAATTTTCGCATGGGGTTGCATGAACACCCTGTTTGAAAATTCTAGCGGAGCGCCCCCAGCTTAAGGCAAAGGCAAGATACCCCAAAACCCCCTAAGTAATGATTCACTTTGCCTTGAGATAATGCTCGGTGAACTTCGCGATTCTCAAAAATGTGGCGGGCATATTATTTGAAGTTTCGTTTAGTACAGCTCTTCACGGTAGTTTCTTTCAACTTCCGCCTCTACTGCCTTTTCAGTTTCTGCATCGGCATCGGTATCTATTCTTTTAGCGACGGCAATCACCATCAGCGAATCTGTGTGCTCAATCCATTTGTCGGGCTTCCACATCTGAGAACGAATCATGGCTTTACCACAATGGAAGAAGCATTCTTCTATTTCAATATGTGTACACAATAATGCGGGTTTACCTTGAGCGCTTAAACTCTCCAGCAGCGACGGATCAGTAGACAGCGTTGCCCGTCCCTTTACTCTCAAGGTTTCTCTCATAGTAGGCACAACAAATAACACGCCTACATTATTGTTCTGAAGTATATTTCTGAATCCGAGCACCAGCCTGTTGCCAGGCCGGTCCGGAATAAGCAAATTGCCATTGTCATCAATCTGAATAAAGCCTGGGGAATCCCCCTTTGGTGACACATCCAGTTTACCCGTGTTATCGACGGTGGATATGCAAGCTAGAGGTGACCGCCGGATAAACTCCATCATGCTGTCATCGAGAGAGTCTCTCGACTTTCCCTTCACCAGCGCGTGAGGCTCACCAAATAAAGAATCGAGTTCCTCCTCACTCTTGATTGTAAATTCTTCGTTCATTTACATTACTCCCGTTGTTGCTGATTCACTTTGGGTTGAGATAACGCTCGGTGAGTTTATCGATAGACCAGGAGTCAGGCTTCTGGCTCGGTGGATATTCTTCAAAGGTCTCTAGAAACTGTGCGGTAATGCTCAGGCCAAGGTACCCTTGGGGAACCTTATCGAGTAACCAATCCCAGTAGGTATTTGAATTGTGGTCGGCTCGTTCGTAGGGATCGCGCCGCAGGTTAAATATTTTAAACAGGCGCAAGGTCACAAAAGGTTCTGCCCACAATGCCAATGTCTTCGCCCTGTTTTCTGCATACACTATTTTCCAATCACCGATACGGACACCCACCGGCATACCAGCATCGTTGAGATAGTGAAACTCTTGCCGGGGTGCACGATCGACTTTGCCCGTCAGGTAAGGAATAAAGTTGTAGCCATCTAAATGGAGTTTGGATTTCTTGCTCCCCACCCGTGTGCCATCCAATAATTTCTGCTTCAGATTTGTGTCTCCAGCAACCGCGGCCAGAGTAGGCATCCAGTCGAGATGAGACATTATTTCGTTGGAAACCACGCCGGCAGGAACCTTGCCGGGCCAGCGCACGACCGCCGGAACGCGGTACGCGCCCTCCCAGTTGGTGTTCTTTTCGCTACGAAAAGGAGTGACGCCCGCATCGGGCCAGGTGTTAAAATGCGCCCCGTTGTCGGTTGAGTACATCACAATCGTATTGTCGGCAATGTCTAACTCGTCCAACTGGTCCAGCATCTGCCCTATCAACTCATCGTGTGCAACCATCACATCGTTGTAAGGCCCCTGCCCCGATTTGCCAATATGCTTCTGAGCGGGATGGGTGCGAAAATGCATGCCCGTGGTATTGAGCCAAACAAAAAATGGCTGATCATCCTGCACAGCCTTGGCGACGAATTTTTTAGCGGCAGCCACAAACTCTTCGTCGGCAGTTTCCATACGTTTGCGTGTCAACGGCCCGGTATCTTCAATTCGACCGTCTGCATAGGAGTGGATAACACCCCGGGGACCGAAGTTCTTAGCGAAGCCCGGGAATTTTGGGTAGTCGGGATCTTCCGGTTCTTCCTCGGCATTCAGATGGTAGAGGTTTCCGAGAAATTCATCGAAACCGTGGTTGGTCGGCAAAAATTTATCTTTGTCTCCCATATGGTTTTTACCAAACTGTCCGGTAGCGTAACCGTGAGTCTTGAGAACCTCGGCGATGGTTACATCGCGATCCTGTATACCCAAATCCGCGCCGGGTAACCCCACCTTGGTAAGTCCTGTGCGCAAGCCGGCCTGACCAGTCAGAAAGCTGGACCGGCCAGCGGTGCAGCTTTGATCACCATAGTAGTCTGTAAAGCGCATGCCCTCATCGGCGATGCGATCAATATTTGGCGTGCGGTACCCCATAATGCCATCGCTATAGGCGCTGATATTGGTGATACCTATGTCGTCACCCCACATCACTAGAATGTTGGGCTTGTCAGCCGCCAGCACTGGCATTGTCAGCGCGATGCCCAGCCCCCATACGATGTTCAGCGTGCGTTTTCCCAGATACATAGATTATTACCTTCTCAAATGATTAGACGTTGCGCAAAGTCCTATGAAGTATTGCTGCTGTGTCCGATAAATCAACTAAAACCGTGTCAAAATAAACTCAGGGCTCGATAAATTGTGTGGACGTTTCCCCATAGTAGAAATTTTGTTCCGTGGCAGCCACCAGGCGAATGATATCCTTCGGTTGTGGTCGTTGCGCCAATTGAAGACGCCACCGCCTGCCGTCGCTTTCCATTGTGACCATCGACGACGGTGCAATCTCTTCCGCTGCTTTGCCCACTGATATCATCACTGCACGTAATGGATGTTCCGAGGAAACTACTAGAGCGACACCCTCTTCGAGCTGTAAGAAAAGGCTAAAATCCTGGTTTTCTAAATCGCAACGCCCGCTGCTATAGCGGCAGTTGCTGCGAGCAACCAGTGAATAGGACACTCCGGGTTCTGCAATATGCGCTTGTTCCCCTAGAAGATTCCCGATTGCGAACCAGGCCAACACCGCCAGTATAGGAGCGATAATAAGGGCGACTACTACATGTTTATTGGTAAACATGTGTGAGACTTGGCCTAGTGATCTTGAGTGGCGCTGACAGACCCAGGTATCCGTATGTACGCTACCAGCTGGCGCACCTCATCGGGCGTCGCACGTGTAAATCCAGAGACGAGTATCGCTATCGAGAAATTGATAACAGCACCCACGACACCAAAGGCATTAGGCTCAATACCGAGGAACCAATTGGGGCTTGTGTCGCCCAGAAATGCAGTAGAAGCCACAAACATAATTCCCTTATGCTGAAACACGTAGAACAGTGTAACGCTAATTCCAGCGATCATACCGGCGATAGCGCCCTCTTTAGTAACCCGATCGGAAAATATCCCCATCATCAATGCGGGAAAAATTGAAGAGGCAGCTAGACCAAAAGCCAGAGCCACCGTACCTGCGGCAAAATCCGGGGGATTGAGACCCAAATAGCCCGCCCCAGCAATCGCAAACCCCATAGCCAAACGGCTCGCGAGTAACTCCTGTTTTTCCGTGATGTTCGGCGCGATCATGCCCTTGAGCAAGTCGTGCGAAATAGAGGACGATATCGCCAGCAGTAAGCCGGCCGCCGTGGACAGAGCCGCCGCCAATCCACCGGCTGCAACCAGGGCGATCACCCAGTTCGGCAATTGAGCTATTTCGGGATTGGCCAATACCATAATATCCGGATCAATTTTTACCATCTCATTTTGAGCACTATCGGCGCTGTAAAGAACTCGTCCATCGCCATTTTTATCTTCAAATTTTAGGAGGCCGGTTGTCTCCCAATTGCTGAACCATGCTGGACGGTCCGCGTAGACCAGGTGCTCTCCCGGCGTTGGTTCAATAGTCTGGATCAGATTTAATCTAGCCATCGCAGCAACCGCAGGTGCGGTGGTATACAACAGTGCGATGAACACCAAAGCCCACCCGGCGGACTTGCGCGCATCGCTTACCTTGGGCACGGTGAAAAAACGAATAATCACATGGGGTAGGCCCGCGGTCCCAATCATGAGGGACATGGTATAGGCAAACATATTGATGCCGTTAAGACGATAATCCGTGGTGTATTGATTGAAACCCAACTCCATGACCACCTGGTCCAACTTGTCCAAAAGGTAGGTTTCGCTACCGACCATCGTGCTGCCCAATCCGAGTTGGGGTAAGGGGTTACCGGTGAGATTCAGACTGATAAAAATAGCCGGTACGGTATAGGCGAGAATGAGTACACAATACTGTGCGATTTGGGTGTAGGTGATTCCTTTCATCCCTCCCAATACCGAATAGAAGAATACGATACACATGCCAATGAGCAGACCCGTACTGTATTCCACTTCGAGGAAACGGGAGAAGGCCACTCCCACGCCCTTCATCTGTCCGATGACATAAGTGACTGAGCAAATGATAAGACAGACAACCGCCACGGCTCTGGCTGTTCTTGAATAGTAGCGATCCCCGATGAACTCAGGCACCGTGTATTTCCCGTATTTCCGCAAATAGGGCGCCAATAGCATCGCAAGTAAGACAAAACCCCCGGTCCACCCCATAAGGAAAACCGAGCCGCCGTAGCCCATGAACGAGATAAGCCCCGCCATTGACAAAAACGAAGCCGCGGACATCCAATCAGCGGCAGTCGCCATGCCATTGGCTACGGGATGAATACCTCCCCCGGCCACGTAAAATTCTTTGGTTGAGCCGGCCCTGGCCCAAACGGCAATGCCGACGTATAGCGCGAAGCTTCCGCCTACAAATAAATAGGTTAGTGTTTGTAAGGACATGCCCACTCCTCAGTCTTGATCGATGCCAAATTCTTTGTCCAGAGCGGCCATTTTTCGAGTGTAGTAAAAAATTAAAATAACAAAGCAGTAGATAGCACCCTGCTGTGCAAACCAGAAACCCAGCTTGTACCCACCGATACTAAACTGATTTAAAACGTCCACCAGGATAATCCCGAAACCAAAACTGACAACAAACCAGACAAGCAGCAGCTTAATCATCAGCGACAGATTTCTGCGCCAATACTGCTTTGCCTGTTCTTCGCTTGGCTGGGCCATGCTTACTCTCCTGCGGTCGTTTTATCGTTTTTTTACTCCCAGCGATAGTACCGGTGTGCCGAGCGTACGGCCAGCACTTAGTGGGATTATTAGCCTATCAGCACGGCCGGTTGCTATGATGTAAGGCTGGAAACAGTGGAATGGCTTTACAATGGCAAAAGGTGTTTACAACGCTCCCTGGGAAAAAGCTTTTGAGCGTATTCTGACTCCCCTGGAAGAATTCATCCATCGCCAAACAACCAGTGGTATTCTGCTGATGATTTGCGCAGTGATCGCCCTGGTCATTGCCAACAGCCCTCTTCACGATTCCTACGAGCACCTGCTACACACACAAATTGGCATCGATATCGGATCGATTGCGTTTTCTCTGTCGATTCACCATTGGATTAACGAGGCATTGATGGCCCTGTTTTTTCTGGTAATGGGCCTGGAACTAAAACGCGAGTTATTGGTGGGAGAACTGTCTACACCACGGCAGGCACTCCTGCCCATCATGGCTGCAATAGGTGGAATGCTGATACCTGCACTCGGGTATTACGTCTTCAACCCGAGCAGGCACACAGCTAATGGCTGGGGTATCCCCATGGCTACTGATATCGCTTTTGCCATCGGAGCACTAAGTTTACTGGGAGCGCGGGTACCCAAAACGCTGATCACTTTTCTCATCGCACTCGCCATCGTCGATGATCTGGGAGCAGTCGCGGTGATCGCTGTTTTTTATACGGCTTCGCTAAATGTTCAAGCCCTGCTTTTCGCCGTATTTTTTACTTGCTTACTCGTGTGCCTGGGACTGGCAGGTGTGCGTCGATCAATGCCCTATGCTGGAATTGGAATGTTACTTTGGGGTTCATGTTGGCCAGTGGAATACATGCCACCATTGCAGGGATTGTGATCGCCTTCTGCATCCCGATTCGGCCCAAGTTTGAACCCAATACCTTCATCGAAAAGGTCAAAGACACCACGATGAAAATGCGAAAAGCCATTTCCGGAAACCCGGACGTTATTCACAACGCCAAATTTCGGGCTTTGCTTTCCTCACTCGCTGACGGGGTCAATCTGGTACAGGCTCCCGCGCAGCGAGCCGAGCACACACTGCACCTCCCCGTGTGGCCTATATTGTCATTCCGATTTTCGCGCTTGCCAATGCGGGCATCCCGATAGACTTTGCCGGCTTTGGAGCGTATATCAATCATCCTGTGACACTGGGTGTGGTCGCGGGACTCCTGTTGGGCAAACCTATCGGTATACTGGGATTCACGTGGTTTGCGGTAAAAATGGGTTGGGCGGAACTACCCCAAGAGCTTAATATGAATCATATATTCGGTGTGGGTTTGCTAGGTGGTATAGGCTTTACCATATGTCTATCTTTATAGCCGATCTGGGCTTCGTAGGGCTTCCTGAAGATCTGCTAATGGCCAAGACGGGAATACTGCTTGCCTCTGTCATAGCCGGACTGGGCGGATTCTTCTGGCTGAAGTACCACACCGGCGACGAAACACCCTAGCCGCTCACGCGGTTTCCCAAAACGCGCGCTAGACCGTCGCAGCAGGTAAATCGAGCGTAGTATCCAGCCAGTCCATAATATCCTGGAAGACCTGCGGATGCTCCGGCTCGTTAAAAATTTCGTGGTAGAGGCCCGGATAAATCTTCATTTCTTTTTGCGCTGAGGCAATGTTCTCATTCAGAAAGCGGGAACCCTCCGGGGAAGCCATTGTGTCTTTCCCTCCGTGCAGCATCAGCATCGGCAAGGTCAGCGTATGTGCTCCAGCCTGGACTTTATTCATGGTCTTGAACAATTCCTCTACAAGCCGAGCAGACAACTTGCCGTGGTGTACGAGAGGATCTTCCTTGTATTGGCGCACCACCTCAGGGTCTCTGCACACATCGTTCGCATCCAATTGCAGCACACCGGTTTTTGGCAGCAGCGCCGAGAGCAGGCGGATGATTGTCATCTGCACAAAGCCCGGCTCCAGTTCTGATTTAATGGCCGGACCAGACAGAACGCAGGCGACGAAGTCTTGCTGATGATCCAGTAGATACCGGGCGCTGATCAACCCGCCCATGCTGTGCCCTAACAAAATGGTGGGCAGTGGGCCTAAATCCGTGTTCACCTGCTGATGAAATGTTTCCAGAGTATCGATGTAGTCATCAAAGGCGGGAACAAAACCGTTCACCCCGTCCGAGTGGCCATGGCCCGAATGATCCAGGGCAGCTACTGCAAAACCGTGCCGGGTAAAAAATTCGGCCAGATGCTCATAACGGCCACAGTATTCCCCTGCACCGTGTGCGACAAGTAAAACAGCTCGCGCTGATTCTTCGGGAGTCCAATAGCGGTAATAAATATTCTCGCTACGGGCGCCAACAAACTTTCCATCTTTGTGCTTCATTCTCGTCCTCTTATTGCCATCAACGTTAGACAGCTCGTCTTATCCAATACTGTCAGTATGACACCTGGGTTGATGCTGGAATCAAAAGGTTTGGGAACAGACTACTTCTCATCCTGCTGCCCGTAGGTGGTAAATGCGTCCTTAACTTCAGCCATGTCTTGAGCGCTGAGTGTCTGCCCGCCCCCAATGGCCAGTGTGCCACAATAAATTGATGCCAGTTCCTCAACTTCGTTCGCCACCCGCATGGCCTCGCCCAAATCCTCGCCGATGGACATCTGACCGTGATTCGCAAGCAAAGTGGATAGGCGACCTCTGAGGCCTTCAACAACCGAATCGGCAAGTTCATTGGTCCCAAACCGAGCATAGGGAGCCAACGGAACTTCATCACTTTGGGTAACGGCGATCATGTAGTGGATGGCCGGTATCGGCCGATGAGCGCATGCCAGGATTGTGGCGTAACGCGAATGGCAGTGAACAGCACCGCCAATTTCCGCACGCTCGCGATATACCACTGCATGCATGTGCCACTCACTTGAAGGTATCAGTTGGCCTGAGGACACTTCGCCATCGATGCTCATATACACCACCTGATCAGGGGTCAGCTCACCTGCAGGGATACCCGTAGGCGTGATTAGCATGCCCCCTTCGACCCGCTTCGATAGGTTGCCGGAGCTGCCGGTGCCCAACCCCGATTCAATAAGTTCACGATAGCGTATTACAAGCTCTTCTCTGGGTTCCACGGTGTCGCTCTGATGTGAATTTGCGCCAACTTATCACAGTTGTTTGAGATCGGCGATTCCTCGGTCTCGCCAAACGGGAGAAAACCCACGCGCCGACAGTTCAAGGAGCTATACTGAACTGGCAACAAGGCCTAATGACGCGACATATTGACCGTTTTCGTCATGTTTTGAACCCTGCCTGGAATCTACTGTGAGTTAAGGTCACGTAGTACGGATTCGCGCTCCAAATTTGAATGGAATTCGGGAAGCAATAAGAACAAAAAAACACACCACATAGGGTTGATCTCAAAAAGATCGGCCTATTAAGACTAATTTAGAAAAGGCGACAACCACTATGAAAGCGACCAAGCCCGCTCAAACACTCATTTCGAAAACTGCAATCGCAGTCGCGGTAGCCGTGGCTTCAACCACAACCGCCTATGCGCAGTTGGAAGAAGTTCTGGTTACGGCGCAAAAACGAGAACAATCGGTGCAAGACGTGCCGAGTTCTGTTGCCGCCTTCAGCGAGGACATGCTGGAAAAATCCCAGACACGGAACTTCGACGATCTGAGCCAGATCGCTTCAGGTATGGAAATCACCCCCAGCGGCGACGGTTTCGGCAGCATAATCAAGATCCGCGGCGTGGGTAATAACGCCTTCGCACCCTCTATCCGCCCCGCCGTCGGCATTTTCCTCGACGATATACCCTTAGGCTCCACGGAGGCGGCCTATAACAATATGGCTGACATTGCGCGTATTGAGATATTGAAGGGCCCGCAAGCCACGCTGTTTGGTAAGGAAGTATCGGCGGGGGCCATCTCGCTGTATACCAAACAGCCCGACACCGAGGCCGCAGAAGGCTACATTGAAGGGAACTTCGGCAACTACGATCGCATTGAGTATCGTCTAGGAGGCAACCTGCCCCTGGGCGACAATTTTGCCCTTCGCGGCAGCACCTATCACAACGAGACTGAGGGCCAGGTGAAAAATCTCGGCTACAGGACTGACGGCCCCGACGTCGATGCCGATGGCTACCGCCTGCGCTTTCTTTTCGAGACGGACAATTTCTCGGCTGTATTGGGTTACGAAGATCACGAGACGAAGGTAATAGGCAGCCCTTCAGTCATGCAGCAGTTCGGTGATCTCTGGGCGGTGTGGGAAGCGGAAGTCGAGGGAATTCCCCCCGAAGACACACAACTGACTCCCTTTGACCCCTATGACTACACAGTCAACAATGTTGGCGCATCTGAACGCAATACCGACACCGAGATATTAAGCCTCCACCTGGACTACGCGATAAACGACGAATGGACTTTCACCTCGGTTACCGGTGACCAGGACTACCAGTTGGTGACAGAAGGCGCCTCGGGCATAGGCTCCAGCTTTGACCACCCGGCCAACGCAGGTATCGTCAATCCGCAGCCAGGCTTCAATGCCGCCAGCGCTGGCACCCTGGGTCCCTATCCCCTTAGTGACTTCCTCCAGCTTGCCCAAACGGAGTCCTTTACCCAGGAATTGCGCCTCACCTATGCCGGCGAACAATGGTCGAGCATCTTCGGCGCGTTCTACGCCGAAACAGACTTGACCTGTATCGTGAGCTTCAATCAGACGTTTGGGATCCTGGGCGGCGCCCCGCAGTATGCACCGGGTATTTCCACCATTATCGATGACACCGAAGAATGGGCGATTTTCACCCACAATATTTATTCCATCAACGAGGGACTGGATCTCACCTTCGGTATCCGCTATTCCGAAGTCGAGAAGACCGCCACCAAGGGGCAGACTCTAGGGGTTGGCATTTTCGCCCCATTGTCCTCTTTCCTGGTAAGCCCTACCCCCTGGGCGGACAACATCCCAGAACAAAAGGATGACTGGAGCGAAGTCACCGGCACTATCAAAGTCACGTATTGGTTGACTGAGGAAATGTCCATGTACGCCGGCTGGGATCGTGGTTTCAAAGCCGGCGGCCACAACGTCTGTAAAGACAGTCGTCGGGGGGGCATAGAAGGCCCCGATTGTCCGGAGCCATTCGAATCAGAAATTGCCGATAATTTCGAGATCGGCCTCAAAGGTCGCTTCCTGGAAAACACTCTGGTGTTCAACAGCGCTATATTTTACCAGGAGTACGAAGACTATCAGGTAGAAATACAGGATGACGTGGGGATTGGAAACTCAGTTCAAAACGCAGCGGCGGTACAAGTCCAGGGTATCGAGGGCGACTTTCAGTGGCTCGCCAGCGAGCACTTGCTGCTGGATGGCAACTTCGCCTACATCGACTCCCGCTGGGGTGAGTATGACAATGCGGGCTGTCTGCGCCCGCAGTACCAGCGCGAGGCCTGTTCTCCCAACGCAGCGGGCAACGAGGTTCAGGACCTGGGCGGCAAACGTCTGAACTACACTGCGCCCTGGAGCGGCAACCTGAATGCAACCTGGAACGACTCATTCAACAATGGCATCAACTGGTTTGTGCGCGGTGAAGTCACCTTCAAGGACGACCGCTTATTCTTCCCCGACGGTGATCCCGAACTCGCGGATGGCAGCTACACTGTCTTCAATGCGAGCCTCGGCTTTTCCAGCGAATCGGGCAACTGGGACGTCACCTTGTGGGGCAAGAACCTGACAAATACAGAGTACCTGAGCAGCGCCTCACGCAACCGGGACAACAATGCTCTTGCAGCATTACCGGTTGAAGGCTACCGCGTGACTGCCGGCATTGATCGTACCTACGGCGTGACCTTGAAGTATCGCATCGGCGATTACTAGCAAGGTCAGTTTACAACGGATAGTAATAGGGCGATCTTTGGGTCGCCCTTTAATAATTCACGACTACACACCCCGTCGCTGACGAACGGCCGCGGCCAGTTCGTGCATTAATGTCTCGGTGTCATCCCAGCTCATGCAGGCGTCGGTAATACTCTGGCCGTAGGTCAGGGATTGACCATCGACTACATCCTGGCGCCCTTCCACCAGATTGCTTTCAATCATCAGCCCGAAAATACTGCGGCTTCCCCTCCCTATTTGATTGGCAATGTCACGGGTAACATCAACCTGACGCGCCGGAATTTTTCGGCTGTTGGCGTGGCTGGCATCTATCATAATGCGCGAGGCCAAACCCGCCTTGACCAACAGGCCATTGGCGTCGTCCACCGAAAACATATCGTAATTGGGATGTTTACCACCGCGCAAAATAATGTGGCAGTCCTCATTACCCATCGTTTGAAAAATTGCAGAACGCCCCTGCTTGGTGACGGACAAAAAGTTGTGCGGCTGGGAGGCGGATTTTATCGCATCGATAGCCACCTGAATATCGCCGTCCGTCGCATTCTTGAAACCCACCGGACACGAAAGACCAGATGAGAGTTCACGATGCGTCTGGCTTTCGGTTGTGCGGGCGCCTATAGCGCCCCAGGAAATCAGATCGGCATAGTACTGTGGGCTGATCAAATCCAGATATTCGGTACCGGTGGGCATTCCCATATCCGCGAGATCGGACAGAAGATGCCGTGCCAAATGCAAGCCCTTGCCAATTTGGAACGTATTATTGAGATCGGGATCATTGATAAGTCCCTTCCAACCTACAGTAGTACGCGGCTTTTCAAAATACACACGCATTACCACAAAGATATCTTCGCTGAGGGCATCCGCTACCGCTTTAAGCCTGGCCGCATATTCTCGAGCCGCTGCGGGGTCGTGGATTGAGCATGGACCGACGATCGCCAAGAGCCGATCGTCCTCCCCGCTCAGGATATTGTGAATTGCATGGCGCGCATTCGCTACCGTCTTTGCACCCGCATCGCTGACTCCCAGGTCGGCAACCAATTGCTCGGGTGATATAAGTTCAGTGGTCTTCTGAATCCGAAGATCATCGGTGTTCGCTGTCATCTTTAGTGCCTGAGTGTTGGCGGTGATACCGCGTAATATATAAAAGCTAATCTAGCCGGCTAATATATCATTTCAGACAGATAATTTGGACCCATAGAAAGTTCGATTTGGATTTGCCTTCGAAATGAGGTTCGAAGGTGGGTAAATGACAAGCTTAGCTAGTGTAGTGTATTAAACGGATTAATGATATAATGATTACTTCATTCACTACCCGTGTGAAGCTAATGCCCGCCCAAATAAATATAACTTTAACAGCGCAAGAGAAAAAGCAGTTGGAAAAAAATGTTAGAAGCAAAACGACACCGGTTCGATTGGTAGAGCGCTCAAGGATTATTTTGCTCGCTGCAAAAAATGTTCCCAACTACAAAATTGCTGAAGAGCTGGAAATTGATGTCAACAAGGTAGGCCGATGGCGCAATCGTTTTTTTGAGAGAGGGTTTCGGGGAATAGAAAAAGATTTGCCAAGAGGGGCTAATCACGGCGGCAAGAATTCTGCGGACCAGGCAAAGCTGCGGTCGAAAGTCATCAAGATAACCACGCAGGAAAAACCCAAGGATGGCACCCACTGGACAACCCGGGGTTTGGCAAAAGTGCTGGGCATTAATCACTCCTTTATAAATAGAGTGTGGCGAGAAGTTGGTCTGAAGCCACACCTGGTTGCTCAGTTCAAGGTGAGCAACGATCCTGCCTTTGAAGAAAAGCTACGCGATGTTGTTGGCTTGTATTTATCGCCGCCAGAGAATGCAGTTGTTTTCTGTGTTGACGAAAAGAGTTCCATTCAAGCGCTGGACAGAACGCAGCCGGGATTGCCGATGAAGCCCGGGCGCGGCGGAACCATGACTCACGACTATAAGCGTCATGGTACAAGCACCTTGTTTGCGGCACTGAACACCCTGACTGGTGATGTTATCGGTGAGTGCAAAAAGCGTCACCGGCACCAGGAATTTTTGGCGTTTCTGAAGACTGTGGAAAAACAAACACCCAAGGAGTTAGACCTTCACCTTATCGTTGATAACTACGCGACGCACAAACACGAAAAAGTGAAGAACTGGATTAAGCGTAATAAAAGGGTTCACTTACACTTTATTCCAACCAGTTCTTCGTGGCTAAATCTGGTGGAGAGATTTTTTGGTTTGTTGACAGAAAGGCAACTGCGCCGTGGTGTATTCACATCGGTACAAGAGCTGGAAGAGACCATCATGGATTTTATTGAGAGGCACAATGAAGATAAAAAGCCATTTGCCTGGACAAAGTCCGCAGAAGAGATTTTGGGGAAAGTGGGGCGCGCAAGGCATGCACTCTCAAATCATCAGTCAGTTTAATACACTACACTAGTGCCTATCCATAAATGGATGTTTTTCTAAAAAACCATCCCGTTTTAGTCTTTACGTTCCGGCCCACAATGCTACCGGCTTATGAAAGGCCACACGCTTAACACCCAGCCCCCTTCCTTTTGCCACATTCTCCTGGCTGGCATAGCCACCGTCAGCCACCACCGAGTGCGGTAGACGGTGCAGCTTCGACTGGTGAAAATCCAGCGCCGGCATGAACAAGCTGGAGTCCGCCGGGTTCCCTTTTTCAATGCACAGGTACGTGATGAATCCGCTTCTCTCACTGCTCAGATTTATCTTATGGCCATATTGAACGTCACGAAATCCTTTGACGATAATATCGGTGTGTGACTCGAATAAGCTCACGATTTTTTTTGAGGAATGGACGCTCTGCCCCTGGATGACGCGGCGCTCTGTTTGATTGATGACCCTCAGTGCTAAATCCCTGTACTGCTCTACCTGACTTACCCATTGCTTCTTTTTATCAGAGTCACAGGCACCCACTTCTACGGCTTCCAATCCCCGCTTAACTTGCTTCAGGACAATTCCTGGAATCTGCAACAACTTTGGATAAAGTGTTTTTTTTCCAGCTTTTTTCGCATTAAAAATCTGAAATGCCAGCGACTTCGAGGCTTTGCGCTGGTCCGTAAAGCGAATTTTTACCCCTGTGATATTTTTGCTTTTCATCAACAGGCGGCTGAGCACTCGAACACCATCATTCAGGAGTTGACTGTCACTGGGTGGCGCAATATTACTGGCGACAACCGTGCTATCGATGCGTAATTTTTCCATCGATAGTATGCCTGCTTTAAGCCAACTGACAGAGAGGGTCTCATGCACTTTTTCCAGCGTTTCTGGCCTGATACTCCGTATAGTTGACTGTAGCCCAGATCGACTGGGCATTGTTGTGGCAGGCAGCCGGGCAAAAGTACGGTAGGTCATTGAGTCCGACAAATTAAATGCCAATTGCTCGTAGCTGACGCGCAACAGTTGCTTCAAGAGCATGCATCGAAAAATGGTTTCAACTGTTAAACCCGATCGACCTACCTTGGATAGCGATGCATCAATGAGATCGTCGGCGACCAGAAGTAGTATTTCTGGATGTTGATCCAGTCGGTTTGATAGCGCCCGAAGTTGGGTCCCAAATTCGTGTTTTGAGTAGTTTTCAAATATACTTGCCTGAGCAATGCGGGTCTCTCGCATGCGGAATCCTCTTGGTTTTTTTGTTTTTGTTCGCACCTTTAACTTAACAAATTCAAGAGGATTTTTTAATACCTTGCGAAAAATATTCCTTATATTTCAATGGATTGAAAGTTTATGGATAGGGACTAGCTAGGGGATTCAGGCTGTTTCTTCGGAGAAAACAGGCCAACGATCGACTACCGCTCCGTCTTCGTAAACCAAAATGTCGCCAAATTGCAAAAACACGAATTCACTTTGTGTTGGCCTTAAGAACACCCAATCATCAGCCTTTAAATTCACTTTTTCGGAGCCGTTGAACATATCCTGATTTGTTGAACGGCCGAAAAGAGGATTGTACGACAGCCCCGGAGGGGATTCGGGGTTCGCCTTCCAATAACCACCATAGGTAAAAAATGCCCGTTTCCGATTGGGGTCCCAGGCGGATTGGATCGGTCCAAGATTTATACCAGGAATTTCCAGCGTGTCGAGGCTTTTCAAGACAGGGGTGGCGATATAGGAAGCCGGTCGATGATCTGCCAGGGAGGGCAAATCGAAGTCACTGGGCTTAACCAGGCAGGAGCCGGCCGACAATTCATTAAAGGGAAAGTCCCCTTCGTTATACAGTTGATAGGTGGGGCTACCGCCGGCGTTTAAAAGAACATCCTCGGGCCACTCGTCACCCAGATGTTGCTTCGCTAGATCGACAAAGTGGCTGTAGACACTCATTGCTTTGTCGCGATACTCAACGGGGTCGCCGGGCACCTTTACTATGTGCGGCTCGTAACCCATGAAGCCGCAAAACTTCAAATGCACGGAGCGTGTAATCAGATCGAGCATCTCGATAAGCTGCTCATCGCTGTGCACACCTCCGCGATGCAGGCCCACATCCAACTCTATGCACACCAACATATCCTGTGATATTTCAGCGGCGAGTCCATCGTATTGACTGGCCCGTTCTGGAGTATCCAGAAGCCAGCGCAGCTGTCTTGCGCTGTCAAATTCCCCGGGAGAATACTGTTTATAAAAGTTCGCAGCAGCGGCAACCGGCATGGGTTTACCCAGTAGAATATCCGTAGCTGGAAACTCCACCGCTACCTGATTGATAAAAGGCTGATGAAACAACATCAATCGATTGCTGCCTGATGCCTCCATGACTGCCGACAACAACGGCAGCGAGGGTAGAGACTTCGCGACAATACGATAGTCGAAGCGACCTGCAATATGGCTGGACAGTGTCTGTAAGTTTTCCCGCATTGCTGAGCGATCTACTACAAGGGTCGGCTTGGCCTGCCCGATCTTATCCAGCGCTGCACTTGCCGCGCTGAAGTAAGGAGAGTGATCCCCTCCCCGTTCGGCTGGACGCAACACCAAACCCAGACCCGTGGCACCAGCCAAACCGCCGAGCAACAAAGAGCGACGTTTCATGTGCGACTCCTGTTATGCAAAAAGTGAGCGCAAGTACGGGTTTAGAAAGCGCCCTTGCGGATCCAGCTCGCGGCGGACATTGACGAAGTCATCCCATCGGGGATAGAGCTCGCGAAGGTCTTTCGCTGTAAGCGTATTCAATTTACCCCAGTGAGGGCGTCCTTGATACTTCCTGAAAATAGGTTCTATCGTTTTGAAGTAAGGCTGGAAATCTTCATCAAAGTATCGGTGCACCGCAATAGAACAGGTATCGCGCTGATAAAATGGACTCAGCCAAATATCGTCACCTTTGACATACCGTACTTCGATGGGGAAAAACACCTCGTGATGCTGTGACTCCAGCGCGGCGCGAATTTCCCGTAACGCCGCAAGGCCGTGCTCCCGTGGTAAGTGATATTCCATCTCGTTAAATCTAACATTGCGTTCATTGGCATAATTTTTCCAGGAACTCTCTACCGATACCTCACCTTCAAGACCTTTTAGATAGCCGCCCAATACCAGTTCGCGCAATCGCGGCCAGGACTCCAACCAATCCCTAACTGTCTTGAGATCGTTTACGGCATCGTTGCCGTCAAGTTTCTCGGTGCTTCCAATGGGTTCGTCAGTGAGATCTTGGACATCCGAAAATCCCATGCCTGTGAAAGGGATGTAGAAAAATTCAAAATTGCGGTGCGCAGCCGCCATCTGATCCGCTGTTTCCAGCAACTCGTCGAATCCGCGCCACACAGACTCTCGTCGCAAACGGTAGGGCTCTACATTCTGCAGCGTCACCTGGGTGATAACCCCCAGAGTACCCAGGGAGACTCGCGCCGCCTGGAAAACTTCTTGATTGAGCGTTTCACTACACTCGAACACATCGCCTTTGGCATTAATAATCTGCAGTGTTTTGACAAAGGTCGACATGCACCCGATATCGGCTCCCGTACCATGCGTTGCCGTAGCCAGGCACCCCGCGAGGGCCTGCTGATCGATATCGGGCATATTGATTAACGCCTGCCCCACTTCCTCCAGGGGAGCCCCTAAATCACCCAATCGACTGCCGGCAAAAACAGTGGCTTGCTTGAGTTCGGAGTTATGGCTCAGCAGGCCGCTCATCCGAGACAAAGAAACGATGGTTCCGTCGGTAGGTACCAACGGGGTAAAGGAATGTCCTGCTCCCACCGGGCGGATCGTGCCCGATGCGCTAGCGATGATCTCCTGTAACTCAGATACAGTGGTCGGAGCCACTCTCGCTAAGGGTAAGCACTCCTGGGAGCCCGACCAATTGCGCCAGGGCAATCTACGCGGTGAGCGCTCTGCACTGCCGGCGAGCGTTGCCGGTGCAAGCCCGCCACCGGCTATCGCGGCAGAGATTAACAACTGCAACACATTGCGTCGGTTAACCATTGTCGTTGTTCTCGGTTTCTATCTGGGCCATAAAAACGATTAGTGCCTCAAACTCTTCCACGTTGCAATCCATGCACATCCCAAAAGGAGGCATGCCGCCAACGCCATTCACGACATTATCAACCAGGGTAGACAACCCTTTTTCCATACGCACTGACCACTCCTTGGAATCTCCAGTGAGGGGAGCGCCCGTCGCCGCGATGGTGTGGCAATTTCGACAACTGCGGTCATAAATCTTTGCGGTTTGCGTATCTGCCGGGCGCAGTTCCCGGCTGGCTGATTCTGTCGCCACTGCTGCGGATGATTGCTCCTTAGCACAGCCCCCAAGCAAGCTGGCCACAACCACGGGTATTAGCAGAGCAATTGTTCGAAACATCATCCCCATTCCTTCAAAAATCATTATACTAGTCTTAACTACTTTTTTGTTATTGTCAACCCAAGGAGGCCCTCCAGTGATCATCCAATAGTGTCCCAATGGTGTTTACGATAACAAGATGAGCCGCATACCAGGTGTGCAAACAGCGAATTCGCGCTGGGTCTTCGATGCCGCCGATGCCTCGGGACTGCAACACCTCATAAAAATTCAGCGCATTGAGTTCAGCTTTCATCGCCTCGGAAATATGGCTATTACGCAGTTGTACGTGTGCGGCATGATCTGCAACCATCGCACTTTGCAATGCAGGGTCTGCATCGACCTGTAATTGCATCTGCTGTATCAACCCGCCCGCCTCTTCGCGGTCTATCCGATAGCATAGCTCTTTATCGATCAACCAGAACATCGTCGGGAAGGGTTTGCCATCGACCAGTGAGGCAACTCGAATCACCATGGGACCGCCCTGCGGGCTAAGCACAGACACCTCTTGCAGCCCTCGAGGCGCTCTGCCCAGCAAGACTTCAACCTTCGATTCCATTTCCGGGGTGATCTTCACCTGAGACATACTCTACTGCTATGCTGTTTTCGAACCGGAATTTTACGCGCAATCACAGATTGCAGTCAGTAGTTTTCTGGATGTACACCCGACTCAGGAAGCGAGGATGACCGACCCTAACAATCCATTGGACAGCGATAAAGAATTCGAAGGCAACCCTTTGAAGGCTGAAATCATGGCATTGGCCCATGCCGTTACCTTCCTGACTCGGATTCCAATACCCGCTTTTGCCTATAACACCGGGCTGCAAAGAAAATCTGTAAGCTACTTCCCAGTGGTCGGATTACTCATTGGGCTGATCGGCGCGGGGGTATTCGAAATGACCCATCTGATTTGGCCGACTTCGGTGGCAATTGTACTCGCCATGCTCGCTACCATTATCTGCACGGGCGCCTTTCATGAGGATGGCCTGGCAGATTCGGCGGACGGCATCGGTGGCGGCTGGACTGTTGATGACAAGCTGCGCATCATGAAAGACAGTAGCATCGGTACTTATGGTGGGCTGGCACTCATTTTGGTGGTCCTGTTAAAGTTCACCGCGCTGGCTGCCCTACCCGAGCATACAATACCCTCTGCATTGATTCTGGCCCATGTACTTGGCCGATGGTCCACTCTACCGTTACTCCGTTTGTGTAGTTATGTTGGTGGCGGATCAGGAAACCCTTTTATCGGCGCAGTCACCCGATGGAGATTGCTCACCGCCAGCCTGGGGGCATTTCTGATAGTCCTGTTTTTCGCTTGCGAATTCACAATAGCCACTTTGGCGAGCGCAGTAATTTTTACTCTCATCAGCGGCCTATTCTTCCGTCACAAAATAGGAGGTATCACGGGAGATAGCCTTGGTGCCGCCAACCAGTTGGTTGAAGTAACAACGTATTTGGTTTTTGCAGGGATACTCAGCCGCTAGATGATGTCCAGGACGTTTTCACTGACCTTACTTCGTCACGGCTACGCGGACATACCTGAGGGCTGTTGCTTTGGCCAGCTTGACATTTCACTAACCGAAGCCGGCAAAGACGCAATTGATGTGCTGGCGAAAAACTGGCCCACTCCCTATCCAGAACGTATATTTTGTAGTGACCTTAGCCGCACCGCGCAAACCGCGCAGATACTTGCCCGGCAAATGAACGTCAATGTCATTTCCGACCCAAGGCTGCGAGAAGTCAATTTCGGTGCTTGGGAGGGGAAATCCTGGGAAGATATCTACGCTCAGGATCCCGAGCGCATGCAGACATGGGGTTGTGATTGGCTAAACACGTCCCCTCCTAGGGGGGAGAGCGTGCTTGCGCTGCATGCGCGCGTCAGCGAATTTTACCAAGAAATTCTCGACCTCCCGCAAATGTCCACACTCGTCATCGCCCACGCCGGCTCACTTCGAGCTCTAGCGGGTAAGCTCCAGAACCGCTCTGCGGAGTCCCTCTTCGATCTCGATTTTTGCCACGGCGCTCCCATTTCTTTAGTTTGACTTTTGGAGCAGCTAACCCTAGAGTGCGCCCCTGTAACAGGTGCCCGCCGCGATCTTTTGGATTGCTGGGTGGGTTAAATGGGAAGTGTGGTATTGCCTATCGGTAACATCCACCGCTGCCCCCGCAACGGTATACAGCATCTGCTGTGAGCCCGACACCTGCCTGTTTACATTCAACGATGGAGCGGAGGGCTTCATTATAGGTGGCCCGATACTCCGGTATTTTGTTTCCTGAATCCCCTCCCTCAGTCGCCACTATTAAGGCAATTGAGGAACAATCATGAAAAGCTTACTTCCACTTTCGGCGCTGGCTCTTGCCTGCTCAAACAGCGTTGCTGTTTATGCCGATAACAAACTTGAAGAAATTATCGTTATCTCCTCCCGCGTGGAAATGCCACTGAGAGAGGCCGGCACGTCTGTTTCTGTTGTAACCGGTCAAGAAATAGAACAGCGCGGTTTCAATTCACTGGTCGATATTTTGCGCAGCCAACCTGCCATTGGCGTGAGCAATACGGGAGGCGCGGGCAAAACCACCTCGCTGCGCATTCGTGGTGAGGAAGGTTATCGTACCCTGGTGTTGATTGACGGCATTGATGTTTCCGATGTTGCCGGCACACAAAGTGGCCCAAAATTCGAGCAACTGTTGAGCAGTGGTATTGAGCGTGTAGAAATTTTACGCGGTCCTCAAGGGCTGATGTTCGGTGCAGACGCGGGTGGTGTCGTCAATATATCCACACAAACAACGCAATCAGGCTTGAACGGTACCGTGAGTGCCGAAGCCGGCCGCTACGGTACGCAGCAGCTCGTGGCCCAGCTCGGAGGTGGCAATGAGTCAGTGGATTTTTTCCTGAGCGCGGCCGATTTCGAAACCGACGGATTTAACGCCCTGATCGCAGATACCTCTCCAAAAGACAGCGACGGCTACGAGAACACTACGGTTCATGGACGGTTGGGCTGGAATATCAACGATGCCTTACGCATCCAACTGGTGGCTCGGGATGTGAGCGGGGAAGATCAGTTTGATGATTGCTTTACCGTGGATACCTTCTCCCCCACCAATGGGTGCAGCGATGATTACGATCAATCCGCATGGCGGGCGGTGGCAGATCTGGACCTGGATTCGTTTACCCATCAGCTGTCCTACGACGGAAACAAAACTGAACGCGAGTTCTTCTCTCAGGACTCACTCAGTTTTTTCGCCGATGGTGAACTGGAGAGCTGGAATTACCTGGGTTCTTACTCCTCTGGCGAAGCCTTCCGCCTGGTGTACGGTTGGGAACTGGAGAACACGTCAATAGACGATGGAACCTTCGATACTGATCGCGACCAAGAAGGCTACTACGCGGAGTACCAAGGCCGCTTCAATAACCGGCTATTTGTAACCGCTGGTGCACGTTACGACGACAACGACGATTTCGGGACGCATACTTCCTATCGGGTAAGCGGCGCATATTTATTTGATGTTGCAGTTGGCGAGTTGAAACTACGAAGCACCTACGGTACAGGGTTTAGAGCACCTAGCCTGTATGAGATCTCCTACAATGGCGGTTTTTTTGCCTCCCCCCCCGCATCCGATATCAACTTGAAAGAGGAGACCACACAGGGGTTCGACATAGGACTAAGCTGGGCTCTGGATTCGGGCAGCTATTTAGAAGTGGTTTATTTTAACCAGGAAGTCGAAGATGAAATATTCTTTGACCTGGTCGCTTTTTCCGGATATCTGCAGAGTGATGGGGACACGAAATCAAAGGGAGTTGAACTTATCGGAGAATTTCTCCTGAGTGAGTCTTTGACCGTTACTGCAAACTACACATATAACGATACAGAAGATTCCGACGGTGAGCATCGAATACGGCGACCCAAACAACTTGCCAACCTTGGAGTGAATTGGAGAGGTCTGAACAACAAGCTAGTACTGGGACTGAATGCCAGAGGTTCTTACGATAGTGAAAACTCCATCCGAGGGCAGCGAAGCGATCTCGACGACTATACCGTCGTAGATGTGAACGCCAGCTATGAAGTCCTACCCGGACTGCAAATCTACGCGCGAATGGAGAACCTTTTCGATAAAGAATACTCTGAAGTCCCCGAGTACAACACCAGCAGCGCCGCTGCGTATGCTGGCGTAAGATATACCTTCTGAAAGGAGAAGCCCAATGAGCAACAATACACAAGACGATAGCGATCGTAAAAATGCCAAACACAAAGCATCCATGGAAAAGCAAAAATCCAACGTGGATGCAAATATAGAAGCGGCTGATACAGAGCGAGGCGTTGCCATTTTGTTGACCGGTAATGGCAAGGGGAAATCCAGCTCTGCCTTCGGCATGGTGATGAGAGCCCTAGGCTATGGTCACAAAGTCGGCGTTGTTCAATTCATAAAGGGCGTGCAGTTATCGGGCGAGGAAATTTATCTGCGGGATCACTGCCCGCAGGTTGAGCTTTATCAGATGGGCACCGGCTTCACCTGGGACACCCAAGATAGAAGCGCCGATATCGCTGCGGCCGAAAAAACCTGGGCGGTGGCAAAGCCGATGCTGGAAGATCCCAGCTACGATCTGGTCGTATTGGACGAGATGACCTACATGATTGCCTATGACTATCTGCCAGAAGCGGAACTCGTTAACGCATTGGCTTCAAGACCCACCGAACAAAGTGTGGTTGTTACCGGTCGCGGCGGCGGTTCAGCCCTACGGGAAATCATGGACACAGTGTCCGAGGTCAAAGAAATCAAACACGCTTTCAAAGCGGGAATAAAGGCGCGCGAAGGTGTCGACTTCTAAAGGCCCAAAGCCCTATGCCCTGATGGTTCAGGGAACCACCTCCGACGCCGGCAAGACTGTTCTGGTTACTGGACTGTGTCGTGCGCTAAGCCGCAAGGGCGTAAAAGTCGCGCCCTTCAAGCCTCAAAATATGGCGCTCAATAGCGCTGTTACAACTGATGGCGGCGAGATTGGGCGAGCTCAAGCTCTCCAGGCCATGGCCGCAAATACTGCGGCGCACACGGACATGAATCCGGTACTGCTAAAACCTGCCTCCGACACCAAAGCGCAAATCGTTATTCACGGCCAAGCCAGGTTTGACATGGAGGCCACGGATTATCATCATTACAAAACCACCGCGATGAAAGCCGTTCTGGAATCATGGTCGCGGCTTGCGCAACAGTATGAGGCCATTATCGTAGAGGGTGCGGGCAGCCCAGCGGAAATCAATCTGCGAGACCGTGACATCGCCAACATGGGTTTCGCCGAAGAGGCGGATGTACCGGTTATTATCGTCGCCGATATCGATCGCGGCGGTGTGTTTGCCCATTTGACTGGCACCCTGGACCTGCTTTCTCCCAGTGAGCAAAACCGGGTCATCGGTTTCGTCATCAATCGCTTTCGTGGCGATATTGCGTTATTGGAGCCCGGACTCGAATGGCTGGAGAAACGAACCGGTAAGCCTGTTCTGGGCGTTCTACCCTATCTCATGAACCTGCAGCTAGATGCAGAAGACGCCATTGACGTTGCTCAGCCAGCCACTGAAGAAGTGGTTCTAAACGTCATCGTGCCGGTGCTGCCTAGAATTTCCAACCATACGGATTTTGATCCTCTGCGTACCCACCCTCAGGTGAACTTGCAGTTTGTTGGGCCGGGCCAGGAAATACCACCGGCCGACCTAATCATTCTTCCGGGCAGCAAAAATGTACGCGCCGACCTTTCCTGGATCACTGAAAATGCCTGGGACAAAGCCATCGAGCGACATTTGCGCTACGGTGGAAAAGTGTTGGGGATCTGTGGCGGGTATCAGATGTTGGGCAAGACGATTTCCGATCCCGATGGCATCGAGGGCCCTTCGGGAACCAGCAACGCCTTGGGTTGGCTACCCATCACTACAACGCTTGCGAAGCAGAAACAACTTCGACTGGTGACCGGCCAGTTATTGGAATCCCGCACTCGGGTTTCTGGCTACGAGATTCACTGCGGCGATTCGCTGCTGGAAAAAAACGCCACAGCATTTATAGAACTTGAGGATCAACGCCTGGATGGTTGTATTTCTCCGGATGGGCAAATCGCCGGCAGTTATTTGCACGGACTGTTCGACCAACCACACGCCGCCCAAGATTTACTGCGTTGGGCCGGATTCGAAAAACCTGCTGGTATCGACCGAGCCGAATTGCGCGAACAGGAAATAGATCGATTGACCGATTGCCTAGAGCAGCATCTCGACATGGCGACGCTATTCCCGCAATGGTGCGCGGATTGAATTCGGTTGGTCGAGATAACCGGGCGCGCTGGTTTATCCCAGGTTTACTCCTGTGCCTCCCCCTTGTCCTTATATTTAGCCTAGGCAGTGGCGCCGTAGCCCTAAGTTATCTTGAGGTTGCACAGGGAATCTTTCAAACATTCACGAGCGAGCATCACCAGCAAGCCGCCGTCATTGTCGGACAGATCAGACTCCCTCGAGTGCTACTTGCGGCCATTGTCGGGGCGGTGCTTGCAAGCAGTGGCGCGGCGATGCAAGGTTTGTTTCGCAACCCTCTGGCCGACCCGTCCTTGATCGGTGTAACTGCTGGTGCATCGCTGGGGGCGAGCATCATGATTGTTGTTAGCGGAACGGTCGCCGCCGGAATAAGCGGTTTATCGTTAATTTCCCTAGGTGCCTTTGCGGGTGGTTTGTTATCGGTGCTGCTTGTCTATCGATTGGCTACCTCACCCAATGGCACTTCGGTGGCGACAATGCTATTGGCAGGAATCGCTATTACGGCACTCGCTGGCAGTCTCGGCAATCTCCTGGAGTTTTATGCGGACAACGAAACTCTCAGGCGAATCAGCTTATGGCGAATGGGAGGCCTAGAGGGCGCAAACTATCCCCGGCTAGCTATAGCGGTGACTATCGGAGGCTTCGTCCTGTATTTTCTTCCCAAATTCAGCACTGCACTTAACGCGCTGTTGCTGGGTGAGTCAGAGGCACGCCACCTGGGCATTGATATCGACAGAGTCAAATTAGCCTTGATAGTCTGTGTTGCCATCGGTGTAGGGACCGCCGTGGCACTAGCAGGTTCCATTGCTTTTGTGGGGCTTATTGTGCCGCACATGGTGCGAATGATAACCGGCCCTGATCACAAAACCCTGTTGCCGGCTTCCGCTCTGGCAGGCGCTTGCTTGCTGGTGTTGGCAGACACGCTCGCCAGGCTGGTGTTGGCACCTACCGAGCTACCAGTGGGTGTGGTGACTGCACTGATAGGGGTACCCTTCTTTATCTCCTTGCTACGCAAACGACATCACTACGGAATGCAATGATGAGCGTTTTATCTCTAAAACAGGTGAGTACCGCGCCCTGGGGCACCACCCTGCTACAGAATATTAACCTGGAGCTCGAAGCGGGGGAGACTCTCGGCATTATTGGCCCAAACGGCGCTGGGAAAACCAGCCTGTTACACACTCTAATAGGCGACATTCGGCCAACTGAAGGTAGCCTGCTCCTGCTAGATGAACCCATCGAAAACTGGAAACCACGTGCGCGAGCGCAAGTGGTAGCTACCCTGCCCCAGTTATCTTTGCTGAATTTCCCCTACACCGTCGAAGAAGTCATCATGCTGGGCAGAACACCACACAGCAGTGGTTTGAAGGCGGACAGGCAAATCGTTCAGGAGGTAATGACCGCGACGGATACCACCCGTTTGCAAACACGAATTTATACTCAGCTATCCGGCGGCGAAAAACAAAGAGTGCAAATTGCGCGGGTTTTCGCTCAGATTTGGCGCGAAGAAAATCGGACGCCTAGATTGTTGTTGCTGGATGAACCCACTGTCGCTTTGGATTTGGCGCACCAACAACTGATACTGAAATCTTTGAAACAGTTGTCAGACAGCGGTTGTGCGATTGTTGTTGTTTCTCACGACTTTAACCTGATAACCGTAATGACCGACAAAATTACCGCCCTGCGCAATGGTGTTCAGCTCGCGCACGGACATCCAGAATCCGTTTTGACTCCGGAAATTTTCGAACGAGTATTCGACGTTGAAGTCAGCGTCACGCCCCATCCAGTGACACAACGCCCCTTGGTGATCAGCTTATGAAGCATCTCATCACCGGGGGCGCACGCAGCGGCAAGAGTCGCCATGCGGAACAGTGTGCCAAGGACGGCGGAAAGAAACTGATTTACCTGGCCACTGGGCAGGCAAAAGACGAAGAGATGGCGGCGCGGATATCCTTACATCAAAATCAGCGTGGGCCGCAATGGACGCTGATCGAAGAACCGCTGCTTATCGCTGCGCAGCTGGAAAAATATTCGAGTCGCGAATATTGTATTGTCCTCGACTGCCTCACACTTTGGCTTAGCAACTGCCTCGAAAACGATTGCTGGAGTGTCGAAAAAGCAAAGTTCACTGACGCATTAACCGCATCAGAGTCCGACATTATTTTGGTTGGCAACGAAGTCGGCTCCGGCGTTGTGCCTCTGGGAGAACTGACCAGGAAATTTGTTGACGAAAACGGCTGGCTACATCAGGACATCGCCAGCCACTGCAGCCACGTTACAACGGTGATAGCTGGCTTACCACTGACTTTAAAGGACCCGGGACATTAACGTGGACTGGTTAACGCTCCCATGCCCCCTACCCTGTGCAGCCAGTACCGAGCTGGCGCTGCAACGGCAACAGGAACTGACCAAGCCGGTGGGATCTCTGGGTGAGTTGGAATCGATCGCCGTTCGCTTTGCGGGATGGCAACAAAAAGAAACGCCTAAAGTAGAACGTCTGGGAGTGCGGATCTTTGCCGGGGATCACGGCGTCTGCGCACAGGGTGTCTCTGCGTTCCCTCCGGAAGTTACCTCACAGATGATTTCGAACTTCCTCAGTGGCGGAGCGGCGATTAGCGTGCTGAGCAAATCCGAGGGAGCGGACTTCGCCGTAGTCAATATGGGGACACTAAAACCGACTCCCCCTGCTGAAAACCTGGTCAACATAGCCATCGCGCCGGGAACCTTCGATTTTTCCCGTGAAGAGGCAATGTCTGAGAAAAACACACTTCGCGCCATCAAGGTGGGTGCGGAACTGGTAGACCATCTCAACTGTGATCTCTTTATCGCCGGGGAAATGGGTATCGGAAATACCAGCTCTGCATCGGCGATTACCGCAGCGCTGCTGGACAAAGCTCCAGCGCAGGTGGTGGGTCGAGGGACTGGCATCGATGACAAGGTATTGCTGCACAAGCAGGAAGTCATCGAAAAATCCTTGTTGTTACACGCCAAGCAACTGGAATCACCAATCGGAATACTGCGCTGTGTAGGCGGACTGGAAATTGCCGGAATGAGTGGCGCCTATATTCGAAGCGCCCAGCGTGGTATCCCCATTCTCCTCGACGGATTTATTTCCACCGTCGCTGCGCTATTGGCGGTGAGAATAAACCCAAGCGTACAATCCTGGCTGATGGCCGGGCACCTATCTGTCGAGCCGGCCCACCAGTTGTTGCTAGACGAATTGCTGCTGCGACCGATACTGAATCTAGATATGCGCTTAGGTGAGGGAAGCGGTGCCGCTGTCGCCGTTTCCGTGGTGCGCTCTGCCTTACTTTTACACGGGGACATGGCCACTTTTTCTGAGGCCGCTATTTCGGGTTCAAACAGTTCATGATTCGACTAACCGCACTTTTCTTAGTACTTGCAGCGACGTACGCCCAAGCCCAGGTGAATGTAGTCGACCTCCGAGGCCGCGAAGTGCAACTCTCAGCGCCCGCGAAACGCATCGTAGCCCTGGCACCGCATATCGTGGAAAACGCCTACAGTGCTGGTGCTGGTGACAAATTGGTGGGGGTCGTCAGTTACAGCAACTATCCAGAGAACGCGAAGAAGATAACGACCGTCGGCAATTACCAATCCTGGAGCCTCGAAGCCATTGTAGCGCTACAGCCAGATCTCATTTTAATGTGGGGTTCGGGAAACGGCCAGGGCGCTCTAGCTACGCTCGAAAGACTGGGGATACCCATATTCATCAGCGATCCGCGAAAAATTCAGGACATACCCTATACGATACGAGCGATCGGAATGTTGGCCGGTACACAGGGGATCAGCGAACCGGAAGCCCTTAGACTCGATCAGGCGATTGCGCAACTGCGTGACAACTACTCGAAAAAAAAACCACTCAGTATTTTCTACCAGGTCTGGGACACTCCTCTGCAAACGCTCAATGGCGAACATATTGTAAGCAGTGTCATGGCATTATGCGGGGGTTATAACGCTTTTGCGGATGCTGTGTCCCTCGCGCCCAAAATTGGGCTCGAGTCAGTATTACAAAGAGATCCTAACGCTATCGTGGCCAGCGGTATGGGCGAGGCTCGGCCCGATTGGCTGGATGACTGGAAACACTACCCTTCTCTTTATGCCGTTAAAAACAATGGATTGTTCTTTGTCCATCCCGACCACATTCAAAGACCGACAGCCCGAATTTTGCTGGGCGCAAAAACACTGTGTGAACAGTTAGAAACTATGCGTCAACCGAAGACAAGCAGCGAGTGACTCTAATCTAGAGATTCAAGCTGATCTACTGCATAGGTGTAGACGACATCTGTGCTGGAGTTCAAGGCGGTTTCAGCGGAATCCTGAATCACGCTGATGATAAAACCGACTGCCACCACCTGCATCGCGACGTCGTAGGAAATTCCAAACAAAGAGCACGCCAGGGGTACAAGTAAAAGACTCCCGGAAGGAACACCACTAGCACCACATGCCGACAGAGCAGCAATAGCGCACAAGACAAAAGAAGTACCCAGAGAAACCTCTATTCCAAGCGTATTCGCAGCGGCCAAGGACAATATCGTAATCGTGATTGCCGCCCCCGTCATATTGACAGTAGCCCCAATAGGTATAGTCACTGAATACAATTCCTCACTAATACCGAGCCGCTTGGCCAATGCCAAATTAACCGGAATGTTCGCCGCCGAACTACGGGTGAAGAAAGCGGTAATACCAGAGTCTTTAAGACACTGGAAAACAATGGGGAAAGGATTTCGCTTGATAACAAGGAACACAATCAAAGGGTTGATAACAACAGCCATTACCAACATAGCAACCACCAGAAGCGCGGCTAGACTGGCATAGCTGCTCAGCGCATCCAAGCCAATGGTCGCTACCGTAAAGCACACCAGACCAAAGATACCGATGGGTGCCAGCCGAATAACATAGCGAACAATATCGCTCACGCCCTCGGCAAGTGTTGCGAGATTGTCCTTGAAGTTGGCCCCGGCGTTGCGAAAGCTCAAGCCCAGCAAAATGGCCCAGGTTAAACAACCGTAAGCGCCCCTAAATCAGCACCTATTTTTTTGTAAGAGTTCCCGCCAGACTTTCTCCTGATAACCACACAGGAGCAAATCATGAACGATATCACTCAGCCCCAGCCACAAGGTATTGACTGGAAGCAGCAAATACAAACCTGGAAACTGTCGGGCTTGTCCCAGACCCGGTTTTGCAAACACAATCACCTGACTTACCATCGCTTTGTGTACTGGCATCGGAAGTTTGACGATACCATCCGTGTGTCTTCTATAAAACAAGACCAAGGTGGCTTTGCCGCAGTGAGTGTCAGACCTGACGCCGATCGGGGGCTAACCTTGTCACTGCCCAACGGATTCATTGTGCGAGGTATCTGTGCCGATAACGTGCCGGTGGTGCGCCAGCTACTGGAGCAGCTGTGACTACTCGCTATTTCCGTCCGGCCGATGACATGTCGCGGATCTACCTGTACCGGGACCCAGTAGACTTTAGAAAAGCCAGTGCAGGGCTGGCTGCCATCGTTGAGCGAGAGCTGGGCCACAATCCCTTCGACGGCGGCCTGTACGCCTTCACCAACCGGCGGCGCAACAAGATCAAGTGCCTGTACTGGGAAGATAATGGCTTTGTGCTCTACTACAAGGCCCTTGCCGAGGAGAAATTCCGCTGGCCTCGCCGTGGTGATGAAGTTGTTTCACTGACAGGACAACAGATCAATTGGCTGCTCGACGGGTACGACATCATGCTGATGACCGGGCATAAAAAACTGCATTATGAGTCTGTATTTTAAAGCTTTTTGTCGCCATGAATGTTATAATTACGCCATGCAATCGGCGATAAAAAAGCAACAAAAACAAGGCGGTTACGAGGGGCTTGGTGTCTCGGAACTGCTTGCAGCCCTCGCTGTAAAAGACCAGATTCTTGAAGAAAAAGACGAGGTTCACCAGAAACACCTCGGCGACAAAAACCACATCATCCTTGAACAGGGTAAACGCATTGTCCTGCTCGAAGAATACTTGCGCCTGGCCACGGTACAGAAATTCGGAGCCAGTAGTGAGAAACTGGCGTTTCAGTCTGATTTGTTCGACGAGGTTGAAATCGAAGTCGCCCTGAGTGAGCTCGAAGAGCAACTGCCTGAAGAAGACCGGGTTCGGCCTCAAAAGAAGAAAAGAAAGCGCGGGTTTAGCGACAAGCTGCAACGGGTGCAGATACACCTCACACTTTCAGATGAGGAAAAGGATGGGGCCACCAAAACCTTCTTCACCAAGGTCAAGGAGGAGCTGGAGTTTATTCCCGCCCAGGTCAAGGTGTTGGAATACTGGCAGGAGAAGGCGGTATTCAATATTGACGGTGAAGATGTCATTGTCGCCGCACAGCGCCCCGCTCATCCGCTGGGGAAATGCTTTGCCAGTCCTGCATTGCTGGCCTACATCATTGCCTCCAAATACGCCGATGGACTGCCGCTATACCGCCTGGAGGGGATGCTCAAGCGTTACGGCGGTGATATCAGCCGCTCCAACATGGCCCACTGGATTGTACGGCTTCAGGATGTATTCCAGCCCTTGATCAACTTGATCCGGGAGGTTCAGCTTGAGGGGAATTACCTGCAGGCGGATGAGACGCGCATACAAGTCTTGAAGGAAACGGGCAAAACGGCCCAATCGGATAAATGGATGTGGGTGATACGCGGCGGCCCGCCGGATAAACAATCAGTGCTGTTCGAATACGACCCCTCACGTGCTGGCGCGGTGGCGGAGCGCCTGCTGGATGGCTTTGGTGGTGTGTTGCAGGCCGACGGCTATTCCGGTTACAGCAAGGTGTGCCGGATAGCGGGCATTACCCGAATTGGATGCTTTGACCATGCCCGGCGCAAGTTCGTTGAAGCCAGCCGGGCGGCGGAAACCAGGAGCACCAAAAAGAAAGTGGGGCAACCCACCAAGGCTGACGTTGCACTCAGTAAAATACGAAGGCTGTATGCGATAGAGAAATCGATCAAGGATCTGGAGCACGACAAGAAAAAACAGGCAAGGCAGTCACTCAGCGTGCCGATTCTCGAGGACCTGAAGCCATGGCTGGAGAAGAACGTCAGCCGGGTGCCCAAAGATAGCCTGACCCACAAGGCCATAACGTACACACTGAACCAATGGGAGTACCTGATTGGCTATTGCGAGGACGGCCAGTTGAATATCAGCAATGCGCTGGCTGAGAATGCGATCAGGCCCTTTGCGGTTGGTCGGCGCGCCTGGCTATTCGCAGATACCTCCTGCGGGGCCCGAGCCAGTGCGACCTGTTATAGTTTAGTGGAATCGGCAAAGGCGAACGGCCTGGAACCTTATGCTTACCTCCAGCATGTGCTGGCGCACATTGCGGCGGCAGATACGGTGGAGAAGCTTGAAGCATTACTGCCCTGGAACATGGAAATCGAAGAATAACGGCGAGGTAAAGCGATCTACTGTCTAGCGGCTCGCAGACAAAATCAATAGGGTCGATTTAAGTGCGCTTACAAACAACCCAGAAAATTCCCCGTAAGCAAGGCGTTAACGGGATTGTCGATCAGACTAAAAAGCACAGTGACGAGCACTGAAGACACCGCGACAGGTGGACTCCCCTCGGCCACACCACTCAACTGATCCTGCCCACCAACAGTGGACACCACGCTAAGCGACTTTATGTGCCTCAAATGCTTCTGGGCTGATAAAGCCATTGAAGCTGTGTCGGCGGGTTCGATTGTAATCCACTTCGATATACTCGAATACTGTTTGTCGCATTATTTCCCGTGTTGAAAATCGTTCGCCGTGAATGGCTTCGACCTTGAGCGAGTGAAAGAAGCTTTCAGCGCAATCATAGCAGTTGCCCTTCGCACTCATACTACAAATCAAGTCATGCTTTTTGAGCAGCTTCTGGTAGGCTCCAGAGCAATACTGGCTGCCCCGATCCGAATGTACAATGACATCAGTTGGCATGTGACGTTGCCACATAGCCATCTTCAGCGCATCACAAACCAATTGGGCTGTCATGCGTTCAGACATCGACCAACCCACCACCAGGCGGGAGTACAGGTCGATAATGACGGCCAGATACAGCCAACCCTCATCAGTCCAAAGATACGTGATGTCGCCAACGTATTTCTGGTTCGGAGCGGTAGCCGTAAAGTCCTGCTTTAATAGGTTAGGTGCCACTGGCAGGTTGTGCTTGGAATTTGTCGTTGCCTTGAATTTCTTCGCGGCTTTGGCCCGCAATCCCTGCCGTCGCATACTGTCGGCAATGGTCTTCCGATCATGCTGATGTCCGGCTTCTGCCAGATCCAGAACCAGCCTGGGTGATCCAGAGCGGCCCTTGCCTGCATCAAATGCCGTCTTGACCGCCGTGTCGATCTGTTTCCGGCGCTGCTGTCGGGGTGAGGGGTTATCCCGACGTTTGCGCCAGGCATAAAACCCGCTGCGAGAGACCTGCAATACCCGGCTCATTGCCGAAACTCGAAAAGTGCCCTGATGCTCGTCCATAAACACATACTTCACTTCAGGCTCTTGGCGAAGTATGTGGCCGCCTTTTTTACGATGGCGAGTTCCTCAGCTTGCTCCGCCAGCTTGCGTTTGAGGCGGGCATTTTCTGCAGCTAAGCTTTGCTCCAGATCGCTCTGATCTTGCTTTGTTCGAGATTTCGATCGCCACCCATAGAGCTGCGAGTTATGAAGCCCAAGCTCCTTGGCAGCCTTCGGTATGCCGATTTTCTCCGCCAAGGCCAAAGCTTCCTTCCTGAACTCCGGTGAATGCTGTCTCCGGGATGTGTTTTTCTTTCCTGATTGTCTTGTCATGGTTCACCTCTGTAGCGTAGTTTACTCGCTTAACAGGGTGTCCATCATTGGTGGGCAGGATCAGTTTGGGATCAACCCACCGATTGCACTAGCGACTTGAATCCGCCATTGGTCCCACGCTGAAAATTCCGCGTTGGAAAAGGCTTATGGTAATTTCTATGAAGCTGAACAACCCTAACTTTGGTTGCGGCGCGTGCTGATTAGAAAGTTGTGAAATATAGCAAAATTCCGGTGTGAAATCTTTGTGTATCTTATTTCGGGAAGAGAGAGTGCGCAAACACCGTGGGGCTAGATGCCGCAGATATCTCAAGTGAGATCCAATATCGCACTGCGTGAAATGAAGTTGAGTACGGCCCTGCCGCTGGCAGAATAAGGGCCAGAAAGAACGGAACAATACGGCTAAAATATTTTCCTTGTTCTTGATAAACATTAGTGCTTTACTATTATAACCAAATGAATGTTTATGTGGTTATATGTGTCTGGAAAGTCTACTGCGAAGTGGACACATTCGTAAAGCTAATATGGGGGCGAAATACAAATGAACGATACAAAAATTAAAAATTGGAATTTTGGTGGTCCTGTCTACGGTGGTCAAGTTGCATCACTGTGTTGCCTATCCATACTGTCGATAATGCCCAACGTAGTGACAGCGGCAGAGCGTGGAGGTATCGAAGAGGTAATAGTGACAGCTCAAAAGAGGTCGCAAAGTATCCAGGATGTATCTGTTTCCATTACGGCGTTTACCGCTGAATCGATTCGCGATCTGGGCATCAACCGGCCACGTGACCTGGCGAGGGTGACCCCAGGCCTGGTTATGAATGCCAGTGCTATATCTGAAGCAGATCCGATTTTTACGCTTCGCGGTATTGGGATGAATGATCCCGAGTCTAATCAAAACCCATCGGTTACACCTTATCTTGATGAGGTCGCGCTGCCCTCCCACGTGATGCTAGGCTTTCAAATTTTCGATGTCGAGCGGGTTGAGGTTCTCAAAGGGCCCCAGGGCACGCTTTATGGTCGCAACACGACAGGCGGAGCTGTTAAATTTATATCAAATAAGCCAACCCGAGAGTTAGCAGCCACTTCGCGGCTGGATTTCGGCAATTATGACAGAATAGAATTTGAAGGAGCTATCGGTGGTCCGTTGACAGACACATTGTCGGGGCGTATAGGCGCGATGATTGTTTCGCAGGACGGTTGGCAGACTTTGCGACTTGGGCCTGATTCTGGTCCAGGTGTGGGCAGGGAAAATGGCGATGTAGACCGCAAATCGCTGCGTGGTTCGCTCCTTTGGGAGCCCTCATCCGATTTTAATATGTTGCTCACCCTCGATGCCGGTACCGATGACTCAGAAGTCTTGGCCTTTGAGCATGCCGGTAATCTATTGCAAGATGGATCCGGGTTCTGTTCCTTCGCAATAACCGGGGTTAGAGACGAAAGTCAATGCGCTTCCTTTGCACAAGAGCGCGACGATGACCGTAACGCACTGACCCCAGAGTTGGAATTGGTTGCCGATAATGACGGAGACGCGCGCGCAGTTGATGCCAGTTTTAGTTTGGGTAACGAAATTGATGCCGAATCCTGGGGCTTTAGTGCGGTACTTAACTGGGAGATGGAACGCTTTACGATTACATCAGTTACCGGCTATCGGGATTTCGAACGGGAGCAAGGCGGCGACAACGGATCCCCCTTTGTAATTAGTGATAACTTTCGTGACGTGCAGATTGACGGGTTTTCTCAGGAAGTCAGACTAACCTCAGATAATAGCTGGGGTTCGTTAAAATGGCTGATTGGAGCCTATTATAGTGAAGATAGCCACGATGATTTTGTATTTTTTGATTTTAGAGACCACTCAGGCTTTTCAGCAGATTTTGACTCCGCCTTTACCCAAGATACTGAAGATCTAGCGATCTTCTCGCAGGCGGAATGGGACATCAATGAGCAGTGGCGGCTGATTGGTGGCTTGCGGTACACCTGGGAAGATAAGGAGTTTACCTTCGACGGCGAGCGCCGTGGTTTTGGTCCGCCAAACCCAGTTTCGGGTTATGAAGACAGTTTAGATACCTCGGAAGTTAGCGGAAAAATCGGTGTTGATTATACGCCCTCTGAAGACCTGCTAATTTACGCCAGCGTTAACCGAGGATTTAAAGGCGCGGGTTATCCTGCGACGATTGCCTTCGACGAGCCTCAACTAGCCCCCTTCGAGCCAGAGGTATTAATTTCATATGAACTGGGCTTTAAATCAACCCTAGCGGACAACAAGATAAGACTCAATGCGGCTGCATATTTTTACGATTGGCAAGATTTTCAGGCAGCGACTGCAGTTGAGCGCGACGGTTTACGCCTTATCGTGCTGGCGAATGCCGGTGACGCTGAAGTAACCGGTATTGAGGCCGAATTTGCATGGTACCCAATCGAAGAGTTCTCGTTTAACCTAGGGTTCAACTGGATGGACGCAGAAATCGTGTCGGGTGAATTCGACGGCGATACGCCGGCCCATACGCCAGAATTTATGTACAGCGGTATTGCCAGATATGAATCGGCGAAGCCTCTCATCGGTAAGTACCATCCTTTCGTGCAAATCGATTTCAGTTACCAAGATGATATTGAATTTATATTGGCCAATCACCCTGGCGCAACAGAGACTGACTACACCTTGACGAATGCACGTGCCGGTATTCGCACTGGGGACAGAAAATGGGAATTTGCTGCCTGGGGTCGTAATTTGGGGGACAAGGATTATCGTTCAGAAGTGTTCGGCCCTGGATCAGGGTTTTTACCCGGCCGCATTCATTACGGTGCCCCGAGAACGTACGGGGTAAGTTTAAATTACTCTTACTAAGGCACCGAAGAAACTAAACGCCTATAGGAAAAAGAGTAAAACAAAAATGAAAAATGTGTATCACCATCTAGCGTCATTCTTAGCGGTGTTTGCCTTGACTGTGTTATCCGGGAGTGTATATTCGGCGGAAATGTCCGCCGACTTTCGCGGACCTCTGGAACCGCCGTTCATTCCCCGGCATCCAATAGCAATAGTCAACGGCACTTTAATCGATGCCACTGGCGCTCCGCCAAAGATTGATTATGGCGTAGTTATTTCAGGCGATAAAATTACCCAGATAGCGCGGTCGGAGGATCTGCGTATTCCCAAAGATGCCCAGGTGATCGATGCTACAGGGATGACCATCATGCCGGGTATCATTAACTCCAATCAACACATTCAGCTAAACCCACTCTATCCAGCACCCACGGCGGACCTACCTGTTGAAGTGTTACAGGCTCGCTGGGAAGAGACATTTTCGCGGATGCCGCAGCGCGCATTTGTTTATCTAATGCAGGGTGTTACGAGTATGCGCCAGACCAGCGGTCCGAGAGATAGACTGCTGCCCGTGAAGCGAAAGATTGATGCCGGAGACCTGGCCGGCCCGAGAATTTTTCTCGGTGGTGCATTGTTTATGAGCGCTGCTCATTTTGACTCCTATACCCGTGATAGGAAAACCCCTGAGGCCGCTTTGCCCTGGTTGCGCAATGAGTTTGCCTATAACGTTATCGATGACCTTGATAAGGACACGGATCGATTTCTGAGTCCGGATTTCAATTACTGGAAACTGTATTTATCGGACGAGATCTTTGACGGGAAAAACGATTTTACGGACGAGCAGCTGCGTTACCTGATAAAAAAGGCCCATAAACACGGCAAGATTATCGATGTGCACACCGGCGGACATAATACCGGCTTAAGGCGCATGCTGTCCTTTGATATTGATACGCTAGAACACCCCTTTTATGGCAGCGAAATCATCGAAGAAGATATTATCAAAGGCTATGTTAAAAAGGGTGTGCTTGTAGATACTTTGTTGACCGTAATGGTAGCGGGTGCAGAGCGAGCAGCAGACCCACACCGATTTAATGAAACCGCTTACATTATGTCGATGGAGCCCAAAGAATATCGTATTCTGATGCGCTATCGAGACAAAATGCTGTTCAACCGAAACCATCCGGACCAATCCGGCCTGCCTATCTATGAGAGTAGTGTACTGCCCGAGAACAATGACGTTCCAACGTCCACGGATGCATTTGGGTTAGGAGGGCCATCCTATAATCAGCAACAGGAGGCGCGGGCCATATCAAGGGAAAATATGCGTCGCTTTATTCGTGAAGGCGCACTATTCTCGCTGGGTACGGATACTCCTTCATTTCTCAATTTTCAACAAGAAGACCCCAACGCTGCCGAATTCGGCCATATGATTGAAATGGGTATGAGCCCAATGGATGCCATTATTGCAGCAACCCGAAACGGTGCGAAGGCTTTGGGAATGCTGGATCAGCTCGGCACCATTGAGAAAGGTAAACTGGCTGACATTATTGTGGTTGCGGGGAATCCGCTAGCGGATCCAAAAGCACTAAAACGTGTTTACGCAGTAATCAAAGGTGGCGTTCGCTACAAGTGAATGATCAACCGTGCTCAATAAATTCCAATAGATCTCTTTAACTATGACTCGATTTATACGTTTTACAGAACCTCAATCAGGGCTTGCCGTTACCTGTCGTCTTTTGGACGATGAGGCCCCTCGCTCTGCTGAATTCCTGTGGCAACTTGCCAGTCGTCACTTTAGTTGTGAGGCTACACATGCTATTTGGACGGGGCCAGAGTTGTCCTGTCCTCTACCATCTTCAGTACTCCCCGAAGATATTGGAGATATCGCCATCCCACAGGAAAATGCCACCTCCTATCCAAAAGCTGGTGAGATTGCCGTAGCCTATCTACCCAGTGGAAGCGTCAAAGGCTTACCTCCCGGCCCGTTTTTTGACATCGGATTATTTTATGAAGACGGTGGCCGTTTACTTATGCCCTTTGGATGGATCACAGCCAATATCTGCGCACAAATGGTGGATGCCGAATTTGTTGATGCACAATCGGCAATTCGAACAATCCGCCACAACGGCGCCTGCAGTTTGAGTATCGAATTGCCTTGAACGCCGAGTTAGCTATGCAATCTCAGTTTAAAGAGGCCCGAGAAAACTCGGGTGTTAGCCCACTGTGGAAAAAAACTTCTCCACCTTTAGCAACATTCCAGGCCCTTGAAGGGGAGCAAGAGTTTGAAATAGCTATTGTTGGTGCCGGTGTGGCAGGGCTCTCCGTTGCCTATCATTTAACGCAATTAGGTGTGAAGCCGGTAGTGCTGGAAGCGTCTGAACCGGGGGTCAATGCAACCGGTAGAAGTGGCGGGGTCATTGCCTCCTTACCGGCTCGCCATAGTCCGTTTGAACTACTCAAACAGCATGGCGAATCGAAAGGCAAACAACTGTTAGCGCAGTTCGGAAATTCGGGTAGGTATACATTTGATCTTATCAAAAAGATAGAACTAAACTGTTCACCTCAGGCCTACGGGTTTCTCGCTCCGGCGAAAGCGGGAAAGGCGTTGAGGTTGTTGCAAAAAATATGCGCTGAATGGCGAGAGCTAGGTTACGACATCCAGTATGCCGATGCTGAGCGCATACGAAAACTGTCAGGTCTTGATATTTATAGTGGGGCGATTATTGACCCTAACGGTGGCGGTGTGAATCCGCTTGCCTATGCCAGGGAGTTAGCAAGAGTGTCGGCTGAGGAAGGTGCGACAATTTACACCCACACTCCGGTCAAGGAAATCGTACGAGATCGCGATTTGTGGAATCTCAATACATCGCAAGGAAGAATAAAGGCAAAAAAGGTAATACTCTGCGCCGGTGGTGACAATCGTCAACTCTTTGGCGGCTTGATGAAGTCTGTGTTGCCGCTAAAAGTATTCGAATTCTCTACAGAACCACTGAGTGAAGAGATACGCAGCCAATTACTCCCAGAAGGTCATTCGCTGACAGATATACATGCGGATATATTCACCATGCGCTATGACGGCGACGGCAGGCTTATTACCGCTTGCCCGGCGTTTTTGTTCACGAACTCGAACGCCAAGGCGATCAATGTAATAAGCAAAAGATTGAAAAAAATATCGCCGTTATTTGAGAAAGTTCGTATTGAGGATACCTGGCAAGGCACCGCTTGGATTGGAACGTCCCTGCTGCCAAAATTTTATAATCTTGCTTCGGGCATGTATGCGGTACAGGCATGCAACGGACGCGGCCTGGCGCTAAATACATTACTGGGTTCAGATGTGGCAAAAAGCATTGCATCTAACCTTGATGAAAGTTCGAATCTGGTGAGTAAAGATCTGGAGCTTATCCATCCTTATGGCCTTATGTATCATGCGCCGGGGTTGGTTGGGAGCGCAGCCCATTACCGCAGTCGAATTATCGATAAGCTTAAGAGCGCGTATCCCAACTAGAATTGCTACTATCGGCCGAGAAATTTAAATAAAAAAGGTTTAGTGATGGAAATAATTGAAGCAGTTCTTCTACCTGTTTCGCTCTGGTTTATCATGTACTCAATGGGTTTAAGTTTAACCTTGTCTGATTTTCATCGGGTTTTCACTAACCGTAAAGCGTTGCTAATTGGCATCTTTAGCATGATGTTTTTGTTGCCTCTGATCGGTGTCACAATTGCAATTATTGCGGCCCCCTCCCCGGCCTTGGCCGTCGGATTCGTTCTTTTAGCCACTTGCCCGGGCGGCATGTTATCAAACTTGATGACCGATATCGCCGAGGGGGATCTGGCACTGTCTCTTTCACTCAGCATCATTGTCAGTGTTATCTACCTGCTGGTCATACCCTTTTATGCGTATGGGGCTGTTTCTTACTTTATGGGGGCAAACGAGAGCATCAATGTACCATTCATTGAATCGGTAGGGCGGATTATAAGTATTACCTTGGTTCCCGTAAGCCTTGGCGTCGCTACTCGTTCTTATATGAAACCACTGGCGATTATGCTCAAACCCTATATAAAGAATATAGCAACATTTGTACTGGTTGTTGCTTTTGGCTTTATTATCGCCGATCAAATGGAAACATTGCGCCGCACCTTTGGGACCTTATTGGTCATGGTAGTGTTGATGAACCTGATTGCCATAGGCCTGGCGTTTTCCCTAACCAAGATTAGTAATTTGTCTTCGTCTGAAACAACGGCGATCTGTGTAGAGCATTTAATTCGGCAGGAGGGAACCGCAATCTATATTGCCGTTACCATTATGACTGTTAGAGAAATGGCTTTACCGATGATAATCAATACGCCTGTCGCTCTGGTTTTTTGCATTATTTTTGTTTCTTTATCGAAGCTGTATAATAAAAGGGTAGCCAATATTGTGCAGTAGCATCTTGGCTAGAGGTATTATCAAATTCTGCACTTGAACTAGGCGACGATCTGATCAACTTTTTCACCTTGGTTTCAACTGGAAATTTCACTCCCCTAATCACCTGCGCCTGAAAACTTCAAAACGTCCTAAAACGCTAAACCTGGTGGCAATTGAGGTCTCATTCTAGGCTTGTAGTTTTTATACCGAGCATTACGAGCGTGATGCTAGATTTTGTGTGACAATCGTGATGTCTTGATAATGGGTTCTACTGGGAATCCTGTGGGTAGAGGTTGAGTTTTCCACAGTGGAACAGAATTGAAACTCGATAGTTTTCGAAGTTTCTAAATCCTCGGGCAGCCGATTTTATTGTCTGAATCTTTGAATTAAATCCTTCTGCGGTCGCATTGGTGATGCGATGTTTCAAGTAAGTCATTATGTTGTCGAGATGTTTCTTTAGCATCTTGGCGACTGATATGACCGGCTTTAGACGTGAATGTGTCGCCCACCAGTACCATTTCTTAAAGAACGCCCGGGCTGGTTTATCGTAGCTGTAAGTCCACAGGTCAAGCAGCGTCTCTTTGATTGCCCAGGCTCGGGCAACCTTCAACCCCTTTGATTGAAGGCCATAAAAAGTGGCTTCATCTTTTTCACTCCAGTTGTCGGGATTGCGTAACCAGGTATAGCGAGACCCGACCAGGTCATTGATACCGGCGGCTCTTAATGTTTTATTTTCTTTGCGCCTGACTTGGTCAACCATTTTTGTAAGATAACTGACGATATGAAACTTGTCGTGAACAATGGCGGCGTTCGGTAAAGTCGCCTCAACTGCCGTCATAAATGGAACCCACATATCCACGGCAACAGCAGCTACTTCATTACGCTGCTGTTCTGGAAGCGTGGACAGCAATGCGGTTGCCGATTCCGCCGTTCTATCTGCCACGACCTCAAGCACTCTGGACGCATTCAAATCGTACAGCAGGCTGGCATAGGATTGCCCCTTGCGAAAACTTTTTTCATCGATGCCAAGGTGTTTCACTTCCTCAACAGAGCGTCTGTCCATCCCTCTTTTCACTGCTCGGGATTGAATATGATGCACCTCATCCCACGACAGACCAAGTAGTTTTGCGGCCTGTGTCTTGTTGCTGGCAGCCGGCAGCACATCAATAGCGAAACGCTCAAATAAATGCGTAAAGCGTGCCTGCGTATCTGCCCACGGTACTTTCAGGCTTTTGATTCCATGCGCTTTACAATGAATACGCGGAACCTGAGCAACTAACTGCGTCTTGAACTGCATCGTATCAAGGTGTCGCCATGTGCGTTGCTCACGATGGTCGTAAACCGAACAAAGGGCATGGCAGACACTACACGCGCCTTTCGTTCCCTTTGGCCAATCTATCTGGAGGGTAATTGATTTGTCGGTCAGATCCGGGGTAATAGCCGTGATTTTCCATGGGTCGCCAAGCCCCAAAAGTTGAGTAAACAACGCGGTATCTTTCATTTGAATATCTCCATAAAAAAAGACTCTTGTACCACATTCTTGACCATTGTTTGGCTTTTACCCATAGGAAACTCGGAAGAACCGGTTTTTGTACAGAGTATATTGCTACGTGATGCTGAATGGCAATTTCCAAGCGTTTTACCTAGCAGTCAAATTCAGCCTGCCAAACGCTTATATTCAGTGATTTTATTGTTAGCTTTTTTAATGAAGCAAATCAGCCCTGACACAGCAGTTTTCGGTGAAGCCAGAACTTAAGCTATATAAGGGCTAGCGAAGAGATAAAAAAATACTTTTCGCGCTGTTTTTGCATCACAAATAAAAAAAGTGAATTTTATTTGAACTTTTTGTCTCTACCGAGATCAGATCAAAGTATTAGCAATAAAAATATTTGAGAATGACTTGGCTTCACGACTAAAAACCAAAAAACATCTAAATTTTAAAGCACTTAGAGCATCAATGGCTGAGCACTTTTCTGCCATTGATGACAATCGTCAACAAAATAAATGTGACTACAGCCAACACGATATTTTGATGAGTGCTTTTTTTTGCCTGTATGTTCTTCCAAGATCCCTCCTTGTTGCATTTTCAAAAGCGCTTAGAGCAGAATCAACAACGCAACAACCTTAGAAACATTTTTAATGTTCAGAATATTCCTAGCAATAATCAATTGCGTGATGTCTTAGATGAAATCTCAAGCGAAGCCTTAGCCCCTATATTTAAAGACTTTTATGAAAAACTGAGAAGGCAAAAATTTATGATTTGTGGTGATGGCTTAATGTCGAATCAGCCGATGATTGAAGAGACAATTAAGGGAGATATGCACTATTTATTTGTTACTAAGCCAGGAAATCATAAGTATTTAGTTGAATGGCTTAGCACTTTTGAGCAGCTACCCAGTACAGAAGTTATTGATGATAAAGGCAATAGACACATTTATACTTAGCAAAATGACGTACCTCTTAACGGCAAAGAAAAAACCATTAACGTGAATTGGTTTCAATATCAATTCAAAATATTCATGGAAAAATAACTAAAACCCATCGTTGGGTAACAGACATAAAAATGAACGAAGATAATGTTACCGCCATGACTAAAGCAGGGCGTTGTCGGTGGAAAATTGAAAATGAGTGTTTCAACACACTTAAAAATCAAGGTTATCATATAGAGCATAATTATGGTCATGGAGATAAAACTTAAGCTACAACATGTACCTGCTGACCTTGCTAGTCTTTTACTTCCATCAAATATTTGAATTGACCGATGGTGTATACCAAGCTTGTCGTGTTTCGTTTGGCTCAAAATCTCATTTATGGGAAAACTTTAGAGCAAGCATCCGAATGTTAGTTGTAGAAGATTGGGCGCATTTAATGGATTTGCTACTTAATCCTGATAACGATGAGGTAACAGCCACAAAAAATCCTTAAAAAAATAAAAATGCAATGATGAACTTAATCGTCTAGCTCGATCTATGCCTGATAATAAAACTCAAAATAGGGAAGCGCAAGGGCATAGCAAAGAAACTGAAAAATGGCGATAAAAATCACTTTGTCTTAGTAAAAATTAAATCACCGATAATTTCTGTTGGACAAGGCTTATTGTAGACATTAGTGTAAAATTGTTGCATTATAATTTAATTGAAATTTTGAACATTTCTTCTTAATTTATCATCTAGTTAAGTAACTATCTTTATAAGGAGATAAAGTGCAACTTCGAGAAGCTTTAAGCGTTTTATCAAAATCATCACCATACGCAGTGTCCACTGAGCGTGATGAATCAATTTCAGCGCACTTAGATGCAGTCAAAAGTTATCTATACATTGAAACGGATATAGAGAGTGACTTTAAAAAATCACTGACTTCGCTATCACCGTCAGATAAAAAAATAATATTCTTGTGTGGTAGTAGCGGTGATGGAAAATCAGAAATACTAACTCGTTACAGTAAAGAATTTAGTAAGAGAGCCGACTTTCATTTAGATGCCACTCACAGCTTTCATCCTGATACCTCAGCTATTGATACTTTAAATGAACTTTTTGAAGGATTTGAACAAAATAGCCGTCCTCTTGTAGTAGGTATTAACACTGGCATGTTAGGGAACTACTCTGAGGAAGGGACTGTTGAAACGATCAAATATTCGATAAAAGCCTTTTTAAGTAAAAAATCTTATGAATCAAATCATACCTTCCTAGATTTCGAAAGTTACCCAAAATTTAAACTAAAAGCTGAAGGTCATTCCTCTGAATTCGCCAAAGCCTTATTAGAGCGAATCACTTCGAGTGAAGATAACATCATAAGGCAGTTTTACGACAAAGAACATGATCTTGCAAATCCAGATAAAAGGTTATGTGCCAATTATAAATTGTTAAGCATACCTGAAGTTCAAGATGTCATTATCGACATATTGTTTAAAGCCCGTCTAATGAGAGACCAGTTTCTTACTGCTAGAGCTTTGCTTGATTGTATTTTTAATCTGTTAGCAGGGCCAAATTACCTTTTCGATAATCTATTTCTTGGTAGTGATAATGAACTCGCGCTTAAGATTCTTGACTTTGATCCTGCGAATACTCGTTCTAAACAATTAGATAAATTTATATTAGCTCGAAGTCTAGGGTTACCTGATAAGGATTTTGATAAATATCTCCAATTCATATCCAGTGAGCTTGGTGTTAGACGAGGCCAAAAACCAGAGTCATATTTGCGATTATTCTATATTTTAAGAAAATCTCAATTAGGTGAAAATTACCATACTCAATTTAAAAATGATTTTGCTGAAAGATTAATAGATAAATACTCAGAAATATGGAATTTACACTTTAAATATGAAGGTGACACTGAAATCAAAAAGCGAATTCTCCACTTCTATCGAGATGTTATGATAGCTGCCATTCATAAGTACAATAATAGAAATGCGCCAGAGCTGGAGAAGGGGCAATTTTTAATTTCATCTCATAATAATTACCAAGTTGCATCAGATATAGAAATATCCGCAGATCTGGTTTCTATACAAAACCACCAAGAATCAAATGCTTCATATTTTACTGCATATTTAAAGATTGGAGATAAATCAGTAGATATCCCAGTTAATATAAATTTGGTGGGGCTGATGGAAAAAATTGTCGAAGGTTATCGTCCCAATAAACATGATAAAAATACGGTTGTGTTATTAGATGAGTTAATTGATGAAATTTCAGATATTGCCGCAGACTCGAATACACTACTTATCCTTAAAGGTAAGAAGCGTATGAAAGTAAAGTCTGCTGATGATGAATTTCAAGTGAGTGGGGTTTAAATTATGTCGTTATTAAGACCTGATCTTCCTAAAGTTAATCCTAAGAACACTTTAACTAGCTATTTTCCTATTCGAACAAAAGATCGAAGTGAAATATTCGATTGGGATACTGTCTTAGGGCATGTTGTAAAATATACTTATCGGAAAACAATAAAGTCAGAAAGCATTGATGAATTTAAAGAACAATGCAAGAAACGTTTCTTAGCTAAGTTAGATGAAGATAACTTTTGGCCAGTACTCGAATCCATGTATTTTAGTGGTGAAGAGCTTTATAAAATATCACCAGAGCTTTTGTTGTTTAAAGCTCATAAACAAAAAGGCACTTCTGGTAGTGCTAGACTTGGTGAGCTGTTTCTAAATCTCCTTCAAGATTTTGCTTTAACTGAAAAACCACAAACTAAGCTCAACTTTATCGAACGGGAAATTTCTACAGCCTTTGAGAGCTTTGTTATACAAGGGAAAAACAAAGGCACGGTAGTTAGTGAATCAGAAGAAACTCCGTATTTACCTTTTCTCTCCAAGTATTTTCAAGACGATTTAGCCTTTTTAAACTAGAGTTTAGAGTCTGGGGAGGAAGATTATCGCGCAAAGTGTGCGAAAAAACTTGACATAAAGCGGCAAAAAGTTTGCCGCGCCCTATACAGCTTTGCTTTTTAAAAGGTGTATAGGGCGCGGCCTTCAGAAAGAAATGAATCGATTTCTTCTGGAGGCCGCTATGAACGCAACAGGATGTGCTCGCATCCCCCGCGAACTGTGCTATTGGATAACATTTTTAAGCAAAGCGCTACCCCCAAGATCCGTAGGCACATTCATTGAACTATTGATCGGCGCTATGTTAACGCCCGCTGGCTTTGTCACCGAAACCTATTTGTTTCTAGACATGCAAAGGCACTGGACGACGTATTACAAATGGCTTGAAGCCGGAAAGTGGTCCTGGTTGAAGCTGGCAAGACAGTTCGTCTGTCTGGTTCTTAGTGCCAAGAATGATCCCGTTCTATATTTAGCGATTGACGATACGGTGAGTCTACGAGCCTCGAAAAAAGCACCGGGCAGCCAGATACATCATCAGCACGGAAATAAGCCGAATTTAGCCGCCTATGTTCGTGGTCAATGCTGGGTTAGTTTAGCGGCTGTTTTCAGGCGCACACCGCTGGAGACGACGGCGATACCTCTATTGTTCCGACTGATACCCAGTGCAGGGAATACGGGCAAGCTGGTCGCAGCGACAGTGATCATGCGTGCTGTTTACCGCTTGTTTGAAGATAAAACGGTGAGGGTATTGGTCGATTGCTGGTATATGCGCAAACGATTTATCAACGCGATGACAGCGTACGGTTTTACCGTGATTGGCCAGGCGAGAATCGATACGCGGCTTTACGACGAACCCCCCGAACGAAAACCGGGGCAACGCGGGCGGCCACGCAAGTATGGCGAAAAACACACACCCAAGCGAATTGCCCACTTTAAAAAGACGGAAGCACTACTGCGGCTGTACGGAAAAGAACAAAAGGTGAGATACCGTAGTCGGCTCGCCAAGGCAAGGTTCCTTGACGGTCAGTTAGTCAGAGCCGTTTGGTGCGAGCTAGACAGGGGTAAAGGTCAGTGGACCAAGACTCGATTATTTCTTTCAACCGATACGACTCTAACGAGCGAACAAGTGATTGAAGATTACGGACTGCGTTGGTCGATTGAGTCGATGTACTACCAGTTGAAACAATTGTGGGGGCTCAAAGAAGCCTGGCAGCAACGGCGCCAAACGCTGCATCGCTGGGTTCACTTGACGACTGTAGGTTACGGACTGCTTCATTTGTTGACGCTGGTATTGGGTGATAAAGCGGGCCCACTGGTGACGGATGCACCATGGCGCAAGCCGGATATTATTACAGCGGGAAGAATCAGGCTGGGTCTGACAAAACATTTTCGCCATGTTAACGTTCGAAGCTGGTGGAACGAAAGATGCAAAAAATTCCAAGCCCCTGGTGCGGTAGATTATATACAAGATGGGTAACATTGCGTTGCAGCTTGTATTACACGCAGGTTTTGAGAGAACATTAAGGAAAAGGAGTCGGGATTGAAGCTTCCGACAACAGCTCTTTCGCTCTAAACTCTAGCTTTTTAAACACAAAGCCAAAATATTTGTTAAGTACATTTAAAGATTTTATCCGCTTGTATTCCTTCTTATATACTGCCCAGTTATCGATTAGTTTAAGTGAATGGAAAGGTGGAGAACCAAAATCAAAATCCTGTTATTTCATTATGGATAATGAAAAAGCTAGTGATGAAAGAAGTTGGGTGAAAAATTATGGATATAACCAACTACATAATGCTTTTGATAAAATTTTTCCATATTTGTCAGCCAGTGAAAGCCTTCAAGATCCAAAAGAAAAAAAGAAACCTTTATGGTATTTAGCACAAGAAATAGAAAACGATAGTGCTAACCTTGATTTGCTTAATCAATATGTAAATGCCTTTAAAGAAGATAGAAAACTTTCAACAAATATTGATGATGCAGAGCGCACACTTGATGCAATACAGAACTTATTAGCATTAGCCGTTGATCAATTTTCCCGTACTAAATCACGACATGAAATTAATGTTCAATATGCAAAAACGACAGAAACAGAGTTATGCGGCCACTTTATACAAAGTCGTGGGCGCGCAGGTCGTGTTCTTGTTTTTAATCAAGACTACATCGTGCTTCTAACCAATTTAGCTATTGGACAACACAGAGATAAATTAAGATTCCATCAATTAATGAATGCCTTTGAAGAAAGAGGTGTTTATTTTGATAAGCAAAGCCAGCAAGTATTAATCGAATTTTACGAACGCATAGGAAATGTGGATCGCATGAGTGACAGTGGAGATGCAGTATATGTCAGAAAAACAATTTGAAGCGTTTCTAACTGAGCAATTTACGAATTGGGCATCAACAAATCTTAATTCAGGTTATAGGTATCAATTTCAATCACCGGATTCAAATAACAGTAACCGTTTATTTGATGCATTTGTTGCTCTAAGCTCCGAAAATGTTGTGATAAAAAACATAAACATCCCAATCGTTAATTGTGAACAAACAAAGTTGTTAGTCGTGCTTCACAGCGAAAATAACGGTGGTTTTTCTGAAAACTTCATCTCTCATATACGAGATGAAGTTGCTGGCCAACAATTAGAATTAAAAAACTCATCTTTACTTGTTATTCATAATTCGATGTTGGACACGCTAATTAATTCAGCCGAAAATGTAGCTCAAAAAGGCTGGGTTTGGCATCCGGCTGAAATCAAAAAGTCGATGTTTAGTTTAATATATGAACATGATTCTAAAAAAAAAGTGTCGGAGTGTTTATTAGAACTTCGCTTTAACCAAATTGATGACGATGGCGCAACCATGTTCGGCTTTGAAGATTTGTTTAAAGCTATTGTTGATGACGGTGACCTCCGGTTTGACGAAATAGGGTTACTAAACGATCCTGCATTGGAAAATTGGAATGGTTCTGTAGGACAAATTAATAACCGTTTAGAAGAAAATAAAAAGCTATACGAGCGTATTGAACATATAACACATCACTTCCCTAATAGCCTTGATGAAAAATTAGCCGAGTTAGGCTTTGGTGAAACATTCATTAAAAAGCACTTTAAAGGTGAAGAACCTGATGCTTGGAAAGCAGGTTTAGAATTAAGTGCTTGTGAACAAGAGCAGGAAAAGAATAAAGAAAACCTTTTAGAGTTAGAAAGAGAAACTATCTCTCAAGGTACACTATTTGTTAAAAATAAAGCGGAAACCAAAGCAGGCCAACGAGAACGTCATTTAATAATCTTACTTGATGATGAACAAAATGATTTTGAATTCGAATTAACTTTTGTTGGTGGAGAGTTAGAGAAAAAACAGTGCAGTATTAAAGAAGATAATAAAGAAGATGAAATATCGTATTCTTCGCCAGATAATACTGGTGGTAAAAGAAGTAGGGTAAGTGTTTTTGGTGCATATCCCAATAAAGCTACCTATTTTTCATTCATTGTAAAACGCGATAAAGCCGCTGAGCGATTTAAGTTTAAAGTTTTAGTTTTACGTAAAGATGAATTTTATGAAGAAGCATTCAAATTTAATTATCTTATCGAGCCAAATAAAAAACGAGTTACATTACAAACGGAAGAAAATAGTTTAGTTATTGCTGAAGGTGGAAGTAGAGCAACTTTAGAACAAAGTGGCCAAGTATTTGATAATACTAGCGTCAGTGAAGTAGATTTTGAACAACTTGCAAATGAATCAGACCAGCTAGATTTTATAGTTAAAGGTAAAACTACTGAACTTTGCTTTAATGTTGAAGGCGCTATTGCAACAGATTCGTTGTCATTACCATTAATTTTAGACCAGGATAGGTTCGTTAGATTATATCAAGATGATTATTTTGGTTCCTTTAATAGATCAAAAAATAAAGTTCTTATTGATAACAAAGAAATTGCGCCAAAAGGTAGAAGACTCACACTGCTTCAATGGGAAGCACAACTAGTTGATCAACAACTTTTAACACGAAAAGATAACGATTCAACTTCATTGAAGTTAATGGATATAGAAGGAACCTACCCTGAACTTTACTTGGCTTACAAAGACTTTTTTGATTTATTAATCGATAAGAAAACTTTGCCAAGTATTAATAGTTGGGGAACGAAATTTTGCCAATCCGTTAGCCAAATCGTTAATGAATACAACTTGGCAATTCAAAAAATTAAATTTGATACTTTATTAAGTAAACACCAAAAACAACTAGTAAACATAGGCTTTGCTGAATATGACGGTGTTGAGTACATTACGCCATTTCATCCGTTAGTTTTATCATATTACTTAAACTTAGTTGAAAGTATTAATTCCGAAGAAGGCGACAGCTTTAAAGATCTACCTAAGGTTACTGTTGCTCGTTTGAATGCTCAAGGCTTGTTACCTTTTGTTTATCACCCCATTCATGAATTCTCGTACAATCAAATAGAGCAAGAAAACTGTTTTTGGTTACAACTTGTGCCCCAAAAAGACACAAGTTACGACTATGTACGTAAATTAGTTAAAGACAAAGTTACCGAGTTTTGTGATGCTTTTAGTGCTTTATTTACGTCAGGACACCGTTCTAGTCTAATTATTAATTCTGTTAATAATCACCTCAACAAAGAGTTATTTTTAGGGCTTATTGATTTTGTAAAAGTTAGAAAAGATAAAGTTTGCCAAATCCACGTTAACTTATATGACGATGACTTAACATACTCTGAGTTTGATAGATTTGCTGATACACACAGTTACGATGTGCTCAAAGAGCTATACGGCTTAGACAAAGGTGCTATTCGCGAACAGGCTGATGCAATTATAGATTTATTACGTACACGATTAACTTATAGCAAATTTAAGCACCGTGATGCAGGCGAAGATAAATACGAAGAGCAAGAATACGCTCACATGAGCTTCTTCCGTAATAACGATCGCGTACAACCGACAGATGTAAATGTTAAAGAAGAGCTTAGTGGTGTTGTTTGTCATGGCTTACTAGCTGGAGAAGCTGCTGATAATAAAGATGGCGAAGGATATTTCACAGCCTTTGGTCTTAAAGGTGTAAATACAGAAGATAAACCACATTTAAAAATGGCTGAAAAGCTCAGTGGTCTTATTAAACCTTCTAAAAAAACTAATGAGCAGCATAGTCGATCTAAAGCAATGGCTCTTGCTGTTAGTGATAAGTTTAAACAATTACTAGAGTGCTCATACCGTAGTTCAATTTGGACAACCATTATTGACCCTAAGGTAACGTTAGACTTCTTTGAAAGTGAAAAATATGTTGTTCTTATTCACTATTCAGATAACTACACTAATTCAGTTAACTATGATGCTATTACTGTTACACAAGAAACTGATTTATATAAGAAAGTGTTAGAGCAAGACGAAGGCGGTATTATCGAAGAATTTAATGCCTTCAATGGTGAGTGGTTGTTAAAAATGATCACAGCTAATGATAATGATAGAAAAGAGAAAAAAGGCATTATTGGCGCATATAAATTTGTAAATTGTTTATTGGCACAATCCGATATTACCTGGGTGCCATTATCTGTTGCTGAATTGATTAGAGTCGCAGGAAATATCGGTTTAAAAATGTTAGACAGTGACTTTTCTAGAAATGTCCATGGCTACCGAAGCGGTGCAATATCTGACGATGTCTTATTTGTCGGCTTTAAAGACCAGCAAATGATATTACTACCACTTGAGGTTAAAACAGGTAAAAAGCAAACGCATTCAAAAGGTGTGGAACAAGCGAAAGAATTAAAACGCTATTTAACTCAAGATATTCTTGGTAATAACACACTGGCAAGTCATCTATACCGTGGTTTGTTTATCCGCCAAATACTAATGCAAATAGATAAATACAAGCTATATCATCTGTATGATAAAAACTACTTTGATGGTTTAATATCTGAAAGGGAATGGTGGTTACAGGGTGATTATAAATTAGCTGAAATAGCTGAATATCCTGATGGGTTTTTAGTCTCACATGTAGAAAACGAAACATTTTTCGAAGCAGATTTTAAAGAAGTTGATGACATTCTTAAAATTCAATTACCAATTAGCTATTTACCTGGTTTTATTAAAACGCCTTTAGGTGAGTTGTTCAGCGATATCAAACCTGAAAAGCTGTGTCATATCCCTGAAAAATACATACTGCCTAAAGAGCCAGTATTAACGTCAGCGATAAATACAGAACTAGATAACAACGTAGTTGAATTACCAATAGTAGATCACAAAGAGGCTGCGGACGTACCTAATTTATCGGAAGTTGCTGAACCTGTAAAAGTTGAGCCTATTGTAAAATCTAATGAGCCATTAACTGTATTAGTCGGTAACAACATCCAAAATGATGAAGACGTTTTGTGGGAGCCAACCAATACCGCTAAATTCATGAATACCAACTCAGGTATTATTGGCACTATGGGCACAGGTAAAACCCAATGCACTAAATCAGTCATCACCCAGCTATACCGAAACCAGCATAATAATGTTGATGGAAAACCTATTGGTGTGCTTATTTTTGATTACAAGTCAGACTATGTTGATGACAAATTCACTCAAGCAACTAATGCTAAAAAGTTTAAATTATTTAAACTGCCTTATAATCCATTAAGTTTGTTTGGTGACACACCAATGTTGCCAATTCACACTGCTGCTGGCTTTTCTGAAACAATGTCTAAAGCTTACGGTTTAGGTAAGAAGCAACAGTTGAAGTTAGAGAATATTATTCTTGATGCATATGAGTTAGTGGGCATAAATTCTGAAGAACCGTCTACATGGAAACGACCCGCTCCAACTATTGAAAATATTTGGGCCTTATTTTTAGACCAAGAAAAAGTAGAAGAAGACTCTCTTTATGCAGCCCTTTCAAAATTAGCACGTTTTAAAATATTTGAAACTATCCCTGAAAAAATGATGAGCCTATACGAGCTTGTTGATGGAGTAACAGTGATTGAACTTGCTGGTTATCCAACAGAGGTTCAAAACCTAATTGTTGCGGTGACCTTAGACTTGTTTTATTCACAAATGCAGAAGCAAGGTAAGCCAGAAGTACAAGGTGATTTCAGACAAGTATCTAAGTTAATACTGGTTGATGAAGCAGACAACTTCATGTCCCAAAACTTCTCAAGTTTAAGGCGAATATTAAAAGAAGGCCGTGAATACGGTGTTGGCGTTATTCTTTCTACGCAAGATATTACTCACTTTAAAACCAGTGAAAATGATTATTCTGCTTATATATTAAGTTGGATTGTTCATCGTGTATCACAAATAAAAAATCAAGATATTAAATCCATTTTCAATAAAGATGATAAAACAGATCAAGAGCAATTGATGAAATCAATTCGTGGTCTGGATAAACATTACAGTCTTTATGTGAATGGCGATAAGAAAATAACAAAAATTAAAGACAAAGCATTTTGGGAATTAACCTAATGAGCTTTATAAACAAACAAAATCGAGAAAACCATGCCTAATCAAAATATAGAATTCATAAATTTATCTAAATTAGAATTGAATAAAGCTAACCCTAGGCTTCCATCAAAATTTAAAAAAGAAAAGCTTTCTAAAGAGAATATTATTAACTGGATGTTAGGTGATGCTGAGTATAGGAAGGATTAATACCCCCTGATTTTGCTCGAGTAGCCAGGTTCCAATGTTTTCACCTGCGCTGACTTTGGTAATAATCTCCTCAACACGTCCACTGGCAATAATCGTTTCTGTGCCAGAGCGAGCTGCCAGCCGGGCAGCTCGTATTTTGGTGACCATACCACCTCGCCCCAGAGTCCCACCCTCACCAGCCATGGCATCCAATTCGGCGTCGTTTGCATCCGCCACTTCAACTAATTCGGCCTTCGGATTCTGGCGCGGATCTTCCCTGTAGAGTCCATCCTGATCCGTCAGCAAAAGTAGAGCATCGGCATCAATCAGATTGGCCACCAAAGCCGCCAGCGTATCGTTATCACCAAAGCGAATTTCGTCGGTAACCACGGTATCGTTTTCGTTGACAATGGGCACTACCCCCATTCCTAGCAGGGTATTGAGCGTACCGCGAGCATTGAGGTAACAGTCTCGGGCGAGCACATCATCGTGTCCCAGAAGTACTTGTGCAGTCTGCATTCCGTGCTGGCCAAAAGCTGACTGATAACTCTGGACCAAACTCATCTGACCCACGGCAGCGGCCGCCTGAAGCTCGTGCAAGGCGGTGGGCCTGTGCGACCAGCCCAACTGCGCGACTCCCGCCGCGACGGCGCCACTGGAGACCAGGACAACCTCACTTCCGAGCGCCCGCAGGCGAACTAATTGGTCAACGAGTGCAGTTATCACGGCATCGTCTAGCCCGCGGCCATCGTTCGTTAGCAGCGCACTTCCGACTTTCACGACCCAACGCCTGGATCGAGCAATTTCCGATCGACTATTCATCGGGCCGCCTAGCAGTTTGTCGGACTCAGCTCCTGACGGGCACGATTTAATACTCCAGCGTGCTACAGGGCTGTCAGGACACCACGCAGAAGATGTGATTGTCCCAGGGCAGCCACGTCAACCTTCATCACGACTTTATCCAGCCCTGTAATGGGCATTTATGCGGCAAATGACCGCTTAATTATGCCATTCTCAGCACATTCATACGCTTTACATTCCATGCCAGTGTCGCCAGCGTCCATTCGCCCGCAACCTTGTCCAAACCTCGCATCGAGAACTGCCTCAACCCCATAACGTGTTTGATGATGCCGAACACTGGCTCTACCGTTTGCTTTCTTAATGCGTACAGCGCTCGACCGGATTGGGTCGTCAGTTGATGTTTCATGAGCCTCACCTGATCATCCGTTATCGGAGTGGGGGCGTCAGGGGCAAACCGATCAAAAACGCACGGGTGATGGCGGTCACGCGCTACTGCCAGTAAAGGCTGGATATTATCCTCTACGCAAGCCTTTACATTATCACCGCTAAAATAGCCTGTATCGGCCAGCAGGTCGGTCACCTTGCCCAGTTCTTCAGGCAGGGTATTCAGCTTTGTCAGGGCCGGCTTTATTTGTTGTTTGTCGTTCGGGGCCTGTGTCATGTGTGTACTGACGACGAGCATTGTATCGGTGTCAACACTGGCCTGGGCGTTGTAGCACTGTTCAAAGCCGCCGCCAGATACCGGCATGATACGCGACTCTTCATCGGTCAAATTCATCTGGTCTTTATCTCGAGGGCCGGGAAGCGGTGGCTTAGGCTCCCGGCCCCGGGGCTTTTTTCCAGTATCCCTCTGAGCTTGGCGTTTGGTTTGTTTTTGTTGGTATTCGGCTTGTTCACGCGCAAAACGCTCCTGCGCCCGTTCTTCAATTTTTACTTTGGCCGCAGCCAGTGCCTCAAGTCGTGTTTCGCGCCGGGAAATCTCCGCGGGAATGTCCATGCCATCCGCTACCGGCGTTTGATCTGCCGCCTCTGCCTGTGCAGTGAGAGCGCTGACTTCTGTCTTGAGCTGTGCTTCGATTTTCTTTAAGTGGCCATAAGAAAGCGCCTTATGCTTGCTGGCATTCGCCTTGATCTTGGTGCCATCCAGGGCGATACGCCCAAGCTTCATGAGCTTCATTTCACGCGCCAGCAACAAGACCTGAACAAAAAGTGCTTCAAGCTGAGGCAAAAACGGCGTCGAAAGGTCGCTATGGTGTCGTGATCCGGATGCGTGTTGGCCGCCAGGTAGCGAAACGCAATGGAGTCGTGGGTGGCTCGCTCAATCTTACGGCTGGAAAACACACCGGTGGCGTAACCGTAGATCAGCAAACTCAGTAGGACCGCTGGATGGTGCGCCTTTGATCCACGCCCGGCATATTGACGGGTGAGCTCAGACAGATCGAGCTGATCAACGACCTCCACGACAACCCGTGCCAGGTGGTGTTCAGGTAACCAGTCCGACATAGAGGGAGGGAATAGATAGTCCGTCTCTCGATCAACGTTTACAAAATTGGCCATCACTTATTCCCGGTTACTTTTCAGTGTGACCACATTATCTCATGATGATGACGTTGTTGGGTTAAGTCCGACAGGCTGCTAGGGAGCGTATTCCACTTCAACATCATAATCATCATCGTCAAAATCATCGCCATCTTCGCCGTCTTTGCCCTCTCGAGTCGCCCTCGCCTCTTCACGGCGAAAGCTGCGCAAGTCTTCGATTCGCTGCCTCGCTTCCTCCTGCATTCTGGTCTGGGTTTCGCGCTCAAGCTCAGCCAATTCGGGATCTGCGGCCTCGAACTCATCGCGCTCCTCAAGATAACGCATCATGTCGCCACATAAGCTGACGGTGCCAGTCGCGGTGATAGCAGATATCTCATAAACCGGCCCCTGCCAATCCAGAGCCCCCAGCACAGATTCTCGGCGCACCGCAAACTCCTGCGCATCTATCAGGTCTGACTTGTTGAGTACGAGCCAACGTTCTCGGGCGGCGAGAGTTGGGCTGAAGCGCTCAATCTCATTCACAATCGCTGCCGCTGAAGCTGCGGGATCAGAACCATCAAAAGGTGCCATATCCACAATGTGTAACAGTATGCGATTTCGGGTCAAATGCTTGAGAAAACGTATTCCCAGCCCCGCTCCATCCGAGGCCCCTTCTATCAAACCGGGTATATCGGCGATCACAAAGCTTCGGTGTGACCCCTGTGTGTCAACCTGATCCCATACACTCCCTGTTTGGGATAACATAGATTTCAGGGCTATGGATGCAGGAACCACACAATGCCAAAACCACACTCAGATCCACTCAATACACAAGTCACACCAGAGCCCGCACTGGAGAAACGCACGCGTCGCCAGTTCAAGCCGGAGTATAAGCTACGCATGATGGCCGAAGCTGACGCCTGTAAGCACGGTGAACTGGGTGCCCTGTTACGCCGTGAGAAACTCTACAGCAATCAACTCTCCGCCTGGCGCCGCGAGTATGCCGAAAACGGGGTTGCTGGCCTGAGCAAGAGTGCTCCCGGCCCTGCACCCTCGAAGACACCGGCTCAACGGCGCATCGAGCAGCTTGAGAAAGAAAACAATCGCCTGAACCGCAAGTTGGAGATTGCCAACGACTGTCTGGATTTGCAAAAAAAGCCTTGTCGATGCTCGATCGTTTACGCAGTGGGAAGGATGTGTGAATAACGTGATTACCCATCGCCCTGCAAGACTGCCATTGTCGCAAGCGTGCCGTGCGCTGGGACTCAATCGCAGCAGTGTTTATGCGCACAGAAAACGAGCTGACAGTGATCTAGAGCCGCAACGTTCTCGGCAGTACGCTGTGCAACCGAGAGCACTGAGTGCCGAGGAACGCGCAACGGTAATCGATACGCTGCACAGTGAACCTTATTGTGATCAGCCACCAGCTGAGGTCTATCACCGCCTGCTTGAGCAGGAGCAATATCTGTGTTCGGTGAGCACCATGCACCGGCTACTTCGCAGCCTGCAGGAGACCGGTGATCGGCGCAATCAGCGGCCTGCACAGCACCATGCCATACCGCGGCTGTTAGCCACGGGCCCGCACGATGTCTGGACATGGGATATTACGAAACTGCCGCTGGTGCGACGGGGCATCTACTTATCACTATATGTGGTGCTCGACCTGTTCAGCCGCTTTGTCGTGGCCTGGATGGTTTCACGCAAGGAAAATAGCGCGCTAGCCAAGCAGCTGATGGACGAGGCCACCACCGGCTATGGTATTGAGCCTGGTCAACTTACCCTACACCAGGATCGTGGTTCACCGATGATCGCTCACGGGTATTTGGACTTGATGCGAGAATTGGATGTTACCTGTAGCCATAGCCGCCCTCGAGTGAGCAATGATAATGCGTTCAGTGAAAGTCAGTTTAAGACGCAGAAATACCAACCGGATTATCCCGGTCGCTTTGACACGATGTCACACGCGCGGCTCTGGTGTGAAGGTTATTTCCACCGGTACAACTTCAAACACCATCACAGTGGGCTGGCAGGGTTTACCCCGGAACAGGTCTTTACAGGACGATATCGTGACGTGGTCGAGCAAAAGCAGCGAGCGCTTGATGAACGTTACCGGCAGAACCCCGAACGCTTTGTTCGAGGACGACCGAGAGCATCATTGCCACCAGCAACAGTGGCAATCAACCCCGTAGAGTCCAGCAATGATGGGACCATGCGTTGCGACCGTGTTAACTTCCCGACACTCACGGCCGCTGGTTATGTGAAATAGATGTTATCTTTAAAATGACTGTCCATATGAGGTTGACACCTTCCGGGTTGAGCCAAGCGGTTCCGTTCCAAAGACATTCGACCGACAAATCCGGAACGGCCGGAAAATGACGTTCCAGCCTTCGATGGGCCTCTCTGAGCAAACTGCTCTTACTACGACTAACAAGAATGTCCGGGAAAGCGCCGATCAACCTTCCGGCACTGTCATACCGTGCTGTGAACATATAAGACTGCTTGTCGGTAAAAGATCCACCCTCATGCAATATCAAATCCAGGTTTTCATCTGACAAAGGAGTCGTTGCGAATTCAAACACCGTCAATGGCAGTACAGTCCGCTTCATCGCAGGATGCAGTACTGAATTGCCTCCGTTCGCCGCCAGCACGATCCGCTTAACATCAAGGGTCCCGTTAGCGGTGATCACAAGCCAGCGATCACCTTGGCGTTCCAGTTTTGATACCGGGCTGCGGGAATAGACGGTTGCGCCCTGATGGATTGCTGCACTTGCCAAACCGCGACTGAAGGCCAATGGGTTTAAGGAACCACCGTCGGCAAACCGAATGGCACCAAGATAACGAGGGCTTCCAAGGCTTTGGGTTGTTCTTTCTTTGTCGACATATTCTACGTCGAAGCCTCTTTTTTTCCACTCGCTGGCTCGTTGACCCAACTTGCCTTCAAAGTCAGCATTGTGAGCCGGGGTCCAGAATCCGTCTTTCTTTGCATCGCACGAAATTTGGTGGGCAGCAATCAGATCAAAACATTGTGACCCAGCTGTACCTACCAACTTAATAAGCCGCCCACCCCATTCCTCACCGAGTTTGCTTTCGATCTGGTCGGGATTGTGGATAATAAAATCTGGCGCAATCAAGCCACCGCTTTTTCCTGTCGCTTCACTCCCCGGTTCTTTGGCTTCGATTACTGCGACGGAACAGCCCGCCTCAGCCAAATGAAGCGCCGTGGACAACCCGGCAACACCGGCACCGATAACCGCGATATCCGCTTTTTTATCCCCACGCAAACTATCGAGATTCGGCCCAGGAGCGGATGTGCGCTCCCATACGCTCGTCTCGAAAGTCGTACATTGGTCGGATACAATCTGCGTCATTCGTACCACTATCCTAAAATAAGCGAAAAGGTGTCAGGGTCAGAAGAAAGTTGATCTGGGCCACCATTTGCAGCCTTTACTCGATCGGCAGCTTACTCAGATTTCCAACCAAGTGCTTGAGCAGAGAGGTCAATTGCTCAAGATGCTCCTGGTCAAGTCCCTCTACGGCTCTCTGCCACTGGCGGCTTCCAAGCAGCATCACTTTCTCGGCCAATTCCCGTCCAGCATGTGTCAGTTCAACATTGGTCTGTCGGTTGTCATCTTCGTCCAGATTTAGCGTAATCCAGCCTTCTTTTCTCATGCGTTCAAGTGCCCGGCTTACCGTTGAGCGCTTCAACATTCCGAGATTGGAAAGGTCGCGAATATTAATCGCGCCTGTCCGCATTAGAATGGTAAAAATTCTGTATCTGGTGCGGTCGACGCCAAGCTTGGCAATAGCCTTATCCAGATCTTCGTGATACGTATGATCAGCATGAGCTATCAGATAAAACGGTGAAGAAAACAGATCGAATTCGGGATTTGCCGGATCAAAATGTCCAGAGAATTTTTTGAATTGTCTTTCACTCATAAAAACTCCTGACCACCCTGATTTTCATCCCCAAGTAAGCTATCCAATCTTAACTGGCCTGGCTGGTTTCAGCGGTCTGTTTCGCTATCGACTTCCTGGTAGAGTAATGCGGTTAGCTCAATCTACTACAAGGTCCCGGCTGCTGGCAATCGACAGGCTGTTATTAGGCCCTCAACTATGCGGTTATTAAGCATAAATCAATGGTGCACCGGCCGTTTTAGCGTTTTGCGCTTTCCGGCCCGCAACCTATCCTACCGGCCTCATCCTTGAGCAGCACCTATCATCCTCTCCCTGTTTTCCTAATCGATACCCACAGCACTCGCTACGCTTATGGGCAGGCCCACAAGCTCTCTTGTGGCGGTGCCCGTGGCTCTGGTATTTGATTCACGCTGGTGGGCCCCCCGGACTTAGCATCCAAGTGAGCTAAAATCTTCTTGATGACCGATGGGTCCTCGATACAGGCAATAATCCTCACCGCGGCACCACAGCGGCTACAGATCGTGATATCGATATTGAATACACGCTTAAGTCGCTCGGCCCACGTCATGCTTTGATGACAATCAACCCGCGCAGGCTCATCGACTTTCACGCCCTGCTTTTGGGTGTTGCCCTTGCCCCGCTTAGCGGGAGTAACATAGATGCGCTGCTTGCTGTTGGGAGCCAGTACGCCATGGTACCGGGTCAAATTTGCGCGTGGCTTAGGCACTAGTGCTGCCAATTTAGCCATGAAATCTAATGGCTCGAAGATGATATGCGTCGTGCCATCTCTGTAGGGCGTCTTTAGCTGATGCCTGACCGTACCCTGCCAAGTCAGTGCCAATCGTTTTTCTGATACTGCAGGGCGGGAAATATAGCGGCACAAGCGTTCCAGCTTTCTTCGCTCTCGCGTTTTTGTAGCCACCCCAGCATGCAAGGAGAAGCCAGCAATTTTACCGACCTGGTTAGTGCCAAAATCATCATCTTCCCAAGATGGGATTGTTTGTAAGGTGAAGACCTTGCGCCCCTGTTGTGGACCCACTGCAATTCGATAGGTAATGGAGTGTCCCTGAAGCTGATTCATCGCATCATCGTCTTGTAAATCTAGCGTCAGATAACTGCTTTCATCATCTCGCACCAATAAACCCTGGCGTTCCAGATGGTCTGCAACGCGCTGGCTAATTGTTGCCACCAGCGTATTGAGTTCACTGGTGGTCGCAGCGTTAACGCGGTGAAACCTCAATTGTCCGTTGTGTTTTTCTTGGTAGACTCCGTCAATAAAGAGCATATGAAAATGGACATTCAGATTTAGCGCGGAGCCAAAACGCTGCTGTTTCTGCCATTCGTCTCGCCCCACAACTGGGGCAAAAACCTCGGCGCTTGCAGCTGAAAGCCACCAAGTGCTCAAGATGACAATCTTCACAGCGGACTCGCAGAAACCCGTTCTCGAGCCGACCGCATTCGAGATACTCATTGAATTCTCGAGTGACATGGCGAGGTAAACAACGGTCTGTCTCACTGAGATGCGACTGAAACTCGGGCCAATAGCGCTCGATAAGCTGATAAAGCAATGTTTGCTCCGGGCGATGGCGCTCATAGGTGGCGCGACCAAGGGCACGCCCATAAACAGGGGCAGACCCTTCTTGCCTGGCGATAGCATTCCGCATCGACTCCAACGTTTGCAGATTTGAAGTCATACAAAATGGAGTAGTGAGCTTTAAGAGGGAATATCGGAAGTGTTCAGCCGCTTGGTTATATTCGACCGAGTCGGGTTACACGCACCGACTCCAGTTAACAACTGTCACTCAGATCCCACCGACATAGTCGGATGCTCTAAGCATCTATAAGTTATTGAAAATTATAAAAAATGGTGGGCCCAGAAGGATTTGAACCTTCGACCTGCCGATTATGAGTCGGATGGTCTAAAGGGTTGAGCAAAATCAGGGGGTATTAATCCTTCCTATACTCTTAATTTCCCCTTTTCAGTCCCTGAAAACCCGCACCTATGGAACATAGGTTTTAGTGGGTTAAATCCTATCCCTAAGTCTTATATTTTTAATGAGTTGAAAAAAAATAAATATATGCTCTATTAAGTAGTAGTAAATAAAAAAAGAAAAATATGAGAAAAAGCTACGTGGCAATTCGAACGGCCTATTATAAAAATGACTCTTTAACAAAAGATGTCAAGAAAACGCATAGAGTAAATCAAAAGCAATTCCATTGCACACAATTCCATGTGACATGATAATCAGTAGTAAATACTAACAATTAATACGTATTATAGATATCATAATGAAAATATTAAAATTATTGACTTGCGTAGTAAGGATTGTCTGAAATGGATGTAGAAAATTGGGATTTAAAGGTATTAGAAGATTCAACAGCTTTAAATTTAGGGAATGAAATACAGGAACTAAGTACTACACTGATTAACATGTCTCATGAGAGGGCTGATGACTTGAAAGACTTTGGCCTTAATCTAGCCGCTTCTTTCGACTTGATAGTGTCGTTAACTTATTATGCTTCAGTTAAAAGCACTGGTTGGTGTTATTGCCCTGAAGGTGAATCTAGTTTAATTTTTAGTTATGTAAATTTATGTCCTAAATGCTTATTTAAAGGTGAATTTCATCACTTAAAAGGAGGTAAGCCACCCTCAGGAGTTATTGGTAAAAAAACACGAGAAGTACTCGCTGCATTTTGGTCAGGCCTTTTTAAGCACAGAGGTAAAAAAATTGAATTCCGACTGGCTAAGGAGCCAGTCGATTTAGTCGCTATTGATGAATTAACGAAAACCATTTTAGTTGCTGAAGTTAAATCTGCACCATTATGTTGTTTGCCAATTTTTTCAGAGACGGAAAAGCTTCAAGATCAGGGGATAGAAGATAGCGATGATATAGTTGAGCATATTTCAATTGGAAGAGCTGGGTCTTCACCAGTATATATTTTAATGCCTATAAGAAGTGGCTCTGATTGGAGCACCAAAAAATACTTAATATCAGAGAAATTTCCATTTTCAGAGAAAGATGGGTTCTTAGGTGTGATGAAACTGTTAAATGATGATCAGTTCTTTAAAGAATATATTGACTTCTGGAAGCAAGCGTACTCAGATTATTCGAATAAAAATAGAGATTCAACAGTATTTTGGCTTACAAATGCTTGTGGAGCACCTTCTCCAGCCCCTGAAAATTGGCCGACCAGAAGCACAGGAAAAGGGAAAGAAACCATATCTGATGCAAAAACAAGTGCAGGTATGGATAGAACTGATGATATCAAGAAAGGTATTTATCAGGTCTTAAAGTTAGGGACTGAAGGAAAACCAAAGAGTTCCAATTACGAAGTAAAAACTGCACTTATTTCAAATATGGATGCGGCAAGGCACCATGATGAATATTTGTCAGTTTTAGAAAATGTAATGTGGACAACATCATTAGACGGAAGTATTAAATATACGGGAGATTTAGAGCCACAAACACCAATATATAATTTGTTTGATGGTATAATCACTTTCTCTAAAAACTTGGTTAGAGACGAGTGGGTTAAAGAAGTTTTTGATTTAGAAGGGTATTATGATAAGTAACCATATAGCTAGGAATGTTGGAGATAAAGTTCAGGAACGAATAGATGCATTAGGTATTGGTCAAAAAATGCAAGATCTTCCAGAACATTTATGGCATGACAGTTTTAGGTATTACGTTAAAGAGGATAAAACTAGGAAGGGTGGCCCAAATATGAGGATGATCCGCCTAGATCCATCAGAGGCTTCTCTAACAGTTACAGGATATATTTTTAATAAATTTGTTCACCCTACTGAGAATAGGTATGTGACGGTCAGAGAGGCAGCTAGGCTTCAGGGATTTCCTGATAATCTTGAATTTTATGGGACGTTAACCAGTACACAACAACAAGTTGGCAATGCTGTGCCTATTCAACTTGCTCAGGCTGTATTTAATAAAGTTTGTGAATTTGCTGCTTTAAATGGCTTTAATAGGAAATTAAGTGCCATGAGCTTATTTTCTGGTGCGGGTGGTATGGATATAGGCGCTACTTTAGCTAATCATCGCGAGTGCTCTATAGATATTAACTTGGCTGTAGAAATATGGCGTGATGCTTGTGAATCAATGAAAAGTTACTTTGGTGAACATCATCCAATTTTGAATGAAGATATTAAAAATATTACAAGCCCATCTGATACTTGGAAAAAATATACAAATTCAGTTGTGAAGCCTGATATTGTTTTTGGAGGACCACCTTGCCAAGCTTTTAGTCAAGCTGGTAAACAAAAATCAGTTAAAGATGCTAGAGGGGAGTTAATTTTTACTTTTAAAGACTTCATAAAGGATCTACAGCCAAACTTCTTTGTAATGGAAAACGTTTCAAACCTGAAAGGTGTAGATAAAGGATCTATTTACAATGACTTGAAACAACAATTTAAGGACATTGGGTATAATTTAACTGATGAAGTTTTAACCGCAACTGATTATGGTGCTCCACAAAAAAGAAAGCGGATCTTCTTTATTGGTTGTAAAGCGGAACTTGGAAAAGTTGAGGTTCCTCAACCAACTCATGGAAACTCTCTATTAGGAGACTTGAAACCTTTTAATGATGTTGGAAATGCATTTTACGGTTTGCCTAAGGCTGAATTTAATAATGCAAGAAGAAAAGAACCCAAGTGTGCATAATTGTGCCAATTTTCATATATTTAAAAAAGGTAACTGAGTTACCTTTTTTTCCAATTATCTAGGTTCGATTCCATATTTTTCAATGCAAACTCCGCTTCTTTCTTGTTAAAGTGTTTACATTGGAGAATTCGATATACCTTTTTCTCTGGATTCCACTTATAACACCAAATAATTTTTAGCTTTATAAGTGCTTTTAATTTATCGACAATATAGGCTCTGCACCTAGTGTAGGTCGTCAAACAGTTTGTAACTTATTAAGTTTCTCTCTGCCACGCTTCACTTTCTCCAATATGTCACTCGCGGATTTGGTCCAGATATAAGGCGCTGGCGCTTGATTATGAGTCTCAATGAACGCCATGACTGTTTGCTCAAGCTCTTCCACACTGCTAAAGACACCTCGTTTCAATTGCTTTTCAGTTAGCTCCCGAAAAAACCGCTCCACCATGTTTAACCACGATGCGCTGGTTGGCGTAAAGTGCACATGGAATCGCTGGTGATATTTCAGCCAGCTTTTTACCTTCGGGTGCTTATGTGTGGCGTAGTTGTCACAGATAATATGAATCTCTTTATCCTTGGGCGTCGACTTATTTATTTGGCGGAGAAACTTCAACCATTCTTGATGGCGATGCCGTTCGGCGCAGGTACCTAACACTTCCCCTGTCAAGATGTTCAATGCCGCAAACAAGGTCGTGGTGCCATGACGTTTATAGTCATGGGTCATTGTCGCCGCCCTGCCTTTTTTCATCGGCAAGCCCGGCTGCGTTCTATCCAGTGCTTGTATCTGACTCTTTTCATCACAACTGAAAACAATGGCATTTTCTGGCGGTGATAAGTAAAGGCCGACGATTGCCTCCAACTTCTCGGCAAACTCTTTATCGTTCGATACCTTGAATGTATTTATTCGGTGTGGCTTCAAACCGTGGCTTTTCCATATCCTGCCCACCGAGGACATGCTAATGCCGGCCTTATCTGCCATGAGACGCTGGCTCCAATGCGTAGCGTTTTCCGGTGTCTCTTGCGTCGTGAGTCTGATCACCTGTGCAACCTTGCGTGAACTGATTTTCGGTTTTCGCCCTGGCCGATACGCATCCTGGCTGATGCCTTCGACTCCACTGTCTGCATAGCGTTCTCGCCAGCGGCCCGCTTTCTGTCTCGTAATGCCCAGTTCAAAACCGATCTCTTCATTGGTCATGCCCTTGCCGGCCAGAAGAACAATTCGTGAACGCTCCGCCAATCGGACCGAGACAGAACGCGATTTAGATAACTTACTCAAACCCAAAACTTCGTCATCAGACAAAACAATTTCTACTGCAACACGCACGACAAGCTCTCTATATAGGGAAGAGACTATATGGTACACTATTTATGACGACCTACACTAGCTTCATCCTTGCCTCTTCGTAGTAAACCTAAAATTCGTGATAGTTTTTCAAGCTTAAAGTCCATATGGACTCCTGCATGGGTAGATAGATATTTGAAAAATGCCATATAGGGCTCTTTTTCCATTGTTTTTAGCTTCTCGAAATTTACATAGGTCATATCTCTATTTGGCAAATAAAGTTCCGCCAAAAATGAATTTAATGTAAAAATAATATTTTTATTTTTAAAAATAAACTCAGGTTTGTTTTTAAAAAAACGACCTTCAATAAAAGGATCTTTAATTTTTTTTCTTATACCTAAATTTAATTTTTTGAGAGTCTAGTCAGATTAAGCTGTCTTTTATTTTTCTAAACTGTGCTTCTCTATTGGCATTATCTGCAATTTTTATTAAATTTGAAATTGCATCTAAAGAAACTGTAACGTGTTCAGGTTTTTCAACTTTGCCAGCTAAATTATTACGCCATTGGGCAATAATAAGCCCAAACAATGGGTAATCGGTACAGTGATTTAAATATTTACCTGATAGATGAACTTCATATCTTGAATCTTTGAAAACATAATCACGCTCTTTATTTAGGTCTTTATCTTGGATGGATTTAAATATGCAAGTTCGATTAAACAAATTATGTATTGCTACGCTTCGCATAGAGGCTGATTTATAGATTGTCTGTTTCAATTGCTCTCACCATGTATTTTCAGTGGGTAAAAAGCTCCTCTATATGTAGTGCGAGTGGGGAGCTTATTTGTTTAAAGATAATTGTGTCTGAATAAATAACAAACACAGGTCATTTTTGTTGGTAAATCAAATGGTGTAATTAATTATAGATAAAAGAAAGGGGACAATTGCTTGCCCCCCTTATCAGTGCCACACTAAAAAGTAAGCGATCATTCAGGGGCTAGATCACCCCATTCAAGCCAGATCTGACGTTAAAAAATTATCGGCGAACTTTTCTTTCCAAACTATTGGCGTAAGCGCTTCAACTTTTGAGGCAGGATGCATGCTGACGCGTTGTAATACATCAACAAGATAATGGTAGGGGTTAATTTTATGAAGACGGCATGTCACTAATAAGCTTTGTAATATACCCAGTTGCTCAGCGCCCAATTCACTCCAACAAAATAAGTAATTTTTCCTTCCCATAGGGATGACACGTAAAGCTCTCTCAAGGTGATTAGTATCCATGGAAACCGCAGGGTTTGATAAGAATACTTTTAATTCTACTTGCCGCTCGTTGACATAATTTAAGGCTTTGCTTAATGGGTTTTTAGGTGTTAAATCGGTACGTTGTCGCTGCTCATAAATCCATGTGAAAAATTCAGTAACAATAGGCTCGCTGTGCTTTTATCAATCGCTTCTTGTGCGGCTATCGGTTCAATTAACAAGGCTCCGATAGCATTCCGCATCGACTCCAACGTTTGCAGATTTGAAGTCATACAAAATGGAGTAGTGAGCTTTAAGAGGGAATATCGGAAGTGTTCAGCCGCTTGGTTATATTCGACCGAGTCGGGTTACACGCACCGACTCCAGTTAACAACTGTCACTCAGATCCCACCGACATAGTCGGATGCTCTAAGCATCTATAAGTTATTGAAAATTATAAAAAATGGTGGGCCCAGAAGGATTTGAACCTTCGACCTGCCGATTATGAGTCGGATGGTCTAAAGGGTTGAGCAAAATCAGGGGGTATTAATCCTTCCTATACTCCCAACAGCGTGTGCATTTTGACTGCCGCTTTGGTGCTGCGAAACGGCGCCCATGGAAACACCGACAAGCACAGATCGATGGTAGTGGAATCCAACGCGTATACCGTATTGGACAACTCCAACCCCAGGTCCTCTCCGGCGTAAAGTTTGCGGGCTTGCATGATCAACCGTTGGGCGAACTCGGCATAGATGCGCCAGTCTCTCCTCTCGTTGGCGTCGGCCAGGGTCGATCGTTTGACCGACGACTGAATACCCATGTGGTAGAGCTTGGCCGATTGCGCCCAGAGACACGCTTCGATGTCGCGAAGGCTTTCTCGATAGGTCAACTGTGCAAACGCCAGGACTCGAAAATGTTCGGCACATGGAAGCGTACGAATACGAAGATTGCCGTCGTAACGATCGACGATTCGAGTAAAGGTCGTCCAGGGCAGATAGTCCATCAACTGCGCAAACAGGGTTTTGCCGGTGTACATGGTGAATCCTCAGGGAAGTTCTCCCCTGAGGGTCTCGTGAAATGGCACCTGCGTTCAAGTCGACACCACAATAATCGTCCGAAAAGAATATATGTTTCATAGGCTTACAGGCAATACTCATCAAGTTAACCGGACACTAGTGAGTGCTGTTCGAATACGACCCCTCACGTGCTGGCGCGGTGGCGGAGCGCCTGCTGGATGGATTTAGTGGTGTGTTGCAGGCCGACGGCTATTCCGGTTACAGCAAGGTGTGCCGGATAGCGGGCATTACCCGAATTGGATGCTTTGACCATGCCCGGCGCAAGTTCGTTGAAGCCAGCCGGGCGGCGGAAACCAGGAGCACCAAAAAGAAAGTGGGGCAACCCACCAAGGCTGACGTTGCACTCAGTAAAATACGAAGGCTGTATGCGATAGAGAAATCGATCAAGGATCTGGAGCACGACAAGAAAAAACAGGCAAGGCAGTCACTCAGCGTGCCGATTCTCGAGGACCTGAAGCCATGGCTGGAGAAGAACGTCAGCCGGGTGCCCAAAGATAGCCTGACCCACAAGGCCATAACGTACACACTGAGCCAATGGGAGTACCTGATTGGCTATTGCGAGGACGGCCAGTTGAATATCAGCAATGCGCTGGCTGAGAATGCGATCAGGCCCTTTGCGGTTGGTCGGCGCGCCTGGCTATTCGCAGATACCTCCCGCAGGGCCCGAGCCAGTGCGACCTGTTATAGTTTAGTGGAATCGGCAAAGGCGAACGGCTTGGAACCTTATGCTTACCTCCAGCATGTGCTGGCGCACATTGCGGCGGCAGATACGGTGGAGAAGCTTGAAGCATTACTGCCCTGGAACATGGAAATCGAAGAGTAACGGCGAAGTAAAGCGATCTACTGTCTAGCGGCTCGCAGACAAAATCAATAGGGTCGATTTAAGTGCGCTTACATTATTTGTTGCGCAACAAATGGGGCATAAAACAACTGAGATGATTATGCGGCACTATGGCCGCTGGGTAGAGCAGGCAGCTGAAGATCAAAAGCATGTGTTTGTATCCAGTTTTGGGCAAGGCGTAAAGGAGACACGTCAGCATTACTCCATTGAAGAGACACATGTGAGTAACGCCGCGTAACCTCGTTCAGGCAGCGCCTCATGGTTACCACTATTCACTCAACACCCTGACAACCCCACCAACAGTTCGACTATCAGTCCACAAATGGCACTTATGCTTACCACTTCTCCCGTAAATGATAACCAGACGTGCCACAAATTACATTTACTTTAATAAAAATGAATACTATACTTACCATTATTTAAATAATTGGTAACTGTAGTGCCCAAACAAGAATCAAATCAAAAGCGAAGTGCTGTTGTCTTTCCCAAGAACCGGGAGGTTTTAGAACAACTTGGCGACAATATTAAACTGGCCTGTAAACGCAGAGGATACACCCAGGTTCTGATTTCAGAGAGAACCGGGTTAAGCCGTCTGACCATTCGCAAGATTGAACAGGGAGATCCTAAAGTTTCTATCGGTCACTATGTCGCCGTACTCAGTGTGCTGGGATTAACGGAAGATTTTGCGAGGGTTGCCAATGATGATGAACTGGGCCGCAAACTCCAGGACATCAAACTGATGAATAAACAAAAAGGTAAGTAGTAATGAGTACGGTAGTCTATGTCTTTGCTGACTGGGAAGCGTTTGATGAGCCTACTCTGGTGGGTACTCTGCGATCCTCTGTCATCAAAAACAAAGAGCATTTTAGCTTCAGCTACGACAACGATTGGCTGCAGTCTCCCTATGCGCAAAAAATTGATCCGGACTTAAATCTCTATTCGGGAGAGCAACACAGCGAGGATTCCAAAAACTTCAGAACCTTCCTGGACTCCTGCCCAGATCGCTGGGGTCGACTACTCATGAAGCGCCGCGAAGCTATTATTGCTCGCCAACAGGAACGCCGCCCAAACGTACTCTACGAAATAGATTACCTGCTGGGCGTACATGACCTTTACCGCTTGGGGGCATTGCGATTCAAGCGAGAAATAACAGGGGAGTTTCTGGATAATGACGAAAAGCTGGCAGCACCGCCTATCTCTTCGCTACGAGATCTCGAATATGCGGCTCAACAAGTTGAAGACAACCATAATACAGACGACCCGGAGTACTTAAAGTGGTTGACCATGCTAATGTCACCGGGTTCCTCCTTGGGGGGAGCTCGCCCCAAAGCCAGCGTAGTCGATGAAAACAATCAATTGTGGATAGCCAAATTTCCCAGCCAGCTCGATGATCATGACATTGCCGCCTGGGAGTTTGTTGTTTACCAATTGGCCGTGGGTGCCGATATTCAGATGGCAGAATGCCGGATTGAAAAATTTAACAGCCACCATCATACATTCCTCACCAAGCGGTTTGACCGCACGCCAGAGCACCGCTTACATTTCACCTCAGCCATGACCCAGCTTGGATACTACGATGGTGATTATGATGCAAGCTACCTGGAGCTGGCGCAGTTTCTTACTGAACATGGAACCAACACCAAAGAAGACCTGGCACAATTATGGCGACGCATTGTCTTTAATATCGCTGTATCGAATACGGATGATCACCTGAGAAACCATGGCTTCATTTACAGTAACGGTGGCTGGCTACTATCCCCTGCTTACGACATCAACCCGGTAACACCCGCTAACGGCCTGCACCTGAATATCACCGACGATGACAACAGCCTCAGCTATGAACTGGCGATGGACGTGATCGAATTTTTCCAACTCAGCACGTCACAGGCTCAGCGTATAAAAGATGAGGTGCTGTTGAGTGTTGCCCGCTGGGAAATTGTGGCAAACTCTATCAATATTAGCCGCAGCGAACAGCTGAATATGGCGAGTGCATTCAATGTCTAACCCAGCAACACGAAATAAGCCGCGTTAACAAAACAAAGTCCATGGAACGTGAGTGGAACGCAGAAGTTATCGTCACTCATATCTTGTTGTTTTTATTAGCTTTATTAAGATGGCCTTGGAAGTTCAAGTCCGCTTCTGGGCACCAATAATTAAATCAAATAGTTACAAGGATTCGCCGCTCTGGAAAAGTATGCACTCGTAGTTTGCCCTCTAAATAATTAATCCACTGATTTTTCACATAATTATTTTTTCAACCTACCCGAAAGTGTATACAAAATCCCCTGCTCGGAGGGACGATAAACTCCCGGTCTGTATGGCATCAAAGCGTTGCTACTTTCCATGAAAGCCCAAACCCAGAACAGGTATCCACTTATCACACTGTTCAGATTTCTAGGGCCACCTCTTCTTAGACCCACTGAGCGGATAATTACACCCGCTTATTTTCTGGAAGCCAAGCTACTCACTTTCATCGAATTGCGAATTTCTTTGGGTGTCGCGCCAAACCACCGACGGCAGGAACGGTTGAGTGTGCTTTGATCTACATAGCCCAATAGTCCAGCAATATGTGTGAAGGGAAGTCCTAACTCATTTAAATGACGTTGTGCTAATGCGCGTCGTTGTTCGTCTACAAGGGTTTCAAATATCAGACCTTGGCTGGCGAGGCGGCGTTGTAGAGTGCGTTGTTGCATATTAAGCTGTTTGGCCACCATTTTTATATTGGGTTCTTCCGAGTTTCCTATGGGTAAAAGCCAAACAATGGTCAAGAATGTGGTACAAGAGTCTTTTTTTATGGAGATATTCAAATGAAAGATACCGCGTTGTTTACTCAACTTTTGGGGCTTAGCGACCCATGGAAAATCACGGCTATTACCCCGGATCTGACCGACAAATCAATTACCCTCCAGATAGATTGGCCAAAGGGAACGAAAGGCGCGTGTAGTGTCTGCCATGCCCTTTGTTCGGTTTACGACCATCGTGAGCAACGCACATGGCGACACCTTGATACGATGCAGTTCAAGACGCAGTTAGTTGCTCAGGTTCCGCGTATTCATTGTAAAGCGCATGGAATCAAAAGCCTGAAAGTACCGTGGGCAGATACGCAGGCACGCTTTACGCATTTATTTGAGCGTTTCGCTATTGATGTGCTGTCGGCTGCCAGCAACAAGACACAGGCCGCAAAACTACTTGGTCTGTCGTGGGATGAGGTGCATCATATTCAATCCCGAGCAGTGAAAAGAGGGATGGACAGACGCTCTGTTGAGGAAGTGAAACACCTTGGCATCGATGAAAAAAGTTTTCGCAAGGGGCAATCCTATGCCAGCCTGCTGTACGATTTGAATGCGTCCAGAGTGCTTGAGGTCGTGGCAGATAGAACGGCGGAATCGGCAACCGCATTGCTGTCCACGCTTCCAGAACAGCAGCGTAATGAAGTAGCTGCTGTTGCCGTGGATATGTGGGTTCCATTTATGACGGCAGTTGAGGCGACTTTACCGAACGCCGCTATTGTTCACGACAAGTTTCATATCGTCAGTTATCTTACAAAAATGGTTGACCAAGTCAGGCGCAAAGAAAATAAAACATTAAGAGCCGCCGGTATCAATGACCTGGTCGGGTCTCGCTATACCTGGTTACGCAATCCCGACAACTGGAGTGAAAAAGATGAAGCCACTTTTTATGGCCTTCAATCAAAGGGGTTGAAGGTTGCCCGAGCCTGGGCAATCAAAGAGACGCTGCTTGACCTGTGGACTTACAGCTACGATAAACCAGCCCGGGCGTTCTTTAAGAAATGGTACTGGTGGGCGACACATTCACGTCTAAAGCCGGTCATATCAGTCGCCAAGATGCTAAAGAAACATCTCGACAACATAATGACTTACTTGAAACATCGCATCACCAATGCGACCGCAGAAGGATTTAATTCAAAGATTCAGACAATAAAATCGGCTGCCCGAGGATTTAGAAACTTCGAAAACTATCGAGTTTCAATTCTGTTCCACTGTGGAAAACTCAACCTCTACCCACAGGATTCCCAGTAGAACCGTTTGTTACAAGAATTATGTATGTCACCTTGGTCTACGCCACTGGCGCGGTCCCGTCCGAATACTTCTCGGTTCAAAAAAGACCAGATTATGCAGACTATCAAAAGCGCACCAACAGGTTCTTTCCCGGCCCTCGCAAGCGCGCTTAATAACGCAGCAAACTAAGATCCCTGCGCGCCCTGCACCGGGGAGATTTCGGTTCTCGTGAACAAGGCTACTGCCACCTTGGCGGGTTCCAGTTGCAATAATCCTTTATTTCATGTATTCATGGAATATGAAACAATCAAACGCAATCAAAATACTCTCCGCCATGGCTCACGACGGTCGACTGACCTTGATCCGCCGTCTCATCCAGGCGGGACCGGACGGCGTAAGTGCCGGCGAACTGGCACGCTTTGCCAAGATCGGCCCGACGACAGCCTCAGCTCAGTTGCTGGTGTTAGCGAACGCCGGGATGGTGAGCTCAACACGCAATGGCAGGCAGGTTAACTACGTTGCCGAATACGAGGTCATGGGCGAGCTCCTGGGATTTCTCATGCAGGACTGTTGCTCGAACAGACCCGAGATTTGTAGCTCAGTTGTTCAGGCATGTTGCAAATGAATTGTGAACAAGCACTTGCATTGCCGGAACATGAACGTGTAATCGAACTCAACCGTTCCTGCTATTGCCTGCCGCTTGATCGCACTCTCATTGATGCCAGCATTACCCGCCGAAGTGGTGTTCGCGAGCTAAGCGACTTGTTAACCGCGCGGGCTAATCTGTTCGCGGGTACGCCAGTTTTTTTGGCGGAAGGCGATGTGTCGGCAATGCTTGCTCAGATCACGGCTATTGAAGCGCTGACGACACTCGACACATTTCGTCGCGATATTCTGGCTCGATCAAAACCGACCGGTGCCGATATCCAGGGAAAAACATTCGGCGCGTTCATGGGCTACGATTTTCATATTACGCCCGACGGCCCGCGATTGATTGAGATAAACACCAACGCAGGTGGTGCGTTCCTCGTCAACGCCATGCATAAGGCCCTCGACGGGAAGTTGCCTAAATGCAGCGAATACCGGCGCAACAAAATTGAAGACTTTGAGTCACAGATAATTGCAATGTTTCTCAACGAATGGAAACTCGCCGGTAGGTCTGAAAGGCCGCGCACTCTCGCAATCGTCGACGATGATCCACCGAATCAATTTCTTTACCCCGAGATGCTTCTGGCCCAGGAATTGTTTACTCGTCATGGAATTGAGACTTACATATTCGATCCCAGTGAATTGAGTAATCGCAACGGTGAACTGCACGCCGGAAACGTTCCGATAGACATGGTCTACAACCGGTTGACTGACTTCGCCTTAAGTTCGCCAGTAAACACAGAGCTGCGAAGGGCGTATTTAGCAGACCGATGTGTCGTTACCCCCGCTCCTCGACACCACTCGTTATTCGCGGATAAACGCAATCTAGTTTTGTTGAGCGATAGAGCGCAGCTAGCGACATGGGGTCTGGAGAAAAAACACGTAGATGCACTGGACGACAGCCTCAAAACAATAGCTGTCACCGCTGAAATGGCAGATTCCCTCTGGACACAACGGAAACAATTTTTCTTTAAACCCGCAGCGGGGTTCGGCAGTCGCGCAGTCTATCGAGGAAGCAAACTCACACGTCGCGTTTGGGCCGAAATTGTCGCGGGTGACTATGTTGCTCAAGCGTACACTGCGCCAACACAGCGCGCCTTATCACTGGCCAGTGGACCGGCGGCCCACAAATTTGACGTGCGTGTATACACTTATGCGGGGCAAATGCTGCTTATGGCGGCGCGCATCTATCAGGGGCAGACCACAAACTTCCGTACTCGAGGAGGAGGTTTCGCCCCGATTATTGTTTCGGGGTGAAATATTGGATACGTCCAATTACGTGCGATCTGCAACGCCCAAAATCTTTGTGCCTATGGCTTAGACTCTACTTTTGGAGGCATTTTTATCGTCAACGCTGGGCAGCCTTCAGGCTGTGGTTGCAAAGGCCTTTTCTTAATCGAGCCAACCAACTCGAGGAATACGCCATCCGGGTCCAGCATGTGAACAATGCCCGTTTCGTCATCGCCGGTGCCCGAACAGCAAGGTGCCACTTCTGAAAGAAATTTCGTACCCTGGCGCTTTAATATAGTGACCGCCTTATCAACGTCTGGCACCACCAGCGCAATCCGATTAATGCCAATATGGTTGATGGGTGGCGGGTAGGCCTGCTCAGGGTTGAAATGGGTAATCCATTGGACCAGGCGCAAAACGTGATTGTCTCCGCGACCCAATGATATATCAGCGCCTTTTATCGTAAAGGGGCCCTCAAGACCATAGGCTTTTGCTTCTTCGGCCGACCCGCTTTCTGGTAGCCATTTGATATTCGTGTACCCCAGACGCTTGTAGAAAGCCAAGGACTCGTCAAAGTCGCGAGTGTGGGTGGCGAAATGATAGCGGCCCACTAGACCAATGTCATCATCGCCCTCAAGCTCAAGTGCGGCCCCAGCCTCGAACGCTGCGTTTAGCTCTATCGATGCACTTTTGTACGCGCCTGAGTCGGCTTGTTGGCTCGCGCACGCCTGCATCAAACAAAGCACACTGAGAAACAGCAAGCGGCCAAATCGTTGTCTGAAACGTGGCATGTTTAAAGACGCCTTGGTACTGGGTGTTCCACACCATTTTTTACCGGCCGCTAGTGCCCAAAAATTCTGCATCTCTTTTCCCCGAAGCTTATTAGCCTTCACTGTTGTTTATTGTCCGGAACTGCAAACACGGCAAACATATTTCCCCCTTCGTGCAGGGAGTATCCGTAACCGGAATTAACAAACACATGTCCGTTGGCGATAGTCGCACCTGGCCCGCTCATGCTGCCGCCCTTGGCCATCAGTCCATTAACAGCGGTCACTGCTTGCTTGGTGTCGTATTCGCATAGGCGCGAACAAATCCGTCCAGGTGCCCGGCAAACAAAACACCGGGAATGGCGGTGACGGCAGCTGAAATACCCGGGTCGCAATATTTTAAATCGCAGACGTTTTGCTGCACATGCCTCCACAAAACTTCACCATCTGCGGCGTTGATCGCGCTAACCCCGGGGCGTGCAGCACTGTCATCAAGCATGGTGCCATCGTTGCTGTGATTTATATCATTGATCGGTGCATAAACCGTGGTTCCCTCAGCGGCCATGCCAAAATGTACACCACCTTGAATACTGCCGCGCCCCGCTCTTGTCTGCCACAAAAGGCGCCCGCCATCATCCGGGTCGTGCCCGCTAATCATGCCGCGCTTGCGATCGATAGCGGGTGAGGTCCAAGACGGCGCACCGGACGGTGCCAACACTTTTGTGCCAATGCGCGTGGTTGCCACGACTTCAGGTTGTTCGGGAATGATGTAGTGACGCCAGCCCAGCTCGCCAGTCGCCAGATCGACCGCGATGACATTGCCACGAAAGCTACAGCATTCGTAATTAGGGTTTGCAGCCGCGACCACCTCCAAAGACGAAATTGATGCGTAAACCATATTCTCGGTGACAGCCGGTGTTGCGGTGAGTGTCGCGCTTGGATGCTCATCGGTACGCAATCGCCACACCAGCTCACCGGTCAACGCATTGACCGCGTACATATTGGCGATCACATCACCAAACACCGCCAGTGGCGGGCGATCAGCCGTTGCAGCGGCAAGGACGATCCCGGTACGCACTTCGGCATTGGCTTCAAAGCGCCAGTGCGAGCAGCCGGTCTCTATATCTAGCGCGTACACGCTGCCGTCTTCACTGCCTACATAGACTGCACCGTACCCCACAGCAGGCTGTGAACGGGCACGTGTTGCATCGGGAAATGCATAGGCCCATTTCAGTTGCAACTTCGGCACGTCATCCTCAGCCAGGCCGGCAACGTCTGCGGGTATAAATCGTGCGGTATCGTGGCCCCAACCGGTTTTCGGCGGTGTAGCCGTTGGGATTAACTTAGTAGTGGCGCTGCACTGCGGCGCATAGGCCATTTGTTCAGTAGTATCAGCTAATTTACGGCGAGAAATGTATTCGGCAAGCTGACGGTGCTGCTGCGTACTCAAAGCCGCCGCCTGAGATTTCATGAGGCCCGTATTCAGCGCTTTGAAAATTTTCTGTGGTGACATCATCATTAGCCAGAGCAGTTGCGGTGCCCTTGATACGGTACCGTTGTGACAATGCTGGCAGTGCTGCGTGTAAAGAGCAGCACCCGGTAAGGCAGAGCGATCGACTTGTTCCAGTCGCGACATGACTGTTTCACCCATGTCGAGGGTTTTCACTTCAGCCGGAGCGTCTTCTGATGCTGTGGCTCGCGTGCCTGTGTTACTGGTATTGCAACCGGCTATAGAAAGCATCAGCGCTAGAGCGAGAACAAAACGGATAATCATAAAGTTTCCAAGGTTGGTGAATAAATTTGATTGGAGCTATGTAGGTTGATTGGCGGCCGGCAGCACTCTGCGCCAGTCCGTCACACCAGTGCGTTTGATAATCTTCCAGGCGCCGTCGCGCTTTTCAAGTTGATCACTGTATCGACCACCAACGGACATTTCCATCTCAATGTCTTGCGCCGCCTTCGAAGCCAGTGGGTCACCTTTAGCGCGCATGCGATGTGTGGCCGTGAAATAGCATTCAGAGCGTGCAAGGCTTCCATGCAACTCTATCAGCGGCGTGCCCAATTGATGATGAGTGTTTAAGAAACCCTGCAGAAAATTCAAGGCATAGGCAACAAAGTCGCCGGGATTTGCCGGGGATGACGGACGACCCGGATCTGAAGATGGCCCTACAAAGCCGTGATCGTGTTCGGAGCCAGGGTGAAAAACAGAGCGCAACCGGCTCTCATCCCGATGATCAATTGCGTGAGCGTAGTTGAGAAGAACCTCATTAATAGCCTGCTTGTCGAGTAATTCCTGGATCGCCTTATCGGTCATTTGTTTCCTCTAATTAAATTATTTTGGGCTCAAGGAGGACTTTTCCCCAATTATAGTTTCCGGGGAAGGTATTGGATATATAAAAGTCTGGACGGCGTACAGCGTTCGTTTACTTTATCTTTGGGACTGTACCAGATTGGCGAGCTGTAAACCCCCGCAGAGTGGATATGCGAAAAATGCATCCAGGGTTACCAGTTTGATCATGTGCGCTATATGTCCCAGTCGACTCCCCTTGGACGTCATGGTGTTCCGGACGATGTTGCTTCACCCAAATTCAACACACAATCAGGTAAGATTGTATTTTATGCAGAGAGTAATCGTGGCGAGGGCTAGCGTCCCTATACCCGCGGGCAAAAAAGCGGTCACGCAGTGAGAAGGCTGTTGAAACCAGCAATAACATTCAGTAACGAGGTACGTGATGGCAATTTCCGGACTAGTTCACGTCAACATTAATTGCAGTGATTTCGACCGCTCGAAAGTTTTCTACGAAAGCCTGGGGTTTAGAGAGTTTTTCCCGTGCCAGAAACCAACACTCCGGAAATCGCGGCAGCCGTTGGTATGCCACCCTATCGCGTCAAAGGCGCGTTGATGATGCTCAAAGATACGGGTGCAGGTAGCCGACCATTTACAATAGACCTGCTTGAATGGTTAGACCCCAAAGATGAAGAACCGCCCTACCCTCACCTATATCACTATGGGATTGCTCGTATAGCACTAGCTTCAACCGATTTGGACGGCGACATGGCCAAACTGAAAGCGCTGGGGGCCGAGTTCATCTCCGAACCCGTGCAGATGCCTCCCTCTACGGGTAGCAACGCACGCTTTGTTTGTTTTAAAGATCCCGATGGCACGGTGCTTGAGTTAGCTGAAAATCCCACACCTCGTGAACTGAAATAAATTTTGTCCCCAGCAGTTTTCTGGAGACCGACTAAACTAGAAAGGGCCCTCCGATGATTTCTTTACCAGGTTTGATAGAACGCGCTGCCAGACTAAACCCGACGGGTATCGCAACTCGGTATGCCGGACGCGAGCATAGCTGGACGGAGGTGGGTGACAGAGTGGCACGACTGGCCGGTGCACTGCGAAACTTTGGATTCGAGGAAGGAGACCGGCTCGCGCTTCTGAGTCTCAATAGCGCTCGCTACTACGAATCAGTTTTCGCTATCCCCTGGGCCGGATACTGTGTGGTGCCGCTCAATACTCGGTGGGCTCTACCCGAAAATTCTTACGCAGTGAACGATTCCGGATCCCGCGCGGTTTTATTTGATGATGCTTTCACCGATCAAGCACAACAGTTGCTGGTAGAAGTCGAGGCACTCAAAATTGCTGTCTACGCTGGAAATGGAGATTGCCCCGAGTGGGCTCAATCCTATGAGACCTTAATAGCCGGCAGCGACCCCATATTGCCATCAACGCGTGGCGGCGACGATATGGCCGGGATTTTCTATACGGGCGGCACTACAGGCTTCCCCAAAGGTGTGATGCAATCCCATCGTGCTATTTGGGCCAGTGCCATCGGCGCCCTGCCGGATTTCAATATGAACCAGGAGAGTGTGTATCTCCATGTAGCACCCATGTTTCATATGGCGGATTTTGCCGGGAGCATGGGCCTAACGCTTGCTTGCGGCACCAATGTCGTACTCCAGTCATTCGATGCGGGTGAGGTTTTAAGAACCTTGGGTGAAGACAAAATTTCGCACACCCTGATGGTTCCTGCGATGATAAAAATGGTGTTTCAGCACCCGGATGTCACCTCGGCAGATGTCGCCAGCCTGGAAGTACTCATGTACGGCGCATCGCCAATGCCGGCTACAACCCTCGAACATTGCATGTCGATCTGGCCGGGTGTTGGGCTGGTACAGGCCTATGGTCAGACCGAACTGGCCCCTGTGATAACGACTTTATCGGCAGCCGACCACCGGGAGGGAGGGGAAAAGCTCAAGTCCGCCGGTCGGCCGACCGCTGTTAGCGATGTACGCGTCGTTGATGAGCAGGGGCAGGATTGCCCACGCGGTGAATCCGGAGAAATCGCAGTGAGTGGACCACACACCATGATCGGTTACTGGAAAAAAACCGCCGAAACAGCCAAGGCCATGCAGGATGGCTGGGTGCTAACGGGGGATGCCGGATATTTTGACGACAATGGCTACCTCTTCATCGTTGACCGGGTAAAAGATATGGTTGTCACTGGCGGCGAAAATGTTTTCACAACGGAAGTTGAGAACGCAGTGATAAGCCACGAAGCGGTAATGGATGTGGCGGTGATCGGAATCCCTCATGAGGAGTGGGGCGAGGCGGTACACGCCATTGTAATATTGAATGAGGGTCAATCGGTAACCGAGGAAGAGCTCATCGCTCACTGCCGCACCCAAATTGCCGGCTACAAACTGCCAAAGGGGATCACATTTCGCCGCGAGCCTTTGCCGCTATCGGGAGCGGGCAAGGTGCTCAAGACCGAATTGCGTAAGCCCTTTTGGGAAGGCCGTGATCGGCAGGTGAATTAACAGGCTCATAGTTGCCCTGCGGTGCCTTACCCATTCTAAAGCGCCGCGAAAATCCGCAACATTTCCTCACGCTGTGCCGCATCGGGTACTGCCCCGAAGTTGGCTTGCATGTTGTCCAACATATGCGACACCTTCGCCGTGGCCGGGATGATGCAACTTACCGCCGGGTGGCCGATGATAAACTTAAGATAAAACTGACCCCAACTACTGCAGTTCAAATCGGCAGCCAGCACCGGCAGTTCGCGTCCGCGAGACTTGGTGAATAACGAACCGCGCTGATAGGGTCGATTGATCATGGTGGCGATACCCCGGTCCGCAGCCACAGGTAGTAACTCCTTTTCTGCCACGCGATCTTCAATGTTGTAACTGAACTGCACGAAATCCAGGGGCTCACTGCGTATTATCTGGAGGAGATCATCGTGATAACGGCCGTGGGAAGTGGTAATGCCGATGTAACGCACCTTACCTTCCTCCTTCCATTGTTTGAGTGTTGCCAACTGTGTCTTCCAGTCTTTGAGGTTATGGACGGCAATGAGGTCAAGAACCTCAACATTCATGCGCCGGGCTGATTCCTTCATCTGGGCAATACCGGGCTCGCGGCCAGTGGTCCAAACCTTGGTGGCGGCGAATGGTTTGGGCGCTTGTTCCATATTGCGCAGCACGTCGCCCACCCGGGCCTCGGCACTACCGTACATGGGGGACGAATCTATTGTCGTTCCCTGCCCTTCAAAGAAAGCTCGCATAACCTCACTGAGTTTAACCAGCGACTGGGCATCGCCGGCAGTATCAAAGGTGCGGGAGGTTCCCATACCCATAACGGGCACCAACTCGCCCGAACTAGGAATGGGACGCCTGATCACCGGCAGTGGATTGGAAGTCGAAGCTGCTGGTCCGGCACTAAGGCCCAGTGAGTGAACTGCGAGCATACTCGCACTGGCTTGGATTATCTGGCGGCGATTGATCATTTGAATTTCTTCCGCTACATCAGCCTATTAACTTCAAAAGCTGCGGTTTGTTCCTTACCAAATCAGCAATTGAATACTGATCCAGGCTCTTCAAAAAGGCATTTCCCGCTTCGTTAACAATACCCTTCAAAAGGCAGGCTGAACGGATCGGGCACATTGCCTTTTCACAATCGATGATGTCGAAAGAAGGCTCCATTGCCCTGACCACATCCCCGACAACAATTTCCTGGGCAGACGCAGCTAATGAAATACCACCCCCTCGACCTGCGGTAGAATTGATATAACCGAGGGTCGCCAACTGATGAGCGACTTTTACCAGATGGTTTCGTGATACCTGATACAGCTCTGCAATGTTCTTAATGGTATCGACTTCATCGTCATTGATGGCCAAATGCATCAGAACGCGCAGGGACAAGTCGGTGTATCGGGTTAACTGCATCGGTTATTCGCACTCATTTGTTTAGGGAGTAAGCTCGCATTCGTGTGGCCAAAAAAAACTGGCAGCAACCAGGTTATTGCAAGCGCGAGCCCTATAAGGAGGAAGCCCTCACCGAGGCGAACCTGATCGCCTAGAAGATAATTATTGCACAGGCGCACCGGAGATATCAGATAAATCCAACCTAGCAGTTTGTCGGACTCAGCTCCTGACGGGCACGATTTAATACTCCAGCGTGCTACAGGGCTGTCAGGACACCACGCAGAAGATGTGATTGTCCCAGGGCAGCCACGTCAACCTTCATCACGCCTTTATCCAGCCCTGTAATGGGCATTTATGCGGCAAATGACCGCTTAATTATGCCATTCTCAGCACATTCATACGCTTTACATTCCATGCCAGTGTCGCCAGCGTCCATTCGCCCGCAACCTTGTCCAAACCTCGCATCGAGAACTGCCTCAACCCCATAACGTGTTTGATGATGCCGAACACTGGCTCTACCGTTTGCTTTCTTAATGCGTACAGCGCTCGACCGGATTGGGTCGTCAGTTGATGTTTCATGAGCCTCACCTGATCATCCGTTATCGGAGTGGGGGCGTCAGGGGCAAACCGATCAAAAACGCACGGGTGATGGTGGTCACGCGCTACTGCCAGTAAAGGCTGGATATTATCCTCTACGCAAGCCTTTACATTATCACCGCTAAAATAGCCTGTATCGGCCAGCAGGTCGGTCACCTTGCCCAGTTCTTCAGGCAGGGTATTCAGCTTTGTCAGGGCCGGCTTTATTTGTTGTTTGTCGTTTCATGTGTGTACTGACGACGAGCATTGTATCGGTGTCAACACTGGCCTGGGCGTTGTAGCACTGCTCAAAGCCGCCGCCAGATACCGGCATGATACGCGACTCTTCATCGGTCAAATTCATCTGGTCTTTATCTCGAGGGCCGGGAAGCGGTGGCTTAGGCTCCCGGCCCCGGGGCTTTTTTCCAGTATCCCTCTGAGCTTGGCGTTTGGTTTGTTTTTGTTGGTATTCGGCTTGTTCACGCGCAAAACGCTCCTGCGCCCGTTCTTCAATTTTTACTTTGGCCGCAGCCAGTGCCTCAAGTCGTGTTTCGCGCCGGGAAATCTCCGCGGGAATGTCCATGCCATCCGCTACCGGCGTTTGATCTGCCGCCTCTGCCTGTGCAGTGAGAGCGCTGACTTCTGCCTTGAGCTGTGCTTCGATTTTCTTTAAGTGACCCAAAGAAAGCGCCTTATGCTTGCTGGCATTCGCCTTGATCTTGGTGCCATCCAGGGCGATACGCCCAAGCTTCAGAAGCTTCATTTCACGCGCCAGCAACAAGACCTGAACAAAAAGTGCTTCAAGCTGAGGCAAAAAGCGGCGTCGAAAGGCCGCTATGGTGTCGTGATCCGGATGCGTGTTGGCCGCCAGGTAGCGAAACGCAATGGAGTCGTGGGTGGCTCGCTCAATCTTACGGCTGGAAAACACACCGGTGGCGTAACCGTAGATCAGCAAACTCAGTAGGACCGCTGGATGGTGCGCCTTTGATCCACGCCCGGCATATTGACGGGTGAGCTCAGACAGATCGAGCTGATCAACGACCTCCACGACAAACCGTGCCAGGTGGTGTTCAGGTAACCAGTCCGACATAGAGGGAGGGAATAGATAGTCCGTCTCTCGATCAACGTTGACAAAATTGGCCATCACTTATTCCCGGTTACTTTTCAGTGTGACCACATTATCTCATGATGACGTTGTTGGGTTAAGTCCGACAGGCTGCTAGGCGAAACAACATGGTTAGAAACTCTATCTTTACCAAAGCGCGAGTAATGCTATGCGCCATGGGCCAACTCAGAGCCAGCGGGATACCCGCCAGGAACACCAAGGATACGTACTTGAATCCAGCAACCCAGGGGTCGCTCAGTGAGGCATCAAGCCAGAGAGGAATCATCCAGAATGCCAGGGTGAGGCTGGCCAGCAGCAAGCCACTGATACCTCCTGCGTTTATCGCGCACAGTGCCCGGTGCAAGGGTTTTCTGAACTGAGCACCAAGAGCCCAACCGATAAGTACCAACACTGGAATTTCCAACAGTACATGGGTCACCATTGATGACTCCATCCATATACCTAGCGGTGAAGAGACAACAAGTGCCAGGCCCGCCAGCAACAAACCATTTGCGCGAAAACCACTCACCATACAATCCTAAGATCTGCTCATGCGTTGCTGCAGCGCGCTGCGCAAAGCTGAACGATCATCGTAGTCGAAAATACCAACCACCCGACCCTCATCAACAAGGTAAATGGCCGCATTGTGCACAAATCCAACGACGGGGTCTGGAATGGCAATCACACCCAGCTGATCCATGAGTTGCGCGAGCACCTGCTGGTCCGTAAAACGGGCGGCCGCCCACATTGTGGGGTCGGCAGCAAAGCGCTTCAGGTACTGCTGTAAATCAAGCGCACTATCGCGTCGGTCAAAGCTTAGGCTTAGTAGTCTGACCTCTTCATAGGCACCCCCCTTACGCAGGTCCGATTGCCACTGACGCAACTCTGCACCCATCGCCAAGCACACGGTTGGACATCGGGTGTAGATAAAGTCCATCAACACCAGGCCCTGCGTATAGTCGTTTAAATCAGCGACTTGTCCAGATTGGGTCGTAATTTCGGCCCGGGGCAAATGCTGTGGCGACTCCATTGCTGCGAGTCGTCGTGCACTTTCGGCGGTCCAAGCCCGCCCGCCGTTGGTCCCGAATGTGAAGGCGGAGATTCCCGCAGCTAGCACCAGGGCGACCACAGCGGTGGATGTCCATCGGTTCACGCCGTTCTCGCCTGCCCCAAGCTGGCCAGAAAGCGCAGTGCGAAAATGGTTGCCCCGATCGCGACCAATGCTCCCACCACAGATGCCGATTCGCTATAAGCCACCCACTCGGGCAGATGCTGCGCCCAACGCCTGGGCACAGAAGCGTAACCGCTGATCAGGAAGGTCACTGAAAAAGCAAAGCCACCGATAGAAAATAACCAAAACGCCACTTTATCTAGTGTAGGTCGTCGTAAATAGTGTACCATATAGTCTCTTCCCTATATAGAGAGCTTGTCGTGCGTGTTGCAGTAGAAATTGTTTTGTCTGATGACGAAGTTTTGGGTTTGAGTAAGTTATCTAAATCGCGTTCTGTCTCGGTCCGATTGGCGGAGCGTTCACGAATTGTTCTTCTGGCCGGCAAGGGCATGACCAATGAAGAGATCGGTTTTGAACTGGGCATTACGAGACAGAAAGCGGGCCGCTGGCGAGAACGCTATGCAGACAGTGGAGTCGAAGGCATCAGCCAGGATGCGTATCGGCCAGGGCGAAAACCGAAAATCAGTTCACGCAAGGTTGCACAGGTGATCAGACTCACGACGCAAGAGACACCGGAAAACGCTACGCATTGGAGCCAGCGTCTCATGGCAGATAAGGCCGGCATTAGCATGTCCTCGGTGGGCAGGATATGGAAAAGCCACGGTTTGAAGCCACACCGAATAAATACATTCAAGGTATCGAACGATAAAGAGTTTGCCGAGAAGTTGGAGGCAATCGTCGGCCTTTACTTATCACCGCCAGAAAATGCCATTGTTTTCAGTTGTGATGAAAAGAGTCAGATACAAGCACTGGATAGAACGCAGCCGGGCTTGCCGATGAAAAAAGGCAGGGCGGCAACAATGACCCATGACTATAAACGTCATGGCACCACGACCTTGTTTGCGGCATTGAACATCTTGACAGGGGAAGTGTTAGGTACCTGCGCCGAACGGCATCGCCATCAAGAATGGTTGAAGTTTCTCCGCCAAATAAATAAGTCGACGCCCAAGGATAAAGAGATTCATATTATCTGTGACAACTACGCCACACATAAGCACCCGAAGGTAAAAAGCTGGCTGAAATATCACAAGCGATTCCATGTGCACTTTACGCCAACCAGCGCATCGTGGTTAAACATGGTGGAGCGGTTTTTTCGGGAGCTAACTGAAAAGCAATTGAAACGAGGTGTCTTTAGCAGTGTGGAAGAGCTTGAGCAAACAGTCATGGCGTTCATTGAGACTCATAATCAAGCGCCAGCGCCTTATATCTGGACCAAATCCGCGAGTGACATATTGGAGAAAGTGAAGCGTGGCAGAGAGAAACTTAATAAGTTACAAACTGTTTGACGACCTACACTAGCACCTTGGTCGTACCCGCCTGATTGCTAATGTAGTACATGAATCCAAATAGCATCGCCACCAACCCCACAATCAAATACATGTGAAAGTGGCCCGGAACCCACATGGTGTTATGCATGACATGGTTGACGGCGATAGTGCCATCGATAACCGCCGGAACCACCCCCACAGCCCATCCGAATATTGACAGGAACAACAGACCCGATGCCATGTCCCATTTTATGCCCGAGCGATGCACAATGGTCAGTGCGCCAAACGCCGTCACTATAAGAATCGGGAAACCACTGGTATAGGATACGATCTGGCCCAACACCAGCGCCCAGGTCGGCATAACGAAATCCATGAGCAGGTGGTGTGGATAAACCGCCATCACCATAATCGTAGCTGCCGTCCAAGCCGCGAGAAATACTTTGTTCACCTTCCAGGGCCGCCCGGTGTACTCAGGCAAAATTTCATACACGGCTATCACCGCCTGATAAATGGTGGCGTTGATAAAAACATGCTCAAAAAAGTAGGTCAGATTTTTGGTTAACAAAGGGTCGACCTCAAACTCCGGCATAACAGGTTTACCAGCAATAGCACCAGCACCACCGCACCGGCCACAATTCCCGTGATGTTAACGATCAATACCATGGTCGCCGCCACAACCGGAGCAGGCGGAGGCTCACTCGGATCATTGCGAAATAATTGCGGCCAACCGAGCGCCCTTCCTAAGGATCCATATCGACTCATAATCGCGCGCGCTACATCAAGGTAGAGCAGCAGAAAGCCGACACCAATCAGTAGCAGCCCACCCAGGTAGCCCGCGGCGCCGACAGGGCCCCACACTCCCATGCCGTGTGAAGGAAGCGGGAACAAAAAGGTCCAGCCACCGGCGTAACCGCCAAGGAAAATACCGCCCAGGATCAAGACGACGCCGACCAGGAAAAACAACAGATTCGCCCAGAGAATCCCGATCGTTAAGTCGACATGACGCCGCAGGAAATACCACATGACCGCACTACCGGCGAGTCCGGAGATACCCACCATACCCGCACCGTGAGCAGTCATAATTTGGTAGAAAAACTCTGGGCCGATATTTAACCAGCTGGCTTGGCCGAACCGCATAACCACACCAAAAACCATCATCAAGACATAAACTAGTGTAGTGTATTAAACTGACTGATGATTTGAGAGTGTATGTCTTGCGCGCCCCACTTTCTCCAAAATCTCTTCTGCGGACTTTGTCCAGGCAAATGGCTTTTTATCTTCATTGTGCCTCTCAATAAAATCCATGATGGTCTCTTCCAGCTCTTGTACCGATGTGAATACACCACGGCGCAGTTGCCTTTCTGTCAACAAACCAAAAAATCTCTCCACCAGATTTAGCCACGAAGAACTGGTTGGAATAAAGTGTAAGTGAACCCTTTTATTACGCTTAATCCAGTTCTTCACTTTTTCGTGTTTGTGCGTCGCGTAGTTATCAACGATAAGGTGAAGGTCTAACTCCTTGGGTGTTTGTTTTTCCACAGTCTTCAGAAACGCCAAAAATTCCTGGTGCCGGTGACGCTTTTTGCACTCACCGATAACATCACCAGTCAGGGTGTTCAGTGCCGCAAACAAGGTGCTTGTACCATGACGCTTATAGTCGTGAGTCATGGTTCCGCCGCGCCCGGGCTTCATCGGCAATCCCGGCTGCGTTCTGTCCAGCGCTTGAATGGAACTCTTTTCGTCAACACAGAAAACAACTGCATTCTCTGGCGGCGATAAATACAAGCCAACAACATCGCGTAGCTTTTCTTCAAAGGCAGGATCGTTGCTCACCTTGAACTGAGCAACCAGGTGTGGCTTCAGACCAACTTCTCGCCACACTCTATTTATAAAGGAGTGATTAATGCCCATCACTTTTGCCAAACCCCGGGTTGTCCAGTGGGTGCCATCCTTGGGTTTTTCCTGCGTGGTTATCTTGATGACTTTCGACCGCAGCTTTGCCTGGTCCGCAGAATTCTTGCCGCCGTGATTAGCCCCTCTTGGCAAATCTTTTTCTATTCCCCGAAACCCTCTCTCAAAAAAACGATTGCGCCATCGGCCTACCTTGTTGACATCAATTTCCAGCTCTTCAGCAATTTTGTAGTTGGGAACATTTTTTGCAGCGAGCAAAATAATCCTTGAGCGCTCTACCAATCGAACCGGTGTCGTTTTGCTTCTAACATTTTTTTCCAACTACTTTTTCTCTTGCGCTGTTAAAGTTATATTTATTTGGGCGGGCATTAGCTTCACACGGGTAGTGAATGAAGTAATCATTATATCATTAATCTGTTTAATACACTACACTAGTGCCGAGATTCCCAAATAGCTCAATATTGCTACACGCGATGAACCCGGCAGCGCTGAAAGCGTTTTGTTATCCATAGGTATTTCCTTATTGTCCAGCGACAGTGAAATCGCTAATCATCGCGTGGTGAACGAGCCCACAATATTCCATGCACATGAGCTTGTACTTCCCAGGTTGATCAAACGTTATCTTTAGTGAATTTTCATAGCCTGGCATGGCCTGGGTTTGCCCCAAGAGACGAAGATTCTCGTCGTAGACGCCCAACCCATGAGTGACATCGGCCGCTGATACATTGAACACAACCGTGTCTCCAGCGTAAGCGCCCCTAAATCAGCACCTATTTTTTGTAAGAGTCCCCGCCAGACTTTCTCCTGATAACCACACAGGAGCAAATCATGAACGATATCACTCAGCCCCAGCCACAAGGTATTGACTGGAAGCAGCAAATACAAACCTGGAAACTGTCGGGCTTGTCCCAGACCCGGTTTTGCAAACACAATCACCTGACTTACCATCGCTTTGTGTACTGGCGTCGGAAGTTTGACGATACCATCCGTGTGTCTTCTATAAAACAAGACCAAGGTGGCTTTGCCGCAGTGAGTGTCAGACCTGACGCCGATCGGGGGCTAACCTTGTCACTGCCCAACGGATTCATTGTGCGAGGTATCTGTGCCGAAAACCTGTTGGTGGTGCGGCAGTTACTGGATCAATTGTGACGGCGCGCTACTTCCGCCCGGCCAATGACATGCCACAGATTTATCTGTACCGGGACTCCGTAGATTTTAGAAAATCGGTCAATGGCCTTAGCGCCATTGTGGAGCGAGAACTGGGTCGTAACCCCTTTGAGGGTGCCCTCTATGCCTTCACTAATCGCCAGCGCAACAAAATAAAATGTTTGTACTGGGAGGACAATGGGTTTGTGTTGTACTACAAATCACTGGCGGAAGAGAAGTTCCGGTGGCCGCACCCTGACGACGACGTGATTCCCCTCACCGGCCAGCAGATCAATTGGTTGCTGGACGGCTACGATATCTCCCTGATGACAGGCCACAAAAAATTGCATTATGAGTCTGTATTTTAAGGCTTTTTGTCGCCATGAATGTTATAATTACGCCATGCAATCGGCGATAAAAAAGCAACAAAAACAAGGGTGTTACGAGAACTTATCCGTCGCTGAATTACTTGTTGCCCTCGCCGTAAAAGACCAGATTCTTGAAGATAAATGTTTGCTTCTCGAAGAAAAAAACGAGCTCCTCCAGGTTCACCAGAAACACCTCGGCGACAAAAACCACATCATCCTTGAACAGGGTAAACGCATTGTCCTGCTCGAAGAATACTTGCGCCTGGCCACGGTACAGAAATTCGGAGCCAGTAGTGAGAAACTGGCGTTTCAGTCTGATTTGTTCGATGAAGCTGAAATCGAAGTCGCCCTGAGTGAGCTCGAAGAGCAACTGCCTGAAGAAGACCGGGTTCGGCCTCAAAAGAAGAAAAGAAAGCGCGGGTTTAGCGACAAGCTGCAACGGGTGCAGATACACCTCACACTTTCAGATGAGGAAAAGGATGGGGCCACCAAAACATTCTTCACCAAGGTCAAGGAGGAGCTGGAGTTTATTCCCGCCCAGGTCAAGGTGCTGGAATACTGGCAGGAAAAGGCGGTATTCAATATTGACGGTGAAGATGTCATTGTCGCCGCACAGCGCCCCGCTCATCCGCTGGGGAAATGCTTTGCCAGTCCTGCATTGCTGGCCTACATCATTGCCTCCAAATACGCCGATGGACTGCCGCTATACCGCCTGGAGGGGATGCTCAAGCGTTACGGCGGTGATATCAGCCGCTCCAACATGGCCCACTGGATTGTACGGCTTCAGGATGTATTCCAGCCCTTGATCAACTTGATCCGGGAGGTTCAGCTTGAGGGGAATTACCTGCAGGCGGATGAGACGCGCATACAAGTGTTGAAGGAAACGGGCAAAACGGCCCAATCGGATAAATGGATGTGGGTGATACGCGGTGGCCCACCGGATAAACAATCAGTGCTGTTCGAATACGACCCCTCACGTGCTGGCGCGGTGGCTGAACGCCTGCTGGATGGATTTAGTGGTGTGTTGCAGGCCGACGGCTATTCCGGTTACAGCAAGGTGTGCCGGATAGCGGGCATTACCCGAATTGGATGCTTTGACCATGCCCGGCGCAAGTTCGTTGAAGCCAGCCGGGCGGCGGAAACCAGGAGCACCCAAAAGAAAGTGGGGCAACCCACCAAGGCTGACGTTGCACTCAGTAAAATACGAAGGCTGTATGCGATAGAGAAATCGATCAAGGATCTGGAGCACGACAAGAAAAAACAGGCAAGGCAGTCACTCAGCGTGCCGATTCTCGAGGACCTGAAGCCATGGCTGGAGAAGAACGTCAGCCGGGTGCCCAAAGATAGCCTGACCCACAAGGCCATAACGTACACACTGAACCAATGGGAGTACCTGATTGGCTATTGCGAGGACGGCCAGTTGAATATCAGCAATGCGCTGGCTGAGAATGCGATCAGGCCCTTTGCGGTTGGTCGGCGCGCCTGGCTATTCGCAGATACCTCCCGCGGGGCCCGAGCCAGTGCGACCTGTTATAGTTTAGTGGAATCGGCAAAGGCGAACGGCTTGGAACCTTATGCTTACCTCCAGCATGTGCTGGCGCACATTGCGGCGGCAGATACGGTGGAGAAGCTTGAAGCATTACTGCCCTGGAACATGGAAATCGAAGAGTAACGGCGAAGTAAAGCGATCTACTGTCTAGCGGCTCGCAGACAAAATCAATAGGGTCGATTTAAGTGCGCTTACTCTCCAGCCTCTGCGGTGTTCTCGCTAAGTTGCCAGTACCACTGATGGCCGACAACATCTATCTGTTTGTCCACCCCCTCGAAGTTGCCTCGTGTGGCCGCAAAGGGTAGATCAAGGGTTGTCGCCACAGTGATAGGCACGCCGGCAACCAGCATTAGCCAGAACAATTTCCCGCGATAACCGTAGGCCCGCGCCTGGATGGGCGGATATTCTCCTCCATCCTTACTCGCATTGATTGCGACAAATACGAAAGCGCCAAGTACAACGGCCATCAAAACGAGAGTGAGCACAAAAACCGTATCTTGAATCATGAGGGTTCTTCCTTAGTGAGATTTATATTTAATGTATTTTAAATATATATTTACAAGAAAACATGTATTTGTCAAGCACATGCGCGCTTGGCATTCCGCCAAGATGGCGATAAGAATTAATAGATATTTATCGAGTTTAAAGTACTATATAAGCATATATTTACACATTTAGCCGATGAAAAAATTACTCCTAGCTCGAAATACCATCAAAAAATACTTCGATAACACACATATATAATGTATTTTATTTACATATTTAATATAACTCGCTACACTCCCTCGAAATCTTAAAAACCAGAAGACCGAACAATGTACGAAGAGACGATAGAAAACTTTGCACGGCTAGCGCGCAAGAAGGCCGACACTATTCAGGAATCTCCCCTGGCATTTTGTGTCGGCGCGCTTATGGCGGGCGGAGGGGGCAATCTGCTCGCTGAAGGTGCACCTTTATTGAACAAGGTAGCGGCTTACAGGATGAATTCCCCCGCCATCGAGCTACTGGCCCGAGCTATTTTATGCAATTGGCTTGTGTGCTTATCGTTGTGGATGGCTGCACGTACTAACAGCGACAGCACCAAGTGCATTGTCATCTTCTGGTGTTTGTTTGCCTTCATCGCAAGCGGCTACGAACACAGCGTCGCGAATATGACACTGCTATCACTGGCGCTGCTGGGCAACCCCACAGAGTCAATCACCATCGCCGGCATGGTACACAACTTGCTGTGGGTCACCCTTGGCAACACAATTGGCGGTGGTCTATTTATGGCTGCCGGCTATTGGATAGCATCTCCAGGCATCTCGCTCGATACCGCCCAAGTGGACACAACTCGAATACAAGCAGGGTAATACTATGACGAACTCTCCTTTGATCAAAACCGTCGGCCTCTTCCTTATCATTCTGAGCACTGTGGTCGCCACGTTTGCATTTACAGTGTTACGTCACGAAGATGGCGATCGCCGTGTCGCCTTTTCCCTAATCAACCATTCGGGTGAACGAGTGACACAGAAGGATTTTGCGGGGCGCCACCAACTGGTGTTTTTTGGTTTTACCAGTTGCATCGAGATTTGCCCGGTACAGATGGCAAAACTCAGTCGCGTGATTCATGCCCTGGAAACAACAGGTCACGCGGATCGTATTACCCCCACATTTATCTCTGTAGATCCGGAGCGAGACACTCCTGAAAAAATCTCGAACTATATGGACGCCTTCCATGCACGCTTTGTCGGCTTAACCGGTTCGCGCGTTGCACTTGAGAAAACCGCAGAATCGTTCAAAACCTTCATGCAAGCAAAACCCAGCGAGTCCGAAAACAATTATCAGATTAGACATTCATCGGTGGTTTATGTGGTCGACCCATTCAATCGAATTGTAGATTTCATTCCCTTTGAAGAGGGAGTCGAGGCAATAACGGCTCGAATAGAAGAATTAATCTAAAGGAGTAGCGAAAATGAATTTACACGACGAGGATCGCGCGACCTTGGTAAAGGTGTTCGGGTTCTCCACTTGCATGACTGCAGCTGCAATTATCGTGATGGTGGTCGCTATTGCTATCGTGTCCTAACACTGTAACGCTAAAATCAACTATGAAAAAAATACGAGGAATTTATGCTTGAGCTTCCAGTAGAGGTCAAACCCTATAAAAAAACCCCAGTGTTTACTCCCGAGAATATCCCCAAAGGACTGCTTGCTGAGCACAGTACCAAAGCGGGAACCTGGGGCGTGCTCGAAGTGGAAACCGGCACACTACAGTATGTCGTTACACAAGCTGGATTTGAAGAATCTGTAACAATACATACCGGAGGCACCGCTATCATCGCACCGGAACACGCCCACTATGTTGAATTATCCCCCGAGGCGGTTTTCCAGATCACCTTTCATCGAATTGCGAAATAGCGGCTGCCTCGCGCCGAACCACTGTACTTCGGCCCTCCGGGACCCTCGCATAACACCCAAAAATTTCCACCAGGCCACTACTGCCCCGTACAGGAGATTGCAAGAAGCAAAAATTTATTCCGCTTCGATGTCATATAACTTTGCTCCCCATACCACTAAGTAAAAAACGGATGGACGGGAAGAGCTATGCACAGCGCGCAATTATCGAAGTTTCGACCCCTGTTAGTTATCGCAACCGTGTTGCTGCTATTCGCTTGTGGCGGGGGCGGCGGAGGCTCGAGCTCCGGCGCACCACCGCCAGCGACTGAAACTCCAGTTCCTCCAGAGCCGATAGCCTTAACCGAAAACGAGGCTGCACGTTTTCTCAGCCAGGCCACCTTTGGACCCAATCGCTCCGGAATCAATGATCTGGTCTCTATGGGCGCAGAAGACTGGTTGCAGGCAGAGTTCGATAAACCGGCTTCCTTGCATTTGGATACGGTGCTATCAGGGTTCCCCCCGGACGGCCAGTTTTTGGACGATATGGGCGAGCTGCTGCCTGAACTATTTTTTCTCGCCGCGGACTCATTTTGGCAAACAGCGATTGCAGGAGATGATCAACTGCGCCAACGCATGGCCTATGCACTGTCGCAGATCCTGGTGATTTCTGCTGAGGGCAATCTTGGCCGCACGCCCCACACGGTAGCCCACTATGCGGATGTATTGACCACAGGGGCCTTTGGTAACTACCGCGACCTGCTGGACAAAGTGACCTATTCGCCGGCCATGTCGATTTATCTCACCTACATCAGAAACGAAAAAGCGGACCCAGCCACCGGACGTGTGCCCGACGAAAACTACGCGCGCGAATTGATGCAGCTATTCACGCTGGGATTGGTGGCACTCAATCCGGACGGCACGCCGATGGAGAATCCGGATGGAAGTCAGGTGGAATTATTCGACAACTCTGATATCACAGAAGTTGCCAAAGTGTTCACCGGACTAAGTTTCGATGCAGCAGCGTTCAACACGCCAGTGCCTTTTTTGCCTCAGGATGCTTTCTACACGCCCCTGGTCATGTTTAATGAATTTCATTCCAATGAGGCGAAGAGTTTTCTAGGAGCGAATATCCCCGCTGGCACGAGCGGCGAACAAACCATTGACATGGCCCTGGACATTATCTTTGAACATCCAAACCTGGGGCCCTTTGTCGGTCGTCAGCTCATTCAGCGTTTTGTGACCAGTGCGCCGGGCACGGACTACGTGGGTCGGGTAGCGGCGGTGTTTGATGGCGGCAATTACGCATTGCCATCTGGAGTGTCAGTCGGCACCGGTGAGCGCGGTGATCTGCAGGCGGTCATCGCCGCTATTCTGTTCGATACAGATGCGCGTGATGCCTCTTCCGGCGAAAATGTTGAATTTGGTAAATTGCGCGAGCCGGTGCTCCGTTTTACTCATTGGGCGCGCGCTTTTGAGATCAACAGCGCAGACGCCAGCGACCAACCGGCTCTCCACGCTGCCAACCGTCCTGATTTACTCGGGCAGCACCCCTATCGCTCACCCTCGGTATTTAACTTCTATCGGCCTGGTTACATCGCCGCCGGCACCGCGACAGGCGAAGCGGGTTTAACTGCGCCGGAGCTACAGATCACCAATGCCAGTAGTATTGTGGGCTACCCAAATTTTATGACGCTCTATGCGCTGGGTCTGGCACCTCGTGGTGGTAACAGTGAATCGCCAGCTTTTGTGCCCGACTACTCGCCCCAGATCGCGCTGGCGGCCGACCCAGATGCGCTGCTGGACAATCTCGATCAGCTGCTCACTCATGGCACCCTACAAGCCGAAACGCGGGCCAGGATCACTGAGATTCTCGATGTTATCGGCAGCGAAACTGATGACGAACTGCTGCTTCGCGCCCGAGTAGCCAGCGTACTGGTAATGACATCCCCCGAATACATCGTGCTCCGCTAAGCGGATCTCATACAGGATATTGACTATGCAAAATCGACGACGTTTTCTGCAATCTTCCCTGGCCGTACCCGCAATGATGACAGGCGGCTCCGTGCTTGGCACCCTCGCTGGTTTCAACGCACATGCTATCGACGACTCGGGCTACCGGGCCCTGGTATGTGTGTTCCTGTTGGGCGGTATGGATTGCCATGACACGGTGTTGCCCTATGATCAGGCCTCGTACGATAGCTACAGCCAGATTCGCGCACCGTTGCTGTCGTCCTACGCTGCACTGCCCGGCGGTTCCAGCCGTACACGAGGAGCGCTGTTAGCGCTGCAGCCAGCAACAAACACCATGGGCTCGCGGCAATTTGCTTTACCACCACAACTGAGTGGCATGCATCAACTGTTTGAACGCGGCAATGCGGCCATCGTCGGCAATGTGGGGCCCTTGAGTGTGCCGACCAACAGCACGACGTTTGGCAACCGCTCGGTGCAAGTGCCAGCGCGTTTATTTTCTCACAACGATCAACAATCCACCTGGATGTCATTTGGCCCAGAGGGCTCTCAGCTGGGCTGGGGTGGCCGCTTTGGTGATGCTGCCGCCCAGGGTAGCGCCAATGCCGACAGGATTTTTTCGCAAATTTCGCTAGCAGGTAATTCAGTGTTCCTCAGTGGCGAGGAAGTCTCCACTTATCAGATAGGTGCGGATGGTGTGCCCTCCATTCGCTTGATAGATCTAGGCAATTCAGCGCTTGGGCTTGGGCCCACGCTGCGGAATCACTTTTCTTCGGCGGGTTCCAATCGCAGCAATTTGTTTGAGCGCGATCTGATTGACCTCAGTCGCGTATCCCTCGATGCCAACGATACATTGGATGTTGCTCTACAAGCGGGAAGTTCGGTGCAAACATCGTTTCCCATGAGCGGCTTAGGTGCGCAATTGCGTGCAGTGGCCCAGACCATGGCAGTACGGGAGACACTGGGAGCGTCCAGGCAAGTTTTCTTTGTCGCTGTAGGGGGCTTTGATACACATTCTGCCCAGGCTGCAGATTTGCCTGGACTGCAGCAGGATATCGGCGACTCCATTGCCGCGTTTTACAGCGCAACCGAGGAGTTGGGCATTGCCGACGAGGTAACCACTTTCACCATGGCAGATTTTGGTCGGACGCTCACGGTCAATGGTGACGGCACCGACCATGGTTGGGGTTCACACCACTTCGTGGTTGGCGGTGGCGTGAGGGGCGGTGATATCTACGGCGATATCCCGGTCTCCGAATTGGGACACAGCCAGGACGCTGGTAACGGTCGGTTGATACCGGGCGTCTCGGTTGAACAGTTTGCGGCGCCCCCGGGAAGATGGTTTGGGCTCAATGACGCCGAGCTGAGTGTGGCACTGCCAGGGCTGGCAAATTTCCCCGGTGGGGCACTCGATTTTATATAAGATGAATTATAGCGCAGCAGGTGAATTCAAAATCCTGTACTCGCTTGGCAAGCTGGAGCGTTACAATCGGGTTCCGGTTAACAAGAGGGCTCCTGTGGCGCATCCGCTGCTCGAAGCAGTCAAGGTCTATCACGCTGACAATTACGGTTGGGCGCTGGCTTGCTGTGCCTGGCACCGCGATATGGCTGAAGACGTGCTGCAGGAAAGCTATCTGCGGGTATTGGACGGCCGCGCAAAGTTTTTGGGCAAGTCGTCTGACAAGACCTGGTTTTTTTTCTGTGATCAAACGCGTCTCCGCGGATTTGCAACGTACCCAGAAGAGACATTCGCTACTCAATATGCGCATGGTGGTAAGTGATCAGACAGTATCCGATGGAAGCGTGAAAGATCACCTGATCTCTCCCGACGATACAGTACAAAGAAGCGAGGCCTCGCAACAGTTACAGGCGGTGCTCATGCAATTATCCGTTAGGCAACGTGAAGTGTTGCATCTGGTGTTTTATACACAGCTGACACTCGAGGAGGCAGCCCAGACCCTGGGCGTGTCCCTTGGCTCAACGCGAACTCACTATCAACGCGGCAAGGATCGCATCGCACAATTATTGGAGCTGGATGATACTTATGAACACTGAATCTGAAAAAGCCAGCCCACCCGAAGCAGAACTTGCGCGGCGCTTTACGCAGATGCGTCGAGAGGATGCGGCGGACCTGCCACCGCTTCCCGACCAGAACACCACGGCGCCGCGAAGCCCCGATGCAATAGCAACACGCAGTAACTCCTTCGTCGCAAAAATTGCGACGGGGATTGCGGCGGTGCTGGTTATAGGGGTGCTGGTGAACAATCGAGAACCCCAGGATCCGGGAGTGCTGTATGCCGAGATTATGAGCGCCAGCATTTTGGAAACCGACCAACTGATGTCGGTGTCTCTGGGCACACTACCCGAAATGGGGAGCGTTCCGTACGTTTTTGAGCTCGATGTACCCGCTGGCCGAGCCGACAATATTAATTGAGTAAGTAAGGAGATCACTATGAAACCGACTAAGGCACTATTGTTCGCCATCAGTTTCTTTTTCGTCACCTTGGTCCACGCACAGGGCCTGGACGACAATAAGGGCAAGCGCGAGGTCTTGATGATGGGGCTGTACCCGCCTGACTTAGTTATGAAGCACCAGCAGCGATTGGGTATTACCGATGCTCAACGCAAGAATATTTCTAAAGCAGTGCAAAGGTTTCAGTCCGAAGTGGCAGAGTTACAATGGACCATGCAAAATGATCAACAGCAGTTGCGGCAATTCTTTTCTGGCAACACTATTGCGACAAGTGAAGCATTAACCCAGGCCGAGCGCGTGCTGGATCTGGAATCGCAATTCAAACTGGCGCATTTCAAATTGCTTATTGCCATCAAAAACGAAATGACCGAGGAACAGATTGATATGGCGAACAACTTTATAAAGCGTAGAGTTGACAAGCGAACGGAGTGATTCGTAAGTTGCGAAATAAAGGCGACCCCGAAAACACTCAGTCAAATTCAGACCTCAACCAAGTTCCCATTCTCAACTTTTCCGCCCTCAACAACCTTTGCATAGACACCGAGATTCCCTCCGTTAGCCTTTACAAGTGCTCTCATAATGCCCGGATCTTTTGGCAGTTCAGCGAAGCCGTGTGTCGTCATCGAGCAACGGGGGCAGTCACCGATAATTTCAAGTAATGTCTCGCCCAAGCTGATGGTTTTACCTACCCACTCTTGCTCTGGATAGGGGCTATCAGTCTCTGCGCAATTCACCAGAATATTAGGCCTGAAGCGACTAACATCAAATAGTGATTCCGGGCGATAAGCCGCCATGCTCGCCAAAGACTGTTCGCTCATGATCAGCAGTGGAAAAGCGTCGAAATAGGTTCCCGGTGGGGATTCATACTCAAGGACCTCGGCAAATAATTCCAGGTCAGGCAATGGCTCATCAGCTGCCCTCGCAAAAATTTCGCGCAACTCCAGCTCGAAATCTTCGCTGTCCGGCGCACCGCGACGATAGTGGTCCAGCGCGTCGGCGGGCAGCAGAGGCCAGAGTGTGACAGGGTGATCCAACTTGTCGCTCAACCAAGCGTTTATATCACTGGAACCTGTCTCACAACTCTCACCGTCCGGAGCTGTAATGATAGCCGGGCTGGAGCCTTCGGAAGTGGGTGCACTCACAAACGCGGCCGTTAAAGTCATCAAAGATGGAATTTTTTTACCACCTCGTATGCCCCCGCGCTTCTCATCACGGACAGCCCAAACCCGATCACCCAGCGCGCCAGCCGCTCCAATTGTCAGCGTAGTGCAGGGTTCTCCGATCATGCTCTTTATCGGATAACGGAAAAGTTGGCTTACCGTTGCGTTCATTGTGTCAGTTCCTCATTAAGTGCATTTATTGTTTAACTAGAGTTTAGAGTCTGGGGAGGAAGATTATCGCGCAAAGTGTGCGAAAAAACTTGACATAAAGCGGCAAAAAGTTTGCCGCGCCCTATACAGCTTTGCTTTTTAAAAGGTGTATAGGGCGCGGCCTTCAGAAAGAAATGAATCGATTTCTTCTGGAGGCCGCTATGAACGCAACAGGATGTGCTCGCATCCCCCGCGAACTGTGCTATTGGATAACATTTTTAAGCAAAGCGCTACCCCCAAGATCCGTAGGCACATTCATTGAACTATTGATCGGCGCTATGTTAACGCCCGCTGGCTTTGTCACCGAAACCTATTTGTTTCTAGACATGCAAAGGCACTGGACGACGTATTACAAATGGCTTGAAGCCGGAAAGTGGTCCTGGTTGAAGCTGGCAAGACAGTTCGTCTGTCTGGTTCTTAGTGCCAAGAATGATCCCGTTCTATATTTAGCGATTGACGATACGGTGAGTCTACGAGCCTCGAAAAAAGCACCGGGCAGCCAGATACATCATCAGCACGGAAATAAGCCGAATTTAGCCACCTATGTTCGTGGTCAATGCTGGGTTAGTTTAGCGGCTGTTTTCAGGCGCACACCGCTGGAGACGACGGCGATACCTCTATTGTTCCGACTGATACCCAGTGCAGGGAATACGGGCAAGCTGGTCGCAGCGACAGTGATCATGCGTGCTGTTTACCGCTTGTTTGAAGATAAAACGGTGAGGGTATTGGTCGATTGCTGGTATATGCGCAAACGATTTATCAACGCGATGACAGCGTACGGTTTTACCGTGATTGGCCAGGCGAGAATCGATACGCGGCTTTACGACGAACCCCCCGAACGAAAACCGGGGCAACGCGGGCGGCCACGCAAGTATGGCGAAAAACACACACCCAAGCGAATTGCCCACTTTAAAAAGACGGAAGCACTACTGCGGCTGTACGGAAAAGAACAAAAGGTGAGATACCGTAGTCGGCTCGCCAAGGCAAGGTTCCTTGACGGTCAGTTAGTCAGAGCCGTTTGGTGCGAGCTAGACAGGGGTAAAGGTCAGTGGACCAAGACTCGATTATTTCTTTCAACCGATACGACTCTAACGAGCGAACAAGTGATTGAAGATTACGGACTGCGTTGGTCGATTGAGTCGATGTACTACCAGTTGAAACAATTGTGGGGGCTCAAAGAAGCCTGGCAGCAACGGCGCCAAACGCTGCATCGCTGGGTTCACTTGACGACTGTAGGTTACGGACTGCTTCATTTGTTGACGCTGGTATTGGGTGATAAAGCGGGCCCACTGGTGACGGATGCACCATGGCGCAAGCCGGATATTATTACAGCGGGAAGAATCAGGCTGGGTCTGACAAAACATTTTCGCCATGTTAACGTTCGAAGCTGGTGGAACGAAAGATGCAAAAAATTCCAAGCCCCTGGTGCGGTAGATTATATACAAGATGGGTAACATTGCGTTGCAGCTTGTATTACACGCAGGTTTTGAGAGAACATTAAGGAAAAGGAGTCGGGATTGAAGCTTCCGACAACAGCTCTTTCGCTCTAAACTCTAGTTGTTTAAATCATTAGCTTTTAACGTCGGGTGCAAAAGGAGTCTATGCAGCTTCTGATCATCTGTACTGTGAAATCCACGCACCCCGATCTCCATGCTGTCATGCCCGCCTTTAGGCTGGGCTTGATAACTACGAAAAAGACGATCCCACCAGGGAAAATTAAAGCCAAAATTTGTATTGGTTTCCTCGGGAATGACGCTATGGTGCACCCGATGCATGTCAGGAGTAACTATAAATAGCCGCAAAATTGCATCCACTCGCGGTGTTAGATATATATTACCGTGATTAAAGAGGGCGGTAACATTGAGAATGATTTCAGTGAGCAATACCGCAACCGGGGGAGGCCCGAGCAACACAATGACCAGCATCTTGATCAACATTGACAAGACAATTGATAGAGGGTGAAAGCGAATGCCAGTAGAAACATCAAAGTCGGGATCGGCGTGATGCATTCGATGCAGGCGCCACAATAACGGTATCAAGTGATAGACGCGGTGCTGCCAATATATCGCCAAATCAAACATGAGAATGAACAGCACAACGCTTATGTATGGGCCTAAATCCAGAATATTAAATAAGCCCCAATGATTCTCCGCGGCCAGGATAGCGACCCCAACACCCAGTACGGGAAATATCAGATACAGCAGTACGCTGTTTATAGCACTGATCAGCCAGTTGTTTGTCCAGCGCAACAGCTTGGAAATTGAGAGGGCACGGCGGGGCATCACAACCTCCCAGCTACCTATCAGTAACACCGCCAGTAGGAAGGCGCTCAGCCGGACCAAGGAATTGTTATCAAGCATTAGAGAGAGCAAGAATCACTCCAGCAGTAATGGGCCTCAGGGTGTATACCAAATCGGCGAGGGACAAACCCGCAATTACTTCCTATTATCATTCTATGAGACCTCAGCATAACTCAACAATGCAGACAAATTCCCGGTATAATTTCGTAGGCAAAAATCCTTCGCAACACAGCCCCAATTATTCGTTTCAAACGCTACTTTGAATCATCCCGTCCTCCACAGTCTTGATGATACCGGGGCGTTACTACAATGGTCAGAGATAGAGAAACTACTCGCCACTCTTTATGCCTCAAAAACAGGCCGTCCAGGCTATCCATTGCCGACCTTGTTTAGGAGCTTGTTGCCCGGTGCAGGGTATCGGCTTTCAGACGTACAGTTAGCTCAAAGTCTGACTCGAGATCTGCTGTTTCGAAAATTCTGTCATCTTGAGTTAGATAGAGAAGTTCCTGAGGCATCCACCTTGGGGAGATTTCAAACCCGACTGGTCGAGCAGGGATTGTGGGATCAACGACTGGCTGAAATTAACCGTCAGCTTGAAGCCAGGAACATTATTATGAGCGAAGGCCGGATTAATATTATTGATGCGACACCAATAGAGGCTGCGCAATCGGGTTCAGGCAACGACAAAGATGGCAAACCAACGCGAGACCCTGAAGCGGGTTGGCACGTGAAGAATGACAGCTGGGGTAACAAGAAGTCCACCTATGGCTTTTCTGTTCCTGCGGGTGTCGATGAAGAGGGCTTTATTCACCGTCAAAGCGTGACGCCGGGTAATGTGCACGACTCTCGGGAGCGCGATACCTTGTTACTGGGAGATGAGACGGCACTGTACGCGGATGCCGCTTACAGCTCTCAACAGACCCGCGATAAGTTGGCGCAGCTGGGCATTGATGATCAGGTTCAGCGCAAAGGTTATCGTGGCCACCCCTTATCGGAGGCTGATCGAATTCGTAACCAGGAAATTGCAGTCACCCGAGCAGGCGGGGAGCGACCTTTTGCAACCTGCAAGAGACACTACAATCTTTCCGGAACACGCTTCATGGGGCTTGCCAAAAACACAACGTTTTATGGCTTGGCAGCCATGGCTGCGAATATCCGGAAAGGAGCCAGTTTTTTAACGCGTTACGGGTTACCGAACACGGGTTATGCAGGATAGTTGCGCCAAAAATCAGGCAAAGGAGCCTGAACCCTGGATAAATTGAAGCAAACCAGCGAAAAGCTTACTTCGATACTGCTTTGAGGTGATTAAAAATATTGCGATTCAAAATATTCGAAAAATTACGGGGTTATACTGAGGTCTCTCTATGTGAATTCCTCTGGTATTGTCGCACCATCGCTTAGAACGTCAAAATTTGGCCATGTCGGCCGACGGTACTATTACCCTTTTGCCGCTAAACCCTTCTCTGTAATATCGAAAAAATATTAGGCGAAAGACATACCCGCTATTCTAAGCCATATTTCCAATGGCTCCACCGAGCCCAATAATAAGAAAATCAGGAGCCCACTGAGTTTATGGATAAGCCAGTAGAAATAAAACCAGGAAATTATGGAGAAAGAGTGCTAGATGATAGTCACCCGCAACCGGAGATCGCTGACAGCCAACCAACTTTGCTCTATGCCCAGGCACCGCTACTAGCAGTTTTTCTGCTGTTCGTTGGTATTTCATTTCTTTGGATAAAGGTGATCACACCCAATGGGCTCGCTGCCTCGACTGATTCCATTTACTACATGGAAACGGCCGCGAGCTTTCAGGAGGGCAAGGGTGCTTCCATATCCAATCGTGAACTCACGGCATTTGGCAAAGAAAAGATTTTACCAGTAACCATATGGCCCCCCCTCTATCCGGCACTGATAGCCACTGTGCTGTCAGAGCCGCTTTTCTACTGTGTATTTTGTACTGCTTCACTGTCCCGATACTACTCGATTATTCTTTTGTATGGAGTGAAACTCTATTTCTCCCACTCTATGTAGCCATACTTTGGTCGGTCGTAAACTATTTCGAGCATGATGCTATCAACTCCACGGGGAGGCGAAAATATCTCATTGCGTTAGCACTGTTAGTAGCAGCCATGTTCTATACCCGATACGCCGGAATTTGTACGCCGTTGATACTAATTTACGTATTTATTCTCAGTAACAACCGGCGCATCGACCTACCGTATTTTATTTTTGCCGGGTTATTATTTTCAATCCCAATTCTTCTCTTAATGGTTAGCAATTTGCAGCTTATAGGAAGCGTAACGGGCGGCGAAAGGCCTACTCCCAGCTTAAGCCTTGGGGACAATATCGATCATGTTGTGTCATCGTTGGCGGTTATATTTCCCCTACCTATTTTGATCTGGGCGGTTGCCGCCTCGTTGTCAGCCTTGTTGGTCTATTTCATAACCCGCTATTTAAAGATGGCCCCCGAGCCCCGCACCCTTACACCTCAGTCAGGAATGATTGTTTTAAAATCCTCATTGTTTCTAGCGGCGTTTTACACCGTAGCGATCGTTGTCCTCAGGTCGGCGAAGTTTTTTGATGAATTAGGCGTCCGGCTCATTAGCCCGGCATTTCCAGCATTCTGGGTCTTTCTATGCGCCCTTGTATTTTTGGAGCGAAAGCCTACCGTTACGCGATTCGCGCTCGGAGCAGGTTCAATGACCCTGATGATCTGCCTTACTTTCCAGGGCTGGATTTTTTACACTCACATAAGGAATAGCGTCGTCTCGGGATTAAGCCCTGTCTACCCCTACCGCATTGACTCCACACACACTAATTTTTCTCACTTAAAACAATTCGGTGAGCTATCTCATTTATTAGCTGGAAAATTTCCTGATTTAGAAGTGATGGCCTCACGCAGGCCAACAAGGATGGAATGGATAACAGGTGTACCGGCCGTTGACCTGCCTAGGAGTCTGTCGGACTTAAACTTTCAACGCGCTCCTACACGAATGCTTTGTGGTTTTTAAGACTTAACTGCTCTGATATTCGTGTAGCGGCACTAAAACTGATCACAAAACACTCAACTTTTTTAATTAAGTCCATAGTCCGACAAACTCCTAGGGGTTTTGATGCGAATTACGTGCGTCAACTAGCTGGTCTTGCGGAAAGGACCAGCATCGCGCTCTTGTCGCAAGCCGAGTACAAAAGGTTTACCAAAGTTACCGAGCAGCTGGAAATGTCTTACGAAATGTATCAATTAGAAGAAGCAATTTTCGTTATTTTGAACCCCTAGGTTGACGGTGGAGCCCGCGAATACGAAGCTACCAAAAGCTGGATTCCCGCTACAGGTGAGACACGCAGGTAATCTCCGCCGCCCGGACACTCGCGTAACCAGAAGCCATTTGATCACAATCATCTCAGGGCGTATACCAAATCGGTGAACTATAGGCCCGCTGCTGCGCGACAAAGTCGCTGTCGGTCATATTGTCGGGTATCGCCGCTGAGAAGTTCAGAACGTCAAAAGCCGGCCAGCGTGGAGTTGGGATTTCTAACACTCTAAGGTAATAAAATGCGGCTTGGGCAGGGTCGAAGTCAGGATCGGACCAGCTTACCGTCAGCTGATCTGCACCAATGCTATTTTCGTAACTGGCATCCTTGATGTTAACCGTACTACCTACTTCAGGCAGCTTGCCATCAGCACCGGGCGCACGGGTTTCCGGATCACTCCAGACAACATCGAACACCTTCTCCTGGCGACTGCCATCTTCACCCATCCAACCTTTAACCACCTGAACACGATCCAGGTTCGCGCCGTTCGGATCGCGTATCGCCGAGATTAAAAAGGAGGGGCTCTTGTCCTTGGCGGCCGCAGTCAGGTCTCCCCCCATGGGCACACCCTTGCTGTAGCCTACGTTAGCTAAATCCGAGGCTGCAGCATCTGCTGTGCTGTAGTCCCAACCTCCAAAGAAACGCACCACCATACGCGGACCGGTTGTAGCGTAAACCTCCTTGCGCATCATGGCGTCGAAAATTGCCTCGCGTGTATTCTCCGCGGCCCACACACCCGCGTAACCAGAGGCCAACTGGTCCCACCCTTCTATTCTGAACTCGCCGATCTCTGCCATTGCGTGGCTGATTCGATGCGTACCCGGCTCAGTGCCGCTGTGTTTACCAAAGAAATTACTGTCATCTGCGGTAGCCAGGGAAGTATGCGAATCAGTCGATCCGATAAAACCAAATTTGTAGGGATTGACACCCTCGCGTTGCTCAATTTCGAGACCGAGCTTCAGTGCCTCTCGTCCGTATTCAAATTGCAACATCTCTTTCTTTTTTGGTTCACTGCCGTTGAGATTGCCTCTGTCCCAGCTGCCGAAATCTGCGAACTCGTCGTTGGGCGACAAGAATGGATGGGCTTCGCCGTCACCTTTTATCTGGGTAATTTCGTATAGAGGCTCCCAGCGCATACGCGTATTGGCGTAGCTTGAATCGACTTTGCCGCCATCGTAGCTCTCCACCGCAGGGAACATAATTCCATTACTCAAATTTCCGTTGTGGGCAATCGCGAGAATCTGGCCACCTGTTTTTGTCTCGTAATCAGCCAGCCACTTCCACAAATCTCTGGGATTGAGACTACCCTCGGGCGTGCCGGTTGTGTACGGCATAATTTGATCGGCCAACTCGGCGCCATCGCGATACACAACAACCCGATGCATATTGGCTCCGGGCGGTATGAGGGAAGTCCATTCATATCCTATGATGGCGCTGAACTTTCCGGGGTCATTCGCAGCCTCGGCGGCGCTGGTGATATTTTTCCAGGCGGATGCATAACTTTCACTATCAGGCCGAATGGTGAGCGCTTCGGGAAAGGTTCCCCGGGAGATCATATCGACAAGTTCAAGTGCCGCTGCAACCGCTTGGTGCCCACCTACCTGAATCATTTCATACCAACGTTTGCCTGTTTCATCGGCCAGAAAAGCAGGATCACCCGCAGCCAGTTTTGGGAAAAAACCCAGATTGTCGGAGTGGTCTGAAATCACGAGAAAGTCCAGGGGTGTTACAAGCCGCGCGGGCACACCCGTAGTGCTCGTTACCTGTTCACCCTTGGCAAAACGATAGGCATCTTCGGGGGGCAGCCGATTACCGAACAGACCAGCATCCATTGAATACGCTGTATGGACATGCGTGTCTCCCCAGTAGACATCGGTCGGATAGGATGATTCGGCAGTGGAGTCAGAAGTCGAATTGCTAACCGTTGGCTGGAGTGCGTGCTTGCCGGATGATTCGCTGCCCTCTTGACGCGCAGCGTTATCACAAGCAGTGAGCGAAAAAACTGCGGCGGTAATACAGGTGGACAATAAAATTTTATTCATGTTTTATCCTAAGCTATACGGGAGCACATCCACTGTGCATTAATCTTGATTGAATTGAAAACGTCGCGGGCCTGCGGTGCTTACAAAACCCTACTACTATCCTCACCTTGGTGCAGTACGATGTCAGAATAATCACATCGCCCTGTGTTGCGCTGAAAAATGCTCTGCGCACATGCCTGCGCCCTGGTTATTGTTGTGTCTTGAGTGTAGTTCAGACCATGGCGCGTAGCCACGCGCCGGAAAAGCCAGACCAATGCCCGAGCATTTTGCTGCCTCCGTTGAAGCTTAAGTGTCCTCGTGTGAGAATGCGTCAAATAAACCCCGCATCACTTGCAATAGGTACGCCGTGCTGGCGCCAAACAGGATCAGCCCGCCCATCGCCTCAAAAGGCCCCAGTATCCGCCATTGCTGGGACAAGGTCAGATCTCCGTAGCCCAGTGTGGTCGCAGTAACAGCAGAAAAATACAACGCTGCTTCGAACTGCTCAAACTCTCCGATATACCAAAAAACGGCAGCCCAGGCCCAAATTTCAACGGTGTGCAGCGCAATAACCACCAACACTGCAAATATCATGACAAACAAAACCCGCCGTCGACGGTTTGGATGAGTCCCGGCCCCGGCTATCGCTCGCAAGATAGGTGTGGTGTACGCCAATCCCGCCACATGAAATGACACACATATCATGATAATGAGGGTTCCGAGCATTAGGTTTAGCTGCAACATTTTTTACCCTGGCGATAAGTATTCATCAGTCCTGGCGAGTACAAACACTTTAAGGCTTGGACCGGCACATTGAAATAGTCCCATACCAGGATTTTATTTGAACAAAGATCTGCATACAGGCTTTATATTCAAAAGCAGTAGTGCTAAAAATACACCCCCTTCACGGTGAGCAACCCATCCATGAACCCGCAGACCACAAATCTCAATCAAACCATCGCCCTATCGCCTGATGTCATCTCTCAGGAAGTGTCGGGCGAAACTGTATTGCTGGACCTTGAGAGCGAGAATTATTTCGGTCTTGATGAGGTTGGAACGCGAATCTGGCAGCTCATTAAGGAGACCAACGAATTGCAGATTATTTTCGATACGCTGCTAAAGGAATACGATGTTTCAGAAGAAAAATTGCAGCTGGACCTCACCACCTTGTTGACTGAAATAGAGGGTATGGGATTGGTTAAACTGGAGGTGCGGAAATGAGCGTAGCAAGCCACAGCAAAACCCATTATCGAGCCTGTCATTTGTGCGAGGCAATCTGCGGATTGGTTATAGAAACACAGGGCGAATCGATAACCTCCATCAGGGGAGACAAGGATGATCCCTTAAGCCGAGGCCATATATGTCCCAAAGCCGTGGCTCTAATCGACCTACACGAGGATCCGGATCGTTTGCGTAAACCCGTTAAGCGGGTCACTGATGAAAACGGTAAGAACCAGTGGACCCAGATCAGCTGGGAAGAGGCACTGGATACTACCGCTTCGAAGCTGGTAGAGATTAGCCAGCGCGACGGCGTAGACGCCATTGGCGTGTACTTGGGTAACCCGACGGTTCACAACTACGGCATGATGACTCACCAAAGTAATCTGTTTAGCCACTTTCACACCAAGAACCGATTCTCAGCTACCTCAGTGGATCAATTGCCCCACCATCTTGTGTCTCTGTGGTTGTTCGGTCACAAAAGCCTTTTCCCCATTCCCGACATCGACAGAACAGATTACTTTTTGATGTTAGGTGCCAATCCGCTGGCATCCAACGGCAGTATCTGGACAGTGCCCGATGTCAGAAAACGTATTAAGGCCCTGAAAGCTCGTGGCGGAAAGCTGGTGGTGGTAGACCCCAGACGCACCGAGACGGCCGAGCTCGCCAGCGAACACCACTTTATCAAACCTGGAACCGACGCGCTGTTGCTGCTGGCCATACTCAATACGATATTCACTGAGAACCTGGCAGATACCGGCAAGCTTACAGATTTCACCCAGGGCCTGGATGTCGTCGCCTCGTCAATCACCGACTTCACCTCCCAGTTCGCCGCGGCACATACTGGAATTGCAGCCGGCGATATCCAAACTATTGCCAGAGACATGGCGAACGCGAAAGCGGGAATTTGCTATGGCCGCATGGGCGTTTCAGTGCAAGCCTACGGCGCGCTGAACCAATGGCTTATTCAAATTATTAATATCGCCACGGGCAATCTCGATAAACCCGGTGGTTCCATGTTTACCTTACCCGCCATCGACCAGGTCGCGAGCATCAGCCCAGGTGGTTTTGCAAGACACCACAGTCGAGTACACCAGCTACCAGAGTTTGATCGAGAGTTTCCAGCTTCTACCTTGGCGGATGAGATTTCCACGCCGGGAGAGGGCCAGGTACGCGCGCTGTTTACCGGAGCGGGTAATCCAGTGCTGTCGACACCCAATGGCAAACGCCTGGACAGTGCACTCGAAGAACTGGAGTTTATGGCCAGCCTGGACCCCTACCTCAACGAGACCACTCGCCACGCCGATATCATTTTGCCGCCCACGTCGCCCCTGGAACACGATCACTACGACATGGCTTTTCACACCAATGCCATACGCAATACCAGCCGCCACAGTGAAGCTGTGTTTGAAAAACCCGAAGGTACAATGCACGACTGGGAGATCTTTACCGAGTTGGGTAATCGGGTAGCGATATTGTTGGGCAAGGAGCCGCGCCCCGTAGTATCCCCGGATCAGATTATTGAAATGGGACTGCAGATGGGCCCTTACAGTGAGGCCCAGGGGAGCGAGCACAAATTAACGATGGAAAAATTGCGGGAGAATCCATCGGGTATTGATTTTGGCCCGCTGCAGTCTCAGCTACCAGATCGCCTGCGCAGCAAGGAACACATCATAAACTGTGCAACCCCTGAACCTCTCGGAGATCTTGAACGATTGCGAGCGGAGTTTATAGAAACTGCACAAGATTCAGGCTTGAAATTGATTGGCCGCCGCAACGTGCGCTCAAACAATTCGTGGATGCACAACTATCATCGCCTAGTAAAGGGCAAAGAGCGATGCACCCCGCTTATGCATCCGCAGGACATGCAGCTAAGAGATCTCAAAGATGGCGATTTAGTGAACATCAGCTCGCGCACCGGGGATCTTGAGGTTGCTGCTCACGCCAGCGAAGAGATTATGCCCGGTGTGGTGAGCCTGCCGCACGGCTTCGGACACAACAGAGACGGAATCAGAATGGATATTGCGCAACAACATGCCGGGGTTAGCTGCAATGATATTACCGACGAGCTGGCGATGGATGCACTGTCGGGAAACGCTGCGCTAAACGGCGTTCCCGTGACGGTGAGAGCCGCCTAATCAGGCATCGAGCACTTGTGAATCCGCAGAAGGCACCGGGCAATCCATCACGGCCGCCATGCTCGCGATGATCTCTCGCTCTGGCGCACTTAGGTAGCCATCATAGCTTGCGGCCAGAGTCATCGCTTTTAGCACTCTGGGCTTTAGTAACGGGTAGCAGTTAGCCAATTCGTAAACGGCTTTGCTGAAAGAGGTAATGTTGCATTGATCTCTTGGCATAATCACCAGGGTTGTAAAACCCAACTCGTCTGCCGCAACACGAAAAACAGGATCTGCATCATCTCCCCCCTCGTGTGCCAACACCGATAAGACCACTCTCACATGGTGCAGCACTTTTTGCAGCGAGCGGTAACGAGGGCGGCTGGGTTTAACTCTGATAAATTCGGGATCTAAATAGTGTCGGACCAACTGGAACAGACACCATTCGTAAAGATCGGTACGAGCATCCGCCTGTATCAGCTTCATCATCGTGTTTTTAAAGCGGCGGTACTGCGGTGCAGAAGTTGACTTCAACGCGGGTAGACACATTTCCAGAAGTGGCAAACGCTGAGGTGCTGCCAGTTCCAAAGTCCCCGGTGTGAGCGTTGACACAAGATCCGATAAACCCGCGACTTCAGCTTCGTCAACAATAGACATTTGACGCTTGCTCAGCTCGGGGTCGGGGCTCATCAACAGAGCAAACACCAGCGCATTCGCACCCAAGGGTTCGTGACTGTAACGAACAAAGGCGACCGGTAAATCATGAGTAGCTGCAGTCTGCGCTTCCAGCGCGTCGGGAGACGCGCCAAATTCTGCATCGGGCAGAATTTCTTCAGTTGATTCAGCTTGACCTTGCTGCGCCAATACGGAAGCGGCAAGCGCGGCGGCAACAATTTCTGCGCGCCCTACCCCAACCTGTGCCCCCGTCCGTTTTTCATGAAAGGGTTCAGGCTTTCTCGCGATGAACTGACCATCCCATCTGGGATCAATTCGCCTGATGCGATCTTCCAAGGGTGGATGGGTGGCAAAAAGTTGCCACAGGTGATGTTCTATCTGGCCAAAAAATATATGGGACATTTCCGCAGCCCTTGCGGCGTGAACCAGCGTGCCGGGAACATAACCACCAATGACCCGCAGCGCGTCTCCAATGCCCTCGGGGTTGCGGGTGTACTGCACTGCGGAGGCATCGGCTAGAAACTCTTTTTGCCGACTAATTCCGGCTTTAATATACCTTGCTACGAGACCACCAAGCCAGCCCACCGCCAGCAGGGCAAACCCCAGTAAAAGCAGTGGTGGACCGCCGTTTTTCTGATTTCGCCCGGTCCGCGCCATGTGACTACTGCGGAGCAAGATATGCCCAACATCACCGATAAAAGTAATGCCTTTGAGCATTGCCGCCAAGCGAATGTTCAAGCGCATATCACCGTTGAGAATATGGCTGAACTCATGGGCGATGACGCCTTGCAGCTCGTGGCGCTTCAACTGCGAGATTGTGCCTCGGGTCACTGCCACGATCGCGTCTGCGGGAGTGACACCTGCAGCAAACGCATTGATGCCGCGCTCGCCATTCATCACATAAACCGGCGGCACCGGCATGTTGGCAGCGAGGGCGATTTCTTCAACGACATTCAGAACCCGGCGCTCAGCTTGGTCCGATGACTGCGGCAGAATACGGGTGCCACCCATACCCTCTGCGACGGTTTTCCCTCCAGTGGATAGCTGTATCCATTTCACCATAATCACCAGAGCAACAACCGCAGTCACCCCTAGACCAATAGTGCCGAACCTGGCGACGCTGAAAAAACTCAGGAAACCCACAAAACCCTCTCGGCTACCACTGTAAATATTGTAGTCCTGGCCAAACCACAGAAAGGCGGCGATCAACGCATTGGTTAGCACGATCAACAAAAATACTGCGGCTACAAACAACAGCACCAGTGCGCGGGTATTGCGCCTGGCAATATCCTGCTGCTCAAAAAAATTCAAAATAGGCCCTAGAAGGAAACTTTGGGGGCAACCTGAATTTCAACAGTGTCATCAAACTCCAACAATTCCGCGTCCACCGCGTGGCCAAACTTTCTGGCGAAAAATACTGGAGGGAAACTCTGCCTATAGGTGTTGAACCCCATTACCGCGTCGTTGTAACCCTGACGAGCAAAGGCAACCCTGTTTTCGGTTGTGGTGAGCTCTTCGGTTAACTGCTGCATATTTTCGCTGGCTTTTAAATCTGGGTAGGCTTCCATGGTGACACTTAATTTGCCCATGGCTCCGCGCAAAGCGTTTTCGGCTCCCGCCAACTGCTGCATCTGCGCACCGCCTGCGCCGTTTTGACCCAACGCTTTGAGAATAGAGGCCGCTTCATTTCTGGCGGTAATTACGGCATCGAGCGTTTCGCGCTCATGCTTCATGTAGCCCTTGGCCGTCTCTACCAGATTAGGTATCAGGTCATAGCGCCGCTTCAACTGCACTTCTATTTGGGAGAATGCATTGAGGTATCGATTTTTAAGCGTCACCAAAGTGTTGTATATATTGACCACGTAGAACACGAGGCCCAATAGAACCAATCCAATCACGATCGTAGAGATTGCCATAACTTGTTCCTTTTCTAGGTAGTTGCGCGTGCCCAGTGTAACCGACCCCGACAAAAGGCATCAAATTCGTCTGTTAGGCCATTGCGGTTTGACGATCCGTATTCCTGTGCCATGCTTATTGGTACCACCGGAAAGGAACCGGTGAATCGGCGAACGATGCAAGGATTGCAACCGCCACCGATAGACATTTGATACATCCATAATTGCCTACAGGAGTTAGCAACCATGGAAAACCTAGCTACGCATTACGAAAACACCACCACGTATACCGCACCACCCCCAAAACCCCGTCATTTCGCCCTCTCACGCACAACCGATCGTGTTCTCGATATATTGCTCAAAGGAGATCTGGCCAGAGTTCGAGCCGACTCTGTGGCGAGCGAGTTGGGTATGAGTGGCACCACCTTGCGCCGACGCCTACGCGCCGACCACACGAACTACCAATTTTTGCTGGATCGCGCTCGGCAATACCGCTGCGAGCAGGTCATCAAGGACATCTGGAAGCCTGGGAAATGCCTTGCGGATGAGCTTGGTTATCTTGAGGTGAACAGCTTCTATCGCGCCTTTCGCCGCTGGACGGGAAAGAGCTATAGCGACTACAAACTGGAGCGCTGCTAGCACTAAATTTGGGGTCAATTCAGGGTGATCGTGCTCTTTTATCGGCACCCTGGCGATTTTCTTTAGTTTTATTGCATTAGTTACCATTGTTTTGTGTAACAGTTCACATTCGCCGATATTCTGACCTCTAAATCTATGGTTAAATTTGTGTACAGCTTAGGAATTATGCACATCTACGTAGAATAGAGACCATAAGTCGTGTGGTATGAAATAGTCATCATTGCAGCGGTAGTCACTTGGGGAAGCATTGCTTTCGGATATCGCCTGGGATTGGTGGACAAGCCCGACGCCAGAAAAACTCACAGCGGTGAAATCCCATTGGTGGGCGGTATCGCTATATTCCTCACAATATTGGCCGGGATATTTGTGCTTAACATTCCCCCCCTGACGTACCAGATGCTGTTGATCGCCTCTATCGTATTCGCATTCGGTGTTTATGATGACTATCGCCACTTGAATGCTGGAATGCGCCTGGCAGTCCAGTACGGTTCCGGCGCTTTACTGGCAACCTACGGCGGCATTGCCATACACAACGTGGGTAACCTTTTGGGCATGGGAGATATACCACTACTACTGCTCACTATACCGCTATCGGCCCTATCGGTTGCAGGACTAAGCAATGCTTTCAATATGATTGATGGCATAGACGGCTTGGCAGCTTCCACCATCGCCCTACCGCTCCTTATTTTGTTTTTACTCGCAACTAACTCCGGACACCCGATGGCCAGCAGCTTGTTGCTGATGCTAATTCCGGTTGGGGTATTTCTGTGTTTTAACCTCGGGCCTAACACCCGCGCGCTACCCAAGATATTCCTGGGAGATGGCGGCAGTGTTACCATGGGTTTTATGGTCACAGCTTGCCTGGTGTTTTTCTCCCAGGGCGAGAACGCTGTAATTTTACCCGTGACTGCCCTTTGGTTGGTAACGGTACCTTTGATGGACATGTTGGCAACCATGATGCGCCGGGTAAAAAACGGCAAGAAATTGATGGAAGCAGACCGATCCCATTTGCACCATACCTTGATGGATATGGGGCTTAGCTCTCGTCAAACTCTTGTGCTATTGGTGAGCTATGCGACGGTTTGCGCACTGGTCGGCCTAGCCCTGCAGCAAATTCCCGAATACCCAAGCTTGCTTGTCTACTTCCTTCTGTTTGTGAGTCACTGCCTGTTTGTCATCAAGGTGGGAAGAACTCAACGAATTGCTGCACCAACAATGCACCCAGAAGCCTTGAGCACCTACTAAACTAAACCAACCCCTCCTCGATTGTGAAACCGAGCGACGGATTATTTAATCTGCCGCGATAAAACGCTACTCTGCCCCATTGAATAAGAAAATAGGGTATCTCAATGCCAACCACCAAAACCACTCGCATTGCCATTATCGGTGCGGGCCCTTCCGGTATCGCCGCGGGGAGAGAGCTGCTTCAAAAAGGGTTTTCTCAGTTCACAATTTTTGATGCCCTTGATGCGCCAGGTGGCACTTGGCGCCTGCACAGCTATCCGGGCCTGGCGTGCGATGTATGGGCGCACTATGATGATAGTGGTGTTTGGCGCCTGCATAGCACCGAGGGAGAACAGTGGGAATTCGATACTGTTATAAACGCAATGGGCAACCAACACACACCGCTGTTTCCCGATGTTAAGGGCATGGATTCTTTTACCGGCGACAGTTTTCACGGGACTCGCTGGGATCATGATGTAGATCTCAGTGGTAAGCGTGTGGCTATAATCGGTTCAGCTGCCAGTGCAGTACAAATAGTACCGGAAGTGGCCAAAGTCGCCGGAGAATTGTGGGTTGTCCAACGCTCTCCAAATTGGATTATGCCCCGCGGTAAAAAGACCTATAGCGATACGCAGCGTGCTCGATTCGCCCGCTTTCCAATACTAATGAAGCTACTGCGAAAATGGCAGAGCATGCTGATGGGGCAAGTGGAGTATGCGGTAACCCTGGGGCATCCCCGTATGGGTCAATTTGAAAAGATAGTCCACAAGTTTATAGAGCGTACTGCCGAAGATCCCGCGTTGCGCGAAGCACTAACGCCCGACAGCCGCTATGGTTGCAAACGAGGGCTGGTTTCCGACGGCTTTTATCCAGCGCTTACCGAGGACCACGTTCATCTAGTTGCGCAGCGGCTCACTGAAGTTACGCCTACAGGAATCATCACCGAAGACGGCCAGAACATCGACGTAGATGTCATCATCTACTGCACGGGATACCGTATTTTAGATTATGACCGCATAGATGTTCGCGGCGTAAATGACAGTTCGCTGGCTGAGGTCATGGCGGATAACCCAAGAGCCCACAAAGGTATTGCAGTGCCCGATTTCCCCAATTACTTTTTCGCAGTCGGACCCAATGGCCTTGTGCTAGATGTCTCCTATTTCATCACAGCAGAAAAAAGTATTGAAACCATTGTTAGGCTTATGGAGAACATAGAGGCGAACGACCACAAGACAGCCAACGTTAAGAGGGAAGAGTTTCAACAGTACAATGACTGGATGTCTGACAGGTTCGGGAAATTCTCCTGGGGTGCCAGTGATTGCAAGAGTTATTACCGCAACGCATCGGGCCACGCGCCGTTTCTATTCCCGGGAAACTTCAAAGAGTTCAAGCGCCTGCACGAAGACTGCACTTTGGCAGAATTTGAGTGCTCCTAATAGATTCGTAGCTTTTCAGGCGTATCCTTTAGGGTTCATAGACTGCCAACGCCAGCTGTCTTCGCACATTTGCTGGAGATTCCTGGAAGCTTTCCACTCAAGCTTGGTCGCTGCCAAAGAAGTATCCGCCCAACATTCAGCCACATCACCGGGGCGCCTATCGGTAATTTCATAAGCTACTGGCTTTTCACTGGCACGCTCAAAGGCCTGTACAACTTCCAGCACCGACACGCCGTTTCCCGTACCCAGATTAACCCGCAGCAATCCCTCCTCGGCCAGCATAACTCGCAATGCGGCTACATGGCCCTCAACAAGGTCCATTACATGAATATAATCGCGCACACCGGTTCCATCCACTGTGGGATAGTCACCGCCAAACACCATGAGTTTTTCCCTTCGCCCAACAGCAACCTGAGCCACATAGGGCATTAAGTTATTGGGCTCGCCCTGAGGATTTTCTCCAATCAGGCCGCTAATGTGTGCACCTACGGGGTTAAAATAGCGCAGGCAGGCAATGCTCCAACTGGGCTTAGCCAGACTCCAGTCGGTTAGAATTTCCTCAATAATGAGTTTGGAGCGACCATAGGGATTGGTAGCAGAACAGGGAAAAGTTTCGTCAATGGGCACCGAGGCCGGGTCACCATAGACCGTGGCTGAAGAGGAAAACACAAGCTTGTCCACGCCAGCACGTTCCATCGCCTCGAGCAGGTTGAGCGTGCCAGTAACATTGTTCTGGTAATACTCCAGAGGCTTCCTGACCGATTCGCCGACGGCTTTCAGGCCGGCGAAATGCATCACCGAACCGATCTCATTGTCTGAAAAAATGGAATCGAGGATGTCACTGTCGCGGATATCACCCAGAACAAATTGCGGGCGCATACCGGCAATTTGTTCGATCCGATCAAACACCTCCAAGCGGCTGTTACTGAAGTTGTCCAAGACAAGTACCTGGTAACCTGCGTTCATAAGCACAACGCAGGCATGGCTGCCAATATAACCAGCGCCGCCTGTCACCAAAACGGTCTTACTCATTGTCATTTCCCCGGGCCCGGCTCGCCAAATTAGAGTTTAGTCGGCTAAGTCTACAATTGGGCATCACTCGCAGCCAGGCATAAATTCCTACCCTGTGACTCACTTATCACCACTACTCTCACCACTACGTTTAAAACCATCGCCGAACGCGTTATGCTTCACCCTCGTAGATTGGCCTCCATTTTCTTGCGGTGCCTTCAAGGAACGAACTGATGACCCCTTTTGAACAACTCAAATCGATTATGCCAGCTGAACCAAAATGCTGGCTGGTAACCGGTGCTGCGGGATTTATCGGGTCAAACCTTGTTGAGACCCTGCTGAAACTGGATCAGCAGGTTCGCGGTCTCGATAACTTCGCAACTGGGCATCAACACAACTTGGACGAAGTTCAAACGCAGGTAAGCGAGGAACAATGGGGTCGATTCAAGTTCATTGAAGGTGATATTCGAGTACCCGAGCACTGTGCAACAGCGTGCGAAGGTGTCAGCTATGTTTTACATCAAGCGGCGCTTGGATCGGTACCTAGATCATTGGAAGATCCAGTAACCACCAATCAGGCAAACATCGATGGGTTTTTGAATATGTTGGTTGCAGCCAGGGATGCGAAGGTGGAGAGCTTTACTTACGCCGCCAGTAGCTCTACTTACGGAGATCACCCAGCTTTGCCCAAGCAGGAAGAAACCATTGGCAATCCTCTATCACCCTATGCGGTTACCAAGTTAGCCAACGAGCTATATGCGGATGTTTTCGCACGTAGCTACGGATTTGAATGTATTGGGCTGCGGTATTTTAATGTGTTTGGTAAGCGGCAGGATCCGGAAGGTGCTTATGCGGCGGTTATTCCTAAGTGGGTGGCTGCGATGATTGACGGTGAGAGTATCTTTATTAATGGCGATGGAGAAACCAGTAGAGACTTTTGTTTTATCGAAAATGCAGTGCAAGCAAACCTGAGAGCGGCACTATCTCCTGCGCAGGCCAAGAACGGCGTCTACAATGTGGCTGTTGGTCACAGGACCACCTTGAACGAATTATTCAACATGCTGAAAGACACGCTCGCCACTTGTGGCGTTGAGTACAACTCAGAGCCTAATTATCGAGATTTCCGGGCGGGTGACGTTCGGCACTCATTGGCCGACGTGAGTAAAGCGGAGAGAGAATTTGGATACGTGCCGAGTCATGAGGTTCGAGATGGGCTGCAACAAGCTATAAGCTGGTATGTGGAAAATGCAGCCAAGCAATCGAGAGCACCGCAATGTCTGGGGCGCTGTGACTTCTTCTTTTCAGTTCGCTGTGGCTGGTAGATGCTCGAATTTCGTTAGCTTGAGCCATTCTTCAAGTGAATACCTATTCTATCAAGATTGCTCTTCGGGGTGTCAGCCCCATGATCTGGCGCAGACTGTGGGTACGTGGAAATACGTCACTGGCAAACCTGCATCATATCATTCAAATTGCCATGTGTTGGGACGATGACCATCTGCACTGCTTTCATATCTACGGTGAGGATTACGGTATCAAGTATGATGGAGGCATGGACTTTACGCACAATGCGCGGCGGGTGTTACTGGATAGTTTCGGCTTTGACGAGGGTGACCGCTTTACTTACATCTACGATTTTACGGCGTACTGGCTGTGCGATATTCGCGTCGAGGCCATAGAGCCATTATCCACAGCAACACCCCGATGCTTCGGTGGGAGTGGACGTCAGAGCGAAGACGGCTCTCGGTATTATAAGACAGATGAATTCTTTGCCCTGTTTGACGTCCTAGAGAAAGTGGTCAAAGCTAAAAAGACCACCAGGGTCGGCAAGCTGCGCCGGCTGATCGAACACTATGAGGACGTTCGGTTTAGTCGGGTGATAGTCAATCAGCAACTGAAGGAATCCTTCCACAGTTGATGTAATGGCGGCGATCATTTGACTGATGTGGGTTCCGCAACAGGAGAGCGATTATGCAATTCAAAATTCAAGTTGTTGTCGATGAAGAAAACGGTGAAACCATCACCGAAGAACTACTTACCCTGGATAAATCGCCGGATGGAGAAGGACTTGTGGGCCTCTCACTGTCGGAATCGAAAAAGGTGCTGAAGCGACTGCAAAAGAGGTTCTTCCGAGTTTCCTATGGGTAAAAGCCAAACAATGGTCAAGAATGTGGTACAAGAGTCTTTTTTTATGGAGATATTCAAATGAAAGATACCGCGTTGTTTACTCAACTTTTGGGGCTTAGCGACCCATGGAAAATCACGGCTATTACCCCGGATCTGACCGACAAATCAATTACCCTCCAGATAGATTGGCCAAAGGGAACGAAAGGCGCGTGTAGTGTCTGCCATGCCCTTTGTTCGGTTTACGACCATCGTGAGCAACGCACATGGCGACACCTTGATACGATGCAGTTCAAGACGCAGTTAGTTGCTCAGGTTCCGCGTATTCATTGTAAAGCGCATGGAATCAAAAGCCTGAAAGTACCGTGGGCAGATACGCAGGCACGCTTTACGCATTTATTGTAAGCGCCCCTAAATCAGCACCTATTTTTTTGGGTTCTTCCGAGTTTCCTATGGGTAAAAGCCAAACAATGGTCAAGAATGTGGTACAAGAGTCTTTTTTTATGGAGATATTCAAATGAAAGATACCGCGTTGTTTACTCAACTTTTGGGGCTTGGCGACCCATGGAAAATCACGGCTATTACCCCGGATCTGACCGACAAATCAATTACCCTCCAGATAGATTGGCCAAAGGGAACGAAAGGCGCGTGTAGTGTCTGCCATGCCCTTTGTTCGGTTTACGACCATCGTGAGCAACGCACATGGCGACACCTTGATACGATGCAGTTCAAGACGCAGTTAGTTGCTCAGGTTCCGCGTATTCATTGTAAAGCGCATGGAATCAAAAGCCTGAAAGTACCGTGGGCAGATACGCAGGCACGCTTTACGCATTTATTTGAGCGTTTCGCTATTGATGTGCTGTCGGCTGCCAGCAACAAGACACAGGCCGCAAAACTACTTGGTCTGTCGTGGGATGAGGTGCATCATATTCAATCCCGAGCAGTGAAAAGAGGGATGGACAGACGCTCTGTTGAGGAAGTGAAACACCTTGGCATCGATGAAAAAAGTTTTCGCAAGGGGCAATCCTATGCCAGCCTGCTGTACGATTTGAATGCGTCCAGAGTGCTTGAGGTCGTGGCAGATAGAACGGCGGAATCGGCAACCGCATTGCTGTCCACGCTTCCAGAACAGCAGCGTAATGAAGTAGCTGCTGTTGCCGTGGATATGTGGGTTCCATTTATGACGGCAGTTGAGGCGACTTTACCGAACGCCGCCATTGTTCACGACAAGTTTCATATCGTCAGTTATCTTACAAAAATGGTTGACCAAGTCAGGCGCAAAGAAAATAAAACATTAAGAGCCGCCGGTATCAATGACCTGGTCGGGTCTCGCTATACCTGGTTACGCAATCCCGACAACTGGAGTGAAAAAGATGAAGCCACTTTTTATGGCCTTCAATCAAAGGGGTTGAAGGTTGCCCGAGCCTGGGCAATCAAAGAGACGCTGCTTGACCTGTGGACTTACAGCTACGATAAACCAGCCCGGGCGTTCTTTAAGAAATGGTACTGGTGGGCGACACATTCACGTCTAAAGCCGGTCATATCAGTCGCCAAGATGCTAAAGAAACATCTCGACAACATAATGACTTACTTGAAACATCGCATCACCAATGCGACCGCAGAAGGATTTAATTCAAAGATTCAGACAATAAAATCGGCTGCCCGAGGATTTAGAAACTTCGAAAACTATCGAGTTTCAATTCTGTTCCACTGTGGAAAACTCAACCTCTACCCACAGGATTCCCAGTAGAACCTTTTTTTGTAAGAGTTCCCGCCAGACTTTCTCCTGATAACCACACAGGAGCAAATCATGAACGATATCACTCAGCCCCAGCCACAAGGTATTGACTGGAAGCAGCAAATACAAACCTGGAAACTGTCGGGCTTGTCCCAGACCCGGTTTTGCAAACACAATCACCTGACTTACCATCGCTTTGTGTACTGGCGTCGGAAGTTTGACGATACCATCCGTGTGTCTTCTATAAAACAAGACCAAGGTGGCTTTGCCGCAGTGAGTGTCAGACCTGACGCCGATCGGGGGCTAACCTTGTCACTGCCCAACGGATTCATTGTGCGAGGTATCTGTGCCGATAACGTGCCGGTGGTGCGCCAGCTACTGGAGCAGCTGTGACTACTCGCTATTTCCGTCCGGCCGATGACATGTCGCGGATCTACCTGTACCGGGACCCAGTAGACTTTAGAAAAGCCAGTGCAGGGCTGGCTGCCATCGTTGAGCGAGAGCTGGGCCACAATCCCTTCGACGGCGGCCTGTACGCCTTCACCAACCGGCGGCGCAACAAGATCAAGTGCCTGTACTGGGAAGATAATGGCTTTGTGCTCTACTACAAGGCCCTTGCCGAGGAGAAATTCCGCTGGCCTCGCCGTGGTGATGAAGTTGTTTCACTGACAGGACAACAGATCAATTGGCTGCTCGACGGGTACGACATCATGCTGATGACCGGGCATAAAAAATTGCATTATGAGTCTGTATTTTAAAGCTTTTTGTCGCCATGAATGTTATAATTACGCCATGCAATCGGCGATAAAAAAGCAACAAAAACAAGGGTGTTACGAGAACTTATCCGTCGCTGAATTACTTGTTGCCCTCGCCGTAAAAGACCAGATTCTTGAAGATAAATGTTTGCTTCTCGAAGAAAAAAACGAGCTCCTCCAGGTTCACCAGAAACACCTCGGCGACAAAAACCACATCATCCTTGAACAGGGTAAACGCATTGACCTGCTCGAAGAATACTTGCGCCTGGCCACGGTACAGAAATTCGGAGCCAGTAGTGAGAAACTGGCGTTTCAGTCTGATTTGTTCGATGAGGCTGAAATCGAAGTCGCCCTGAGTGAGCTCGAAGAGCAGCTGCCTGAAGAAGACCGGGTTCGGCCTCAAAAGAAGAAAAGAAAGCGCGGGTTTAGCGACAAGCTGCAACGGGTGCAGATACACCTCACACTTTCAGATGAGGAAAAGGATGGGGCCACCAAAACATTCTTCACCAAGGTCAAGGAGGAGCTGGAGTTTATTCCCGCCCAGGTCAAGGTGCTGGAATACTGGCAGGAAAAGGCGGTATTCAATATTGACGGTGAAGATGTCATTGTCGCCGCACAGCGCCCCGCTCATCCGCTGGGGAAATGCTTTGCCAGTCCTGCATTGCTGGCCTACATCATTGCCTCCAAATACGCCGATGGACTGCCGCTATACCGCCTGGAGGGGATGCTCAAGCGTTACGGCGGTGATATCAGCCGCTCCAACATGGCCCACTGGATTGTACGGCTTCAGGATGTATTCCAGCCCTTGATCAACTTGATCCGGGAGGTTCAGCTTGAGGGGAATTACCTGCAGGCGGATGAGACGCGCATACAAGTGTTGAAGGAAACGGGCAAAACGGCCCAATCGGATAAATGGATGTGGGTGATACGCGGCGGCCCACCGGATAAACAATCAGTGCTGTTCGAATACGACCCCTCACGTGCTGGCGCGGTGGCGGAGCGCCTGCTGGATGGCTTTGGTGGTGTGTTGCAGGCCGACGGCTATTCCGGTTACAGCAAGGTGTGCCGGATAGCGGGCATTACCCGAATTGGATGCTTTGACCATGCCCGGCGCAAGTTCGTTGAAGCCAGCCGGGCGGCGGAAACCAGGAGCACCAAAAAGAAAGTGGGGCAACCCACCAAGGCTGACGTTGCACTCAGTAAAATACGAAGGCTGTATGCGATAGAGAAATCGATCAAGGATCTGGAGCACGACAAGAAAAAACAGGCAAGGCAGTCACTCAGCGTGCCGATTCTCGAGGACCTGAAGCCATGGCTGGAGAAGAACGTCAGCCGGGTGCCCAAAGATAGCCTGACCCACAAGGCCATAACGTACACACTGAACCAATGGGAGTACCTGATTGGCTATTGCGAGGACGGCCAGTTGAATATCAGCAATGCGCTGGCTGAGAATGCGATCAGGCCCTTTGCGGTTGGTCGGCGCGCCTGGCTATTCGCAGATACCTCCCGCGGGGCCCGAGCCAGTGCAACCTGTTATAGTTTAGTGGAATCGGCAAAGGCGAACGGCCTGGAACCTTATGCTTACCTCCAGCATGTGCTGGCGCACATTGCGGCGGCAGATACGGTGGAGAAGCTTGAAGCATTACTGCCCTGGAACATGGAAATCGAAGAGTAACGGCGAAGTAAAGCGATCTACTGTCTAGCGGCTCGCAGACAAAATCAATAGGGTCGATTTAAGTGCGCTTACTGATCAATCGCCAGGGGAAGTGTACCAGCGGTTGCTGGAGCAGAATCAGTACCTGTGTTCGGTCAGCCCCATGCACCATATTCTTCGCGGATTGCGTGAGAACGGTGATCGGCGCCAGCAACGGCCCGCCCAGCACCCTGCGGTTCCCAGGCTGTTAGCCAGCGCCCCGTGCGATGTCTGGACGTGGGATATAACGAAATTGCCACTGGTGCGCCGGGGCATCTATTTATCGCTGTATGTGGTGCTTGATCTGTTCAGCCGGTTTGTGGTGGCCTGGATGGTCTCGCACAAAGAGAACAGTGCGCTATCAAAGCAGCTCATGGACGAAGCAACAGCCCGTTACGATATAGCACCGGGGCAGCTCACGCTGCACCAGGATCGCGGATCACCGATGATTGCCCATGGCTATTTGGATCTTATGCGCGAACGGGACGTAACGTGCAGTCACAGTCGTCCACGGGTGAGCAATGACAACCCGTTCAGTGAAAGTCAGTTCAAGACCCGGAAATACCCACCGGATTATCCGGGCCGCTTCACCGATGCTTCACATGCCCGGTGCTGGTGCGAGGATGACTTTGACGGGTATAACATCGAGCACCATCACAGCGGCCTGGCAGGCTTCACGCCGGAACAGGTATTCACGGGAAGTTATCACGAGGTTGCCGCACAGAAACAACGCGTGCTTGATGAACGCTATGCGCGTAATCCCGAGCGTTTTGTACGTGGAAGACCAACGGTACCCCTGCCGCCAGAAACGGTGGCCATTAATCCGATTCTTGAAACCGGCGATGACACCATTATCGATGATCGCGTTAACTTCCCAACGCTGACAGCCGCTGGCTACGTGAAATAGAGGTTATCTTTGAAATGACTGTCCATATGAGGTTGACACCTTCCGTTATACCCCCGATTGCTTTTAGGCTGGGGAAAGTAATGATCAATGCGTTCGGCGAGGCTCAGGGAGTCCATTAACTGACCAATGGCCAATAAACCGGCACGGGAAGTGAGTAAATCGTTTGTTGTATCGAGTTTGTAGGGTAGAATAATCGTAAGCCTTGAGTTGTTGCACCCATTGGGTGATGGAGGGTTTTGTCGGAGTTATGCTGAGGTCTCATTTAACTAAAAGGAAAGAGATGTGAAAATTATAGTTGCCTAATTAGCTGTTTTGTCACTTGGAGGCTGCGTGTCTGCATCAAAGCATGCTGATCAAGTTCAAAATAACGGAAACATCTCAGTTGGTGTTGTTCAAAAAGAGATCAAGGTCGGCATGAGTGGTGCGGGTGTTATACAGGCGCTTGGCTCACCGAACATCGTATCAACAGATGAAAAAAGAAGAGAGGTATGGATTTACGATAAGGTAGCTACCGATACCGTTAATTCATCAAGTTCAGGTTGGGTTTTCGCCGTATTAGCTGGTGGTCAATCTCGTTCAGGGGCAACTTCGCGATCACAAAGAACTCTTACAGTCATAATTAAGTTTGATGACCAAGGTCTTGTGAGAGACTTTGCTTACCATACATCTAAATTCTAGTAGGCAAAGTAGACGAATAGGCTACAGCTTAGATCAATTGAACGCGATGCGGCCCATATTGGCAAAGCATTGTCGGAAAGTTCTGTGGTTCGAAAACTTTCGTTTACGGGGTCAACGCGCGTTGGCAAACTATTGATGGCGCAGTCAGCTCAAACGGTAAAGCGACTGAGTCTAGAACTTGGTGGCAACGCGCCGTTTGTCGTTTTTGGTGATGCGGACATTGACCTTGCCATCGACGGTGTTCTTGCAAGCAAATTTCGAAATGGCGTCCAAACGTGTGTTTGTGCCAATCGAATGTATGTACAGGCGGATATTTACGATGCCTTTGCTAAGAAATTGGTGTCAAGAACAAAGGCGCTGAGCGTTGGTGATGGGTTTTCAGACGGGGTCGAAATAGGTCCAATGATCAATGAAGCATCAATGAAGCATCGATGCGAAAGATCGAGGAGCATGTTGCGGATGCCGTCGCGCGCGGTGGAAGTATTTTGACCGGAGGTCGACGTCTTGCGGCGTCATCTCGATACTTTCGACCGACCGTAGTCTCGGGCGCGAACGATCAAATGCTAGTTGCGAACGAGGAAACGTTCGGGCCGGTAGCGCCACTGTTCAAATTCGAATCTGAACAGGAAGTGATAACGGCCGCCAACAATACACCCTTCGGGTTGGCCGCCTATTTGTACACCAATGACCTTGGACGTAGTTTTCGTGTTGGTGAATCGCTGGAAGTGGGTATGGTTGGGTTGAACGTTGGTTCGTTTGCGACGGAGGTAGCGCCCTTCGGCGGTGTGAAAGAGTCGGGGTTCGGGCGGGAGGGGTCGCGCCACGGGATTGACGAATATCTTGAGATGAAGACGTTTCACATCGGTGGCATATAGCATGAGTTCTACACACGACAAGACTCGAACCTACCGCATAGCGTCAATTCCAGGCGATGGTATTGGAAAAGAAGTGCTTCCCGTTGGGCGCCGTCTCGCCGACGCTGTTGCGAAGAAAGAAGGATTTCAGATTGACTGGCGTGACTTTGACTGGTCTTGTGAAAGGTATGTAGAAACTGGCCGAATGATGCCGGCCGATGGTATCGAACAGCTAAAACAGCTGGACGCCATTTTTTTAGGAGCCGTTGGTTTTCCAGGCGTTCCGGATCACGTGTCGCTGTGGGGACTGCTAATTCCGCTACGGCGCGAGCTCGATTTGTACGCAAACATTCGACCGGTGCGTTTGCTCCGAGGCATCAAATCGCCACTAGCCGGTCGGACCTCCGACGATATCGACTTCGTTGTTGTCAGAGAGAACGTTGAAGGTGAGTACTCAGAGATCGGCGGCCGCATGTATCCGGGAACCGAGAATGAGGCCGCTTTTCAGGAAGCAATTTTCACCCGTCGCGGCGTCGATCGCATAATGAACTATGCGTTTGAACTTGCAGAAAAGCGTGAACGAAAACACGTCACGTCTGCAACAAAGTCCAACGGCATAATTCATACGATGCCATTTTGGGATGAGCGCTTCGCGGCGGCGGCGAAACGCTATCCGGACGTTGACACGGCGCAGTATCACATTGATATATTGGCCGCCCATTTCGTTCAACACCCGGACTGGTTCGATATTGTTGTTGGCTCAAACTTGTTTGGTGATATCTTGTCCGACCTTGGTCCCGCCGTGGCCGGTTCGATTGGCATTGCCCCGTCAGGCAACATCAATCCAGAAGGGGTCTACCCATCAATGTTTGAGCCGGTGCATGGTTCAGCTCCGGATATCGCCGGAAAGGGGAGCGCCAACCCAGTGGCGGCAGTTTGGACCGCGGCGATGATGTTGGACCATCTCGGAGAAGTAAGCGCCGCTCGGACGTTGGAAACCGCCATCGAGATTTCTCTGCAAAGCGATTGTTCAAGAACCAGAGACTTGGGTGGGACCGCGACGACCGCAGAGGCCGAGATAGCCTTACTCGAGGCTCTGAACAATGTTCACTAGCGGGTTGGGTCTGCATTGAAATCGTTGATTCATCGCAAAGACTGGACAAATGAAGAACAACTGAATAGAGAAAAATGTTTTCTGCTGTCTAGAAATCAAACTCGGCATTTTGTACCGCAGTTGGCAATCATTCGGCAATTTTATTGACCCCGAATTACGCATAATATTACGATCATTTTTCCCACGGTGACGTTGATGACTCACTCGTCCTTACTCGAGCAAGATCGAGCACATCTTATTCATCCGGTAGTACCACTTCGCGGTCACGAACAACGAGGCGTAACTATCCTTGAGTCGGCGCACGGATGTTTTCTTACCGATACCGATGGCAATACCTTGTTGGACGGATTTGCTGGTCTGTGGTGCGTCAATGCCGGCTACGGGCATCAATCGATCGTCGATGCGGCAATGGAGCAAATGCAGCGACTTCCATATGCGACCGGGTATTTTCATTTTGGTAGCGAGCCTGCGATCAAACTCGCAGCTGAACTGGCGGATCTTGCTCCAGGTGATTTGAACCACGTTTTCTTTACATTGGGTGGATCAGATGCCGTGGATACGGTTGTACGCTTGGTACGTTACTACAACAACGTATTGGGACGACAGAGTAAGAAACATTTCATAGCGCTTGAGAATGGCTATCATGGTTCGAGCTCGAGCGGCGCTGGATTGACCGCTCTCTCGGTATTTCACGATAAGTTTGACGTCCCGATGGATTGGCAACACCATATTCCATCGCCATACCCATACCGTCATGCGGATGGCCCAGACGATCGAGCAGTGATTAGTTCCTGTGTCGCCTCCCTGTATGAAAAAGTGGACGAGATTGGCGCGAACAACGTCGCGGCGTTTATTTTCGAACCGGTGCAAGGCTCTGGTGGTGTCATCGTGCCGCCGACGGGTTTTGCGTCAGCGATGCAAGACGCGTGTCGTGATCTCGACATACTGTTCATTGCGGATGAGGTGATAACCGGTTTCGGTAGAACAGGGCCAATGTTCGCTTGTGAACATGAGGGAATCAAGCCAGACTTTATGACCGTCGCGAAAGGTCTCACCTCAGGTTACAGCCCAATGGGTGCGGCGCTTATCTCCGATAAAGTTTATCAAGTGCTAGCTGATGCGGTGCCCGAAGGCGTAGCGTTGGGTCACGGCATGACTTATTCAGGTCATCCCGTGAGTGCGGCCGTCGGCCTGGAAGTTCTGAGACTTTACCAGGAGGGTGGTCTACTCGCGAATGGCCAACGTTCCGGCAAGTATTTTGAGACTCGACTGGCCGAATTCCAAGACCATCCACTGGTGGGAGATGTTCGGTCCAAAGGCTTACTTGCGGCGATTGAATTGGTGACGGATAAAAAAACCAAGGCGAAACCGCCGGCTGCTGCCAACATCGGGCCGCGACTCGCGAAAGCAGGCTACGACAACGGAATTATTTTCCGAGCGTTTGCGGATGGTACCTTGGGATTTGCCCCAGCCATCTCCATAACAGAGAGTGAGGTCGATCTTTTGATCGATCGAATTGGAAAAACCCTCGAAACCGTGGGGAAAATTTAAGGACTGAACGATGAACATTACCGATTTCAAAGCACTGACTTTTGATTGCTATGGCACTTTGATCGACTGGGAGTCGGGAATGGTCGAAGGCTTAGTGCCGCTGACGTCTCGCGTTGAGAAAAAACTATCCCGAAATGACATTTTGGAAGCACATGCTCGCCATGAATCCTCGCAACAACTCCAGACACCGGGGATGCGTTATTCGGAAGTTTTGGCTATTGTCTATAAGCGACTTGCTGAAGAATGGGGTGTTACGGCATCTATCGCCCAGTGCAAAGCGTACGGCCAATCGGTCAAGAACTGGCCGGAGTTTCCCGATTCCGCTGGCGCATTGCAGTACCTAAAGAAACACTACAAGCTAGTTATATTGTCGAACGTAGACAACGAGAGTTTCGCGGCGAGTAATAGTCGATTGCAGGTGGATTTTGACGCGATCTACACGGCCGAGGATGTCGGTTCCTATAAGCCGGCGGCGGCGAATTTCGAGTACATGTTTGACAAACTCAAAACACTTGGAATTTCGAAAGAAGATGTTCTGCATACCGCTGAGAGCATGTTTCATGATCACGCGCCGGCCAATCAACACGGGCTGACCTCCTGTTGGATCTATCGTCGACATGATCAAGAAGGTTTTGGCGCAACCATGAATCCGGGCGAAATGCCGCAATACCAGTATCAATTCAAAAGTATGGCGGATTTGGTAAAAGCGCATCAAGAGGCATTGCGCGCAGGTTAGGTATTGACAAGGGGCAGCGCATACTGAGCTAATAGTTTTGTGAAACGAAATACTAAATTAGACCGAATCGACCTAAATATCCTGTCCGCATTGCAGCAGAATGGACGACAATCGAACGTGACGCTTTCGGACTCGGTGGGTTTGTCACCAAGTCCGTGTTTGCAGCGTGTTAAGCGTCTCGAAAAAGCGGGCTTCATCAAGAGTTATAACGCGCAGATAGACCTTCGGAAAATTGGTGAACATATTGTTGTTTTTACCGAGGTTACGCTCAGTGATCATCGCAAGGAAGACTTCAATAGATTCGAGGATGAAATACGCAAGTACCCGTCCGTCATAGAGTGTCATTTGGTGAGCGGCGGATACGACTATCTCCTGAAGTTTGTCGCGCACGGCGTTTCTCATTATCAGGAACTTATCGAGAGCATCCTCGAGCGTTCCATTGGAATAGAGAAGTACTTTAGTTATATCGTAATTAAGTCGCCAATTGACCAGGAGAACGTCCCAATTGAGGCAATCTTACCGCAGGAAAAGTGGCGAGCAGTTTGAGCATCAACGCCTTTGTGCTGCTTGTCCGTCTTCAAACAGGTGGACCTGACGTAGCGATTCGCTAGACGAGCAGGCAGCGGCACTGATCGAGGCAAAAAGCGAAGTGCTTCAACCGCGCACAGCATCAGAAGTGAGCATATTCAGCAGTTTGCAATTGAAGCCGTCGAGGTCCTCAAGGAATAGGAAGTGGCCAACACCCGACATATATTCGAATTCGATTCTCTGACACAGTCGGTCTAATGATTCTGGGTTCAAAAGAGCCCCCGCACTGATATTTTTTACTGGAACTGACACTTCATTCAGTGTTGTAGACGCCACTCCAAAACCGCAGCTATTTGCCGAATTTTGAAATAGACGGATCTCGGCGTATTAGAATCGGCGCGGTAGAACTGCGGCCCAGTCACACTCAAGAGCGACCAATAAGCAGGCACGATTCAAGCGTAGGGACTATAAGAATAAGTGTCGCTGAGAACGGTATGACGCCACCACAGATTTGACGGTCAACGCTGGCGCCATACCCAAAAAAACCGTGCAGGTGCACGACCCGTTAAGTGTTGCACATAATGGGAATAAATCCAGCCGTCTCTACCACTGTTGTCGCTGCTACGCCCAGGTCATCGTCTGTACCCACTGTGATCGCGGCCAGCGGTATTGCACCGATGGTTGCAGCCAGGAAGCCAGAAAGGAATCCATTAAACGAGCCAGAGCGAAGTACCAGGCCACTCGCCCGGGTCGCATGAATAATGCCGCTCGCCAACAGCGTTATCGAGAACGGCAACAACAAAAAGTAACGCATCACCGTTCTCTGGCAATAATACTCCGTGATCTACTGCAAACCGTGCCTGATGAGATCAAAAGGGCCGATATGCCGGGTAAAACTGACACCACCGTGCGCTGCCATCACTGTGGCGCGGTCTGCGGTCCCTTTTTGCGCAGTGATTTTCTGCAGAGCAGTCAGTTCAGGCGCAGATTCCGGCGACATTAGTGCAGCGGCTGGACAGGAGTCATCAATCGGAGGGCAGTCATGGCCATCGGCAAAGAAACTGAAGCAAAAATACTGCGCTACCATTTTGTTGAGAAGTGGCGAACGGGCACCATTGCGACCCAGCTTGGCATTCACCACTCAGTGGTTGATCGGGTACTGGCACAGGCTGGCCTGCCCAAGGTGGAGCGCACTCGCCGTGCGTCGATCATCGACCCCTATCTGCCCTTTGTCATCGACACCCTGCGGGAGTTTCCCACACTCACGGCGGCCCGCTTGTATGAAATGGCCCGCCTGCGGGGATACCCCGGTGGCCCCAGCCAGTTTCGCCAGCGTATCAGTGAACTGCGGCCGCGCAAGCTGCCCGAGGCGTATTTACGCCTAAAAACCCTGCCCGGTGAGCAAGCCCAGGTTGACTGGGGTTCGTTCGGGCATATTCAGATCGGCAAGGCCCGGCGGCCGTTAATGGCGTTTGTGATGGTGCTGAGCTGGTCGCGACAGATCTTCTTGCGCTTTTATCTCAACCAGCAAATGGAGAACTTTTTACGCGGCCATGTAGCGGCATTCGAGGCCTGGCAAGGATTGCCAAAGGTGCTGCTGTACGACAACCTTAAATCGGCCGTATTGGAGCGCCACGGTGACGCCATCCGCTTCCACCCCACCTTGCTGGCCTTGTCAGCCCACTATCGCTTCGAACCACGCCCGGTGGCGGTGGCCCGGGGCAATGAAAAGGGCCGGGTAGAAAGAGCGATTCGCTATATTCGCGATAATTTCTTTGCCTCTCGTCACTGGCAAACACTGGCCGAACTCAATGCGCAAGCTGAGCACTGGTGCCAGGGTGTGAGTGCTGATCGGGCTTGCCCTGAAGAGCGTACGTTGACGGTCAGGGAAGCCTTCTTACAGGAGCAGGTGAGTTTGCCGGATAATCCCTTTGATACCCATGAGAGACAGCCCGTGCGGGCCGCCAAAACCCCTTATGTTCGCTTCGATCTCAATGATTACTCCATTCCCCATCAATACGTGCACAAGCCATTGAGCGTGAGCACTGACCTGGAGCGGCTCCAGATAGTGGAGGGCGATCAATGTATTGCTGAGCATCAGCGCAGCTTTGGCAAAGGGGAGCAAATCGAACAGGAGGCGCATATCAATGCCCTATGGCTGGAGAAAACCCACACCAAACTACACCGGGGTCAGGATCGCCTGAGCCATGCTTCGGCGCACGCCCAGACGCTGCTGCAGCAATCGGCACAGCGTGGACATGTCATTAAAACCACGGTCCGGTTACTCAATCAACTGCTTGATGATTATGGGCGGGACGAGCTGCATGTAGCTCTGGGTGAAGCACTTGATCGGCAATCACCCTACCCGGAGGCGGTGCAGCACGTTCTTGAGCGCCGCCGTGATGAACAGCACCTGCCGCCACCGCTTGCTGTCGCCGTGCCGGCGAAGGTCAAACACTACAGCGTCAAGCTGGCTCGGCTTGCCGATTACGACAAGCTCAATGGCACCCGAAGCGAGACAGGAGATGATACCGATGATTGATATCGAGCAACTCAAACAGCAGGCACTTGAACTGAAGCTCCACGGCGTGCTGGCGCACTGGGGCGAGATCACCGACGAGCAATACCCCTGGCTGGCACAGCTCATCGCCTGGGAGCTTGCCGAGCGCAAACAGCGCTCACTCGAACGGCGCCTGAGCAGCGCCAGGCTGGGCCGGTTCAAACCGATGAGTGAGTTTGACTGGCAGTGGCCAAGCGCTATCGACCCACAAGCGATTCATGCCCTGATGCAACTGGGTTTTATGGACACGGCCAGCAATATTATCCTGCTGGGCAGCAACGGCGTGGGCAAATCGATGATCGCCCAGAACCTGGGGTATAACGCTGTCATGCACGGCTATACGGCGCTGTTTACCACCGCAGCGGCGATGCTCAACGACCTGGCAGGTCAGGATGGCGCCAATGCCCTGCAGCGTCGATTGAAACACTACGCCAGGCCCGCCTTGCTGGTAATTGATGAAGTGGGCTACCTCTCCTACAGCAATCGTCATGCTGACTTGCTGTTTGAAATCATCAACCGGCGCTATGAGAAATGTTCAACTTTGGGGTTCTTCCGAGTTTCCTATGGGTAAAAGCCAAACAATGGTCAAGAATGTGGTACAAGAGTCTTTTTTTATGGAGATATTCAAATGAAAGATACCGCGTTGTTTACTCAACTTTTGGGGCTTAGCGACCCATGGAAAATCACGGCTATTACTCCGGATCTGACCGACAAATCAATTACCCTCCAGATAGATTGGCCAAAGGGAACGAAAGGCGCGTGTAGTGTCTGCCATGCCCTTTGTTCGGTTTACGACCATCGTGAGCAACGCACATGGCGACACCTTGATACGATGCAGTTCAAGACGCAGTTAGTTGCTCAGGTTCCGCGTATTCATTGTAAAGCGCATGGAATCAAAAGCCTGAAAGTACCGTGGGCAGATACGCAGGCACGCTTTACGCATTTATTTGAGCGTTTCGCTATTGATGTGCTGTCGGCTGCCAGCAACAAGACACAGGCCGCAAAACTACTTGGTCTGTCGTGGGATGAGGTGCATCATATTCAATCCCGAGCAGTGAAAAGAGGGATGGACAGACGCTCTGTTGAGGAAGTGAAACACCTTGGCATCGATGAAAAAAGTTTTCGCAAGGGGCAATCCTATGCCAGCCTGCTGTACGATTTGAATGCGTCCAGAGTGCTTGAGGTCGTGGCAGATAGAACGGCGGAATCGGCAACCGCATTGCTGTCCACGCTTCCAGAACAGCAGCGTAATGAAGTAGCTGCTGTTGCCGTGGATATGTGGGTTCCATTTATGACGGCAGTTGAGGCGACTTTACCGAACGCCGCCATTGTTCACGACAAGTTTCATATCGTCAGTTATCTTACAAAAATGGTTGACCAAGTCAGGCGCAAAGAAAATAAAACATTAAGAGCCGCCGGTATCAATGACCTGGTCGGGTCTCGCTATACCTGGTTACGCAATCCCGACAACTGGAGTGAAAAAGATGAAGCCACTTTTTATGGCCTTCAATCAAAGGGGTTGAAGGTTGCCCGAGCCTGGGCAATCAAAGAGACGCTGCTTGACCTGTGGACTTACAGCTACGATAAACCAGCCCGGGCGTTCTTTAAGAAATGGTACTGGTGGGCGACACATTCACGTCTAAAGCCGGTCATATCAGTCGCCAAGATGCTAAAGAAACATCTCGACAACATAATGACTTACTTGAAACATCGCATCACCAATGCGACCGCAGAAGGATTTAATTCAAAGATTCAGACAATAAAATCGGCTGCCCGAGGATTTAGAAACTTCGAAAACTATCGAGTTTCAATTCTGTTCCACTGTGGAAAACTCAACCTCTACCCACAGGATTCCCAGTAGAACCAACTTTGGTGACAACGAACCGTCCGTTTGGCGAGTGGAATGACGTGTTCCCCAATGCCGCGTGTGTGGTCTCCCTGATTGACCGTTTAGTCCATCACAGCGAGGTCATCGCCATTGAGGGTGAGTCGTACCGCATGAAGGAAGCGCAGGAGTGTGCGTCGAAGCGGCGCGAGACCAAAAAGCGAGGAAAGGCTAAATGAAAACCTTAAAAATCACAACCTACTGGACGGCTGAACAAGCCGATTGTATTTATCAGCTGCTCGGCGACCTGAGATCGGTACTGTGGGATCACTATGGTGATGAGATTGCGCAACTGTACGAGGAGATCCGGATTGAGCAACAAGAGTACACAGACAGTGTCGAGGTAAATCATGAGCTGCCGTTCTAGCCTGTGATCGATTGGAGTTAAGCCGGATCACTGTCGCCTCTTTGTCGTTCTTTTATTCTGCGGCAAATAACTGCGGGTTTACTGTGGCGCTAACATGGATGACTGCCAGGTAATGCCGCCAGTCGTAGACGGTTTCCCCAGCATGTTTATGGTGGCGGGAGAAGACTCGAGTATGCTCGGCAATGATCTGAGCTTCGGCAACAACAACTATTTTGCTGGCGTAGGCTCGCGCGCTCACAGGTTTGTTGGCGAATGCAGCGGGGACGCTATAGCGGTTACGGTCGCACAGGATAAGGCAAGTCGAAGACACGCGCTTTGTGTGCTCGACATAGCCATCAAACGGCGCGGGCACTGCCATGAGTTGCTTGCGCTCATCCTCCCAGACATCCGCTACCATCCGGCCCGGATATTCAGGGTGAGGTATTTCCTTCCAGAGTTCGATGCACCGCTGCTCCAGCCAACGGTTCAAATCAGCCAAGGTTTTGAACGAGGGTGCGTTATGCCAGATACGATAACGGGAATCGCGCACCTTCTTCTCTACCTGGCCTTTCTCCCAACCCGCTGCCGGGTTACAGAACTCAGCTTCAAACAGGAAGTGGCTGACCATGGCCTTGAACCGCTTATTGACGTCACGGCGCTTGCCGCGACGCACCTTGTCGACGGCCGTCTTCATATTGTCGTAAATGCCTCGCTCCGGAACACCACCCAGAGCGACCAGGGCATGGTTGTGAGCGTCAAACAGCATCTCGTGGGTTTGCAGTGGATAGGCCCGCAGCATAAAGGCCCGGCTGTGGCAGAGCCTGGAATGGGCCACTTGTAGTTTGATTCGCTCCCCACCGATGACCACCCAGTCCTCTGACCAGTCGAACTGGAAGGCTTCACCCGATGCAAAGACCAGTGGGACAAACGTCCCTTTGGTTGCCGACAATCTGGCTTCTTGCTGGCGTGACCGCCAATCGCGAGCAAAGGCGGCGACGCGGTCATAGGAGCCGGGATAGCCCAATTCCACCAGGTCGAGGTGCAGCTGCCTGACGCTGCGGCGTTGCTTTCGATGCCGCTTTGATTCCCGCTTTAGCCAGCCGAGCAGGATATCGGCAAAGGGGTCAAGCTGGCTGGGGCTCTTCCGGTCTGGGTAGCGCGGTTCAATGACACCGCTGGCTAGATACTTACGGATGGTATTTCTGGAAAGGCCTGTCCGCCGGACAATTTCCCGGATGGATCGACCTTCACGCAGGTGCCATCGTCTGATTACACTCAATAAATCCACGTCTATCACTCCTTGGAACTCCTGCATCGCTGTCAGCAAGAGTCGGATGGTTACGTGGGTCAATATTCGATGCAAATATGGGGGGTAAGTGGGTCAATTTTGGATGCAATTTAACAGGGCACATCGTTATGATGCTGAACAACTGCTTTCTTGCCTATCCAGTCCAGTGTGTGGGCATTCGGTTCTCTTTTGTATCTAAATCAACGGAAAGTGATACACAAAGTACATTTGTGTATCTTGGGTGATACATAAATTTGGGAGGTATCGGGCAAATATTCCTCAGATTTTGGCCCGGTGTTTCACACTGGAATCTCAGGGCCTGGATGAAAAAAGAGCATTCACCGCATTTCTACCGATTAGGTTATTAAAAATGCGGTAGTTGCGGCTCTCTCTACGGATATACCCTGCAAAAATAGCCGGGCTTCGATTGTTCCGGTCAGCCATTTCCATGACTTGCCCTGCATCTCGCGCACCACACAACTCATCTCGAAGTGCCAGATTTACTAATGTCGTCATTGCCACATGATCAGCCTCTTCTTCAATTTGATCCACCGCATCAACATCCAAATCGTCAAAAATGGCTGTCACGGGCTCAGAGCGTTGGTACATGTGGTGGCGTATGTGGGCCAGTTCATGCAGGAGTACATACCAATAGTTATCCAGGCGGTCATGCCTCCCGGTCAACGAGATCACTGGGCCATTATTGTCCTTCTCAAGCATTAGCGCTGCGCCATCTAAATACGTTTTACTAAAATGCGGTACATGGACAACCCGTATACCTTTGCGTGATAAAAATTCTTCAGCAAGCAATGGCCCAGCATCAAATGTACTAAGTGCCACTAGCTCCTCAAAAAGCTCATCATCCAATGCTTCGAGACTAAATCGACCCTTCGGTGTTATTTTCTGAGCCTCCTGTAGCGATAGGGCGTGCCACACCGCGAGTGCATACTGGTTCATTGATCGCCCGCTCCTTGCACTTGACCTGTGAAAGGCCATCGCCTGAACCATCGGCAATCGCTCACCAAAAAATGCCTCTACACATTCTTGCGCGTGCTCTTTTACATCTGGAAGGGATTTATAGGCAGGACAAAGGTCCCTATCTCGCATTTCTTTCAGGGGGAAAACATTCCAGTCAATATCCATTTCAATCGTAGGGTGTGGTTCAGTCATCAGCGCCTGGTAGGAAATACCCATGTTTTTGTTCAGGGCCCGAATCATCTTCAGGCTTAGGGGGCGTTTTCCATTCAACACTTCGGATACCTTACTGGCGGAACCTAGCAGCGGAATGAGGTCTTTGTTTGTCTTTCCTTCTTGATCCATACGGAGTTTTATCGCTTCTATGGGATCTATTTGTCCCAAATCGACAGTCTCGCTCTCATATTTCTCAATTAGAACCGCAAGAACTTCAAGCACATTTGCCTTGTTGCTACCCTCTTTCAGGTCCTTTGCCATAATTTCATCCAGGTGAGCCATAGCCTGAATATACTGATCTTCTGTTTTGATAATTTGCATTGTCATTTGAATAACCTCCACATCATTTACTCTGGGGTTTCCGCTTCTTATTCCTTTTGTCATATTCTGCATGTGTGCTCACATTCAGAACCCTCACTATGCCTGGGGCATATGCGACCTTGACCTCCAGTCGAAACTTGTTTCCCCGTATATTAAAAATCACCACATTCCCAGCCAAGAAGCTAGCGCTACTATAACGAGCCTTAACATCCTGGGGAGTCTTCCAGGTAGAGCACTCCACATCATCGACCCACGCCCTCAAAGCGCCACGAGCATTAGTGTGCTTAACCCAAAACTTATCAATAATAGGTTTACCTAAGACCTTCATAATACAAGATAGTTCCCTAATTGGGACAAATACAATAATTCTCTTATAGGGAATCATTGTATTTGTCCCAATTAGGGAATGCAAGGCCTGGTAGTTGGAAAAAGTGACCCTGGATCAATTTGTGCTTCTTGCGTGATGCGAAACCCCACATTTTATTGCTGTATATTTTGAGGAGTAGTCCACGATCCCTGTAACTGGCCTATCCAATCCGCCTCCTTGTTCAAGGCCGCTTATTACATTCTTTGTGGTCAGCCAATGCCGGTAAGCCGTGTTAGCGGTCAGGTGATGAGTTTGCGTATCAAGATACCATTTCAAGTGCTTTAGCCGATATTGATAAGGGCCCACCTGAAAACGGCTCCAAATAGCAGCCGCCATGCACTTTGCTCGATTCGTGTCTTCTTTAACACGCGTTTTTCGGCTCCCGGCGAGTTTGCGGCCAAGCAGATGCTCCATATGTTGCACAGCTTGCTGCTGATTGGCAGGACGCATGTTTTGAGTTACCGGCTACTGCCAATATACGCCGCGACCACATCGATGCGATTGTGACCTAATTCCTGGGCGAGAATGGTGCGAGCGCGGGCATCTAGGGATTTGCTAGCTTGCCGCTTTCCATTCATAACAGGGGCGGGGCAACCGGTAATCCCCTGATACCGTTCACAGGCGTAAGCAGCGCGCATATCGTGAAAGCCATTGATAGAAGTTTCCTGAGTGGCTTTGCGCCACTGGTTATAGGCATGATCCCGCCACTGCACATAGCTCATGTCGAGGGGAATTATGTTTTTCTCATTATCCTGAACGAGTGCAGCTTTCTTAATCAGATTCAAGGTTTTTGCATCGACAGGAATCCACCGGTCTGAACCGTTCCCCCTGCCGCCTTTGGTGCCTCGCGTAATATTCACTTTCCCCAAAGACCTTGCCTGCTCTAGTGCGAGGCCACAATCCAACATACTGGCCTCTTTAAACCGCAAACCCAGCTGTCGGGTCAATTGGGCAATAAGCGACGTCCGGTTTTGACCGGTCAGACCGGTGGGGGTTTTCAGGGCGTGCGGTTTTATCGTTGCAGGGCAGATCGTTCGAACATGAGACCGTTGGCCGACCCACTGCGCCGGTTTAATGCTCATGACTGAATCCTTCCGCATCGTTTCCAGCACCACATTGACGGTAGACAAGCGATTCTGGGCATAGGCCACGCTCATCTCCTCACTGTTAACCAGGGTTTTCAGTAATCTTGCGTATTCCATAACCACACTCTGCGTAATATCACGGGCATCTTTCATCCCCTGCTGAGCCAAAAAATCAACAAACTGGTGCCAGCGCTCCTCGTGAGTAGCACGGGTACCAAAATGCCCCTGCCCGTATCGATCAGCCAGGGCGTTTTCCCCCGCCCAAACCAGTTGTTTTCCGTATCCATAATTCCGATTTCCGCCAACCTTGCCCATATAAACCCTGAAAGTGGTAAGTGTTAAACCGGATTAAGCACCGGTCGTGCTGTGCTGGTACGCTCAGCCTGCGAAGGTATAAAACCTCAGGACAACTAATTGACTCCTCATGTCGGGTACGCCTGAACAGGGGTTAGCCTGCGGGTTGCGTACTGAGCCTACTAATCAAACCTTTAAATAAGGCTGGTGATGGGTCGCATGGGTGCCTGTGTCGGCGTTTTTCTGTTTTTGTATCAGCGGTGTTGTTGCTAATACCATGTTTTAGCGACGATTATTGCCGGATTTTCGGACCCGTCTCTGTGTAAAGACCCCACAGAGACGGGTTGGCTTATCGCATCTTGCTTTTCATTTTGCTGGCATCACCTCCTTTTCTGCTGGCTGGTCAGTAGGTGTGATTCCGGGTTAATGACTTAACGCGGGATCACTCGTAACAGTGGTTCCAGTGGAACCGCTGTGCCTTTATGCAAATTGCGCAAAAAGGGCTTGTTGTGACTAAGCACCTGTAGTCACCACAGTTCAGTGCCGCCAGTGGACCACAACGGCGGCTGTTATTGCCCTCAGAATCCATTCACGGCGTGTAGAACATTGTTCAGTATTGGCATCAATGCCACCTGCCCACTGGCGCTGGGGCCTCTTCGATGAAAGGTACTTCAAGGCATGAACGGATTTTCCATTGTTTCCACTCTCGCCCTGCATAGCATGTGAACACTATGCAAAAGACTAATGATGGCCCTGACCCTACATTGCTCCAACCACGAGTCCTGCGTGCCAAGGAAGCCCCCGTTACTTGGGAATGAGCCGATCCGTATTCAATCGGTTGGTACGCCCGTGTGTAACTGAGTTTCCTATCGGTATTCAGGGTATTGGCTTTGACCGACTTGAATTAGACCGATGGTTGGAGGATCATGTGAGACGCAACGGATGCCCTGCCATCACTACGATGGGAGCGGCATTATGCCCAAGAAACGAACGCCAGGACTCTACCTTAGGGGGCACGCAAAAATAACTTCGTATATTACACCGGTGCGATCATATAGTTCCACAGGGGAAGTTTTTCGTCTTTGTGGATGTTGAGTTCCTCCATTTGCTTGGCACCGATTTTCACACCCTTCTCATAGATTTTTTGGTCAATGTACGCCTTCACTTTGAGACCCGTGGTCGTTGAGGTTGTACTGATGTAGTTCTGGACGGTCTCAAAACTCTCAAGTGGCCGTCCAGCCCAGTTTTTACTGATCTCACTGAACAGTCTGTGCTCGATGGGATTCCATTTGGATGTCCCGGGAGGGTAGTGATTCACCGTGATGGTGATCCCTTGGCGGTTACTAAACTGTTGCAATGCGTGCTTCCAGGCCCGGCATCGATAACCGTTACTGCCGCCACAGTCCGCCAGTATGAGCAGTTCTTGTGCTTCGCTATAGCGGCGCCGGCCATCGTATCGCCACCACTTTTCTATGGACGATACCGCAAATTGTGAGGTGTCATGCGATGCACCGATAAACACCGACCCCAGGTTGGCCTGGGTGTCATAAATACCATAGGGAACCGCAAAACCGAGCCCCTCGGAGCGAAAGTCGTGGTCTTTCACCGCGACCGCTTGTTTGTGCCATGCCACCCCGGCGTTTTTGAAATTGCCTACGACCTCCTTTTTTTTCGTATCCACGCTGACCACCGGCAGTCCCTGCCTGGAAAAATGGTCCCGCGTGGCAAAGATATGCTGGAATTGCGTATCGCGGTCCACGGAGCAGCTCGAGGATATTTTCTTGTGGTTCACGCGTAGTGAGTAGCCCAGCTCTTTGAGAATGCGCCCCACGGTATTCGCACTGACCGCAATGCCACCGGATGTCGCTAACTCGTGCGCAATTTTCTCGGTGGTCCGTTTTGTCCACTTCAGGCCGGTCATTGGGTCCCCGGCCGTCTCATAATCCATCAGCGCCTCGATCTTTGCTATTAACTCCGGCGTTTTTTTTCCACCGCCTTGCGACCACCTCCGGCTTTGCGTGCCCGATCAACCTCGACCTCCCCACTTACAAGCTCCCGACGTCCCCGGGATACCGTTTGGGGATGCATGCCCAGCAGCTCTGCAATCCATGTATCCCCACCCAGACCATACTTGATCGCCTCAACGCCTGCATAAAGGCGGCGTTGTTTCTCGTCAAGCACGCTCAGGAAAATGATGATCGCGGCTTTCGCCTCATCCGATAGTTCCTGCTCTGCCACCTCCATGAGGTTACGCGACAATAGCTGCTGCTTGCGGATCGCCGGCTCGGTGGAGCAATAGAGATAACGGTTTGCCACCTTCTTGCGCGACACCTGCCCTTTATTGACCAGTCTGAGTAGCGATTCCTTGACGCTGACCGCCAGCAGTTGCTGAAGTTCATCGGCGAAGTACCCGCTATGACACTCGTCCACGAAATGCACGAGGGTGGACACCAGTGTGCCACGTTCGGAAAAGCGTACATCGTTGTATGACCATAGACCCTGGTGGTCGAATCGGGCCATCTGATCGAGTGTGTAATAGCGACCGCCGTGAGAGTAGCTTGATCGATAGGAGAGCGCTTTGAGCTTTCGTGACACGGTCTTGGTCACCTGTGTGCCAAGGTGCTCTTGCATCTGCTGCATGGTAACAACGGTGTTTGCGACAAGAAATTGCTTCAGGTCATCTGCTTGATAGGTAGTTGTTCTCATTTTGCAATGTCCTATTGTCACCTTGTATCTTAAATATAGGCTACAAGGGGACATAGTAACAGTCAAGAAAATGCAGTGGAAGTGGTCAAAAGACACTGTATACGGGCGTAAACACCGCTAGTTTATCGGAGGCAGGCTATTGATACGGTGATTAATGTCTATTTGTTACTTTAGATGAATGATGTTATTTATGAGTGGACCCTAAGGCTATACCAATGAAGGTCATAAATAGTGCTGCCATGGCCGATTTGCTGATGGGCGCTAGACCGAACATGGCACTTAACACCATAACAATAGCGGGAAAGGTGAACAGCAGCGAGCGTTCCACGCTGGCATCGATAAGTGTGAGTGCATAGAAATTAACTACGCTGCCAAAGTAGTAGCAAACAAGCCCGGCGCCTATGGCACTCGCCACGTGCGCCGGTTTCAATTTCACTTCACTGCGAAAAGACCCGGATAGGAAAGCGATTAATGCGAAGCCGGGTACCGCCAGCACAGACCGGGTCGCCGACACAGTCTCAAAGTCGACTCCCAAGGCGTACAATTGTTTGGCGAAGATGCCTTTCGCAGCCAACATGATTGAGCCAAGTACAACAAATAGCGTACCTGCCCAAAGATGTCGCGAGGCCGCTAGCTTGCCTTGCTCCTGAATAGGAATGTTCAGGCTTGTGTAGCTCCGAGCTCGGCTAATACCTCGTCGGTAGTCATTACTCGAGATCATAATCGTTTTAACATTGTCAGCGTGGCCTCCTGCATTTCCTGGCTGTCCGTGCCGGTACCATCGCTTACCATGACGACGCGGTACTGTGCATCGCAAGCTTCCATCGCCGTCATCGCCACGCAGTTATTTTGGTAGACACTCCCACGCAAACGACTGATTTAACGCCCATGGCCTTGAGATGCGAATCTATCCCGGTAGAGCGAAATGCGCCTTGGGTTGTCTTGTTAACGACCAGTTCATCGGGCTTTGGTGTCAGTGCAGCCACAATGTCATGCTCTGGCTGCCCCGCAATGTTATTGGTCGCTTTCACAATACCGGCCATATGTACTGGCACGTCGCTGGCATCAGGCATGTTCGCGCCTAGACTACTTTGGCACCAGCTGACCTGAAAGCGTCGGCCAGTTTTGAAATGTTAGGGACCAATACCTGGTCAATACGATCGAAGCGATAAGCTGCATCGTCAAGGGTGCCTTGTTCGGCTAATATCTTGCCCAGGCCCATGGTCCGGTTACCGGTAGCGTTCTGCATATCAATGATTAGTAGTGCGGTATCAGAGGCATTTACAGCGACAGTTTGGCTGAATGAGTCGACGAAAGTAGGTGGCATTATAGATTCTTCCTTCAGTAGGCTTGGAAAATGATAGCCATGTAGCTTAGATTCAAGTCATAAGTGCAATTTCTAGAGCAGGTGGCCAACTGGTACAATCCAGTGCCATTTTCTCGACCAAGGAAATTACACATGAACTATACACAGTTGACCGAATACGAACGATACCAGATTGAAGCATTTTTAAAAGCTGGTTTTACACAAAAAGCCATAGCCAGAGAGCTTAGACGAAGCCCTGGGACAATTAGCAGAGAGCTTGGTCGCAATACGGGCTTGCGTGGTTATAGGCCCCAGCAGGCCCAGCGTTTTGCCACTGAACGGCAGCATCACCACACCCATACACGTATTACAGAGATAACCTGGCAGCGGGTTGAATCGCTACTGAGGGAGGAATGGAGTCCAGAGCAGATCAGCGGTTGGCTAGCAAAATCAATCCTGCAATCTGTTAGTCCAGAATGGATTTATCAGTACATTCTGATCGACAAGAAGGCCGGGGGCGACCTCCATGCCCACTTGCGCTGCCAAAAGAAACGTAAGAAGCGTTACGGGAGCCCAGACAAGCGCGGGCAGCTAAAGAACCGGGTAAGTATCGACGAGCGTCCAGCGATTGTTGATGAGCGCAAGCGTATTGGTGATTGGGAAATGGACCTTATCATTGGGCGCTTGGGTGGCTCCGTACTGATGACGGCTGTTGAGAGAAAGACACGTTTCACAGTGATCGCCCTGGCCCCCAATAAAACGGCGAAGGCCGTCAAGGAAGCGATACTTGGGGCGCTTTCCCCCTTAGCCGCCCCGGTAGAAACACTGACCTATGATAACGGCAAGGAGTTTGCCTTACACGAGGTTATCGCCCAACAGCTGCAGGCTGAAAGCTACTTCGCGCACCCTTACCATTCATGGGAGCGGGGATTGAATGAGAATACAAATGGTCTGATCCGCCAATACGCCCCGAAAGGATCTAGCTTTGATGATATGACGCCGGAGTGTGTCCAGAGAATCTTTGATAAACTTAACAACCGGCCAAGAAAATGTCTGGACTTTAAAACCCCCAACCAAGTACTGTTTGGGATCAACCCACCGATTGCACTAGCGACTTGAATCCGCCTAGTTTAAAAGGCTCAGGCAACATTCCTTTTGAATTAACTTGAAATGTTCGGACATTTTAGATCAAATGGCTCCCTTCTGCACTATCAATTGCACGCCGGGAGCGATCTACTATGGATGAATTCGAAGAAGCGGGTTATGGGCAGGAGTCCATTGGATTTGGAGAACGCCCTGCGGTGCTTATTGTCGATTTGTAAAAGGGCTTTACCGATTCGTCCAGTCCATTGGGGCGGTCTTCGCATGTTCAGCGCGCGGTAGATAACACCGCAACTCTGATGGCCGCAGCTCGAGCGCGCGGCATACCGGTCGCTTCATGCAACGTTTCCTGGAAGAGCCGTGATGATATGGCCTACTGGAAGATTTCCTCGCTCTATGATGGCAGCTTCTTTCACGGCCATCCTTGCACCGAATTCGACCCCAGGATCTCAGATCCTGATTACATTTTTGAGTTTACCAAGACTGCCCCGTCTATTTTCTTTCAGACGCCTATTCATGCCTGGTTAACCAAGCACTGTATTGATACCACGATCATCACCGGATGCACTACATCTGGATGTGTTCGGGCGTCTATTGTCGACAGTTTCTCCTACGGCTATCGCACCATCGTCCCCGAAGACTGCTGCGGCGATCAAAACGAAGAGGCGCACTGGAGCAACTTAACGGATGTGGGTAGACGGTATGCCGACGTAACGACGCTGGCTGACATTATCGGCCATTTCGAAACACATTTTCACACCAGCAATTGAGGATTCACCATGCCAACTGCGACAATTAACAATCACAACATGTACTACGAGCTCCATGGTGACGGTCCGCCTGCGGTTTACATTGGTGGTTGGGACACTTTTTGTCACGGTAGAGAGCATTTTCTCGCCCGGGGCATGACCGATAAATACTCTGTGCTGCTAGTGGACTACCGCGGCATCGGTGAGTCTGATGATGACCTCAGCGTGACGCCGAGCACCGAACTACACGCCGACGATATTATTGGCTTGCTTGGCATGACCAATGTGTATTTTGTCGGCCTGGTGGGCATTGGTGCGTGCATTGGGCAGTGGGTCGCGCTCAAAAGACCCGAACTGGTGCGCTGTATGGTCAACATGGGGTGCTGGTCCTACGCCGACGAATGCATGCGCGATCAGCTCAACGCCTTGGGAACCATGCATAAAAAAGCGGGCTTTCTTGCGTTTCAGGAACTCGTTGCGGTCTATTCATTCAGGCCGGATTACTACATTGCCAATCGTCACAAGCTGTTGGGCAGCGGTCGAGTATGGGGCGTGCTGGAAAATAAAATCCCGGCTCACTTGCGGTTCATAGAGGCCTGTAACAGCCACGATATTCGGCCTCATATGAAAGACATTGCCGCGCCGACTTTGGTTATTCATGCGGGTCGGGATGTCATCACGGGTCCGCGCACCACAACGCCTCTTGAAGAAGGTCTACCGAATGCGGTTGGAGTCGCAATGGCTGAAGTGGCGCACGTGGTTGCCGGCAAGGAAGAGAAGATAGCCTTCTGCGAGATCTTGCACGGCTTCCTGGATCAGCACTGAGTTAGTATGAGGAGGTGCGGCCGGCCAGAGGCACGCAATCCGGTGCGCGGCATACTAAATAATGCCGCGTTCCTTCAGTCCGGCCAATTGCTGCGTATGTCCAGGTTCTTCACCCAGTAGCTCTTCATTATTTGCACCTAAACCTCGACCCGGGGAGGTGGCCACACGCTCCTGATCAAAACGAATGGGGTTGCGCAACACCTGCAGTTCACTATCGTGATGAGGCAGTGATGCGCGCATTTTGATTTGCTCGACGAAGGGGTTATCCAGCGCGGCGGGCAAGTCATAGACCGGCGCTACCGGTACATGTGTCTGCAGCTTCGCCAGCCAATTTTCGGTCACGTCTTGCTGAAGTATTTCATCGAGCACAGGAGTAAGAACGTCGCGGTTAGCTGCACGCGCGCGCATGTTGGCAAAACGAGCATCTTGCGCTAGTTCCGGGTGCCCAATGATGTCGATTAGCAGGTCCCAGAATTTCTCCGTCATACACATAACGAATATCCAGCCATCTTTGGTTTTCAGCAACTGTGCCGGGGTTTGTGATGGGTGCGAACTTCGAGGCAGACGCTCGGTGTGTATATCGTGATTCATATACCAGGTGCCTGGGTAGCTTAACTGATGCAGGGCCACATCAAACAAGCTCACATCCACATCACGGCCACCGTACTTGCCACGCCCCAGTAGCGCCGCAAGGCAACCCATACCTGCGACGGTACCGGTCATAAAATCAATCATGGAAAGGCCAAAGCGCGCCGGTGGCGAGTCGGGTTCACCGGTGAGCGCGAGAAAACCGCACTCAGCCTGCATGAGGTAGTCATAGCCGGGCCAGTCGGCGCGATCGTTGTCACGTCCGTATGCCGATATATGCGTACAGATAATATCGTCTTTGACCGGCTTAAGGCTGGCGTAGTCCAGACCAAGGCGCGCGGGCTGATTGCCTCTAAGGTTGTTCCAGACCACGTCGGCTGTTTTCACAAGCTCATGAAACAGGGCCTTTCCCTCCTCGCTCTTCAGGTTGAGCGTGACGCTTTTTTTATTGAGATTGAATGCTTGAAAGTAGGCGCTATCGTCATCTGACAGCACTACTGCTCCCGTTTGGCGCGCCGGGTCCCCACCCGTTTCTCGGCTTTCTATCTTGATGACTTCTGCGCCCAGATCAGCCAGATACATTGAACCATACGGTCCCGCACCAAATTGCTCAATTGCCAGCACGCGAATGCCTTGCAAGGGTAGGTCCATGACGTTTTTACTCCACTGTGGGGAAATCTGTATTTCCGGGACGGTTATGGCGGCAGCGGTACTTGCACCTGCGGCTCAAATGTTGCATCCTATCGAAGTTAGTATATTACACGTCGAATGTCCGGTCAATTGAAGCCCGGACCTCGTCAAACCAATAACAAGTGATCAGAGGTTCAGTATGTCTTATCGCCTAGGAGTCGATGTAGGAGGGACGTTCACCGACCTCTTACTGGTCGACGAAACCTCGGGAAACGTTTTCACGGCTAAAGTGCCCAGTACGCCGGACGATTCTTCAATTGGTGTGCTCAATGGTATTGAGCGCGTTTGCGAAACTGCAGGCGTTGACCCGAGTAAAATATCGCAGGTTATGCACGGTACTACCGTTGCGACCAACACCGTGCTAACCGGCACTGGTGCCAAAGTTGGCCTGGTAACCACTAAAGGCTTCCGGCAAGTTTTGCAGATAGCGCGTTCTTATGTTCCCGGCGGCCTGGGTGGTTGGGTTATATACAATAAGAGCGATGCGCTTGCGCCGCTCTCTTGTACCATTGAGGCTGACGAGCGAATGGGTGCGGATGGCAAGGTTGTCCGGCCTCTCAACAAGAGTGCCCTGAAGAAGTCACTACAAAGCCTTAAGAGTGAGAATATCGAAGCCCTTACAGTGTGTCTCATTAACTCCTATGCAAACGGTACGCATGAGAGGGAAGTGGCCAAGGTAGCGAAAGAAGTTTTGCCGGGCATTCCAATTTCTATCTCTTACGATGTTGTACCTGAGATGCAGGAGTATGAGCGGGCTATTACTACCGTTGCTAACTCCTATGTGCGACCCAGGGTCTCCAAATACGTGCAGAACCTGCAGCGTAAGCTCAGCCAAAATATGAAGGGCGTCAAGCTCCATATTTTGCGTTCCGACGGTGGCATGGCTTCATCGAAAGTTGCTGAGTCTTTGCCTGTGAATCTACTGATGAGTGGGCCGGCAGGGGGTGTTTCAGGCGCAGTTTGGGTAGCCAAGCAAGCTGGATTTAAAGACCTACTTACCTTTGATATGGGCGGCACCTCAACGGATGTGGCGCTTGTGCAGGACGGTAAGGCGCAATTGCGACGCGAAACTACGGTTGGTGATGTCACCGTTCGCGCCTCGTCTGTCGACGTGCGCACCGTTGGTGCTGGTGGTGGATCAATTGCTCACGTACCCGAACTGACGGGCGCTCTGCGTGTTGGGCCCGAAAGCGCAGGGGCCGAACCTGGTCCAGCGGCTTATAACAGAGGTGGTACTTTGCCCACGGTTACCGATGCAAATGTCGTATTGGGCTATCTTCCTAGTGAAGTCCGTCTCGGTGGCGATATGGAAATCCGCAGAGACGTCGCCGAGAAGGCTATTCGACCGATTGCCAAGGCGCTGGGTATTTCCGTCAAGCGTACCGCGGCAGGCATCGTCGATATCGTCAACGAGAATATGTACGGTGCCTTGCGCCTGGTTTCGGTTGAACAGGGGTATGATCCTCGCGATTTTGCGCTCATCGGTTTCGGTGGCGCAGGGCCATTGCATGCGAACGCGCTAGGCAAGTTAATGAACAGCTGGCCCGTGATTATTCCGCCGGGCCCGGGTGTACTGTGTGCCTACGGAGACGCCACCACCCGTGTGCGTGATGAAGCCTCACGTACCTATATACGCCGGTTCAGCCAAACGACTGTTCCCCAAGTGGTTAAGATGTATGAAAAGCTGGCAGCCCAGGCCGAAAAGACCATTGAAAAAGAAGGTGTCCCCAAAAAGGATCGCAGCCTGACTTACCAGGCGGATATTCGCTACAACGGGCAGGGCTTGTTATTGACGGTCGACTTTGAGCTGAAAGATTTGAAATCAAAAGGTCTCGATGTCATAGGCGATCAGTTCGAGCAGATGCACAAGCAGCTGTTCACCTTTGCTCTGGACAACGATAAAGAAATCGTTAATCTGCGCGCTGTTGCGCAGGGGCGCGCTGCAGATATCGAGCCACAAAGTGTCGCTAAGGGATCGCGTACACCGAACAAGTCATCGGTGATTGGTAACTCTACGGTTTACATGGACCGCAAGGACCAGCAAGCCACACTGTACAAACGATCAGAGCTCCGAGCCGGCAACGAAATCGCCGGACCAGCCGTTGTGCTGGAAATGGACTCAACCACGGTTATCTTGTCAGGACACATCGGCAAGGTAGATTCCTACGGAAACATTCTGATTACGCCAGAAGCGTAACTGACGAGGAGCCCAGCAAATGCCAGCAACCATCGTTGAAACGAATAACACCAAGTTCAAGCGCAAGAATGTGGATCCTATCACCCTCGATATCATCGAAAATGCGATGATGAACGCGAGATATGAGATGGACACGGTGCTTTTTAGAACCGCCATGTCACCAGGTATAAGAGAGCAGCACGACGAATTTCCAATGATCGCGAACCTTGAAGGTAAGATGGTCGTGGGTCAATTTGGCAGCTTCATACACGGTTTCAAAGAGGCTTATGATGGAACCATCGAAGAGGGCGATCTGTTTCTGACCACGGATCCCTATTCCTGTAATGGCGCCATCAGTCACGTTAACGATTGGTTGCTGCTGCGTCCTATCTTTAAAGACGGGCGTTTGATTGCCTATTCTGCCATGTTTGGTCATATGACTGATGTGGGGGGTAAGGTGCCGGGCAGTCTGCCGACCGACGCACGCGAGATTTTTGAAGAAGGCATTCGTATTCCGCCCACAAAGATCTACAAGAATGATGTGCTGCAAGAGGATCTGCTTGAGCTCATATTACATAACTGCCGTTTACCGCACTGGAACCGCAGTGACTTCAATGCCCTCGTGGCGGCAGTTAGAACCGCTGAAAAGCGTGTGCTAGAAATTGCCGACCGATTTGGCGACGACCATTTTTACTCCGCACTTGATGAATTGCTGGCTCGCAACAAGCGGGCCATGTCCAAGCTGATCAAGAATACTATACCTACCAAGAAGCAGGTCTTTGAGGACTATATCTGTGACGACGGTTTGGGCATGGGCCCTTACAAGATGAAGTGCGCAATGTGGCGCGAGGGCGAGAAGGTTATATTTGACTTTGAAGGTACTGACCCGCAGTCGATTAGCTCTATTAACTTCTTGCTCAATGAAGAAATGTTCAAGATGTTTTGCGGTGTGTACATGATCATGATTTTTGATCCGCAAATCATGTTTAATGATGGCTTCTATGATCTGATGGAAGTCAAGATTCCCTACGGGACCTTACTCAAACCGCGAGAGCCGGCTGCGCTGTCATGCCGAACGCACGCGCTAGGCCGTATTTTTGACGTGCTCGGTGGCCTACTTGGCCAGGGCGATCCCGACTTTCTCGCAGGGGCCGGTTTCTCCGATAGCCCGCACTTTATGTACTCGGGATATGACAAAAACGGCGAGTGGTATCAACTGTATTCAATCGGCTTTGGCGGTGTTCCAGGCAAGCCATCTGGCGATGGCCCCGACGGCCATTCCCTGTGGCCTAGTTTTACCAATGTACCCAATGAGTTTCTGGAAAGTTACTTCCCACTGCGTATTGAAGTTTACGAAACGATCGCAGATAGCGGCGGCCCTGGCTTGCATCGAGGCGGTAACGGTCTGCGCATGGGCTACTGCTTCTTAGAGCCCGGCACAATTTCGGTGCACGATGATCGCTGGTTAACTTATCCGTGGGGTGTGAACGGTGGATTGCCGGGGCAGCGATCCGAGAAGCTGTTGCACCGCGTTGATGGCACTATAGAAAAATTGCCGTCCAAGTGCGATCTTGTCGAAGTGAATGCCGGCGATACCTTGCACTTCAATACATGGGGTGGAGGCGGTTGTGGCGATCCATTCGCGCGACCTGCTGAGCGCGTTTCATTCGATGTGAAAGCAGGACTGGTTTCACCTGAAGGGGCAAAGCGTTATGGGGTTGTTCTAAAAGACGACTTAACCGTGAACGAGAAGCGCACGACCAGCTTACGAGCAAAGTTGTCCAAGGCGCGCGGCAAGCCTCCGATGTTTGATCGTGGCGGTACTATCGAGGAGCTCAAGGCGCGTTGCCTGAAGGAAACAGGGCTGCAGCCACCGCGCCAGCCTGTGTTTCAATCATGGGCGACTAAAATGCACGATTCGGAACCCAAAAAGCCCAAGCTCGTGAAGCGCAAAACCGGTGCTAAGCGCAAATCGAAGACTGCGTAACGCATGTTGAAACTAAAAAGGGCTGCTTAGCAGCCCTTATCGCAACATTGCCCTGGCTGACGCTGTCGATTGGGCGCTCCAGATGAACCGCGGTCTGCCACTCCTCTGTCGAGCAATCTTTCGACCAACTCCTTGCGCTCATCAACTGGGTAGCGTCGAAAGATTTCGCGTTTCATAGCCTGGGGTGAGCCACCGCCGTGGAGGCTGATGATAGACATCCAGCCGCCAGTGTTAGATGCAGTAACGTCTTCCAGTAGCCTGGCAACCTCAATACGTTTTTCATAAAGCACGTCTGCGCGGGCGCGTAGGACGGTAGCAAGGTCACCCGCGGTGTGTGGATTATGATCTTCATCGGGCCCAGGCAAAGCCACGATCAGGCCGCCTGATACTTCGTGGGCGGTGCAGTGCATATCGTATATCTGGGTTGCGAACAGCAGTTTACCGACGTTGGAGAAGACAGGTACTGGTTGCCAGGCACCTGAAGGGTCTTCTATACCATAGAAGGACGCGGCAACACCGCAGGGGAAAAAACCTTCGACAATGTATGGGTATAAAGTTCAAGTTTTCGTATTGCAAAAGGAAGCGTTTTGCAGCTTACTGCGACAGCTTTCCGGCTAGCGTAAGAATACGTTGTGACTTGTATACGATGGGGTAGTCGATGAAGTAACCGTCGAGTTGTATAGACGCCGAACCGGCGGCTTGAGCGGCTTCAAAGGCTGCCACGATGGCTTCCGCGTGCGCAATTTCCTCAGCGCTAGGTGTAAATACGGTATTGGACAGTGGTACCTGGCTTGGGTGTATGCACAGCTTGCCGGCAAAACCAAATTTTTTCCCGCGCTCTGCTGAGGCGCAAAATCGTTCGTCGTCATTAATTTGCAAGACAACAGTATCGATCGGCGGGTCTATATCGGCGACCCTGGCAGCGTGGCTAATGCGCGCTCGCGCATAGCTCAACACGTCTTCGTCTGCGCTCCAGATGTAATCGAGGTCCAGGGTGTAATCCCCGCCACCGAATGCAAGGCGTTTGACTCTAGAGCCTGCACAGGCGATTTCGCAGGCGTATTCCACACCTTTTGCCGTTTCGATAATAGGCATAAGATCAATGCTGCCAACTGGTATATTGGCCCCACGCTCTGCTGCGCCTATAAGCTCATCGATCGCCAGAAGAGTCTCAGCAGATTCTACCTTGGGTATCACAATGCCATCGAGCCATGGCCCCACTACCGCTTTAATATCCTCTTCGCAATAACCGGTATCGAGAGCGTTAACGCGAATATAGCCCAGGCAGTTTCGTGGTTGCTTCATCGCGGTTACCACAGTGGCACGTGTGGCAACTTTCTCCGCTATAGCGACTGCGTCCTCCAGATCAAGTATCACGGCATCGGCGGAAGCTCCGAAGACCTTCTCCACTTTTCTGGCGTGGTTGCCAGGGGTAAAAAGAAAGCTCCTGATCACCTTAATCTCATCGCTTGTATCTGTGCTCAAATCTAGCTCCATGACCACCCGCCAGGCGATTGCCATCCGCGGCTGAATTCAAAAGAATAGTAAAAGTTGGCTGCCGGATGCTCTGATATTGATACTTCAAATATCCTGCCGTTATTGCCGTGGTACCTACGGCATATCTTCAACGAGGCTGATCCTGGTTCGACATTTAGATAGCCGGCGATTCGCTCATCGAGAATACTTGCGTACAACTCGACCTCTACCTTTTGAACTGTCTCGTTGTACTCTTCGGAGATAACTTTGTATGCGGGAGTTGATGTAATGCCGATTTTGCTGGCAGCGTCTGCGTAAGCTGGGAGAATATACACATTGGCCCAGCAAATGGGCTGTCCTGAATCCAGGAATACTCTGAGGCCAGACACACAGCTCCAATGACTACTCGTCGGGCATTTTAGCTCGCGTGCGAGCGCTCTATTAAGCTTTACTTCTTTCCGTTCAATAACACGCAACCGGCTGTCTTCCGGATAGCTGAAAAGTTCCGATGGTTCGTTCACCAGGTGTACGTAGGATTCTTCGCTTTCGCGCGCGAGAACGACGGTGCCGATACCACGTCGGCGCTCGATCAGTCTAACTTCTTCAAGCACTCTAAGCGCTTCACGAATGGTATGTCGGCTGACTTGATAGGTCTTCATCAGGTCTAGCTCTCCAGGCATACGTGTGCCAACGGCGAATTTTCCGCTGCGGATAGCCGCTAACAGTTCCTCGGCTATAATCCGATATCGAGGGCCCGCTCCAAGTTTAGCCTTTGCAGGTTTGGCCATGCTTGATCCTGTTTAATTTTATGGCAGTATTGTCCGTACATTTAGTGCTAAAAGCAAGGTCGGGATCGAAAACATGGGCATCAGACAGGACGAGCAAGTTGGGCCAAATCGTTACCGGGCCGCATCTGGGCGAATGTATGAAGATTTTGATGTTGGCGACGTGTATGAGCACCACCCAGGGCGTACGGTAAGCCAGCAAGACAATGCATGGTTTACCTTGTTGACGATGAACACCCATCCCCTGCACTTTGATGAAGAGTATGCCAAAGGAACCGAGTTCGGTAAACCACTGATCAGTAGCCCTCTAACCCTTGCGATTTTAGTCGGCATGAGCGTGGCTGATGTGAGTGCAAAAGCTATCGCCAACCTGGGGTGGAAAGAAATTGTTTTGGTCGCACCCGTGTTTCCAGGCGATACACTGTATGCCGAATCTGAAGTACTCGACAAGCGAGGATCCAAGTCGCGCCCCAATGCTGGTGTGGTCACCGTCAAAACAACAGGCCGTAACCAGCACGGGAAAGAGGTGTGTATCTTCGAGCGTTCGATGCTTATACCCAAGCGTTCTGATGCCGCTGCCGAGTGACTGGGTTAACTGATATGGGTGTACTGATATGAGTAGTACAGATTTTAGTGCAAGTGAATACGCCGAAATGGAAGTCCAGATTCTCGATACCATTGATCGATGGGTGGAAAAAGACGTCAGACCGATAGCCCGTCATTTTGATCAGGCCGACGAGTACCCGACTGACCTGGTCGAGCAAATGAAAGAGCTGGGTTTGTTTGGTGCCACCATCTCACAGGAATACGGCGGGCTGGGCTTGAGTGCCAGTACTTACGCTAAAATTGTGTCCAGAATAGGTGAGGTATGGATGGCCCCATCGGGCATTTTTAACTCGCACCTAGTTATGGCCAGTTGTGTACAGCGTGTGGGAACGGATGCACAAAAAGAGCGGTTTTTGCCGCGCTTTGCTACGGGTGAGCTACGTGGCGGGTGGGCTTGAACTCGGCCGTATTAATATTGCCGCGCGGGGTGCGGGCATGGCCTCTGGCGCAACCAAAATTTCGCTCGCCTACGCGAAAGAGCGCAAGACCTTTGGTAAGCCCATAGTCGAGCATCAGGCCATTCAGCTCAAGCTGGCGGAGATGTCTACGCGCGCTGCAGCGGCTCGCTTATTAGTGGAGCAAGCCGCGCGAAAATACGATCGAGGTGAACGCTGTGATTTGGAGGCGGGGCAGGCTAAATTCTTTGCCTCAGAAGCCGCCGTTCAAAATAGCCTTGATGGGCTTCGTGTCTTTGGTGGTTACAGCTATTCGACTGAATATGACATTGAACGTTTCTATCGCGACGCGCCGCTGCTGTGCATCGGAGAGGGAACCAACGAGATTCAGCGTATTATTATTGCGAAGCAAATGGTGGCACGATCAGGTGGCTAAGGCCGAGCATCATGTTCAGTATGACTAAAGAAACACCGCAAATTCGCTGGCGTCTTGTCGAGGCGTGCGATAACCGTTAACGGAAGCGTCTTGATCCGCGTAGCCTAGCGACATAGCACAGACCAGCATTTGTTCTTGTGGCGCGTCGATAATGCGCATTACCGTATCGTGATATTTAAGGAATGCAGCTTGCGCACAGGTCTCTAAACCAAAGCTGCGTGCAGATAGCATCACCGATTGCAAAAACATACCGTAGTCGACCCAGCTACCCAGCTCGAGATCACGGTCTATGGTAAAAAATAAGGCCACAGGTGCGTCAAAAAATTCGTAATTCCTGCCGTGCTGGCGCGACATATTAATTTTGTCACCTTTCTCAATACCAAGATGACCATAGAGCCCCAGCCGGTGTTACGGCGGCGGCCTATGTACGGCTCACGCCATTTAAGAGGGTAGTAGCTGTATTCTTGTTCACCATCATCACCTTGCATATGCCGTGCGTGGCAAGCATTGGAGACTTCGTCACGCTTGTTGTCTGTTGCGACCCAAACGTGCCAGGGTTGGATATTTGACCCCGATGGGGCCCGGCCAGCAACGCCGAGGATTTCCTCAATGATGCCTTGAGGAACGGGCTTATCTTTTTGAAATGCACGAATCGATTGGCGACCCGTTATTGCATCATTTACCTGCATATTTTCTTTCTCTCATCCTTTTTCATTCGTATTGCCACAGCTAGGAAAACCTGCTGTAACTGACAATATACCTTCAAAAATGCTGTTTTTGAACTGATAACTCACCTGAATTCTTATTCAAAGCCGATGAAGTGTGCTACGATTCTACACTAGTTTGTCCGGTCATTTGTTGGAGAGTACTATGTCGAAGCCACTAGCGGGTGTGCGAATGCTGGATCTAGCGCACATGCTCTCCGGGCCCTACGGGGCGATGATTATTGCGGACCTCGGTGCAGACACCATCAAAGTAGAACCACTGCACGGAGAGACGACGCGTGGTTTGCTCGCAGATGACCCAGCCAATTCGCTTGAAGGTCAAGGTGCGTACTACATTACCTTGAATCGCAACAAGCGCAGTGTTGCCATTGACCTAAAATCGCCAGAGGGCTTGGAAGTTTTCTTTGACTTGGTACGTGAGTCTGATGTCGTGATGGAAAATTTTTCTGCCGGCGTGGCGGCAAAACTGGGTATTGCTTATGTGGACTTGGCAAAAGTAAACCCCAGGATTATTTCCTGTTCGGTTAATGGCTTTGGTTCAACAGGCCCTAACTTTCAGAGTCCGGCCTTCGATCAGGTGGTGCAGGCTTTGGGCGGTGGAATGTCTATCTATTACCGGCCCCGACGAATCCACTCGAGTACGAGCTGGCATTCCAATAGGTGACCTCGGCGGTGGAATGTTTGGTGCGATGGGTATAATGGCCGCACTCTATGAACGCGAGAAAAGTGGTATAGGCCAACATGTAGATATATCGATGCTCGACTGCCAAATCTCTATGCTAAATTATATGGCTACCATGCATTTTTTATCGGGCGAAGATCCCCATCCAATCGGTAACAGTCATTTTGTTCACGTACCCTACAACAGTTTTACTACATCAGATGGCCAGATCATCATCGCAGTCATTTTTGATAAGTTCTGGGACAACTTGGTGGAACTGGTAGATTTCGACGCATTCCGTGATTCGAAATACGCCACCCAACCAGGAAGACTGGCCGACAAGGCGTTCATCGAAGAAAATCTATCGCGTATTCTGGCCACCAACAGTTGCGATTACTGGTTACAGAGGCTCGAGGCCAAACGCATTCCCTGTGCACGTGTAAATAGCCTCTCAGAGGCTCTGAACGATGAGCAGGTGTTGGCGAGAAATATGGTGGTTGATTTACATCATCCGGGCGGTAAGAGGACGCGTGGGCCGGGTAATCCTATCAAGCTATCACGCACCGCGGAAGACAGTTTCTCTGCAGCCCCCCTGCTGGGCGAGCATACCGATGGCGTGCTCATCGAGGTGTTGGGATACAGTGATACTCAGGTAAAGGCCCTTCGCGCAGCCGGAGTCGTAGCCTGAAGACGAATTGCCAAAAAGCTGCAACTCGTTTTTGCTGAACTCACGATGATACAGGGCGGGCTGAGGTCGGGCCCGCGCGCTGGCTAAGCTGCCTCCTTGCTCTGCTTGGTGCTGCGCTGATCAGCGCCGAAGGCTTCGCTCGAGACGAAGAGGGTGGCAGACATGGCCGCTCTCACGATGATGCACTGATGTCTCTTATGGAACGTCTAGACAGCAATGCCGACGGTGTATTGAGTCAGGGTGAGTTCAGCGTCCGCACCGCAGTGAGTACCGAACGACGTTTGCCGAGGCCGACGCCAACTCAGACGGCTCAATTGACCTTGAAGAGTTTCTGGCAGTCGCTGACCTGCGTGCACAGGACCGCTTTGCGGAGATCGATGGCGACAGTGACGGGCAACTTACCAGTGACGAGATAGACGTCTATCAGGCGCTTCGACAGGAGCAGCGAGGAGCTCATCGCGAATGTGTGGGCGAACAATTGGATGAAGACAGTCTATTGAACTGAGTCCTGGGGCATGGCTTAGGTTTTGTCGGGGTACTGGAGTATGTGATTCTCCAGTACCCTCAAATTGCCTAAAGGCGAAAGCAGCTCAAGCCGGCAGTAGCGTCTACTAGGATGCCTGTTACTAAGAAGGGGAATCCATTAACTGCGGCATCAACGGAACATGCCCCTCTGGTCCCATCGCACTGTATCCACCATCCACCGGAACTTCAGCACCCGTCATATAGGAGGCATCGTCCGAGGCGATAAACGCGGCAACCTTCGCGACTTCCTCGCCATGTGCTACACGGCCTTTGAGGTTTAATGAATTGGATACCTTGTCTGCGTGCGCTCTGTTGTCACCTGTCAATCCCTCAAACGGATCAGACCAGATGTGTCCGGGCACCAGCAAGTTGACCCTCACCTTATCCTGCGCGTATTCGACCGCCTGGGATTTACTCAGGTGTCTGAGAGTAGCCTTTGCCACTGGGTAGGCCCATCGCCCTATGTGTGGAAAGGCGCCCGATATGGAACCGATGTTGACGATATTGCCCCCGCTTTTTACTAGGTGAGGCCTCGCTATCTCCCCCAGTATCGCTGCGGATATGGCACTTGTGTTGATCGTAGAAAGAAACATCTCCCTGGTTGTTGCAGCCCCTTCGTCGTCGTATGAACAGGCGTTGTTGACAAGAATATCCAGTGAGCCAAATCGCTCCACGGCTGCATTAACGAGTTTCTCCAGCTGAGCGTCATCGGTGATATCTGTCTGTATGTACATGGCGCGATCACCCAACTCGTCTGCGAGCTTTTGACCTTTTTCAGCGGTTCTAGCTGCAATCACTACGCTAGCTCCCTGAGCATGTAACTCCTCGGTGATGTTCTTACCAATTGAAGCTGCACCGCCTGTGATAATGGCCACTTTGTTGTCTAGTTTTCCCATCGTTGTATCCTCTTAGTCATTTTTAGAATCTGATCCTGCCCACCAATGATGGACACCCTGTTAAGCGAGTAAACTACGCTACAGAGGTGAATCATGACAAGACAATCAGGAAAGAAGAATACATCCCGGAGGCAGCATTCGCCGGAATTCAGGAAAGAAGCTTTGGCCCTGGCGGAAAGAATCGGCATACCGAAGGCTGCCAAGGAGCTGGGGCTTCATAACTCGCAGCTCTATGGCTGGCGGTCGAAATTCAGAACAAAGCAAGATCAGAGCGATCTGGAGCAAAGCTTAGCTGCGGAAAATGCCCGCCTCAAGCGCAAGCTGGCGGAGCAAGCTGAGGAACTCGCCATCGTAAAAAAAGCGGCCACATACTTCGCCAAGAGCCTGAAGTGAAGTATGTGTTTATGGACGAGCATCAGGGCACTTTTCGAGTTTCGGCAATGAGCCGGGTATTGCAGGTCTCTCGCAGCGGGTTTTATGCCTGGCGCAAACGTCGGGATAACCCCTCACCCCGACAGCAGCGCCGGAAACAGGTCGACACGGCGGTCAAGACGGCATTTGATGCAGGCAAGGGCCGCTCTGGATCACCCAGGCTGGTTCTGGATCTGGCAGAAGCCGGACATCAGCATGATCGGAAGACCATTGCCGACAGTATGCGACGGCAGGGATTGTGGGCCAAAGCCGCGAAGAAATTCAAGGCAACAACGAAATCCAAACACAACCTGCCAGTGGCACCTAACCTGCTGCAACAGGACTTTACGGCCACAGCTCCGAACCAAAAATACGTTGGCGACATCACGTATCTTTGGACTGATGAGGGTTGGCTGTATCTGGCCGTCATTATCGACCTGTACTCCCGCCTGGTGGTGGGTTGGTCGATGTCTGAACGCATGACAGCCCAATTGGTTTGTGATGCGCTGAAGATGGCTATGTGGCAACGTCACATGCCAACTGATGTCATTGTACATTCGGATCGGGGCAGCCAGTATTGCTCTGGAGCCTACCAGAAGCTGCTCAAAAAGCATGACTTGATTTGTAGTATGAGTGCGAAGGGCAACTGCTATGATTGCGAGGATTCTTCTGTGGGAAAATTCTCGTATCTGAGATGCTACCCATCGTCACTGACCCAGGTGGCCTGACCCTTACTACGACCGACCTTGTGTCTTTGCGTTGACGTGTCGGCCATCTGCGCAGTGTCGTTAATCCTCGCCGGCAAGATGGGCAGTGACCTAATAGGAGCCTGATCTAGCAGATCCCATCGCAGTCCTGTCCGACCCATCCTACTGACGAGATAACCACTGATCGGAGAAAGGACAAGCAGCCATGCCCAGCATTAAACTCACTCGCCACGATGTCATCATTGGTGTCGATACACATAAGGATCTACACGTCGCAGTTGCCATAGATGGCCTGGGTGGTCTAGTTGATCAAGCTAAAGCATTCCCAGCTAACCCTGATGGCTATGCTGAACTATGGGCATGGGCAGAGACCCTTGGTCGCGTTCATGGGTTTGGAGTTGAAGGGTGTGGTTCCTACGGCTTGGGGCTAGCGCGATTTTTAAGACGGCATGATAGGAAGGTAGCTGAGGTCGCGCGACCTCCTCGTAAGGGCCAGCGACGGTTATTAGGAAAGAGCGATCCGATAGATGCAGAGCATGCCGCTCGAACTATGCTTTCTGGTGTCGGCACAGCGATTCCAAAACTTGCATGTGGCGGAGTCGAAGCGATGCGAATGGTCAAAATAGCACGTGATTCCGCAGTGAAAATGCGGTCGACGACGATGATCAGCCTCAAAACAGTCTTGATCACAGCGTCCGATGAGCTACGTTGCGAGCTTGAAAAGCTGACAGATCACAAGCTCGTTGTGGCGTGTTCGACATTGGACGTGAGTGAGGTTGTTATCAGCCCTATCCAGGGAGCGAGATACACTCTGTCATATCTTGCTAGGCGATGGCTGTGCCTCCACGAGGAAATCAAATTGCATAGCAGCCAATTGAAAAATTTGACTCAAACAGTAGCACCTCAAATGCTAGAGCGCCCTGGTGTGGGCTTTGATTCAGCTGCTGAAATGATGATCGCAGCCGGTGATAACTCGGAGCGTATTCGTTCTGAATCAGCTTTTGCAAAGCTCTGCGGTGTATGCCCAATTCCTACAGGCTCCGGAAAAACGGCTGGGCGCCACAGGTTGAACCGGGGCGGGAATCGACAGGCCAACGCTGCATTGTACCGCGTAGTATTGGTGCGTATGCGATGGCACCCGCAAACGATCAGATATGTGGAGCGCAGAATTGCGGAAGGCTTATCCAAGAAAGACATCATCCGTTGCCTCAAACGTTTTGTTGCTCGTGAGTTCTACCATTTACTACCGGGAAAGAGTCATGACAAAGCACTTCTACCGGACTTATAACTGCTTGACAAACATAGGAGCATCAACGCCTGCGCTGAAAGCTTCTTTCACTCGCTCAAGGTCGAAGCCATTCACGGCGAACGATTTTCAACACGGGAAATAATGCGACAAACAGTATTCGAGTATATCGAAGTGGATTACAATCGAACCCGCCGACACAGCTTCAATGGCTTTATCAGCCCAGAAGCATTTGAGGCACATAAAGTCGCTTAGCGTGGTGTCCACTGTTGGTGGGCAGGATCAACTATCTGCTAGTAGGCGACGGAGCCAATAGCCCCATCCGTACTTCCCTGGGATTGGAAAGCAAGGGCCAGGTGTTTGAAGATCGTTTTCTTATCGCCGACATCATTATGAAGGCCGACTTTCCGGCCGAACGTCGCTTTTGGTTCGACGCCCCCTTCCACCCGGACCAGTCCACGTTACTGCACAAGCAAGCGGACAATGTCTGGCGTATCGATTTCCAACTGGGTTGGGATGCTGACCCTGACGAGGAAAAGAAGCTCGAGCGGATTCGCCCGCGAGTAGAGGCCATGTTAGGCGAGGATATGGAATGGGAACTCGACTGGGCCAGTGTGTATACATTCCGCTGTCGCAAAATGGATTCGTTTATTCACCACCGGGTATTTTTCATTGGCGACGCCGCACACCAGGTGTCGCCGTTTGGAGCCCGCGGGGCCAATGGTGCATTACAGGGAGTGGAAAACCTGGGCTGGAAGCTCGCTGCCGTGATGGACGGCAGAGCACCAGCTTCTTTGCTAAACACCTACGACACTGAGCGGCAACACGGCGCTCGTGAGAATATCCTGAACTCCACCCGCGCCACGGACTTCATGACGCCGAAGAATCACGCAACCCGCGTGTTCCGGGATACGGTGTTAGACCTTTCTCGGCACTACCCCTTTGCCCGTTCGCTGGTAAACAGTGGGCGCCTGTCCAAACCCTGCACCTACGAAGAAACGCCACTGAACACGCCTGATAGTGGCGATTTTTCAGCCGATATGCGTCCTGGTTCGGCCTGCACCGATGCGCCGGTGACCGGCGGGAACGGCAGTGGCTGGCTGTTAAATCACCTGGGCAATCGGTTTGTACTTATGATCAAGGGGCAGCGAGAAAACGGCGACATGACACAACTCAATACCGAACTGGCTACCCTGCGCGAACGCCTCGGTGTATTCGATCTCCTATGGATCGATTCTCCTGACATTAAAGCATCAATGCCGCCGGGAACAGTACACATTGTGGATTCAAACGGTGTGCTCTCGCAACGATACGACCTCGACACGGGCGGTGTCTATCTTATTCGACCTGATCAACATGTCCGCGGCCCGCTGGCGCACCTTAGACCCCCAATCCATCACTGCAGCAGTCCAGCGCGCGCTGGGCTATGACATAGAGTCGGAGCAAGCGGCATGACAAAGCTAAACCTCGAACCCAATTTCACAGATCCCGACGCCTTCTACGCGGCGCTGGCGGAAGTGCATCGTGACCGCGAGCCAGCTGTGAGCGAAAAAATTAACGCTCGTCTGATCCTGTTACTGGCCAATCAGGTAGGCGAGCAAGAAATACTGGAACAGGCGCTGGAAATCGCCGGTCAATAGCTTGGGTGGAAAACTAATCCAGGAATAAGACAGAGATTAATTCTGTTCTGTTTTTCACGTCGACTTTTTCAAAAATATGCACCAGATGCGCTTTCACAGTGCCCAAACTGATGTCGAGGATTTTGAGTATCTGTTTATTTGAAGCCCCGGACCGTATCAAGTCAATAATGTCCATTTCACGGGGGGTCACTGAATAATCTTCCGCAAGCCTCGTTCTCTCAGAATGCCGATGTGGCAGGAAGATATTGTGGAGGGTGTATTCGAAAAAAGGATGGATGCGGCCCAACAGATCGAGATCTTTTTCACTGAAATCCGGGTCATCTCTGCGAAAAAGCGAAATACCGGCAAAAATAGCGCCTCCATTTCGGAAAAACATCTCCACCGCATCTCCTAATCCATGGTGCTCCAGGAATTCCTCTAAAAATGTCGAACCGTCAGTACTCTGCTCGATCACCTTGCGATAACTCAATACGCGGTTATCGCCCGTCGCATGAAGCCTGGGGTTGAGTGGGTCCAGTTCGGCAAACCGGTTTATATAATCATCGTGAATTGTGGGGGTAATATTGTAGAGCGTGAACTCAATCGTCTGATAATTTTCGTCAATATGATAAAAAGCGGCTGATTTCACCTGGGCAACTGAGTAAAGCATCTCGATACTTTTCTCGACAAATTCGATAGGTCTGATTGTATGACGGCGGCCACGAGCAGTGAGTTGCGAATTATCGATCATAAGCCTCTAAAATCAACGTTATTGCAAAACATTAACTACATTCCTCAAGCTGCTAGATCGCTACTTCGCTGTCTAGCCAGCAAAAGAATCATTAGACCCAAAGAGGCCCAGCATGTCCATTCAATTCGACTGTGCATCTGTTGCCGTCTCTCGGTGACTCGCGGCCGCTGTTACCCGAGACTCCTCACCGACCTTCGCCGGAATCGAGCCGGCCGCCAGCGGTAGGCGAAGAACGCGACTGTTCTATAGACTCGGTCAGTATATAACTTTTGGCTAGTTGTGGTCGTGCACAGGTATTGTAAACTTTCCACTATACTCTTCGTCCCAGGCGACGGATTCAAAAATGGCTGGTGCCATCGATTCATCGCTCCTGAGACCGTACGTAGGAATAGGAATATACAGCAAAGCCAAACTCCCAATCCATCGATATCAGCCGGTCTTAACTACTTAAATGACTATCAAGAGAGGTAGATAAAAAATGCTTAACAAAGTGGAGCGTTTCCATAAACAGCCCCCCTACGCGCCTTTTCCCCGAGCCGAGTATGCAGATCGTGTTCGTCGACTAAAAGAAGAAATGGTGAAGGCCGAACTCGATGTGATGGTAATGTGGGGTGAGAATAACATCCGCTACTTTACCGGTTTTTTGACGAATCATTTCCCGCCGACCACGGTATGCCCCGGCGTGTTAATCGTCGCCGTTGATAAAGAGCCGACTATGATCGTGCCCAATTTTTTCCAGGGCGTTGTCGAGGGCTATACCTTTATCAATGACATTCGCATCCAGCACAATCCGCATGTGACGGAAAACCTCCGAGGAATGCCCGTGGATGTAGCGGAGGTCACTAAGGAACTGATGGGTGGCAGTAAGGGACGTATTGGCGTCGAGGGCGGTATCAAGGGGGGTATGACCATTCCCAGACCGCTCAATGATATTGATGTATTTCGCGCTGCGCTGTCGGACGCAGAGTTCGTATATGCTGCGGACCAGATATGGAACGTCCGAATGATCAAATCAATGCTTGAAGTAGAGGCCCTGAAAATTGCCTGTGAGGCCGACGTAAGGGCCTTTCATGATCTGATTGCTGAGTTCGAATGGGGCTGGACGGAGAAGGACGTCGGATTGTTTGTGCGCAAGAAACTGCTCGATTACGCAGACGAATGTCTACCAAATCTTTGTATGGCGAGCCGACGCGAAGTGTTCATGGCAGATATCCCGGCCTGGGATGAAGGCATCCCGCTGATGCCGGGAGACCGCCTGGTACTGGAACCGCTCCCGCAAGTGAAGGGGTACTGGGGAAGTTCGGGACGCACCTTCCATATGGGTCCGGCGCCGGAGGAAGAGATTCGCAAGATTGAGATTCTGGATCGTGGCCGACAGGTTGCAGCAGACATGACAAAACCGGGAGTCAGAACCGGTGACATCATGGATGCTATTAACGACACACTGCAGGAGGGAGGGCTGCATTGCTCTCTCGATCAGGGCGGGCACGGTGTCGGAATAGATGGTCAGGAACCTCCTGCAGTTGCTCTGGGTGAAATATTCGAGGTACAGGAAAATATGGTTCTCGCTCTTGAATGTTGGATGTTCGAAACCGATGACAATGGCCACCATAGAGTTTACGGCGGTGAAGACTATGTGCATGTCACCAAGGATGGATGCGATCCGTTGCCAACCTTCCCGACCGACATCATGAGTTTAGGCAGGTAAAAGGCTGAATCGGACTGGAACAAGAGGATAGATATCATGAAAAAAGCTGTACTGGTCGCCCCGACCATTCACGAATATTCTGACCCAAATGTCTTGTTGGATCTGGCTAGGGACACGGAAGCGGCTGGCTGGGACGGGTTCTTCATTTGCGACCACCTGCTGCTCGACCCCGACGGCTACCTGGCACTCGCTGATCCGACTGTCATGCTCGGCGCCATTGCCGCCGTCACCGAGAGAGTTATTTTCGGCGCCATGGTAACGCCGGTATCGCGGCGGCGCCCCTGGAAGCTGGCCAAGGAATTTGCCAGCCTGGACCAACTGTCGGGCGGACGGGTGCGTATCGGCGTAGGACTGGGTGGGCTGGACCAGGAATTTTCGAACTTCGGGGAAGATCCCAACAAGAAAGTCCTGGCGAAGAAGACCGATGAAGGGCTGGCGATTATGGAGCAACTGCATAGCGGCGAGGCAGTGAATTTTGAGGGTGAACACTACCAGATTCAGAACGCGAGGCTGCTGCCGCGCCCGGAGCAACGCCCCCGCATCCCGGTTTGGGTTGGCGCCATGCTACCGGCCAAACCTGGCCAGCGCCGGGCTGCGCGCTGGGATGGCATCATGCCACACGTTATGCCAGCCAACCTGGACGAGACACAAGACATCTCCGATATAGACATGCGTGTTCTTATGTCTCCCAGCCCAGAACAACTCAAAGAGGCCGCTGAATTTACCGCGGGATTACGCGAGACAGATGGCCCCTTTGATGTGGTTGCCTCGGGCGTAAGCTACGGTCTGGATAGCGCCGCAGCCTCCGAGAAGTTAAAGGCCTATCAGGATGCGGGCGCTACTTGGTGGCTTGAATGGCTAAACTGTGGCCAGCCCGGGACGCTGGAGGAAATGCGCGAATTCATTCAGGCGGGCCCGCCTGGACACTAAAGGAGACACTCATGCCAATTCTTGCAATGGCGGTTCCGATTCCACCGGGCAAAGCAATAGCGCTGGAGCAACATATCGCCGAGGCGATGGAGAGCGAAGATTTTCACGATACGCTGAGCGGATTTGGCATCCAGCACGAAAGCTGGCATATTCAGGAGAGCCTTGGTGGGGACCTGCTGATCATGGTCTTTGAGGCGGACGACCCACTCGCCATGCTCGGGGAGTTCTCGCAATCGCAGAAAGATCTGCCGGTCTGGCAAAGAGCGTTTCTCAAGGAAACTCTGGGCATCGATTTATCCGAGCCCCCGCCAGGCCCGCCATCGAGATGTATTTTCAACTGGCCGTAGCAGATGCGGTTGGGCAGCCGCGTGATATCCAGCCACAAAAGGAGATGAGCCCATGACGTGGACAGTCGTCCAGGATCTCGTCGTACCCAAGAGTTCCGGTAAAACAATGAGAGTCAACAAGGGTCAGGTGTTTCGCGTCCTGGAACACGAGGGGAAACAGGTAGCGGACATGACCTTTCTCAATGCGCACAATTACAAAGAACACTTCGCCGCTGAACATTCCGCTGTCCTGAACAGCCTGCAAGGAACCGGTGGTTACTACCGCCTCACCAAACTGTATTCCAAACCCCCTTACGAGAATGTCATGGCAACGGTCACCGATGACAAGGTGGGTAGTGGTGCCAGGGGTGGTGAGCGCGGCGGGCACTTCCTGATGTGCCACTGTTCCAACCGACTGTTGGAGCATCTCGGCGCGCCGGAGACCCGGACCTGCAGTGACAATTTTGCCGATGCCTTCAATGAGATCGGCCTGCGCCAGGAAGATACCTATGACGAGTCCATCTTCAATGTCTGGATGCAGTCCTGGGTGGGCGAGGATGGCGGTATGTGCTCGGATGTCCCACTGTGTGAAACCGGCGACAACATCGACTTTCGAGCAGAGATGGATATTATCGCTGTCATCTCGGTCTGCCCGGACGAAACCAGCCCCTGCAATGATTTTAAAGCCAAGGCCCTGCGTTTCCAGGTCTTGGAATGGGAGGAATAGGAAACGATGCCCACAACGGTTGTAGATGAATTTGTCATTCCCAGGTGTACGGGTAAAGCTTTCCGAGTCGCTAAAGGCCAGGTATTACGTGTAATAGAACATGAAGGAAAACAGGTGGCCGGCCTCATTTTCTTAAATGCGAATAATTATAAAGAACAGTTCATGGCGGAGTTCTCCGGAGGTCTGAACTATTTCCATCCCGGCAATATAGGTAGCCATTACAGGCTGAGTAAGCTTTATTCCAAGGTGCCCTATGAAAACGAAATGCTAAGTGTTACCAACAACAAAATCGGCGATCACTTTCTGGGGCCACACTGTACCAAAACGACGATGGACATCCTGGGCGTGCCCGATCACAGGAGCTGCACTGACAATTTTACCGATGCGCTCAAAGATTTTGGCCTGGAACTGGAAGACATCTACAGCCCAAGCGTTTTCAACGCGTTTGCCAATGTACAGATTGACACCAAGGGCGATGGTGCCGTCAGGATAGCGCCTCCCCGGAGCGAGAAAGGCGACTATATAGAGTTTCGGGCCGAGATGGATGTAGTCGTGGCCGTTTCGGTCTGCCCCGATGATCAGACACCAATGAATGATCGCTCATGTAAAGCTATAAAGATCCAGATCATGGAATCGTGACAATTCCTTTGGACCTGGATCCTCTATCACTCATGCGCGGAACGTATAATCGAAACGAATACCGTAGGCACGCGGTGGCTCAGCGACTAGCTGGGGAATTCATTTTCTCAAAGAGAATTATGAGTCCAGGTACTAGCCTATTGTATAAACCCAATTTTGAAAAATGATGAACTCTATTTTGGCAGAATCCAATTAGAGCCAAAAACCCATGAAAAAAATCATCCTGATTATTTTGGCTGTAGCAGTATTATTTGTAGGCTATGTTCAACTCTCCTGGGATAAAGTGTATGACGCGCCTTTCCCGGAAATCTCTGCAAGTACGGACCCTACAGCTATTGCCCGAGGGAAGTATCTGGTATTTGGGCCAGCCCGCTGTTCGAGCTGCCATGTGCCAATGGATAAGATTGCTGAGGTAGATAAAGGATTAGAAATACCGTTAAGCGGCGGCTGGGAATTGACTATTCCTGTAGGAACGTTCAGGGCGCCGAATATTACCCCTGACAAAGACACTGGTATTGGAAACCTGAGCGACGAGGACCTAGCCAGAATAATGCGTTATTCTGTTGGTCACAATGGAAAAGTCATTTTTCCATTCATGCCCTACCAGGAGATGAGCGATGAAGACCTTACAGCCGTCATCTCCTATTTACGCTCACAAGAACCGGTAAAGCATGAAGTTGAACTCACAGAATATACCTTTCTAGCAGCCTGTCGGACTTAACCCAACAACGTCATTATGAGATAATGTGGTCACACTGAAAAGTAACCGGGAATAAGTGATGGCCAATTTTGTAAACGTTGATCGAGAGACGGACTATCTATTCCCTCCCTCTATGTCGGACTGGTTACCTGAACACCACCTGGCACGGTTTGTCGTGGAGGTCGTTGATCAGCTCGATCTGTCTGAGCTCACCCGTCAATATGCCGGGCGTGGATCAAAGGCTCACCATCCAGCGGTCCTACTGAGTTTGCTGATCTACGGTTACGCCACCGGTGTGTTTTCCAGCCGTAAGATTGAGCGAGCCACCCACGACTCCATTGCGTTTCGCTACCTGGCGGCCAACACGCATCCGGATCACGACACTATAGCGACCTTTCGACGCCGTTTTTTGCCTCAGCTTGAAGCACTTTTTGTTCAGGTCTTGTTGCTGGCGCGTGAAATGAAGCTTCTGAAGCTTGGGCGTATCGCCCTGGATGGCACCAAGATCAAGGCGAATGCCAGCAAGCATAAGGCGCTTTCTTTGGGTCACTTAAAGAAAATCGAAGCACAGCTCAAGGCAGAAGTCAGCGCTCTCACTGCACAGGCAGAGGCGGCAGATCAAACGCCGGTAGCGGATGGCATGGACATTCCCGCGGAGATTTCCCGGCGCGAAACACGACTTGAGGCACTGGCTGCGGCCAAAGTAAAAATTGAAGAACGGGCGCAGGAGCGTTTTGCGCGTGAACAAGCCGAATACCAACAAAAACAAACCAAACGCCAAGCTCAGAGGGATACTGGAAAAAAGCCCCGGGGCCGGGAGCCTAAGCCACCGCTTCCCGGCCCTCGAGATAAAGACCAGATGAATTTGACCGATGAAGAGTCGCGTATCATGCCGGTATCTGGCGGCGGCTTTGAGCAGTGCTACAACGCCCAGGCCAGTGTTGACACCGATACAATGCTCGTCGTCAGTACACACATGACACAGGCCCCGAACGACAAACAACAAATAAAGCCGGCCCTGACAAAGCTGAATACCCTGCCTGAAGAACTGGGCAAGGTGACCGACCTGCTGGCCGATACAGGCTATTTTAGCGGTGATAATGTAAAGGCTTGCGTAGAGGATAATATCCAGCCTTTACTGGCAGTAGCGCGTGACCACCATCACCCGTGCGTTTTTGATCGGTTTGCCCCTGACGCCCCCACTCCGATAACGGATGATCAGGTGAGGCTCATGAAACATCAACTGACGACCCAATCCGGTCGAGCGCTGTACGCATTAAGAAAGCAAACGGTAGAGCCAGTGTTCGGCATCATCAAACACGTTATGGGGTTGAGGCAGTTCTCGATGCGAGGTTTGGACAAGGTTGCGGGCGAATGGACGCTGGCGACACTGGCATGGAATGTAAAGCGTATGAATGTGCTGAGAATGGCATAATTAAGCGGTCATTTGCCGCATAAATGCCCATTACAGGGCTGGATAAAGGCGTGATGAAGGTTGACGTGGCTGCCCTGGGACAATCACATCTTCTGCGTGGTGTCCTGACAGCCCTGTAGCACGCTGGAGTATTAAATCGTGCCCGTCAGGAGCTGAGTCCGACAAACTGCTAGGAAAAGTATTATCCACTTTTGGGCTGGTGCCACCAGTGCAACCACTGAGCCCCCCACCAATTTCAGTGCCTATAGCCGCTACTGTTGAGTATGGTGAATATTTGGCACATAGCGTGGCTGACTGCGCTGGCTGCCACACCCAAAGGGATCAAAAAACCGGTGAACCAATCGGCGCTTCTTCTGCTGGAGGTTGGTATCTGCCTCCGGACCCACAAAGTAAGGGATATTCATTCGTCACCCCCAACCTAACGCCTGATGAGGAAACTGGTATTATGGCCTACTGGAATGAAGCTGCTTTTATCAACAGGTTCCGGGCGGGTAGGCTTTACGAAGGTTCGCCAATGTCATGGGGTGCCTTTTCGAGAATGAATGAGGTGGAACTGAAGGCAATTTATAGATACCTGAAATCGCTCGACCCAGTCAGTAATAAGATAGAGAAGATTGTTTTTGCGCCGGGAGAGGAAGTGCCACAGTGATTTTTTATCAACGCTGGCAGGACAGTCACTAATTGGCAACAGCCGACTCCAACACTGATTCCGCCCAGGGTTTTCTGGTTACCTCTCCCCCGAAAGTAGCCCCGCGCTGGCTGAAGTCCAGTTCGATGGCCGTGCGCCGCTCTCGCCCCTGTAGGTCTTTTGTCAATCGTTCAAATACGTCCGGGTGCGCTTCCGTCATATCCGTGGTTTCCCCAGGGTCTTGCGCCAAGTTATAAAGGTAGTAATCGTCGTCGGCGAATATCGCTGGCACAAACGGCAGCGGGGCATCCTTGACCAATTTCCAGGGCCAATCGATCAACGCCTCGCTGCCCATATTGGCGACGATCAAAGACCGTCTTTGTTTTTGTCTCCCCGAAGTCAGTGATTGCCACTGGCTTTCCCCATCCAGCTGCGGCAAGTGAAAGCCGATAACCTCAGCCAGCGTCGGCAGCAAATCGGCAATGTGTAGTGGTTGTTCCAGCACCTGTGCGGATTCCAGTGTCCCGGGCCACCAGATCGAGGCTGGTACACGAATTCCTCCCTCGTAGACTTTCCCCTTGTCCGCTCGCAGTGCCCCATTGTCGGCGAAACCATCTGCTGTCGGGGGTATGAGCCATTCCACCCAAAATGGGACAGGTTCCTGGCCGCCATTGTCGCTGGAAAATATAATCACGGTATTAGCCAGGTCATCCCGCTTCGTCAGGACTTCTATAATCCCGCCAATGGCACTGTCCAGGCTGCCCACCATTTCGAGGTACGTTTTGCGGCCCTCGTGTTCTGGGTTTGAACCGCCGGGTGCCTGGAGGGGAGTGTGGGGCGCGCTGAAGGAGACCAGTAGTAAGTAGGGTTGCTCGGAACTGTTCTTGATAATTCGCATCGCTTCGCGGGCAATCAATTCAGTGCTGTAACCCTCCTCTTCGACAGTAACGCCGTTTCGCTGCCAGTCTATTCCGCCCGCGAACAAGTGATCGTAGTAACCGATGGCGCCGCCCAGGAACCCATAAAAAGAGTCAAAACCCCTGTGAGTGGGCAGGTAGGCTTGAACGTGGTGACCCAAATGCCATTTGCCGACCAGATGGGTGGAATAGCCAGCATCCTTGAAGTACTGCGGCAAGATTTTATACTCCAGCGGTAAGCCGGTTTCCGCGTGCGACTGAATTGGTACGTTCACCCCGTGGGTGGTGGCGAACAGGCCCGTCATCAGCGAGGCCCGAGTGGGTGAACAAGTAGGATTGACATAGAATCGGTTCAGCTCCACACCCTGTTTCGCCAGCTTGTCGATGTTGGGCGTGTGCACCGATGAATTGTGGTAACCCACATCGTTCCAGCCCAGATCATCGGCCAGAAGGATTATCACATTCGGTTTCCCCAATGCAGTTGAGGGAAATAGAACGATAGTGAATAGAGTCAGTAGTGCCTGCAACATGGTTGGGTAGGTTGACACGATGCTGCGGATAGTCTTTACCAAAACGAAGCCTCATTATCCACTCGTCTCCCAACCCGGGGGCGCTGCCAGCCGACAACATCAGCTGTACCTCTATCAGTCATTCGGATTCAACATGTCCCTGCGAATTTTGAATGCGCCCTGCGCGTCACCGGCATCGAATTCCCGCACCTCGGCACTGAACTCGAGCTGAAGTTGATTCGGGTCTTTGAGGTAAATGGATTTGCCGGGGCCGTGATCCACGATGGGGCTCACCTGGATACCCTTCGAGATGAGGTCGCTGCGCATAGCGTCCAACGCCTCCAGGGACTCAACACTGAAGGCGACATGGTAGAACATATTCGGAACACCCAGTGCAGTAGTAACACCGGCATCGTACCCTTTTGCGATACCGGGCACATCATGCGATTCAAGGAACACGACGAATTGCCCATTGCCAACATCGAACATGACCTGCCGTAGGTAGCCGCCCTCTTCCACCGCTATCTGGTTCTCGCCGGGAGAACTGAACCCGAGCACCTCTCGGTAAAAGTTGATGGTCGCATCCATGTCGCAGGTGCTCAAACCCATGTGTGAGAAACCCATAGTCTTCTCCTTCAATCGATTAATCTACGGTGCTTTCGAGCGCGGACACGTGGACCGGGGGTACTCTGCCCACCCAGGGTCGGGCTCTCTCCAGTTGTCCAGCCAATCGAAAGAGCGTACCTTCCTCGGCGTAGCGGCCGGCGAATTGCATTCCCACCGGTAGGCCAGTTGTCGACATATACAGTGGAACGGACATCGCGGGTTGCCCCGTTGTGTTGTAGATAGACATAAATGCTCCGAACTCACTGAGCCTGGCGAACCAATCTTCAACACTGCCGGAAAAATCCTTCATTGAATAGAGGCCGTGTGCGAACGGTAGTTTTGTTAAGGTCGGCGTTAACAAGACATCATAGTGTTCAAAAAAGGGGCCCACCTGACGGGAAATCTGACTCGCAGTTTCCAAGGCCTTGACAAAGTCCTCACCGCTCACCGATTTTCCCCAGTTATAGCTGGTGAGTGTGATCGCCTCGAGAGTATCTGAATTGATGGGCCGCCCGCACAGGGCCGCCAGCATGTTGCTCATGGAGGTACAATTAGCGGCCCAGGCCGTGGCGCTGGATGTTATAAATGCCTCTTCGTCCCAGGCCGGTGCAGCCTCTTCCACTGTGTGGCCCAACTCCTCGCACAGGGTAGCGGCCTGCTCGACGAAGCCGGGAATTTCCCGGTCCACAGCATAGGCGCCGTTCGGCGTTTTGCTAAATGCAATTTTCAGTGACCTCGGATCGCGTTCGCACTCCTCCAGATAAGGCCTTTGCGGCGCTGGTGCACCGTATGGATCTCCGGATACGTAGCCGTGTGTCAGGTCCAGAACCGCTGCACTATCGCGAACGGACCGCGTCAGCACGTGCTCATTGGCCAAACCGTTAAATCCGTCCCCCCCCGGGGCAAAGGAAATACGCCCTCTGCTCGGCTTGAGGCCAAAAACCCCGCAGCAGGCCGCGGGTCCGCGGATAGATCCACCGCCATCGCTGGCGTGAGCAATGGGCACAATCCCTGAGCTAACACAGACTGCGGCGCCGCCGCTGGATCCACCGGCAACGCACCCGGTATTCCAGGGGTTAGCCGTGTGGCCGCGCAACACACTTTCTGTCACGCAGGAGAACCCGAATTCGGGGCAGCTTGTCCTGCCCAGATTGTTAAAACCGGCGCGTTGGTAACGGGTCATAAGTTCCGAATTGAAAGGGGCGACCATACCTTCCGCAAGGCGACTTCCCGCCTCCATTCGCTTGCCAGCCTCCATGATACCCAGATCCTTGATCAGAAAAGGGACACCACAATAGGGGCCGCCGGACAACTCGGCGGCGCGCTCAGCCGTCGCTCGCTCCGGATAGCTTTCCACCACCGCATTGAGCTCCCCATTGAGCTGCTCAATCGCCCGAAAAGCCGTGTGGGCAAGCTCCTCGGCAGACACCTCCCCGTTTTGAACCAGTTTGGCAAGCCCCAGGGCATCGTAGCCGGCGTATTCTGCGAATTTCATAAAGCCTTTTCCTGTAGCTTATGCCAGCGGCAGCGGGAGATTTTCATGTCGTCGAGAAGTTCTGAATGTAGTGTATCCACGGCCTAATAACTATGCACTTCGTTTGTGATAATAACGCCCATTTCTTTCGCGTAGCGCTCCCACAACTGAATCATTTCCTCGAGAATGCCGGGGCGATCCCGCGCCAGATCTTGTTGCTCGGCCGCATCCACAGCCAGATTGAAAAGCTGCCAATCACCGGTGCCGTAGGGTTTCGGCATCATAACCAGCTTCCAGTCGCCCCTGCGAATTGCGCGCCGGTTATTAAATTCCCAACCCATCACCTGGTCGGGGCCGTGCACAGCTAGAGATTTCCCCCGCAGCAGTGGCAACATGGATTGCCCTTTCATGGGCAGCACGTCCCTACCCCGATAGAATGTCCCGGGGTGCTCGACACCCGCCAGCGCCAAAACGGTAGGCATCACATCCATTACTGAGACAAAACCGTGCTCTATGCCGCCGTTGCCAACAAAACCAGGGTAGCTGATAAACGCCGGGGCGCGGATACCGCCCTCGCTGGTATACGCCTTGTGCAGACGAAAAGGCACCATCGAAGCCCGCGCCCAATTGGGGCCGTACCACAGATAGGAGTTGGCCGAGCCCATATTGGCCAGACTGTTGTCGCAACAACGGGCGATATAAGCGGCGAGTGGCGGCATGGCCCGATCCAGGTGATGGCCTTCAGCGCCGTTATCTGACATGAAGATAACCAAGGTATTGTCCAGTTGTGCGTTGGCTTCCAGGGCGTCGAGTACGCGACCCACATGGCGATCAATATCGTCCACCATGGCCGCGTAGATCTCCATCTTGCGCGCCGCCACTTTCTTCTCTTCATCACCCAATTGATCCCAGGCCAGCTCGCCCGACAATCTGGGTGCAGCCACGATATGCCCGGATACGAGTCCTCGCGCCTGCACCCCCGCCAGACGCCGTTCATGTAATTTGTCATAGCCCCCATCGTATCGGCCGCGGTATTTGGCAATCGATGCGTCCGGCGCCTGCAGAGGCCAATGGGGGGCGGTATAGGCCAGATAGGCAAAGAAGGGGATGTGCTCGCCCGCGGGGTCTTGAACCCTACCCTCGTCGATGTACTCGATCATCTTGTCGGTGTAAGACCGGGTCGAGTAAAAATCCCCAGGCAGCGAGACCAATTCGCCACCCTCGCGGTACAGGGCTTTTTCCGGCGAGAGCCCCAGGTCATCTAAATGCCCCCCGCCCCCCTGAAGCAGGGCGAATGATTTTTCGAAACCGCGCGCAGCGGGCCCCTGGTTCTTCTCAAGCCCGAGATGCCACTTGCCGGTCATGTAGGTGTGATAACCCGCATCCCGAAGCAATTCCGCGAGGGTTACCATCCGATGATTCAGGTAGCCCTCATAACCGGGCTGATTGTCCTGATTGGGAGCCATTGCCTCCGCCATATTACCGAGGCCCACCAGGTGATGGTCAGTACCGGAGAGCAGCATTGCCCGGGTCGGCGAGCAGGTCGGGGCGGTGTGGAAGTCACTGAATCGCACCCCAGCCATGGCCAGTCTGTCCAGGTTCGGCGTATCGATCTCACCACCGTAGCTGCCCAGGTCGGTATAGCCCATGTCGTCCACCACCACCAGCAAAATATTGGGGCGATCCGACTGGGGGGCGGAGCTCGCCGCGTCTGCCCAGCAACAAAGTCCGAGGGACAGCGCTAGTGCCAACAGGACTTTACCTGAAATCCATTGCATCCTCATTCATTCTGCCGTGAGAAGGATAGGGATTCGTGTGCCGGGTTATCGGACAGTGGGGCCAGAAACAGTTCAGTTCGATACTTCGCCCGATATGAGAATAAAAAATGCGGCCGCCGATGGCATGAACACCTGCGGCCGCCAGGCTTAGTTAAAGAGGTAGCTTAGCTGCACCCCGTATCGCGCTCCGCGCTCACGTCCTGGGCCGCCAGCATCGTGAATCAGATCCCGGCTCCCGCTCAAAAACCGGAAGGAGTTTGAATTCGTACGCCGCTCATCAGTAACATCACGACCATAGAGGGCTACCTCCCACTGGCCATTTTCTGGCGCTATTGCCAGCCGCAGGTCAAGGCGATGCCAGTTCGGGGCTGTGGCCAGCGGATCGCCGGAGATGCTGTCCATCTCATAGCCGTCACTGGTAATGAAATTTGCACTGGCCGTCAGCTGTAAGTCGCCCCAGCTCGCACGATATTCCGGTTGTAGATTTAAAGACCAGTCAGATGAAAAGGGCAGCCTCTTGCCAGCGCCATCAATGAAGCAGGGGGCCATGGGGTTTCCTCCCGCGTCGATCACGGCCTGTTTGGCGTCCAGCGAATTGCAGCTCGCGCCATCGTATTCGTCATACTCGGCCTCGCCATAGGAGCCGGAAAAGCCCAGGGAAAAACTATCGGTGACGGCCCAGCGGCCATCGATCTCTATGCCTCTCGTATGCGCTTCGGCGGCATTGTCGGTGATGAACTGCCCGGTCGCCGGGACAAAAATCGATACTTGCAGATCTGTAAAATCGGTGTTGTAAAGAGCCGTGTTCAATACCAGAGTGCCATCCAACAACAACGCTTTTACACCGACTTCCCAGCCCTCGGCGTACTCCGGGTCATAGGTAAACGGGTCTGGCAGGGCGCCGCCAATCGGCGGTGACATCACAAATCCGCCGGCTTTCAGGGCCTCGGAATATTTGGCGTAAAACATAATGCCTTCGCTCATGTCCCACTGTACACCCACCTCTGGTAAAAAATCCTCGGTATCGGCTTCACCTGATACCGGGGCGCCAAAGGGCTCGTCGTCGTCAAACGTAGTAGCCCCAATGCGCAGACGTGCTCGCTCGGGGGTCAGGGTGCCATCCTTTTCGATCTCCACGTAGCGGCCGCCTACATTTACGCGAAAACTGTCTGTTACGCTATAGGTCGAATTGAAAAATGCGGAGAGCCAGCGGGAATCTTCATTGAGCGGGCCGCCAAAGCCGACGGCGCTGAATACCGTGGGATTCATATCCGGAGCCGGTGGCACAAAGCCTCCGGAGAAGAAATTGGGAAGATCAAATAACCACGGTAGATGGACGTCGATCTGCGTCTCGATTTCATGGTCCTGGTAATAGGCGCCGACCATCCAGGTGAATCGCTGGTCCTCGGCCGAACTCAAACGGATCTCCTGAGCAAATTGCTCGAAGGTTTCAGCGCGCTCGCCGGCAAAAACAGCGAAAGAGCTCATATCCGGGTCCGTGATATCGTGTTTGTCGTACTCCACGTAAGACGTGACGGAACTCAGCATGAGACCAGTGTCGTTAATGTCCCAGTCAAACGCCAGCAGCCCAACGTCGGAATCGTGCACCCGCTTTTCTTCCTGGGTAAAGGCGTCTACGTTATTCAGGTCCCTGGCCACAGGGCTGAACGGTTGGCCCCAGTAATTGGGATCGCCCGGCACAGCGCCGCTGGCGGCATTGAGCTCGTCCATTGCCGCCCGCACATCAATCGCGCCGCCGGTGCCAACCACGCCATCCAGTTTGTCCAGATTGATGCCATTAAAGGCGGCATCCAGTGCACACAGTGCACCGAGACCCGGAGCGATAACATCGTTAGAGAAACTCAGCGCAGGTCGTGTTTCACAGCGTGAATATTCATTTGGAACACCCACCTGAGACACATCCTGATGCTCGTACTTAAAGGTCAACTCAAAATCATCTCGTGGTGTCCATACACCGATAATACGCGCGCCCCAGTTTTCCTTGGTGGCCAGATCGTCACCGGTAATCACATGCGTGTAGCCGGTGTCTTCCAACTCGTAATAGCGCCCGGACACACGAACAGACAGAGTATCCGACACCGGACCGCCGTATGCGCCGTCGACACTGAGTTCCTCATCACTACCATAGGAGGCCGAAATACTGCCCTCCCACTGATCTCCAGGTCGGCGACTGATATAACTCAGCGCGCCGGCTGTAGCACTCTGGCCGGCAAATACTGGTGCCGGGCCCCGCACTACTTCAACCCGCTCCAGATCAAAGAAACTGCTCTGACCCATATTATCGCGACCGTAATAAACCCCGTCGTGAAATTGCGCGACCGCCTGTTCAAAGGCCTCATTGGCCACTGGGGTACCCACTCCACGAACAGAGATGTTCTGGCCGGTTAGCGCGTCCGACATGAACAAATTCGGCACGAAGGTTGCGAGGTCCTCCATATCGGAAAAGCCACCGGCTTGTATGTCATCGCCAGTAATGGCCACAATCGAGATGGGTACTTCCTGCAAGTTCTGTTCACGTTTTTGCGCCGAGACGATTATTTCCTCGAGAACCTGTGCGTGTAGCGGCGATGTGACGGCGGCAGCTACGGCCAAACTCATTGCATTCTTGAAGATTTTACGCATAGCAGTACTCCGTTGACGCGGATTGGACTCACAACGCCGCTTGTGTTTGAGTTGATTCTGGAATGTGAATAGCTGATTGATTATTCGTATTTCCATTTTATTTTCCCCGCTCGATTGATCTGGTGGCGCTAGTCCTTCTTAATTCTGCTGCATAGTTCTATGGATAATGGATGAAGCTTACAAGACCTGTAGATCGCCACAATTAGCCAAAAGTTGTACTGAGAGATTTTATTTGCCACATGCCTTCAGGACATCACACAGCCGACTCAGCCCTCAAACACGACTCGGCCCTCAAATACCGTAAACAACACCTTGACCTCACTCACCTCGGTAATTGGAATATCAAATATATTCCGATCCAGGACGATAAAATCGGCATACTTACCCACTTCGATTGACCCCGAATGGGCCTCTTTCTTCATCGCAACAGCGCCGTTGCGAGTATATATCTGTAACGCCTGCGAAAGCTCAATGGCCTGTTCCGCCCAGAATTGTTCTCCCGTATTGGTATAGGGATCGCGGCGTGTAATCATGGCTTCGATCCCGGGCCAGGGGCTTGGATCGGGGGCAACGGATGGCCAATCGGATCCGTATATGACTAAAGCGCCTGCCTGCAGGAGTGACTTTATTGGAAAGATCCGCTTGCCCCTCTCCACACCCACGGCCTTGCCTACCGCAATGCTAAGCGGTGAGGGATACCAGATAACCGGTGACATCTCGGCGGCGACATTCAACTCCCTGAATCGTGGAATATCGTCTGGATGAATAAACTCGGCATGGGCTATCTCGTGGATTAAGCCGTCATCTTCATTCGACTGCCTTGCCGCTTCGAACGCGTCCAGCGATTCCCTCAGAGCCCGGTCCCCGGTAGCATGAATCTTGATGCTTAGTCCCCGGGCATCGAGTTGAATAACATCTCGCTTGAGTTGCTCGGGGCTATGCTTCGATTCGCCAGTAAAGGCGTCACCATGGATCTCATCGGGCACGTAGGGGTCTAGCATGGCCGCCGTCCGCATTGGCGGAATACCATCGAGGACGATCTTGATGAAATTGGGATCATGCCTTTCACTGTGATACCCGGCGCGCTGTGTTACGGCATGCTTTTCTTCCTCCGTCGCTTCAGTTCCGGCGTATTTCCAGGCCAGACTGGAGGCGACCCGCATGGTCAACTGCCCGGATTTATCCAAGGCAGCGTACGCTCTCAGAGAGTTCTCATGGGCAAGCGCATCCTTGACTGAAGTCACACCGACTCTGTTCAGCTCCGGTATGGACCACTGCAGTGCCTGTACATTCTGGCTGTCACTGTAAGCGGGAATACGATGCAATACAGCAGAGGCCGCTTCCCCCCGTAACCATCCGGTCGGTTCGCCAGCTTCATCCTTTTCGATGGCACCGCTTGCCGGCGCCGAACCTTCTGAAGTGACTCCCAGGACTTCCAGGCCTTTCGAGTTAAACAGAGCACCGCGTGCTGTTCGGACATAGACAGGATGGCTGTTCGTTGCCCTATCAAGTAGTGATTTATGCGGTACGATATCAGATTGGAAAAACTCCGCCGGCCACATACCGCCGCGAATCCATTGGCCCCTGGGGGTATTTTTCGCGCAGATCTCGAGTTTGTTTACAATTTCATCGATGGTGGCGGTAATCGGAAATCCGCATTGCAGCAACTCCTTCTGGCCGGCATCGAGAGGATGCGCATGCAGATCGTTGATCCCGGGCATGGCCATACGACTCTCGAGATCGATGATTTCCGTAGCAGGCGTTATAAACGCTGTCATCTCCTCCATCACGCCAACATGAATGAACTTGCCTTCGCGAATAGCCATGGCCTCCGCCCAAACCTGGGAGTCATTGACCGTATATATCCTGCCGTTTTTATACACCACATCCGCAGATTGCGAAGAGGCCGAAGAAGCCAACAGCAGGGATAGAACTATGCTTGCAATGAGAAAGACGTGATTCATGGGTGAGTCTACTCTTGGTTGGCTAAGGTGACGCGGCATTGTCCAGGTAATCTCGTGCCAACGCACAGGCTCTACGCGTAAACATGGGCACTAGTTCCTGGGCGGTTTGGGTCTCGCTGCGGGTGTGAGCCCAGCCCAGATAAGTAAAGGAGCGCACCAGTAAGAACAGAGGCAGCTGCTCCAACTGACTATCCGGTAATGGGCGGTGTTGTCGATAGCCCGCCACAAGCGCGCTGTAAGCCTGTGGGTAGTAATCCTCCTCCATCTCAAAATAGAGGGCCGTCGCCAATTCAAACAGATGCCAGCCGAAACCGGCGTCATCAAAGTCGATCAGGCGTACAGTCTCGCCATCCACCATCAGGTTTTCGGCAAGGAAATCCGCGTGGATCAGGCTGTAGTACTCGTCATTGGCGGGAACACCTGCATAGGCGGTGAGATCAATCCGCGCGCGCTCGCGAGCCCGCAGCAGCAGCTTCTTTTCCTCGGCAGTCAGGGACGCCAGCTCCCAGAACGGTCCCCAGAAGGGCGCTTCACCTACCAAGCCTGCCACATCCCAGGCATGGCGGGTAAATTCCTGTGGTAGTGCCCAGCCTATGGCCTGATTATGGAGCCGCGCGGCCAACTGGCCGATAGTACCGTACACCTCGGATACGCCTGCTGGATCAGCAACCCCCTCCTCCACCAAGCCCAGCTGCCGGCCTTCCACCCACTCGAAAATATCTACCTGCCGGGGTTCTGGAACCGCCGCTACCTGCACCGCTACAAACAGCGCACCGTCGCAAGCGGGTACGATGGGGGTACAGCAATACCGGCAGCGTCCAGTGCCGCCATCCACTGCAGCTCTGATTGCAGCTCTACTCACTGTGGTAGGCATGGCGATGAATACGCAGCGCATAGCTGGCACCTTCTTGGGTCGTGACCTTGAATACCGCGTTTTCCCGGTACTTGATCAGAGCCAGTTCGCTACCCTGCAGGCTCCACAAAGGGAGTGCGGCACTTGCCAGTGCGGCCATCGCTCCCGTTTGCCCTGCCTCATTCATCTGATAAAAATCTGCCATCATCTTCACAGCTCCGCCAGGCAGTCTTCGAGGGCGGCCAGTAAAGTATCCGCGTGTGTGCAGTTAAAGGGCATAGGGGGCGCATTTTCAACACATTGTCGTGGGGACCGCTGCGACTGATCAGTACACCGCGCCGAGCCATGGCATTGATCACAGTGTCGGCCTGTTCGGTGGCAGGAGTCCTGGTCTTGCGGTCAGTTACCAGTTCGGTCGCAAAAAACAGGCCCTTATCGCGCACGTCTCCGATAATCTCGAACCTGTCCTGCAAGGCTCTGAGCCCCCTGGCCACATAGGCCCCTACCTCCACAGCATTACTCAACAGCGCTTCCTCTTCCAGCACATCCAGCACCGCCATACCCACCGCACAGGACACCGGATTACCGGCGAAGGTGTTAAAGTACAGGGCCCAGGCACCGAAGGCATCGACCAGGTCAGCCCGTGCCACCACACCCGCCAGGGGATGGCCGTTGCCCATGGGCTTGCCCAGAGTGACAATATCGGGGGTCACCCCCTAATTGATGAGACCACCAATGCCGCCCTGTGCGGCCAAAACCTCCCTGCACCTCATCCGCAATAAATAAACCGCCCGCCGCTCGCACGCGGTGCACCGCCGCTGCGATGAAACCGTCGGGGGCGTCCAACAAGCCTTCATTGGCAAGATCCGGGCAGATCAAAATACCGGCCACGCCAATGCCCTGCTCCTGAAACCCGGCGATGGCCCGATCGACCTGGGCCAGGTAGAACTCACTCAATTGATCTGAAGTCGCACCCTCTGGTAAGCGGTAGGAACACGGCGCTGCAATACCGCGTACCCGAGAACTGAATCTTGCCTCCGGCATAAAGCCTGTGCCCAATTCCGCCACCGCTTCGGTGTTACCGTGATAGGCGCAATCGGTTACGATGATGCCCTGTGCGCCGGTGTGCTGCCTGGCCATCCGTAACGCCACCTCATTCGCCTCACTGCCGGTGCAGGTGCAGGTGCAGGTGCAGGTGAGCATGGCCATGGACAGGGGATCAACAAACAATGCCGTAAGCCGCTCTAGGTACTCCACGATTCCATCGTGCAGATAGCGGGTGTGCGTATTGAGGGTAGCCGCCTGGCGAGACAGGGCATCCACGACCCGAGGATGACAATGGCCCACATGGGGCACATTGTTGTAGACATCGAGGTAGCGTTTGTCGTCTGCGTCGAACAACCACACCCCCTCACCCCGAACCAGCTGCAATGGCTGCTGGTAAAATAGGGGCGAATACCTGCCCAGTACCTGTAAGCGACGCTCCAGAAGCGACTTACTGTCCATAGAATCCGTCCATCACCACCTGGCTCTCCGGCAGCGTCGAACCTCCGTCTACCACAATGGTTTGGCCTGTGACATAACCCGCCTCCTCCGAGGCCAGGAACAACATAGTATTGGCAATATCTTCAGGCATCCCGAGATGACCCTGGGGAATACAGGCCGCCATGGCCTTGATCTCGCCGTCGTCACCCAGAGCCGACATCGCCTGGGTGAGAATATAGCCCGGTTCGACGCCGTTGACGGTGATGTTCTCGCGCGCGTATTCCAACGCCGCGGTGCGAATGAGGCCGTTTAGTCCACTTTTGGACATGGCATAGTGGGCGGTACCCGGCATGGCTACGCGCGGTCCGGTGACTGAGGAGGTAAAGATTAGCCGGCCCCAGCCTTGATCCCGAAAATAGGGCACGCAGGCCTGGGTCATCCAGACAGCGGCTTTCATATTGACGGAAAGCGTTCGATCGAGTACCTCGTCGCTCAGTTCTTCTAATGTATAAAGGGGATAAATCGCCGCATTGTGTACGCCGATGTCGATGCGACCGTAGTGATTGACCGTTTTCGCTACCGCTGCTTCAAGCTCACCACGCTCGCCCACATCACACTGAATCAAAAGCGCCTCTCCACCAGCGGCTGTGATCCCGTCAACCGTTTCCTGACCATTACCCGCGCTGCGGGTAGCTACAACCACCCGGGCGCCATCCCGGGCAAAGACAGTGGCAACTCCCTCGCCGATGCCCTGACCGGCGCCCGTGACCATGGCGACCCTGCCTTCTAGAACTCCTAACATATGACAACTCCGTAATGTATGGCACTTTGCAGGAGAGTAACCCAGGCGGGTTGGGTCGACTATCGGTCAAAAGTTAGACATCGGGAGAAATCAGTGGAGTTCTGGAGATACCTGCTTTGTAATTGCCAGCTTTTTTTCATCGCCAATACACTCAAAGTGAGTCAGTAATCGACTCAGGATCATCGAGTTGCAGTAGATGATGGCGTTGGTGAGTAATCGAGCACATTCATTCCAGAGGCTGATTTCATAATCTGACGAACCCCGGAACCGGTTGCCATTCACCGATGCAATGGCGTGACGCAACTGGTGGTAGGTCTCAAAGTAGCAGAGGCCCATCAGGTTGCCTGTTTGATCGGTTCTATGCCGATAGTCAGCTAACAACCCGTCTGGCGTCTGAGGGGCGTGACAGGGCAGACAATACAGCTGATGCAAGGCCAGTTTACACTTACCCAAACTGCGCCGCTCACCAAGAAATACTTTGAGGTCAGAGCCCTTGATCAGCCATGGCCTGCCCGATGTGTCTGCGTTCAATCCTTGGCCCTTGATCCAGCGGATTACTGTCTGGCGATGAAGGTGCAACGCCTTTGCAGCCTCCCAGACAGTATAGATGCGATGTCTTTTGATCAGGTTGGGAGATGGCTTCTTTGGCATCAGCTCATGCCCGGTGGCAATGGGCCAGAGGTATTCTGGCAAACCTGCGCCTGTTCAAAGGCAGTGACATCAGAGCTACGGTATAAAACCCGCGCTCCAATCTTCAGGAATTTTGGCCCTTTTCCAAGCCAACGCCATTGTTCCAGTGTTCTTGGTGAAATCTGCCAGCGAATTGCCAATTGGCCTTGTGATAACATTTCCATTTTAACCTCAATAGTTCTGTCAAAGCCGAATTGGTTCGACCCTGTTCATGAGGTAAATGTGGGCTTCTATGGCAGGAAAGTATGTGGACGGGATCGTAAAAGATGTGGACAGAATAATTTTATTAGCGTTGGTTTTAATAGCTAGAGTTTAGAGTCTGGGGAGGAAGATTATCGCGCAAAGTGTGCGAAAAAACTTGACATAAAGCGGCAAAAAGTTTGCCGCGCCCTATACAGCTTTGCTTTTTAAAAGGTGTATAGGGCGCGGCCTTCAGAAAGAAATGAATCGATTTCTTCTGGAGGCCGCTATGAACGCAACAGGATGTGCTCGCATCCCCCGCGAACTGTGCTATTGGATAACATTTTTAAGCAAAGCGCTACCCCCAAGATCCGTAGGCACATTCATTGAACTATTGATCGGCGCTATGTTAACGCCCGCTGGCTTTGTCACCGAAACCTATTTGTTTCTAGACATGCAAAGGCACTGGACGACGTATTACAAATGGCTTGAAGCCGGAAAGTGGTCCTGGTTGAAGCTGGCAAGACAGTTCGTCTGTCTGGTTCTTAGTGCCAAGAATGATCCCGTTCTATATTTAGCGATTGACGATACGGTGAGTCTACGAGCCTCGAAAAAAGCACCGGGCAGCCAGATACATCATCAGCACGGAAATAAGCCGAATTTAGCCGCCTATGTTCGTGGTCAATGCTGGGTTAGTTTAGCGGCTGTTTTCAGGCGCACACCGCTGGAGACGACGGCGATACCTCTATTGTTCCGACTGATACCCAGTGCAGGGAATACGGGCAAGCTGGTCGCAGCGACAGTGATCATGCGTGCTGTTTACCGCTTGTTTGAAGATAAAACGGTGAGGGTATTGGTCGATTGCTGGTATATGCGCAAACGATTTATCAACGCGATGACAGCGTACGGTTTTACCGTGATTGGCCAGGCGAGAATCGATACGCGGCTTTACGACGAACCCCCCGAACGAAAACCGGGGCAACGCGGGCGGCCACGCAAGTATGGCGAAAAACACACACCCAAGCGAATTGCCCACTTTAAAAAGACGGAAGCACTACTGCGGCTGTACGGAAAAGAACAAAAGGTGAGATACCGTAGTCGGCTCGCCAAGGCAAGGTTCCTTGACGGTCAGTTAGTCAGAGCCGTTTGGTGCGAGCTAGACAGGGGTAAAGGTCAGTGGACCAAGACTCGATTATTTCTTTCAACCGATACGACTCTAACGAGCGAACAAGTGATTGAAGATTACGGACTGCGTTGGTCGATTGAGTCGATGTACTACCAGTTGAAACAATTGTGGGGGCTCAAAGAAGCCTGGCAGCAACGGCGCCAAACGCTGCATCGCTGGGTTCACTTGACGACTGTAGGTTACGGACTGCTTCATTTGTTGACGCTGGTATTGGGTGATAAAGCGGGCCCACTGGTGACGGATGCACCATGGCGCAAGCCGGATATTATTACAGCGGGAAGAATCAGGCTGGGTCTGACAAAACATTTTCGCCATGTTAACGTTCGAAGCTGGTGGAACGAAAGATGCAAAAAATTCCAAGCCCCTGGTGCGGTAGATTATATACAAGATGGGTAACATTGCGTTGCAGCTTGTATTACACGCAGGTTTTGAGAGAACATTAAGGAAAAGGAGTCGGGATTGAAGCTTCCGACAACAGCTCTTTCGCTCTAAACTCTAGTTTAATAGATTAAATTTGAAAAATTGGGACTAATGTAATAATGATGTGCACGGTGTAAGGAAACTTCAACACGTGACGTAATAGGTGCGCCGCTTAGGCTATCCGACGTTGCGGGAATTGCGTTGGCTCAAACATACCGAACGTCATGGGCCGCAATCATCGCTTTATCTGCATGAATTAACCAAAAATACCCATCACTGCAAAGACACCGCTTTGCGTCAAATGCAGAAACTTCGCGCGGGTGGATACTTGCGCCTCCCACGTCAACAAAGAGCAACGGAACATGCCAATTTCAATACGTTCATCTATGATCTAACCCCAAAAGCGCAGAAATATTTGTTTGACAAAAGAATGTCCGAACCAACCATCACGCCCCACGGCCATTGGGTGCATGGGTATATGACGTCTTGTGTGACCAGTTCTATTGATATTGCAGCGGCGTGTGATAATGTGCGCTACATTCCAGCACATGAAATATTGGCCATTAAGAACGCGCCTTTGGCAATTCCGGTTGATGGGCAAAAACTTATTCCTGACCAACTTTTTGCATTGGATTATGGCGGAAGTTACCGGGCATTCGCCTTGGAAGTTGATCGTGGAACTGAGCCGAAAACGTCACAAGCCAAGCGAAAAAGTTATGCCAATTCGATTGATCTTTACCGAAAGCTGATTGATCGTCAGATTTACAAATCGCACTATGGCCTCAAGGCACCATTATTAGTTTTGTGGGTGTTTTCTAGCCGTTCAAATCAAGCACGGTTTTTGGAAATGCTTAAATGCTTACCAGAGCGAATACATGGGCATTTTTTGATGCAAAGTGTTGAAGGGTTTCATCAAACTTTTAAGCCCCCAGATTTGCTACTAAACCTATACCATGGGTACTGGCAAAGGTCAGCCATTACACCATCATTAATTTCTCATGTTTAGCGAGTATAAAACACAAATTATACATGCTTCAATACGTCGCCCACAGATGTTGCCTTGATATATTTCGCGGGATTATCGGTGACAGAAATTTTATCGAAATGCCTTTTTCCACATTCAACCTTTGCCCCTTCCTGGTGACGAAGATCATCCCACCATCCACTGCTTTTAGTTTCAACCACAAAGAATAGTTTTTCTTCACCATCTTGATCAATAAGAACTGCCCAATCAGGGTTATAACTACCAAGGGGAGTAGGGATTTTGAACCATGTAGGAAGCTTGGCATATACTTTAACAGCTTCATTGTCTTCAAGATCTTTTGCAAACCGACGCTCAGTGCCTTCGGAATCGTAGACTACATATTGAAAAACAGACTTTTGGGTTTCAATGGCGTTTTTCATATAACTTGTAAGCTCTTCGGTTTCGAAAAGCTCTTGGGCATAAAAATGCTCATCACCAATGCGCCGGTATTTGATGCCGTCAATTAATGCCAAACGTTTGGTTCGGTTGATCGCCTCGGCAGATTGATCAATAAACTGTTGAGGGTTTCGTTTGAAATCTTCTATGCGGTCACTCGCAAGCAATATTTCAACGATGCTGTTACGTGTTACCTGCGTCTTATCTTGTAGGTCGGTAATAATGTCAGGTAACTCAATGTCATCTTCGTTTATAGTCGTTAAAACCAGACTGGCACCTTTGGTTGTGCTAACCCCGCCTTTCCCAATTTCCAGTCCTGCTTTTCTGAATCTGGCACGTGTTTTCGTTATAGGTTCACTATCGTAAATTTCTTTGGCGCAATTCTTGATAAGCTTTTCATTATCAAACTGCACTCGGTATGTCGTTTTGTGTTTAATTCGATTCCATAGTGCTTTAAATTCTTCGCTTTGTAATACTGCTTCACGTGTCCGAATGATCTTTCGATCATCGGCATTTTTGATATCCAAACGTCCAGACAGTTTCTTCAGGATTGCAGTGATTTCTGTCTTTTGTTTATCAAACTCTTTTGGCAATTCAAGGGTGCCGTCTTTCAGCGCCGTTTTAAGCGTGTCTTGAACGCGCCCATTGGAATCAATCAAGCCCTCCGCTTTCAAATGATCCCAAATTTCCTCAGAAGCTTTCGTGCCCAATGCAACAGGATCACCGTTTTCATCTTTCACCTGGATTGTTGAAAATTGGTGAGTCTCAACAATACCAAACCTGATACCGGTATCTTTTTCGATTTCGTTTTGCAGGTTTCGTGCAAAATCTTCGTAGTTTTCAGTAGCAACCACTGTCAGCGTATTGATGTCACTACCACGCAAACGTTGACCTTCCTGGTTCACACATAGTCGCAGACCGCGCCCAATTGTTTGCCGACGTTCACGTTCACTACTCATATCTCTCAAGGTACAGATTTGGAATACATTCGGATTGTCCCAGCCTTCTTTCAGGGCCGAATGTGAAAAGATAAATTTCAGTTTTGTATCAAAACTCAATAGCTTTTCTTTGTCCTTCATAATCAGATTGTAAGCACGTTCCGCATTGTCACGGTTGGCCTGATTGTTTTCTGCGGTATTTGTCCAGCCGCCCTTTTTGTCGATAGAGAAATAACCCTCATGCACTTCATGTGCTTCCGTATCCAGATCAATGCTGGCAAACAGGGTTTGATAAGCTGGTGATTTGGCAAGTTTGGTATATTCTCTCTCAAACATCAGGGCATATTTGCCCTTCACGGAATTGCCGTTTTCATCGCGCTGGCGATAAAAATCAACGGTATCGATAAAAAACAAACTCAAAACTTTGATAGGTTTGCCCATTTCCTTGAACCGTAATTCTTTATCCAAATGTTCCTTGATCGTGCGGCGGATCATCAGGCGTTTTTGTTCATCCGCATCAACATCACCGATGGACATGCCAGAGCTTAGGGTTTCATCCAATCCCGGGCCTTTAACCTCAATCGCTTGATCTGGCCCAACAGTTATAGTGCCAATCTGCATATTCTCGTAAATGGCGCGGCTAGTCAGTTGCTCAAGATCATCAGCATCTTCAACCGTCATAACCTGACGTCTTATGTTCTGGCCACGTTGAATATCCAATTCAACCTTCGCGGTAAACGAACCCTGTCGGTTGTGTGTTGAAATCAACTTCACATAGGGCTTGTTGTGGCCACCTTCGATCTCTAGTGAAGCCACCTCGATTTGCTTCACCAACCCACGTTCATAGGCGTCCACTGCGTCCAGACGGTACACCATATGGTGCTTGTCAACATGGGTCGCAGAGTAGCGCAATGTGCAAAGCGGGTTCATGGCTTGCAGGGCAGTCTTGCCAGCCCCTCTAAGGCCACCATCAACACTTTGTGGTTCATCCACGATAATAATCGGATTGGTTGCCTTGATCAGATCAACCGGTTTTTCACCGCCGGTGTTTTCATTTTCCTTATAAAGGTTGTTGATATCTTTTTTGTTGATCGCCCCAACAGTTGTCACCATGATCTGAATGGTAGAGCTGGTCGCGAAATTCCGTACCTGACCGAGCTTGGCAGAGTTATACAGAAAATATTCATAACCCTTGGCCTTGGGGTAAAGGTTTTCAAAGTGGTCTCGCGTTATCTCTAAGGTTTTATATGTGCCTTCTTTGATCGCCACAGACGGCACCACAATTACGAATTTTGTGAAACCATATTCTTGGTTCAACTCCATGATTGTGCGCAGATAAACGTAGGTTTTACCGGTTCCGGTCTCCATCTCGACGGTGAAATCACCAGTATCCATCTCTTTTGTTTGCGCCAAACCGTTGCCCAACTGAACATCACGCAAGTTGTCCAGCAATTCGTCGTCAATCAACTGCAAACGGTTCCCGACGCCCAGATCGCTTTCGACAAGGCCAAGGGTTGCCTGTGGGCCGCTTTCAGGGCGGTAGGTCACGGTGAATTCCGAGCGGGAAATTTCCTGACCTTTGAACAAATCAACAACCGACGCAATCGCATCTAATTGGTAATCAAGATTATCTACGAAATGGAGTTTCATTTGAGACATACGTTTCGGTTAAAGGCTACGGACGTGGTGAATGCCGTTCTGTTCCAGAATAGCGACCATGTTGGTTTTGGCGATGTCATCGTCAAAGGCACTATCGCGGAAAAAGACATGGGTGTCTGTTTCTGGTTCCAGCTCTTTATGCCAGTCGAGAATTCCCTGGGCGACGGTATCAATCTCGTCGGCCTTGATTGAGGTGTCGAGGCAGGCAAACAGTACACCATAGCCGATGCTGTAAATTGTTTTGCCTGCAACCTGTTTTTCTTCAACCGGAACGGTCAATTCGATCCCGCGTTTGAGCAAAAGCTCATAAAGAACATCTTGTTCAGAACGATCTTCAACAAGATGATTTTTATGGGAAAGAAGGGTTTCTTCAAGATCGGTTCTGTCAGGGTTCCAAGCGCGGATATTTGAGCTTGAGAGCTTGAATGCTTTGAAACCGAGGTCACCCGAATAATTTTTGAATTCATTGAGAACCCTTTCTGCAGACCTTTTAATGCGTTCTCTTCCTATTTGAGAGATGGTTTCGAATCCCAATTTATAAGCTTCCGACTTCTCATCCGTTTTTTCGGGCAACTGTACAGATATGCACCTAACTGAATTATTGCTATCCGCGTTGAAATACTGAATCGCCGATGCGGTGGATCCTGATCCAGCAAAGAAATCAATCACGATATCCTTGTCGCGGCAGCGGGTGATCTCTATCAAATACTTGAGCAACCCCACCGGTTTAGCAAAATCAAACGGGATATTCAGTTCTTTGAGCTCTTTTGAGCTTTGGCGATTTTCAAATTTACCGATGAAATCCGAAGGAACTTTGCCCTTTTTTTGTTGATCTTCCAACCAGAGTTTGTTGTAAATATTGTATCGCGATTTTTTCATGAACTGGTCAACAAGTGCAGACGTAGTAGTTTCCTTAAAAACAATATTACCCTTGTCGAGCTCTTCTTTATAGGTTGGGTACGTCCATTTCCAAACACCATCGTCAGATTCTGGGGTTACTTTCGTTCCTTCGGTAATTTCTTCAGGAAATAGGTTACCTGGAGGTATAACAAAACTTCCATCTGGGCACCCAATCCAATATCTCTGATTGGGACGTGCATCCAAACTGGCTTTGTACAAGCGTTCTTCGCCGTATGCTTCACCTTTTCTTAGGCCATCGGCTTGTGTCTTGTTGTAATAGGTTTTTATTTGTTCAGGTGGTATCGCTGATCTAAACTGATCTGCTGCTTCAATATTTTTTGCGTACACTAAAATATAGTCGATGTTTGGAGTGAAGAACCTACCTTTTGCTCCTCCAGACTTCATCATTCTTGAAATAGAGGAGATGTGGTTTTCTTCTCCGAAAACGTCGTCACATATTTTTTTTAAGTTGGCATATTCGTCAGCCCCGATAGAAATCAAAATAATACCGTCTTTCCGCAATAGAGAATGACTCAGCTTAAGGCGGGGATACATCATGTTCAGCCAATTTGTATGTTTTCGTCCACCAGTTTCAGTGTTCGAGGAAAATTTCATTCCATCATCATCAATCTGACCTGTATACTGGAGGTAAGTATGAAGGTTTTCTTGAAACCTATCGGGATAGATAAACTCTTTACCTGTATTATACGGCGGATCAATATAGATCATCTTCACCTTATTTGCGTAGCTCTTCTGCAAGAGTTTCAGAACTTCAAGGTTATCGCCTTCGATAAACAGGTTTTGCGTCGTATCCCAATCTACACTTTCTTCAGGGCAAGGCAAAAGTGTACCCGTGCTGGGCGTTAACGCAATCTGTCGAGCCTTCTTTTTGCCGTGCCAGTTCAGCCCGTATTTTTCTTCGCCTTCATCCAGAACCGATGCATCACCCAAAAGCTGCCGCAGCACATCAAAATTCACCCCGCCTTCGGGAAAAGCGTCGGGAAAAAACTCTTTCAGCTTTTCAATATTTTCAGAAACGATATTGGCACTTTGGCCGTCTTCTAAGGTAACTTTATCCATAGTATGTCTTTTTCGGCAATGGGTTAACGGGTAAGGCTTTGTTCAAGCCGCATTATAGCATCTTTGTGTTTCCTGATCCTGGTATTCAGTGCAATTTTGCGCGACATTTGCTTTTCCTTCTTCAAGGTGACACGGAGTTCGGCAATCTCACGATCAAGGTTTTCAATCTCTTTTAGATGTTCACCCTGCTCTTTAGCAACCCAAACGGGTGAAGCTTCGAAAAAACCTGTGCGATTAGATGTAATCAACTCAATAACACGGGCCTGAAACGCTTCGTAAAAGGCAAAGAAATTGGTTGAGGGTAGTTTTTGAATTGCACAAGCCTTCATAAAAGCGGTTTGGGGTGCCGTAGGCTTTGTAGGGTTGAACCAATCTGTCATCCAACGATCCACCACTACCAGTTTTGATTTATCAGCCTGATTGATCCGCTTTTCCGCAACACTTACGCAGATACAATCCCCGTGGGTGAATAATAGGATCAGCGGATAGGGAATTGCCTTGTGGATGAACGCAGCGATGCGTTTGACACGAGGCTCACGGGAAAGGTCGATGGAAAGGATTGCCACCTCCAGATATTCCCGCTCATTGTCCTGAAACGGCGTGATATTGATCGTTTCGGGCTTGAGGGTGTAAAGCCATCGAATTCTGTCGATATCTTCGCTCAGTGCCTTTTTGTCAGTTGCGTCGAGGTCAACATGATCCTGGAACATTTTTTTGAACACCGGCTTGCCGAGCAAACAAGCGTCTGGGATATTCAGTTTGTCCAGAAAGGTGTCGATCATGATGCGAAGTATAAGTGGGATTAACGCTATCTTTTCGACCAATCTATTACAAACAACGGGTCGCGGACAACCACTTATCGCGGGCCAGGCTGTTAGCTGTTTCACCTTCCTGTAGCGGCGTGAATTACTATTTCGCCAGAGACAGCTTCAGCGTTTGTGGGAATCAGAGACTGTCGAACTGATGCAAGAGCGATTGGAAGTCTGGTGCCGGATAGCTGATCAATCGGCCATGCTCTACCTGAACAAGTTTGCAAAGTTGTTGAGAAACCATCGTGTGGGCATTTGTAATTACGCGAAGCACAAGCTCACCAATGCCAGAATTGAGGCCGGCAACATCAGTATCGGCATGATCCGCAAGCGCGCCAGAGGCATCAGGGATACCGAGTATTTCAAACTCAAGATCAGGCAGTCATCGCTACCGGATGAGGACTCAATGTTCTATGTTGCGGCCTGACATTCACTCACAAGACCGGAGAAGAACCATTCGCCAGGGACAGGTTCGCCATGGGATGGCTTATCTGATGAGTAAAGGGATGGCGTAAATACCTTTAACCTGCCCTAGCAGCCTGTCGGACTTAACCCAACAACATCATCATGAGATAATGTGGTCACACTGAAAAGTAACCGGGAATAAGTGATGGCCAATTTTGTAAACGTTGATCGAGAGACGGACTATCTATTCCCTCCCTCTATGTCGGACTGGTTACCTGAACACCACCTGGCACGGTTTGTCGTGGAGGTCGTTGATCAGCTCGATCTGTCTGAGCTCACCCGTCAATATGCCGGGCGTGGATCAAAGGCGCACCATCCAGCGGTCCTACTGAGTTTGCTGATCTACGGTTACGCCACCGGTGTGTTTTCCAGCCGTAAGATTGAGCGAGCCACCCACGACTCCATTGCGTTTCGCTACCTGGCGGCCAACACGCATCCGGATCACGACACCATAGCGACCTTTCGACGCCGTTTTTGCCTCAGCTTGAAGCACTTTTTGTTCAGGTCTTGTTGCTGGCGCGTGAAATGAAGCTCATGAAGCTTGGGCGTATCGCCCTGGATGGCACCAAGATCAAGGCGAATGCCAGCAAGCATAAGGCGCTTTCTTATGGCCACTTAAAGAAAATCGAAGCACAGCTCAAGACAGAAGTCAGCGCTCTCACTGCACAGGCAGAGGCGGCAGATCAAACGCCGGTAGCGGATGGCATGGACATTCCCGCGGAGATTTCCCGGCGCGAAACACGACTTGAGGCACTGGCTGCGGCCAAAGTAAAAATTGAAGAACGGGCGCAGGAGCGTTTTGCGCGTGAACAAGCCGAATACCAACAAAAACAAACCAAACGCCAAGCTCAGAGGGATACTGGAAAAAAGCCCCGGGGCCGGGAGCCTAAGCCACCGCTTCCCGGCCCTCGAGATAAAGACCAGATGAATTTGACCGATGAAGAGTCGCGTATCATGCCGGTATCTGGCGGCGGCTTTGAACAGTGCTACAACGCCCAGGCCAGTGTTGACACCGATACAATGCTCGTCGTCAGTACACACATGACACAGGCCCCGAACGACAAACAACAAATAAAGCCGGCCCTGACAAAGCTGAATACCCTGCCTGAAGAACTGGGCAAGGTGACCGACCTGCTGGCCGATACAGGCTATTTTAGCGGTGATAATGTAAAGGCTTGCGTAGAGGATAATATCCAGCCTTTACTGGCAGTAGCGCGTGACCGCCATCACCCGTGCGTTTTTGATCGGTTTGCCCCTGACGCCCCCACTCCGATAACGGATGATCAGGTGAGGCTCATGAAACATCAACTGACGACCCAATCCGGTCGAGCGCTGTACGCATTAAGAAAGCAAACGGTAGAGCCAGTGTTCGGCATCATCAAACACGTTATGGGGTTGAGGCAGTTCTCGATGCGAGGTTTGGACAAGGTTGCGGGCGAATGGACGCTGGCGACACTGGCATGGAATGTAAAGCGTATGAATGTGCTGAGAATGGCATAATTAAGCGGTCATTTGCCGCATAAATGCCCATTACAGGGCTGGATAAAGTCGTGATGAAGGTTGACGTGGCTGCCCTGGGACAATCACATCTTCTGCGTGGTGTCCTGACAGCCCTGTAGCACGCTGGAGTATTAAATCGTGCCCGTCAGGAGCTGAGTCCGACAAACTGCTAGAAATTCTACGTCCGCCTCCAGGTCGAGATCCGTATTCAAAGGCGTGGGTCTGAGGTATCTCATCGTGAGCGTGCCAGTCATTCCCGGGTTTTTCCCCACTAACTGCGCCATACCTAAAAACTGATCGAATATTGCGGCAACATGTCCCCCGTGAATATGTCCCGGTGGACCTTCGTAGGCATAGCCGCAGTTGACCGTTCCGTAAGCTTTGTCACCTTCCATCCACATATTGAGCCCGGGAGACAGGGGGTTGCTCCATCCCCCCACACCGTTTAGCTCGTGGTGTTAGCGCCACAGTAAACCCGCAGTTATTTGCCGCAGAATAAAAGAACGACAAAGAGGCGACAGTGATCCGGCTTAACTCCAATCGATCACAGGCTAGAACGGCAGCTCATGATTTACCTCGACACTGTCTGTGTACTCTTGTTGCTCAATCCGGATCTCCTCGTACAGTTGCGCAATCTCATCACCATAGTGATCCCACAGTACCGATCTCAGGTCGCCGAGCAGCTGATAAATACAATCGGCTTGTTCAGCCGTCCAGTAGGTTGTGATTTTTAAGGTTTTCATTTAGCCTTTCCTCGCTTTTTGGTCTCGCGCCGCTTCGACGCACACTCCTGCGCTTCCTTCATGCGGTACGACTCACCCTCAATGGCGATGACCTCGCTGTGATGGACTAAACGGTCAATCAGGGAGACCACACACGCGGCATTGGGGAACACGTCATTCCACTCGCCAAACGGACGGTTCGTTGTCACCAAAGTTGAACATTTCTCATAGCGCCGGTTGATGATTTCAAACAGCAAGTCAGCATGACGATTGCTGTAGGAGAGGTAGCCCACTTCATCAATTACCAGCAAGGCGGGCCTGGCGTAGTGTTTCAATCGACGCTGCAGGGCATTGGCGCCATCCTGACCTGCCAGGTCGTTGAGCATCGCCGCTGCGGTGGTAAACAGCGCCGTATAGCCGTGCATGACAGCGTTATACCCCAGGTTCTGGGCGATCATCGATTTGCCCACGCCGTTGCTGCCCAGCAGGATAATATTGCTGGCCGTGTCCATAAAACCCAGTTGCATCAGGGCATGAATCGCTTGTGGGTCGATAGCGCTTGGCCACTGCCAGTCAAACTCACTCATCGGTTTGAACCGGCCCAGCCTGGCGCTGCTCAGGCGCCGTTCGAGTGAGCGCTGTTTGCGCTCGGCAAGCTCCCAGGCGATGAGCTGTGCCCGCCAGGGGTATTGCTCGTCGGTGATCTCGCCCCAGTGCGCCAGCACGCCGTGGAGCTTCAGTTCAAGTGCCTGCTGTTTGAGTTGCTCGATATCAATCATCGGTATCATCTCCTGTCTCGCTTCGGGTGCCATTGAGCTTGTCGTAATCGGCAAGCCGAGCCAGCTTGACGCTGTAGTGTTTGACCTTCGCCGGCACGGCGACAGCAAGCGGTGGCGGCAGGTGCTGTTCATCACGGCGGCGCTCAAGAACGTGCTGCACCGCCTCCGGGTAGGGTGATTGCCGATCAAGTGCTTCACCCAGAGCTACATGCAGCTCGTCCCGCCCATAATCATCAAGCAGTTGATTGAGTAACCGGACCGTGGTTTTAATGACATGTCCACGCTGTGCCGATTGCTGCAGCAGCGTCTGGGCGTGCGCCGAAGCATGGCTCAGGCGATCCTGACCCCGGTGTAGTTTGGCGTGGGTTTTCTCCAGCCATAGGGCATTGATATGCGCCTCCTGTTCGATTTGCTCCCCTTTGCCAAAGCTGCGCTGATGCTCAGCAATGCATTGATCGCCCTCCACTATCTGGAGCCGCTCCAGGTCAGCGCTCACGCTCAATGGCTTGTGCACGTATTGATGGGGAATGGAGTAATCATTGAGATCGAAGCGAACATAAGGGGTTTTGGCGGCCCGCACGGGCTGTCTCTCATGGGTATCAAAGGGATTATCCGGCAAACTCACCTGCTCCTGTAAGAAGGCTTCCCTGACCGTCAACGTACGCTCTTCAGGGCAAGCCCGATCAGCACTCACACCCTGGCACCAGTGCTCAGCTTGCGCATTGAGTTCGGCCAGTGTTTGCCAGTGACGAGCGGCAAAGAAATTATCGCGAATATAGCGAATCGCTCTTTCTACCCGGCCCTTTTCATTGCCCCGGGCCACCGCCACCGGGCGTGGTTCGAAGCGATAGTGGGCTGACAAGGCCAGCAAGGTGGGTGGAAGCGGATGGCGTCACCGTGGCGCTCCAATACGGCCGATTTAAGGTTGTCGTACAGCAGCACCTTTGGCAATCCTTGCCAGGCCTCGAATGCCGCTACATGGCCGCGTAAAAAGTGCTCCATTTGCTGGTTGAGATAAAAGCGCAAGAAGATCTGTCGCGACCAGCTCAGCACCATCACAAACGCCATTAACGGCCGCCGGGCCTTGCCGATCTGAATATGCCCGAACGAACCCCAGTCAACCTGGGCTTGCTCACCGGGCAGGGTTTTTAGGTGTAAATACGCCTCGGGCAGCTTGCGCGGCCGCAGTTCACTGATACGCTGGCGAAACTGGCTGGGGCCACCGGGGTATCCCCGCAGGCGGGCCATTTCATACAAGCGGGCCGCCGTGAGTGTGGGAAACTCCCGCAGGGTGTCGATGACAAAGGGCAGATAGGGGTCGATGATCGACGCACGGCGAGTGCGCTCCACCTTGGGCAGGCCAGCCTGTGCCAGTACCCGATCAACCACTGAGTGGTGAATGCCAAGCTGGGTCGCAATGGTGCCCGTTCGCCACTTCTCAACAAAATGGTAGCGCAGTATTTTTGCTTCAGTTTCTTTGCCGATGGCCATGACTGCCCTCCGATTGATGACTCCTGTCCAGCCGCTGCACTAATGTCGCCGGAATCTGCGCCTGAACTGACTGCTCTGCAGAAAATCACTGCGCAAAAAGGGACCACAGACCGCGCCACAGTGATGGCAGCGCACGGTGGCGTCAGTTTTACCCGGCATATCGGCCCTTTTGATCTCATCAGGCACGGTTTGCAGTAGATCACGGAGTATTATTGCCAGAGAACGGTGATGCGTTACTTTTTGTTGTTGCCGTTCTCGATAACGCTGTTGGCGAGCGGCATTATTCATGCGACCCGGGCGAGTGGCCTGGTACTTCGCTCTGGCTCGTTTAATGGATTCCTTTCTGGCTTCCTGGCTGCAACCATCGGTGCAATACCGCTGGCCGCGATCACAGTGGGTACAGACGATGACCTGGGCGTAGCAGCGACAACAGTGGTAGAGACGGCTGGATGATGGCATCGACACAAAGGTCGATGAGGGCTGGATTTATTCCCATTCTGTGCAACACTTAACGGGTCGTGCACCTGCACGGTTTTTTTGGGTATGGCGCCAGCGTTGACCGTCAAATCTGTGGTGGCGTCATACCGTTCTCAGCGACACTTATTCTTATAGTCCCTACGCTTGAATCGTGCCTGCTTATTGGTCGCTCTTGAGTGTGACTGGGCCGCAGTTCTACCGCGCCGATTCTAATACGCCGAGATCCGTCTATTTCAAAATTCGGCAAATAGCTGCGGTTTTGGAGTGGCGTCTACAATTGGCTACAAAGATGCGGAGACGGGTAAGCACTATGTGTTTCTAACGAACAATTTCAAACTGGCAGCCAAGACGATCGCCGATATCTACAAAGCCAGGTGGCAAGTAGAATTATTTTTTAAGTGGATAAAACAGAACCTGAAAATAAAATCGTTTGTTGGCACGAGCAAAAATGCAGTGATGACTCAAATATGGATAGCGATGTGCGTATACCTGCTAATAGCATTTCTGAAGTTTCAGTCAGCACTCACAAAAAGTATGCAGCAGCTATTGCGATTACTACAGCTCAATTTATTTGATAAGCGTGACCTGATGGCGCTGTTGAGGGGTGATCCACCTGATGGCAGGCTGCCTGATGTTAATCAAATGGCACTCATATGAAAGTTAACGGGACAGCAGTGGATCTATATCTACGTTTTTAGGTTCTACTGGGAATCCTGTGGGTAGAGGTTGAGTTTTCCACAGTGGAACAGAATTGAAACTCGATAGTTTTCGAAGTTTCTAAATCCTCGGGCAGCCGATTTTATTGTCTGAATCTTTGAATTAAATCCTTCTGCGGTCGCATTGGTGATGCGATGTTTCAAGTAAGTCATTATGTTGTCGAGATGTTTCTTTAGCATCTTGGCGACTGATATGACCGGCTTTAGACGTGAATGTGTCGCCCACCAGTACCCTTTCTTAAAGAACGCCCGGGCTGGTTTATCGTAGCTGTAAGTCCACAGGTCAAGCAGCGTCTCTTTGATTGCCCAGGCTCGGGCAACCTTCAACCCCTTTGATTGAAGGCCATAAAAAGTGGCTTCATCTTTTTCACTCCAGTTGTCGGGATTGCGTAACCAGGTATAGCGAGACCCGACCAGGTCATTGATACCGGCGGCTCTTAATGTTTTATTTTCTTTGCGCCTGACTTGGTCAACCATTTTTGTAAGATAACTGACGATATGAAACTTGTCGTGAACAATGGCGGCGTTCGGTAAAGTCGCCTCAACTGCCGTCATAAATGGAACCCACATATCCACGGCAACAGCAGCTACTTCATTACGCTGCTGTTCTGGAAGCGTGGACAGCAATGCGGTTGCCGATTCCGTCGTTCTATCTGCCACGACCTCAAGCACTCTGGACGCATTCAAATCGTACAGCAGGCTGGCATAGGATTGCCCCTTGCGAAAACTTTTTTCATCGATGCCAAGGTGTTTCACTTCCTCAACAGAGCGTCTGTCCATCCCTCTTTTCACTGCTCGGGATTGAATATGATGCACCTCATCCCACGACAGACCAAGTAGTTTTGCGGCCTGTGTCTTGTTGCTGGCAGCCGACAGCACATCAATAGCGAAACGCTCAAATAAATGCGTAAAGCGTGCCTGCGTATCTGCCCACTGTACTTTCAGGCTTTTGATTCCATGCGCTTTACAATGAATACGCGGAACCTGAGCAACTAACTGCGTCTTGAACTGCATCGTATCAAGGTGTCGCCATGTGCGTTGCTCACGATGGTCGTAAACCGAACAAAGGGCATGGCAGACACTACACGCGCCTTTCGTTCCCTTTGGCCAATCTATCTGGAGGGTAATTGATTTGGCTCTTCTCCGCTTTGTTGAGTGATTCTAGGTTTTCAAATAGAACATAGATTGATTATCTGGGAGGGATGATTGTCTAATTTTGAGTTTGAAGTACTCGGTATCCCTGATGCCCCTGGCGCGCTTACGGATCATTCCTATACTGACATTACCAGCCTCTATCCTGGCGCTTGTTAGCTTGTGTTTCGCATAATTGCAGATGCCGACACAATGTTTTCTGAGCGATTTTGCGAACTTTTTCAGATAGAGCATGTGTGACTGATCTGCTATCAAGCACCAACTTTCCAGTTGCTCTGCCATCCCCTCAAATGAAGTGGCACTCCACAGATACTGAAGCTGTTCTTTTAAAACGTAGAGCGCATTCAGGTTGCTATTGCTATCCAACAACGTTTGCAGCTTGTTACTTTGTTTCTCACTCAACTTATCCGCATTTTTGAGCAACAGATAATGCGTCCCCTTCATCAGTTTTTTACCATTCGGATCGGCCTTCCTGAACTCAAGCCGGCGCTGATTATGGATAGCTTTGCTGTAATTTTTCATGACGTGAAAACGGTCAAACACAATGTCTGCCAACGGCAAGCACTCCCTGACAGCCTTTTGATAAGCAGGGCCCATATCCATAGCTACGGCCTTGATTTTACTGGATGTATCCGGGGAGAGATGTTTTAGAAATCTTGCAAACACCTCGGCAGTTCGACCAGCTTCCACCCAGACCAGATGACCTCCGACCATATCGTAGACCACCGTCATATAGTCATGGCCTTTCGCCCTGGCAACTTCATCGACACCAATATATTCCAAGCCAGTCAACTGTGCAGGATCAAGCGCAGGGAGCGTTTCCATCAGGTATGCCTTGTCGATATTCTTTACTGTCTCCCATCGTATCCCCAAATGCCTGGAGACGGCCTGAATAGACATATGGCGGCATAATCCACTGATCAGTCGGCAAAACCGGTGGGTGAAACGGCACCCTTTATCGACAAAATCACACGCCTCAATGCGGCGCTCGCCCTTGCTAATAAACACTTGGGCCAGTTCAATGTCGAGCACACATGGATACCCAAAAAGGGGGATATCCTTAACCTGCCGGCGAATATGCTGGTTGATAGTTCCCTTCTTGCCTGTGGTGGGGTCTATAGTGCTCCTGCGGGCGTCCCGGCTACAGTGAATAACAATCTTGTCACCCTCTTCGTCCAGTTTAATTTCATTTACACGTTGCCCCGTGAGGTTTAAAATACTCCGTGAGATGTTGATGGTCATATACCTGCCCTATGTAAAGTTGTCATAAACCAAACATATCAACAGGTTACTTGATGGTCAGCATCTTTTTTCACTCAACAAAGCGGAGAAGAGCCATTGATTTGTCGGTCAGATCCGGAGTAATAGCCGTGATTTTCCATGGGTCGCCAAGCCCCAAAAGTTGAGTAAACAACGCGGTATCTTTCATTTGAATATCTCCATAAAAAAAGACTCTTGTACCACATTCTTGACCATTGTTTGGCTTTTACCCATAGGAAACTCGGAAGAACCTGTTTTTATACAAATCCTGAAATTTAGTTGGAGGCTGAAAAGGTGCATGTGGATTGTAGAAAGATTGGTAAAGGAAGAACGGTCTATCGGCGTTTCGCTCTATAAAGCGAATTCCTTCATCGGTTTCAATATTTTCTCTATAGGTTGATTTATAGGGCTCACCTATCCAATGTGGCATCAAAGAATTGTACGTTTTCCAGGTGTCAAAAAAGCCAGGGTTGCTGGGACCGAGATGCCACTTGCCAATATGGGCAGTTTCATAACCTGAGTTATGCAACAGCACCGGGAAATTGTCCCAGAGCATGAATCGGTTGTCATGAAACGGGTTCGACAAGCCCTCGGGGTGCTTGGTAGGAATTTTCCCCGGAAAACCTGCAGGATAAATAACTTTTTCCAAACCGTGCTTATGTGGGTAGGTGCCAGTGATAATGGATGCACGTGCCGGTGTGCAGAGGGTGGCGGGAGTGTAGACATTCTCAAAGCGCACCCCCTGCTTGGCAAGTTGGTCAATATTAGGGGTCAGTACGGGTTTTTCACGGTATGCGCCCACTGCATCGCGTCTCAACCAATCCAGAATTATCACTACCACATTGGGAGGGTGGTAGCCCTGGGTCAGGTGTTCGCTGCCGGCGCTCACCGGCACAGGAAATAGTAAAACACTGATCGCGGCGGACAGAATGGCGCTTCGGAAGAAATTCGCAAAACTCACATCGATTTGTCTCTGTGATAGTGATGATGACACGAATTGGTGCCTCGTTGTGTTTGAGCGCCTTGTGTGGCGCTAGAGGTTGTCGTCGAAATATCGTGAGATGGTGGAGAATACATGCAGCCGGAAATCGCTGATTCCATGCCGTTGATTGGGATACACCATCATGTCAAATTGCTTGTTTGCTTTGATCAGCGAATCGGCAAACTGCAGAGTAAACGCAAATTTCACGTTCTCATCTCCGGTGCCGTGAATCAGCAGCAGCTTACCCTGTAGCTGATCAGCGTAATTCATCACGTTCACCGCAGCATAGCCTTTGGGATTCTCTTCGGGTGTGCCCATCCAACGCTCCACACCTACTGCTTGGTACCGCGTTAGGTCAATCACTGGTGCAACACTGACAGCGGCTTTGAACAGGGGTGCTGCTTTGGTCATCAACGCGGCAGCCAGATATCCGCCACCGCTCCAGCCCCAAAACCCGATCCGCTGTGAATCTATCCACGGCAAACTTATTAGGTAGTTAACGCCCTGCACGTAGTCGAGTACGGCATACTTCCCATATTCTCCATAAGTCAGGTTCTTCGCTGTCTTGCCGCGCCCGGTGGTAGTGCGATTATCCATCGCAAAGATTACGTAGCCACGCTGTGCCATATACCGATGCCATAGATCCTGTGTTGGGCCGCGCTGTGTACCCCAACGATTGACGACTACCTGAGAGCCCGCGTTGCCATAGCCGTAGCTGATGACGGGGTATTTTTTCGATGGATCAAAATCCGGTGGTTTGATAATAAAGCCGTTGAGCGTAATACCATCATCGGTAGCGAAAGAGACAAATTCTGTATGCGACATTGCATAGTCGCCAAATGCGGGCACCGACTCGGCGACTATAAGCGACACCTCTTCGCCCGCGGTGGTGACGACTGAAAGTGACTGCGGCGTGCGCGCATCCGAGTGAGTGGCGAGTGCATAGGCAGCATCGGGTGACAGCTGCCAGTTGTGCCAGCCCGCCTTGTCGGTCAACTTTTCAATGCGCTGGTCTGCGATGTGGACGCGGTAAACGTGTTGATCGATCAGTGAATCTTTCTTCGCATAGAAGTAAACCCAGCCCTCTTTTTCGTCAACGCCAATCACGGAATCTACTGACCATTCCCCTTGCGTGAGCGGTTGCTCATTCTTGTCTGCAGTAATCAGGTAGAGGTGCCTATACCCGCTTTTTTCACTAGTCCAGATTACTGCTCCTCCCGCAAGTGGCTGCAGGTCATTGCTGATATCGATCCAGGCCGGGTCGGTATCCTTCAATACTAGCGAAGCTTTTTTCCCCCCAGGTGTAGCGTGCCATAGCTTTAAGGTTTTGTGATCGCGGGTAAGATGCTGGATATACAGGCCATTGGATGTTGTATTCCAGTGCATCTGCGCAAGATAGTCATCGGGATCATGGCCGACATCTATCCAGTCAGTTTTCCCCAAACGCAGCGAATACACGCCAATGCGATTGACCGCATGTTTCTCACTGGTGTTCGGATAATGAAAGCTACGAACTTCACTATAGCTTTTGAGTTCATCAATTAGTGGATAAAAACGCACTTCACTGGCATCCATACGCCAGAATGCGATCTGCTTACCGTCTGGCGACCAGCGCCAGCCGTCTACGGGGCCAAACTCAGTGCTACCGTAGTCGAAGACGCCGTTGAAAATATCGCCGTTGCCATCGCTCGTGACTGCCCTGGATTCCCCGGACTCAAGATCAGCTGTGTAAATATTGTTATCAACAACGAATCCAGCATGGCGTCCACCCGGTGACAGCTTGACCAGTTGCAGCTGCTGTCCCTCTACACCGAGTGGGCGTAGCGTCTTCTTGTTAGCCTGATAGATATACCACGGAGCGCTTCGATAGCCTTGCCAGTTGGTAGTGACCGAGCCCCGTAGCAATAAGATGCTATTTTCGGGCCGCCATTGAAAATCTGTAAGCGTAAAACCCACTGGCAAACCGCGAACATCCTTGAGGGCGAAGGCCGTCTTTGCCTGTTCTGAATCCACTGCCCGGCTGACGATACGCTGGCCTTTTTTGTCAGACTCGATAAAAGCATAACTCTTGCCGTCAGGCTGCCATTTTAATGCTGCGGGTAGCCGTGCGGTGAAAGTGTCGCTCGCAAAAATCGTCTGCATATCCAACGGCTTGCCAGTTGCGGCTTGAAGCGAGGGAGGTGTCACAATGATCAGTGCAGCGCCCAGCATCGCGATTGAGAACCGGTATAACTTCGGGCTACACGGGAATCCCAAGACCTCTCCACGAACTCCGGCTAGACTAAATTTCACACTGATCTCCCTGTTGTTGGTTGCGTATGTTGATTGCCGTCATGGCTGCCGCTAAATCAGGTGTATTGCACCAGCTCCATTTGGTGGCCAAATGGATCGAGCACATACCACGACAGTGAATCTGGCGCCGGACCAGAGTCGGACACGATGGGCCCGGCAAGCGCGGTGCAGCTGTGTCCTTCAAGGTAAGTCACAGCAAGGGTGACATCCTCAACTTCCAGGCAGATATGCCGGCATCCTACATCGCAATTGCGGGGTGGGCTGGTTTTTGCGTCTGCGGGACGATCGTACTGAAACAGCTCCATGCCCAGGTTGTCGCATAACTGGAGCATGGCAATATTCAAGCAGGCGTCCGGTACGTTGACGTGAGCTTCGGTCCAGTCACGCCCGTCATCCATACGCGGGATTTCGCCGGCGTCAAAAGGTCCCATGCGATAGCGTAGTGTTGCGCCCATTACATCGGTGTAAAAAGTAATCGCCTCGTCAATGTTGCTGACTGTTAGTGATACGTGATCAGCGCGTTTGAATGTGGGTTTGCTCTCAGACATAGTTTTGGCTCCGATAGAAATCAACCAGTGAGTAAGGTGTAATAATAGGGAATCTTGTTTACCGCGAGTACGAGTGAAACTGCGAGGCCAACAAACAAAATAGCGTTGCGCCACCACTCTGCGCGAAACTCTTTCATCACGCTCTTGTTGTTAACTAACAAGATCACAATCACGTAAACCAGAGGAATTACCACTACATTGATACCCATTAGCAGGATCACTTTGAGTAGTGCAGGGAACTCCCAGAATGGAGCCAGCAGCGCGGCTGCCAGGACGAAGGCGTACAGCATACGTTGGTATGTCTTGTTGTCTTGGCTAAACCGCCACGGTCGGCCAAGCATGTCGAGGGTAAAGTAGATCGTAGTCTGCGCGGTAACGACGAGCGTAGTCATTGCTGCAATAAACAGACCCAGCGAAAAAATCATAGGTCCGAGAAAGGAGAGCGCCGGAGGTAAGGCGTTGCTGAATACAGTGGATGCTTGCCCTACATCTGCAAAGCTCGCGTGATTGTCCAGCGAGTTCAAGGCGAACCCGCCCGCCACAAGAACAAAGAAAGCATAGGCGCCGAAAATGAATCCAAGATTTACAATGGCACGATGGAAGGCTTGCTTGAGTTCAGTTTTATTGCCGCCTGCATTGGCCGCGAGATAAGGCATTCCCAACAGTGCACCCGGAGCGACTGCTGCGCCCACCATGGCGATGATTGAGCTGGTCGCCACACGGCTTGTATCGCTACCCGGCACGGGTAAGTCTGCTGGTAGTGAGGGTACGAACCCGCCAAGAATTGCGCGCCATTCTGAGAAACCTCGCACAGCGACCATCAGAAAACAGAAGAACATGACCACCATTAACCATGACATCACGCGTTGCATGCGATCGTAGCCCTGGGAGAAAACCACCCACAGAATCGCGGCGGACAGCGTTAGCGACAGAATGACATCGAATGCGAGCGAGATGGGCTGTGATTCACTGATCCCGGTTGAAGGAAGACCCATGAGCGAGGTAAAGGCCGAAGTAATTACTGAAATTTGGCCCATAGCCACAAGAAAGTGCACTGGGACATTGATAGCCAATATCAGCCAAGCGACCCTCGGGTTCACTCGTGACTTTATGAGTTCAAACATGCCCTGGTCCGGGTTGAGGGCACCAATTCGTGATGAGCTGTCTACTGACACCACGAAAACCGGCAGCAGCAGGAGAATCACCCAGAGTAGATCATATCCAAACCAGGCTCCTGCAAGCAGGAAGGACGCAACCGCGCCGGCACCCATGGTTCCTGCGGCAATGACCGCGGTGGGGCCTACCAGGGTCTGAAAAAAGCGTACCATTGCCTTCATGTTTTCCTGGATACCTTTGCGAGCGGGGAAGTTGGTGAGTATATGCAGCCCATTGTCAGGCTAGACAAATTGGCGGCTGGCATACCTCGGCTCATTTGACGTCATCTTGGCGATAGATTATTCCGCCTTTCATTACCATGGTGATAGCACGCAGGGCACTTATATTCTCAATGGGGTCAGCTGACACCGCAACGATGTCGGCGTACTTGCCAACTTCCAAAGAACCGCTTTCGCCATCAGCTCCCAGCATTTTTGCAGGCTCAATGGTCGCCGCCCGCAGCGCTCTTAGCGGAGTCATGCCCGCGGCGACATAGTATTCGGCTTCGCGGACCGTTGCCGTCGTGCCATCGTTGGGTTCATGAGGTAGCTGGTCTGTTCCCAGCGCAATGTTGACGTTCTCGGCAATCGCTGTTCGTAGTGACTCCCAATGGATCTTGCCAACAGAATTGCGGCGTTCGAGATACCACGGTGGCGACCCGATCGCCTCAAAGAAAGGTTGCGTCGCCGGCTGGCTGACCACAATGGTAGGCACCAGCCATGTGCCGGCGCGCGCCATTTTCTTCAACACCTTACGGTCGAGCATATAACCGTGCTCTATGCTATCTATGCCCGCGTCAACGGCGACGGAGGTTGCTGCTGGAGAGCCGGAGTGCGCTGCAACCTTGGCCCCAAATCGGTGTGCAGCGTCTACCACTGCGTTGATTTCCTCAGGCGTCATCAGCGCTTTGGCGATGTCTCCTCCGTCGGTAGCGATGCCGCCGGAAATCAGTATTTTAATCCAATCAGCGCCAAGGCTGATCTGCTTTCGCGCAGCTTTCACCAGTTCGTCCGGTCCGTCTGCGTAGATAACGCCGGCCTCTGAACCGTGTCCCCCGGTAATGATGACGGACTCACCGGCGCTGAATATGCGTGGACCAACGCTTTCGCCTTTGTTGATAGAGTTTTTCAGGGCAATATCACCGTAGCGATGTTCGCCAGGCAGGCGGACGGTAGTCACCCCTGCCTGTAGAACTTTCTCGGCGTTCGCCGCCATGCGCAATGCGGCAGCGGCCTCGGTTTCCTGCGCCAGTTGCGCCTGCATTTTTCCCGGAAGTATCAGGCCCAGATGAACGTGCATGTTCATCATGCCGGGGATCAACCATTTCCCCTTGGCATCTACTATCTTAGTGCCAGCGGGAATTACTATTTCAGAGCGACTGCCGATTGCAGCTATACGCTCGCCATCTACTAAAATGACAGCATCTTGCAGAGGCTTCTTGCCATCCAGGTTGACGAGCGTACCGCCAATGATGGCCGTAGTTGCCGCGCTGACCGGTAGAATTAGTAGCAACTGACAGGCGAGAACAATTGCGCTGCGTACGAGTTTATTTATCATGAAGTCACTTCTCTTTTTAAGATTTTTTTACGGTGTGAATGAAGCTTTGTCAGCTGTCTTCCACGCTTCCACTTCTTCGCGCAACAAGCTCAGCGGTAGTGGTCCATTTTCAAGCACCAGCGCATGAAATGCTGCGAGATCAAATTCCCTCCCCAGACGCTGTTCAGCTTCAGCGCGCAAATCGAGGATCACCTGCATGCCAATTTTGAACGCGGTAGCCTGTCCGGGTACGGCAAGATATCGATCGACCGCCCGCTCGTTATTTTCCTCTGAGCTGGCTGTATTTTTGTTCAGGTATTCGACCGCTTCTGTGCGGGTCCACTGCTTTAGGTGCAATCCACTGTCGACAACCAAACGACACGCTCGCCACAGTTCACCTGCGAGTCGACCAAACTGAGCATAGTCATCTTCATACAAGCCAACCTCGTCCGCCAGATACTCTGCATAAAGCGCCCAGCCTTCGGTAAAGGCCGTGTTTGACCACCACAAATAGTACTTGCGGATTTCCGGTATGTCTCGCGAGAGCATAACGGAAGACTGTAAATGGTGTCCGGGCACGCCTTCATGAAAAAGTAGGGCGGGCAAATCATAGGTCCTGAGACTGCTCATGTCATACATACCCAGATACACGGTCCCCACATTGTCATTGTCAGGACTACCGGACTCATAAAAAACCTATCGGGGCAGACTTCTCGCGGAATGCCTCGATACGGCGTACGTTTAGCGAATGCGGCAACGGATAAGGCAGGATTTTGTCCATTATTCCCTTGGCTTTGTCGACTAGCTGTTGCGCTAGCTGAAGATAGCCCTGCCGCCCCTCGTCCGTATTGGGAAAGTAAAACGCAGGGTCAGTCTTTAAGTGGGTAAGGAATGCACTGAGATCGCCAGAGAACTTGACGCGCTGGCGAATTTCGTCCATTTCATTTTGTATTCGAGCAACCTCGGACAAACCCAGAGTATGGATTTCCTGCGCGCTGAAGTCAGCTGTAGTGTATTGATCAATGAGAAACTCGTAAAATTCAGCCCCGTCTGGCATCGCCCAAACACCAGTGTTGGTGGCGTCGGAAGTACCTTTTTTTAATGCCTCTATAAGCGTTTCATAGGCTGGCACGAAACTGTTTTGGTAGGCCGTATTGGCATCAACGAGCAGGGCCTCGTGTTCATCACCACCCAGGTTCAGGGCGCCCAGCTTCTTTTTGAAATTCGCCAGAATGACGTTTTCTTCTCCGGCGATAATCGATTGCGCGCCGTCCATCAGGCGTTCTGCCACAGCGGGGGGTATTCGAATACCGCGTTCCCGTCTTGCTCGCAAATGGTTGGCAAGTTGCTGTAACGGAATCGATACTGTACTCAGTCGCTCAATGTAAAATTCCGCACTCTGGCGCGAATCAATCGGATGGCTGTTCAACAGCGTTCCGGCGATGGTCAGATGTGGGCCCACAATCTGGTTGATCGGATTGAGGTGATACCGCCAACGGTAGCGCTCCAGCCGAAGCTCAAGTTCTGTTTCAAACGCGCGATAGTCGATCTGGTTGCGTCGGTCCAGCGCCTGGAAATCTATATTCTTTCGGAGAGTTTGAAGGTCTTGTTCCGTTTTTTGAGCTTCCTGGTCCCATGCCGTCAGAGAAAGATCGAACCATGGGCTACTGAATGTATCGGAGCCCAAACTCGAAGCGAGCACTGGATCAGCGGCCAGTCGACGCTCATATACGGTGTCTAATAGCTGCTTTAAATCTCGAGTCTCACCAGAATTGGCCGTCGGGGGTTCGCTATTGCTGCACGAAAGCGTGCCTATCGCTGCGGCTAGCGCTAGCAACAGCTTCGGTGAGTGTGTCTTATGATTTCTCCTCATAGTAGTTTGTCGAGCATTACTGGAGGTACCGGTCCGGCTTGCAAGACCGCGTCTACCCAGCGCCGTGGCCCATCATAGGCTGGGCTCGCCTGATAAACGGCGAATAGCCGCTTGAAGTGCTGGTAGCCGGTAAAGTAGTCGGTGATCTGCAGGGGTGAATTGACCACCCGCTGCCAGAGGTTTTTAGCAAACTGCGGTGCCAACAAGCCCTCATCTCGGGCGAAGGTCAGTACCTGTGATTCTCCCCACCCCGCCGTATTCACCTGAACACTGACATAGGCGCGGGTGGCATTCTCGAGCCGTTTGCGTAGGTGAGCGAGGCGAGTCAGTGGTGCGTTGTCTGCCCAGCCAGCGTCCAGCATAAGCTCTTCACTGAAGCTACCCCAGCCTTCTACATAGGAGCCATTGGCGAAAAGTGTGCGCACAACCGGCGCCTGGCTCACTGCAACTTTGTACTGCAGGTAGTGCCCAGGGAACATTTCATGAGACATGATCATAGTATTGAAATGTGTATTGAAGGATCGGTAAAAGCCCTCCTGCACCTCCGGCGCGGCGGTAGCTGGAATGGACGGTACGTAAAACAGCGTGTCAGATTCGGGCGCAAAGGGTCCGCTCGGGTAGACTCCGCCAACCGCAGAGCCGCTAAAATGTGAGGGTGAAAGCGCAATGAGCAGTGTTGCAGGTTTCGGTATGCTCGCAAGACGCTTCTTCTCAACGAAACGCTCCGCGGCAAAGGTCAGCGTTGTGAAGCTCGCAAGAAAATTCGCACTGTTATCTTGACGATCGGATTCCATCGCCTCAATCGCCGCCGCTAAAACCTTATCGCCGGTGGCATGAACTTCAGCTGTTTTCGGCTCCACTGCCCGCCATCGTTCTGCCTCAATGTTCATCAGGGCGCGGACGTTGTGCATTTCGGTATAGGCAGCATCCAACAGGGTCTTCGGTGTGTACAAACCTGAGGTTCGACGAGCGAGCTTCGCCGCGTAGATGTTCGTATTCATGGCAGCACTGGCGGATGCTCTGGGCATTATGTTCTCGACCAGATGTGTTTCAAAGGCGGCGATGGAGGCCACTGTCTGACGTATTGTGGCTTCAAGAGACCTGTCTTTCGAGGCGGCCGGCCATGTGGCTGTCAACTTGCGTAAATTACCCGTATAAAATTTACGGGTGCCGGCCAGTGTGCGCAATGCTGTTTGGGTGCGAAATGCGTTGCCTCCGGTGAGACTTTGCACCGCTTTTTTGCACATTCGTTGCACACCTTGCAGGCGCGCGATTAAAGCAACACTGCGATCTTTTTCCGACAGTTGATCCCGCACCAACAGATGCGTCAGAGCCTGAGAAATTTGCTCCGAATACCATTGTGGCTGCTGTGTCAGGGGGCGATCCTCACGCCAATTCGCTAGCTCGTTTTCTATTTGACCGAGCAAGATCTGAAGGTCGATGCGTGTCGACAGATTGATCTGGGTTGGTTCCAGCGCGGTGCGCACTTCGACAGCAGTGGTTTTATTAAAGGCGAGCCACCCGGCTACAACAGGCTCGGAATAGTCTTCGAAAGTAGCAGCGGTCCCAGTATCTCCATAGGCGAAAGCTGCGCTGGGATAAAAGCCTTGCCAGGCCTCGACGTACTTGTCAAAAAGAGCTTGCGCTTCAGGCTTGGCAATTGCCGCACCGGAAAGAAGCGGCAAGCAAAAGAGAAGGGCATGCAGCGCTCGAAAAAACTGTGTCTGGGAGTGTTTCATGAAGCTTCTCCACAGTTTTTGTTATTTTGGTAAGTGGTTGGTGAATCCGCCCGCTTGCACATAAAGTTCAACGGATGGTGGTTCATAAGGAAGAGGGCCAGGGTAGGGACCTCTTCTTAGTTGCACATCAGAAGTTGTAGCGTGCTCTTACACCGTAGCGCTGCACGCCGGGTTCAATGTGCAGACCACCCGAGAATGCTTTTTGATAGGCATTGGTGTAGTACTCTTCGTCAAACAGGTTCTCGACATAAAATGCTACTGTGTAGTTTTCATGTCTCACACCTGCTCGCAGGTTGAATACGTTGTAGCTGGGTACTTCCCAGGGGAAGCCCGACTGGATCAGCGCAGAGGTTGTCGACGTGATTTCGTCGCGATACTGGAATTCGCCGCGAACGAAGGCTTCCAGGGAACCCGTTAATTCAAACTCATACTCTGCATCTGCGGAAACTGTCCATTTTGGCGAGTTGGGTATGGTCTTGCCGTCGAGTACACGGTTTTCACCGTCAATGAATGCGGTAAATTCCTTGTACTCGGCATCGAGATAGCCCACGTTGAAGTTCATCACCAAGCCATCGATTGGCGCCGAGGTGATCGATAACTCGATACCTTGCGATTCCGCTGATTCGGCATTATCAATTCCGCCAAATATAATAAAGTCGCCGTTTTCATCTAGACCTGCTTGCTGAAACGCTGTCTGAAGATCGGTCCAGTCCATATAGAAGATAGCGGCGTTAACCCGCAGGGTACGGTTTAAAAACTCTGCTTTATAGCCCAGCTCGTAGTTCCAGATTTCTTCCGGGTCATAGGATTCGGCACCTGGTAACGGACTCAGCTGTACGCCTCCCGATTTAAAGCCCTTAGCGACGGAGGCATAAATAGTAGCGTCCTCACTGAGGTCGTAGTTAACGGCTACACGCGGAGAGAAATCGTCAAAGGTTTCTTTCTCATTGAGTGTCTGTTCGAAAGCGCCACCGAAACCGGCTATGTCTGTTTCGATGGTCTCCTCGCTGTATCTGCCGCCTATTGAGATCATAAGTTGATCTGAAAATGCGTAATCGATCTGACCAAAGATCGCTATACCTTCAGATGTCTCGCTGGATTCCTCACTGTCGATTAAGAAGCCCTCGGGCAAGCCAAAGGGCTCACGTGCGCCGACAAAGGTTTTGTTGTCGATCTCGCCGTCGTCATCGTTGTAATAGACCCCGATATTCCAGTTTAGCTTTTCCTCACCCTTGCTCTGCAAACGGAATTCCTGGGTAAAACTCTCCCGCGGAATCGTTCGAAACTCATTGAAGTAATCTCCACTACCGCCGTCGATATCACCGCGTAGGAAAAAGTCCGAATCGATATATCCTGTGATACTGGTAAATGCCACGCTATCGAAATCGTAATCTACCCGAGCGATGTAGTACTCAAACTCTGTACCTACTTCCTGCGGTGAATTGAAATTTACCTTGTCGTCATTATCAGGGTAGAAGCCGACGCCGTCCGAGTCGGGATCTGCAAGGCCGTCGCCATTGGTATCGGGAAAGCTAGAAAAAAGAACATCGCCGGCAAAGGTGGAGAACACCCCGGATGGCACACCTTCACGCGCGCCGACTTCCTCGTCGGAGTCACTGTAGTTCAACGTAATGGAGAGTTTGTCCGTAGGTGTATATAGCACTGACGCTTTGATGTACTGATAGTCCGCGTCGTTTCCGCCGCCGATGGGGTTGATGTTTTCGATGTTGCCGTCGGTGCTAAAGTCCTTGAAGTTTATTCGGGCGGCCAGCACATCCTTAATGATTGGGATATTCAGCGTACCCTCGAGGTCCACGCTGTCAAAGCTCCCGTAGTCGACCATTACCGAGCCGCTAAATTCGTCTGTGGAAGGTGCGTTTGATGTGACACTGATGCCACCACCGAGTGCATTGGCGCCGAAGTAGGTTGACTGCGGTCCACGCAGTATCTCGATTCGCTCAATATCCATGATGGGAGGGTTGCTGCTGCTGGACGACAGATTGAATCCGTCGATGTAAAAGCCAAAGGTCGAGGTGCGCCGCGCCTGGTTGGAGTTCACAAAGTTGGTCACACCCCGCATGCTAATCTGTTTGCGCGATCGAGCTCCATTGCTGACAAAGCTGGCGTTGGGCGTACGGCCGACGAAATCGGTAACGTCGCGGAACATATTTTTCTCTATATCGCCTGCGTTAAATGCCGAGATGCTGATAGGAACATCCTGCAGGTTCTGCTCACGGTGTTGAGCTGTGACAACAATTTCTTCGATTGCTCCTGGGGAGCTATCTTGCGCCATTGCACTACCCGACGCCGTTGAGACTGCTAGAATTGATGCGGCCAGTATCGTTCTTGCCACCCCGTGATTGACAAGTGCATTCTCTAATTCTGTCTTATTCATGACATGCTCTCCAGTAAGATACTTGTAAACGGCCTCAGTGGATTTGATAATAAAGCTCTTGTTGTTTCAATAGCATTGCTAGGGCAGTTTTGTTGCGTTTAATGCAATCAAGTGCCTGGGAGTCCAAAAATTGGCCGCAGGGCGTGGAAGGGTTACACCCCTGCGCTTGCTGTACTGCGCAGATGTGCTTCAACACAGTTCATCAACCGGTATGCACCTATTGGCAACTGACGTCCGGCCCTGGTGATCAGGCTGGTTTGCGTGCTCCGAAGAACAGGGTTACTCGAGGCGAGCGCGCAAAGACTGCCCTCTTGCACCCTGTCGCGAACCACGAGTTCTGGCAGTATCGTAATACCGCGACCGGACAGCACGAAGTCTTTGAGGAGGGCCAGCGAATTAGTCACCAACGAGGGCTCAAGAAAGACACCCTCTTCTTGCTCAGCGCTGTGGATGATCTGGCGGATTCGATATCCGGAATCCGGCAACCCAATACTCTCCTGCTGGATGCTTTGTAAACTGACATCACTGGCAGTTCGCAGATGGTGTTGTCCGTTGACGATGATGCGCAAGGGCTGTGGCATAGTAACCCGGGCGCTGATTCCGGGTTCTCGGGGAGTGTCGAATATCAAGCCCAAATGGGCCTGATCATCCCGGACCTGTGCAGAGACGATGGAGGTATTAGAAATCGCAACCTGTATCTCCATGCCTGGATATTGCTGCATAAAGTCGTCGAGCATATCGCTGAAACGCTGGGTGATAAAGGCCTCCCCAACAGCGAGAACGATCTTACCGGTGCGCACTTTTTTTATTTCCTCGATATGAGAGAGAAAGGCCTCTTCCTGCGACAGCTTCTCTCGGTAGTACTTGCAGACGGCCTCCCCGGCATCTGTGAGACCAACTCTGCGGCGGCCCTTTTCGATCAGCGGCAGACCAAGCTCCGATTCTAGCTGGGCGATTTGTCGGCTGACCGAAGAAGTCGCGATATTAAGACTCTCGCTGGCAGCGTTCATCGTACCTAGGCGGGCTGATTCGTACAGATAGCGTAAGCGGATATCGCTGGGCATAGATAGATCTCCTAGGGTTGGGTTTACGAGCTAGTTTGCGCTAAACACTACAAAGTAGCCATTCCGTTGCTATTGTATGCGCGGAGCAATTGGTTAATGTAGCGATTCCAATGAAATTCCGCCGATTTACAACCGCGGAGGCAGGAGTACCCCAATGGATCGCAATTCAATCGACTGGACTGGCTATATTCCAGCACTGACAACGCCTTTTGCCGAGGATGAAAGCCTGAATGAGGCCGAGGTGAAGCGGCTACATGCTTGGGTTCACCGTTGTGGCGTCCACGGCATTATCGTGTTGGGCACCCAGGGCGAGTGGTTCTCTCAGACTGCGGCGGAAAAGCGGCGGGTGATGGAGCTCGCCGGCGAGCAAATGCAGGGGAAATTGACTCTCCTTTCCGGTTGTAATGCCTTCCGTGCAGGTGAAGCCATTGATAACATTACCTGCGCTGCTGACAATGGATTTGACGGAATTCTGCTCACACCTCCACCTTACATAATGCCCACCGAGCGTGAAATCTACGGATTTTACAAGGAGGTGAGTGATAGTAGCTCGCTGCCGATCTGTGTATACAACTGGCCACCAGGCACTAACGTGGATATGTCCCTGGAGCTGCTGTCGCAGTTGGCTGACCTGGACAAAGTGGTAGCGGTAAAGAATTCGACGCCCGATCCGGTGCACTTTACCAGTGTTCTCGCTGCGCTAAAGGATCGTGTGCGGGTGTTTGGTGCCCCTATGAATGACGTGGGCATTTCTTTAGTTACGGAGTACGGGTGCGATGGCACGATGGGTGCAGGCGCGGTATTGGGTAGTGATCAACCCAATTTCTACAATGCGATCTGGGCTGGGGACTTCGAGCGTGCGCGGGAGCTCGGTGTCAGAGACACAAGGGTTATGCAGGATTGGTTTAATGCGGACTATACGGGGCGTTTCGGTTCGGCACAGGCGATATTCAAAGAAGCCCTCAATCAGCAGGGCCTGCCGGGGGGAGTTCCACGTAGGCCAATCCTGCCGTTGGAAGAGCACGACGTTGCGGCCATTCGGTCAACGCTTATTGCACTGGATATAATCAGTACCTAAGTGGCCCATTACGATGCCATAGTCATCGGAGCCGGTCTTACTGGAGTCGCGACTGCCTTTTACCTGGCAAAAGGAGGCGCCTCGACGTTGGTTTTGGAGCGCCAGCAAATCAATCGCGGTGCCTCCGGTCAGAATGCGGGTTCGCTACATTTTCAACTCGAACACCGGCTTATTGAAAATGCTGAGGATCACGTAGAGGGACTTTCTTTTTATGCCGCCTTAGCTCGCCGGGCGATCACCGACTGGCGATCCCTTGAGCTGGATCTCGGCGAGAACATTGAGCTTGAGATGACGGGCGGCCTGATGTTGGCAGAGTCGGCGGCTCAGATGAGCCAACTTGAGCACAAAGCGAGTATTGAAAGTGCACAAGGCCTGGACGTTAATTTACTGGATCGCGCAGAGGTGCGCAGCAAAGCGCCTTACCTTAGTGACTCAATTACCGGAGCGCTGTATTGTCCCGATGAAGGCCATTGCAATCCACGTTTGTTGTCACATGCGTTTGCCCGCAAGTCGGAATCTTTGGGCGCCCGTTTTCAAATGCAGACCGAAGTGACTATGCTACAGCGCGAGAGTAATCGCTGGCTGGTTACAACGCGTAGGGGTGCAGAAGCGGAATCCCAGGAGCATACAGCAGATATAGTTGTGAATGCAGCCGGCGCCTGGTCCGCCCAGATCGCTCTGATGGCAAACCTACATCTGCCGTTATTCCCGGTTGGACTCATGATCAGCGTGACCGAAAAAGTGCCCGCGATTATGGACCACTTGATTCAGCATGTCGGCCGCAGACTTTCACTTAAACAGGTCGATGACGGCAATCTGATGATTGGGGGTGGTTGGTCTGCACGCTTGCCACAGGCGCATGGCAAATGGCAGAGCGATTCCCGGGCGATACTGAACATTGGAGAATTGCAAAAAAATCTAGCCACGGCTTGCAGCGTCATGCCCTTGATCGCGGATCTTCATGTGCTTCGTAGTTGGACTGGGACAACCGGCATTACCCCAGATCAGCTGCCGATAATAGGTGATATCGCCCAGGCCCAAGGTTTTTACGTGGCCGTTGGCGGGTCCGGATTTACCTACGGCCCCACATACGCGAAGCTACTTGCCGAATTGATCTTGTGTGATGAAACCAGTTTTCCGATAACCGCGTATTCCCCGAATCGCTTCGGGCACATGAATAAGTTCATGGGGTAGAACCAAATGTCGATCCGCTACAGCAAGAATGTCACTCGTGGCCCCGCCGTGGAGCTGATTATCGACGGTCACGAGGTCACTGCGTATGAAGGCGAAACTGTGGCGGCTGTCTTGCTGGTGGAGAATAAAACTTCCTGCTATCGGTCGCGCTCAGATTCACTGCGGATGATGTTTTGTAACATGGGCACGTGCTTTGAGTGCCGTGTAAAGGTGACTCAGGCTGGGGTATCACGCTGGATGTTGGCTTGTAATACGCCAGTGCAGGCGCAAATGGAAATTGACACGGGTATCAATTTGTCACAGTGGATACCAGAGCACACCGACGATGTATGATCTCGCTATTATCGGCGCCGGTCCCGCCGGCATGGCTGCTGCAGAAGTCGCTTGCGAGCACGGCTTGCGGCCTGTGATTATTGACGAGCAGAATCGCGCCGGAGGTCAAATATTACGGCGCCCGCCGGCTGCATTTTCTGTGCGCAACTGGTTGCCGCAACGGGTGTATCGACATCTGCATCGTTTGTACGAACGGTTTACAAGTTTGGACAAACTGACTCACCTCCACGGCACGTCGGTGCTAGGTGTTAGCGCTGAGGATGATCACTTTGTGCTACATATTAACGGACCATCTGGATTTGCACCGTTGCTCGCTTCGAAGGTACTGGTCGCCACCGGCTGTTTCGATATGCCCCTGGCTTTTACCGGAGCCCAGTTACCTGGTGTGATGGCGACTGGTGGTCTGCAAGCATTCTTTAAATCGCAACAGATCATACCCGGTGAACGATTCCTATTCGTCGGAAGCCATCCGCTGCAGCTTATAGTAGCGAACCAAATAGCAGGCGCCGGTGGTGAAATTGCGGGAGTTTTCTTTACGCCTCCCCTGTCGAAATATTTAGCAATATTGCGCAGCCCGCTGGTGTTGCTGCGTCAGCTGCCGAGCCTGTTTTTCTTTCTAGGTGTATTTGTGCAACTGCTTGTTAGGCGCGTGCCAATAAAATTCGGCACCGAACTGGTAAGTGCCAACGGAGACGCAGCCCTGGACAATGTAGTGCTCAGACCGAGTTCGGGCGGCACTGTCATGGAGTCTATTGACTGTGATCGACTCGGACTCTGCTTTGGCTTCTTGACCAATAACAATTTGGTTCGACAAGCCGGCGTCGCATGTAGTTGGTCCCAAATGTCCGGGGGTTGGACAGCAGACCATGATGAGGGCATGAGGGCATCTGTGCGGGGTATCTACGTTGCTGGTGAAACGACCGGCGTTGCGGGCGCCAGCGTAGCGTCCTTGGAGGGTCGATTGGCCGCGCTAAGCGCAGTGTTTGATGCGGGGAAAATGGAGAATCCTTACTACGAGAAAGCCCGCGCTACTTTGCGCGCACCTCTTGGCGCAACCCGGGAGTTTGCAAGGCTATTAGCGGAGATCTCGTATCCTGGCGGCGCTACTATTTCTGGTGCCATGACTGAGGACGCTTACCTTTGTAAATGTGAAGAAATCACCGTCGGCTCGGTCAGAGCTACCCTGGCCGAGAACCCTGACATTTGCGACATGAGCGCACTAAAGCTGTTAACCCGGTGCGGCATGGGACACTGCCAAGGGCGTTATTGCCATTATCAAAGCCGCTTCTTACTAGCTCGCGAGCGCAACCTGGACCAGGGGTCGATGGGTGGATTTACTGCGCGGTTTCCCAGTCGCCCCGTGCGCGTTGGAACACTGGTCGGCGATGTGCACGCGCAGGAAATGGAGTAGTAGCCCAAATTTGTGATGAGAGCAGAAGTACCGAAATCCTAATGCTAACGATGAAACAACCCTGTGAGGATATACATTATGTACCGAATAAAAAATATTTATAGCGCCTTGTTTTTAGCGGTAACGCTCGCGAGTATCAGCACCCCGGGTGCTGCCGGCGACGTGCTTCCCGAGACCGAAGGACTGTGGGAATACACAGATCTAATTACCTCTGACGGAGAATCGCTGCCACTGACAGGCGTTTTTTTGATCAAAGATGGAGTGTTTCTACAACAAAGTATTTTCAACGGAGAGCCATTTGCAGAGCAGGGTTCGATGGCGCACTCAGGCACATGTTGGGCCGGCGGAGCGGGCCTGCGGCTAACCGCGAATCAGACTCTAAGCATGTCTCCGGTGGATGGTGAGCGCTTGTCGTCCATGGGCAAAACAGAGCACGATCTCAAGGTGACGCGAGACGGCGACAATTTGACCCTGGTATTTGGTGGTGGTACCAGCACCGTACAAACCTTCAAAAAAATCAACGATGCAAGCGAAACACGCATCTACCCATTTTCCGATGGTGCTCTGGCCCTGACCAACGATTACTTTATTCTGGTTACCGGTGATGCGCAGGGCGTGGTGACGGGCTATGGGACATACACCCAAGCAGGCGATGCACTGACCCTGAATGTTATCCGCTGGGCGCAAAGTGATGGAGAAATCACAAACAATGTTCAGCATGTCATCTTGCAGGCATCTTTCGATGGCAGCGTGCTCAGCTTGTCAAATGGAAAGAGTTTCAGCGTGGTGCGCTAGTCGGCGGGTGAGATTGCGACGCCAACTTAATGTGAGTAGGGGGTTTTTCAGCCATGTACTTGATGAGATGTCAGAAACCTTTACTAAAACAAGAATTTCTATTAACGGATTAATGCCAGTTTTTTTAAGCTCTTGTTTTATATAGTTTATGTGACCGATGGCCTAGAAAGTGCAACCTTTAACCACTGGCGTGCTTAGTGCCGTCTATTTGGGGTACGTATGACAATGATAAATACAAAAATTTCTTTCGCAGTAGCAGTTTTGATGTGCGTAGCGCAACCAGGTTTCGCCGGTGTGGCTGCCGGTTCACCTCTAGGCGGTACCCTGGGTTTCGTGGTCGGGACAGTCATGCCCTTTGGTATAGGCGGTGTCGCGGCAATAGCGGTGGTTAGTCTTATACTTGGTATTCAACTGCTCAAACGTAAAAAATAGCCGATTTCAGGATTCTCGCCGCCCCTCTGTTGCTGGCGGCGTAAGATAACCATCTATGAGCATTGAAACGCTTACTGGCGTCAGTTTTCTGTGTCTGGCGGCAGTACTACTCTTGGTAGAGCGGCTTCCGGGCATGGGACGCGTTCCCGCTTCTATAGCACAGCGCTGGCCGACCAACCTGGGTCTATGGTTATTGAGCGGAATCCTGTCGGCGGCAATCTATTCAGAATCAACTACTGTGATTGCCACAACTTTTCTTGCGCTAATTTTGGTTTTCGCTCCGGGCTTTTCTGCGCTGGCGCTCTATCTTCTGCTGGCAACACTGTCGGCGGTGTACACTCACGCCAACATCGTGCTTCCGGAATCGTTTGATAAACCTATACGATGGCTTTTGGTGACGCCCAGCGTTCATGCGATCCACCATTCCAGTTTTCAGCCTCAAACAGACAGCAACTACAGCAGTGTACTAACGCTCTGGGACCGCTTGTTTGGAACCTATAGAGACCCTTCCACTACGCAGGTGCGGGAATACGGGCTTGAGTATTTTCGTGGGCATGAAGAAACAGCATTGGCGCCTGTGCTGCTGCAGCCCTTTGAATACCGACGCGATATTCACAACGTGACGTTTCGCCCCGAGGCACAATCTCCGTCAACGTCTATCGCAGCACCACTTGGCCGCGATTGGCGGGTGGCGTTAAGTTATGCCGCCGCCGGGCTTTTACTGGCACTTATTGCTCTGTGGCCTACAGTCATAGATTTGTCCCGCGTCTGGATGAATTCGGAACCTTATCAGTATGCTTGGCTGGTACTGCCGACATTTATTTACGTGGTTGGCTGGTATCACCGCGACGCTATTATCTCGTTGACGCCGCGACCCACATACTCAGGCCTGGGAGTGGTCGGGGTGGCGGCCGCACTTTGGGTAGCGGGCGATATCGTTGATATCAAATTTGCTCAGCACTTTGCATTGGTGCTGACCTTACAAGGCATCGCGTTATGTGCTTTGGGCTGGCACTGCTACAGAGCACTTTTGTTTTGTTTTTTTACTGTTGTTTCTTATGGTGCCCTATGGCGATATTCTCCAGCCCCTGCTGCGGGATTTAACGGTTAAGTGGATCGAGTGGTTTGCTCAGTTAATGGGTTTACCACACCTTATTGAGGGCTACGTTGTATATATTGGCACGCATCGCTACGTGGTGATCGACGCCTGCTCTGGGCTCACGTTTTTTACACTCGCAGCATTTTTAGGCTATAGCTATGGCCTGCTGCTTTTCCGTTCGCTGCCCAAGGTGGTGGGCTTAGCAGCTCTGGGAGCACTACTGGGTATTCTGGCCAATGCTGTGCGCGTTTGCCTGATTGTGGGTGTTGACAGGATGAACGGCTCGCAAATGGATCTGGGTGCTCATCAGGATATTCAATGGTTTGTCATGTTGGCCGCGCTGACTCTCTGACGCAAATGGCGGCACTCTATCCAGAGAGCCGATGGCTTGAAAAAGAGGAGGGCGATCAACAAACTCTCGCTATTCCACTTGATGAGGATCTGGATGTGGTGTTAACTGCACCCGGTACACACTCTGCTCGATTGGATATGAAGAGTTTACGCCCGGATAGTGGGGCCGCTTGGCGCCATTCGGATACTGCTCAGTATCAAGACTGTGTAGATTCGAGTTGCGTTAGTTTTGTCCATACAAGCTACAGGCAAAAAGGCACGAATAACGCGCACCACATTTTCTACGCTTACTTTGTGGAAGATCGAATTTTGAGCTCAAAGCTTTCTTATCGACTTGTCGTCGGATGGAGTAGAATGCCTGGTCGAGAGCCGACAACCGGTTTAATTGGGTTCATAGTCCGGGGAGATCTGCCAGAATTATTCTCCATCACGCGAGAGCATCAGCTGCTTGTGCAGAGGATGATTACTAGGCCTCACCAGGAACTAGTGTCGAACTCGCTGGTTCTGGAAAATACAAAATTCTAGACTGCGTCCTCACTCCCTGGATTTTTTTCTTTCCGTGGATGCGATTGTAAATTTCCTCTCGATGAACTGAAATTTCTCTCGGGGCATCTATTGCGATTCTTACCTGATTGCCTTTCACACCCACCACAGTCACTGTCACTTCGTCACCGATCTTCAAACTCTCACCATTTCGCCTGGTTAAAATTAACATATACTCACCTCCGCAAATCGTTCTTAGTATATCCATGAGATAAATCTACTGTCTTGGCGGCACCTGCCGCTCTATCACCCGAAATACATCCGTCCTGTTTTCCGGGTTTTTTAGAAAATCTGTAATACCCCAACTTACATATCGGCGCTTCTCATCGTCACTAATGTCATTCACAATAGCGATGATGGGAGTATTTATCTCTCTGCGTCGGATCCATCTCGTCGCTGTAATACCATCCATTATTGGCATATTAATATGCATAAATAGGAGTTTATAGCTTTGTTTTTGCAAGGCCGTAAAGGCTTGTTCGCCGCTGTCTACGCAATCTACCTGATAGCCCAGACCAACAACGATATTCTTGAGTGAACCGGTATTGTCCAGGTTATTGCCAACTATCAGTAAGTCCGCGCCCAGTAGTGCGCTTAAGCGGCAGCAGATAGTTAAGCCGATACTAGCGCCGGCAGTGCCACCGGGGATACTAGCATTCATCGCCACCACATCAGTGAACATATGTTGCTGCTGCGCCGGAGTTAAGCCGATGCTGCTGTCTTCCACGCGGAAAATCAGGTGGTTCTCAACAGCATCCCAGTCCACTAGAAGCCGCTGAGTATTTCGGGCGATTCTATCTACTAACGACCGGCAGTCGAAAGTAGTTATGTCGAGCTCCAATGTTTGATTGTCTGTTTCAGCCAGTAACATCAAGTTGTCGACTTGCGAACGAAGTTTGGCAGCTCCAAAGCTAATATGATCTACAAAACCTTGTTTGGACACTTCATCTTCTTCTCCCATGGCGTTCCATTGATCGGCAGAAGAGAGAATTGAGAACAGCGGGGCTGCCTGTTCCCTGTTTACCTGTGAAAAGAAATCTTTTTTTGTTCTTGTCGCGTGCTGTAGTGTTGCGAGCGCCTCTTCCATAAGACCATCAGCATGAATGTGTTGGGTCAAGTCGAAGCTTAAGCAAGCAACGCAATATTTACCGCTACTATCAGAAAAACGAAATTTATGTGCCAACCAATGGTGAATTCCATCGGAGTGTTCTATAGCAACAGGAAATGTGTCTGGAAGGCCGCTGTTTAGAACTTTTAGATCGCTCTCCCTGACGGATTTCGCCATGTCTGCATCCCGGATCTCTGCGTCAGTCTTTCCGTACCATTCTTTTTCGGTTCTTCCGAGTTTCCTATGGGTAAAAGCCAAACAATGGTCAAGAATGTGGTACAAGAGTCTTTTTTTATGGAGATATTCAAATGAAAGATACCGCGTTGTTTACTCAACTTTTGGGGCTTAGCGACCCATGGAAAATCACGGCTATTACTCCGGATCTGACCGACAAATCAATTACCCTCCAGATAGATTGGCCAAAGGGAACGAAAGGCGCGTGTAGTGTCTGCCATGCCCTTTGTTCGGTTTACGACCATCGTGAGCAACGCACATGGCGACACCTTGATACGATGCAGTTCAAGACGCAGTTAGTTGCTCAGGTTCCGCGTATTCATTGTAAAGCGCATGGAATCAAAAGCCTGAAAGTACCGTGGGCAGATACGCAGGCACGCTTTACGCATTTATTTGAGCGTTTCGCTATTGATGTGCTGTCGGCTGCCAGCAACAAGACACAGGCCGCAAAACTACTTGGTCTGTCGTGGGATGAGGTGCATCATATTCAATCCCGAGCAGTGAAAAGAGGGATGGACAGACGCTCTGTTGAGGAAGTGAAACACCTTGGCATCGATGAAAAAAGTTTTCGCAAGGGGCAATCCTATGCCAGCCTGCTGTACGATTTGAATGCGTCCAGAGTGCTTGAGGTCGTGGCAGATAGAACGTAAGCGCCCCTAAATCAGCACCTATTTTTTTGTAAGAGTTCCCGCCAGACTTTCTCCTGATAACCACACAGGAGCAAATCATGAACGATATCACTCAGCCCCAGCCACAAGGTATTGACTGGAAGCAGCAAATACAAACCTGGAAACTGTCGGGCTTGTCCCAGACCCGGTTTTGCAAACACAATCACCTGACTTACCATCGCTTTGTGTACTGGCGTCGGAAGTTTGACGATACCATCCGTGTGTCTTCTATAAAACAAGACCAAGGTGGCTTTGCCGCAGTGAGTGTCAGACCTGACGCCGATCGGGGGCTAACCTTGTCACTGCCCAACGGATTCATTGTGCGAGGTATCTGTGCCGATAACGTGCCGGTGGTGCGCCAGCTACTGGAGCAGCTGTGACTACTCGCTATTTCCGTCCGGCCGATGACATGTCGCGGATCTACCTGTACCGGGACCCAGTAGACTTTAGAAAAGCCAGTGCAGGGCTGGCTGCCATCGTTGAGCGAGAGCTGGGCCACAATCCCTTCGACGGCGGCCTGTACGCCTTCACCAACCGGCGGCGCAACAAGATCAAGTGCCTGTACTGGGAAGATAATGGCTTTGTGCTCTACTACAAGGCCCTTGCCGAGGAGAAATTCCGCTGGCCTCGCCGTGGTGATGAAGTTGTTTCACTGACAGGACAACAGATCAATTGGCTGCTCGACGGGTACGACATCATGCTGATGACCGGGCATAAAAAATTGCATTATGAGTCTGTATTTTAAAGCTTTTTGTCGCCATGAATGTTATAATTACGCCATGCAATCGGCGATAAAAAAGCAACAAAAACAAGGGTGTTACGAGAACTTATCCGTCGCTGAATTACTTGTTGCCCTCGCCGTAAAAGACCAGATTCTTGAAGATAAATGTTTGCTTCTCGAAGAAAAAAACGAGGTTCACCAGAAACACCTCGGCGACAAAAACCACATCATCCTTGAACAGGGTAAACGCATTGTCCTGCTCGAAGAATACTTGCGCCTGGCCACGGTACAGAAATTCGGAGCCAGTAGTGAGAAACTGGCGTTTCAGTCTGATTTGTTCGATGAGGCTGAAATCGAAGTCGCCCTGAGTGAGCTCGAAGAGCAACTGCCTGAAGAAGACCGGGTTCGGCCTCGAAAGAAAAAAAGAAAGCGCGGGTTTAGCGACAAGCTGCAACGGGTGCAGATCCACCTCGCCCTGACAGACGAAGAAAAAGAAGGAGCAGCCAAAACCTTCTTCACCAAGGTCAAGGAGGAGCTGGAGTTTATTCCCGCCCAGGTCAAGGTGTTGGAATACTGGCAGGAGAAGGCGGTATTCAATATTGACGGTGAAGATGTCATTGTCGCCGCACAGCGCCCCGCTCATCCGCTGGGGAAATGCTTTGCCAGTCCTGCATTGCTGGCCTACATCATTGCCTCCAAATACGCCGATGGACTGCCGCTATACCGCCTGGAGGGGATGCTCAAGCGTTACGGCGGTGATATCAGCCGCTCCAACATGGCCCACTGGATTGTACGGCTTCAGGATGTATTCCAGCCCTTGATCAACTTGATCCGGGAGGTTCAGCTTGAGGGGAATTACCTGCAGGCGGATGAGACGCGCATACAAGTCTTGAAGGAAACGGGCAAAACGGCCCAATCGGATAAATGGATGTGGGTGATACGCGGTGGCCCACCGGATAAACAATCAGTGCTGTTCGAATACGACCCCTCACGTGCTGGCGCGGTGGCTGAACGCCTGCTGGATGGATTTAGTGGTGTGTTGCAGGCCGACGGCTATTCCGGTTACAGCAAGGTGTGCCGGATAGCGGGCATTACCCGAATTGGATGCTTTGACCATGCCCGGCGCAAGTTCGTTGAAGCCAGCCGGGCGGCGGAAACCAGGAGCACCAAAAAGAAAGTGGGGCAACCCACCAAGGCTGACGTTGCACTCAGTAAAATACGAAGGCTGTATGCGATAGAGAAATCGATCAAGGATCTGGAGCACGACAAGAAAAAACAGGCAAGGCAGTCACTCAGCGTGCCGATTCTCGAGGACCTGAAGCCATGGCTGGAGAAGAACGTCAGCCGGGTGCCCAAAGATAGCCTGACCCACAAGGCCATAACGTACACACTGAACCAATGGGAGTACCTGATTGGCTATTGCGAGGACGGCCAGTTGAATATCAGCAATGCGCTGGCTGAGAATGCGATCAGGCCCTTTGCGGTTGGTCGGCGCGCCTGGCTATTCGCAGATACCTCCCGCAGGGCCCGAGCCAGTGCGACCTGTTATAGTTTAGTGGAATCGGCAAAGGCGAACGGCCTGGAACCTTATGCTTACCTCCAGCATGTGCTGGCGCACATTGCGGCGGCAGATACGGTGGAGAAGCTTGAAGCATTACTGCCCTGGAACATGGAAATCGAAGAGTAACGGCGAAGTAAAGCGATCTACTGTCTAGCGGCTCGCAGACAAAATCAATAGGGTCGATTTAAGTGCGCTTACGATAGAACGACGGAATCGGCAACCGCATTGCTGTCCACGCTTCCAGAACAGCAGCGTAATGAAGTAGCTGCTGTTGCCGTGGATATGTGGGTTCCATTTATGACGGCAGTTGAGGCGACTTTACCGAACGCCGCCATTGTTCACGACAAGTTTCATATCGTCAGTTATCTTACAAAAATGGTTGACCAAGTCAGGCGCAAAGAAAATAAAACATTAAGAGCCGCCGGTATCAATGACCTGGTCGGGTCTCGCTATACCTGGTTACGCAATCCCGACAACTGGAGTGAAAAAGATGAAGCCACTTTTTATGGCCTTCAATCAAAGGGGTTGAAGGTTGCCCGAGCCTGGGCAATCAAAGAGACGCTGCTTGACCTGTGGACTTACAGCTACGATAAACCAGCCCGGGCGTTCTTTAAGAAATGGTACTGGTGGGCGACACATTCACGTCTAAAGCCGGTCATATCAGTCGCCAAGATGCTAAAGAAACATCTCGACAACATAATGACTTACTTGAAACATCGCATCACCAATGCGACCGCAGAAGGATTTAATTCAAAGATTCAGACAATAAAATCGGCTGCCCGAGGATTTAGAAACTTCGAAAACTATCGAGTTTCAATTCTGTTCCACTGTGGAAAACTCAACCTCTACCCACAGGATTCCCAGTAGAACCTCTTTTTCGGGGAACTCCCCATCGTCGATAAACTTTTGGAAAGTTGCATTGATGTAGAGCAGGGCGCCTTCAGAGTTCTTTATCCAGGCTGTGGCAGGGCTGTGGTCCATTATCGCTTCTAACTGACCGCGCACCAAAGGTGGCTGATTTTTTAATTGCAGGTTCTCGCGTTTTAGCTCCTCGATTTCGGCGAGTAATTTGTCGGTAAGGGTTGAATCGGACACGGGTTGCTCCCCGGAGTTGCTAACCTTATCCACCCTATACCTGTGAGGCAGCTATTCCAATGTATTTAGGCGGGGATGCAACGGGTGCCCGACCTGGGCCTCGTATGACAAATTTGGCCTCACTGGGGTGCCATCTTTAGGAGTGATTTGTTCCTTACTGGTATCAGGATAAAGCGTCAGTGCGCGCATCAAGACGTCAAATCACGCTATTCTCAACCGCACGGGCGACCACGCCAACCGCATCAGCTATAAATGCTGCGTCCCCGCTTTGGAAAGCAACAGCGATGTATTCGACGATTGCCTTGTCAGAGTCGAGGATGGCTGCCGCAGCTATTGCAGATCTCGATGTCTGTGTTGACAAAGGAAAAGTTGCGCGGCCAACCGAAAAACTGAGGAACGCTCACCGATTGTTGGGCGCGCCAACGCGATCCATGAACGGCAGTTTTCCGAGATCACTATCCGCTCTTTCCACTCTTGCCGCTCTTGCCACTCTTACGGCCACACGAGGACTTGGCGGCGGCCGAAACAATTTCCCTTTTCTCCGCTTTGGTGATTAGGCCAAGCTCTACGAAGTCCTTGGCATTGTGAACCACGGAAGAGACATACTGGCCGTGGTTCCGCCAGCTTTCCATTGTTCCGAACGGTCCTTCGCAGGGTGAAAGCTGCGCCAGTGAGCAGCCCGAGTTGGGGTCTACCACTCCGCCAAGCACTGTCATCGGACATTCATCGTCCTCATTGGGCACGCCGTCTCCATCCAGATCACCACCGACCAGATTCAAGCCCACTATAATGGGGTCATGATCTGAGGCCCGGTACGGAATGCTGCCGTCGAAAAAATCCGGGTTGCGTCCAAAATCGAGGTTGTAATCGATAGCATCGGCTTCATCAGCATTGATGTGCCACTCGGCAACACCGGACACCTGATCCGTCAGGTCGGCCGAGGCGAGGGCATGATCCAGCGCGCCTATCTGACCATTAAATAAGAATGAATAGGCGTCCGGGCCAATGAGTTGGTCAAGCAAATTGGTAAAACCAGCCCCTTCGATAGCCTTGATCGGATCTTCGCGCATATAAGAGTTCAGATCACCCAGTATCAGTACGTCGGGGTCACCACTGCCTGTGGGATCCGTCGTCAGCCAGTTGACCTGAGCCACGGCAGCGGCCGTGCGCGTAAGATTGCAATTACCCTGGCCATCCCCTTCATCCGGATCACCAAGGTCATCACAATTAGAGCCTTTTGATTTCAGATGATTGACGGCGACGGTGAGCACGCTTGCGCTGGCAATCTCCTGGAAACTCTGCGCCAGGACGGGTCTGTTCCTGTCATCGTTAAAGAGTGGGTCGACGCTGCTATCCAGCACCGCATGCCCGCCAAGTGGTGTTACTGACGCGGGCTGATAGATAAAACCCACCTTTATCGCATCGGTGCCAATGGTTCCTGTATCGATAAAATCGTAGCTACCTGCTCCGGCGACGGCATTGAGCCCGTCGATGATGCTCTGCAGCGAGGCGCTGACATTATTATCGAGTTCAACCAGGCCGACGACGTCGGCGTCCAAAGCCAGCAATGCCGTGAGCAGTTTTGCGCGCTGGCGATCAAACTCATCCTGGCTGTCGGCGCCGCGACAGCCTTGATTCATATCGGGTCCGCAGATGGAGCCGTTGCCGTCCACGGTGGTGAAAAAGTTCAGCACATTGAAACTTGCCACGCGCAGGCTGCCGTCAACGTCCGGCGCGGAGTCAGGTCTGAGGTTGCCCACCACAAAGACGGGTTCGGCAGTCGGCATCAGGCGATAGGTTTCGTCGCCTGAACCTCCGCTGGCGCGGCTGAAGCGAATGTTGCCGGTCAGACCAACAACACTGTCGCCAGAACGTGCCGCCGCGCCAACCATGTTCGGTTGGCCCAGGTCCGGATACCGGATGGGGTCGGGGTTTTGTACGCTCAGGCCATCATCCAGCATGATGCTGCGACTGGCGATATTCTGCAGGTGAGCAGTCAAACCGGCGGCATCAGGCGCGTTGTTATTGGTGAATTGCTCGAATCGTCCGCCCTGGGCCAGCAGCAATTCGCCGAAGCGATCGAGATTGAACAGCTCCGTCACGCTTAGCAAATCAGGGAACGTGACCCACATGCCTTCGTATTGTTCCAGGTCGGGGATGTACTCATTATTGACGAAAATGGCGCGGGCAGCCGGTAGGGAAACGGCAGTTACACTGACCGAACCGGTGCCAAGGATCTCAACAGAGCTGGCCGAAATTTGGGTTTCGCCGAAAAATTCCGTCGCGGTGCCGGTGACCCGCACCTGGTCACCGACGTTAACATCCAACGCTATTGATCCGGCGAAAACGAAGATGCCTTCCGAGGTGGCCGGGTCTGCATCCGTATCAGCATCTTCCTCCTGAACATAGAAGCCGCGCAAATTGCTCTGCTCGTCGGCATCTCCATCCTGGAAGTCACCGGTTACGATACCTTCGACAAAGAGTGTCTGTCCGTTCAGGGGAGTGCTGAGACCGGAGCCCTGCACATCGTGTATGAATACCAACTGTGGCGGCAACGGCACTTCAAAACTGAACTGGAAGTCCCCCGCCATATTGTCCGGAGACAGGTCTTGATCCTCCACCTGGGCGGCGAACACCGTCACGGTGCAATTATCGCCGGCAACAAAACCTGCGTCGGGATCAATGAGATAAGTTGTGTTATCACCACTGCTCACTATGCCGGTGTGGGCTCCGCTATTATTGCAAGTGATGTCAAACCATTTGCCGTTTACTGTGACCGGTTCGCTGAAGGTTATTTCAATGTTTGCATTTTCGGTAACATCGTCGGCGCCATTGACCGGCGAAGTGCTGCGGACAACAGGTGGCACATCTTCGTCTGACAGGGCGTAGGTTCCAATTGGGAAGGGGGTCGTCGCTGTGCCGTTCGTGGTTTCACCATCCAGTGCATTCGCACCACTGAAAGTCCAATTGCCGAGCGCAAAAGTTGAACCGTCCGGCCCCGTCTCATTGGCACGATAGGCCCAGCCATCCAGGTATTCCCACGGCTCCCCGTTGCCATCGACATTAATATCGCCGAGCACATCAACCACGACACCACCACAGAACAACTCGATGGCGTCGTCACCGTTGATGTTCGCTGCGCTGTCAGTATAGTCGGGGGCGAAACCAAAAAAAGCAGTAAATCCTGGCACCTCCGAAGCAATGTGGATGAAGTCGCCCTCGTTCGCAGCTACCGCCGGGAACGTGAATTCCTCTCCGTCGCTACCACCACCGTTATTGGCCGAACCGAGTTCGCAGCTACTTAAATCGGCTATATTTGCGACAACGTAAACCTCGATCGCCTTTGGCAAACCGCCCGACAGCGGACCGTCAAAAACACCGCTGATAAGCAGCTGGGCCGAAGCCGGATTGGCTTGCAGGCTTGCGATCAGCATCAGCGCTGCGGGAATAGAGGTAAGGAGAGAATAGAATCTGCGTGTGATCATTGTGGCTCCAGTATATATACGGTGGCCGATCTCAATCCGGGTTTGATTACCAGAAATCCTGCAGGTGACGGGTTCCTGCTTCCTGGCAAGTACGAACGATTTTGATGGAGTATATAGTACAAATTTGGTGTCCAACAATGAGAGTCACTGATCGCGGATTATGGCGATGTGAATGGACCATTCAACTGGGCAAAAACCGTTCCAATCGACATTTCAAATGTCGTGCTGGCGGGCGCCTGAAATAACAAGCGTCTGGTTTAGGAATGGTGGTGTGGTGCTGGTGCCAATCTACCTGGGTGTTACTTTGTTCCTGTTCGCGAGGCTGTGCTTAGACGTTGTGAGCACGGCGATGCTGAGCGGCCGTGCACTTTCCATAGGCCCCGCTTCGGACCTGCTGCCGGATCTCGATCACGCGTGTGCAGATGTCCAGGTGAAAGTTAGCAGCGAGATTCGGACACCCCTGACCTGGGGCGCGATGAAGCCACGGGTACTGCTTCCCCGGGGTGCCACTGATTGGGACACGCAGGACCTGTCGATGGTTCTGCAGCACGAGCTGACGCACATCGAACGGGCGGACTGGATGGGACATCTGCTTGCACGCTGCGTGCACGCACTTTACTGGCCAGTGCCGGGTATCCGTCAACTGATGCGTCAGCTCTCTCTGTCGATGGAGCAGGCTTGCGATGACCGGGTTCTCGCAACTGGTGTATCAGCACCTCGCTATGCCGCCATGCAGCTCGGCAACCGTCCGGAAATCCCCGAACTAATCTGGGGAAGTGCGAATCAAAAGAAGGAAAGCGCGGCAGCAATAGCCCCGCTGGAGGCCTTGCAGTTTGACGAGTCAGTAATGGCGGCGTTGCACCCCGGCCCTCGACATCCGCTCCGGCCGCCCGAGGCCGAGAAACCACCCAAATACAAAGGACAAGAAAAGCCCACGATCCCTCCGCCCTAGTCAACGCTGTTCGCTTCACTGCCACACCCAAGTAATTTCCACAAATGAGTGATGCCCGACTTAAGGGCACCCTTTTGTCAAAAAAACCAGGAGTACGTTATGAACAATTACGCAGATAGACATTATTCCTCCATTCTCCCGATTACCTTTGGCGCGCTGCCGGCAGCGTTGGTTACAGCGCTACTGATATCGCTTATGCACAGTTTGATTGCAAGCGATGTAATTCCCATCGACGATGAGCCAGTCGTTATTGCGGAGCTTGTCAGGCCAGACCCCGAACTGCCGGTAATCATTAAAGAAAATCCTCTGGTAAGGCCGGTCAATCCGATCTTCCCACCCAGGCAACAGGTGACGCGAAGTACAATCAGCCTCGAGGACAGTGATCTGACATGGTTTGACGAAACAGTGCTTCCGCCAGGTGATACAGGTATTGAGATAGGGGTTGGAGGTGGGGGTGTAGACGCCACTCCAAAACCGCAGCTATTTGCCGAATTTTGAAATAGACGGATCTCGGCGTATTAGAATCGGCGCGGTAGAACTGCGGCCCAGTCACACTCAAGAGCGACCAATAAGCAGGCACGATTCAAGCGTAGGGACTATAAGAATAAGTGTCGCTGAGAACGGTATGACGCCACCACAGATTTGACGGTCAACGCTGGCGCCATACCCAAAAAAACCGTGCAGGTGCACGACCCGTTAAGTGTTGCACATAATGGGAATAAATCCAGCCCTCATCGACCTTTGTGTCGATGCCATCATCCAGCCGTCTCTACCACTGTTGTCGCTGCTACGCCCAGGTCATCGTCTGTACCCACTGTGATCGCGGCCAGCGGTATTGCACCGATGGTTGCAGCCAGGAAGCCAGAAAGGAATCCATTAAACGAGCCAGAGCGAAGTACCAGGCCACTCGCCCGGGTCGCATGAATAATGCCGCTCGCCAACAGCGTTATCGAGAACGGCAACAACAAAAAGTAACGCATCACCGTTCTCTGGCAATAATACTCCGTGATCTACTGCAAACCGTGCCTGATGAGATCAAAAGGGCCGATATGCCGGGTAAAACTGACGCCACCGTGCGCTGCCATCACTGTGGCGCGGTCTGCGGTCCCTTTTTGCGCAGTGATTTTCTGCAGAGCAGTCAGTTCAGGCGCAGATTCCGGCGACATTAGTGCAGCGGCTGGACAGGAGTCATCAATCGGAGGGCAGTCATGGCCATCGGCAAAGAAACTGAAGCAAAAATACTGCGCTACCATTTTGTTGAGAAGTGGCGAACGGGCACCATTGCGACCCAGCTTGGCATTCACCACTCAGTGGTTGATCGGGTACTGGCACAGGCTGGCCTGCCCAAGGTGGAGCGCACTCGCCGTGCGTCGATCATCGACCCCTATCTGCCCTTTGTCATCGACACCCTGCGGGAGTTTCCCACACTCACGGCGGCCCGCTTGTATGAAATGGCCCGCCTGCGGGGATACCCCGGTGGCCCCAGCCAGTTTCGCCAGCGTATCAGTGAACTGCGGCCGCGCAAGCTGTCCGAGGCGTATTTACGCCTAAAAACCCTGCCCGGTGAGCAAGCCCAGGTTGACTGGGGTTCGTTCGGGCATATTCAGATCGGCAAGGCCCGGCGGCCGTTAATGGCGTTTGTGATGGTGCTGAGCTGGTCGCGACAGATCTTCTTGCGCTTTTATCTCAACCAGCAAATGGAGCACTTTTTACGCGGCCATGTAGCGGCATTCGAGGCCTGGCAAGGATTGCCAAAGGTGCTGCTGTACGACAACCTTAAATCGGCCGTATTGGAGCGCCACGGTGACGCCATCCGCTTCCACCCCACCTTGCTGGCCTTGTCAGCCCACTATCGCTTCGAACCACGCCCGGTGGCGGTGGCCCGGGGCAATGAAAAGGGCCGGGTAGAAAGAGCGATTCGCTATATTCGCGATAATTTCTTTGCCGCTCGTCACTGGCAAACACTGGCCGAACTCAATGCGCAAGCTGAGCACTGGTGCCAGGGTGTGAGTGCTGATCGGGCTTGCCCTGAAGAGCGTACGTTGACGGTCAGGGAAGCCTTCTTACAGGAGCAGGTGAGTTTGCCGGATAATCCCTTTGATACCCATGAGAGACAGCCCGGGCGGGCCGCCAAAACCCCTTATGTTCGCTTCGATCTCAATGATTACTCCATTCCCCATCAATACGTGCACAAGCCATTGAGCGTGAGCGCTGACCTGGAGCGGCTCCAGATAGTGGAGGGCGATCAATGCATTGCTGAGCATCAGCGCAGCTTTGGCAAAGGGGAGCAAATCGAACAGGAGGCGCATATCAATGCCCTATGGCTGGAGAAAACCCACGCCAAACTACACCGGGGTCAGGATCGCCTGAGCCATGCTTCGGCGCACGCCCAGACGCTGCTGCAGCAATCGGCACAGCGTGGACATGTCATTAAAACCACGGTCCGGTTACTCAATCAACTGCTTGATGATTATGGGCGGGACGAGCTGCATGTAGCTCTGGGTGAAGCACTTGATCGGCAATCACCCTACCCGGAGGCGGTGCAGCACGTTCTTGAGCGCCGCCGTGATGAACAGCACCTGCCGCCACCGCTTGCTGTCGCCGTGCCGGCGAAGGTCAAACACTACAGCGTCAAGCTGGCTCGGCTTGCCGATTACGACAAGCTCAATGGCACCCGAAGCGAGACAGGAGATGATACCGATGATTGATATCGAGCAACTCAAACAGCAGGCACTTGAACTGAAGCTCCACGGCGTGCTGGCGCACTGGGGCGAGATCACCGACGAGCAATACCCCTGGCGGGCACAGCTCATCGCCTGGGAGCTTGCCGAGCGCAAACAGCGCTCACTCGAACGGCGCCTGAGCAGCGCCAGGCTGGGCCGGTTCAAACCGATGAGTGAGTTTGACTGGCAGTGGCCAAGCGCTATCGACCCACAAGCGATTCATGCCCTGATGCAACTGGGTTTTATGGACACGGCCAGCAATATTATCCTGCTGGGCAGCAACGGCGTGGGCAAATCGATGATCGCCCAGAACCTGGGGTATAACGCTGTCATGCACGGCTATACGGCGCTGTTTACCACCGCAGCGGCGATGCTCAACGACCTGGCAGGTCAGGATGGCGCCAATGCCCTGCAGCGTCGATTGAAACACTACGCCAGGCCCGCCTTGCTGGTAATTGATGAAGTGGGCTACCTCTCCTACAGCAATCGTCATGCTGACTTGCTGTTTGAAATCATCAACCGGCGCTATGAGAAATGTTCAACTTTGGTGACAACGAACCGTCCGTTTGGCGAGTGGAATGACGTGTTCCCCAATGCCGCGTGTGTGGTCTCCCTGATTGACCGTTTAGTCCATCACAGCGAGGTCATCGCCATTGAGGGTGAGTCGTACCGCATGAAGGAAGCGCAGGAGTGTGCGTCGAAGCGGCGCGAGACCAAAAAGCGAGGAAAGGCTAAATGAAAACCTTAAAAATCACAACCTACTGGACGGCTGAACAAGCCGATTGCATTTATCAGCTGCTCGGCGACCTGAGATCGGTACTGTGGGATCACTATGGTGATGAGATTGCGCAACTGTACGAGGAGATCCGGATTGAGCAACAAGAGTACACAGACAGTGTCGAGGTAAATCATGAGCTGCCGTTCTAGCCTGTAATCGATTGGAGTTAAGCCGAATCACTGTCGCCTCTTTGTCGTTCTTTTATTCTACGGCAAATAACTGCGGGTTTACTGTGGCGCTAACAGGGGGTATCGTCGCCTACTTGAAGCCCCAGCCAGTCTATCCGTCGCGCCCCCTAACTAAAGGTATCGAGGGCCACGTGGATCTGGTCTTCGATATTGCCGTAACCGGCTCGACCACCAATATCCGCATCATCGATGCACAGCCCCAGGGCTTGTTCGAACGGGCAGCGATCCGAGCCCTGGAAAAGTGGAGGTACAAGGTGCCGGTTATCGACGACGTTCCGCAGGGACAGGTGGATATGATGACTAGAATGAGATTTGCACTGGAGGATTAGCAAGGCGTGCGTGATAACCCCCCCTTTTTTTGGTTCTACTGGGAATCCTGTGGGTAGAGGTTGAGTTTTCCACAGTGGAACAGAATTGAAACTCGATAGTTTTCGAAGTTTCTAAATCCTCGGGCAGCCGATTTTATTGTCTGAATCTTTGAATTAAATCCTTCTGCGGTCGCATTGGTGATGCGATGTTTCAAGTAAGTCATTATGTTGTCGAGATGTTTCTTTAGCATCTTGGCGACTGATATGACCGGCTTTAGACGTGAATGTGTCGCCCACCAGTACCATTTCTTAAAGAACGCCCGGGCTGGTTTATCGTAGCTGTAAGTCCACAGGTCAAGCAGCGTCTCTTTGATTGCCTAGGCTCGGGCAACCTTCAACCCCTTTGATTGAAGGCCATAAAAAGTGGCTTCATCTTTTTCACTCCAGTTGTCGGGATTGCGTAACCAGGTATAGCGAGACCCGACCAGGTCATTGATACCGGCGGCTCTTAATGTTTTATTTTCTTTGCGCCTGACTTGGTCAACCATTTTTGTAAGATAACTGACGATATGAAACTTGTCGTGAACAATGGCGGCGTTCGGTAAAGTCGCCTCAACTGCCGTCATAAATGGAACCCACATATCCACGGCAACAGCAGCTACTTCATTACGCTGCTGTTCTGGAAGCGTGGACAGCAATGCAGTTGCCGATTCCGTCGTTCTATCTGCCACGACCTCAAGCACTCTGGACGCATTCAAATCGTACAGCAGGCTGGCATAGGATTGCCCCTTGCGAAAACTTTTTTCATCGATGCCAAGGTGTTTCACTTCCTCAACAGAGCGTCTGTCCATCCCTCTTTTCACTGCTCGGGATTGAATATGATGCACCTCATCCCACGACAGACCAAGTAGTTTTGCGGCCTGTGTCTTGTTGCTGGCAGCCGACAGCACATCAATAGCGAAACGCTCAAATAAATGCGTAAAGCGTGCCTGCGTATCTGCCCACGGTACTTTCAGGCTTTTGATTCCATGCGCTTTACAATGAATACGCGGAACCTGAGCAACTAACTGCGTCTTGAACTGCATCGTATCAAGGTGTCGCCATGTGCGTTGCTCACGATGGTCGTAAACCGAACAAAGGGCATGGCAGACACTACACGCGCCTTTCGTTCCCTTTGGCCAATCTATCTGGAGGGTAATTGATTTGTCGGTCAGATCCGGGGTAATAGCCGTGATTTTCCATGGGTCGCTAAGCCCCAAAAGTTGAGTAAACAACGCGGTATCTTTCATTTGAATATCTCCATAAAAAAAAAGACTCTTGTACCACATTCTTGACCATTGTTTGGCTTTTACCCATAGGAAACTCGGAAGAACCCTTTTTTTAAAAGGGGGGCTACGAGCCGCATAGCTATCTAAAAACAGGAAGTGCATCGAACATCGACATCACCTCGAACACACCAATAAGAAGGCTGAACATTAGTACCCCGTAGACAACCGGTTTGCCTCCCCAAACTCGGAACGGGGTTTCAAGCCGGTCCGAACGTACCTTAAGCACTAGCCGCACAGGTACGACAAAATAGCCGAAAATCATGACAAGGCCTGCGTAGCCAATGGCCACAATGAATCCGTGTGGAAAGAACAGGCAGACCAGTGCCGGTGGTCCGAATGAAATCAACACGCATTTCAGCCGTCCCCTTGCGTCATCCTCAAAGCCAAAGGCATCGGCGATATAATCAAACATGCAAAGGCCGATCGCCGAGATGGAAGAGGTTACGGCGAAATTGGAAAACAAGTTCAGCAGCACGCTCATGTTTTGGCTGCTGGCTTTAGCCACGCCCTGGAAGCCGACAATCAGATCTCCAATATTGCCGCCTGCAGCAATAACCGGTATCAACGAGTTGCGTGATAGCGTACCAAAGGCCACCAGGGTCCAGATCAGATAAAGCCCGAGTGTAATCCCGGTGCCATAGAGCACACAGCGATGGACGGTCTTGGGCTCTCGTCCGTAATATTTCACCAGGGAAGGGACCAGCCCGGCAAATCCAAACGAGGTCAGAAAATAGGGCAACGCAGCCCAAACATACTGGCTATAGTTTTCTCCCTGCACTTGTGCATTCAACAGTTTGGAAAACTCCACATGCAGCACCAGACCCGAATTAAACATTAGGTAGTCGACCCTGAAAAAGCCTAATTGGCCATCACGGCATCGCCGTAATGCCGTGGCTTGATAATAAACTGCGTTAAACGACTCCATAAGGAAGCCGTTTTCGGGGCCAATAAAAACAATCTCATCCACTTCCTAAAATTAAACGCCGCGGCTGCCATCAGTACGTTAATCTGGTCGCCTTCAAATCCTTTGAGATAACTTTTGTTCAATCGATGATCCGACTTCAGGTGGCCGATCACCGGCTCTATGCCAGCCCGCTTTCTAAACCGTTTCCGCATCAGCACCTGGTAGGCACTATCCGTATCCCGAGTACCTGTGCTGGGCATTATGATCCGCGTGTCATTGATCTTTTTCTTCCCTTTGTAACCCCGATCACATAAGCCAACGGCCGGTTTCAGTTTGTTAAGCCGCTTCAATTGCAACAGCACCTCCGGCAGCGTATGACCATCAAATTTGTTCGTATCAAAGGCCATGGCACCAACAATGATTTTTGAATCCCGAGTTGTCGTGATAGAAACCTTGGTGCCAAATTCATAGCGCTTATGCTCTTTGCCTTTACTCATGCAGTAGACATGGGGTTCGTGCAAGCTGTACAGCTTGTTCGTATCCCCTCGCTTCTGGTTCAGTCCACGATGGAATAGTGCAAAGTCCTCTGCCAGCTTTTCCAGAATGTCGAGTGGCAGTTTACGCTCCAATTCCCGCACTAAACGACCGGCAATGGTCTTTAGCCGCTTAACGGCTTTGCGGGCCTTGGCACGGTTCCTGGGATGTCCCGCAAAACGACATTCCAGTTTTCTTTGCTTAATTTCCTTGGCATAACTGCGGCGAAGTGTTATCCCTTCTTTCCTGGCCAATTTCAGGCAACGAACAATAATCTTTCGGTACAACTTTGCATCGGTGGGAAAGGTGATGTTTTTTTCCTGTACTGTGGTGTCAATACAGACTTCCTCTTCGACCGCTTTCTCACCATGAATGGTGATAGAGGATGCCAATATTTTTTCAAATCCCTTTTCGCCGACTCGCTTGCGGAAGTACACCAGATCGGATGGGTCACAAGGGAATGACCACTGGAATTCAACCTCCCCGCAAAATGCCTGGTAATACGGGTTTTGTACCCAGTGTTGCACGATAACCTCGTCGCTGACATTTTCCATATGCTTGAGAATAGATAAACCCACCATCAAGCGTACGGGTTTGGCAGGCCTGCCAGTTGCCGCATACAAGGGAGCGAACTCCGATTCAAAAAAGTCCCAGGGTATGGTTCGCGCAAGATGTAACAGAGGGTGTTTCGGATTGAGTTGATCCATCAACCCAGCAGCCATAAAACTCATTTGATGGTGATCGGGGGAAGAATCTTTCATCGAGAGCCACCTTTGTTTCGACCGGATTAAGTGCCAAATAGGCTTGAAACTGGTCGAAATTATCTCACAAATACCCAGTATTATCTAATACAATCAACATGTTAAGCGTTTTCCAGGGTCGACTAGGTAGCTCGCGGCCATTCCCATCATCAGTACAGTGCAAAGACGGCTCACCAAGGTCGTGCCAAACCAGGTCAGTGTGGCAAAAAAAGTAGCGAACAATACGCTTGAAACATTTTGTGGTATTGGGCTTTCGCCACCTGTGATAGAGGACAGAGTGTGATTGACAATATTACCGCCGGCACTGATATACGCGTAGAGCAAGATGTACATCAGAAAAGCCTGGCCGATAGAATTTGCCAGATTCCATTTGGCACCCAATGTTCCTTTAACAACGGTATAAAAACTAGCACCGCGCGGATATACCAGAGTGGCTTCCAACAAAAATAAAGCACCCAGATAGCTGAGCAACCATACCGCAAACAGACAGGCAACAGCCCAGGGAAACCACATGCCCGCCGAGACAACCGGCAGGGAAAAAATGCCAGCACCGATGGTAGCGCTGGTGACCAGTACTACACCGTGGAAAAGGGGCGGTGATTGATTATTCATTGCAGTAATTGAACATACATGGGCAAGAGAGTTTTCTTACTCTAATTATTTTAGTTTTTCTTTTCGTCGCAGGAGTTGTTCCACAATTCTTGGGCCGCAGCCGGGAATACTCCACGGACAGATGGAAATGCATATAGAGCAACCGTAATTTTAATTAAAAAACGGGATGCATTTGTCGAAGTCCACATACCATTTTTCCTGCCCTCGGACCGAGACCTTTTCGGGGCCAATAGCCTCGGGTGGACAAGCATTGTCACAGACCTGGCATCGGCTGCAAAAATCATCCACGCCATAACTCTGGCGAGGTGTTGGAACCAATGGCACATTAGTGAGTACGCACGAAAGCCTGAATGAAGAGCCGTATTCGTTGTTAATGATGGAGCCATGCTTGCCGAGTTCACCAAAACCGCACTCAATGGCTGGAGGAATCATTACCATGGGGCCCGCCATGGGACCGGTATTTGCGAACGCGTCCCAGCCACGATTTCTTATCCAGGTCGTCACGTCTTTGCTAGCTTTCTTGGCTCTTCCGTATTGCCGTATAACCTCGGCACCCGCGATAACTTCAGGTGCGGTCTTGATCTTTTCGTAGTCATGCGCCACGCCCAGCATAATGACATCAAACGCAGGATTCGTCACCGCTGTGGCCAGATACTAGTCTATCGTTATATATCGTATAAATAAGCAACAGATGTGATACTTCATGGCACAGTGGATTCGTGCACAATATACGGAGGCTGGGGATTACTACCCCTGAGACGCCGCTTCTGCCAGAAGCTCAATAACCTCATCGCGATGCGACAATGCCAGCAGCAATGCCAAATCATCCGGCTGTAGAAGCTCCAGTATGCGCTGGGCACCCGCCAGAGGATTTTCGCACAGGATCAATTGCTGCTCCGCAAGGCCCAGACGCAGACACTCTCGGGAGATTATGGTGCTGACCTCTCCCGCTTTACGTCCCCGCAAATAGTCAGGTAATTCTGCAATCACGACGTACTCAGGGCTCAAGGTGAGTGCACCCTGGGCCAGTTCGCAAATCTCCTGCTCGGTGCGATCCCCGGCGTGGCCCAGCATGAGTATTCTGCGCTTGGCCGGAATGTTCTTCATCGTGTCTGCGACGGCTGCAATACTGTGTGGGTTGTGGGCGAAGTCTACAAATACTCTTGCCCCTCCCACCGAAAATTCATTACAACGCCCGGGATTGTCCTCCGGGCTACTCTGAAAGCTACTAAGTCCTTCCCGGACACTATTCAGAGGAAGTTTGAAAGCTATTGTGAGACACATGACGCCGAGGGCGTTCTGCACATTGTAGGTAGCGGCGCCATTCATGGTGATCGGAATATCGGTGACGGCAATCACGTCGTGTTCCTGCTTCCCGTCATAAAAGAACAAATGGCCGCTCTGTAACCAACCACAGGGCTGTCCCGCTGATAAGGCATCAACGATACAGGGATTGTCTCTATAGAGGCTGAACCAGCAAATGGTTTTCTCTTGCTCTGCAACTTCCCCAGCCAGTTTGTTGGCGTGAACGACAAGGCCCGCATCGTCAGCGTTCAACACCATAACGCCACCGGGAGCCAGGGTTCGAAATACTGAAAACTTAACCTCAGTTAACGCGGCGACCGTATTGATACCGTATTGTCCGAGGTGATCCGCAGCGACATTGGTGATTAACGCCGCCTGGGCTCTTTGCAGGGCGAGGCCACGGCGCAAAATACCACCTCTTGCCACTTCCAGGAATGCCAATTCAAGGCGGCGGTCACGCAGCAACATACGTGCGCCGCCGGGGCCGGAGTAGTCTCCATATTCAAGAATATCCTCACCCACTCTGACGAAATCGGTGGAAGTGATGCCCGCAATCTTATCTGCCGCTTTGGCGACGGCACAAGCAAGGCGCACACAGGTGGACTTGCCGTTGGTGCCTGTGATCATGGCCACTGGCACATCGTGCAACGCCTCCCAATCCACCTGGTCGGCCTGTGGTAGGGCGTCAACCGGCCAGGTTCTGGATCCACAGCCATGACCGAGAGATAGCTCGTCATCGTCGGAAATGAAGTCGACCTCGTGCTCGGCAGCCGCCTGTTGCAGTGCGATCAATTCCGCATTGGCTTCGCTGTTCATCACGGCCTGCAGATCCGCCAGCATTTCCCGCATTGGCATTTCCTGGGTCTGCAGTATTTCGCTGACTGTGTAATGCCATGCAGCCTGGGCGACAAATATCGCCGAGTACAACTGGTCCATCGGAGCGGAGATGGCCAGGTTGAGGCCCTCCTCATGCGGGCGCGCCACAGAGCGTTCAGAGCGCCAACCCAAAGCATCCATTAATGACCTCGAGTGGCGATGCCAGGCGGCTTCAATGGCTTCCGGAGCATAACCTTTGGCCACGACCTCGACGATGGCCCCCGGGCGCGCCCACATCAGTCCGGGTCCGGTCAGCCGGCGGCTGTCTTCCATAAACAGCTCGTCACTGGCTGGGAAAGGGATGTCGAGTGCCTCTTCCAGTTCTTCTACGGTGGGGCGCATAAGCATGATCTCAGCTGCCGAAAGGGTCAGTCGTCCCCTTCTTCGTCCCTTGCCAGCCTGACGCCGCGATCGTCGCTGATTATTTGCAGCCCCTCTTCCAACATGAGGCCGGGGCTATAGGAGTCGATGCTCGGTTCTGCCAATTCGGTATCCTCATCGCCGCCTTCCCGATCACCGCCGAAGTAAATTATCTGTTTCCAGCAGCGCGTAATGCTATCCCCAAAGATCACCAGCAAATCGCCGTCGGCGGAACCTTGCAATGCGGATTCGACCGCTGCCTCCTCTTCGGGAATTATGGTAATGCACTGCGCATCCACGCCGTTTTCTATTAGCTGTGCACGCATCAGTTGTGGGACTTCGTCTTCGCCACGGCCGCGTCGGTTGTCATCAGCTTTGCAGATGTAGCTGTCAAAGTGACCAGCGAGAACCGCCGCCGACTCTGCAATGTCTTCGTCACGACGATCGCCTGGCATGGAGACGACAGCAGTCTTTTTGCCGTTGACATCCATTCGATCGACCATCTCGGCAATCACCCGGAATGCCGCCGGGTTATGTGCGTAGTCCAGAATGACTTTAAACGGATGTTCGTTGAATACGTTCATTCGCCCGGGGGCCTGGAAGAAACTTGTGTCAAACGTACGCAGCCCGTGCCTGATTTCATCGAACTCTTTGCCAAAGCTGAATGCCATTGTGGCTGCGAACATCGCGTTTTGTACATTGTGCAACGCCTTTCCCTCCATCGTTGCCGGGATCAGATGTGACCAAAGAAGTGGCATGTGCGAACCCTTGTCGTAAAAGGTAATCATGTCACCATTGATGCCTCGCTCGAGCACGCAGGCCATACCGCCTGCACGAATGTGTTCGCGAACCAGGGCATTGTCAGAATTGAGCGTCACATAGCAGATGCGCTTGGCGTCACAGTAATCCGCCATTTTCAAACAATTAATATCATCGGCATTGAGTACAGCAACGTCTTGCGCAGTCTCTACAACCACGCGTTTGACCTCGGCCAGCTGTTCCAGGGTATCGATACCTTTCAGGCCTAGATGATCTGCATCAACGTTTAGACAGGCAGCGACGTTGCTGCGTTGGTAACCGAGGCCTGCGCGAAGTATTCCACCGCGCGCCGTTTCCATTACTGCGAAATCGACCGATGGGTCCCGCAGCACAATTTGTGCCGAGCTTGGACCGGTCATGTCACCCTTGACAGAAATTTTGCCATCAATCTGGATGCCGTCGGTGGAGGTCAGGCCGACCGTATGTCCGCTCGCCTTTAGAATGTGAGCGAGCATTCTCGAGGTCGTAGTTTTGCCGTTGGTGCCGGTAATAGCGGCAATAGGGATGCGCCCCGTATCGGTGGGTCCAAATAGCATGTCCATAACTTTTCCGGCGACATCTCTGGGCTCGCCCTCACTTGGAGCCACATGCATGCGAAAGCCGGGGGCGGCGTTAACCTCGACAATGGCGCCGCCAATTTCCTTGTAAGAGCGAGTGATGTCGTCGCTCAGGAAATCCACGCCACCAACATCCAGCCCAACGGCACGGACGGCGCGAACCGCCATCTCCCGATTGTCGGGGTGGACAACATCCGTCATGTCGATAGCGGTTCCGCCTGTGGAGAGATTGGCGGTTGCGCGAAGATAGAAAATTTCCCCATCATCGAGCACGGTGTCCGCGCTTTTTTCCGCTTCGTCCAGCAGCCGATTTGCCTGATTGTCTAACTCCAGTTTTGTGAGAACTTTCTCGTGGCCGATACCGCGCCTTGGGTCGTCATTCACAATATCGATCAGTTCCTGAATGGTTTTTTTACCATCGCCGATAACATGGCCGGGGACACGTTTGGCAACGGCGACCAACTCCTTGTCTACCACCAACATGCGATGATCCATCCCGATGACAAAACTCTCTACCAGGACTGCGCGCCCAGTACCTTGCTCCAATGCCATCTCAAATGCCGCGGAGATCTGCTCGGGTGTCGTCAGGTTGATCGACACGCCGCGGCCGTGATTGGCATTCAAAGGTTTTAATACGACGGGGTAGCCTATACGCTCAGCGGCGGCTATCGCGCGCCGTTCGCTATACACCATTCGCTGTTGCGGTACTGGCAAACCTAAATCATTCAGCAACTGGTGAGTGTCTTCTTTGTCACATGCGATCTCTACAGCGATGTGGCGAGTCTCACTGGTAATCGTTGCCTGTATTCTCTGTTGGTGAATACCGTGGCCGAATTGGACCAGGCTATATTGATTGAGACGCAACCAGGGAATGCCGCGTTCTTCGGCCGCTTTAACCAGTGAGCCGGTCGATGGGCCAAATTCTCTTTTTTGCGCACGCAGCACGAAATCTTTCAGTTCGTCCTGAAAGTCAAAATCGTCTTCGAATCGATATTCGATTTGTTCGCGTAACTCAGCAGGTAACAGGTGCAGTAGTAACTTCAGAGCCAGTTCACCGGCCTCAAGGCCCACCTCGCGCTGACGGTACGCGTAGACCATATTGTATTGGCGTGGTTCGCCGGTTGAGCGCGTTCGCCCAAAGGTGACATCAGAACCTGCGACACTCTGTATCTCCAGTGCGCAGTGCTCCATGATGTGGCCCATCCAGGTTCCCTCGTCTTCACGGAGGCGACGGAGAAAACCGCCGGCTTCCTTGTACGAGCAGCCGTGTTCAGCGAAACCAGGCAGGGCCTGGACAAGCGCTTCGATAAACTGCGGACCCAATGCGACCGAGGGCCATTCTTCCAACACGCCCAGATCGAGCACATGTTTTATTACCGGGAAACTGGCCCAGGTGTTTGGTCCGATGTAAACATTGGTAGAGAGAATCTTCATAGAATTACTCCTGTTCACTAATAGTGGCGATCCGGGATTCCAGATCGTATTCACAACCTTCAGCCAGTACGTGCAGCCGTATATCGACGAGACTGATCGCAGCGCCTTCTCGCGCACTGGAGCGGGAGGAGTGGGACAATTGGCTTGCATCGAGAATGGTGACAGCGCCGCTGCCGACCACTTCCCCACGATTGTCACCATCGATGAGAAAAGCCGTGTCTTCATCAATACCAATCCCGATAAGAAACGGATTGTATGACAATGCGGTGAGTAGGCGCCCGAGTCGATTGCGCTGATTAAAATGCTGGTCGATGATCGCTGTATTTGTCAGCCCAATACCCGGTGCAAGGTTAACGCCATCCTCTCTGGGGTAGGCCCCGGAGGCGCCACCGGCGATCATATGTTGCGACATCATAGCCGCACCGGCCGACGTTCCTGCGATGGGTATGCCCTGTGCATTGCATCGACGCAGCTTTTGTCCCACGGGAGTCCCTCCCAGGATACTGGAAAGCCGCAACTGGTTGCCGCCTGTCACAAAAATACCTGTGGCATCGTCCATGGCTTCGAGCAGCATCTCGTCGTCACAGTCACTTCGCTCATTGATATTGGTAAACAACGCGCGCTCGGCACCTAGGTCCAGAAACAAATCTGCGTAGAGTGACCCGGTATCTGGAAGCATTGAGGCGGTGGGAATGATGACTATTCTTGCCTTGTCCCCACCACAGATGTCCAAAAAGCGGCTGAGTATTCCCGGGTTGTTACCTTTCTCTTCTGCACCGCCAATCGGCATGATGACGCCGCGCTGATTGCCCGGTTGTACAGGTGATGGAGCCATTCTTAACGTTCCTGTTTCCTAGTGTTCGGTCTCCGGACCGCTGGAGGGGTGGTTCTCAAAACTACCCCATCTGTTTTGCTGGCCATCTTTTATGTGCCAGCCCCCCCCAATCATCAGATGCCGAACAGAAAGTGCCTCGTCCAGTACCAATAAATCTGCATCCATGCCCACATCTATGCGGCCTTTGCCGGGCAACCTCATAAGTGTAGCTGGATTTTCAGTAAAGTAAGGCAGAGCCTCATTAAGCTTCAAGCCTTCCGTATTGAGCGCGCGAATGGTTTCCAGCAGCGTGTGGGAACTGCCTATGCCCATGCTTTCCATATCACCCACCGCATTGAAGGTAGGCAGGCAGCCACCGCCGTCTGAACTAATAGTCAGTTTCTCCGCCGCGAGGTTTGCTTTGCGGTAGCGTAATACCGCCTCAGCTGCGCTCCATCCGGGTTCTATGCAAGAACCGGGAAAAGCGGTTAGATCAACCGTACAACCTTGCTCCGCGACCAGCGAACAGGCTTCTTCAAACAAGGTCTTGTTACGATTGACATGAGTGGGATGAAAAACCCGGGCCGGTAACTCGCTCCGGGCCAGAGCCTCTCTCACCAAGGCCAGCCCTCGCTCGCCGTCTCCCAAATGTAAGTGCAGTAGGCCGGCTTTGCCAGTCATCAGACCAGCCACATGGGCCTCGCTTGCGAGACGCAGAATATCGTCTAGCGTAGGTTGGCTGGAGCGATGATCACTGATCGCGAGTTCACCAATGCCAATGACGGGGTCCAGGTTGACAATATCGCTGCGGGCACTGCCGGTAAGAGTCATCAGCGGCAAGTGGTAGCCGCCGGTGTAACACCAGGCAGATAAGCCCTCGGCGCGCAGACCATAGGTTTGTGTCAGCAAGGTTTGGGTATTTCGAGTCAGGTCGTCGGTTCCCAAAACGCCAACTACTGAGGTGACACCCGCTCGGGTAAAGTGACTCAGTGGTGGAGCGGGTACTCTGCTGGCGGGACCTGATTCGCCGCCCCCGCCAGTCACGTGCGTATGGCAGTCGACCAGGCCGGGAACAACCGAAGCACCCTCCAAATCGGTATATTCCACGGGTAGCTTCGTATCGAGAGTGGGAGTTTCATCACCTATATAGACAATCTTGTCGGCGCAAGTGAGGATAGTCTTCTTGCCGCATGCCTGAGGTGCGAACAAGTCGGCGTTGGTGAGTAAATTGAACATAGTACATGTCCTGCCAGGGTCAACCGGGAAGGTGCGCCCGATGAGAGCTCCGAAAACTGCGAAGGATGGGGTTCACCGCGGGTACTGTCAAGTAAACCTGCTAATTGATCGGGGCAATGTCACTGTAGTTCAGTCGGCATCACTGTTATGGTTTTGTTTCACTCCCAATAGACATAAAGATCATGAATGACTACTCGTCAAATGACTTATGGCAGCTTGATGCCTGTGAGATGGCCGAAGGAATTGCCAAGCGCGACTTCAGTTCAAGAGAATTGGTTAGCGCCTGTTTAAACCGAATTGATGATGTTAACCCGCTCATTAATGCCATCACTGAAACACGTGCAGATGCCGCACTCGAGCAGGCAGATGCGGCCGACCAGGCTCTCGCTAGTGGTAAAAATCATCAGGGTTTGCTCCACGGGATACCGGTAACGAAGTTTTTGGTGTTACCCATAACCCCTTGGATCGTTCGCGCACGCCCGGAGGCTCCAGCGGTGGCGCTGCCGCCTCACTGGCAGTAGGCATGAGTCCACTAGCACATGGCACCGATCTGGGTGGTTCGCTGCGGCATCCGGCCCAGGCCTGTGGTATTGCTTCTATTAAACCGAGTTTTGGTAGAGTTGCCGACTGGCACCCCAGTGATCAGGGCGACCCGGCTATCGGTCACCAATTATTGAATACGGATGGTCCGATGGCACGCCATGTGCGTGATGTGCGGTTGGGCTTGCAAGCCATGTCAGTTCGAAACTACCACGACCCCTGGTGGGTGCCAGCACCTTTAGTGAGTAAAGCGGACAAGAAAACCATCGCCCTGGTGACCAACCCCGCGGGTCAGGGAATTGATCCGCAGGTAGCTGCTGGTGTGGAGCGTGCCGGCCAACTACTTGAGGCTGCAGGCTATAAAGTAGAGGTCATGGAACCACCGGGTATCGAGGAGGCCGCAGAGATTTGGCGTATTATTTGTATTGGCGAACCTACCAGCCAATTGGCACCCGCTGTCGGGGGGTTCTGTGGCGATCGCCTGCGCACGGCGTTGGAATACTACAAAAAAATGGTGCCTGATTTTTCTTTGGATCTGTATATGAACGCCTTTGGCCGGCGACGTAAGGTACTGCGAGAGTGGTTGGCATTTTTTGAAACCTATGATCTTATCGTCGCGCCTATTTGTACTGAAACGCCGTTGGCAACAGACGCGGATCTTGCCTCCGCTGAAAATGCTGTGAAAATTGTTCACACTCAGCGTATGACGGTGGCTATAAGTGCTTTAAGCCTTCCCGCTGCAGTTGTTCCGGTGGGAATCAGTGAAGGTATGCCCCAGGCTGTGCAAATCATAGGCGCACCATTCACTGAAATGGATTGCCTGGATGTGGCGGAGGCTATCGAAAGGCAGGTGATGTCCTTCACGCCAATTGACCCTAAATAAATCGGTGAATATTGTGTCTAAAAAAAGCCGGCTTTGCTTATACGCTCAGTTGTTAGCGATACTAGTCAGCCTGTTCATTGTCTCGCCCTCCGTCTTCGCGGCTAAGCCTCCCAACATCCTCTTTATTTTGTCGGACAACCAGGCTGCGTCTTTACTCGGCACCTATGGCAATCCGGATATAAAAACACCGCATATTGATAAATTGGCGAAAGAGGGTATCAAGTTCAATCAAGCCTTTGCCGTCAATGGTATGTGCTCACCAACCAGGGCGACTCTGATGACCGGATTGATGCCCTCGCAACATGGCATTCATAGCTGGTTGGATGATGCCATGTTGAATGAATGGCCGAAAACCTGGTCGGCCGTCGCCGAGTTTAGAACCCTGCCTTTAACCCTTAAAAATCGCGGCTTCCAGACGGCGATGATCGGCAAATGGCACTTGGGGCAACCCTGGCAATCCTCAATTGGCTATGAGCACTGGATTACTTTCACCGATGGCCACACCGTCGACTTCTGGAGCAACACTGTCATAGAGAATGAACAAACTTATAAGGTAGAGGATCAGCACATCGTTGATTTTTTTACCGACAAAGCGGTGGAGTATATCGAACAGTACGATGGCAAGAAGCCGTTTTATCTACAATTGAATTACGACGGTCCCTACACGAATCCGCCCAGTAATATGGGGCCCGCTCGCAATCGATTTTACAAACAATATGTGGGTAAAGAGTTCCCTTCGTTCCCACGTGTTGCTTACAACAAAAACCTGGTGGCGCAACTCATCGATTCTGCCAATACCAGCCCGTTTTTTATTAACAAATTGCGCCAGGGTGCGGCCATGCACAATGACCCGGAAACGATGGCCAACGTCGCCTCTCAAAACACCTTGGTAGATGATGGCGTCGGCAAAGTACTAGCTGCGCTGGCCAGCAAGGGTCTGGACGAAAACACACTGGTGATCTTCTCTTCCGATCAGGGGAATTTCTATGGCCAGCATGGTCTCTGGCAACACACTATTGTTACTAAGCCGGCGAGCATGTATGAGACAGCCATGAATGTGCCCTTAATTATCCGACAGCCAGGGCGCATCGCAGCCGGGCAGGAAAGCCAGGCCTTAATCGGTCAATATGATCTGCCGGTGACATTGCTCGACTACCTTGGTTTTACTGATGTTGATTTCGAAGATAGTCCCGGTAGGAGTTTCCTACCTCTGTTACAGGGGAAGAAAGTTGAATGGCAAGATGCGGTGTTCTTTGAGCAGGAAGAAACCCGGGTCATTCGTACGGCGCACTACTCCTATTGGAAGCGTCTGCGTACGACAGGCGAACATGAATTGTATGATATGAAACGTGATCCACAGCAAAACACCAACGTTTACGAAGATCCACACTACGCTAAAGCCATCGCTGAACTCGATAAAAAACTGACTGATTTCTTTGCTCAATATTCGAAACCGGAATACAACTTATGGACAGGTGGAGTTGCTAAAGGCTCTGTGGACAGGCCGGAAATGTTTCGTAAGCTGTATGGGAAAGAATGGCGAGCACAGGCTGAGGTAAAGCCGGCCTTCGCGGAATAATTGACACGGTATCGACAAAATAACTTTTTGAGATCGGGGGAATCCAATCTCAAGTCTCAAGTCTCAAGCAATAGCTTCACTAAATTTGACGAATACGTCATCGACGAAGTTGGAAGGCACCTGATCGGGGCTGAGCATTATAGAGACCTCAGGATAAGTGCGCTTTTTATTGCTATGACTAACGGATAAATCAATATGTGTAGAAAAATCCTGGCAATACCTCTAGTTATCGCACTCCTAACGGCTTGTAGCGGTAAATCTCTGGAATTAAACGTGCCACCGGCGAATAACGATGCGCCGCCTGCTGAAGGGCTTTCATGGCTTAGCCGTGCCGCAATGGATGCGTTTTTCCGCGGCATGGTGTGGAAAGGTGATCGCTCCGGTTTCGTAGCGGTGTTTGCCCAGGATGGTCATCCGGTTCACGCCACCGCTTCGGGATGGGCGAATATTGAAGCTGGAATACCCATGGCGCCGGATACGCCGATGCGGTTCGCCTCTATGACCAAGCCGGTAACGGTGGTGGCGGCAATGATGCTTGTTGAGGAGGGCACTCTGGATCTGAATGCCCCTGTCGCTCAATACATCCCAGCCTTCAGCGGCTTGCAAGTGGCCACCAGCCAGGAGCGCAATGGGGAGGGGGGATTCGATGTGCGCGAGCCAGAAAACCAGCTATTGGTGCGACACTTGTTGATGTTCTCCTCAGGCATCGGCCCAGGCATAGAGCCCGACCCCAGCGACTTGTACAAGCACTGGGAAGAAAACACGATCTACCGAGATGGACCGGAAACCTTGGCTGAGCGCATCGATATCCTAGCGGCAGTGGCCTGATTTCCACAGCCGAAGACTATATGCGTTTCGCCTTGATGTTATTCAATGGCGGCGAATACCAGGGCGCGCGCCTGCTGCAATCGGCAACCATTGCAGAAATGACCAAGCTGCACATGCCCGATGGTGTTCTCGGCTCAATGGGTTTAGAAGGTATTGGCTGGGGGCTGGGTATGGCTGTTACTGCCGATGGAGAGCTTGCCAAGATTCCTAGCAGTACCGGGGATTACTATTGGTCTGGCTATTACGGCACTACTTTTTTTGTCAGTCCATCAACCGGTCAGGTGGGTCTGATACTTTCTCAGAACGAACCCCAGGGCTTGGGGGAAGAGGGTGTGGGTGGCCCAATCCCACTCTACATCGCCCAGGCAATTGCTCAGGCGGGTGCGCCGGGGAAAGCGAAAGCTGAGAGAATAAATGATGACTGAAAGCTGTCGCAGACGGACCTTCGGCAACTCGGCTGATTTCTGGCTAAACCTGCAGCAGCGCAATGAGCTTTGGAAGGCGCTGAATACAGCGAAGCGACGAGCTCGAATAGATAAAGCCAAGCCTATCGCTGCTTGATATTCCGTCACCGCCCACTACTCCGCATTGGGTTATAGGCAAGTCGGTGCCCCAAATTGTTAGAATCGGTCTAGAAATACCTACACATACCTCCCCAGTAGATGACTTTATTGCTGGTCAGATACGGCCTGCGTCTCAAAGGCCACTTCACGATAACCCCGAAGTGATCCCTGTGCATACCGCAGCTGCCAAACTCCAGCGTTGTTGGTGACGGTTGCCCGTGCCTTTGACAGACCACCGCGCGCGGCTGCTAGAGTATGTAGCAAGGTATCTGCGTTTTCAGCATTGCCCGCTTGCGCGGTCGCACTTTGTGCCTCTAGCTCGGCAACGCGCCGCAACCGTTTTTGAAGATCCAGGCCAGCCTTTGTCGCTGCAGGTATGTCAGCAATAAAACGTTGTCTTGATAACCAGGCTGCTGTTTTCAATAGGTCGGCTTGAGGCACGCCCTGAGATCCTTTAATGAACGCACGATAAGCGATCAGGGTATCGTCACCGCCGCCTGCACGCATGCTTGCCACTACCTCCGCGAGATTCGCTGCAGGTACGGTGCTTGGTAGCTCGCGTGCATTTGACATTTCAATTAGGGTTTGGAAATTATTGGAGGGGTACGCCACTCGACGCTCTGGCAGTTCCTCAAGTTGATCGTTGCGCGGGTAAACACCGCGGTGCGCATCTATGGCGTCGATCAACTCGGCCGATACAGGGCGTCTCCCGGCGACTTTACGGTAAATCACCCGGCCGCGTTCGTCGACGATATACACGGCGTGCAGTGCAAGCTCGTTGGTCTGGGGGTTTTGAACTCCGAAGCCTTTTACTACCTTTTGTTCCGGGTCACTAGCGAGCGCGAAGGAAATACCCAAGCGGCGGATCATACGCTCTGAATCCTGCGGTTCATCAACCGACAGCGCGATAATGGACACGCCACGGCGCTCAAAACGATCTATTTGATGTTGCAACTCACCTAGCTGCGAATTGCAGGCGGGTCACCAATGGCCGCGATAGAAGATGATGGCCGCAGGCCCTTTGGATAGTTCTTGCGCTAACGATACCCGCCCTCCACCTGCACGTGGCAGCGTGAAGTCGGGCGCTATGACTCCAAGAGAAATCGCATTGGGCGCTTGCCGACTGGCACCGTAGCCCGGGCTGAGAATATTCACCGCTACCGGGCTGTTAGATGAGGGTTTATACAAAGGCATCGCTGCATCGTCTGCTTGTTCGGCAGCCACGTTACCGATGCAAGCACTGGTCAGTGCAAGCGCTGCTGTCAATCGGGTCCATCGTTGCATTGGGTGTACCTGAGTATTCAAAGAGATGGCAATTCGAGTTGATTTGACAAGCTCTTTGGTACTTTGTTCAACGTCTGTGAGGACGCGGTTTCAAGTTACAGGGTCAGGCGGTACCTTTCGCTGATTGAGAGTCAGTCAGGGTTTTATCGAATCGTCATTGAATCGTTGAATACCATCGCGTGACTGACGCCTGAACGGCGACAAGCTATTGCGAGGGGCCGGCCGTTCATAGTAGATTTGATGCAAATGGAACAATAATTCCACTCAGACACAGTAATCATGACGCGGAGCATCACCATGGCCCAGGCACAACCCACCGAGACGGTAAACTTTTTCCTTGATGGCAATTTTAGCCCGGTTGCGCAAGAACGCGATGCTCAAGATATGCAGGTCGAAGGTAGTATTCCCAAAGACCTAGCGGGGCATTTTCTGCGGGTTGGCCCTAATCCGGTGCACATTTTCAGCGAGGAGGCGTATCACACCTTTGATGGCGATGGCATGATTCACGCGATTGAGTTTGCGCAAGGGGCTGCGCGCTACCGCAATCGCTTTGTTCAAACCGACGGCTATAAGCTTGAGCAGGAACGCGGTGATTGGGTCTACAAAGGCATGAACTCTATGATGGATCCCACGCCCTCGCGCGTGCCTGCCGGATCGCCGAGTAATAAGAACCTGGCCAATACTGCATTTGCCTATCACAACAACACGCTCTATGCGCTGCATGAGCCGTCGCAACCAACAGTGATTAGGCTGCCTGGCCTTGAGACGGAAGGCACAACTGACTTTGATGGCAAGCTAAACCACGGTTTTACCGCGCATCCTAAGGTTGACCTAAAGACCGGGGAGATGATGACTTTTGGTTATTCGTTCCAAGCGCCCTTTGTAAGTTATTCGGTGATCAACAGTGATGGGGAGTTAGTTCATAGCACACCGGTTACCATCGAAAAGCCGGTGTTTATGCATGACTTTGCGGTGACTGAGAAATACACCTTGTTTCTCGACTTTCCCATCACCCTGGATATTGAGCGGGCGATTGCCGGCGGTCCAGCGTTGGGATATGAAGAAGAGCACGGGTCACGTATTGGTGTCATGCCACGCTTTGGTAACGATGCGGATGTACGTTGGTTTGAGGTAAAGGCCGGCGTTGTAGTGCATACGGCGAATGCCTGGGATGAAGGTGATGAGGTTGTACTGCAGGCGTCTCGATCAAAAACTATCGACATCACCGGAGCGGGCACCGATGCCGGCGATAAACTCACTGAGACTCAGGGCCAGCTTTACCAATGGCGCATCAACCTAAAGACCGGAGCGATCACCGAGGGTGCGTTAAGCGAGTTGCATTGTGACTTTACTCGGATTAATGACAGCTATACCTGCCACCAGACGCGTTACATCTATGCTGCACTGTTCAACCCGAAACGGCCCTTCAGCTTTGACGGGGTGATGAAGTATGACAATGAGTCCGCGAGCGAAACCACTTATACCTACGGCGCCAACCGCTACGGCGGTGAAGCGGTGTTTGCACCGCGTGTGGGCGCAAAAGCAGAAGACGATGGCTACCTAGTGAGCTTTGTGCACGACGAGAAGATGGATCAGAGTGAGTGTTTGATCATCGATGCCCAGGACGTAGCGGCGGGCCCGGTGGCAACCATTATTATGCCTTTTCGTGTGCCGTATGGTTTTCATGCGGGATGGGTGGCCGCTGGGTAGCTTAGTGGAAATTAAATCTGTCCCCATTAATCGGACGTATCGACACATCCTATTGAGCGCCTGACGCCCGCAGACCTGGTCACCAATGGCCGGGAATACGACTTTGACATTATCGTCTTTGCGACAGGCTACGACGCTCTTACGGGGTCGATCCTCAAATGCAATATCGTCGGGTCGAACGGTCTGGCACTGCGCGACAAATGGGCCGCAGGGCCGAGCAACTATCTGGGCCTGATGACGACGGGCTTTCCCAACATGTTCACCATCACCGGCCCGGGCAGCCCCCCGGCGCTGGCCAACCTGATCACCGGCGTTGAACAGCATGCGCAATTTATCACGACATTGCTTCAGTGGTCAGACGCTCGCGGGCACACCACAATCCAGGCTGACCCCTTGGAGGAGGACCGCTGGATTGAAACGGTCAACAGGCGCGCCAGCCGTACGCTATTTCCTAGCTGCAACTCTTGGTATCTTGGGGCCAATGTGCCCGGTAAACTGCGGGTGTTCATGCCGTATATTGGTTTTCCTGACTATTCCAAAAAGCTGCGCAGCGTGGTTGCCGAAGACTATGCCGAATTAAAGTTCGCCTGACTGTGACTCTGACCCTGTCACTGTCGGCAAAAATAAGAAAGAACACGTAGGTTATTAAATGAAAATGAACGAGCTCAACGATAAAACAATAGCAGACAACGATTTGCAACGAATCGCCATCATCAAATTTCTGGGTTGTTCCTTGATTGGCGTGATGCTCTTTTTGGTACCGATGCACTACGAGGGTTCTGGCACGATCGTGTTGGGGATCATGGTCAAGAAAATACAAACATTGCTCGGTGAGAATATGGCGCTTTTCACCATCCCGATCTTTGTTTGTGGTGGTCTGATATCGGCTGTTTATAATTTGACGCCGCGAGCGTTTGCAGAAGAATTGCCGGCGTCAAAACAACTTATCGCTAGTCATTGGATATGGTGTGTTTTTGCGATCAGTGGCGCTGTTTTTTCGCTGATGGTGTTTTTTGGTGTCGGGCCGGAATGGATTGTTAGCAAAGAAACAGGCGTCACGGCGTATATCGATGTGGCCGGCCTTATTTTTTTATTGATTGGTTTGGGTTGCTTGTTTCTGCCTTTCTTGACCGATTATGGATTGTTGGAATTTGTTGGCACGATGTTGAGCAGTGTGTATCAAAAGCTGTTCAACTTACCGGGGCGAGCAACTATTGATACCTTGGCATCCTGGGTGGGGTCGTCGAGTATCGCTGTCATCATGACCGGTAGGCAGTACGAAAGAGGGTACTATACAGCCAGAGAAGCCGTTGTAATATCGACTAACTTTTCAGTGGTCTCCATTCCTTTTGTCGTGTTTATTGCTCAGATAGCGGGCTTGGGCGAGTACTTTTTTCAACTGTATGCCAGTATGCTTTTCATTTGTGTTATCTGTGCAATCATCACTCCGAAACTTCCGCCTTTGCGCTTTTTTGAGAACGAATACTACGCGCCTGTTGGCAAACAACTTGATGAAAAAGTTGAAGACGGTGATTCGAAATTTGGCTCTGCAGTGAATAGAGCACTGAAAGTCTCCAGCAAAGCCGAGTCGCCGGCAGTGGCGATGAAAAAAGGTTTTCTGGGGATGCTGGATATCTTTTTCATGATGATGCCGGCAGCAATGACTATTGAGTTTTTAACACTAGCCGCGTTCCACCATACACCTGTATTTCAAATTTTGAGCGCGCCATTGATCCCCGTCCTGGAGTTGCTGCAAGTACCGGAAGCCGCGGCGACAGCGCCAGGCGTTATCGTTGGCTTGTTGGATCAATTTGTTCCAGCGATTATAGCGTCGGGCATCCCTAACCCGATTTCGAGTTTTATATTGGCCGGTTTGTCGGTCACGCAGCTGATATTTTTTGCGGAGACTGCTATTTTGATTAAGCGGACCAAGCTGCCAGTATCTAACCTGCAATTGGTTGCGATATTTTGTATACGAACGGCCATAGCGCTGCCAATTTTGGCGTTAATTGCGCATATTATTTTTTGATGAGTTGATTGAAAATGACTAATGAGATTCAAAGTATAGATGTTAACAAGGTTAAAAAAAGTGGGCTGCCTGCCTGGGTGTTCAGGGACAGTGATGTTTACGAGTCTGAGCGCAAGAGTTTGTATAGAGAAGGTTGGGTCAGTATTGCCAGTGCGCAACAGCTTAAGCAATCCGGTGATATTTTTCCCGTGCACGTTGCCGGAAATCCACTGATAGTGGTTCGAGGTAAGGATAACGAAATTCGGGTGTTTCATAATGTTTGCCGTCATAAATCGGCACCACTGGTTGACATAGAAGGGGGCTGCAATAGAGCCTCTGTATTGGTATGTCCCTATCACAAATGGAGCTATAAATTAGACGGACAATTGCTTGCTGCGCCTTGTTATTATGGAGACCAGGAAACAGTGATTAGCAATGATGATAAGGCCGGTATGGGGCTGTTGCCAGTGCGCTTTAAGATCTGGTGGGACACTGTTTTTGTCAATATATCCGGCGACGCCGAAGATTTTGAGGCGTTTATTAAACCACTGGATGACTATCTCCACGAGTACGATGAAAACGCCATTGAGCTCGTGAGCGCAACGGACTATAAGGGCAATGCCAACTGGAAGCTGATGGTAGACAATTTTCTGGATGGGTATCACGTTCCTTTTGTTCACTCTCAGGCTTGTAAGATCGAGTCCATGCTTGATCAAGAGAGTTTGCTTCTATCGGATAATATTGTCGGCATTCGGTTGGCGCAGGGCACAGCCAATAAATTGGCTAAAACGTCTAAGCCGATGCCCCATTTTTCAGGTTTGAAAGGGACTCGAAAAAACACTCAACAGTGGTTTTGTCTATTTCCAAATACGCTGTTCTTTGTTGACCCATGCTGGGTACAAACGATTGTTATAAAGCCACAATCGGTAAGCTGTTCGACGGAGACTCTGGCCGTTTACACAGTTCATCCTGATGCGGCGCATGACGATTTTGAAGAGGATCGATTTAGTCTGCAGCAGGTGTTGAATGGGGTAAACAAACAGGACGTAGCGTTGCTGGAGAAACTACAAATTAATCGAAGTTCTGAGGCCGCCAATTCAGGCAATTTGGTTTCGGCTTGGGATGAAGTTGGTTCGACATTTCAACAGTTGTGGTTGAAGAAAATGCTCGAAAAAACTAACACGGTTAACACCAACTAAGATCTACTGCGTCGGTGAAGAATCGGTAGAAAAATGGAGACAAAAAGACCCCATGAATTTTCCGGAGATACCGAAGGTTGAATTGCATTGCCATCTTGAGGCATGTTTCCGACCGGGTACAGTGATGGAGATTGGCAAATCTTTGGACCTTGATATACCGCAAGATGTGCAGCGGTTTCACGATGACTGGCTGTTGTCGCGGCCACTGCAGGACCTTGAAACTGCGCTAAAGCGATTCGCGGACATTCAGAAGTTGTGGTGCTCCGAGGAAATTATCGAACGTCTAACATTTGAAGCCTGCGAGGATGCTGTGGCGCAAGGCATTCACATTATCAATGATCCGGCTGCGATGGATATCGTGCGACAGAGAAACGTGGCATTGGAAGTGTGTCCGACAAGCAACTACCTGACAAGCTCGGTATCATCGACGGCAGAACACCCCATACGACGCTTGATGGAGTCGGGGATTCCACTGACGATCAATTCAGATGACCCTGGATTGTTCGGTATTGATCTTTGTCACGAATACGAAATCCTACGCCGGGATCACGGCTTTTCCATCGATGATTTCGACCGGTGCAACGACATCGCTGCGGCGCAAAGTTTCCTGCCGCTCGAGCAAAAGCGGCGCGTCTGGCCAAGGGAAATAGACGCTGCTAATATTGGAATATCGAATGATTTGGAACCGGCATGACCGTAGAGCGCGACGAAACCGGATTTGACGCCGCCGGCCAAGCCGTTGATTTCCACCGCGATCGCGCGGGCCGCAAGGCTGTTCTTGTCTTTTACCGCTCGGCGGTCTGGTGACCCCCTGTTGGACGCAGCTAGTGTAGGTCGTCAAACAGTTTGTAACTTATTAAGTTTCTCTCTGCCACGCTTCACTTTCTCCAATATGTCACTCGCGGATTTGGTCCAGATATAAGGCGCTGGCGCTTGATTATGAGTCTCAATGAACGCCATGACTGTTTGCTCAAGCTCTTCCACACTGCTAAAGACACCTCGTTTCAATTGCTTTTCAGTTAGCTCCCGAAAAAACCGCTCCACCATGTTTAACCACGATGCGCTGGTTGGCGTAAAGTGCACATGGAATCGCTTGTGATATTTCAGCCAGCTTTTTACCTTCGGGTGCTTATGTGTGGCGTAGTTGTCACAGATAATATGAATCTCTTTATCCTTGGGCGTCGACTTATTTATTTGGCGGAGAAACTTCAACCATTCTTGATGGCGATGCCGTTCGGCGCAGGTACCTAACACTTCCCCTGTCAAGATGTTCAATGCCGCAAACAAGGTCGTGGTGCCATGACGTTTATAGTCATGGGTCATTGTCGCCGCCCTGCCTTTTTTCATCGGCAAGCCCGGCTGCGTTCTATCCAGTGCTTGTATCTGACTCTTTTCATCACAACTGAAAACAATGGCATTTTCTGGCGGTGATAAGTAAAGGCCGACGATTGCCTCCAACTTCTCGGCAAACTCTTTATCGTTCGATACCTTGAATGTATTTATTCGGTGTGGCTTCAAACCGTGGCTTTTCCATATCCTGCCCACCGAGGACATGCTAATGCCGGCCTTATCTGCCATGAGACGCTGGCTCCAATGCGTAGCGTTTTCCGGTGTCTCTTGCGTCGTGAGTCTGATCACCTGTGCAACCTTGCGTGAACTGATTTTCGGTTTTCGCCCTGGCCGATACGCATCCTGGCTGATGCCTTCGACTCCACTGTCTGCATAGCGTTCTCGCCAGCGGCCAGCTTTCTGTCTCGTAATGCCCAGTTCAAAACCGATCTCTTCATTGGTCATGCCCTTGCCGGCCAGAAGAACAATTCGCGAACGCTCCGCCAATCGGACCGAGACAGAACGCGATTTAGATAACTTACTCAAACCCAAAACTTCGTCATCAGACAAAACAATTTCTACTGCAACACGCACGACAAGCTCTCTATATAGGGAAGAGACTATATGGTACACTATTTACGACGACCTACACTAGGTGAGTTGCGAGATTCCTACGCAAAGTTCGAAGCCCACGGCATAAAACTTTACGCGATTTCCTATGACGACCAGGAGACACTGCGGGAGTTTGCACAAAAGCGGAATATTCCCTACCCCCTGCTGTCGGATATCGAATCAGAAGTCATACAACAATACGGGATTCTCAACACCGAGGTCACGAGGGATGACGGCCCCCTTTACGGCATCCCCTTTCCCGGCGTCTATGTTGCCAACGAGAGCGGCAGGGTTATCGCCAAATTCTTCCATGACACCTACAAAAAGCGCGACAGCGCGGAAACACTGATCGACGCGGCACTGGGACGCATTGTCATCGACGAGGATGCACCCCGGGCGGAAGGCGGTGGCGACGATATCGGGATCACCGTAGCGGTCCACGGTGGCTCGGGCAGCATTCGCCAGGGCATCATGCGCAAACTGGTGGTGCGCTTCGAACTGGGCGAGGGGCTGCATATTTACGGTGAGCCAGTGCCCCAGGGGATGGTGGCCACCCAGGTAAGCGTTAGCGGCCCACCCGGCTTCACTGCGCTGGATACCCAGTTTCCCCCGACGCAAACACTACACCTGGAGTCCATGGGCGTTGACCTTGAAGTGTGGGGCGGCACCGTGGACATCGTGGTGCCCTTTTATGCCAAGGGCGAATTGGCCAGCGAGGCCCGGCCACTGGATGCCCAGGATATCGACATTGAAGTCCGGGTACGCTACCAGGCCTGTACCGACACCGAGTGCCTGTTACCCAGGACCGAGACCTTCAAGTTTACCCTGAAAATGGATGTCATCGACGTGCCCAAATTGAGCATGCACGTGGGCCACGGCCAGCGCGAGGGCAGTTATGACAGCATGCCCGCCATGCGCCGGCTCCTATGGCGCAAGGTGAAAAAGCATCCCCTGGGGCCGCCCAAATTCCTGTGGAAGAATATCAAACTGGAGCTGGCCGCCCGCAAGCGGCTGAAAAACCCCGGCTGACCAGGTACCAGTGCTGGGGACAGATTTAAATCTGTCCCCGATTCTTAAAATTGTCCGAATATGATTCCTTCGCATAGTATCCACCGCACTATAGTCACAGTCATCGAACATAACTTTGATGCTGTATCACTATGATAAAAATTAGACCGTTAACGTCTGCCCTCGCCCTCACTCTCTATGGCACCAGCGCTATAGCTCAAAACTTGTTACTCGAAGAAGTTATCGTCACCGCCCAGAAGCGGGTCGAGAGCCTGCAGGATGTACCAATCGCGATCACCGCCATGAGCGGCGAGAAAATTGACGATATTGGTATTACCGGCCTTGAAGAACTCACCCAGTACATGCCCAACGTCACCATCAACAATGGTGCTGGAACACCGAACCTGTTTGTACGCGGTGTGGGTTCGGGTACCAACTCCGGCTTCGAGCAGTCGGTGGGCATGTACATTGATGGTGTGTATGCCGGGCGCGGGCTGCTGGCATCTGATCCTGCCCACCAATGATGGACACCCTGTTAAGCGAGTAAACTACGCTACAGAGGTGAATCATGACAAGACAATCAGGAAAGAAGAATACATCCCGGAGGCAGCATTCGCCGGAATTCAGGAAAGAAGCTTTGGCCCTGGCGGAAAGAATCGGCATACCGAAGGCTGCCAAGGAGCTGGGGCTTCATAACTCGCAGCTCTATGGCTGGCGGTCGAGTACGTCCGGGATATCAAAGGCTTTTACCAGCATGCTATCCAGTACGTATTCGTGCACGTTGTACTGTTAATCGTAAATCTAGTCGTTACACCCGATCTCCTTTGGGTGCTTTGGAGTCTATTTGGTTGGGGTATAGGGTTGGCAGCTCATGGACTCTCGGTTTTTGAAGTATTTAACCTATTCGGCGCTGGGTGGGAGAATCGTCAAATTGAGAAAAGGATGTCCAAATTGAAAGCTAAATCTCAATCTCAATCGGAGTAACACTTGAGTTACTTCCAGTGTTTGTGCTCGTACATATACGAACCACCTATGTCAGCTGCGCGACAACGGGCCATGCCTTATGGGCAGTGATTTAGAAATTTCGGGTGAATGCTTCTGCGGCGAGATTAAATACGAGATCAGCGGCGCCTTGCGTGATGCAAGGTCTTGCCATTGTTCTCGCTGCCGCAAGGCGTTCAGCTCCCAGGCGTCAGCTTATGCGCTCGTTGATTCACAAAATTTCAAATGGCTGTCTGGCGAAAATCTGCTAACGTCCTATCTTAGTAGTGGTGGCTTTGGCCTCCAATTTTGTAGCAAGTGTGGCTCGACTCTGTGTGGATTTTTGAACGATACCGTTCATGGCGTAACGTTGGGCTGTGTTAACGGTGATCCAAAAATCGAGCTGGGCAGACATATCTATGTTGGCTCCAAGGCTAGCTGGGAAGTTATACCCCAGGGCGTTTTGCAGTACGCAGAGGGAGCGCCTGAAGATAGATAAGCACGTTAAGATAGCGGACGAGGGGCCTCATATCCATGGCATTTGATGAAGGTTTAGCGCAGAGGCTGCGGGAGCATTTCCACGACCGACAGGATGTCGAGGAAAGGAAAATGTTTGGTGGGCTGTGCTTCATGCTTTCGAGCCACATGTGTTGTGGTATCGTCGGCGACACGTTTATGGCGCGTGTGGGCCCTGAGAACTACGATGTCTGTCTTGGTAGGGAGTACGCCAGCGAAATGGACTTTACCGGCAGAGCTATGAAGGGAATGATTTACGTATCCCCCGCTGGCATTGAGACAGATTCGGAATTGTCGGTTTGGGTAGATACCTGCATTGGTTTCGTAGAATCCTTGCCTCCAAAGAAACCCAAAAAGCAAAAGTTATGACTAATCAATTAGTTGGCCCACTGCTGCGAGCTGCGTTGGGGAATTGTCGATGACAATTTGTATTACTAAATTGAGTGGATTTCTCGGCGCGCGAGTGTCCGGAGTAGACTTCAACGCGCCACTCACCCAACCCACTATCGCCACCACTGGCAGGTCGGGGGCCTCTTGATCTGGGATCAACAGGTGGTGCAGCATTATGCAGTAGGCGATTTTACCGGGCGAAGGTTAATGAACCGCATTTCTCTCTACGCAAAGCCATATAGACGTTGTGAGTACCTAGATGCCAGGGCCGCCTCGAATGGGGAATATGAACTCGTCACGATTTAGAAAGATTATACGCAGACTGCCTATTGTCGCCGTAGTGGGCTTGCTGTTTGCATGTGCCTCCCCTGGCCCTGTCGTTTATCCTCGGCCCGACCGCTCGGACATCGTACAAAAGCATCATACTGTAGCCTTGCTCGGCGCAACGGGAATGGTGGGGGGCTTTATTATTCGGGAGTCACTGGCGCGGGGTTACGATGTGCGAGCCCTGGCGCGGACTCCCGCCAAACTCGAGGAATATGGCAGCCGAATTACCATCGTCAAAGGGGATGCTCGTGACCGGATGGTTATACGGGAGCTGCTTAGCGGCAGTGATGTGGTGATCAGTGCGCTTGGCCCGGTGAAAGCCGATGGTGACGCAGCCAAGTTTGTCAGTACCGCAGTAACTGGCAATGTTTTGCGAGAAATGGAAAGTCAGGCGATCTCCCAATACATGCTAATTTCCGGTGGTGGCGTGGTTATGCCCGGTGATAATCGCAATTTGTTGGGCTGGTGGATTAGAACGCTTGTTCGATTGGGCTTGAGTGATACCCTGGAAGATAAACAGGCTGAGTATGCTTTATTGGCAGCTAGTTCTGTCGACTGGATGCTGGTGCGGGCTCCCTTGATAGACCCGGAGCCATTCATCTCTCCCGCACTGGTTTCGCTAGAAACGCCGCCCACTTTTCGCTTGCGAGCTGCCGAGCTTGCGCGTTTTATGGTCGACCAAATACAGTTTCGCGATTATATTCGCCAAGGACCGTTTCTGGGGAGCCGAGAAAAGTCCTCCTCGAGGTAACCTTGGCAGGCTCTTTACGCAGATATTGGATATACCCGAAACAAGCGAAAATAGTTAGTCGACCCTGAAAAACGCTTAACATGTTGATTGTATTAGATAATACTGGGTATTTGTGAGATGATTTCGACCAGTTTCAAGCCTATTTGGCACTTAATCCGGTCGAAACAAAGGTGGCTCTCGATGAAAGATTCTTCCCCCGATCACCATCAAATGAGTTTTATGGCTGCTGGGTTGATGGATCAACTCAATCCGAAACACCCTCTGTTACATCTTGCGCGAACCATACCCTGGGACTTTTTTGAATCGGAGTTCGCTCCCTTGTATGCGGCAACTGGCAGGCCTGCCAAACCCGTACGCTTGATGGTGGGTTTATCTATTCTCAAGCATATGGAAAATGTCAGCGACGAGGTTATCGTGCAACACTGGGTACAAAACCCGTATTACCAGGCATTTTGCGGGGAGGTTGAATTCCAGTGGTCATTCCCTTGTGACCCATCCGATCTGGTGTACTTCCGCAAGCGAGTCGGCGAAAAGGGATTTGAAAAAATATTGGCATCCTCTATCACCATTCATGGTGAGAAAGCGGTCGAAGAGGAAGTCTGTATTGACACCACAGTACAGGAAAAAAACATCACCTTTCCCACCGATGCAAAGTTGTACCGAAAGATTATTGTTCGTTGCCTGAAATTGGCCAGGAAAGAAGGGATAACACTTCGCCGCAGTTATGCCAAGGAAATTAAGCAAAGAAAACTGGAATGTCGTTTTGCGGGACATCCCAGGAACCGTGCCAAGGCCCGCAAAGCCGTTAAGCGGCTAAAGACCATTGCCGGTCGTTTAGTGCGGGAATTGGAGCGTAAACTGCCACTCGACATTCTGGAAAAGCTGGCAGAGGACTTTGCACTATTCCATCGTGGACTGAACCAGAAGCGAGGGGATACGAACAAGCTGTACAGCTTGCACGAACCCCATGTCTACTGCATGAGTAAAGGCAAAGAGCATAAGCGCTATGAATTTGGCACCAAGGTTTCTATCACGACAACTCGGGATTCAAAAATCATTGTTGGTGCCATGGCCTTTGATACGAACAAATTTGATGGTCATACGCTGCCGGAGGTGCTGTTGCAATTGAAGCGGCTTAACAAACTGAAACCGGCCGTTGGCTTATGTGATCGGGGTTACAAAGGGAAGAAAAAGATCAATGACACGCGGATCATAATGCCCAGCACAGGTACTCGGGATACGGATAGTGCCTACCAGGTGCTGATGCGGAAACGTTTTAGAAAGCGGGCTGGCATAGAGCCGGTGATCGGCCACCTGAAGTCGGATCATCGATTGAACAAAAGTTATCTCAAAGGATTTGAAGGCGACCAGATTAACGTACTGATGGCTGCTGCTGCGTTTAACTTCAGGAAGTGGATGAGATTGTTTTTATTGGCCCCGAAAACGGCTTCCTTATGGAGTCGTTTAACGCAGTTTATTATCAAGCCACGGCATTACGGCGATGCCGTGATGGCCAATTAGGCTTTTTCAGGGTCGACTAGCTAGTATCATTTTTGTCGTTCTCTCTTCGCAGCCACTCAGTGCGCAGTCGGCTCGACATGGTGAAGTTCAAACTGGAAAGCAGATTCAAGCCTGGGATTCCCAGGCCGGGAGTTGGGTTTCAATTGAGCAATTCTGGAAAAATTACGGACTGTCCCGCAGTGGAATCACTTGGGGTGAAGGGGCTGACTTTCCGCCATACGGTGAGGTGAAGGAGCACGATACCTTTCTTTATGTGCTTGATTCGGGTTCATGCCTCATGGAGTTTTTTCATTCTCGCTGGCGTAGAGCAAACGACGTCAAAAGGTGGGATCCTGGGTTTAATGATTTTGGTAGCTGCCCGCATGTTTTTGATTAAGCGTTATGAAGAATAGTATTAACGCCACTGTTTTAGTTTTCTATGCAGTGTTTATTGCGTTTGCCTCCCTACGACCAGCGGATGGCGTCTCAATAGGCTCGTGGGACAAGTTCTTCCATTTAGCCAGCTATGCCGTCTTTGCCGTGTTAGCTTATCGAGTTTTACACAGGCCCCGTCCATACATGTATCTGTGCATCGTCATTGTCGTTTATGGCGGCCTTATGGAGTTTGCCCAGTCGTTTATTCCCGGCAGGGACATGTCGGTCTATGACTTTTTGGCCAATACTCTGGGGGTGGTGTTGGGTGCAATTATGGCCGTTAAACTGGGGAAGATATTCTCGAATCGTTTGCTACGTCCTAGCTCGGAGCTCAGATAGCGGCTTAACGCCTACCTACACACTTTGTAGATAATTAATAAAATCCTTTGGGGAATACTATGGGTCGTTTGCAGGACAAAATTGCACTTGTTACGGGTGCGGGAACTGGGCTAGGTGGGCAAATCGCACGTCGTTTTCATGAGGAAGGCGCGCGGTTGATTATCAATGGCGGATTCAAGTCGCTAGTGCAATCGGTGGGTTGATCCCAAACAGTACTTGGTTGGGGGTTTTAAAGTCCAGACATTTTCTTGGCCGGTTGTTAAGTTTATCAAAGATTCTCTGGACACACTCCGGCGTCATATCATCAAAGCTAGATCCTTTCGGGGCGTATTGGCGGATCAGACCATTTGTATTCTCATTCAATCCCCGCTCCCATGAATGGTAAGGGTGCGCGAAGTAGCTTTCAGCCTGCAGCTGTTGGGCGATAACCTCGTGTAAGGCAAACTCCTTGCCGTTATCATAGGTCAGTGTTTCTACCGGGGCGGCTAAGGGGGAAAGCGCCCCAAGTATCGCTTCCTTGACGGCCTTCGCCGTTTTATTGGGGGCCAGGGCGATCACTGTGAAACGTGTCTTTCTCTCAACAGCCGTCATCAGTACGGAGCCACCCAAGCGCCCAATGATAAGGTCCATTTCCCAATCACCAATACGCTTGCGCTCATCAACAATCGCTGGACGCTCGTCGATACTTACCCGGTTCTTTAGCTGCCCGCGCTTGTCTGGGCTCCCGTAACGCTTCTTACGTTTCTTTTGGCAGCGCAAGTGGGCATGGAGGTCGCCCCCGGCCTTCTTGTCGATCAGAATGTACTGATAAATCCATTCTGGACTAACAGATTGCAGGATTGATTTTGCTAGCCAACCGCTGATCTGCTCTGGACTCCATTCCTCCCTCAGTAGCGATTCAACCCGCTGCCAGGTTATCTCTGTAATACGTGTATGGGTGTGGTGATGCTGCCGTTCAGTGGCAAAACGCTGGGCCTGCTGGGGCCTATAACCACGCAAGCCCGTATTGCGACCAAGCTCTCTGCTAATTGTCCCAGGGCTTCGTCTAAGCTCTCTGGCTATGGCTTTTTGTGTAAAACCAGCTTTTAAAAATGCTTCAATCTGGTATCGTTCGTATTCGGTCAACTGTGTATAGTTCATGTGTAATTTCCTTGGTCGAGAAAATGGCACTGGATTGTACCAGTTGGCCACCTGCTCTAGAAATTGCACTTATGACTTGAATCTAAGAATGATATCAACAACGAGGCCGCGCAAAGCCTTGCCGCTGAGGTTGACGGTACGGTGATGCTTGCCGACGTTTCTGACTCGTCGGCAGTTGCAGCCATGTTCTCCAAAGTGGCTGAGGATTTTGGCCGCCTGGATATTCTAGTCAACAATGCGGGCTTTGCTTTTGCCAGCGATGAAGGCGATGTCATTGCGCGAATGAACGAGGTTCCGGTCAAGCAGATGGCAGAGATGCAGGCGGGGGGTGTGGTTGAGACCCATATGGATCATACGGTTAATATGAGTGATGAGTCCTGGCACCGCATGATTGGAGTCCATCTCAATGGTACGTTCTTCTGTTCAAGAGAAGCGCTAAAGATAATGAATCCGCAGCTCTCGGGCTGTATTATCAATATGGGATCGATCATGGGTTCGACAGGTGGTGTGGGCACATCTTACTGTGCTGCCAAGGCCGGTATCATGGGTTTCACGCGTTCTCTTGCCCGCGAAGTGGTGTCTCGAGGTATAAGAGTCAATGCGCTTGCCCCAGGCTTTATCGACACCGATATGACCGCGCCTCTTAACGAGATGCGCACCCTGATTGAAGCCCAAACTCCAATGCATCGATTTGGTGATGTCGATGATATCGCCTGGCCCGCGGTCTACCTGGCGAGCGACGAGGCCAAGTTTATGACCGGTCAGGTATTGTCACCCAATGGTGGGTATGTGATGAGTCAGTAGCAGAGGTGTAAGTATGTCCAATCCAAGAACTGGTAGCTGTATTTGTAAAGCCGTTACATTCACGGCGGAGCACTCGGAGGGAAAAGTCGGCGCTTGCCACTGCAAGATGTGCCGTCAGTGGGGGGGGAGGCCCTTTCATGGAAATTGATTGCGGTTCGCAGGTTGCCTTTGAAGGCGGGGAGCATATCAGTGTATTTGATTCCTCCGAATGGGCAGACCGGGGCTTTTGCAATAAGTGCGGCAGTCACCTGTTCTATCGCCTGAAGGAGGCGCAGCAGTACATGATGCCCGTGGGCCTGTTTGACGACGACAGTGATTTGGTTCTTGAACACCAGGTTTTTATCGACGCCAAGCCGCACTATTACAACTTTGATAATGACACTCAAAACATGACGGGAGAGGAGCTGTTTGCGCAGTTTGCTCCCCCCGAAAAATAGTGCTCCGACTTTTTTTCAGTACAGGGGATGCGTGAACTGATGTCGAGTGGAGCAACTTAAGCAGTGATCTATATTATGTATTGGCGAGGTAAGCGTGACTGAGCTATCCAATGGATTTTGGGCCCTGGCCACCTCTGGTCGGGTGGTAAAGTCATCTATAAAGGTTTCGCTGATCGTTGGAACAGTTCTGGCGCTAATCAATCATGGTCCAGCGATTGTTCAAATGTCTCTGGGTATGGACCGAATTGTTCAGATTCTGTTGACGTATCTGGTCCCCTACAGCGTTTCGACTTATTCGGCGGTAAAGGCAATACAAAATCAAATGAGTCTTGGCGACCAGTTATTACAGCAGAGGTGGAAAATGTCAGAAGTTACGGTTTACTATTTGGAGATGACCTCACCTCCGGTACGCTCCGAAGCAGCTGCGCCAGCGAATTTTAATGTTACTGAAGCGCTGGTAAAACAATTTCAGGTGAATCGGTTTCTGTATCAATTCATCGGTGGGGATTGGAGCTGGATAGATAAGCTTTCCTGGACGGACGAGCAGTGGCGGGAATACGCTGAAGTTGAATCCTTGAGGACATGGGTTGCCTACTCCCAGGGATCTATCGCCGGTTACTATGAACTGTCTCAGGAATCGGAAGACTCGGTAGAAATTGCGTATTTTGGCCTGTCCCCCACCTTTATTGGCAAGGGTTTCGGCGGATACTTTCTGTCCCACGCCATTGATAATGCCTGGGCCTGGGAGGGCACCCGGCGAGTCTGCGTCAACACCTGCACGCTTGATCATGCCGGAGCACTGCCCAATTACCAGGCCAGGGGTTTCCAAATTTACAATCAAACAACTAACGGTTAACAACAGTGAAATGTTTGAGCGAGTCGTATCAGGCATGAGAGATGTGGAAATAAATCGAGAGCCGGTAGAGTTATACAAGATACTCAAATTTGAAGGTATGGTGCCTAGTGGTGGCGAAGCAAAAATCGTGGTGGCCAATGGTATGGTGTCAGTAAACGGTGTCGTTGAAACGAGAAAGAGGAAGAAAATTGTGTCGGGAGATGTGATCGAATTTAACGACGAGATCATTCGAGTACTGCTTGCCGATTCGAATGATTAGCGACTTGTACTGGCGCTCAAATTTTTGGGAACAGCTGTGAGTCGGGTTGACGAAACCAAAGTGGCTTGCCCCTACTGCGGCGAAACAATTGAAGTGTTGATCGATTGTTCTGTCGAACAACAGACTTACATCGAAGATTGTCAGGTATGTTGTCGTCCCATTGGCTTCGACGTAAGCGTTGATCCCGAAGGTGATTTTTTTGTAATGGTATCCCACGAAGACGAGTAGATGGTTGGCGAATAAGATAACGTCGTTCTCCTGGGAAGTTAAACACTGAGTGGTCTCGATATGTTGGCGATAAAAACTTTTGCGCTTTTCCTGTCCACTGCGGTTACGGAAATTCTGGGTTGCTACCTGGTGTATCTTTGGCTCAGGGAAGGCAAGAGTTTTTTGTTGATGATACCTGCGGCTATCAGCCTGGCTGTTTTTGCCTGGCTGCTCACCTTGCATCCGTCTGCTGCAGGGCGTGTCTATGCCGCTTACGGTGGGGTCTATGTATCGGTAGCGATATTCTGGCTGTGGAGCGTTGAAGGTATTCGCCCGACTAACTGGGATTTTTTAGGGGCTACAGTGACCTTGCTGGGAATGTCGATTATTATGTTTGCGCCAAGGGAAGTCTCTTAGTTGCCACGCAAATTGAGGTACAAAGATGTCTGATTTACCGCACTGCCCGAAATGCAGTTCACCCTATACCTATGAAGATGGCAATATGCTGGTGTGCCCTGAGTGCGCTCACGAATGGTCATTGGATGCCACTGCGGCTTCGCCCGAAGATGAGCTTGTTGTAAAAGATGCCAACGGGAATGTGCTGGTCGATGGCGATACGGTCAGTGTGATTAAAGACCTCAAGGTGAAGGGGTCTTCGAGCGTCGTGAAGGTTGGCACAAAGGTAAAAAATATCCGGCTGGTAGAGGGGGATCACGACATCGACTGCAAAATCGATGGGATTGGCGCCATGAAGCTGAAGTCACAGTTCGTTAAAAAGGCCTGACAGGTTTTCTATGACTAAGGACGAACTTGCGGCCATGGAACTGAAGTTGTCGGTGATGCATCTGGATCTTCAGGAAATGGAACGGGAGTTTTCGGCGCAGGCAAACCCCGTTGAATTGGACCAGGCCAAGGTGGGCAGGCTTTCGCGCATGGACGCCATGCAGGGCCAGCAAATGGCTATGGAAGCCACTCGGAGACGGCAGCGGCAACTGTTGCTGGTAGAAGCTGCCCAGCGACGTATCAATACCGGCGAGTATGGCCGCTGCCAAGAGTGCGATGAGGATATTGATATCCGCAGGTTGCAGGTAGATCCCGCGTGCTTACTCTGTATTGGTTGTGCTCAGAAGCGCGACTGAGTTTATTTTTATCTGTTAGGCACTTGCGACGTCGGTGGGAGTTTCCGCGATCGGAAAATTCAGCCAGAATGTGGTACCTGAGCCTACCTCGCTGTTCACTCCAATGTTACCGCCGAGCAACTGCATGATTTTGTAGCTCATCGACAGGCCTATTCCGGTACCAGATATCGTTGAGCCTTCGCGGCCGAGCCGGTCAAAAGGCTCGAACAAATTTTTCAATTCTTCGTCTGCTATTCCCGCACCCGTATCTTCAATTACAACGTAAATGTGGTCCGCATTTTTTTGTTTTAGGGATATGTCGACCCTGCCGTTAATTCGATTGTATTTTATGGCGTTGGTCAGCAAGTGCACGATGACCTGTTTCACCTTGCTTGGGTCGGTGTAAACGATTGCCTTTTCAAACTCACTGCGAATGTTGTTGCTAATAGAGACCTCGTGTTCATCCTGCATGTGGGGCGACAAAATCGATACTCTCTTTACACAGCGAAGACAGCAGAATTTTTTCTTTATGTACGGGGAAGTCACCAGATTGAAGCCGTGAAAGATCCAGAACTTCGGAGATTAAATACAGAAGATTTTTGCTGGCAGACAATATTTTATCCAGCATCGCCTGATTGTCCGGGGTGATTTCGGGTCTTCTTTTTAGGTTCTTCCGAGTTTCCTATGGGTAAAAGCCAAACAATGGTCAAGAATGTGGTACAAGAGTCTTTTTTTATGGAGATATTCAAATGAAAGATACCGCGTTGTTTACTCAACTTTTGGGGCTTGGCGACCCATGGAAAATCACGGCTATTACCCCGGATCTGACCGACAAATCAATTACCCTCCAGATAGATTGGCCAAAGGGAACGAAAGGCGCGTGTAGTGTCTGCCATGCTCTTTGTTCGGTTTACGACCATCGTGAGCAACGCACATGGCGACACCTTGATACGATGCAGTTCAAGACGCAGTTAGTTGCTCAGGTTCCGCGTATTCATTGTAAAGCGCATGGAATCAAAAGCCTGAAAGTACCGTGGGCAGATACGCAGGCACGCTTTACGCATTTATTTGAGCGTTTCGCTATTGATGTGCTGTCGGCTGCCAGCAACAAGACACAGGCCGCAAAACTACTTGGTCTGTCGTGGGATGAGGTGCATCATATTCAATCCCGAGCAGTGAAAAGAGGGATGGACAGACGCTCTGTTGAGGAAGTGAAACACCTTGGCATCGATGAAAAAAGTTTTCGCAAGGGGCAATCCTATGCCAGCCTGCTGTACGATTTGAATGCGTCCAGAGTGCTTGAGGTCGTGGCAGATAGAACGGCGGAATCGGCAACCGCATTGCTGTCCACGCTTCCAGAACAGCAGCGTAATGAAGTAGCTGCTGTTGCCGTGGATATGTGGGTTCCATTTATGACGGCAGTTGAGGCGACTTTACCGAACGCCGCCATTGTTCACGACAAGTTTCATATCGTCAGTTATCTTACAAAAATGGTTGACCAAGTCAGGCGCAAAGAAAATAAAACATTAAGAGCCGCCGGTATCAATGACCTGGTCGGGTCTCGCTATACCTGGTTACGCAATCCCGACAACTGGAGTGAAAAAGATGAAGCCACTTTTTATGGCCTTCAATCAAAGGGGTTGAAGGTTGCCCGAGCCTGGGCAATCAAAGAGACGCTGCTTGACCTGTGGACTTACAGCTACGATAAACCAGCCCGGGCGTTCTTTAAGAAAGGGTACTGGTGGGCGACACATTCACGTCTAAAGCCGGTCATATCAGTCGCCAAGATGCTAAAGAAACATCTCGACAACATAATGACTTACTTGAAACATCGCATCACCAATGCGACCGCAGAAGGATTTAATTCAAAGATTCAGACAATAAAATCGGCTGCCCGAGGATTTAGAAACTTCGAAAACTATCGAGTTTCAATTCTGTTCCACTGTGGAAAACTCAACCTCTACCCACAGGATTCCCAGTAGAATCTCTTTTTAATACCTGGCCGAAGCCCATAATCGCGTTCAGTGGTGTTCTAAACTCGTGACTCATGGAGGCGAGGAACTGATCTTTGGTGGCGTTTGCCTGTTCCAGATGTTGTGCCCTAGCCTGATCGATCATTCGCAGTCTTATATGTTCCAGGGTGGCAGTGCGGCGCTGTTCGAAGATGATCGTGCTCAGCAATAATGCGGCCACCATGAGCACTATGCGGTAGGGGTCTTCGTAGTATCGATTGAATTCTTCTATTGTGAGCAGCGTGACTAGTAACAGGGCTTAGATTCAAGTCATAAGTGCAATTTCTAGAGCAGGTGGCCAACTGGTACAATCCAGTGCCATTTTCTCGACCAAGGAAATTACACATGAACTATACACAGTTGACCGAATACGAACGATACCAGATTGAAGCATTTTTAAAAGCTGGTTTTACACAAAAAGCCATAGCCAGAGAGCTTAGACGAAGCCCTGGGACAATTAGCAGAGAGCTTGGTCGCAATACGGGCTTGCGTGGTTATAGGCCCCAGCAGGCCCAGCGTTTTGCCACTGAACGGCAGCATCACCACACCCATACACGTATTACAGAGATAACCTGGCAGCGGGTTGAATCGCTACTGAGGGAGGAATGGAGTCCAGAGCAGATCAGCGGTTGGCTAGCAAAATCAATCCTGCAATCTGTTAGTCCAGAATGGATTTATCAGTACATTCTGATCGACAAGAAGGCCGGGGGCGACCTCCATGCCCACTTGCGCTGCCAAAAGAAACGTAAGAAGCGTTACGGGAGCCCAGACAAGCGCGGGCAGCTAAAGAACCGGGTAAGTATCGACGAGCGTCCAGCGATTGTTGATGAGCGCAAGCGTATTGGTGATTGGGAAATGGACCTTATCATTGGGCGCTTGGGTGGCTCCGTACTGATGACGGCTGTTGAGAGAAAGACACGTTTCACAGTGATCGCCCTGGCCCCCAATAAAACGGCGAAGGCCGTCAAGGAAGCGATACTTGGGGCGCTTTCCCCCTTAGCCGCCCCGGTAGAAACACTGACCTATGATAACGGCAAGGAGTTTGCCTTACACGAGGTTATCGCCCAACAGCTGCAGGCTGAAAGCTACTTCGCGCACCCTTACCATTCATGGGAGCGGGGATTGAATGAGAATACAAATGGTCTGATCCGCCAATACGCTCCGAAAGGATCTAGCTTTGATGATATGACGCCGGAGTGTGTCCAGAGAATCTTTGATAAACTTAACAACCGGCCAAGAAAATGTCTGGACTTTAAAACCCCCAACCAAGTACTGTTTGGGATCAACCCACCGATTGCACTAGCGACTTGAATCCGCCGGGAGAACAAAACGGTATTTGCCAGTATAAATACCCAGCGGCGCAAACTGAGAATTCCGAACACCATGATCGCCAACAGTAAATCGGAGATCATTTCAGGCGACCTAGTTAGTGCCTATCCATAAATGGATGTTTTTCTTAAAAACATCCTGTTTTGACTTTCCCGTTCCGGCTCGGAATTCTGCCGGCCATAAACTGACTGGAACCGTCACTTTATACCTTGTTTTCCTGAGTTTTTCCCGTAGATTTCCGCTGCACTGCCCATAAGCCTACAGATATTTCTCAACCGGAACCACCGTTGATTTTAGCCGGAGTCGAGTCTCGCCAAACGCATCAAGTTGTAGCTCAGAACCGATGTCCAGACATAAGCTTTAAAACCATCAAGACCTTTCCAGTTTGACTTCGTTGCGCCAAAGGCTCGTTTTAATTCCGAGATATTCCCTTCGACGCCCGCCCGGAAATTGCGCAATTGAGTAAACGTTTTTGATTTGACGCCCATGGCATGAAGCGATAAACCGACAGGCTTATTGAAGACCGTCCGCTTAACACCCAGCGCCCTTCCCTTTATCACGTTTTCCTGGCTGGCATAGCCACCATCAGCCACTACCGAATGGGGCAGGCGGTGCAGCTTCGACCGGTGAAAATGTAGAACCGGCATAAATAAGCTGCTATCTGCAGGGTTCCCTTTTTCAATAGCCAGGTACGTGATGAACCCGCTTCTCTCACTGCTCAAATTTATCTTATGGCCATATTGAACGTCTCGAAACCCCTTGACGATAATATCGGTGTGGGACTCAAATAGACTCACGACTTTCTCTGATGAGTGGACGCCCTCTCCTTGGATGACGCGGCGCTCTGTTTGGTTGATGACCCTCAGTGTCAAATCTCTGTATTGCTTTATCTGACTTAGCCACAATTTCTTTTTGTCAGATTCACAGGAGCCCACTTCTACGGTTTCCAGTCCCCGACCCACTTGCTTCAGTACAATTCTGACAATCTGCAATAATTTTGGATAAAGTACTTCTTTTCTAGCATTTTTTGCATTAAAAATCTGAAATGCCAACGACTTCGAAGATTTGCGCTGGTCCGTAAAGCGAATTTTTACTCCAGTGATATTTTTACTTTTCATCAGCAGGCGACTAAGTACTCGAACGCCATCATTCAGGAGTTGGCTGTCACTGGGTGGCGCAATATTACTGGCGACAACCGTGCTATCGATGCGTAATTTTTCCATCGATAGTATGCCTGCTTTAAGCCAACTGACAGAGAGGGTCTCATGCACTTTTTCCAGCGTTTCTGGCCTGATACTCCGTATAGTTGACTGTAGCCCAGATCGACTGGGCATTGTTGTGGCAGGCAGCCGGGCAAAAGTACGGTAGGTCATTGAGTCCGACAAATTAAATGCCAATTGCTCGTAGCTGACGCGCAACAGTTGCTTCAAGAGCATGCATCGAAAAATGGTTTCAACTGTTAAACCCGATCGACCTACCTTGGATAGCGATGCATCAATGAGGTCGTCGGCGACCAGAAGTAGTATTTCTGGATGTTGATCCAGTCGGTTTGATAGCGCCCGAAGTTGGGTCCCAAATTCGTGTTTTGAGTAGTTTTCAAATATACTTGCCTGAGCAATGCGGGTCTCTCGCATGCGGAATCCTCTTGGTTTTTTTGTTTTTTGTTCACACCTTTAACTTAACAAATTCAAGAGGATTTTTTAATACCTTGCGAAAAATATTCCTTATATTTCAATGGATTGAAAGTTTATGGATAGGCACTAGTTAACCAAATTTGAACATAATTCTCGGTGATCAAGCCCAGTGCGAGAATTGCGGCCAAGGTATGGCTGTGGGCTTCATCCATCAATTTATTTTTCAGTAGGTAGTAGCCAATCGCGCTGATTAGCGAAATGGGTGCGACCACGACTGCCAATAAAAGACCACTTCCCTCGTGCGAAACAAACAAATGAACGCAAGCCAGGCAGAAATAGTAAATACAGGCCAGTATTAGGATTGGCTTGATTTGGTCGACATACGCGGAATCCAGTTGCCTTTCTATTTCTTCATTTGAAAAGCTGGAAGCCTCTGCGTTTTGATTTTGTAAAGGAGTCATTGTCCCGGTGTTATCTTATTATTCTCCAGGATGAATACTACCATTTGATCATTTGGAATAGGAAGGTGGGGCTGGATTGGTTTGGCTAGCCCGGGTGCTGTCCAAATCCATTGGAGCAAAAACCGAGTAAAGTACCGGCCTTATCGGGTAAAGAATTGTTAAAACTTTGTCGGGCTCAGGCAAAAAACCCGTGGATGTACCAGTGTTGCGGCAGCCGATGCTGCTGCTGAGCTAGACGATCGTTAAATATCCAGTAGTGTTGGCCGCCACCATCTACGGCAATGTAGTAGTCTCGGCTGGCAGCTTCACGCCACCAGTTGTCTTCAATACGCTCCGGCCCATAGACCAGACTTAGGGCACCGTTCCAGTATAGGTGTTCACCGTATTGCTTCAGAGGCTGGGGCTGCGGCATTAACCAAAAGGGCCGCTGGGCGCACAGTTGTGCTTTGTCCTGGCCGCTGTCGCGGATGTCATTGCCCACATGCAGTGCAAACTCCGGCAGGTGTTCGTCTCTACAACTTACCTTTTCAATCGCTTGCAGCCCTAGCCGGCTGCGAAGGCGGTCCAGCAAACTGTTGAGGGGTTCACGTTGGTTGTTGGGATTAAACAGATCGAGGCTTTCCAACTCACCGGCGCGCAGGGTGGGGCACAGCAGGGCAATGCCTTCTACCGAGCCGTCTAATTGCAGTTGGTCAATACGGATACAGGTGAGCTGATATCAGCGCTCCCAATAACTGTGGCTGCTTGCACTGCGCACCGTGATGGGATTGAGCTTGCCGTCTATTCCGCGCAGCTGCCATTCGATCTCATCAGTTTGCAGTTGGGTATTGCGCAGGAATTGACATAGGGACTGCAGTAGAAGCTGTATGGCGGGCAGCAACTCAGCGTTAGCTTTAACTTCATAACCAAACCAGTACTCGTCGCTGAACTCTTCTGGTGGTTGGTAATCCGGTTGCAGGTCTTCGCGTTGTCCTAATAGCTGCGCTAAGAAATGGATAAAGCTCTTGCCGCAGCGCCGCCCCAATGCGGCTGTGGGCAGGGACAAAATATCACCCAGGGTGTGCAGACCGGCGCGGCGAAGAGAGTCCACGGTGCTGGAAAAATCATCCAGTAAATTGAGGGGTAAACCGGCCAGGCGTATGTCGATCTCTTGCTGAATATCCATGGCAAGCTCACGCTCGGCAAAGGATAACAACCAGGCCGCTTTGGGTGTGGGTGCCAAACCGCAATGCACCCGGTAACCCCGGCTTCGCGTGCCCATGGCCACTGTGTCGAGTAGGCAGTCCAGCCCTTTGAACAGTGTCAGGCAACTGCCAATTTCCAGTTGTAGGCAATCTTCCCGATAGGTGTAAAGCGTTGGGGTGATGCTGTAAGCCCAGCAGCATAGCTGCGCCTGGCTTTGTTGTTCTGCCTGAGTGTTTCGCTCCAGCAGTACGATAGAACCGGTATCTGCCAGGGCGCGTACGGTGGCGGTGCCCATACCCTCCTTGATCCCAATGCTTGCGGCGCAGTCGTTGGCCCGCAGCACTCGTTGCTTGCTTAGCACGACCACGGGTTGCTCTTCACTGCGATTCAGGCACTGCAGAGGAAAGTTGGTCAAAGCGCAGACACAACCACAGGCTCACGGCGCGGACTCCCACGCCCAAGCGATGTTTAGCGGGGGCATTATCCCCATGATAATTCAACAATACTGTACATATATAAGGGGTATCCATTTAGCTCCAGTCAGGGCAAAATACCTGGATGGATATACAGATCTTACCGCCAGTTGCCGGAAAAGACTACCCCCAAAATTGGAACGAATTTCTCGATTGGTTTTCCACTGAAGAAGCTTGCCTTGCTTTCCTTGAGCGATTACGTTGGCCTGACGGTTATGTATGCCCGCGTTGCGACTGGAGTGGAGAAGCCTATCGCGCCAGCCGTACCCGTTTGATGTGTCGGGCCTGCCAGCACCAAAACCCGGTGACCGCAGGCACCATCTTTGACAAGACCCGAACGCCATTACGCGTCTGGCTTGCTGCGGCCTGGTATCTTACTAATCAGAAACAAGGAGTGAGCGCCCCAGGCTTACAGAGAGTGCAGGGCCTGGGCAGTTATCAGACCGCCTGGACTATGCTGCATCGATTTCGTCGCGCCATGATTCGCCCAGGTCGCGAAAGGCTCAAGGGGCTTGTTGAAGTAGATGAGACCTACTTGTCCATTACAGACAGACAAAACCCTATTTCAGCCAAAGGGCGCAAAAACAGCACAAACAAGGTTCTGGTAGCTGTGGCAGTAGAGATACTGCAACCCAAGGGGTTCGGCCGTATCCGCCTCCGCCGTATACCCAAAGACTCCGCACCCCACGTAATTCCATTCGTACAGGAGGTCGTTGAGGCTGGGGCGCGGGTACATGTAGACGCCACTCCAAAACCGCAGCTATTTGCCGAATTTTGAAATAGACGGATCTCGGCGTATTAGAATCGGCGCGGTAGAACTGCGGCCCAGTCACACTCAAGAGCGACCAATAAGCAGGCACGATTCAAGCGTAGGGACTATAAGAATAAGTGTCGCTGAGAACGGTATGACGCCACCACAGATTTTACGGTCAACGCTGGCGCCATACCCAAAAAAACCGTGCAGGTCCACGACCCGTTAAGTGTTGCACATAATGGGAATAAATCCAGCCCTCATCGACCTTTGTGTCGATGCCATCATCCAGCCGTCTCTACCACTGTTGTCGCTGCTACGCCCAGGTCATCGTCTGTACCCACTGTGATCGCGGCCAGCGGTATTGCACCGATGGTTGCAGCCAGGAAGCCAGAAAGGAATCCATTAAACGAGCCAGAGCGAAGTACCAGGCCACTCGCCCGGGTCGCATGAATAATGCCGCTCGCCAACAGCGTTATCGAGAACGGCAACAACAAAAAGTAACGCATCACCGTTCTCTGGCAATAATACTCCGTGATCTACTGCAAACCGTGCCTGATGAGATCAAAAGGGCCGATATGCCGGGTAAAACTGACGCCACCGTGCGCTGCCATCACTGCGGCGCGGTCTGCGGTCCCTTTTTGCGCAGTGATTTTCTGCAGAGCAGTCAGTTCAGGCGCAGATTCCGGCGACATTAGTGCAGCGGCTGGACAGGAGTCATCAATCGGAGGGCAGTCATGGCCATCGGCAAAGAAACTGAAGCAAAAATACTGCGCTACCATTTTGTTGAGAAGTGGCGAACGGGCACCATTGCGACCCAGCTTGGCATTCACCACTCAGTGGTTGATCGGGTACTGGCACAGGCTGGCCTGCCCAAGGTGGAGCGCACTCGCCGTGCGTCGATCATCGACCCCTATCTGCCCTTTGTCATCGACACCCTGCGGGAGTTTCCCACACTCACGGCGGCCCGCTTGTATGAAATGGCCCGCCTGCGGGGATACCCCGGTGGCCCCAGCCAGTTTCGCCAGCGTATCAGTGAACTGCGGCCGCGCAAGCTGCCCGAGGCGTATTTACGCCTAAAAACCCTGCCCGGTGAGCAAGCCCAGGTTGACTGGGGTTCGTTCGGGCATATTCATATCGGCAAGGCCCGGCGGCCGTTAATGGCGTTTGTGATGGTGCTGAGCTGGTCGCGACAGATCTTCTTGCGCTTTTATCTCAACCAGCAAATGGAGCACTTTTTACGCGGCCATGTAGCGGCATTCGAGGCCTGGCAAGGATTGCCAAAGGTGCTGCTGTACGACAACCTTAAATCGGCCGTATTGGAGCGCCACGGTGACGCCATCCGCTTCCACCCCACCTTGCTGGCCTTGTCAGCCCACTATCGCTTCGAACCACGCCCGGTGGCGGTGGCCCGGGGCAATGAAAAGGGCCGGGTAGAAAGAGCGATTCGCTATATTCGCGATAATTTCTTTGCCGCTCGTCACTGGCAAACACTGGCCGAACTCAATGCGCAAGCTGAGCACTGGTGCCAGGGTGTGAGTGCTGATCGGGCTTGCCCTGAAGAGCGTACGTTGACGGTCAGGGAAGCCTTCTTACAGGAGCAGGTGAGTTTATTGCACTTGTGCCGGATAATCCCTTTGATACCCATGAGAGACAGCCCGTGCGGGCCGCCAAAACCCCTTATGTTCGCTTCGATCTCAATGATTACTCCATTCCCCATCAATACGTGCACAAGCCATTGAGCGTGAGCGCTGACCTGGAGCGGCTCCAGATAGTGGAGGGCGATCAATGCATTGCTGAGCATCAGCGCAGCTTTGGCAAAGGGGAGCAAATCGAACAGGAGGCGCATATCAATGCCCTATGGCTGGAGAAAACCCACGCCAAACTACACCGGGGTCAGGATCGCCTGAGCCATGCTTCGGCGCACGCCCAGACGCTGCTGCAGCAATCGGCACAGCGTGGACATGTCATTAAAACCACGGTCCGGTTACTCAATCAACTGCTTGATGATTATGGGCGGGACGAGCTGCATGTAGCTCTGGGTGAAGCACTTGATCGGCAATCACCCTACCCGGAGGCGGTGCAGCACGTTCTTGAGCGCCGCCGTGATGAACAGCACCTGCCGCCACCGCTTGCTGTCGCCGTGCCGGCGAAGGTCAAACACTACAGCGTCAAGCTGGCTCGGCTTGCCGATTACGACAAGCTCAATGGCACCCGAAGCGAGACAGGAGATGATACCGATGATTGATATCGAGCAACTCAAACAGCAGGCACTTGAACTGAAGCTCCACGGCGTGCTGGCGCACTGGGGCGAGATCACCGACGAGCAATACCCCTGGCGGGCACAGCTCATCGCCTGGGAGCTTGCCGAGCGCAAACAGCGCTCACTCGAACGGCGCCTGAGCAGCGCCAGGCTGGGCCGGTTCAAACCGATGAGTGAGTTTGACTGGCAGTGGCCAAGCGCTATCGACCCACAAGCGATTCATGCCCTGATGCAACTGGGTTTTATGGACACGGCCAGCAATATTATCCTGCTGGGCAGCAACGGCGTGGGCAAATCGATGATCGCCCAGAACCTGGGGTATAACGCTGTCATGCACGGCTATACGGCGCTGTTTACCACCGCAGCGGCGATGCTCAACGACCTGGCAGGTCAGGATGGCGCCAATGCCCTGCAGCGTCGATTGAAACACTACGCCAGGCCCGCCTTGCTGGTAATTGATGAAGTGGGCTACCTCTCCTACAGCAATCGTCATGCTGACTTGCTGTTTGAAATCATCAACCGGCGCTATGAGAAATGTTCAACTTTGGTGACAACGAACCGTCCGTTTGGCGAGTGGAATGACGTGTTCCCCAATGCCGCGTGTGTGGTCTCCCTGATTGACCGTTTAGTCCATCACAGCGAGGTCATCGCCATTGAGGGTGAGTCGTACCGCATGAAGGAAGCGCAGGAGTGTGCGTCGAAGCGGCGCGAGACCAAAAAGCGAGGAAAGGCTAAATGAAAACCTTAAAAATCACAACCTACTGGACGGCTGAACAAGCCGATTGTATTTATCAGCTGCTCGGCGACCTGAGATCGGTACTGTGGGATCACTATGGTGATGAGATTGCGCAACTGTACGAGGAGATCAGGATTGAGCAACAAGAGTACACAGACAGTGTCGAGGTAAATCATGAGCTGCCGTTCTAGCCTGTGATCGATTGGAGTTAAGCCGGATCACTGTCGCCTCTTTGTCGTTCTTTTATTCTGCGGCAAATAACTGCGGGTTTACTGTGGCGCTAACAGTACACACAGACGGCTCGGCAGCCTACCGATCATTAACTGATTTGGGTTATGTGCATCAACGCATCGTTATGCTGGGTTCCGATGTGCCCGCCCATGTATCAATTCCAGGGGTGCATCGAGTGGCTGCGCTCGTGCAGCGCTGGATTTTGGGTACACACCACGGCTCGATACAACCCGGGCATCTGGATGCCTACCTGGACGAATTTGTGTTCCGCTTCAATCGCCGCACATCGAAATCTCGCGGCATGTTGTTCTATCGACTTCTACAACAGGCTGTCGTGACAGCACCGGTGACCTACCAGGATTTAGCGAAAAAAACTTGAATGTTTCGGTGGCAGTACCAGAATAGATAATATACTGGATATTTGTACAGTATTCGGGTTGCTGGAGCTAAATAGATACCCTTTATATATACAGTAGTCTGGCAATACTGAAAATGCAAGGAGTGCCCGCTAAATTAAGTCGGGTTTGTGTTTGCCTGGCTCGAATGTCGGCATATGATATTTGCTCGTTGTATGAATGAAGTAGGAGCGAAGGATATGAAAGCATTACTGGTCGGAATTTTGATTGCGATTGTGCTGCCGGTGCAGGCCGGAAGCGTTGTGGCTGCATTGCAAAACCCCAACAGGATGGAAGCTGATCTTGAGCGCGATGCTCGCAGTAAGCCCGAAGTCATTTTGTCACTGCTGAACATAGAGGCGGGGGACCGCGTGGTGGATATTTTCGCCGGTGGGGGTTATTACAGTGAACTGATAGGACAAATTGTCACCCCGGGTGGCGAGGTGCTGCTGCACAACAACAAGGCTTATACCGAATTTGTGGAAAAGGCTTTGAGTAAGCGTTTTAGCGATCGCGATGTGCCGGGCGTTGCCCGCCACGATCGGGAAGTGGACAATTTGGACCTGGGCGAGAACAGCCTTGATGCGGCAAGGATCATCATGTCGTATCACGATTTGTATCACACCGCGGAAGGTTGGCCGAAGATCAATGTGGAAAATTTTATGGGCCAGATTGTAAAAGCCCTGAAATCAGGTGGTCGGTTTTTGCTGGTAGATCATGTAGCGAAGACCGGTACAGGGTAAGCGCACTTAAATCGACCCTATTGATTTTGTCTGCGAGCCGCTAGACAGTAGATCGCTTTACCTCGCCGTTACTCTTCGATTTCCATGTTCCAGGGCAGTAATGCTTCAAGCTTCTCCACCGTATCTGCCGCCGCAATGTGCGCCAGCACATGCTGGAGGTAAGCATAAGGTTCCAGGCCGTTCGCCTTTGCCGATTCCACTAAACTATAACAGGTCGCACTGGCTCGGGCCCCGCGGGAGGTATCTGCGAATAGCCAGGCGCGCCGACCAACCGCAAAGGGCCTGATCGCATTCTCAGCCAGCGCATTGCTGATATTCAACTGGCCGTCCTCGCAATAGCCAATCAGGTATTCCCATTGGTTCAGTGTGTACGTTATGGCCTTGTGGGTCAGGCTATCTTTGGGCACCCGGCTGACGTTCTTCTCCAGCCATGGCTTCAGGTCCTCGAGAATCGGCACGCTGAGTGACTGCCTTGCCTGTTTTTTCTTGTCGTGCTCCAGATCCTTGATCGATTTCTCTATCGCATACAGCCTTCGTATTTTACTGAGTGCAACGTCAGCCTTGGTGGGTTGCCCCACTTTCTTTTGGGTGCTCCTGGTTTCCGCCGCCCGGCTGGCTTCAACGAACTTGCGCCGGGCATGGTCAAAGCATCCAATTCGGGTAATGCCCGCTATCCGGCACACCTTGCTGTAACCGGAATAGCCGTCGGCCTGCAACACACCACCAAAGCCATCCAGCAGGCGCTCCGCCACCGCGCCAGCACGTGAGGGGTCGTATTCGAACAGCACTGATTGTTTATCCGGTGGGCCGCCGCGTATCACCCACATCCATTTATCCGATTGGGCCGTTTTGCCCGTTTCCTTCAACACTTGTATGCGCGTCTCATCCGCCTGCAGGTAATTCCCCTCAAGCTGAACCTCCCGGATCAAGTTGATCAAGGGCTGGAATACATCCTGAAGCCGTACAATCCAGTGGGCCATGTTGGAGCGGCTGATATCACCGCCGTAACGCTTGAGCATCCCCTCCAGGCGGTATAGCGGCAGTCCATCGGCGTATTTGGAGGCAATGATGTAGGCCAGCAATGCAGGACTGGCAAAGCATTTCCCCAGCGGATGAGCGGGGCGCTGTGCGGCGACAATGACATCTTCACCGTCAATATTGAATACCGCCTTTTCCTGCCAGTATTCCAGCACCTTGACCTGGGCGGGAATAAACTCCAGCTCCTCCTTGACCTTGGTGAAGAATGTTTTGGTGGCCCCATCCTTTTCCTCATCTGAAAGTGTGAGGTGTATCTGCACCCGTTGCAGCTTGTCGCTAAACCCGCGCTTTCTTTTCTTCTTTTGAGGCCGAACCCGGTCTTCTTCAGGCAGCTGCTCTTCGAGCTCACTCAGGGCGACTTCGATTTCAGCCTCATCGAACAAATCAGACTGAAACGCCAGTTTCTCACTACTGGCTCCGAATTTCTGTACCGTGGCCAGGCGCAAGTATTCTTCGAGCAGGTCAATGCGTTTACCCTGTTCAAGGATGATGTGGTTTTTGTCGCCGAGGTGTTTCTGGTGAACCTGGAGGAGTTCGTCTTTTTCTTCAAGAATCTGGTCTTTTACAGCGAGGGCTGCAAGCAGTTCCGAGACACCAAGCCCCTCGTAACCGCCTTGTTTTTGTTGCTTTTTTATCGCCGATTGCATGGCGTAATTATAACTGTTAGCGCCACAGTAAACCCGCAGTTATTTGCCGCAGAATAAAAGAACGACAAAGAGGCGACAGTGATCCGGCTTAACTCCAATCGATCACAGGCTAGAACGGCAGCTCATGATTTACCTCGACACTGTCTGTGTACTCTTGTTGCTCAATCCGGATCTCCTCGTACAGTTGCGCAATCTCATCACCATAGTGATCCCACAGTACCGATCTCAGGTCGCCGAGCAGCTGATAAATACAATCGGCTTGTTCAGCCGTCCAGTAGGTTGTGATTTTTAAGGTTTTCATTTAGCCTTTCCTCGCTTTTTGGTCTCGCGCCGCTTCGACGCACACTCCTGCGCTTCCTTCATGCGGTACGACTCACCCTCAATGGCGATGACCTCGCTGTGATGGACTAAACGGTCAATCAGGGAGACCACACACGCGGCATTGGGGAACACGTCATTCCACTCGCCAAACGGACGGTTCGTTGTCACCAAAGTTGAACATTTCTCATAGCGCCGGTTGATGATTTCAAACAGCAAGTCAGCATGACGATTGCTGTAGGAGAGGTAGCCCACTTCATCAATTACCAGCAAGGCGGGCCTGGCGTAGTGTTTCAATCGACGCTGCAGGGCATTGGCGCCATCCTGACCTGCCAGGTCGTTGAGCATCGCCGCTGCGGTGGTAAACAGCGCCGTATAGCCGTGCATGACAGCGTTATACCCCAGGTTCTGGGCGATCATCGATTTGCCCACGCCGTTGCTGCCCAGCAGGATAATATTGCTGGCCGTGTCCATAAAACCCAGTTGCATCAGGGCATGAATCGCTTGTGGGTCGATAGCGCTTGGCCACTGCCAGTCAAACTCACTCATCGGTTTGAACCGGCCCAGCCTGGCGCTGCTCAGGCGCCGTTCGAGTGAGCGCTGTTTGCGCTCGGCAAGCTCCCAGGCGATGAGCTGTGCCCGCCAGGGGTATTGCTCGTCGGTGATCTCGCCCCAGTGCGCCAGCACGCCGTGGAGCTTCAGTTCAAGTGCCTGCTGTTTGAGTTGCTCGATATCAATCATCGGTATCATCTCCTGTCTCGCTTCGGGTGCCATTGAGCTTGTCGTAATCGGCAAGCCGAGCCAGCTTGACGCTGTAGTGTTTGACCTTCGCCGGCACGGCGACAGCAAGCGGTGGCGGCAGGTGCTGTTCATCACGGCGGCGCTCAAGAACGTGCTGCACCGCCTCCGGGTAGGGTGATTGCCGATCAAGTGCTTCACCCAGAGCTACATGCAGCTCGTCCCGCCCATAATCATCAAGCAGTTGATTGAGTAACCGGACCGTGGTTTTAATGACATGTCCACGCTGTGCCGATTGCTGCAGCAGCGTCTGGGCGTGCGCCGAAGCATGGCTCAGGCGATCCTGACCCCGGTGTAGTTTGGCGTGGGTTTTCTCCAGCCATAGGGCATTGATATGCGCCTCCTGTTCGATTTGCTCCCCTTTGCCAAAGCTGCGCTGATGCTCAGCAATGCATTGATCGCCCTCCACTATCTGGAGCCGCTCCAGGTCAGCGCTCACGCTCAATGGCTTGTGCACGTATTGATGGGGAATGGAGTAATCATTGAGATCGAAGCGAACATAAGGGGTTTTGGCGGCCCGCACGGGCTGTCTCTCATGGGTATCAAAGGGATTATCCGGCACAAGTGCAATAAACTCACCTGCTCCTGTAAGAAGGCTTCCCTGACCGTCAACGTACGCTCTTCAGGGCAAGCCCGATCAGCACTCACACCCTGGCACCAGTGCTCAGCTTGCGCATTGAGTTCGGCCAGTGTTTGCCAGTGACGAGCGGCAAAGAAATTATCGCGAATATAGCGAATCGCTCTTTCTACCCGGCCCTTTTCATTGCCCCGGGCCACCGCCACCGGGCGTGGTTCGAAGCGATAGTGGGCTGACAAGGCCAGCAAGGTGGGGTGGAAGCGGATGGCGTCACCGTGGCGCTCCAATACGGCCGATTTAAGGTTGTCGTACAGCAGCACCTTTGGCAATCCTTGCCAGGCCTCGAATGCCGCTACATGGCCGCGTAAAAAGTGCTCCATTTGCTGGTTGAGATAAAAGCGCAAGAAGATCTGTCGCGACCAGCTCAGCACCATCACAAACGCCATTAACGGCCGCCGGGCCTTGCCGATCTGAATATGCCCGAACGAACCCCAGTCAACCTGGGCTTGCTCACCGGGCAGGGTTTTTAGGCGTAAATACGCCTCGGGCAGCTTGCGCGGCCGCAGTTCACTGATACGCTGGCGAAACTGGCTGGGGCCACCGGGGTATCCCCGCAGGCGGGCCATTTCATACAAGCGGGCCGCCGTGAGTGTGGGAAACTCCCGCAGGGTGTGTCGATGACAAAGGGCAGATAGGGGTCGATGATCGACGCACGGCGAGTGCGCTCCACCTTGGGCAGGCCAGCCTGTGCCAGTACCCGATCAACCACTGAGTGGTGAATGCCAAGCTGGGTCGCAATGGTGCCCGTTCGCCACTTCTCAACAAAATGGTAGCGCAGTATTTTTGCTTCAGTTTCTTTGCCGATGGCCATGACTGCCCTCCGATTGATGACTCCTGTCCAGCCGCTGCACTAATGTCGCCGGAATCTGCGCCTGAACTGACTGCTCTGCAGAAAATCACTGCGCAAAAAGGGACCACAGACCGCGCCACAGTGATGGCAGCGCACGGTGATGCGTTACTTTTTGTTGTTGCCGTTCTCGATAACGCTGTTGGCGAGCGGCATTATTCATGCGACCCGGGCGAGTGGCCTGGTACTTCGCTCTGGCTCGTTTAATGGATTCCTTTCTGGCTTCCTGGCTGCAACCATCGGTGCAAAATACCGCTGGCCGCGATCACAGTGGGTACAGACGATGACCTGGGCGTAGCAGCGACAACAGTGGTAGAGACGGCTGGATGATGGCATCGACACAAAGGTCGATGAGGGCTGGATTTATTCCCATTATGTGCAACACTTAACGGGTCGTGCACCTGCACGGTTTTTTTGGGTATGGCGCCAGCGTTGACCGTCAAATCTGTGGTGGCGTCATACCGTTCTCAGCGACACTTGTTCTTATAGTCCCTACGCTTGAATCGTGCCTGCTTATTGGTCGCTCTTGAGTGTGACTGGGCCGCAGTTCTACCGCGCCGATTCTAATACGCCGAGATCCGTCTATTTCAAAATTCGGCAAATAGCTGCGGTTTTGGAGTGGCGTCTACACCTTTGGCCAATCTATCTGGAGGGTAATTGATTTGTCGGTCAGATCCGGGGTAATAGCCGTGATTTTCCATGGGTCGCTAAGCCCCAAAAGTTGAGTAAACAACGCGGTATCTTTCATTTGAATATCTCCATAAAAAAAGACTCTTGTACCACATTCCTGACCATTGTTTGGCTTTTACCCATAGGAAACTCGGAAGAACCCAAAAAAATAGGTGCTGATTTAGGGGCGCTTACGTTGATCTGAACAATCTCGCTGCGATTCACACTCTATCGCACCGCAATTTTCCAATGACCAATATTCATACAGTAATTGCTCCGAACTACTAATTCTCATTGTGTGGGCAGGAGGAAGTTTTTTAACATCGCGATAGAAGGTTTTTTCACGATGGTAAAATTCTCCGTCGCGGAGGTAACAACACACCGAATGATCATCTAGCACTGCGGGAACAAATTGCCCCTCAACTAGTTCACGAACATTATCCGAAAAAACGAAATTATCTTCAGTAAGACAATAATAAAAGGGGGCTATACCGATATGATCCCGGGCACAAAAAATATTCCCCTTGGCCGGATTGAATACAGCAAAAGCAAAATCTCCCAATAGATGATCGACACATAATCGACCCCATTTTTCATAGGACTCAAGTGCTAAATTCTGGTCAGTAAGGGTAGCGAGCTTTGCTTTCGAAATACCCAGTGACAGCGCAAGTTCGAGCTGATTATCCAATCGAGCGCAGCCTTCGAAGATAATCTGGGAGCTACTGCTATCGTCTAAATTTGCGGGAGGGTGGTGCCGGGGAATAACAAGGTACATGCCAGGGGATTAGCAGAATCAGAAACAGCTCAAGATTGGCAAAATTGAAAATCGCACTGCTGGTTAAAAAGGAAATTAGTTTCGAAACCCGCATTGATAAATCCACTTTTGGTGTCGCGGATATTCAAGGTTTCGATACTGGGAGTTTTCCAAACTAACTTGGCCGGCTCGGTCGAAACCAAGGGCGTCTGTTTTTCTGGGCTATCCACGTTGCTTCACCTCTCGGGAACCTGAGAACTAAAAGTGCCTATCTTACTCCCATCCATTTTATAGGATTAACGCAAGACACAGAATGTTAAAATGTCACACACTCACGAGCGCACTGCAAGTGGAACACCCGCATACTCACGTCTGCGAATACGTGACATCACGAGGCCGACGAGTCCAAGTCCAAACAGCCATGCAGCTGGGGGAACAGGAACAGCGGCTGCATTTACCGCCAGACTCTGCCATGCAGCATCCTGAGCAAGGCCGTCTACGCCGAACTCACGAGTTCGAGCAGAGGTGCTACCGTTACAGCAGGCTTCAAAGCCCAACAAAATCATACTAAACGCACCTTGTGCAGAAAAATTGAAGCTCAACACATCGCGATTATTCCAGTTGCGGCCCCACCAAATATCATCCGTGTACTTTTTGATGTCGCTTGAACCCTCGGCGCTAATAGAACTGTAACCACCGCGACCCCAGTCCGTGCCAAACTGAATTTGGCTGGCACCGGTATTGTAACCACTGATCAGAAAAAGCGTTCCGGTATTGCTGCGGGCTTTGCCACCACAATTGTACTTCGCACCAACACCCTCCAGGCTATCCAGAGAAACCTCACAAATCGGGTTGCTATCGTAAGCCGCGCCGAAGTTGGCAAGTGCATCCACAAAGGTGCTACTGCGGTTTACTTGGTAGCTGATGTCCGCCACATACATATCGATAGAATCGATAATCAATCCAGAGTGCGCCGAGGACGCAAAAATCATAGCAGCCAGAGGCGCCAGTAATTTCGTTTTAATACTCATAGTCAATTCGCTCAAATGTTTCCCTAATCACTTGGGCGCTTTTATAAGTACTTCGATGGATAGTGTAAAGAAATTACATGTTTTAGAGACTTAGGTCGTGACAGGGGTCACAAGAATGCGGTAATGGGGGGGGCAAAAAGCCCCCTGCAAAAACTAAGCGAACGGATGACGTAAAACGATGGTTTCTACGCGATCAGGACCGGTTGAAATGATATCAATTGGTGCTCCCACAGCGCTTTCCAAGGTTTGAATATAGTCCCTGGCAGCTTGCGGTAATTCTTCGAGGGACTTTGCGCCGATCGTACTTTCGGACCAGCCAGGTACATCTTTATAGACGGGAACCAGGCCGCTGTAGTCATCTGCACCGAGGGGGTTGGAAACCGGGTTTCCAGCGTCATCGTGATAACCAACGCATAGCCGGATAGTTTCCAGGCCATCCAGCACATCGAGCTTGGTAAGGCATATACCTGTGATCGAGTTGATATTGACCGCACTGCGCAATGCTACCGCATCGAACCAACCACAGCGCCTGGGGCGACCGGTAGTTGCACCAAACTCATGCCCTTTTTCAGCTAAATGAGCACCAACGTCATCAAATAACTCCGTTGGAAATGGGCCACTCCCCACTCTCGTGGTATAGGCCTTGGTGATCCCCAGTACATAGTCCAGATACAAAGGACCAAAGCCGGAGCCGGTTGCGGTACCACCTGCGGTGGTATTTGAGCTGGTTACGAAGGGGTAAGTACCATGATCAATGTCCAGTAGCGAACCCTGAGCGCCCTCAAACATAATGTTTTTGCCATCGACCCTGCATTCATGCAATGTCGTGGTTACATCTTCAATAAGAGGTATCAACTGATCTGCCAAAGCCAGGGTATCAGCCAGAACCATCGCGTAATCCAAGGGCTGTACCTTGTAATAGTGCTCCAGTGAAAAGTTGTGGTACTCCATAACTTCCTTCAGCTTGAGCGCAAAACGTTCTGGATTGCGGATATCCCCCAAGCGTAAACCACGCCGCGCAGCCTTGTCTTCGTAGGCGGGGCCTATGCCTCTGCCTGTTGTCCCAATCTTGGCCTCACCGCGTTTTGCTTCTCGGGCCTGATCAAGAGCAACGTGATAGGGCAGGATAAGCGGGCAAGCAGGAGAAATCTTCAACCGCTCCCGAACGGGAACACCACGAGCCTCAAGGCCCTCCATCTCTTCTAGCAGCGCCTCCGGTGACAACACAACACCGTTGCCAATCAAACATCGAACATTGTCGCGCAATATACCCGAGGGTATCAGGTGTAAAACGGTTTTCTCGCCCTCGATGACCAGAGTATGGCCCGCATTGTGACCGCCCTGAAACCGCACTACAGCGCTGGCTTGAACGGTCAGTAAATCGACGATTTTTCCTTTGCCCTCGTCACCCCATTGGGTACCCAGAACCACAATATTCTTACTCATTACACATTAGCTCTTGTGATGTTTTCAGGATTCAAGAAGTTTAACTACCCACTCGCCATGCTCTTTTACAAGCTGGCGATTGCATCTCGGGTCGACTTCGGTGGACAGGCTACTAATGACAATTTCTCCGCTTGCACGCAGAACTTTCGATTTCGCCAATAACTCGGGTTCGTTATTTACCGGGGAGCTAATCGCGTCCACAGTCAGTTCTTGCTCAGGTAGAAGTCCCATAAGAGCTTTCAAATCCGTGGCAAATCCAGTGGCGGGTCGAGCCCGACCGAACACTTCGCCGACATTGTTGTAGCGCCCGCCATTTGCCAGCGCCTGGCCATGACCAGGCACGTAAGCTGCAAACACAATGCCGGTGTGGTAGTGGTAACCATCCAGCTCAGCGAGATCAAAATAAATATCCAAAGCTGGCATACGCTGACGAATATCGGCGGCGACTTTCAATAAATCGTCAATAGCTTCTACAGCCTGCGGAGCGGTACTGGTGAAAAACTCTCTGGCTGAGGTAAGCACTTGCTCACCCCCATGCATACTGGATAAGGCGATAATCGTGCTCGCGGTGTTTTCATCAACTCCGCGCAAGACGATCTCAAGGTCGGGGAGCGACTTTCGTTGGAGGGCATCGAACACGTCTGCTTCGGTATCCGCGCTTAGGTCTGCCGACGCTAAGACAGCCTCGTAAACCCCGGTATGGCCAAGATCCAGAGACAGAGCGTCCAATCCTGCTACCGTCAGCGTTTCCAGCATCAAGGCGATAACTTCCACGTCCGCAGCAAGGCTGTTGTCACCGTATAGCTCTGCTCCCAGCTGAATCGGCGATCGACTGGCCATCAGAGATTTCGGTTGAGTGTGTAAGGTACTACCCGCATAGCACAGGCGAGATACCCCTTCCTGAGCCAAACTATGGGCATCAATTCGAGCGACCTGAGGTGTCATGTCGGCGCGAATACCTAAAGTGCGACCACTTAACTGGTCAGTCATTTTAAAGGTGAGCAAATCGATATCAGAACCCAAACCGATCAGCAGAGATTCGGTGAACTCCATCAGTGGGGGAATCACCAACTGATATCCCCAGCTGCGGTACAAATCCAATAGCTGCCGTCGCAATCGCTCAACAGCCGCCGCCTGGGCGGGCAGGACTTCTTCTACCCCATCAGGCAGTTGCCAGCGATCCACAGTGGTCATGATTCTTAAGAACCCTTAATTGACTAAATAAAGTAATATCAGGCCGAACAACATGCTGCCCAAGCCTATATTGCGAATAACCCGATTGTCCATTTGACCGGCCATGGCCAGCATATTTCGCCAGCGGCCCGGACTAAGGAAGGGGATCAGGCCTTCGATAATAAATACCAACGCTACAGCGACGGGAAGCACCTGCCATAAATCCATTGTTGTTCGCTACCCGGCTACCGCCATAGTCATAAAAAAACCGCGAGCTCGAACGCCTGATATCAAACGCCGAATCCCACGGTTGAAGAATTCTATCACAGTAGATCATCAGGGGCATAGACAAGCAGGATCAGGATTTTAAGCATACTTAGTGATAATCTGACGCCGAGACCCCAGCGGTGTTTTGAGAACAATGGTAGGGACTATCGTAGGAGCTGTCGTAGGAACTATGGAATGAAACACTCTTTAATGACACTGGCTCTGATACTGCTGGCCCATACTGCCATGGGCACCCCAGAACTAGAGCGGGGGTATCAGGCCTATGAAAGTGGCGACGTCGAAGCGGCAGTCGCAATTTGGAGCGTTTTGGCACACGGCGGGGACTCTACCGCCCAACTAAACCTCGGACAGCTATACCGCCTGGGTAAGGGCCTCGCAGCCAATGATCGCGAGGCCGTAAAATGGTATAGCATGGCCGCTCAACAAGGTTCCGAGACTGCACAGTACAATCTGCTATTGATGCAGGAAGAAGGTAGAGCGTCAGCTGCAGATTTGGCGCTGGCCTTTGCAGGACTAACCAATACACCGCAGCTCAAGCCACCTCAGAATGAAGGTGATTGGCTAGACACGCTTCCCAGGGACGGCTTCCTGATTCAGATCATTGCTTCTTCTAACAAAAGCGCGATGGAGAAACACATACAAGCGCATCTGTCGGGTATTCTCCCCGGTACACGTATTGTCAAAACAAGCAGGAAAGAAAAAGATTGGTGGCTCTTCTCCGCTTTGTTGAGTGATTCTAGGTTTTCAAATAGAACATAGATTGATTATCTGGGAGGGATGATTGTCTAATTTTGAGTTTGAAGTACTCGGTATCCCTGATGCCCCTGGCGCGCTTACGGATCATTCCTATACTGACATTACCAGCCTCTATCCTGGCGCTTGTTAGCTTGTGTTTTGCATAATTGCAGATGCCGACACAATGTTTTCTGAGCGATTTTGCGAACTTTTTCAGATAGAGCATGTGTGACTGATCTGCTATCAAGCACCAACTTTCCAGTTGCTCTGCCATCCCCTCAAATGAAGTGGCACTCCACAGATACTGAAGCTGTTCTTTTAAAACGTAGAGCGCATTCAGGTTGCTATTGCTATCCAACAACGTTTGCAGCTTGTTACTTTGTTTCTCACTCAACTTATCCGCATTTTTGAGCAACAGATAATGCGTCCCCTTCATCAGTTTTTTACCATTCGGATCGGCCTTCCTGAACTCAAGCCGGCGCTGATTATGGATAGCTTTGCTGTAATTTTTCATGACGTGAAAACGGTCAAACACAATGTCTGCCAACGGCAAGCACTCCCTGACAGCCTTTTGATAAGCAGGGCCCATATCCATAGCTACGGCCTTGATTTTACTGGATGTATCCGGGGAGAGATGTTTTAGAAATCTTGCAAACACCTCGGCAGTTCGACCAGCTTCCACCCAGACCAGATGACCTCCGACCATATCGTAGACCACCGTCATATAGTCATGGCCTTTCGCCCTGGCAACTTCATCGACACCAATATATTCCAAGCCAGTCAACTGTGCAGGATCAAGCGCAGGGAGCGTTTCCATCAGGTATGCCTTGTCGATATTCTTTACTGTCTCCCATCGTATCCCCAAATGCCTGGAGACGGCCTGAATAGACATATGGCGGCATAATCCACTGATCAGTCGGCAAAACCGGTGGGTGAAACGGCACCCTTTATCGACAAAATCACACGCCTCAATGCGGCGCTCACCCTTGCTAATAAACACTTGGGCCAGTTCAATGTCGAGCACACATGGATACCCAAAAAGGGGGATATCCTTAACCTGCCGGCGAATTGCTGGTTGATAGTTCCCTTCTTGCCTGTGGTGGGGTCTATAGTGCTCCTGCGGGCGTCCCGGCTACAGTGAATAACAATCTTGTCACCCTCTTCGTCCAGTTTAATTTCATTTACACGTTGCCCCGTGAGGTTTAAAATATTCCGTGAGATGTTGATGGTCATATACCGTAAGCGCCCCTAAATCAGCACCTATTTTTTTGTAAGAGTTCCCGCCAGACTTTCTCCTGATAACCACACAGGAGCAAATCATGAACGATATCACTCAGCCCCAGCCACAAGGTATTGACTGGAAGCAGCAAATACAAACCTGGAAACTGTCGGGCTTGTCCCAGACCCGGTTTTGCAAACACAATCACCTGACTTACCATCGCTTTGTGTACTGGCATCGGAAGTTTGACGATACCATCCGTGTGTCTTCTATAAAACAAGACCAAGGTGGCTTTGCCGCAGTGAGTGTCAGACCTGACGCCGATCGGGGGCTAACCTTGTCACTGCCCAACGGATTCATTGTGCGAGGTATCTGTGCCGATAACGTGCCGGTGGTGCGCCAGCTACTGGAGCAGCTGTGACTACTCGCTATTTCCGTCCGGCCGATGACATGTCGCGGATCTACCTGTACCGGGACCCAGTAGACTTTAGAAAAGCCAGTGCAGGGCTGGCTGCCATCGTTGAGCGAGAGCTGGGCCACAATCCCTTCGACGGCGGCCTGTACGCCTTCACCAACCGGCGGCGCAACAAGATCAAGTGCCTGTACTGGGAAGATAATGGCTTTGTGCTCTACTACAAGGCCCTTGCCGAGGAGAAATTCCGCTGGCCTCGCCGTGGTGATGAAGTTGTTTCACTGACAGGACAACAGATCAATTGGCTGCTCGACGGGTACGACATCATGCTGATGACCGGGCATAAAAAGTTGCATTATGAGTCTGTATTTTAAAGCTTTTTGTCGCCATGAATGTTATAATTACGCCATGCAATCGGCGATAAAAAAGCAACAAAAACAAGGGTGTTACGAGAACTTATCCGTCGCTGAATTACTTGTTGCCCTCGCCGTAAAAGACCAGATTCTTGAAGATAAATGTTTGCTTCTCGAAGAAAAAAACGAGGTTCACCAGAAACACCTCGGCGACAAAAACCACATCATCCTTGAACAGGGTAAACGCATTGTCCTGCTCGAGGAATACTTGCGCCTGGCCACGGTACAGAAATTCGGAGCCAGTAGTGAGAAACTGGCGTTTCAGTCTGATTTGTTCGATGAGGCTGAAATCGAAGTCGCCCTGAGTGAGCTCGAAGAGCAGCTGCCTGAAGAAGACCGGGTTCGGCCTCAAAAGAAGAAAAGAAAGCGCGGGTTTAGCGACAAGCTGCAACGGGTGCAGATACACCTCACACTTTCAGATGAGGAAAAGGATGGGGCCACCAAAACATTCTTCACCAAGGTCAAGGAGGAGCTGGAGTTTATTCCCGCCCAGGTCAAGGTGCTGGAGTACTGGCAGGAAAAGGCGGTGTTCAATAACCATGGTGAAGACGTCATTGTCGCCGCACAGCGCCCCGCTCATCCGCTGGGGAAATGCTTTGCCAGTCCTGCATTGCTGGCCTACATCATTGCCTCCAAATACGCCGATGGACTGCCGCTATACCGCCTGGAGGGGATGCTCAAGCGTTACGGCGGTGATATCAGCCGCTCCAACATGGCCCACTGGATTGTACGGCTTCAGGATGTATTCCAGCCCTTGATCAACTTGATCCGGGAGGTTCAGCTTGAGGGGAATTACCTGCAGGCGGATGAGACGCGCATACAAGTCTTGAAGGAAACGGGCAAAACGGCCCAATCGGATAAATGGATGTGGGTGATACGCGGTGGCCCGCCGGATAAACAATCAGTGCTGTTCGAATACGACCCCTCACGTGCTGGCGCGGTGGCTGAACGCCTGCTGGATGGCTTTGGTGGTGTGTTGCAGGCCGACGGCTATTCCGGTTACAGCAAGGTGTGCCGGATAGCGGGCATTACCCGAATTGGATGCTTTGACCATGCCCGGCGCAAGTTCGTTGAAGCCAGCCGGGCGGCGGAAACCAGGAGCACCAAAAAGAAAGTGGGGCAACCCACCAAGGCTGACGTTGCACTCAGTAAAATACGAAGGCTGTATGCGATAGAGAAATCGATCAAGGATCTGGAGCACGACAAGAAAAAACAGGCAAGGCAGTCACTCAGCGTGCCGATTCTCGAGGACCTGAAGCCATGGCTGGAGAAGAACGTCAGCCGGGTGCCCAAAGATAGCCTGACCCACAAGGCCATAACGTACACACTGAACCAATGGGAGTACCTGATTGGCTATTGCGAGGACGGCCAGTTGAATATCAGCAATGCGCTGGCTGAGAATGCGATCAGGCCCTTTGCGGTTGGTCGGCGCGCCTGGCTATTCGCAGATACCTCCCGCGGGGCCCGAGCCAGTGCGACCTGTTATAGTTTAGTGGAATCGGCAAAGGCGAACGGCCTGGAACCTTATGCTTACCTCCAGCATGTGCTGGCGCACATTGCGGCGGCAGATACGGTGGAGAAGCTTGAAGCATTACTGCCCTGGAACATGGAAATCGAAGAGTAACGGCGAAGTAAAGCGATCTACTGTCTAGCGGCTCGCAGACAAAATCAATAGGGTCGATTTAAGTGCGCTTACCATATACCTGCCCTATGTAAAGTTGTCATAAACCAAACATATCAACAGGTTACTTGATGGTCAGCATCTTTTTTCACTCAACAAAGCGGAGAAGAGCCAGATTGGTATATAGCGGCCATGGAGCCATTTGCCACGAAGGAAATGGCTTATCAGGCGAGGGCAAATTTGCCGGCTGAAATACAAGAAGGTCAGCCGTGGATCAGATCAATCGTGTCTATAACAGAAGTGGCACATCGCCCCGAATAACATTTGGACGATGTGCGTTCAGGAGATGACTACTTCCCGCCTTTGGGATCCTTCAGATATTTAAAGAAGTCACTGTCTGGCTGAATCAGCAGGATATCACCGCTGTTCTGAAACGCCTCCTGATACGCTCTCAAGCTTCGTGTAAACCCATAGAACTCACGATCCTTGTTAAAGGCGTCCGCATAGATACGCGTCGCATCAGCGTCACCTTCACCTCGAACCTGTTCTGCATCGCGATAGGCGTTGGCTCGAATAACCGTCACTTCACGGTCGGCGGCAGCTCGAATACCTTCGGCCAATTCCTGACCTTGCGAGCGGTGCTCACGCGCTTCTTTTTCTCGCTCTGCGTTCATTCGCCGATAGACCGATTCGGAAACATCGGGCGGCAAATCGATTTGCTTCACTCGCACATCGACAACAACAACCCCTAACTCCTCTTGCGCGACCATATTGAGATTCACTTTGAGATCTTCCATCAACTGGTCACGTTCTCCAGATACAACTTCCTGGATAGTTCTCACACCCATCTGGTTCCGCAGCCCGTTGTTAATACGCTGAGCCAACAAACCCATAGCGCGAGACTCTTCTCCGTTGGTCGCTGTATAGTATTTGGTGGTATCTGCCACTTGAAACTTGGCATAGGAATCTACGATGACGGCCTTCTTTTCTTGAGTCAGGAAACGCTCAGGTTGAGCATCTACGGTGAGAATCCGACCGTCAAACTTCCGCACGTTGTTCACAAAAGGAACTTTGAAGTGCAGCCCAGGTGAAATGTCAGTGTTAACGACCTCACCAAATTTGAGCAGTACTCCACGCTCTGTTTCTTTCATGATGTATAAAGATTCGCTGGTGAGGAAAACAACCAGCACCGCCAATATGATAAAAAATGCTCCACGCCCTTGCATACTAACGCCCTCCCCTGTTTCTACTGCCCGCCGCTGCGGCATCACGTCGCAATTGCTCGGTCACGGCATTCGTCAGCTCACGAATATTAGAACTATCTACATTTATTGTGCCCGACCGACCCGCTCCGCCTGAGGATTGCGCCATTTTATCCAACGGCAGATACATCACATTGTTACCACCCTCGACATCGACCATAACTTTGTTCGAATTCGCGTAAACACTTTGCAAGGCGTCTAGATAAAGTCGCTCGCGAGTCACCTCAGGCGCCTTGTTATACTCAGTCAGCAGCTTGTTGAAGCGATCAGCTTCACCGTCCGCGTTAGCAATAACTTGCTCTTTGTAGGCTCCCGCTTCCTCGAACTGCCGTTGCGCCTGACCACGCGCCTCTGGAATGATGCCATTGGCGTAGGCTTGGGCCTCATTCTTAACTCGTTCCTCATCTTCGCGCGCCTTGATCACATCGTCAAAAGCCGCTTGAACTTGTGAGGGTGGCTGGGAATCATCGACGTTGACCTTAGAAACGCGAATACCAGTCTCGTATATGTCCAGGTAATCTTGCAGGCGCTGTTGCACCTCAATGGCGATCTGCGCCCGGCCCTGAGTCAATACAAGATCCATATCCGTGCCGCCAACAACGTGGCGCAGTGCACTTTGCGTTGCGTGTTGCAAAGAACGTTCTGGATCGCGAACGCGAAGTACAAACTTTTCAGAGTCGTCGATGATGTATTGCACCGAGAGGTTTACCTCAACGATGTTCTCATCCTGGGTCAACATTATTTCACGGAAGCTCTTGGATCTAACTTTGGTCGTATTGACCTTGGTGACCTCATCGATTATCGCCGGATTCCACGCCAGGCCCGGCTGAACGGTCTCATGGAACTTGCCAAAGCGCAGCACAACGGCTCGCTCTTGCTGGTCAACCTGATAGAAACCAGCCAACACCCATATGACGGCCACAACCACCAGTATTACAGCGAACATAGCACCGGAAATTCCCGGTGAACGACCACCGCCGCCGCCAAATATTCCACCGAGTTTTTCCTGAAGCTTCTTTAAGGCCTCATCGAGATCAGGGGGGCCTTGATCGCCACCACCCCAAGGGTCTTTGGGCTTGTTGTTGCCGCCGCCCGGTTCATTCCAAGCCATAGTGAAACTCCTAATTTAAAAGTGGACGTAGTCTATCAAAATTTTAGCCCGCTGCCATGCTCTCGGTGAGCGATGGGTCGAGTTGTTGTTGAGCAACCAGGCGATTCCAATCCGCTCTGGGTAGCCGCACACTGATTTTCGCGATGCCCTCATCGGTATGCGCTTCGGCGGTAACCGCACCCATGCTATATAAAGTTGCGCGCAGACGCCCATGCTCTGGCGTTAAGTTGAGTTCAGCGGACATCATATCCTGTCCCACCAGTTCGGCGATAGCTTGCAACAACAGTTCAATCCCCTCTCCGGTGGCAGCACTCAACCAAACTCTAACGGGCACACCATCGGCATTGCGATCGATCCGCAGCTGCATTTCCAGTAAGTCTAACTTATTGTAAACCTGTAACTGCGGTAAGTCCTGGGCACCAATCTCACTCAGAACCTCCTGAACTTGATACATGCTTCTATCGCGGTCATCGTTGGCAGCATCGATAACATGCAACAATAAATCGGCATTTCGAGTTTCTTCCAGCGTCGCTTTAAACGCCTCTACCAACTTGTGAGGCAAATGGGCAATAAAGCCCACCGTATCGGCTAGAATTACCGAGCCAACTTCATCCAGCTCAATGCGCCGCAATGTGGGATCGAGGGTCGCAAATAGTTGGTCCGCCACGTACACACCCGAATCGGTCAAGCGATTAAATAGCGTCGATTTACCGGCGTTGGTATAGCCAACAAGAGCCACGGTTGGCACTTCGGCACGTTGCCTGGAACGCCGACCCTGGTCTCGCTGTTTGCGAACCTTTTCAAGTTTCGCCTTAATGGTCTTGATACGCGCACGCAACAGGCGCCGGTCAGTCTCAAGCTGAGTTTCACCGGGACCGCGTAAACCAATACCGCCTTTTTGCCGTTCAAGGTGGGTCCAACCCCGGACCAGTCGTGTAGAGACATGTTGCAGCATCGCCAGCTCTACCTGCAGCTGACCCTCATGGGTTCTAGCACGCTGAGCAAAAATATCGAGGATAAGACCCGTGCGATCCAACACCCGACAACACAACTCTTCCTCCAGGTTTCTCTCCTGACTGGGCGAGAGTTGATGATTGAACATCACTATCTCAGCTTCGTGCAGCTCAACTTCGTCTTTAATTTCCTGGAGTTTCCCGCTGCCCACAAAAGTGCGCGGATGCGGGGTTTGACGAGAGCCTTCTAAAAAGGCGACCGGGTCTCCTCCTGCGGACAGGACGAGTTCTTCAAATTCACGGGGATCTTCTCGCTCGGCTTCACTGGCAAGATTGAGGTGAACAAGTACTGCTCGTTCTCCCGACTCGGGACGATCAAAAAACAAAAGAACCTCTGGTGCTTAGTGAGGCGCTAGGGACAGTTTGAGCAATCAAATCTCTCCGTATCGACTTGCTTAGATGAGAATTAACTTTCGTCCTCATCTTCCCCATCTTCCGGTGGATTCTGCATGGGCATTCGCACAACGCGAGATGGCACCACTGTTGAGATGGCATGCTTGTACACCATTTGACTGATTGTGTTTTTCAATAAAACAACGAATTGGTCGAAAGACTCTATCTGGCCTTGCAGCTTAATGCCGTTCACCAGGTAAATTGAAACTGGAACGCGCTCTTTGCGCAAAATGTTCAAATAAGGGTCTTGTAGCGTGTGCCCTTTAGACATGTTCTTCTCCTTGGTCGGCTCACAATTGAGCCCTCAATAAATAAGTGAAAATTCGACCTCTAACCTAGGGTCTTAGCTACAGCATAGTACAGCATTTGGTATAACTACAGTTCTCGATATAACGAGCACTAGTGCCACTTAATCAGATATGGTGGCACCAGCGAGCCATTTCAAGGCTGTCTCCGCCGATTTTCGACCCCCCGCATCGGCTACATATTCTGACAGCGTTGTTTCCAGGACGTTCCCGGCAGGATCGGTATGAATCCACTCAAGATCGGGCCATTTACGCAACCATGTCAGCTGGCGTTTAGCCAACTGGCGAGTCGCTGCAACGCCATTACTGATGGCCTCATCCAGTGTAAGATCACCATTGAGATGCGACCATATCTGGCGGTATCCCACCGCTCTAATAGCCGGCAAATTCACATTTAAATCCCCACGTGCCCGCAACGCGGCAACCTCGTCGACAAAACCCTCGTCCAGCATAATCTCGAAACGCCTGCCAATACGCCGGTGCAGCTCGGCCCGATCCTGAGGGCAAATGGCGAGCTGATATATCCGAAATCGATCCTGAGGCAGGGGCTGGCCGCCCTGACGGGCTTGCCACTGACTCAAAGTGACTCCGCTGGACCGGTAAACTTCCAGTGCGCGGCTCAAGCGCTGAGAATGATTGGGATGTATTCGCTGTGCCGCTAGTGGATCAACCTGTTCTAACTGCCTATGGATTTCAGGCCAGCCTTGGGCTGCGGCTTCGCGCTCGATGTCTGCGCGAACGTCAAGATTGGCGGCGGGCATCTGTGCCAACCCCTCGAGAAACGCCTTGAAATACAACATGGTGCCACCAACTAGCAACGGAATTTTGCCCCTGCTGGTGATCTCATCCGCAAGTTGGTTGGCATCGCGCTGGAAGTCGGCTACAGAATAAACCTCGCAGGGATCGCGAACATCAACCAGATGGTGGGGGTAATCGGGTTTGGCGCTGCCAATATCCAGCCCACGATAGACCAGTGCCGAATCAACACTGATCAACTCACAGCCCATTGACTGCGCGATATCTATCGCCAAATCTGTTTTACCAGAGGCCGTTGGCCCCATTAAACAGACCAGAGGCGGCTTAGTGCTCACTTCAGCGGCCGCGTAAAAATAGTTTGTCGAGTTCTTCCAGGCTCATTTGCGTCCAGGTTGGGCGGCCGTGATTGCATTGACCGCTGCGCTCCGTCTCTTCCATGTCACGCAGCAAAGCGTTCATTTCGGCGATGGTGAGGCGCCTATTGGCGCGCACGGAGCCGTGGCAGGCCATAGTGGAGAGAATTTCGTCCATATGCGCTTCAATACGATCTGAACTGCCGTATTCAATCAAATCTGATAACACATCGCGCAGCAGTTGTTCTACGTCCGAATCCCGCAGGTTAACGGGGATCTGGCGTATCAGCAGAGACTCCTCCCCACCCACAGAAACCTCCATACCCAAGGCGAGAAACAGCGAAGCATGCGCCGTCGCAACCTCCACTTCTCGCGCGCTGACAGCGACAGCTTGGGGAACCAGCAGTGGTTGGCTCTGGATGCCCTCTTGGGCACGAGACAGTTTTAAGCGCTCATAGGTAATGCGTTCGTGGGCAGCGTGCATATCCACCAACACCAACCCCGAAGCATTTTCAGACAAAATGTATATTCCCTTCAGCTGCGCCAACGCATATCCCAGTGGCGGAATGTCCTCGGCCGCCTGCTGCTCGGGCAGCACAGACGCCGCAGGGTGTAGCGCGCCATAACTTCGCATCTGCTCCATGGTTTGACCAGCTGCTGGCTGTGCAAATCGACTGTAGTTACCCCCGCCAACTGAACCTGGAACCCCTGAGGGAGAGGGCGCGCCCCAGGCGAGCTGCTCCTGACTTACCTCTCCCGTCTGCGGATTGATGGTCAGCCCATCTCCCGCGGCTATACCCGTCCCCGCAAGCTGATCTCCGGGGCGAACATCCGCAAGGGAGCGGTGCAGAGAGCTGAATATAAAATTGTGAACTGCCCGACCATCCCGAAAGCGCACTTCATGCTTGGTCGGATGCACATTGACATCCACTGTAGCTGGATCGACTTCGAGGTAGAGAACGAAGGCAGGATGGCGGCCGTGATACAAGACGTCCCGATAGGCTTGCTTAACCGCATGGGCGACCAGTTTGTCGCGAATGACCCGGCCATTTACAAAAAAGTACTGAAGGTCGGCCTGGCTGCGGGAGAAAGTCGGTAGGCCCACCCAACCCCAAAGCCGATAGCCCGGAACTTCGGTCTCTATATAGAGAGCTTGCTCCATAAAAGCGGGACCGCAAACCGTCGCCACCCTTCTTTGCTTTTCACTCGAACTGACACCCGCTTTGAGGTTGTGAATCACCTTCTGATTGTGGCGCAAGCTAAACGCGACATCATAACGGGACAGCGCCAAGCGCTTGACCACCTCTTCGAGGTGATTGAATTCGGTTTTCTCGGTGCGTAAAAACTTTCTTCTGGCTGGTGTGTTAAAGAACAAGTCGCGAACTTCAACCGTGGTGCCACGGGGATGCGGTGCCGGTTTTATTTGCACCTCCATGTCCCGTCCTTCGGTAAGCGCGCTGCTACCTTCGCTGGAGTCTTCGCTTGAGTTGGTCGTCAATTGCAGGCGCGACACCGATCCAATACTGGCTAAAGCCTCGCCCCTGAACCCCAAACTCTGCACCTGCTCAAGGTCCTCAAGGGAGCTGATTTTTGAAGTGGCGTGACGCGCCAGAGCTAGAGGCAAGTCTTCGGAGTCTATTCCCAAACCATTGTCGCGGATGCGAATCAGCTTGGTACCACCGGCTTCTACATCGACATCGACTCTGGTGGCGCCTGCATCCAGGCTGTTCTCAAGTATTTCTTTGGCCACAGAAGCGGGCCGTTCCACCACTTCACCGGCGGCTATCTGGTTCGCCAGCCTGGCGCTAAGAAGATGTATGCGGGACATGAAAAGCCGATTTATCAGGTTGTTGGGATATTCAGTTTCTGGCCCACTTTTATCCGGGTTGTACTCAAGCGGTTGTGGGCCTGGAGGTCTGACACGGAAACGCTGAATCGCTGGGCAATGCCGTACAGTGTATCACCGCGCGCTATGGTGTACCTCTGTCCGCCTTGCAATTTGTTCCATGCTATTAGCGTGCCCGGGGGAGGATGCTCGATAAACCAGGTTTTAATACCCGAATGAATGGCCCGGGCCAGCTGCTTGCGATAGCCCACTGTCGCCAGCTTTCTGGACTCTCCAGGGTTAGAGATGAAGCCAGTTTCTACCAGGATGGACGGAATATCCGGAGATTTAAGAACGGCAAAGCCAGCCTGTTCTACCCGGTTCTTGTGCAATACAGCCACTCGATCCACCTTTTTTAAGACACCGGCTCCCAATTTCAAGCTGCGGCGCGAAGTAGAGTCCATGGACAGATCAACCAATACACCGGCCAACACATCATCTTTATCGTCCAGGCTAACCCCACCTACCAAATCCGCTGCGTTCTCACGTTTGGCGAGATAACTGGCGGCGGTGCTCGAAGCACTTTTCGTGGACAGAGCATAGACGGACGCACCGTGAGCCTCCTTTAACCGGAAGGCATCAGCGTGAATAGACACAAATAGATCAGCTTGTTTCTTGCGGGCGAGATCCCGTCGCCCCTTGAGGCTTATATAGTAATCCCCAGTGCGAACCAATTGCGCGTCAAACCCCTTGTCGTTGGCAAACAGGGACTGAAGTTCTTTGCTGATCGCAAGCACGACGTCTTTTTCCCGCAGCCGATTCGGGCCAGTTGCACCCGGATCTTCGCCGCCGTGGCCGGCATCGATGGCGATCACGATATCGCGCTTACTGGTTTGCTGTACGCTTTTCTTAACCGTGCTGGCGCCACTCTTGAGATCGTAGAGGTCTAGCACCAGACGATCGCCCGCCTGTTGGTTCGCCTTCAGAGCGAAGCTGCGTGGCTTGACTCCAGCACTCATATCTAACACCACGCGCAAATTATCGCCTTGGCGCACGCCGGAGCGAATACGTGAAACCGGTGTTTTGTCTAAAGTGAGTTTTGCGAGGCTTGTTTTTAACGCAGTGTGCTCAATATCTAGAACAATTCTGCTGGGGTTTTCGAACAAAATCAGTCTGTGTTCAGCAGGACCACTCAGATCAAAAACGATTCGAGTGTGATCCGGTGCACGCCACAAACGCACATCTTTGACATCCGCAGCCAGGGCACCGGTTGTAACCAGCAACCCCAAAATCGCCCCGATCCCGAGAGCTATACGCATTTCACTCCCACTTTCTTATTAGTGAAATCTGATCCACAACCTTTTTTCCCATATCGCTAGCACCAACGTAGCTTAACGACCTACCCGAACCCTGTTGCTCTATGTTAATCACTAAATCGGCTGGGGGCAAAATTCCCAAGCCCTTTTCTGACCATTCGATCAGGCAAATATTTGAGCCATCAAAGTAGTCGCGAATCCCCATAAATTCTAACTCTTCCGGATCGTTCAGTCTGTAGAGGTCAAAGTGGTATACGGTCAGTCCATTCAATTCGTAGGGTTCGACCAAGGTGTAGGTCGGACTCTTTACCGCGCCGCTATGACCCAATGCCCGGATAAACCCACGGCTAAACGTTGTTTTGCCCATCCCTAATTCGCCGTTTAGATACACTACCATGCCGGGCAAAAAAACGGACGCCAACTGTTCACCAAGGGCAATCATTGCGTCCTCATCGGCGGCTTTGAGCACAAAAGCTGATTGTTTTTCCTGTGCCTCGCTCATCCTAGAAGCGCCCGCATTGGTGCCATTAAGTCGCTCGCGAGCAAACCATTTTGCCCTTCTTTGGCAGCTTCATCTGCGGCTGCCCCGTGCAAACATACTCCGAGGGCTGCGGCGGAGAGCGGGTCCATATTCTGAGCCATCAAACTTCCGATAACTCCACACAATACGTCGCCCATACCACCACTGGCCATTCCCGGATTGCCGTAGTCACTCAGTAGTAACTGATCAGCTGAGGCGATCAAAGTGCCATTTCCCTTGAGTACAACCACCCCGCCATAACGTTCTTGCAAGGCGACCGCCGCCGCGAATCGATCTTGCTGAATTTCAGCAGTTGTAATATCCAACAAACGAGCGGCCTCACCAGGATGTGGCGTTAAAACCCAGTTTTCACGCCTGCGTTCATCGACGATCTTGCCACGGCACAGCAGATTCAGGCCATCGGCATCGAGCACCATCGGTTTATTGGCTGCCGCAGCAACCTGCAGCAATTGTTCAGACCAGGGCGACTGGCCCAGACCGGGACCCACGACCAGTACATCAGCAGAATCCAACAACGCAACCAATTCCCGACCAGAGGCCACACTGCTCGCCATGACTTCGGGTCTGCGAGCCACAATGGCGGCAACATGCTCGCTGCGAGTAGCGGCGCGCACCAACCCAGCGCCGCAACGCAGAGCGGCCTCGGATGCCATCGCGGCCGCGCCGCCCATTCCGTGATCGCCGCCAACCACTAAAACTGATCCGCAAGACCCTTTGTGAGCGGTCGCGGAGCGTGGTGCCATATGCAATAACATACTCTCCAGAGTAAGGCGAAAGCACTGCCCCACCTGATGCCGGTAACCTTCAGAGGGTATTTCCAGATCCGTAAACTGAATAAAGCCTGTGTGATTTGGGGCTTCCAGCGTAAATAGACCACGCTTGAGACCAATAAAAGAAATTGTCGCCTCAGCGTTTATTGCACTACCGAGTACTCGGCCTGTATCGCTGCACAGCCCCGAGGGAATATCGATAGCGAGCACCGGCAGCAAAGCGCTGTTAATCTCCTCGATTGCCTGTGCATAGCGCTCGCGAACATCGCCACCGAGTCCTGTGCCAAGCATTGCATCGACAACAATGCCCTCGGAGCGAACACAACCCGATGAATATTCATCCTCTATTACACCATTGAGCAACGCCTGATCACGAGCCAGTTTCGCATCACCACTTATTTTTTTCGCATCGCCAAGTTGCCACACTTGTACCGACAAACCACGTTTGTGAGCGAGGTCGGCAATTAAATACCCATCTCCGCCGTTGTTTCCGGTGCCGCAAAAAATCTGGATGAGGTCCGCCTGGGGCCAAAGGTCCATCAGTAACTCAAAGCTGGCGGCAGCTGCTCGAGCCATCAAAGTTATGCCGGGTATGCCTCCGGCAATCGCCGCAGCGTCTAGCGCTCGGGTCTGGGCAGCCGTATAGAGGGTTTCAACGCCCAGCTTGGAATTCATTTGTTCACCTACGGATACATTTGTTGGGAGCAGCGATTAAAAGTCTGTACATGGTTTCGACACCACCAGTAGTAATAGTGCACGCTATACTGAGCGTTAGTATATTCGAATCATAAAACCCCACAGCCGCTATTAATCTGTCAAAATTACCCAAGATTCCCATCCGGGCTTGAAAGCGATCCGTGGAAAACACCCCAAACACCGAACAGCAGCTAGCACTGGCACAGCAGATTCGCCAGTGGGCGGCTGAACTCGGATTCCAGCAAGTGGGAATTTGCGATGTAGATTTGGGCGAGAACGAAGCCTATCTGGAAAAGTGGCTGGCAGCGGGCTATCACGGCACCATGGACTATATGGCCAGTCACGGTACGAAGCGATCAAGACCGGCAGAACTGATACCGGGGACTTGCCGAGTTTTATCACTTCGAATGGATTACGTAACCGAAGATACTCAAGCTCTGAAAATATTGGAGTCACCAGAAAAAGCCTATATTTCACGCTATACACTGGGCCGGGACTATCACAAACTGATTCGAAAGCGCCTGGCAACTTTGGCAAAACGCATAGAAGCCGAAGCGAGCAGCGGGCAGTACAGAGCCTTTGTAGATAGCGCACCCGTACTGGAAAGAGCGATTGCCGAAAAAGCTGGACTGGGGTGGATCGCCAAAAACACCATGCTCATTAATGACAAAGCCGGCTCCTGGTTTTTCCTGGGTGAGATTTACACCGATTTGCCATTACCCACCGATCCGCCGCAAGACAGCAAACATTGCGGCAGCTGCACCGCCTGCCTGGACATATGTCCGACTAACGCTTTCGTAGGCCCCTTTAAACTTGATGCCAGAAAGTGTATTTCCTACCTGACGATCGAGCACAAGGGCAGTATTGACGAAGCCCTGCGACCACTCATGGGAAACCGAATTTTCGGCTGTGACGATTGCCAGCTGGTTTGTCCCTGGAATAAGTTTGCCCAATTCAGCGATGAAGGAGATTTCCAACCTCGCCACCAATTGGCTGACGCCGATCTTGTAGAACTGTTCGAGTGGGACGAGGAAACCTATTTGAGAAAAACCGAAGGTTCTGCCATGCGTCGAATAGGATATCAGCGATGGCTGCGGAATCTGGCAATAGCGCTCGGGAATGCGCCGAGCACTTCCACTATTGCCGATGCTTTACAAAAACGTCAAAACGATCCCTCGGAGCTGGTCAGGGAACACGTTAACTGGGCGTTGACCCGGCACGCGGAAAATAAAACTTAGAGCAACAAAGCTCCAACCACAAACGCTTACAAGCGCAAGAAATGCTCTTTGTAATAGCGCATTTCCTCGATCGACTCCCGAATGTCATCCAGGGCCAAATGAGCCGCTGTCTTTTTAATGCCGTCGGTCAGCTCTGGTCGCCACAAGTTCATCAGGATTTTTAGCGTACTCACATCGAGATTGCGATAGTGAAAAAACGCCTCAAGTACGGGCATGTGGCGCGCCATAAACCTGCGATCCTGGCAAATCGTATTGCCACACATGGGCGAAGCGCCTGCGGGAACCCACGGTTCCAAAAACGCAATGGTTTTCTCGGTAGCTTGCTGTTCGGTGTAAGTACTGTCTCGAACGCGGTCTACCAGGCCTGAGCGGGTGTGATGTGTCGTGTTCCACTCGTCCATGCCCGCCAATCGCTCGTCGGATTGATGTAGCGCTATCACCGGACCTTCGGCGAGTGTATTGAGCTGTGAATCGGTCACTATGCTGGCAATTTCTATGACGACATCACCATCCGGGTCCAGGCCTGTCATTTCCATATCTACCCAAATGAGGTTGCTGGGGTTTTGCATGGGCTGTGGTGTCCTTTTTGGGGTTTCGCTGGAGTTTCGATGGTGGGCAGTGTAACAAAATGGCTCGACAGGGGTAGGACTGGGGCCAATAATGGCATCTTGATCGCGCGGTTTTTTGTTCTTAATTGGCCGCTTTACCTTTATCCTTCAGATCCGCTGAGTTGGGAAGCCAATATGTTTTTATTTAGATGAGCAAACGGAAGCTTACGCGTAGGCAAGCTTGGCGAATTGAAAAAATTCAGGAAGAGCGTGCCAAGCGCGCGGCGAAGCGGGATGCCAGCACTGAAGAGGCCCTGCAGGCTGGACAACTTGGGGTTGAGCGTGAAGGTTTAGTGGTTGCTCACTTTGGTACTCAGGTGGCGGTTGAGTCTTCCCCCGGCGAAAGCCAAAGATGCCATCTCAGAGCCAACTTGGAAGGGCTGGTCACTGGTGACCGCGTCATTTGGTGTGAAGGTGAGCCCACCGGTGTCGTTGTTGCTCAGTTAGAGCGAGACTCAGTGCTTTCTAGACCTGATTCCCAGGGCAACTTAAAGCCCGTCGCCGCCAACATAGATCAAATCATTATTGTCCTGGCCTCGCTGCCGCAGCCGCATGCCACTTTAATTGACCGCTATCTCGTCGCTGCGGAAACCGTCGGGATTGAGCCAATTATTTTGCTCAATAAAACTGACTTGCTAACGAATGATAGTGAACGACGCGAGGAGATTGACACGCTTCTGAGTATCTATCCGACGCTGGATTACAAAATATTGCGGGCCTCCTGCAGCACCTCAGATGGGATGACAGAGCTGTTCGCTGCTCTTAAAGATCGAACGAGTGTTCTGGTAGGGCAATCCGGTGTCGGCAAATCCTCACTGGTCAATGTTTTGCTGCCAGACTCAGGGCTTAGAGTGGGTGCTCTTTCAGAAAGTACGCAGAAGGGAACCCACACCACCACTACTGCCCAATTGTTTCATATGCCCACTGGCGGCACCTTAATTGACTCACCAGGGATTCGGGAATTCGGTTTGTGGCATATGACCCGACAGCAGGTTGAAGCGGGGTTTCGGGAGTTTTGGCCGTTTCTCGGGACCTGTAAATTTCGCGACTGCATTCATGAACAGGAGCCAGGGTGTGCTTTGTTGAAGGCTGCTGAGGCGGGGGATATTAGTGCGAAGCGGTTGGCGAGCTATAGGTACATGGTGACGACTTTGGACGAAGTCGAAGGGCAGTTTTAAGCTTTATCTGGTTGTAGATCGCAGGGGTAGTTATGCTTGAAGACGAAGTTTTTAAGACGGGTGCGCTCGGTGTGGAAGGCTTGTTCGAACCCGGCTTTAAAGCGCCTAACCATTCGAACAAGCCTTCCACACCGAGCACACCCTCTTTTTGTAGCGTTACGAAAGTAATGCGCGGCCGAAATTTGGCACTTTCAGAGTGTGGTGTCGGGTAGAGGTATTCGAATGATTAGGCGCTTTATAGCCGGTTTCGAATGCCTCTACCCGACATCGCGCTCTGAAAACCCAATCAAAAACACCAACCCTCAAGAAGAAACAAAAGAACCCAAAGCCTCACCCAACCGAGTCCCAGACCCCGCAGAATAAGCCTCATCCCAAGCCACAGCGCCCTTGGGAAACAACAAAATCGCCGTAGAGCCCAGCTTAAAACGCCCCATCTCCTCACCCTTCGCCAAAGAAACAGACTCCGGCAAGTTCAGGAAATCAGTCGTAACGGGCAGAGCAGCAGGCGGCGCCACCTGACCAGACCAAACCGTTTCGATACCGGCAACCACCATCGCGCCAACGAGAATGAGGGCCATGGGACCGACCTCGGTGTCGAAATAACACACCAGCCGCTCGTTACGGGCGAACAGCCGCTCGACATTTTCAGCAGTAACCCCGTTCACCGAAAACAATTTCCCCGGCACATAGCAACTTGCCGATAAGGTCCCATCGAGGGGCATATGCACCCGATGATAATCCTTAGGGGAAAGGTAGATGGTGGCGAACTGACCATCGCGAAACAACTCCGCCCTGTCTTTGTCTCCCCCCAACAAATCCTCGGTGGTGAACGAGTGTCCTTTAGCCTGAAAAATCCGGCTGTCGTTGATAGACCCCAGCTGGCTGATAGCCCCGTCGGCAGGACAAACAATATCCGCGGCGGCGATGGGCCGAGCGCCCTCTTTCAGAGGCCGAGTAAAAAACTCATTAAAACTGGCATAAGCCGCAGGATCCGAATCCGCAGCCTCCTCCATATTGACTTTAAACTGACCGATAAATCGCTCAATAACAAAGTTCTTAAGCCCGATGGGATAGCGCAGCTCAGCCAACCACCCCATAGCGCGAGACAGTAAGTGTTGAGGGACAATGTGCTGAAAGAAAATAAATAAGGAATTCATCCCGCGATTGTATCCCGTAACAACCACAGAGTCATTTGAGCGAACCAAAACGAGGCGGAGCGGGTGGCGGTAAGGGTATTCGAATGATTAGGCGCTTTATAGCCGGTTTCGAATACCCTTACCGCAGCCCGTTCTGCCGTTCGAACGCCCCAATGCCCCGCCACTGCGGCCAAAGCAAATACCAGAAAAAACCTAGAAGCAGATCAAAAACAAACCCCTAAAGATTCTCCTCCGCAAAAGCCGCCAACCGACTCCGAACAATCCCATTCACATGCATAATCCCCGCATGTGGATAAGCCTTACTCTTCTCAACCAGATAAGTAAGCCCCGAAGTCAGCGGAGAAATATACTTATTATCGATCTGCGCCAAATTCCCCAACACCACGATCTTGGAGTCAGCCCCCACCCGACTAATAATCGATTTCAGCTGAAACTGAGTCAGACCCTGGCTCTCATCAATAATGATATACGCGTTGTTGAACGAGCGACCTCGCATAAAGTTTAGCGACTTAAACTGAATGTTAGCGCGCTCTTTGACGTATTCGATACTGCTCTGGGAAGACTCATCAGAGCCGTGAAGAATTTCCAAGTTGTCATCAAACGCAGCCAACCAAGGCGCCATTTTCTCCTCTTCAGTACCGGGCAAAAAACCAATGTCCTCGGCAATAGGCGGTGTGGACCGCGCGACAATTAACTTGCTGTACCTGCCCTCCTCCAAAATGGCATGCAGGCCATAGGCTAACGCCAATAGGGTTTTTCCGGAACCTGCCGGCCCGGTCATCACCGTCATATCGACGTTGTCGTCACACAACAGTTGCATCGCCATCGCCTGCTCGAGATTGCGCGGGGTCACACCCCAATAACTTTTGTGCATCAAGTTATCGCGGCTGTCGCAGCGCATGTAGACGAACTCTTTATCCACCCTTTTGATGAACGCCATAAAGTTCTGGTCGTCATAGACAAACATATTGGGGTAGGCATTGGGCAGTGACTTGCGCGGTATGCGGTGAAGCGTGCAATCCCCCTCTCGTAATGTGTCAACTTCCGAAATGGTAGACCAGAAATCACCCTCGTGAGTTTCGTAGCCTTTGGCAAGCAGGTTGATATCGTCCAGCACTCGATCGCGGCGATAATCCTGAACATTCACAAGCCCTGACCCTTTGGCCTTGATCCGCATGTTGATGTCTTTGGTTACCAGACAGATGAACTCCTTGGGGTTTTCGGCCTGCAGGCGCAACGCCACATTGATGATGCGATTGTCGTTTGCCTGGTCCTGGGTCACATCCAGAAAAGGCACCTCGGAATTGTCGCCCAACAGCTGGTCCGGATAGATCGCCAGCGTACCCAGCGCCTCCCCTTCCAATCCAGTACCGGTGATTTCCACCCCCACTTGTATTTCCTGTGGGGAAGCGGCGTCGACAATCTTGTCGATAATATTAATTGCAATGCGCGCCTCTCGGCTCACGGTTTTTTCGGGTCTATCCTTTATCTGGTCAAGCTCTTCAAGCACTGTCATGGGTATGACAACGCCGTGCTCCTTGAAGGCAGCAACTGCCGTGGGGTCGTGCAGTAGTACATTGGTATCCAGTACGAAGGTTTTTTTAACAACGGATTTAAGATTGGTTTTTTCTACGCGCAAGGTAGAGCTAGCATCCATAAAAGATTCCTCGGGGGATAGGTGCAAAATAGTTGTTAATGATAGTAAAAAGGTACGGCAAAGGGGCCGAGCTACGAGGTCGGGTTAAGGGTTGAGGGGGAGTTTGCGAAAAATATTTGGCACTTGAATCGAAGGGCGAATCAAGCCTGAGCGGTTCAGGCTCTGCGGCAGCGCTCGAGCGCTTAATGTATGACCCGGCTATGGCTTGGTACAGCTTGGCCGGCGTCAGGAAATAGTTCAAAGGCGCTTCCCGGCGGGTCAATTGACATATCAAATACGGCGAATCTCAGTTCGATTATTAGCCCGGTCGTCTCTTCGTGTCAATCAAAAGTCTTTTCCAATATGAAATGAGCCTGAAACCCGGGAATGTGGCGGAAGTTGATTCCAACATAAAATGAGCCTGAAATAGTCCTTGTAGTCGTTCATGATCAGCGGATGAAAACGATCATGAGCTTAGAACATCTGAATACCCTGGGTGCCATCAAACAGTTTCTCGACGGCACACAGGAAGTAGCCTCCAACGTGGCCACTGAGAAATCTGAACGCTATCGCTGGGTACAGAAGGCACTGGTGAAGCACCGATACTTACAGCTTGGCAAAACAGACCGGGGAACCGTCACCCGCTACCTGATAAAGGTAACCGGCTACTCCCTGGCCCAGACCAGGCGCCTGATACGCCAATACGTCAAAACAGGCACCGTCTCGGTGAAACCAGCTCGGCGTAATGGCTTCAAGCGCGCCTACACTGACGCCGATATACGCCTATTGGCGAGTATGGATGAGCGACATGGTCAGCCCAGCGGCGCGGTACTTAAAAAGCTCTGTGAGCGGGCTTATCAGCGCTTTGGCCAAGCCGACTATCGACGCCTGGCGGGTATTTCGGTTTCTCACCTGTACAACCTGCGGGCCTCCAAGACCTACCAGAGGCAGCGCTGTGTCTTGACAAAGACACGACCTAAGGCCGCCTCTATTGGCCAGCGGCGCAAACCTTGCCCGAACGATCAACCAGGCTATATCCGCATTGACTCTGTCCATCAAGGTGATCAGGACAAACGCAAAGGAATCTACCACGTCAATGCCGTGGATGAGGTGACACAGTTCCAGATCATCGTCACGCTGGAACGTATTAGCGAGGCGTTTATGCTGCCAGCCCTCAGGCAGATTCTGGCTGCCTTCCCCTTTAAAATACGGGGCTTTCACGCAGACAATGGCGGCGAATATATCAACTACACCGTTGCTGAGCTTCTGGACAAGTTGCACATTGAATTTACCAAATCACGGCCCCGGCACAGTAACGACAATGGTTTGGTTGAGAGTAAAAATGGCTCGGTCATTCGCAAACTCTATGGCTATACCCACATACCTCAGCAGTACGCCACGGATTTCACTGAACTCAATAGCCATCAAGTCTACCGATACGTCAATTTCCACCGGCCCTGCTATTTCCCCACCACCATTATTGATGAGAAGGGCAAGGAGCGGAAGAAATACCGCTACGACGACATGATGACACCCTATGAGAAATTCCGCTCCCTGGCCAAACCCAGCCAATATTTAAAGCCGGGAATCACCTTTAGAAATCTGGATGCATTCGCCAATGAAATGACGGACAATGAGGCCGCTGAACAACTAAATTCAGCACGAGATCACTTATTTCAGCAACTCCATGAGCGACTCAAGATAAGGGCTTAATACACCCTCCCTTCAGGCTCATTTCATATTGGAAAATACTTCAAATACGCGAAATAGGCACTTTGCAGCCTTAGGCGCCATCAGCGCCTGACAGGCTCGCCGTTTTCAGATAGCATAGAGTGCTTGTTTGTAGAACTATAAGTTGCCATTTCCCCCATGCTCAATCATGACACCCTCGCTCAGTTGCAAGGCCTTAGATCGCAAATGGAAGCGGAGAAAGAGCACGCCAATGCTATTGTAAAAGGCACCCAGGCGCGATACGGATTTGCTGTACTGGAAGATGGACGCGAAATTTTTATCCCTCCGGATGAAATGCTCAAAGTCTTCCCCAGCGATAAGGTAAGGGTATGCGTACGCCCGAGCAAAGACGGAAAGACCGTCGCAGAAATAGAGAAACTGCTCGACAGCCCGCTGGGAGATTTCACCGGTCGCTGTGTCCGCAAGGGCAAGGCCTTGTTCGTACAACCGGATTTACCGCAACTAAGCCGATGGTTGTTCATTCCTCCCCACGCACGCAACGGCGTCAACGAGAACGACTATGTCCGCGCCGCGGTGTTGCGCCACCCTATCCGGGACGGAAAGCCCCAGGCAAAAGTTCTCAGCGTGGTAGGCAAGAGCGACACCTCCGGTATCGAAAATTTGTACTGCCAGGCCAAATATCACCTTGAACCGCAATGGCCAAAACAACAGCTCGAAGAACTTGAGAAACATTTGGTCAACTGTAATCCCCTGGAAACAACTCAGCGCCGCGATCTGAGCGATCTGGAGTTTGTCTCTATCGACGCCGCCAAGACTCAAGATATAGATGACGCCCTATACGCCGAAATCAGCAGCGACGGATGGACACTCTATGTGGCCATTGCCGACCCGACCGCATACATCGAAGAGGGCTCCGAGCTACAGCAGTACATCGCCTCTCGCGCCACTTCTGTGTACTTCCACGGCGATGTGCTCCCAATGCTCCCGGAAGTGCTGTCCCAAGACACTTGCGCTTTGTCGGAGGGCTCCGATCGCCCCGCGCTGGTGTGTAAAGTCTCAGTCAGCGATGCCGGTGAAGTTGGCAGCTTCGAATTCATCGAAGCCAAGGTAAGATCCCGGGCTAAACTGTCCTACTATGGTGTGGATCGCTATCTGGCGGGCAATTACGATGAGCTGATGAGCCACGCAACGCCTCTGGAAGCGCTTTACCAGGTCTATAAAGCACTGCGCGAGAACCGCAATAACAACGGTCTCGTGATGGAAGAGCGCACTGAATATCGCTGGATTCTCAACGACCAGAAAAAAATCGAAAGTATAGAAACCTACGAAAAAATGCAGTCGCAGAAGCTGGTGGAAGAGTGCATGATCGCGACAAACCGCTGTGCGGCGCGATTCTTAACCGATCGCGGCAGCACCGGGCCCTTTGTCAGTCACCCCGGCTTTCGCGCGGACCGCCTGGACGAAACCAAAAAGTTTCTGGCCATGCACGTGCCGGCACTAGCCGAAAAAGATCCAGCAGATCGGGAGGGCTATCGCGATATTATGAAGGGTCTCTCGGGAGCCGATAGCGCGCTGCCACTGCACGCTATGGTTAATCGCTTGCTAACTCGCGCTACGCTTTCAACTCAGTCTTGTGTACACATGGGCATGGCACTGGAGTGCTACACCAACGTTACGTCTCCGCTGCGCAAGTATTCGGACTTCCTCGCCCACCAGCAAATTAAAACAGCGCTGCACGGCAACAAGGCCGAACTCGTCAACAAGTCGATGCTCGACCAACTTTCCAAAGTGCTGACACAGGTGCGCGCGGCGACACTTGAAGCGGAGCGCTGGCTGGCCAGCTCTTATTTGCTGGCCAAATCGAAAGCAACTAGCGGGCCGCTTGAGGCAACGATATGCCACATCAACAGCAGCGGGTTCAATGCGAGACTGAACGATAGTGGATTGGAGGGGTTTGTCGATCTACGTAAGGACCCGGAAAAATTCAGCTTTGATAAATGGCAGTCGAGCCTGACAAGCACGACCAGGCGCTTTGCCCTAAACCATCCTGTGCAGCTTGAATTTGCTTCAGTAGACGAAGAAACTCATCAAGTGCTTTTCAAACTATTACCGGATTCGGGCCTTAAACCAGCGAAAGACAAGGCTCCGGAAAGCTCCTAGGAATCCAGGGCAACGCCAATGGGCGCAGAGTGTGAAGAACCGCTTGAAGCCGCCAATGGCCTAAAAGCGATATCCCCGCGCGTACCGTTGAGTATTGCCCGGCGCACCGTGGAGACAAGCTTAATCATCTCCTGGACTCCCAGAGCTCGCAGATAGGCCCCCATATCGCGATGGCTATCGAGCCTCACATTGCCTGTCGACTATCCTCAAAACCTCGATAATTTGTAGCTCACCTTCGCCATAGGCCGACTCTTCACCAAAAATCAACTTGGTAAATGTGTCTACGATAGACATCTCACTCAAGCTGCTGTGGTCATTTGCGTACGTTGTGCGATCCATTGTTGATTCCAAGCCCTTCAACCGCCATGCCAGTGGCGGTTCTATCTATTGTTCTTACTAAGAGTATGGCTTAGATAAGGTCACTTTTTAGGCGCCAGGAGGGCAATAGTTTACAAAAACTGATCACTTTATGAACAAATTACCCCTTTTGGGGTGTGCCCGTAGTCTAGAAATCAGCGTGCCCGGGGGTTCGCGGGAAGGGAATGGCGTCGCGCACATTCTCCATTCCAGTGATGTAATTCAGCAGTCTTTCGAAACCCAGGCCAAAACCGGCGTGGGGCACCGTGCCATAGCGCCGTAAATCTCGGTACCACCAAAGCTCTTCTTTGAGGTGTTCATCCATGCGCGAGTCCAGCACATCCAGCCGCTCTTCCCGCTGGCTGCCGCCGATGATCTCGCCAATTCCCGGCGCCAACACATCCATCGCCGCTACGGTTTGTTCATCATCGTTTAGACGCATATAGAACGCTTTGATGTCTTTGGGATAATTCATCAGGATAACGGGCCGCCCCACATGCTTCTCGGCCAAATAGCGTTCATGTTCCGACGCAAGGTCAACGCCCCATTCCACCGGAAACTCGAAGCGCTCCCTGGTGCTCTTTAAAATATCGATGGCCTCGCTGTAATTCATGCGTTCAAAATTGTCGTCAATCACTGTGCGCATGCGCTCCGGCACAGTTTTGTCGATACGCTGAGCAAAGAACGCCATGTCATCTTCGCGCTCCTCCATGACCCGGGTGAAAACATGTTTTAACAAGCTCTCCGCAAGGTCTGCATTGTCACTTAAATCTGCAAAAGCCACTTCTGGTTCTACCATCCAGAACTCCGCCAGATGTCGGCTGGTATTGGAATTTTCGGCTCTAAAGGTTGGCCCGAAAGTGTAAACCTTACTCATGGCCAGGCAATAAGCTTCGACTTCAAGTTGCCCTGATACCGTAAGAAAAGCGTCGCCTGCGAAAAAATCCTGGGCGAAGTCCACGCTGCCATCGGCAGACCGGGGGAGATTGCTGTAATCCAAAGTGCTCACGCGGAACAACTCGCCAGCACCTTCACAATCGCTGCCGGTAATAATGGGCGTATTGATCCAGTGAAAATCCTGATTGTGAAAAAAGTTATGGATGGCGTTGGCCAGGGTAGTCCGCACACGCGTTATAGCGCCGAAGGTATTAGTGCGGGGTCGCAAATGCGCCTGGGAGCGCAGGTATTCAAAGGTGTGTCGCTTCTTGGCAATAGGATAGGATTCGGCATCATCAACCCAGCCCAGTACCTGAACTTCCGAAGCATGAATTTCGACACTCTGACCCTTCCCCTGGGATTCAACTAACTCACCGCTGACGACTACGGCGCAACCGGTGGAAATTTTTAACACCTCAGATTCATAATTCGCAAGATCGGAAGGAACGACTGCCTGAATCGCATCAAATGCAGAGCCATCGTGAATCGCCAGAAAGGAGATGCCAGCCTTGGAATCGCGCTTACTGCGAATCCACCCCCGCACCGTAACCCGTTTTCCGACGGCAACCTGGCCTTTCAATGCGGATGCAACACTCGTAATTTGACTCATTTTCCTCTTCTTCCAGATGTCCGGGCTGAGACTATCAACCCAGATGAACTAAAATCTACGAACTACCACTCAAAGTGCCGGCGTTGGTCCTACCAAGGTTTCAGACAAGGCCCAAAGCTGATCTGCCGTGTCCGTATCCAAGGCGTAGGATTCTACACCACCACTCTCTTCGACCGCAGCATCGCGGGCAATATGACAATCTTCCAGATAAATTCCGCCTTTATCGTCCAACTCCGCCGCAGTCGCCGCCCAGACACTGGTCGCAGCGCCCTGTGGGATCGACTTGAATTTCATCTCTTCTCCGGCGGTTACACGCGAGGTCATTTTTTCAAAATCTTCCGGCATCATGTGCCGACTCAGATTGGTCATGATGATACCGGGGTGTACCGCATAGGCTCGAACACCGCGATCCTTTAGCCTGGCATCAAGACCCACGGCAAACAACACATTGGCTGTCTTGGATTCTCCATAGGCCATCCACTTATCGTATTCACGTTCATTGTAATTGGGGTCATCAAGATTGACAGGGCCTAATCTGTGGCCCCCTGAACTAAGCACAACCACTCGAGCGGGTGCAGCGTTAACAAGCGAAGGTGCCAGTAAAGTCGTTAACAGGAAATGCCCGAGGTGATTCGTACCAAATTGCATTTCAAAACCCTGAGCGGTTCGCGAAAGTGGGCAGAACATGACTCCAGCATTGTTCACCAGCAAATCAATTCGCTGGTATCGCTCGATTATCTCGGCAGCCGCAGTGTGCACACTTTCCAGGTCGGCCAGATCCATTAGTTGGGTATCGAGATCGGCGGCAGGAACCAGGTCCTTGATAGAAGATACCGCCTCATCCAGATTCTTCTGATTGCGAGCCAACATCAGGACCTTGGCTCCAGCCCAGGCAAGCACTTTGCAGGTTTCCGTACCCAGGCCAGAAGAGGCTCCCGTTACTACGGCGACCTTGCCTGCCAGGGAAACCCCTGCAATAACGTCGTCCGTCGTTGATTCTGCGTTGAAATCAGACATTCTTCAAACTCCTTTCGTTTTTTGGTTGACCCAACAGGGCAAGGGCGTTGTTCCAAATTCATAATAGGGTTTTAATGGCCCCAAGGGTAACAAATACCTACAGAGGAAGCCTCGAATGAATCCACAGGAAATCGAATTTCTAGAGGGTGGTAACTATCTCAGCTTTGCCACACTCAAGCGATCAGGCGACTACGTTGCCACTCCGGTCTGGTTTGCCCCGGACGAAGACTGCTATTACCTCTTTTCAGCCGGAGGTGCGGGCAAGACAAAACGCCTGAGAAACTTTAGCCTGTGTCGCGTAGCGGCCTGCACTGCTACGGGTACGGTTACGGGAGATTGGATAGAGGGAGAAGCCTACTTACTGGAAGGTCCCGAGGATGAAAACACAGCGCTGGCAGCACTTCACCGCAAATACGGCTGGCAAATGAAGATGACCGATCTATTGTCACGCCTATCGGGGAAAATGACGGCCCGTGTTTACATCAAGATTCGCTTAAACCCCAGCTAGTGGTGACTCCAGCCCCACAGGAGATTCACGCTTCAGCTGCCTGAGAAAGAACTCATAGTCCTCGACTTCAGCACGCAGTGTTGCATGTTCAATAGCCAGCGTTATCAGACGTGTAGCTTCTTCAATCTCGTCCAGCTTTGCATGGATGATACCCGTCGAATAGAGTAGGCGGCTGTCCAGGGGGTTTAGCACTACAGCGCGCTGATAATATCGCAACGCACGCGCCCAATCTCCTTTCTCGCCAGCCTTATCTCCTTTCCAGGCATGAAAGTAGGGATTCGACTTTTGATAGCGGGTGATCTGTTGCTGCCAATGTTTCTGCTCTTCCTCTCGCCCCTCGAGTCCATACAACACAATGAGATTGTTCATGGCTGAGCGATCAGAGGAGTCCAGTTTGAGGGCATGCAGATAGTTCTCCTCCGCCTGCGCATGCTGGCCCGTCGCGCGGTAGACCGCGCCGAGATTAACCCAAAGGTGCGGCATCTTCGGATTGATCTGAAGGGCTCGAACGGCGTGAGCCCATGCGGTATCGAACTGCCCATCGGCAAGGGCCGTCATGGCGATATTGCTGTGATACAGAGCTTTGGCATCTTTATCGCTGATAACTCTTGTTCTGGTTATATCCCGCATTTGCAGAGGATCAATATCCGCCATGAACTGTTCGCCATTTCGTATCTTCACGAGCACGTTCACATGCAGGCGCACCGCGAGTCGCGCACCCATGCGGGACCAGTGCGGACGAACATCAACCCACTGGTAGCGGGCATCCAGGCCAGCCTCGCGCGCCATAGCCACCATCATGTTGGCATAGGAAAGGCAGTTTACTGAACCGCGATGGAATGCTTCGATCGCCGTCCCCTCGGCGCCTGGATCGTATTTAATATTGAGAAGGCCGGCACCCTTAATAGACCGGTGCAGCTGGTTTAGACGCTGCCTCTTGGAGCCGATATTTGAGGCATAGCGGGCAACAAATGCCTTCATTTCCTCATCGAGCGCAAGCAGATCCGCGGTAGGCACGAGGTCGAGCACATCAGCAAGGGCGAGGGTAGTACCGGAGTGTTGTAAGGGTGCAAAGTCGGGCTGAAGGATTGAGTTCCCAGAGAGCGCTGAGCACGCAACAAGGGTCCCAAGACCGACAATGACCAGCCAAAGTCGGCCTTGGCTCTTCGCCAGTGCCAACCAGTGCATGGTTGTTTGTGTCGGTGGCACGCCGTCTAGCATCGTGCCCTCCCTACTAATCGTGGAATTTACCCAGTACCGAGTGTAACTCACAGCGCACGGAGACTCACCCGCTGCAAATCACTGTCCTATTTGGACAACACGGATATCCAAACTATCCCCTATCCAGAGGTTCACCTGCTGGCGTTCTAGCCCGGGACTAAAATCTGAACTCAGGCAGCAGTGTGTAGACCGCACTCCCGACCATCCAGCACTTTGGTAGGGTCGAAGTAGTGCTTGCAGGTGGGCAGTGAATACCGCTCCATGTAGTCTTCAACGTCATCTTCGGACCAGTAGAAAATCGGCGCGACTTTAATAATTCCCCGATTATCCATGGACACAATGTCCAGGGATTGTCGATGCTCAGTCTCCTCGCGCCGAATGCCGGTTAACCAAATTTCCGGTGCAAAATCTGCGAGAGCTTTGGCAAAAGGCGAAAGCTTTACCTGATCGGTGAATGCCTGATGTCGCTGCTCGTCGTCTACCGTGGGAATACCGCCCATAATGGCATTGCGTCGCTCAGAGGTCATTTGGGGAGAATAGATGTGCATATTGAGGTCCAGGTCTTTCATCAGCCGCTCCGCGGCAATGTAGGTATCGCGCAGGTTATACCCGGTATCCACCCAAATGGTGGGGACAGAGGCGTCCACCTCACTGACCAGGTGCAGCATCACCGCAGCATTGCGGCCAAAGCTGGTAGTCGCAATAGTTTTCTGGCCTAGACCCATTGCCCATCGCACGACCTCTTCAGCACTGGCGTTGCGAAGTTCGGCATTAATTTTTTTGAGATCGAGTTCCATTGGAGGGCTTATTGTCACCATGGGTTGATGTTCCATTTAGGAAGATGGACTTTATAGAAGCAAAAAACGAATGACCAATAACTATAGTTTATATGGTTATTCTGAGCCCGCCGTGCCGCCGGTAAGAGTTAACTGGCTCAGTACCCAATCGGATAGCAAGTTCGGTATTCACTCCACTGCTAATGCTTTAGTATCGAGCGCTTCGAATTCTGGGCCCAATCAATGTTTGAGTTCTACATTGCGTACGAATACTGGTTTGCAGCGGTGCAATTGGGGCTGGCAATGCTGGGGATGGGCGCAACCTTGCGCATCAGAGACTTTGCAGCCGTCACCCGTAATCCGCGCGGAATTCTGGTGGGTATTACGCTGCAGCTTATCGGTGTGCCCCTATTGGCAGCACTGTTTTTGTGGGGCCTGGAACTGGATACTGGAGTGGCCATTGGGTTGGCCCTGTGCGCGGCGATTCCAGGTGGCACCATGTCCAACGTTTTTACGTTCCTGGGACGCGGCCATGTTGCACTGTCCATCGCCCTCACCGGCTTAACCACCGTGGCCTGCCTAATCACAACACCTATGATACTGACAGTTCTGGTAGACCAGCACTTACCTGCGATTTCGTAATGCCCGTGGGCCAAATCGCGACGGAGATTGCGCTAATTCTTCTGCTACCCCTCGCGCTGGGAATGCTCTGCCTGCACTGGTTTGCGGACTTTGCCCCCGGATTCTCCAAGGTCTGTATTCGAATTTCAGTCTTTGTAATTCTACTAATCGTTATCGGGGCAACCGGCTCAGGACGCATTGACCTCGAGCGCTTTGGGCATTACAACTTATTGATTGTTATGGTGTTTTTAGCTGCGGTTACTATTCTATCCTGGATTATCCCGCACCTTTGCAAAGTAAAGGGGCCGGACAACACAGCTATAAATATCGAAGCTACTGTACGCAATGGCAATCTGGGCTTACTGATTAAAGCCTCGCTGTTTCCCGCCGCACTAGGGGTGAGCGACCCAATAGGAGACGATGTGCTCTTTACCGTACTCGCCTATGGCGGAGCGGCGCTACTGGTAGGCGTGGGGCTAATATACCTACACCGCTTTCTGAATCGAAACGAAACCCTTCAATACCTGCCCTAGCAGTTAGCTAAGCAGCCTTCGAAATATTTGCTTCCAACTCAGAATGCAAATCGAGATATTGCCCGGTGAGCTTGTGGCTGGGGGCCATATCAATTAAGGGGCGATGGGCGCGATGAGATTCTTTCATCTTGATGGAGGTATTTAGATAAGTATCAAAGATCGGATAACCTTCTTCGGCCAGTTCAGCAACCAGCTCACTAGGTAAACGCGCCTGTGAATTGAACTGATTGATGACAATACCCTCCACTTCCAGATCAGGGTTGTGATCTTCTTGCAGCTCGGCGACGTTCTCCATCAGGGAATACAAACTTTGACGGGCGAAACTATCGCAGTCGAAAGGTACCAACACGGAATCCGCTGCGATCAGCGCCGATTTGGAGAAAAAATTGAAGTTGGGCGGAGTGTCGATGTAAATGCGATCGTACTCCGATTCGAGCTTCTCTAAAGCGTCACGTAACTTGTAGATCTTGTAGCGCGATTCAAGCTCCTTCTCCAATGTCGACAACACCGGGCTGGAGGGCATCAAATACAGGTTTTCATAGGGGGTATCCCAGACAAAAGAGTCAGGGTTCTGTCGCATTTTGCGCGACCCAACGGTCTGTTTGAATAAGCCCGCCACGCCCTGGGCCTCGGCCGGGAACGCCTCGGCGTCAATCTCGCCCACCAAATAATGAGTGGTATTGCCCTGAACATCGAGGTCAATAACGAGTGTTCTGTAACCCATCGCTGCGCCGATTGCAGCCAAATTGCAGGTGATGCTGGTCTTACCCACTCCGCCTTTTTGATTAAATACAACGCGTTTCATAATGAAATACCACTACTGGAGAGAGTTGAAGAGGAACCGAAAAGTGTAATCAATGCAGGTGGATATTGTAAGCGCGATGGGAGAAAAAAACCCAGGCTACGACCAAACGCGCCTATACAGATCAACGATATCCGCCGCCACGGGTATCAGAGGATTGTTACCTGGAGAACCAGAAGCCAGGGCTTGATCAGCCATCAAATCCACGGATTCAAACCATGCGGCCTCGTCTATTCCATACTCTTTGGGAGTTGGTACTGACAAATCCAGGTTCAACTGCCGCAGTGCGCCGACCAACTTTTCCAACGCAATCGTGTCGGTGTCTGAACCCTCCGCCATTCCCATGTGCCGTGCGCAGTGGGCGTAACGCTCAGGAGCACCTGTGACCGACCAGGCGGTAATTTCCGGCAACAACATCGCGTTACTCAGGCCGTGGGGAACATGGTACAGGGCGCCAATAGGGCGGCTCATGCCATGTATTAATGTCACCGATGCATTGGAGAAAGCGATACCCCCCTGGGTAGCGGCCAACATCATTGCCTCTCGCGCCTCGCGATTGTCGGGCTCCGCGCAGGCCGTTCGTATATTGAGATAAATACTGCGCATGGCAGTCAACGCAATACTGTCTGTGAAAGGGTTCGCCTTGCGGCTGACATAGGCCTCAAGTGCGTGGCATAAACTATCGATTCCCGTATCTGCGGTGAGCCGATAGGGCATAGTCAGGGTCAGCTCATAGTCTACAAGAGCGGCCACCGGCATCAGACCCAGCCCCATACAGAGCATTTTTTCCTGTGAACTCGTGTCGGTAATAATCGCCACACGCGTCACTTCAGAACCCGTGCCAGCCGTCGTGGGTATCGCCACAATCGGCAAGCCACTGTCTATTTGATGAGGTACTTTGTAATCGCTTATTTTGCCTGTCAGCGTTGCCATGGCCGCTACAGCCTTGGCTGTATCCATAGAACTACCACCGCCCAGAGCCACCACTCCATCAAAATCGCCAGCACGTAAAATAGACAGAGCCTCATCGAGACAGTCTGTAGTTGGGTCAGGTACGCACCGATCAAACAGGCCGTAGACAATGTCCGCTTCTTTAAGCTTCGACTCAAGGCCCGCACAATAACCCTGTTGCACCATAAACGCATCGGTGACCAACAGCGGCCGCTCAACACCCAGCTCACGCAAAGTGGCAACCAGCTGGCGACTGGCGCCCGCGCCAACACGCAAAATTCGAGGAAGATTGATGTTAGCGCTCATGGCAGACTCCAGGGTCGACTATTGAATTTCGATCAAATGAATTTCAAAGACCAAGGCAGTATTGGGCGGAATTGAGTCGCCCGCACCCTGCTCTCCATAAGCCAAATTCGGCGGAGAGGCGATGCGCCATTTGTCTCCAACGCTCATCAGTTGCAGCGCTTCCGTCCAGGCGGCAATCACCTGGTTGACGCCAAAGGTTGCGGGTTCACCGCGATCAACTGAACTGTCAAAAATGGTGCCATCGACCAAAGTACCGTGATAGTGCGTCACCACCGTAGATTCTCCCGTTGGGCTGGCACCACCGCTGCCAGCTTCCAACACCTCGTACTGCAAACCGCTGGCCGTCGTAGTGACCTCTTCGCGCTCTGCATTGGCGGTCATGAACTGCTCTGCCAATTGGGCCCGTTTACCCGCCATTTCCGCGTCTTTGGCCTTTTGCTTATCCTGCACAGCCTGGTAGCTTGGGTTTAACTCCTCATCGGACATCTCGGCCTGTTGATGAATAAACCAGTGCTGAATGCCTGCCAGCACAGCGTTGACATCCATACCTTCGAATTTGTTGCGCAACATCTGGTCACCAAATTGAAGACCAAAGCCGTAGCTGACTTTCTGTTCATCCGTGCTTAATTCAATCTCTGGGAGTAGTGCCATGTAAAATATCCGTTATGCTTCGTAAAAAAAGAGACGCGCACTTTATCATAGGAGAGCAAAATGACCGAGGCCGCAGGCGACATTCTCAATTTCTGGTTCGGAGCTCTGGACGAACAAGGGGTCTGCAACCCGCAGCAGCAATCTCTCTGGTTTAAATCCAGCGCAGACACAGATCAACACTGCAAAGATGCATTTGGAACTTATGTTGAGCAGGCTATCCAGGGTAAGCTGGATGATTGGGCCGAGTCGGATGAAGGTTTGGTGGCGCTTGTACTCCTTCTCGATCAGTTTCCCCGCAATATCTACTGCGGCACACCGGCGGCATTCTCCGGCGACTCCCGGGCATTGAAACTGGCGCAACTCGCCATTTCGAGCAGTCAGTACCAGCGCCTCCCAGCCATACACCAACTGTTTTTATGCCTTCCGCTGGAACACAGCGAGAATCTGGGTGTTCAGGAACAGTGTGTTGCGCTAGTGAAGGAGCTGGCCGAGACCTCGGCCCACGAAATGTTTAGCGGCTTCACCCGCTACGCCGTCGCTCATCATGACGTCATCGCCCAATTCGGGCGGTTTCCGCATCGCAACGCCATTCTAGGGCGTGAATCGACACCCCAAGAGCTCGAATACGTGGCGGTGCACGGAGGGTTTTAACGAGGTAACTGGGATACGGGTAAAAACTCATAGTGAGTCTCGGTCATCTGCGCGTGCCAGACACCGAAGCGCCCGCTATCTAAGTCGGCGTAGGCCTGAACAATAGAATCATTGACCTCGGGATAAGCGACTTCACCCCAGGGGCACTCTTCCTTGGAAAAATATCGACAGTCCCGGGCCTCAACACCCGGATTGCAGTAATCGGTGTCAACCGTGGCACGAAAAGCCACATAAACCTGGTTGATGAAGGTAATTGTGCCCGTCATATATAAGTGCATTTGATCGGGCGGGATTAGAACCCCGGTTTCCTCCTGCAACTCTCTGGCTGCGCCTTCCGCCAGGGTCTCTCCACTTTCGAGAAAACCTCCGGGAATAGCCCATAAACCCCGCTGCGGTTCGAGTTCGCGCTGCACCCAGAGCAGGCGTGGACCGCTGGCGACAAAGCAGGTGACAACAATCATGGGGTGGTCGTAATGGCGGGACTTGCATTGCTCGCAGTACCAGTGATTGCGCTCTTGCCCCGCAATCTGGTGTCGCTTGAGGCCCGCGGAGCAATCCGGGCAAAAATTAAAGGCTGCCATCGCACACTCACTGCAAAGTTGGAACAAACAGAGAAACTTTCGGGCTCACTCTCAAAAAAAAGACCTTATCAGTTTGATTGCGCGCAGGCTATGCTTGCATCGATTCGATCCAGCTAAGAGAACCCTATGAGCGAACGAGATTTAAAAGTGCAGTTGTTGCTGACAGGCAATGAAATTATGAGCGGCGATACGGTAGATTCCAATTCTGCGCTCATTGCCCAGCGCCTCTCCGAACTGGCCCTGGGTGTCTACCGCAAAGTGACCGTGGGAGATGATGTGCCACTACTGTGCGAAGAACTGGCTGCGATGGCATCCGCTTCCGACGTGATCATTGTGAATGGAGGGCTAGGCCCAACCGTCGATGATATGACGGCGGAAGTAGTAGCTGCCGCAGCAGGAGTGGCCATCGAGGAACACCCCCAAGCCGTGGCCCACCTGGAGAGCTGGTGTGCTAAGCGCAATTTGACTCTCAATGCAGCGAACCATAAGCAGGCGATGCTACCCGCTGGTGCCAAGCTCATAGACAACCCCATTGGCAGCGCAGTGGGTTTCGAAGTGCAAATTGGTGACTGCCGGGTCATGTGCACACCGGGCGTGCCCAGTGAGCTGATCGCAATGATGGACTTGATCGTTGAGGACCTGGGACAAAAACTGCAGCGCCCTGCGCAGCGAAACATTATTCGCCTGCAGACTTTTGGCCTGGGGGAATCGACGGCACAACAGATGATTTCTGACCAATTGAAGGATTGGCCGGAGGCCGTGGACCTGGGCTTTCGGGCGGGCGCCCCGCAAATGGAAATCAAATTGACGATTGACGATAACGCATCGATTGATGCCCAACAGCATTGTAAAACGCAACTTGAAAGCCTTTTTGGTGACCACATCATCGGCGAAGGCGACACGCTTTTGGCAGAGCGCGTACTGCAGCTGCTGAGCGAACGGGGAAAAACAGTCACCACCGCAGAATCGTGCACCGGTGGGCTAATCGCCAGTATGCTAACTCGAATTCCAGGAGCTTCCAGCGGCTTTCACGGAGGTTTCGTTACCTATGAAAACGAAATAAAACACAGCTTGCTAGGTGTTGAGCGGGAGTCCCTGCTGAGTGAAGGAGCAGTCAGCGAAACCGTCGTAAGACAGATGGCAAAGGGGGCGATGGAAAAAACCGGCGCCGACTATGCCATTGCCGTGTCTGGCATTGCGGGTCCCGAAGGCGGCACTGATGAAAAGCCTGTTGGGACTGTTTGGTTGGCGTGGGGGAGCCCCGAAGACATACGCACCAGGTGTCTGTGCTGGCCGGTGGAACGCACACTGTTTCAGACCATGGTGGCGGCGGCAGGGCTGGATATGATCCGCCGGATCTTACTGGGTATCGACGAGGAGCCCAGGTACTTTGCCCAAAGACGAGCTAAATAGTTGCAAAGTTACTCGGCTACGTTCTGAGAAACTAGCGCCCATCCGGAGGGCCGCTGCCCGGGAGGCCGGCCTCCCGGGCCGTACTCGCTGCGACTGCTCTTCCTGAAGCGCACTAGCTAGTGCCTATCCATAAATGGATGTTTTTCTTAAAAACATCCTGTTTTGACTTTCCCGTTCCGGCTCGGAATTCTGCCGGCCATAAACTGACTGGAACCGTCACTTTATACCTTGTTTTCCTGAGTTTTTCCCGTAGATTTCCGCTGCACTGCCCATAAGCCTACAGATATTTCTCAACCGGAACCACCGTTGATTTTAGCCGGAGTCGAGTCTCGCCAAACGCATCAAGTTGTAGCTCAGAACCGATGTCCAGACATAAGCTTTAAAACCATCAAGACCTTTCCAGTTTGACTTCGTTGCGCCAAAGGCTCGTTTTAATTCCGAGATATTCCCTTCGACGCCCGCCCGGAAATTGCGCAATTGAGTAAACGTTTTTGATTTGACGCCCATGGCATGAAGCGATAAACCGACAGGCTTATTGAAGACCGTCCGCTTAACACCCAGCGCCCTTCCCTTTATCACGTTTTCCTGGCTGGCATAGCCACCATCAGCCACTACCGAATGGGGCAGGCGGTGCAGCTTCGACCGGTGAAAATGTAGAACCGGCATAAATAAGCTGCTATCTGCAGGGTTCCCTTTTTCAATAGCCAGGTACGTGATGAACCCGCTTCTCTCACTGCTCAAATTTATCTTATGGCCATATTGAACGTCTCGAAACCCCTTGACGATAATATCGGTGTGGGACTCAAATAGACTCACGACTTTCTCTGATGAGTGGACGCCCTCTCCTTGGATGACGCGGCGCTCTGTTTGGTTGATGACCCTCAGTGTCAAATCTCTGTATTGCTTTATCTGACTTAGCCACAATTTCTTTTTGTCAGATTCACAGGAGCCCACTTCTACGGTTTCCAGTCCCCGACCCACTTGCTTCAGTACAATTCTGACAATCTGCAATAATTTTGGATAAAGTACTTCTTTTCTAGCATTTTTTGCATTAAAAATCTGAAATGCCAACGACTTCGAAGATTTGCGCTGGTCCGTAAAGCGAATTTTTACTCCAGTGATATTTTTACTTTTCATCAGCAGGCGACTAAGTACTCGAACGCCATCATTCAGGAGTTGGCTGTCACTGGGTGGCGCAATATTACTGGCGACAACCGTGCTATCGATGCGTAATTTTTCCATCGATAGTATGCCTGCTTTAAGCCAACTGACAGAGAGGGTCTCATGCACTTTTTCCAGCGTTTCTGGCCTGATACTCCGTATAGTTGACTGTAGCCCAGATCGACTGGGCATTGTTGTGGCAGGCAGCCGGGCAAAAGTACGGTAGGTCATTGAGTCCGACAAATTAAATGCCAATTGCTCGTAGCTGACGCGCAACAGTTGCTTCAAGAGCATGCATCGAAAAATGGTTTCAACTGTTAAACCCGATCGACCTACCTTGGATAGCGATGCATCAATGAGGTCGTCGGCGACCAGAAGTAGTATTTCTGGATGTTGATCCAGTCGGTTTGATAGCGCCCGAAGTTGGGTCCCAAATTCGTGTTTTGAGTAGTTTTCAAATATACTTGCCTGAGCAATGCGGGTCTCTCGCATGCGGAATCCTCTTGGTTTTTTTGTTTTTTGTTCACACCTTAAACTTAACAAATTCAAGAGGATTTTTTAATACCTTGCGAAAAATATTCCTTATATTTCAATGGATTGAAAGTTTATGGATAGGCACTAGCTAGCAGCCTGTCGGACTTAACCCAACAACGTCATTATGAGATAATGTGGTCACACTGAAAAGTAACCGGGAATAAGTGATGGCCAATTTTGTAAACGTTGATCGAGAGACGGACTATCTATTCCCTCCCTCTATGTCGGACTGGTTACCTGAACACCACCTGGCACGGTTTGTCGTGGAGGTCGTTGATCAGCTCGATCTGTCTGAGCTCACCCGTCAATATGCCGGGCGTGGATCAAAGGCGCACCATCCAGCGGTCCTACTGAGTTTGCTGATCTACGGTTACGCCACCGGTGTGTTTTCCAGCCGTAAGATTGAGCGAGCCACCCACGACTCCATTGCGTTTCGCTACCTGGCGGCCAACACGCATCCGGATCACGACACCATAGCGACCTTTCGACGCCGTTTTTTGCCTCAGCTTGAAGCACTTTTTGTTCAGGTCTTGTTGCTGGCGCGTGAAATGAAGCTCATGAAGCTTGGGCGTATCGCCCTGGATGGCACCAAGATCAAGGCGAATGCCAGCAAGCATAGGGCGCTTTCTTATGGCCACTTAAAGAAAATCGAAGCACAGCTCAAGGCAGAAGTCAGCGCTCTCACTGCACAGGCAGAGGCGGCAGATCAAACGCCGGTAGCGGATGGCATGGACATTCCCGCGGAGATTTCCCGGCGCGAAACACGACTTGAGGCACTGGCTGCGGCCAAAGTAAAAATTGAAGAACGGGCGCAAGAACGTTTTGAGCGTGAGCAAGCCGAATACCAACAAAAACAAACCCAACGCCAAGCTCAGGATGCTGGAAAAAAGCCCCGGGGCCGGGAGCCTAAGCCACCGCTTCCCGGCCCTCGAGATAAAGACCAGATGAATTTGACCGATGAAGAGTCGCGTATCATGCCGGTATCTGGCGGCGGCTTTGAACAGTGCTACAACGCCCAGGCCAGTGTTGACACCGATACAATGCTCGTCGTCAGTACACACATGACACAGGCCCCGAACGACAAACAACAAATAAAGCCGGCCCTGACAAAGCTGAATACCCTGCCTGAAGAACTGGGCAAGGTGACCGACCTGCTGGCCGATACAGGCTATTTTAGCGGTGATAATGTAAAGGCTTGCGTAGAGGATAATATCCAGCCTTTACTGGCAGTAGCGCGTGACCACCATCACCCGTGCGTTTTTGATCGGTTTGCCCCTGACGCCCCCACTCCGATAACGGATGATCAGGTGAGGCTCATGAAACATCAACTGACGACCCAATCCGGTCGAGCGCTGTACGCATTAAGAAAGCAAACGGTAGAGCCAGTGTTCGGCATCATCAAACACGTTATGGGGTTGAGGCAGTTCTCGATGCGAGGTTTGGACAAGGTTGCGGGCGAATGGACGCTGGCGACACTGGCATGGAATGTAAAGCGTATGAATGTGCTGAGAATGGCATAATTAAGCGGTCATTTGCCGCATAAATGCCCATTACAGGGCTGGATAAAGGCGTGATGAAGGTTGACGTGGCTGCCCTGGGACAATCACATCTTCTGCGTGGTGTCCTGACAGCCCTGTAGCACGCTGGAGTATTAAATCGTGCCCGTCAGGAGCTGAGTCCGACAAACTGCTAGCTTGGATCAATAACCAGGTGGTCTTCCTGGACTGCAACTCGATGCCATACCAAAGAGTGAAACCGAGTAACGGTACCCGCCTCATCTTTACCGCTTAGCACCAGCGTATGACCATCCAGCTCGGCGTGACGCAATTGTTCAGTGCCAGGAAAGTTAGGATTGAGGCTCTGCGCCACATAGTGCAGTACATCGCCATCCGATACCTTGAACCGCCCCGCATAGTGAAAATAACTGTGATAGGCAGCGGCAGAGATTTCGTCCGGTATCTTGCGCGGGCTCAACCCATCGGGAAAACTGTCTCGGTCAACGCGATTGATCGCTGCGCTCATCCAACCGTCTTCGCTATACATTAAAAGCCCCTGGGGGTTTTCACCGAATGGATAGCTAAAGTCGTCCCTGTCAGAGTAGCCAATCGTCCAGGATTCCAGCTGCCAACTTCCTACCAGATCTTGTTTACTTATCATTTGTCTGTGCCTCCCACACGGATACTCGTCAATCAAGGCTGCAGTTGCTCGATACTCCACTGCCCAACTTCCTGCGACCGGTAAACGAAACGATCGTGCAATCGATGGGCGCCCCCCTGCCAAAATTCAATGCGATTGGGAACCACACGATAGCCACCCCAGAAATCCGGGAGAGGAATATCCCCCCCTCCAAATTTATCTTTAATCGCCTCAACCTGTTGCTCCAACGCTTCGCGATTGGCGATGGGCTGGCTTTGCAGCGATGCCCAGGCTGCCAGCTGACTCTCCCTGGGACGCGATTGGAAGTAACGCTCTGATTCATCGCTCGAGATTTTCTCAACCTGCCCTGCCACAATGACCTGACGATCCAATTGATTCCAGGGGAAGTTCACAGACACTCGCGGTTCCGCTTCCATCGCTCGCGCTTTGGCGCTTTGGTAATTGCTGTAAAAGACAAAGCCCTCCCTCGACACGCCCTTCAGTAAGACAATACGCTGCCACGGCCTGCCTTCATCACTGCGCGTCGCCAATACCATTGCTGTGGGATCACGCACTCCGCCTTCAACAGCCTGGTCCAGCCAGAGTTTGAACTGCTCAATAGGGCACGGATTCAACATCTCGCGGGTTAGCCCTGCAGCCAGATATTCGCGCCTGAAATCCTCGTATTCCACCATGTGTCCCTGTTAACCTGCCTAAATTCTATAGTAGCGGTCAGTTCCGTCTGAGGCAAAGCACATCAATATGGATACGATTCCAATAATTCGCAACGGTGAATTTGATGGTTTGGAGCATCTTGCAGATATTCTGAGCGACAGCTTCGCCACTGATCCAATCATGAACTGGGCGATTCCAATGCCTGACCTCTACCCCGATTTTTTCAGATTGATTATCCAGGATATTTATCTGCCCAAAGGAATCGCACACGTAGAAGAAGGCGGCCGCGGTGCCAGTCTCTGGCTTCCCCCGGGGGAAATCTTTGAGATGCCCCTGCGACTGCGCTTGATAACAATAATACTTCGCCTAATTGCCACAAAAGGCTTCGCACCGGTAAGGAATATTCGTCAACAAGGTGATTTCTTCTCCCGTTACCACCCCAAGGAGCCGCACTACTATCTGCAGTTCATTGGAGCCCGCCTGCAGCATCAAGGTTGTGGCGTGGGTTCTGCCTTACTCAAACACGGCACCCGTATCTGTGATGAGGAGCAAATGCCCGCCTATCTTGAAAGCTCCAATATCTTGAACGTACCGCTGTATCAACGACACGGATTTGAGGTCATTCACGAAGGCGCAATTCCGAACGGGGGTCCAACCGCCTGGTTTATGTGGCGAGAGCCGCAAAAGTAACTGCCGAATAAAGCATCAGGATTAATCTGAAGTACTGGGATAGACCGGTGCACGCTGCTGGGCAAAAGGTATTTGCGGAAACGGATAAAATTCACCCCAGTCGGCGCCAAAGCCCTGTGCCAGAGTCTGTCCGACGATTTCTTCGTAAACCGATGCCATCCGCTCACTAACAAGATCCGGTGTGAGTTCCCCCGCCAGAACAACAGCCTCCATCAGACCCTCGGCTCTCAACAGTTCGGACGGCGCCAAATCGCAGCCATCTAACAATGATCTGAACATCCTGCGCCAGCGCGATTCGAGTTCTATCAATACCTGGCTCATTCGCACAATTCTCCGCGTTTTCAGTGGCATCCGCTCATGCATTTGCGCAGCTGGTATAGGACTGATGGGTGAGAAGGGTTAATATCTTGGCTGAATTTATACCACGGATATCCAATAGTGATTACCAAAAGACTCGCCGCAACTGCCCTCGCACTCTTCACACTCCTTTTTCATGTGGGGTCATCGCTCGCTGAACACAAGATCGCCAAGACCCCTATCATCGATTTTAAAAATCGTTTCGTTCCAACTATTGCACTCAACGGCATGGTGGTTGGCCCCGAGAAGTTAGCTGCCGAGGTGGGACTTTCCGTTCTCAAAGAGGGCGGCAATGCGGTAGACGCCGCGGTCGCTACCGGATTCGCCCTTGCCGTGACTTTCCCAAGGGCGGGTAACCTGGGCGGCGGTGGCTTTATGATGATCCACAATGCCGACAGCAATGAGCAAACTCTTATCGATTATCGTGAGACGGCACCCGCCAAAGCCTCCAGAGATATGTTTCTGGACGACAAAGGTGAACTGGATCGCGGCAAAGCTTATTTCAGCCGTCAATCATCGGGCGTTCCGGGCACGGTAGCCGGTTTGGTTTACGCGCTGGAAAAATACGGCAGCATGAGTCTGCGTGAAGTTATGGCCCCGGCGATCAGGCTGGCAGATAAAGGGTTTTCAGTCAGCTATGCCCTCAACTATGAAATAGGCGCCCGAGCAGAGGGTCTGAAAAAGAATGTCGAGGCCAAAAGACTGTTTTTCAAATCCGACGGAAGCGCCTACGACATTGGCGATAAATGGCGCCAGCCCGATTTAGCCTGGACCTTAAAGCAAATAGCCAGGAAGGGGACGAAAGGCTTTTATCAGGGCAAAGTAGCGACGCGAATCGTGGAGGAAATGGAGGCTAACGATGGGCTGATTACAGCAGAGGACTTGGCAAATTATCGCGCAATAGAACGAAGTCCTGTTCGCGGGATTTACCGGGATTACGAGATTGTTTCCACAGGACCACCCTCCTCCGGGGGCATCCACATTATTCAGATGCTGAACATTCTGGAAGGTTTCGATCTCAAGAGCATGGGTCACAACAGCGCCGCCTATCTTCACCACCTGACCGAAAGCATGAAGCTGGCCTATGCAGATCGCAGCCAATATCTTGCGGACACGGACTATTATCCGACGCCTGTTGAAAGGCTAATAGATAAATCCTACGCCGGCCTCCAGCGCAAACGAATCAACCCTGAACAAGCGACACCTGCAGCCGACATCGCGCCAGGTCGCGACCTGAAAACCCAAAGCATGGATACCACGCACTATACCGTCGCTGACAAAGACGGCAATGTAGTGAGTAATACCTACACGCTCAATTTCAGTTTCGGCTCTCACATCGCTGTACCCGGCACGGGCATGTTGCTAAACAACGAGATGGCCGACTTCGCCACTAGGCCCGGTCACCCAAACCCCTTTGGATTGATTGAGGGCGAGGCCAATCGCATTGAAGGTGGCAAGCGACCGCTGTCCTCAATGAGTCCGACGATGGTTTTTAAGGACGGCAAGCCGTGGCTAACGACCGGCAGCCCAGGTGGCAGCACTATCATCACCTCGATATTGCAAACACTGCTGAACGCCATGGAATTTGACATGAACATTGCAGCCGCCGCAGCCGCAGCCAGAGTTCATCACCAGTGGCAGCCCGATAGTTTGATGGTAGAGTCCGGAGTTAGCCCGGACACCATCAAACTACTTGAGAACATGGGACACAGCGTCAGAATTGGAAACAGAACTCTGGGGCGCACTAACTCTATCGTTCAACAAGGCGACTGGCTTTACGGTGCGACCGATACGCGCAGGCCAGGGGGTTGGGTTGCAGGATATTAGTTGCTGGTACGGCCAGCCCAATAGAATTGAGCATATTGCGAGACGCAGAAGATAAGTATCAACTGGAGATTTTTCATGAGACCGATCTACAATATCGCACTGGCAGCGCTACTGCCCTTTGCCGGCATCGCATCTGCAGCAGATGAACTCATCGTCTACACGGCGAAGAAAATTTTTACAATGGAACCGGCGGCACCCGAGGCCACAGCGGTTGCGGTACAAAATGGCCGCATTGTTGCGGTGGGTTCACTCGACTCCCTGTCGCCCTGGCTTGAAAGCAGATCGAGTAGCATAGATCGCAGCCTGCAAGACAAAATTCTGATGCCAGGTTTTATAGAGCCCCACGTACACCCGTCGCTGCCCGCTGTGACTACCCAGTTCCCCTATCTGGCCCCGGATGATTGGACGCTACCCACCGGAAAATTTCCCGGTGCAACCACACCCGAAGAATACGAAGCCAAATTGAAGGCACTAGCGGCCAAACATGACAATCCAGACATCCCGTTTATCGCCTGGGGTTACCACCCCCTGTGGCACGGTGAAGTTTACAAAGATACTTTAAACAAATGGTTTCCCGAGCAAGCGGTGATGCTGTGGCACCGTTCTTTTCACGAAATCATAGGCAATGACGCCGCCTTCAAACTTCTCGGCATGACCGAGGACGACACCGTCGGACATGAAAAGGAAAGCGATTGGAGTCGCGGTCATTTCTGGGAGAACGGCCTCAAGGCGATGCTGCCCAGGATGCCTTTTCTACTTTCTCCTGAACGTTTTGGAAAGGGCATACAGAACTTTCTCAAGATGGCTCACAGCGGCGGCGTAACGACCGCATTGGACATGGGTACCGGTGTGTTTGGCTCGCCCGAGGCGGAAATCAATCTGATACGTGCCACCGCCGAAAAAACCCAAGCCCCAACACGCATCATACTAACTCCAATTATTAGCGATTTTTTATCACGTGGAAAATCCCCCGAACAGGCCCTCGAAGAAATCGAGCGTTGGCGCGAGGGTAACTCCAGGCGAGTGATGTTAGACAAGCACTTCAAGCTTATGCTGGATGGGGCAATCTTTAGCGGGCTATCTCAAATGGGCCCGCCCGGATACATAGATGGCCACGAGGGGCAGTGGATGGCACCCCTTGAAGTAACTCAGAAATGGGCGAGTTTTTTCTGGGAAAAGGGCTATAAATTGCACGCCCACACCAACGGTGACAAAAGTACAAAGGCATTCCTGAATATTCTGCGAACCTTGCAAAATGAGCACCCCAGGGTGGATCACCGTTTTACCCTGGAACACTTTGCCTACAGTACAGAGGATCAATCCAGGCAGCTTAAAGAGCTGGGGGCGGTAGTATCTGCAAACCCCTACTATCATTACATTCTGTCTGATATTTACAGCGAGAAGTGGCTCGGGCCGGATCGCGGTAACCAGATGGTCAGACTGGGCTCGCTGGCGCGACATGAAGTTCCGTTTACACTTCATTCCGACGCGCCGATGGCTCCACTTTCGCCCCTCACCCTGGCTTGGACCGCGGTGAATCGCGTCACCATTAACGGCAATTTAAATACCCCCCAGGAGCGAATATCCGTTGAGGCTGCAATGCGGGCTATCACCATCGACGCCGCTTGGGTGATCGGCTGGGAGGATGAAATTGGTTCAATTCGCGCCGGGAAGAAGGCGGACTTTACGGTGCTCGAAAGCGATCCCTATCGCGCCGGAGCGAAGCGACTAAAAGACGTAAAAGTGTGGGGAACTGTCTTTGAGGGTGAAGTGTATCCCGTAGAGCGCTAGCTCGATTTTAACTGCACCAAAACCCAGGGCGGCGCCACCACCGCCCAAAAACCCTGATTGGACTCATACCATCCCAGGGCATCCGATTCGTTGACCGGGGCTATTTCTCCATCGGCAATCCATTGCTGAAACTGATCGGTATTGTCCATGCCCAGCTGAACCGCAACTTCGATTAAATCCAGGGATTCTCCGACGCAGATAACACTGCCTTGCGCGTAGTAGGTCTGTAAATCATGCCAATGGATATGGGCTGTCTGATCGTGGTATTCCCTGCGCAGTAAATTCTCTCGCTCACCATCAACCATAATTGGGATCGGCCACGAAAGGGTTGGTCTGACGCTCCTGACCAAAAGTAGAGGTGGGGCCGTGGCCAGGTATAAAGGTAATCTCATCCCCCAACGGGAAAAGCTTGTCGCGAATACTCGAGATTAATTCTTCGTGATTACCTTTTGGAAAGTCTGTCCTACCGATGGAGCCCTGAAACAGGACATCACCCACCCAGGCAACCTTTTGCTTTTCGTAAAGAAACACCACATGGCCCGGCGTGTGACCCGGGCAATGAAATACTTTTAAGCTCTGCTCTCCAACGGTAACCACGTCGCCTTCGTCTAGCCAACGATCTGGCACAAACGCATCTGCATGCGGAAATCCGGACATTTTGCACCATTCGGGCAATTTACCGATCCAGAAATCGTCCTCTAAATGCGGGCCTTCAATCGGTATACCCAATTGTTTGCGCAACACATCAGAAGCCGCGCAGTGGTCCATGTGACCATGAGTGAGAATAACCTTCTCTACTGTGGCTTCCATTTTTTCCACTGCGGCAAGGATATTCTCAATGTCGCCTCCGGGGTCGACAATAGCCGCAAGGCCAGTGTCCTGGCATTTGATAATACTGCAGTTTTGTTGGTAGGCCGTGACCGGCACGATGGTGACCTGGATGGTCATTAATAAAGTCTTCTATACCTTCTATTGGCGAGCTATTTGCTGAGCTATTTTTCGGGCTACGTTACAGGAGTCGCCACAAGCTCATCGTCCTGGGGATCCATATCAGCTTTGGGATTGAGGTAAACGTCCTCATCAAATTGTTTTTCACTCTTACCGACAATAACCGAAACCGTCGCATCTCCGGTCACATTGACTGCCGTACGCACCATATCAAGCAAGCGATCCACACCGATAATGAGCGCTATTCCCTCCACCGGCAAACCCGCTTGCTCGAGCACCATCGCCAAGGTAATAAGGCCCACTCCCGGCACAGCGGCCGTTCCAATGGACGCTAGTGTGGCCGTAAGAATCACTGTGAGGAAAGCTGTCGCGGTCAAATCCACGCCGTAAACCTGAGCGATAAAAACGGTGGCGACGCCTTGCATGATAGCGGTGCCATCCATATTGATGGTCGCGCCCATAGGAACGGTGAATCCTGCCACCGTATTGTGGACACCGAGGCGGCGTTCTACGGTGCGAAGCGTAATCGGCAGAGTCGCCCCCGATGAGGCGGTACTGAAGGCAAAGGCCCAAACCGAACGCATTTTGCGTATCATAATTTGCGGAGAAAGGCCGGTAAAAGATTTCAGTAAAATGGGATAAACCACAAGCGCATGAATTAACAACACCGCCAGCACGGTGAGGAAATAGGCTCCCAGATCGAGAATCGCTCCTATTCCCATATTTGCAAACAACTTTGCAAGCAGGGCAAATACACCAAAGGGCGCCAGTGCCATCATTAAATCCACCATCCTCATTACGATGGCTTCCATATCCCTAAAGAACTGCGCTATGCGTTTGCCTTGCTCACCCGCGCGAGAGATCGCATAACCCAATAGCAAGGAGAACATAATGATCTGCAGCATCTTGCCTTCAGCCAATGCCGCAAACGGATTGGATGGAAAAATATCCACCAGTACATCAACTAAAGGTGGAGGAGCCGTGGCCGCGAAGCTGGCATCACCGGTCAATTCAACATGGGTACCCGGGCCGACCAACACCGCAAAGAACAGTGCCAAACTAATCGCGATAGCAGTTGTGGCCAGATAAAAAAGCAGCGTCTTGCCGGCGATTGGGCCCATTCGCGCGCTATCACCGAGTGAGCTGGAACCACAAATCAGTGACACCATCACCAGCGGTACCACTAACAGCTTTAAAGAGGCCACGAAGATTCGACCGACCAAGTCAAACAGACCGTCTATCAAGAAATTCTGGATCAATTGATGCACAGACGCAGCAACACCGGTGCTGTGAAGCATAAGATTGAGCAGTGAACCCAGTAAAATACCGGCCACCATGGATATCAAAATTTTGTTGGTTAAGGTCACTCGTTTTCTCCCTCGGCGGCATCGCTGGCGCAGGTGTCTGGTACAAAGCTGGCAACCGCATCATCGGCGCAGGCATTGCAGCCAGACGAATAGTCTTTGACGGCCCCGGCTATCAGAGTTGCGCAAACCGGTGAATATTCCATGGTGCAAACTTGTGGTCGGGGCGCGTTACAGATTTTGACCAAACTTGTCGCGGATGGTTCGTTGGTACTGCACCCTGCGCTCAGAAGCAGTATCAGGGATGCACCTGCAATAGACCACATCGAACTCTTCGATTTTTATTAAGATGTAGCGGAAGTTGAAGACTAGCACTGAAGAGCGTCAAACGCAACTCTTAGTCTTTTCCAATATGAAATGAGCCTGAAACCCGGGAATGTGGCGGAAGTTGATTCCAACATAAAATGAGCCTGAAATAGTCCTTGTAGTCGTTCATGATCAGCGGATGAAAACGATCATGAGCTTAGAACATCTGAATACCCTGGGTGCCATCAAACAGTTTCTCGACGGCACACAGGAAGTAGCCTCCAACGTGGCCACTGAGAAATCTGAACGCTATCGCTGGGTACAGAAGGCACTGGTGAAGCACCGATACTTACAGCTTGGCAAAACAGACCGGGGAACCGTCACCCGCTACCTGATAAAGGTAACCGGCTACTCCCTGGCCCAGACCAGGCGCCTGATACGCCAATACGTCAAAACAGGCACCGTCTCGGTGAAACCAGCTCGGCGTAATGGCTTCAAGCGCGCCTACACTGACGCCGATATACGCCTATTGGCGAGTATGGATGAGCGACATGGTCAGCCCAGCGGCGCGGTACTTAAAAAGCTCTGTGAGCGGGCTTATCAGCGCTTTGGCCAAGCCGACTATCGACGCCTGGCGGGTATTTCGGTTTCTCACCTGTACAACCTGCGGGCCTCCAAGACCTACCAGAGGCAGCGCTGTGTCTTGACAAAGACACGACCTAAGGCCGCCTCTATTGGCCAGCGGCGCAAACCTTGCCCGAACGATCAACCAGGCTATATCCGCATTGACTCTGTCCATCAAGGTGATCAGGACAAACGCAAAGGAATCTACCACGTCAATGCCGTGGATGAGGTGACACAGTTCCAGATCATCGTCACGCTGGAACGTATTAGCGAGGCGTTTATGCTGCCAGCCCTCAGGCAGATTCTGGCTGCCTTCCCCTTTAAAATACGGGGCTTTCACGCAGACAATGGCGGCGAATATATCAACTACACCGTTGCTGAGCTTCTGGACAAGTTGCACATTGAATTTACCAAATCACGGCCCCGGCACAGTAACGACAATGGTTTGGTTGAGAGTAAAAATGGCTCGGTCATTCGCAAACTCTATGGCTATACCCACATACCTCAGCAGTACGCCACGGATTTCACTGAACTCAATAGCCATCAAGTCTACCGATACGTCAATTTCCACCGGCCCTGCTATTTCCCCACCACCATTATTGATGAGAAGGGCAAGGAGCGGAAGAAATACCGCTACGACGACATGATGACACCCTATGAGAAATTCCGCTCCCTGGCCAAACCCAGCCAATATTTAAAGCCGGGAATCACCTTTAGAAATCTGGATGCATTCGCCAATGAAATGACGGACAATGAGGCCGCTGAACAACTAAATTCAGCACGAGATCACTTATTTCAGCAACTCCATGAGCGACTCAAGATAAGGGCTTAATACACCCTCCCTTCAGGCTCATTTCATATTGGAAAATACTCTCTTTTCATGAGCCTGACGGACAATCCTGCGGTTACTGCGCGCCCAATCGCATCATATTTACCGCGATTTCAATGGATTTGTTAAAGCTCTCAATAGATATGTATTCGTTGGTTCCGTGCACTGAGGCCGTTTGAGCCGTAGTCGCTATAACACCATGAAATCGGTAATGATTATCTGCGACCGCCACATAGTGGCGCGAATCAGTCGCCCCGGGGAGCAAAGAGGGGATCACGATAGATTCCGGATACACCTTTTTGACCGCCTCGCTGATTACTGCGAAACCCCCATCCGGGTACTGGGCAACGGGCGCGCTACTATTCCAGGGGTCGAAACTAATCTGAATAGACTCATCCTCGATCAAGTCCTCGATATACTTCACCACCATGTCAGGTGTGTCGCCCGGTAACAGGCGGAAATTTATTTTGGCCTCGGCCATTTGAGGAACGACGTTTTCTTTTACTCCTGCGTTGAACATCGTCAATGCGGTGGTGGTGCGGACAAAGGAGTTGGTGACGGGGTCATCGGCCATGCTGTTTGCGACGATTGGGCCAGTCAACCACAAATTGTCGAATACGAAGCGATTGGGCTGGCTGGAGTAGGGGCCAAGTGCCTTCAGCATCGCCTCTACCGGCCCAACGAGGCGAGCCGGGAACGGGTTTTGCTCGATCTTTGCCAGAGCTTCGGAAAGTCGCCCGATTGTGCTGACCGCCGGCGGTCTGGAGGAATGCCCTCCAGGGCCAGTCGCCGTTAGCGTGAGCGTCAGATAGCTCTTCTCCGATACATTGATCATAGCCACGGGGCGATCCGGGAGCAGCGGATTGTCTGAGATCAGGAGACCACCCTCATCTAGCATCCAGGCAAAATGCATACCTTGCTCCTGAAGTCTAGCTGCCATAGCGACGGCACCTTCCGGGCCACTAATCTCCTCATCATGCCCAAAAGCGAACGTTATACCTCTACGAGGTTTAAAGCCGTCAGCGAGAAGACGCTGCGCTGCCTCCAATAAACCTATCAGCCCCTGCTTATCATCCAGAGTGCCACGACCATAGATATTGCCATCGCTAATTTTTCCCTCAAACGGCGGATACGTCCAATCAGCCTCGGTGCCAGGCTCAACGGGCACAACATCCATATGCGCCGCAAAGAGAATCGGAGCGGCCTCAGGGTCGGATCCAGGCCAGCTCAGCAACAGGCTGTATCGATTGACCACCTCCACTTCCAACTCGGAAAAGACGCGGGGATAGGTTTCGCGCAGGAATGTGTGAAATTTGTCGAACTGATCATAATCAATCGTCGATCTATCCTGTCGACTGATCGTCTTGAAAGTTAGTGCCTGTGCCAGAGTCTCCGAAGGGGAGGCGTCGAGCCGGGTTGTCCAACTCGAAAGGGCTACGATCCCGAGGCCGAGCATTAGTAATCGATTCATCTTCTTACCGTACAAATAGTTAAGAGGCCTGATACCCAAAGTGGATCACCTTGCATTAGCGCAGACAAATAGTGTACCAGAGGGAAGTCTGAGGTAATTTAGTCTTTCTTTTCGGGGTGTGAATCTTCGCCATCATGGATGCGATTATAAATCTCTTCGCGATGGACAGAAACGTCCCGTGGAGCGTTAATGCCTATTCTCACCTGATTGCCCTTCACACCCAGAACAGTCACGGTAATCTCTTCGCCTACCATCAGTGACTCACCCACTCTACGGGTTAATATCAGCATACGTTACTCCTTCTTCTAAAACCGCCGTCAGCCCCTACTGACCCGGTATCGTAAGATTCTCCACTCCTCCTGAGCAGACCCGCGATTCTACCCCAATAGTAGACCCTGACGTAGGGAAATACTAAGGAGATGTGTCTTAGTCCACACTTTCGTCGATGGGTTCCTTATCCAAGCCAAAAGACGAATGCAGTGAACGCACTGCCAGTTCCAGAAACTTCTCTTCGATGATCACCGATATTTTAATCTCAGATGTTGTGATCATCTGTATGTTAATGCCAACGTCCGCGAGAGCGGCGAACATTTGACTGGCGACACCCGCGTGAGAACGCATTCCCACGCCCACCACCGACACCTTCGCAATCTTATTGTCACTGCGAACTTCCTGGGCGCTGAGTTCCGCAGCGACCTTATTTAACACCTCTTCTGCTCGAGGCAAATCTTCTCGACCCACTGTGAAGGTAAAATCTGTACTCATATCGTCGGCAACGTTCTGGACGATCACATCTACCTCAATGTTGGCATCGCCTATGGGTCCGAGAATCTTGTAAGCCACACCGGGTGTATCGGGCACACCCAATATTGTCAGTTTAGCCTCATCGCGATTAAACGCTATGCCGGCAATAGTTGGCGTTTCCACAGCTTTTCTATCCTCTAGTGTAATCAGTGTTCCAGGGCCTTCCTGAAAACTGTGCAGTACCCTCAGGGGTACATTGTATTTGCCGGCAAACTCCACGGCTCTTATCTGCAAGACTTTGGAGCCCATACTGGCCATCTCCAACATCTCTTCAAAAGTGATTTTCTCGAGACGTCTCGCGCCATCGACCATGCGGGGATCGGTAGTGTAGACGCCATCGACATCGGTATAAATCTGACACTCGTCGGCTTTTAGAGCTGCGGCTAAGGCAACCGCGGTAGTGTCTGAACCACCCCGGCCCAATGTTGTGATATTGCCGAACTCATCCACGCCCTGGAAGCCAGCAACAACGATAACGTAGCCGGCCTCTAGCTCGGCACGCAGGCGCGCATCATCAATTTCTTTGATTCGCGCTTTGGTGTGAGCGTCGTCGGTGAGAATTCGCACCTGGCTGCCGTTATAAGATTTAGCTTTAACACCACGTTTGTTAAGTGCCATGCTAAGCAATGCGGTAGTAACCTGCTCGCCGGTGGAGACCAAAACATCCATCTCGCGAGGTGTGGGCTGATCGTCAACTTCGTGTGCGAGGCCAATTAGTCGACCCTGAAAAAGCCTAATTGGCCATCACGGCATCGCCGTAATGCCGTGGCTTGATAATAAACTGCGTTAAACGACTCCATAAGGAAGCCGTTTTCGGGGCCAATAAAAACAATCTCATCCACTTCCTGAAGTTAAACGCAGCAGCAGCCATCAGTACGTTAATCTGGTCGCCTTCAAATCCTTTGAGATAACTTTTGTTCAATCGATGATCCGACTTCAGGTGGCCGATCACCGGCTCTATGCCAGCCCGCTTTCTAAAACGTTTCCGCATCAGCACCTGGTAGGCACTATCCGTATCCCGAGTACCTGTGCTGGGCATTATGATCCGCGTGTCATTGATCTTTTTCTTCCCTTTGTAACCCCGATCACATAAGCCAACGGCCGGTTTCAGTTTGTTAAGCCGCTTCAATTGCAACAGCACCTCCGGCAGCGTATGACCATCAAATTTGTTCGTATCAAAGGCCATGGCACCAACAATGATTTTTGAATCCCGAGTTGTCGTGATAGAAACCTTGGTGCCAAATTCATAGCGCTTATGCTCTTTGCCTTTACTCATGCAGTAGACATGGGGTTCGTGCAAGCTGTACAGCTTGTTCGTATCCCCTCGCTTCTGGTTCAGTCCACGATGGAATAGTGCAAAGTCCTCTGCCAGCTTTTCCAGAATGTCGAGTGGCAGTTTACGCTCCAATTCCCGCACTAAACGACCGGCAATGGTCTTTAGCCGCTTAACGGCTTTGCGGGCCTTGGCACGGTTCCTGGGATGTCCCGCAAAACGACATTCCAGTTTTCTTTGCTTAATTTCCTTGGCATAACTGCGGCGAAGTGTTATCCCTTCTTTCCTGGCCAATTTCAGGCAACGAACAATAATCTTTCGGTACAACTTTGCATCGGTGGGAAAGGTGATGTTTTTTTCCTGTACTGTGGTGTCAATACAGACTTCCTCTTCGACCGCTTTCTCACCATGAATGGTGATAGAGGATGCCAATATTTTTTCAAATCCCTTTTCGCCGACTCGCTTGCGGAAGTACACCAGATCGGATGGGTCACAAGGGAATGACCACTGGAATTCAACCTCCCCGCAAAATGCCTGGTAATACGGGTTTTGTACCCAGTGTTGCACGATAACCTCGTCGCTGACATTTTCCATATGCTTGAGAATAGATAAACCCACCATCAAGCGTACGGGTTTGGCAGGCCTGCCAGTTGCCGCATACAAGGGAGCGAACTCCGATTCAAAAAAGTCCCAGGGTATGGTTCGCGCAAGATGTAACAGAGGGTGTTTCGGATTGAGTTGATCCATCAACCCAGCAGCCATAAAACTCATTTGATGGTGATCGGGGGAAGAATCTTTCATCGAGAGCCACCTTTGTTTCGACCCTTAGATTCAAGTCATAAGTGCAATTTCTAGAGCAGGTGGCCAACTGGTACAATCCAGTGCCATTTTCTCGACCAAGGAAATTACACATGAACTATACACAGTTGACCGAATACGAACGATACCAGATTGAAGCATTTTTAAAAGCTGGTTTTACACAAAAAGCCATAGCCAGAGAGCTTAGACGAAGCCCTGGGACAATTAGCAGAGAGCTTGGTCGCAATACGGGCTTGCGTGGTTATAGGCCCCAGCAGGCCCAGCGTTTTGCCACTGAACGGCAGCATCACCACACCCATACACGTATTACAGAGATAACCTGGCAGCGGGTTGAATCGCTACTGAGGGAGGAATGGAGTCCAGAGCAGATCAGCGGTTGGCTAGCAAAATCAATCCTGCAATCTGTTAGTCCAGAATGGATTTATCAGTACATTCTGATCGACAAGAAGGCCGGGGGCGACCTCCATGCCCACTTGCGCTGCCAAAAGAAACGTAAGAAGCGTTACGGGAGCCCAGACAAGCGCGGGCAGCTAAAGAACCGGGTAAGTATCGACGAGCGTCCAGCGATTGTTGATGAGCGCAAGCGTATTGGTGATTGGGAAATGGACCTTATCATTGGGCGCTTGGGTGGCTCCGTACTGATGACGGCTGTTGAGAGAAAGACACGTTTCACAGTGATCGCCCTGGCCCCCAATAAAACGGCGAAGGCCGTCAAGGAAGCGATACTTGGGGCGCTTTCCCCCTTAGCCGCCCCGGTAGAAACACTGACCTATGATAACGGCAAGGAGTTTGCCTTACACGAGGTTATCGCCCAACAGCTGCAGGCTGAAAGCTACTTCGCGCACCCTTACCATTCATGGGAGCGGGGATTGAATGAGAATACAAATGGTCTGATCCGCCAATACGCCCCGAAAGGATCTAGCTTTGATGATATGACGCCGGAGTGTGTCCAGAGAATCTTTGATAAACTTAACAACCGGCCAAGAAAATGTCTGGACTTTAAAACCCCCAACCAAGTACTGTTTGGGATCAACCCACCGATTGCACTAGCGACTTGAATCCGCCACCGGATTAAGTGCCAAATAGGCTTGAAACTGGTCGAAATTATCTCACAAATACCCAGTATTATCTAATACAATCAACATGTTAAGCGTTTTTCAGGGTCGACCAATTAGGCGGTTAGTCTCGCCGCTCATGGCCGAGACGACCACAACGATGCCGTGGCCGGCATTGCGAAAACTCGCCACCTTGTCGGCCACTTGCTCGATGCGTTCGATACTGCCTACCGACGTACCGCCAAATTTTTGTACGATCAAACTCATAGAGACCTCAGTATAACCCCGTAATTTTTCGAATATTTCGAATCGCAATATTTTTAATCACCTCAAAGCAGTATCGAAGCAAGTTTTTCGCGGGTTTGCTTCAATTTATCCAGGGTTCAGGCTCCTTTGCCTGATTTTTGGCGCCACTATCCTGCATAACCCGTGTTCGGTAACCCGTGTTCGGTAACCCGTAACGCGTTAAAAAACTGGCTCCTTTCCGGATATTCGCAGCCATGGCTGCCAAGCCATAAAACGTCGTGTTTTTAGCAAGCCCCATGAAGCGTGTTCCGGAAAGATTGTAGTGTCTCTTGCAGGTTGCAAAAGGTCGCTCCCCGCCTGTCCGGGTGACGGCAATTTCCTGGTTACGAATTCGATCAGCCTCCGATAAGGGGTGGCCACGATAACCTTTGCGCTGAACCTGATCATCAATGCCCAGCTGCGCCAACTTATCGCGGGTCTGTTGAGCGCTGTAAGCGGCATCCGCGTACAGTGCCGTCTCATCACCCGGTAACAAGGTATCGCGCTCCCGAGAGTCGTGCACATTACCCGGCGTCACGCTTTGACGGTGAATTTCAGCCAGTCATTGATCGACTGGAACTAATAACCCAAATGGCAGTATCTGCAGGATGGCATCTGGTTTCAAAGTGGCCGGTGTACAATGATGAGGACGAGATTATTGGCACCTTCGGTACCAGCAAGTACCTCAACGAGACTGAGCGGTCAACGCTCCCCTACCGCGAACTGAATGCTCCGATAGAATATATTCGCCAGAACTTTACGAAAGCAATCACCGTTAAGCAATTGGCGGCGTCATCCCATTTGTCGGTGAGCGCGCTTGAGCGAAGATTTAGAAAACACCTGTCCAAAACACCGCGCCAATACATTACCGACACCCGCTTGGAATTCGCACGCCATCGACTACTGGAAAGTAATCAAAATCAGGCGAGGACGGCGAATGGTTCCGTCGCAAACAGTTCGATTCGCGTGAAATGCAGCAAGCCGGTTTTCGACTTACGCAGCTAGAGCGTAACACTGTTCTGTGGGCGATAGAGCACCGATCATGTTTTTCTTCATTTGCCCTTTCTTTAGCAGAGCGACAAGCTCAACTCCAGCCAGTGTACTTTGTGCTGAATGGAAGCTTTTGAAGCCTAACATCGATCGAGTAATCCGTTTTACTCGCCGGTGATCTTGTTCAACAATGTTGTTAAGGTATTTGCACTGACGGATTTTTACACGGCGATTACTATCACTATTAAACTGTTTTACGCCTGCTTTGGTGTCACGCTTAGCCGTGAGAAGGAAATCAATCGTATTTCCCTCTTTATCGACTGCCCGATAATAGTAGCGCCACTGGCCTCTTATTTTCAAATAGGTTTCGTCCATTCTCCAGCGATCATCTCTTCAATGTTTCGATAGCTGAGTGAATATGCACAGTACCAACGGACACACTGAAGAATGATCGATTGAGGAGTGTGTCGACCTTTAAATGAGATCATGCATTGCTCAGTTTGGTATGATAGGGAAAGATCATTCTACCATGAGCCTCTATGGCTTCACCGGATGCGACAGAACCGTAAAAGCCTGGGGCTTGAAAAAATCAGACGGGTAGTTCTCAGGTTGCGCCAAACCGTCAAGATTTGTCTGCCTAGTCGGTTATCGGGGTAGGACGCGACATTTCGGGTTGCCGTGCAACTAAGTACAGGACGCTTCCCATTATGATCAGCGCGCCAATCAACGCGAACGCCTCGAGCGGGGCTTGAGCGCTTACGTAAATCGCAAAGGCCACCCCGACGATCACAACCGCGATCCAAAAGGGCGTCAATCCTTTGGCATGCCCTTCACGCCCCCGCCGTTGAATCATTACGAGCGCCGCAAACATGGACAGGAGAACAACCTGCGACGCAAGTGATGTGACAATTGCGAGAAAGGCAAATGTACCGGTAAAGGAAATTCCGGCCACGATCAGAGTAAAAAACAAGATCGATCGATCGGGTGTCCCGAAGCGCGGCGAAACATGGGCAAGCGTTTGAGGCAATAGTCCGCGATCCGCCATACCAAAGACGACGCGTGGCCCAGCTACAAAGAACGCAAGGCTACTGGTGGCAATAGAGAAGATCGCAGCGAGGGCCAAGGCTATCACACCGGCCTCGCCCATGACCACACCGGCGGCAGCGGCGAGCGGCGTCGCATTGCCGCTACTTTCAGGTGCACCTGCGGCGATATAGGCCCATTGCACAACCATATAGAGAACGATGACCGCCCCCAATGAAGCGAGCATTGACAGCGGCAACGTGCGTTGAGGGTTTTTGATCTCACCCGCTGAATAGGTCGAATTGATCGTTCCCGAAAAGGCAAAGTAAACCAAAAGGGCGACCGATTCAAATGCACCGAACCTTGGCGGTTCAAAACTGACCGAGATTCCGCCGACGGCGAAGGCTACAATGCAAAGAATAATAATAGGGGTCAATTTGAGAATCGTGCCCACCAGCAAGCCGCCCACAACCTTCCGCATGCCCGAAACCGTCAATCCACTGAGAGCAATCAGCAGCAACAAGACTGAAACCGGTCGCGCCACGGGTCCTTCAAAAAAGGGAAAGATGACGGAGAGATAGGAAACGAGAACATGCAATGTTGCCGCGCGGCCGGCCGCCATCGCTATGACCAATAGCCATCCGATCTGAAAACCGGTCATGGGGCCGAAAGCTGCCTGCACATAAAGTTGCGGACCGCCAGACGATTTAAACATTGTAGCGAGGCGCGCCGCGACAAGAACGTTGCAGCTAAAGAGCAGACCAAAAATGAGAAACATCCATGGGGTGAAATTGGCAGTTTCAGCATAGAGTATAGCTGGCAGGGCAAATATGCCTGCACCTATCATCCCGTTGACGCTCATCAATGTCGCGCCAAGCGTGCCAACCACCCTCGGTGGCTTCGTCATTTCGGTCATGCATTTCCCCTACGCGATGGATGTTAAAGAATTTCCACACAATACAGCGTATTGAACAGGTGGTCACCAAACAATGCCGGCGCGCCAGGGATATCTGACACGGTGTTGTTCAGCTTTTTGATGAAGTACTCGCCTTACACTGTACTTATACACGGTAATTGACGCTTGTCAGAGCTAAGGAGAAGGAGGAAGTGCCACTTTATCCCAAGTGGCCAGGGGCAGGGAGCCGGGTTTAACCGGCGCAGTTAATCTTCATTGGGCAGCAAGATGGTAATCACAGGTTCACCCTGGTCACCGGGCCCAACGATCAGTTTTAACGTCACTTCTTCCGCTTCCTGATACCAGGACCGACAGCAAGCTGCTTACTTTCATCGTGGGAAAACTCCTTGTTCAATTCACTATATTCCAATGCAGGTGGTGAGACCTTTGCACGACGGGCCTGTTGGCCGACCGGGCTTCCCGACATCAATGTAATTCGGGGGGAGTGCGCGGAACTGGCCGGGCGCCTGGGTTTTACGGTCCGGGATAGGGCATAGCCTTGCAGAAGGGTGTATACTGTTGTGCAATAAGCAACATCGGGTTGGCATAGGGGTAAAGAGCTTTAAGCACAAAGGACTGGAGAAGTTTTTCTCTGGGGGCACGGTGTCGGGAATTCAACATCACCATAAAGCTCGCCTGGAAGAGCGACTGCAAGCGCTACACACGGCTTTTGCTGTTGAAGAAATGATAGACAGCTACACAGCATTCAGGACAGCCTCTTGCCAGTACCGATCGAAGTGAGCGCCTTATTTGCGGATGGGAACGGTAAGAATCTGGGTTCGGCCCCCAGAGAACTGAAGCTCTATCTCAACACTGCCCCCTTCCCGCACTGGCACCTTTGCTTCACGCAACATGAGGTGTTTGCCACCCGGGATAAACTCCAGCTTACCGCCGGGGGCGATTGACATTGATTCCAGCTTCCGCATTTGCATCATACCACCTTCCATGCCCATCTCATGAAACTCCACACTGGAAAACGCATCGCTGCTGCCGCCCAGTAACTCGATGGCTTCATCACCGGCATTAATCAAAGTCATATAGCCACCGTGAACCCGCCCGCCGGGTGGCACCTCGCGTACCCAGGCATTCATCACTGCCACCAGATCAGCCACGCTTTTTGGGGTGGTCACAGGCGCAACGGGAGCCGGCAGGTTTCCCATGAAATCCAGCAAATCTGTCACCTCCTGCTGATTGAGGCGCAAATTCGGCATAACCAAACCACCGTATTGCTCTACCAGTGCCACCGCTAGCGGATCGCCTTGCTCATACATTTTGTCGGGCGCCCGCATCCAGTCCACCAACCATTCCAGTGAACGCCTTTGGGTCACTCCATAAAGGTCGGGACCAAGATAGCTCGCGTTGCTGCCGTCGGTACTGTGACAGGACGAGCATCGTGTTCGAAATAAAGCCTCTCCCCGAACCAGGGGGCGAAGTTGAGGCGCATCGGCGTAATCCCGCTCCACTTGCGGCAATTTCCAGCCGTCCAGCCAGTTACCGATCTGATCCGCCAGCACATAGGGGTTTTCAAAGGGGGAGCGCGTCATCCAGCGGCCCGTTTTCTGGTTGCCAATTATCATGCTGACGTTGTGATTGTTTTTATTGGGGCCGCTGTCTGCCCCCTCCACGTACAAACCCAGCTTGCGTCTCAACTCGATAATTTCAGCCTTGTCTCCGGTGAAGAAATCCCAGCGCGCCTTGAATCGGGCGCGATACTCCGCCAGTATTTCCGGCGTATCAAACTCGGGATCAATACTGATCGAATAGAAGTGAACATCCTTGCCGACGCGATCGCCGAGAATATTCTGAACCCGTGTGAGCTGCGCAGTTTCCAGGGGACACACATCAGGACAACTGGTGTAAATGAAATTGATAGCAACAATTTTCCCCTCCACCAGGTCATCGAAAAAGCGAACGGTTTCGCCCCGATGGCTGGTCAGCTCCGTATTGGGGAAATAGGTCTTCCCCCAGGGAGATGCCCAGGCAAGCTGACTGGCCAGCAGCAACAGGGAAGCGGTATAGAAACGCAAAATCATATCCTTAAAAATAAAAACGCGACCCGATAAACCTGATCGCGTTACTCGTACAACGTATTGGAAAGCTACCCTAGCGGGCAGCTTTCATTTCCTCTTCCAGCTTGCGAACACGGTGGATCACCATGTCGATAGTTACCGGTGTGGGGCAGTTAACGATATGTGGCGAGTTCAAACTATCAAAATCGTAGTTGTCGGCGCCCTGATGTTTGGGTGGCGGGAATTCTCCAATCATCAGCTTGTCTTCTTCGCGCAGGAATTTGAGCTCAGCCAGACTTTTAACCACTTTCACTTCGTCTGCATCGTCCACAGTCCAGTGAGCAAATCCAATATGCCACATGGGGCTGTAGTCGTCTTCAGGCCTGGAGTACGAAGGTATACCAATCTGTCCAGCCAGAGGACCGCCGCCCGACAAACCGCCCAGTACCGGTTTAGTCGGAGGATAGGACTCATTGAATGGCTCAGACGGGATGAACTGCACCAGAGGCACCGCCGTTGCACCCAGGAACCGGTGCTTGGGTACATAGATCACACCCATAGCTTTAGCCGGGCCGGACGGGAAGGTATCAACCACTACATAGTAGGGTAAATAGTCGCCATCCTCGGTCCAGGACTTGTGCAGCTTCATCTTCACGTAAGGCTGTTCAGCCCCGGTATTGATTTCCAGGGCATGACCGGTATCACCCGACCAGGTATTACCATTGTATTTGCAGGAGGTATTGGGAGGCTCATCCGGGAAAGTGCCCGCAACGGCGGGATCGCAATTTACATCGATGCGCAGTTGCTCCCAGCCTTCGTCACCCCACTTGATAAAGAAGGTGTTGACGATGACATCCTTGCCACCCATGGTGACCTGTCGAAGTGGGGAATAGTTGTTGTCATCGTCGTGGGGCGGCGCCTCACCATCCAGGTGAACGAAATCCATATGCCCTCTCAAAACCGGGTTGGGAAGATCACCGTAGAAAGTAAACTCACCGGTTTCATCGGAATAATCCGCCTCAGACGTAGCCGCTGGTGGCGTAGTCGCCAGCGCCCCCGCCCAGGCCACACCATATTCCTCTGACAGAGGGCGATCGGATACATCGTGGAAGACAAACCAAACGTCGGTCTCATTGCCATCAGCATCAATGTTCTTCGCTTTACGCAGCGGTATCTTGCCAACGCCACGCTCATCTTCAGTTGGATTGAGCGCGTCGCCAACCTCCATGTTCAGCATGTCGATCTGCTCTATTTCCATACCTTCGAGCCAGATCTTTACCGCTTGATCATCCAGATTCGGGCCGATTTCGCCTTGCGCATCACCCGTACGGAAAGTGGCCAATGCGTGGGTATCCACATAGCTGACACCATCCCAGGAAGGAATCGGTGCCGGCATAACCAGGGTTTGACCCGGATTTTCAATATCCCAACGCAGCAGCATGGCATGGTCTTCATGCTGGGTATTGTGGCAATGCTCCATGAAGGTACCCGCGAACTCACGGAACCTCAGGGCAATTTCAACACTGTCGCCGCTGTCCGGCTGTGGGCCAAGACGGTAAACATCTTTTCGCGCCCACTTTTCCCACTCGGGCGGTGCCTTGCCATCACGGCGCAACACAATGCCTTCTTCAAAGTGAATATGAATGGGGTGACTCCAGGTGCCGCTATTGAGCAGGCGCCACACTTCCAATCCACTGGAGTTTTTCGAAGGTGCGGCGCTTAAACGACGCGGATCCATAGTGAAACCCTTGCCACCATCGGTCTCTATCATCCAGGGATTTTCATCGGTCGCCTGACGTTCAAACTCAAAGGTCCGGTGTAAGGCGGTTTCCAGCTCCATATCGGTCGGTCTGCGCAGGGGAATCATCACTGACTGGCCGGCCACGTAATCGACCGGATTCAAACTCTGATCAACCTCGTCGTAGGCTTGTACCTGGAATTCCATAAACGTGCCAACGACCGGGTCAGCACTCCAGCGATTGGGCGTACCGTCTTCATCATCATCCAGCTGTTGCGCCGCATAGGCACCACTGGCGATGTCTTCCAAGGGAATAATCTCGTCGGTTGCCTGGCCATTTTTATGCTGCAGCATATTGACCAGGTAAAGTTTGTCACCTTCTTCAAACCGGGAAAAATCAATAATAATGTCGTAGCGCTCAGCTACACCGATGGTGGGTAGCTCGCCGTTGGCGAACAAGACCGAGTGCTCCATGATATTGCCGTCGTTGGCAACCATATGGAATGGCACGGGAGCTCCCGCCTCATTCACCAACGCTAACTTAAAGTAGCGGGATACCGAGCCGTTGAGTATACGAAAGCGGTAGCGACGGGCGCGAACTTCAAAGTAGGGCTTGTACAGCCAGTTTACGGTCATGACGTCGCCGATGAAGCCTTGCTGATTGAAGGGATTGAACCAGAGCTGCCCCTCTTCGTCCCAGGCCTTATCGGCCAACAGCAGTTGGACGTCGTAGTCCCGGTTGCCCCAGTCGAGCGATGAGCCGGAAGGCATACGCAAGTTAACGCCATCGTCTATCGACTCGTTACCACGATCCACTGCGCTGTAGTAGTTCATCATCGCAACGTTGCCCTTGTAGACATTCTGTGCCGTGAAATCGAGCATGTGATCGTGGAACCAGTGAGTACTCATGGTCTCGCGCCAGTCACCTGGAATTTGCGTGATACCGCCTTCACCATCGGGCGAGCCCGCACGCGGGTCACTGGCATCGGTATTAATACTGTCGTGTCCAGCCAGTGTCACCGGCCAGCGATAGTCATAATATTGACCCGGGAAAAAGAACGCATTGGTGTAGCCATCACTTTCCGCCGGGTTGTGGCCATTGTGCTCGTGTGTCGAAAGTGTGTGTAAGCCAAAACCGCGATTAGCTGACACGTCAACAGGCAAAGCGTTGTGGTGACGCATGAGTACCGGCTCGCCATAGCGCACCTTCAACAACTTGGGCGGAAACGTACCATCAAATGTCCACAGTGCATTGGGGTCCTGCTCTGGAAAACCGGGGTGGAACCTGACCGCCACGTCCGCAGTTGTACCTTCGGAACCTGCTACGCCGGTGGTCTTGTGATACAGACCACCCGGGGCAAATTCGCCCTGGCTATAGCCGTGGGTTTGCCTGCCATCGCGCAAACCGCTATTTACCCGCGCGCCGGTTTGAGCGGTCTGGAAATAGTATTTGGGGCCAAACTCATCCCAGCGCTGGTGGGCCCAACCTTCACCCGGCGGTCGGCCCTCGATGGGCGGTGTATCAAGATCCCGACCGAGATAGCCTTCGATCAATGGCTGCCACGGGTTGGACTGTACGGTGTTAGCCCAACGGGTCGGTGCCGGATAAATATCCTTGTTCAGGTAATCATCAAGTGCCTGAGAATCCGGCATGCTGCCAGCATCTGCAGGACGTGGCAGGTAGTACGCTGTCTCTGGATTGACATTGGCATCAGCCAGGGCCGCGGAACCAAACTCTTCAAACCTCCACATCGGCTGTGAAAATGCTGAAACACCGAACAGCCTGCTGGGTGCGCCGTTGGTGGGTACATCAAACCGCTTGTTATATTGCTGGGCTTCCTTTGATATCCGGTTGCCCGCCGAAGTGTCGTGTTTGCCGCCAACCGCGCCACCTTCAAAGGCGCCCCTGGCGGCATGCTCAATATCTTCGGGCAAATCATCCATGATCACCTCTCTCAATCCAGAGAGATCGGTTTCGTCCTCAGGCGAGGACACTTCTTCAACTGGCGGCGGCTCCACCGACGCCATCGTTTCGACAACTGGCTGCTCCAGGCCGGCCCCCGAGTCGCTACCACTACAGCCCACCATAAAGACGAGCAAAGCCGCAAAGAATAATTTGCCCGCTGCGACCGCAGTGCGGCCACTGGCCCGGGAGGGGAAATTCATACAAAAACGGCCGTGAGGCCGTGAGGCATTATTTTGTGTCATTGTCGGCATCCATTTATTTATATTATTCATCGAAAGAAATCCCGGTGGCCTTGCGGCCGGGTAGCCCTTTTTGAAGGAATTTTCTTTTCCCCCGTTCGTACTTCACGCCGTGCGGAACACCGCTCGATTACCCGTGAATTGTCAAATATTGTGAGTCCCTTATACATCTGAAGGGGCTCCTTTTGCATTAAACAACAGTCTTTCCGGATCTTTATACCCCAGATTTTGATCGATGTCAGTAAAATCTTTTCGGCTCTTCTCCGCTTTGTTGAGTGAAAAAAGATGCTGACCATCAAGTAACCTGTTGATATGTTTGGTTTATGACAACTTTACATAGGGCAGGTATATGACCATCAACATCTCACGGAATATTTTAAACCTCACGGGGCAACGTGTAAATGAAATTAAACTGGACGAAGAGGGTGACAAGATTGTTATTCACTGTAGCCGGGACGCCCGCAGGAGCACTATAGACCCCACCACAGGCAAGAAGGGAACTATCAACCAGCATATTCGCCGGCAGGTTAAGGATATCCCCCTTTTTGGGTATCCATGTGTGCTCGACATTGAACTGGCCCAAGTGTTTATTAGCAAGGGTGAGCGCCGCATTGAGGCGTGTGATTTTGTCGATAAAGGGTGCCGTTTCACCCACCGGTTTTGCCGACTGATCAGTGGATTATGCCGCCATATGTCTATTCAGGCCGTCTCCAGGCATTTGGGGATACGATGGGAGACAGTAAAGAATATCGACAAGGCATACCTGATGGAAACGCTCCCTGCGCTTGATCCTGCACAGTTGACTGGCTTGGAATATATTGGTGTCGATGAAGTTGCCAGGGCGAAAGGCCATGACTATATGACGGTGGTCTACGATATGGTCGGAGGTCATCTGGTCTGGGTGGAAGCTGGTCGAACTGCCGAGGTGTTTGCAAGATTTCTAAAACATCTCTCCCCGGATACATCCAGTAAAATCAAGGCCGTAGCTATGGATATGGGCCCTGCTTATCAAAAGGCTGTCAGGGAGTGCTTGCCGTTGGCAGACATTGTGTTTGACCGTTTTCACGTCATGAAAAATTACAGCAAAGCTATCCATAATCAGCGCCGGCTTGAGTTCAGGAAGGCCGATCCGAATGGTAAAAAACTGATGAAGGGGACGCATTATCTGTTGCTCAAAAATGCGGATAAGTTGAGTGAGAAACAAAGTAACAAGCTGCAAACGTTGTTGGATAGCAATAGCAACCTGAATGCGCTCTACGTTTTAAAAGAACAGCTTCAGTATCTGTGGAGTGCCACTTCATTTGAGGGGATGGCAGAGCAACTGGAAAGTTGGTGCTTGATAGCAGATCAGTCACACATGCTCTATCTGAAAAAGTTCGCAAAATCGCTCAGAAAACATTGTGTCGGCATCTGCAATTATGCAAAACACAAGCTAACAAGCGCCAGGATAGAGGCTGGTAATGTCAGTATAGGAATGATCCGTAAGCGCGCCAGGGGCATCAGGGATACCGAGTACTTCAAACTCAAAATTAGACAATCATCCCTCCCAGATAATCAATCTATGTTCTATTTGAAAACCTAGAATCACTCAACAAAGCGGAGAAGAGCCATCTTTTCCAAAATGAAATGAGCCTGAAACCCGGGAATGTGGCGGAATGTGGCGGAAGTTGATTCCAGCATAAAACGAGCCTGAAATAACCCTTGCTGCCGTTCATGATCAACGGATGAAAACGATCATGGGATTAGAACAACTGACCCCCCTGGATGCCATCAAACAATTTCCCGATGGCACACAGGCCGTAGCCTTCAATGTGGCCACTGACAAGCGGGAGCGCTATCACCGGGTACAGAAGATCCTGGTGAAGCACCGATACTTACAGCCTGGCAAAACAGAACGGGGAACCGTCACCCGCTACCTGATGAAGGTAACAGGCTACTCCCTGGCCCAGACCAGGCCGGCTATCGGCACCTGGCGGGTATCCCGGTTTCTCACCTGTACAAGCTGCGGGCCTCCAGGACTTATCAGAGGCAGCGCTGTATCCTGACAAAGACACGACCTAAAGCCGCCTCTATTGGGCAGCGGCGCAAGCCTTGCCCCAACGACCAACCGGGCTATATCCGCATTGATTCTGTCCATCAAGGTGATCGGGACAAGCGCAAACTTTATGGCTATACGCACCTACCCCGGCAGTACGCCACGGATTTCACTGAACTGAATAGCCAGCAGGTCTACCGGTACGTCAACTTCCATCGACCCTGTTATTTCCCCACCACAATCACCGATAGTAAAGACAGGCAGAGGAAGAAATACCGCTACGACGACATGATGACAGCTTATGAAAAATTCCGCTCCCTGGCCAAACCCGGCCAATATGTAAGGCCGGGGGTCACCTTCAGAAAGGGGTTCCTTTTGATTAAACGAGACCTCAGCATAACTCAACAATGCAGACAAATTCCCGGTATAATTTCGCAGGCAAAAATCCTTCGCAACACAGCCCCGATTATTCGTTTCAAACGCTACTTTGAATCATCCCGTCCTCCACAGTCTTGATGATACCGGGGCGTTACTACAATGGTCAGAGATAGAGAAACTACTCGCCACTCTTTATGCCTCAAAAACAGGCCGTCCAGGCTATCCATTGCCGACCTTGTTCAGGAGCTTGTTGCCCGGTGCAGGGTATCGGCTTTCAGACGTACAGTTAGCTCAAAGTCTGTATCGAGATCTGCTGTTTCGAAAATTCTGTCATCTTGAGTTAGATAGAGAAGTTCCTGAGGCATCCACCTTGGGGAGATTTCGAACCCTGATAAATTGAAGCAACCCGCGAAAAACTTGCTTCGATACTATTTTGAGGTCATTAAAAATATTGCGATTCGAAAAATTACGGGGTTATACTGAGGTCTCAACCTCGTTGAAATGATGCATTTTGTTTTTCCCTATACACATCTCTGAGCTTCGGCACTTCCCCACGGATCAATCAGGGTTGCCTGCTTCGGAAAATGGCAACGCGTCGCGGCTCGCCACGGCGCCCCCAGCGAGTTCTGGACCATGTACTTCACGATCCAGCGGCTCGAACAGGAAGGGCATGGCTTGGTGCAAGGCATGGCATTGGCCCAGTAATAGCTCCCTGTAGAGTTCTTCGTCCTTGGTGCCGTCCAGCTTCAGCTCACGCACCCGGGCCATATCCAAACCGGGCAGATCAATATCCAGGCAATCTTCCAGGATATGGAAGCTATTGTCTTGCTCCGGGTGGCTCAATACCCGCCGCCCATGCCCTGGATAATCTGCCAATTCCATATAACGGATGGCACACAACCGATTGAACCAGCTGTAGGCGGCCTGCTTGTTAGCGCCACAGTAAACCCGCAGTTATTTGCCGCAGAATAAAAGAACGACAAAGAGGCGACAGTGATCCGGCTTAACTCCAATCGATCACAGGCTAGAACGGCAGCTCATGATTTACCTCGACACTGTCTGTGTACTCTTGTTGCTCAATCCGGATCTCCTCGTACAGTTGCGCAATCTCATCACCATAGTGATCCCACAGTACCGATCTCAGGTCGCCGAGCAGCTGATAAATACAATCGGCTTGTTCAGCCGTCCAGTAGGTTGTGATTTTTAAGGTTTTCATTTAGCCTTTCCTCGCTTTTTGGTCTCGCGCCGCTTCGACGCACACTCCTGCGCTTCCTTCATGCGGTACGACTCACCCTCAATGGCGATGACCTCGCTGTGATGGACTAAACGGTCAATCAGGGAGACCACACACGCGGCATTGGGGAACACGTCATTCCACTCGCCAAACGGACGGTTCGTTGTCACCAAAGTTGAACATTTCTCATAGCGCCGGTTGATGATTTCAAACAGCAAGTCAGCATGACGATTGCTGTAGGAGAGGTAGCCCACTTCATCAATTACCAGCAAGGCGGGCCTGGCGTAGTGTTTCAATCGACGCTGCAGGGCATTGGCGCCATCCTGACCTGCCAGGTCGTTGAGCATCGCCGCTGCGGTGGTAAACAGCGCCGTATAGCCGTGCATGACAGCGTTATACCCCAGGTTCTGGGCGATCATCGATTTGCCCACGCCGTTGCTGCCCAGCAGGATAATATTGCTGGCCGTGTCCATAAAACCCAGTTGCATCAGGGCATGAATCGCTTGTGGGTCGATAGCGCTTGGCCACTGCCAGTCAAACTCACTCATCGGTTTGAACCGGCCCAGCCTGGCGCTGCTCAGGCGCCGTTCGAGTGAGCGCTGTTTGCGCTCGGCAAGCTCCCAGGCGATGAGCTGTGCCCGCCAGGGGTATTGCTCGTCGGTGATCTCGCCCCAGTGCGCCAGCACGCCGTGGAGCTTCAGTTCAAGTGCCTGCTGTTTGAGTTGCTCGATATCAATCATCGGTATCATCTCCTGTCTCGCTTCGGGTGCCATTGAGCTTGTCGTAATCGGCAAGCCGAGCCAGCTTGACGCTGTAGTGTTTGACCTTCGCCGGCACGGCGACAGCAAGCGGTGGCGGCAGGTGCTGTTCATCACGGCGGCGCTCAAGAACGTGCTGCACCGCCTCCGGGTAGGGTGATTGCCGATCAAGTGCTTCACCCAGAGCTACATGCAGCTCGTCCCGCCCATAATCATCAAGCAGTTGATTGAGTAACCGGACCGTGGTTTTAATGACATGTCCACGCTGTGCCGATTGCTGCAGCAGCGTCTGGGCGTGCGCCGAAGCATGGCTCAGGCGATCCTGACCCCGGTGTAGTTTGGCGTGGGTTTTCTCCAGCCATAGGGCATTGATATGCGCCTCCTGTTCGATTTGCTCCCCTTTGCCAAAGCTGCGCTGATGCTCAGCAATGCATTGATCGCCCTCCACTATCTGGAGCCGCTCCAGGTCAGCGCTCACGCTCAATGGCTTGTGCACGTATTGATGGGGAATGGAGTAATCATTGAGATCGAAGCGAACATAAGGGGTTTTGGCGGCCCGCCCGGGCTGTCTCTCATGGGTATCAAAGGGATTATCCGGCAAACTCACCTGCTCCTGTAAGAAGGCTTCCCTGACCGTCAACGTACGCTCTTCAGGGCAAGCCCGATCAGCACTCACACCCTGGCACCAGTGCTCAGCTTGCGCATTGAGTTCGGCCAGTGTTTGCCAGTGACGAGCGGCAAAGAAATTATCGCGAATATAGCGAATCGCTCTTTCTACCCGGCCCTTTTCATTGCCCCGGGCCACCGCCACCGGGCGTGGTTCGAAGCGATAGTGGGCTGACAAGGCCAGCAAGGTGGGGTGGAAGCGGATGGCGTCACCGTGGCGCTCCAATACGGCCGATTTAAGGTTGTCGTACAGCAGCACCTTTGGCAATCCTTGCCAGGCCTCGAATGCCGCTACATGGCCGCGTAAAAAGTGCTCCATTTGCTGGTTGAGATAAAAGCGCAAGAAGATCTGTCGCGACCAGCTCAGCACCATCACAAACGCCATTAACGGCCGCCGGGCCTTGCCGATCTGAATATGCCCGAACGAACCCCAGTCAACCTGGGCTTGCTCACCGGGCAGGGTTTTTAGGCGTAAATACGCCTCGGGCAGCTTGCGCGGCCGCAGTTCACTGATACGCTGGCGAAACTGGCTGGGGCCACCGGGGTATCCCCGCAGGCGGGCCATTTCATACAAGCGGGCCGCCGTGAGTGTGGGAAACTCCCGCAGGGTGTCGATGACAAAGGGCAGATAGGGGTCGATGATCGACGCACGGCGAGTGCGCTCCACCTTGGGCAGGCCAGCCTGTGCCAGTACCCGATCAACCACTGAGTGGTGAATGCCAAGCTGGGTCGCAATGGTGCCCGTTCGCCACTTCTCAACAAAATGGTAGCGCAGTATTTTTGCTTCAGTTTCTTTGCCGATGGCCATGACTGCCCTCCGATTGATGACTCCTGTCCAGCCGCTGCACTAATGTCGCCGGAATCTGCGCCTGAACTGACTGCTCTGCAGAAAATCACTGCGCAAAAAGGGACCGCAGACCGCGCCACAGTGATGGCAGCGCACGGTGGCGTCAGTTTTACCCGGCATATCGGCCCTTTTGATCTCATCAGGCACGGTTTGCAGTAGATCACGGAGTATTATTGCCAGAGAACGGTGATGCGTTACTTTTTGTTGTTGCCGTTCTCGATAACGCTGTTGGCGAGCGGCATTATTCATGCGACCCGGGCGAGTGGCCTGGTACTTCGCTCTGGCTCGTTTAATGGATTCCTTTCTGGCTTCCTGGCTGCAACCATCGGTGCAATACCGCTGGCCGCGATCACAGTGGGTACAGACGATGACCTGGGCGTAGCAGCGACAACAGTGGTAGAGACGGCTGGATGATGGCATCGACACAAAGGTCGATGAGGGCTGGATTTATTCCCATTATGTGCAACACTTAACGGGTCGTGCACCTGCACGGTTTTTTTGGGTATGGCGCCAGCGTTGACCGTCAAATCTGTGGTGGCGTCATACCGTTCTCAGCGACACTTATTCTTATAGTCCCTACGCTTGAATCGTGCCTGCTTATTGGTCGCTCTTGAGTGTGACTGGGCCGCAGTTCTACCGCGCCGATTCTAATACGCCGAGATCCGTCTATTTCAAAATTCGGCAAATAGCTGCGGTTTTGGAGTGGCGTCTACACTGCTCCATGGCTTGGTGAAAGCCCAACTGCTGAAATCACCGATCAGGGCCACATCGCCCTTGATCTCTATGGGCAATACCTCGTCAGCTCTGATGCCGTACTTTGCAGCCTGCCTGGTGACCGCCGCTATAAAGTCGGTGCGGGCTTGAGGGGCGTATTTGGCTATATTCGATGTATTCACTAATTTCAATCCGTTAGTCAGCGAAAAAATCCGGCTGATCGATAGTTTCCTGATTTAGGGTATATGTGAGCAGGCGCCCTCTACGTAGCAGCGCGCCTGACTCAACCGCTTGATCCAACCACTCACGAATCTGCTTTTGCTTCAGATCCTTTCGGCTCTCCTTCAATTCTGAGAATTTGGTTTCCCCGTTCTCGGTGATGCGTCGAGAAACGTAGCGCATAAACTCGTCATAGGATTGCTCCGACTTGGGATCAACAATAGGCTCTGGCTTAACAGTATTGGTCGGTTCCACTACCTCAGCCTGGGTTTCAGAAGTGTTGTCTTCCGTTTTAGCAGAAACATCGACAGCATCTGTCTGCTCTTCGGGTACCGGCTCACTAATCACATTTTCTTGTGTCCGGGGTACAGCCGGAGTAGCTTCTACGAGGCTTTGTTGTGAGGAATGCGGCATTGCCAGACCCTGCAGTTGTTGAACGAGCCAGTTCCCAGGTGCACTGCTCGCTGATTCGGGGGACTGCACAGAGCCCGCGCCCATTTCGATCAACGCTGCGTTCCCATCAGCATCAGACGGGCATGCTACGAATAAGGGTGCCCATTGTTTTTTCAGGTTTTCGATCGCACCAGCCCATGTACCACCACTTCCTTGTTCGGAGCGTACAACCAGTGCGTAATCAGATAGACAGTAAATATGCTTGTTTCTACCCATGGCGCTGCCTACCTGGAATCGCGCTTCTGGATAGAACGGCGAGACCAACGCCAGTTGTTCGCTCTTCAGGTGTTTTCGCCACTTCCCAGACAGCGCGCTTTTGAAAAGATCATTGGCCAATATACCCACAGTTGTTCCTTCAATCTCCAGAGCCGCAAGCATTGCCGTCTCGTCAACGCCACGTGCCCCACCGGACACCAAATTAAGGCCCTCCGCCGCTGCCTGCTTGGCGACCACCTCTGTGAATCTAGATTCTGTATTCCCAATTTTCCGCGAGCCCACCACGGCGAGCCCGCCAGCATTAAGTAGTGCTTTTTGCCCTACCCCGAACAATACCGCTGGAGCCGCTTCGCCTAGCCGTTTTTTAAGGCGTACCGGGTATTCGGAATCTGAGCGAGTAAGAATCCAAATACCGGCGCTTTGCCATTTTTCGATCGCCTGGCCCATTGCCATGCCTCTCCCCAGGAGATATTGGAGGCGTTCGGCTGTCACTTTTCTTTTGGGGTCTTGCCACTGCTCAAGCAAATCGTCAAACCGGTGGAACAAATCCCTGGGTTGAAACTCTGCCTGCTTCATCCAGGCAGCGAACCGCCCATACTCCAGGGCGGTCAGCGGCGTAGGCGCCCCCTTGCCCGGCGAAGAGAACTGGGTCGAAAGCAACAAAATCGCTTGTCTATTTTCATCCATATTGTTTATACAACCTGCAGCATGGCGCTACGCATTGGTAGAAGTAGACATGATAGCAAAAGGATAAACAGGACCAGATCCGGCTCTGAGCAATAAGGCGGCTATTACTGTAAAGGTCCACCGTGAATCAACTGCATCATCAACCAATAACACCGGTGCGTCGGAAATTCCTGCCTCTTTACCCGCTTTGGCAATTTCACCCCACCCCGCTTCCCCCCATCTGGAGAGTGCTCTACCAGGTTCATGAAGAAGACCTTCTTCTACCAGCTTTCTGGGGAATTGGTATACAGGAAAGTCTGAACAAGTTACCTGCTTCCTCGGCTCAATCTCTATTAGTATATTTTCCAGAAATTCCGCAGCTGCTATGCCTGTCTCGTGACTGTATGTCGCTGAAAGTGCACTCCCAGGATCACAATTGGAGCATCTCCCACACGGAGTAGCATCAGGATCGTCCAACTGATTGGAGAGAAACAGCATTAAACAGCCATCGTGATGCAGGTATGACTGCATAACTTCCCACTCACCCTCTTTGAGTTGACTCAACCGCGCAATTGCCTCGTGTGGCAGCTGGTACGGGATTGGCGTTCTGGCGTACTTAATTGGTTTCTGTTGGGCAACCATGACCGGTGCCGGAGACTCTGCAGTCAGAAATTTGAGTGCCGCCTCCGCTTTCTTGGGGGCACCGTTTACCCGGCTCAGTATCGCCGTCTTACTCAATCCCTCCTCACTCGCTTCGAGTGTTTCGAGAATACCCTCTACAAGGGCTTCCTTGGGAAAGGCCTGTTGGATGAAGTACCGCTGAATATCATCATCCTCATTACCTGAGAGCAACACACCATAGGCTTTGGGAATACCACGGCCGGCACGACCTACTTGTTGATAGTAGCTAACTACCGAGCCGGGGCTTTGATAATGAATAACAAACGCAAGATCATGCTTGTCGTAGCCCATGCCCAGGGCGGAGGTCGCAACTAGAGCTTTGACTTTGTTTTCCAGCAGTGACTCTTCTAACCACATCCGTCGAGCCGTGCTCTCGGTTGTAAAACCTCCTCATTAAAGCTTGGTTTGGACAGCTGTTCAGGAGAAATAATGATGGCATCCAGATCACCAGCCACCACACTGTCTCTAGCAGCCTGTCGGACTTAACCCAACAACGTCATCATGAGATAATGTGGTCACACTGAAAAGTAACCGGGAATAAGTGATGGCCAATTTTGTAAACGTTGATCGAGAGACGGACTATCTATTCCCTCCCTCTATGTCGGACTGGTTACCTGAACACCACCTGGCACGGTTTGTCGTGGAGGTCGTTGATCAGCTCGATCTGTCTGAGCTCACCCGTCAATATGCCGGGCGTGGATCAAAGGCTCACCATCCAGCGGTCCTACTGAGTTTGCTGATGATGGAGCAGGAGCGCGGGTGCGGCTATGGGATGGAAAGGTGACGGGGATGATGGTTGGCTAGCTCAATAACGCCCGCTTCACGGCCTCAGGCTCTGTTTCAATCATCCGTAACAAAGCCGCCGCCGGCCCGCTGACCCTGCGTTGTCCCTGTTCCCATTTGCGGTAGCCAGACAAGCTCATACCCATCAGCGGGGCCATTTGCGTCTGCGTGAGCTTGGCTTGTTCCCGAACTTCACGGGGGGCCGCTGGCGTATGCAGTATTCCGGGGCCTTCGCCGTTTGCATAGGCAAGGGCTTCGTTCAGGGATTGGATAAGATCGTTACCAAAGGTACTCATTTAGTCGCCTTCCTCGCTGCTTTAAGCGTTGCCGCCAGAGTGGAAACGGTGCGCTTTTCATCGGGTGTCATGTCGGTTCTGGCGTTTTTGGCATAGGCCAGCAACGCATAGAGCGGCATGGTGTCGTCCAGATAATAGTAGATCACCCTTGCGCCACCCCGCTTGCCGCGTCCTGATGCGGCAAACCGAACCTTGCGAACGCCACCCGTTCCGGGGATTTCAGCGCCAGCCAAAGGGTTCTCTGCGAGAAAGTCAATCAACTCCCGTTTCTCATCTTCCGAGAACAGTTTGTCGGTTTGACGCGTGAATATTGGTGTTTCTGTCACTGTCTGCATAAGAATCGAACATAGCCCAATGGGTTACTTTATGCAAGCTGTGGTCGAGATAAGTTTTCCTATGGTCTTGGCTTCGTAATATCCTGGCACTCAGCCCATGTCTTGCCATATCGAGAAAGCTCACGCTCAGGCGCAGAGCACACGACGGCTGACCGCTGCGGGTATGCCTGAGGCTCAGGCCGAAGTACTCGCCGAAGAGCAAACCAACCTCATTGAAAACAATCTTGCGACAAAGCGTGATTTGAAAGAACTCGAGATGACCCTGACAATTCGTCTTGGCGGCATGTTGGTGACAGGTATTGCCGTTGTCGCTGCGCTGGTTAAGCTGCTTTAGGGAGGCGTTGCGTATATCCGTGTATCGAACCCAGACAGTAATTTGTATATTGGGAGGTGATAATCTCCGCAGGGTAAGCCGCTTGGGTATCACAACATGGTACAAGTAAATCCGCATACGTGGCGGATAGCCATATTACAGGCAAGATCTCTAGCAGAGATAGTTAAACAGATGGCAAACAGCAATGACGATAATCCTGATCTAGGAGAAACTGATTGTATCGACTGAATAATTTCGGATAGTGCGGCGGGTGTCGATCCAAATTGCCCCACACATTTCGACCTGATCGTTTTCATCCGCTGATCATGAATGACTACAAGGGCTATTTCAGGCTCATTTCATATTGGAAAAGACTTTTCCTTGGCACAGAGGCGATACTCGTTGTCCGTGGACTTATAGTCATCAACCCGGTTTTCCGTTCCGTTGCACCTTAGACCCCTATTACTAACGGGGTTCGCATTTGGGTTTGACAGGCCCGAGCCAGAGGCATAAATTGTAGGGGCTTGTTTGTCGTCTGTTGATGAAGCGGCGGAAGCTGTCGATTTGGTGAATCGATTCGAGCCCAGGGCAGGTTTTGTGGACTTTAGTTCACGCATGGATTTGCCCGCAGGCACTCTGTCAGCAGCTATGCGAATAGAACTGGTAAAGGGAGCACGGGAAAAGGTCGCCAGGATTGGGTTTGTCGATGTTGGATTGGCGAGCAATCGCGATGTCTGATAAAGATAACGCTAAACTTGGAAGCACTGAGCAATTATCACTGGCCGATGCGAAGACTACTGCCGAAATCGAACAGATTAAAAGCAGTATTAAGCGCGAAAACCGAAGGTTTGCTTTGGAGTTCATCAAAACCGTTGTCATGGTGATTGGTGGAATCGTGGCATTATCTTCATACACCGGAAAGGCACTTGGAGGTGAATAATATGCACGAAGACAAGGACAATTTCTTCCTGGAGAACTGGGGGTTTCTACTCAGTACGACAGCGATCATTGTTATTGGGTCAATTGTTTTGACTTCGATAGTGTTTAATCTCTAACGTCCGATCGAAGAGCCTAACGGCTCATCGAGTCCACACTAAAAAAGAACCCACACAGGGTTCTTTTTTTTGGGAAAACGCAGTTGGCCCAAACAAATGTTCAATTGACGGGCCAACTAGGGCGTGTAGCATTAGGGTTGTTTACTCGCCGTCTGTTGATGGCACGCCAACTTAATTGGCACGGTAGAACCGCTGGTTTACCAGCAAAACCCATCGGGCTTAAATCACCCGTTGGGAGATTGGTCTTGGTGGGGTTAACTTTGGAATTTTTGGAGATAATCCTATGAGCAATCACTTAAACGTATTTGTAACAGAGACTTTCAAGCAAGGCGATGTGGAAAAAAGTAATTACACAAAAGTGGGTGTACTTTTCCCGCACAAAAAAGGAGGCGGGTATAACTTGATGTAGACGCCACTCCAAAACCGCAGCTATTTGCCGAATTTTGAAATAGACGGATCTCGGCGTATTAGAATCGGCGCGGTAGAACTGCGGCCCAGTCACACTCAAGAGCGACCAATAAGCAGGCACGATTCAAGCGTAGGGACTATAAGAATAAGTGTCGCTGAGAACGGTATGACGCCACCACAGATTTGACGGTCAACGCTGGCGCCATACCCAAAAAAACCGTGCAGGTGCACGACCCGTTAAGTGTTGCACATAATGGGAATAAATCCAGCCCTCATCGACCTTTGTGTCGATGCCATCATCCAGCCGTCTCTACCACTGTTGTCGCTGCTACGCCCAGGTCATCGTCTGTACCCACTGTGATCGCGGCCAGCGGTATTGCACCGATGGTTGCAGCCAGGAAGCCAGAAAGGAATCCATTAAACGAGCCAGAGCGAAGTACCAGGCCACTCGCCCGGGTCGCATGAATAATGCCGCTCGCCAACAGCGTTATCGAGAACGGCAACAACAAAAAGTAACGCATCACCGTTCTCTGGCAATAATACTCCGTGATCTACTGCAAACCGTGCCTGATGAGATCAAAAGGGCCGATATGCCGGGTAAAACTGACGCCACCGTGCGCTGCCATCACTGTGGCGCGGTCTGTGGTCCCTTTTTGCGCAGTGATTTTCTGCAGAGCAGTCAGTTCAGGCGCAGATTCCGGCGACATTAGTGCAGCGGCTGGACAGGAGTCATCAATCGGAGGGCAGTCATGGCCATCGGCAAAGAAACTGAAGCAAAAATACTGCGCTACCATTTTGTTGAGAAGTGGCGAACGGGCACCATTGCGACCCAGCTTGGCATTCACCACTCAGTGGTTGATCGGGTACTGGCACAGGCTGGCCTGCCCAAGGTGGAGCGCACTCGCCGTGCGTCGATCATCGACCCCTATCTGCCCTTTGTCATCGACACCCTGCGGGAGTTTCCCACACTCACGGCGGCCCGCTTGTATGAAATGGCCCGCCTGCGGGGATACCCCGGTGGCCCCAGCCAGTTTCGCCAGCGTATCAGTGAACTGCGGCCGCGCAAGCTGCCCGAGGCGTATTTACGCCTAAAAACCCTGCCCAGTGAGCAAGCCCAGGTTGACTGGGGTTCGTTCGGGCATATTCAGATCGGCAAGGCCCGGCGGCCGTTAATGGCGTTTGTGATGGTGCTGAGCTGGTCGCGACAGATCTTCTTGCGCTTTTATCTCAACCAGCAAATGGAGCACTTTTTACGCGGCCATGTAGCGGCATTCGAGGCCTGGCAAGGATTGCCAAAGGTGCTGCTGTACGACAACCTTAAATCGGCCGTATTGGAGCGCCACGGTGACGCCATCCGCTTCCACCCCACCTTGCTGGCCTTGTCAGCCCACTATCGCTTCGAACCACGCCCGGTGGCGGTGGCCCGGGGCAATGAAAAGGGCCGGGTAGAAAGAGCGATTCGCTATATTCGCGATAATTTCTTTGCCGCTCGTCACTGGCAAACACTGGCCGAACTCAATGCGCAAGCTGAGCACTGGTGCCAGGGTGTGAGTGCTGATCGGGCTTGCCCTGAAGAGCGTACGTTGACGGTCAGGGAAGCCTTCTTACAGGAGCAGGTGAGTTTGCCGGATAATCCCTTTGATACCCATGAGAGACAGCCCGTGCGGGCCGCCAAAACCCCTTATGTTCGCTTCGATCTCAATGATTACTCCATTCCCCATCAATACGTGCACAAGCCATTGAGCGTGAGCGCTGACCTGGAGCGGCTCCAGATAGTGGAGGGCGATCAATGCATTGCTGAGCATCAGCGCAGCTTTGGCAAAGGGGAGCAAATCGAACAGGAGGCGCATATCAATGCCCTATGGCTGGAGAAAACCCACGCCAAACTACACCGGGGTCAGGATCGCCTGAGCCATGCTTCGGCGCACGCCCAGACGCTGCTGCAGCAATCGGCACAGCGTGGACATGTCATTAAAACCACGGTCCGGTTACTCAATCAACTGCTTGATGATTATGGGCGGGACGAGCTGCATGTAGCTCTGGGTGAAGCACTTGATCGGCAATCACCCTACCCGGAGGCGGTGCAGCACGTTCTTGAGCGCCGCCGTGATGAACAGCACCTGCCGCCACCGCTTGCTGTCGCCGTGCCGGCGAAGGTCAAACACTACAGCGTCAAGCTGGCTCGGCTTGCCGATTACGACAAGCTCAATGGCACCCGAAGCGAGACAGGAGATGATACCGATGATTGATATCGAGCAACTCAAACAGCAGGCACTTGAACTGAAGCTCCACGGCGTGCTGGCGCACTGGGGCGAGATCACCGACGAGCAATACCCCTGGCGGGCACAGCTCATCGCCTGGGAGCTTGCCGAGCGCAAACAGCGCTCACTCGAACGGCGCCTGAGCAGCGCCAGGCTGGGCCGGTTCAAACCGATGAGTGAGTTTGACTGGCAGTGGCCAAGCGCTATCGACCCACAAGCGATTCATGCCCTGATGCAACTGGGTTTTATGGACACGGCCAGCAATATTATCCTGCTGGGCAGCAACGGCGTGGGCAAATCGATGATCGCCCAGAACCTGGGGTATAACGCTGTCATGCACGGCTATACGGCGCTGTTTACCACCGCAGCGGCGATGCTCAACGACCTGGCAGGTCAGGATGGCGCCAATGCCCTGCAGCGTCGATTGAAACACTACGCCAGGCCCGCCTTGCTGGTAATTGATGAAGTGGGCTACCTCTCCTACAGCAATCGTCATGCTGACTTGCTGTTTGAAATCATCAACCGGCGCTATGAGAAATGTTCAACTTTGGTGACAACGAACCGTCCGTTTGGCGAGTGGAATGACGTGTTCCCCAATGCCGCGTGTGTGGTCTCCCTGATTGACCGTTTAGTCCATCACAGCGAGGTCATCGCCATTGAGGGTGAGTCGTACCGCATGAAGGAAGCGCAGGAGTGTGCGTCGAAGCGGCGCGAGACCAAAAAGCGAGGAAAGGCTAAATGAAAACCTTAAAAATCACAACCTACTGGACGGCTGAACAAGCCGATTGTATTTATCAGCTGCTCGGCGACCTGAGATCGGTACTGTGGGATCACTATGGTGATGAGATTGCGCAACTGTACGAGGAGATCCGGATTGAGCAACAAGAGTACACAGACAGTGTCGAGGTAAATCATGAGCTGCCGTTCTAGCCTGTGATCGATTGGAGTTAAGCCGGATCACTGTCGCCTCTTTGTCGTTCTTTTATTCTGCGGCAAATAACTGCGGGTTCACTGTGGCGCTAACACTTGAAAATCGTTGACGGGGTTTCTGTTAGCGGCGAGCTGGTTATTTTCCCTCCTGGCGAAGAGAGTCAAAACCAAGACTAGTGTAGTGTATTAAACTGACTGATGATTTGAGAGTGCATGCCTTGCGCGCCCCACTTTCTCCAAAATCTCTTCTGCGGACTTTGTCCAGGCAAATGGCTTTTTATCTTCATTGTGCCTCTCAATAAAATCCATGATGGTCTCTTCCAGCTCTTGTACCGATGTGAATACACCACGGCGCAGTTGCCTTTCTGTCAACAAACCAAAAAATCTCTCCACCAGATTTAGCCACGAAGAACTGGTTGGAATAAAGTGTAAGTGAACCCTTTTATTACGCTTAATCCAGTTCTTCACTTTTTCGTGTTTGTGCGTCGCGTAGTTATCAACGATAAGGTGAAGGTCTAACTCCTTGGGTGTTTGTTTTTCCACAGTCTTCAGAAACGCCAAAAATTCCTGGTGCCGGTGACGCTTTTTGCACTCACCGATAACATCACCAGTCAGGGTGTTCAGTGCCGCAAACAAGGTGCTTGTACCATGACGCTTATAGTCGTGAGTCATGGTTCCGCCGCGCCCGGGCTTCATCGGCAATCCCGGCTGCGTTCTGTCCAGCGCTTGAATGGAACTCTTTTCGTCAACACAGAAAACAACTGCATTCTCTGGCGGCGATAAATACAAGCCAACAACATCGCGTAGCTTTTCTTCAAAGGCAGGATCGTTGCTCACCTTGAACTGAGCAACCAGGTGTGGCTTCAGACCAACTTCTCGCCACACTCTATTTATCTTGAGAGTACCGAGTTCTGCGCTCTGTTTTATTTGCTGTTTAGCGAAACCAGTCAAGCGGCAGCTCCGCAACATTTCTTGTATTTCTTCCCGCTTCCGCAGACACACCGTTCATTTCGCCCGCTCTTTGCGGCTTCATGATGGATGGGAGGCGATAGCTTTCTTTCCAGGTCCGTTAGATCCTCTTCCTTGTCCGGTTCAAACCCCAAAATAAAATGCCAGCCGTTTTCATGACAGGTATTGGCGATCATATCGACTTTTGAGTCATCGGCAACTCTTAAAATCAATGGGTTCTTTTTACTGCCCAGTTTGGCCACGATTTTTGCTTGCTTCCCGTTGTAATCACTACGCTTGCTTGAGTTTCATTGATAACTTTGAGTGCTCAATACTCAGCGCCACCCATTGTGCATTGAGCTTCTTGAACCGTTTATAGTTACTTATCTGGCCGCGTATATCGCCCACAAATTCCTTGCGAATATACTCCGTCCGGCTCTTCATATCCAGTGTATAGCTGACCTGATAATAAGGCCCAGTCTGACTCTCCCGGTCCTTGTATTGCTTCGTCAACGATCCAGGGCGCATAGCGCCCAGTAATGCTATGTCACCTTTGATCTTTGTCATACGCCGTTCAATTTGTGCGAGCCTTTTCCTTGTCATTGATATAGCATATACATACTATGTTAGTTTGTCAAAAGGACACTGTCTATGCTGTGGATCTATTGGTGGGATGCAATCATTTATCTTCGCCCGGCTTGCGCTCGTACCCGGACATTTATGTGGTTCGCCGTCTGTGTGGCGGGATTGACGGTTCGTACCGAACGAATGGGGGTGACGAGTATTGTCCGGGCGCTGGGGTTACAGGGGCGGTTTTATGACAACTTGCTGGATAACTTCCACAGCACCGGCATTAAGTTGGACTCAATGACGGTATTGTGGTCTCAACTTGTACTTCGACTGTTCCCTGGTCTGGTTCGAGTGAATGGCCGACTCGTGTTGGTGGGGGACGGCATTAAGGTCTCCAAACAGGGCAAAAAGATGCCTGCTGTGAAGCTGCTACATCAGGAATCCGAGTCAAATACCAAAGCGGAGTACATCATGGGACACTCCTTTCAGGCCGTCTCTATTCTTTCTCGTGCCGCCAATAGCGTGTTCGCTGTGCCGCTTGCCGCGAGGATTCATGAGGGGAATCATTTGGTCACCCGCGCCAGATCAAATGCGGTTGCCTACCAGCTGCATCATCAGCAACAGCCGAAAAAAAGAGGGCGGCCACGTAAGTATGGTGACAAGGTAAAACCAAGATCACTGTTTGGGTTGGTCGCATTGATGGAGGAGGCTCAAAGCCCTGTCTATGGCGAAAAAAACGTAGCTATCCGATACGCAGTCCATGATTTATTATGGAGACCGACCGGCAGTATTGTTCGGTTTGTCATTGTCGTTCACCCAACGAGGGGACGCTGTATACTCATGTCTACTGATACGTCATTATCGGCCCTCGATATCATTCACCTCTACGGTCTGCGATTTAAAATAGAGCATGCCTTCAAGCAGGCGGTTCATGTTATCGGTTCTTTTTCATACCATTTCTGGATGAGCGTAATGAAGCCATTGGAGCGACGCAATGGTAATCAGCACCTTCACCGGGAATCAAAAAAATATCGCGATGGCGTCAAGCGAAAACTGAAGGCTTATCACGTCTTTGTACACGCGGGGATTGTTGCTCAAGGGCTACTTCATTACCTGGCATCTTGCCACACTCGGCTAGTCTGGAACTCTTTTGGCTCCTGGCTTCGAACGATCCGGCCCGGTCTAGCTCCGTCCGAGTTGGTGGTTGCCACTGCGCTACGCAGCAGCCTCCCGCATTTTCTCCTGGATACGGATTCTCGTACAAACTTCGCGAAATTCATCACGCAACGGCAAGACCTTGATAGAATGGCGCTATTTAGGCTTGTGTCATGAGGCTAACTCGGTACTCATGAGTATTTATAAAGGAGTGATTAATGCCCATCACTTTTGCCAAACCCCGGGTTGTCCAGTGGGTGCCATCCTTGGGTTTTTCCTGCGTGGTTATCTTGATGACTTTCGACCGCAGCTTTGCCTGGTCCGCAGAATTCTTGCCGCCGTGATTAGCCCCTCTTGGCAAATCTTTTTCTATTCCCCGAAACCCTCTCTCAAAAAAACGATTGCGCCATCGGCCTACCTTGTTGACATCAATTTCCAGCTCTTCAGCAATTTTGTAGTTGGGAACATTTTTTGCAGCGAGCAAAATAATCCTTGAGCGCTCTACCAATCGAACCGGTGTCGTTTTGCTTCTAACATTTTTTTCCAACTGTTTTTTCTCTTGCGCTGTTAAAGTTATATTTATTTGGGCGGGCATTAGCTTCACACGGGTAGTGAATGAAGTAATCATTATATCATTAATCTGTTTAATACACTACACTAGATAGGCTACTGGCCTATCGACCAAAACCCCAGGCTTGCCCGGGGTTTTTTTCTCCTTACCAAGCACTAAAGCCGCCCAGACAACCACTAGACGTAAATCACTACTACCGGTGTTTCAAATCGCGGTAGAAGTTTTCATGCGGACCAACAGCTAACAAAGTCATGGTTTCGCTGTCTGCATCATAGGTGTAGGCCAGCAAGTACTGTAGGGTTTTTGCCTTGTACTTGTAGACCCGCACCAAGGCAAGATCGCCCTTCTTCATTGTTCCGATGTCTGGAGCACCGGCGATCTTTTTAACCGCCCGATCCAGGGCCTTCTTTTGATCCGGCGCGAGTTTTTTCACTTTGCGGCCAAAGCTTCCGGTTTGCTGGATCTTCATCCAAACTGATATTCCGACACATCCCCAGCGCTGGCTTCTTCAAGGCTCTGGAGAAGGTCTTTGACCAGTCCCAACGGCATGTCGGGATTTTCGTCGACGATTTTGCCAATCTTAGCCCAGTACTCGATTTGTCGAGGTGTTGAGCGGTGCTGCGCTTTAGCGCTCACCGCCGCATCAGAAATCAGTGTATCGGAAAGTTTGATTGCTCGAGCCATCGTAGAAACCTCCTGCATGGATACAACTATAATAATGCAAAAGGTTGCATATTGAAACCTTTAAAAAATGCGATGACACTGCATTACGCCATATCCCAAACCGAGAAATCCAAACGCTCGGCCAACACGGCACACTCGCCCCGAATCGCTTTAATTTCGAGAAAACCTATCGGCCAATCGTGTAGCGCTTCGCAGCCGCCATCGACCAAGTGCCCGTAAACCGTGTAAAAGGAAGGCATCGTATTTTCCTCTACCCGTTCAACATAGCCTTCTTCAGCGACACAACCCGCCAATTCCAAGGCGTCATAGACGCCCCAGTCCGGTTCTTGTAGATCAGTGCAACAATTCCAGTTAATCGATAAGGTATCTGGCGGCGGCTTTGAGCAGTGCTACAACGCCCAGGCCAGTGTTGACACCGATACAATGCTCGTCGTCAGTACACACATGACACAGGCCCCGAACGACAAACAACAAATAAAGCCGGCCCTGACAAAGCTGAATACCCTGCCTGAAGAACTGGGCAAGGTGACCGACCTGCTGGCCGACACAGGCTATTTTAGCGGTGATAATGTAAAGGCTTGCGTAGAGGATAATATCCAGCCTTTACTGGCAGTAGCGCGTGACCACCATCACCCGTGCGTTTTTGATCGGTTTGCCCCTGACGCCCCCACTCCGATAACGGATGATCAGGTGAGGCTCATGAAACATCAACTGACGACCCAATCCGGTCGAGCGCTGTACGCATTAAGAAAGCAAACGGTAGAGCCAGTGTTCGGCATCATCAAACACGTTATGGGGTTGAGGCAGTTCTCGATGCGAGGTTTGGACAAGGTTGCGGGCGAATGGACGCTGGCGACACTGGCATGGAATGTAAAGCGTATGAATGTGCTGAGAATGGCATAATTAAGCGGTCATTTGCCGCATAAATGCCCATTACAGGGCTGGATAAAGGCGTGATGAAGGTTGACGTGGCTGCCCTGGGACAATCACATCTTCTGCGTGGTGTCCTGACAGCCCTGTAGCACGCTGGAGTATTAAATCGTGCCCGTCAGGAGCTGAGTCCGACAAACTGCTAGTGTGATCATTCTGCTGATCAGTATTCGATGAATTTATTGTGCCCAGACTAACGCCATAGTTGGCGGCTGAATCAATTTGGTTACGCATGAGGGCTAGCAGCGGAGAGATAATGATAGTTGGGCCATAGCCCTGCTCTCTCATCAGCTTGGTCGCGATGAAGTACACGGCACTCTTGCCCCAACCGGTGCGCTGCACTACCAACAATCTGGAGCGTTTTTCCACCAGCGTGGATATCGACTCCCACTGATGTTCATGAAAAGTAGCCTCTGGGTTACCCAAACTGGTCCTGAGCAGTTCCAATGCCCTGCTTTCCGTTGCATTCATATTGACTCCCTTCACCCGGATCCCCGGATAGAAATCTCTAAACCGTAGAAAGCCCTGGCTGTATAATGGTTAGCAACAAAACAGACCATCACCCACTGGGTGCACAACTCAAGGCTTACGATTATTCTACCCTACAAGCTCGATACAACGAACGATTTACTCACTTCCCGCGCCGGTTTATTGGCCATGGGTCAGTTAATGGACTCCCTGAGCCTCGCCGAACGCATTGATCATTACTTTCCCCCGCCTAAAAGCAATCGCGGGTATAAGCCCTCGGAATTTATCAAGACCCTCATCCTGATGCAGCACAAAGGCAGCTTTCACCTGGATGAGGTTCGTCACATACAGGATGATGAGGCGCTGCGCACCGTATTGGATCTCAAGAAACTCCCCAGGGCGACCACCCTCGGAGACTGGTTGAGGCGCATGGGCAACCAGCCGCACATCCAGGATGCCTGGGTGAAGGTGAATAAGGCGAGGTTATGGGTGGACAGGACACTTATCGAACGAGCTTTTGTATCGGTGATTATGAAGAAGCCTTCACCCTGGTCATTCAGCGAACAGCCCTTAAAGGGCAGGCGAGTCTGGATCTGGATTCACAAGAAAGCTCAGAGGCAATCAACCAGGGGGTTATGTTCATCGTGCGGTTTTGACCGGGTTTAACAGCGATGGTTTTTAGTCCGTCCGGTCTGATCGTTGCTGGAACGGTTGAACGGACATGGGAACGCTGTCCAATAATCTGTGCCGGCCTAATAGTCAACACGGTATCTTTACGCATGGTTTCCAATACCATTGACGGTTGATAACCGGTTTTGGGCATAGGCCACGCTGATTGCTCCGTTGTTCACCTGCGTTTGTAAAATATTGCCGGGTCATCGTAACGGTGACATCACATCCCACTACTCTGCCCCTGAACCGGAGGAACTTATTGAGGCAGCAAACAGGGTTTGTACAGGGAAGTCCGGCAAAACTCCGGCACTGGTTGTTTTAAGGCAAACAATGGCTAAGCAGGTAATCGCCAAGTAATTGTTTTAATAGAGAAAAATGGTGGGCCGTGCGCGATTCGAACGCGCGACCAATTGGTTAAAAGCCAACTGCTCTACCAACTGAGCTAACGGCCCCGGAAGGAGCTGCGTATAGTACGGATTTAACAACAAAACTCAAGCGGTTTTTTCAGGAAAACCGGGGTGTTAGCGGGAGTTCAGAGATAGCGGGTGGGGTCTGCTACTCCCGCGTCGGAAAAGCCCCGGGACCGCAGGCGACAACTATCACATCGGCCGCAGGCCAGGCCCTCTTCGGTGGCCTGGTAGCACGATACAGTCAGCGAGTAATCCACCCCCAAATCCATTCCCACCTTAATGATCCCGCCCTTGCCCCAGTCCATTAAAGGCGTGTGTATTGTCAGCTTGTCACCTTCTACACCGGCCCGCGTCGCCAGATTCGCCATAGTCTCAAAAGCCGCAATGTATTCAGGCCTGCAATCCGGATAGCCTGAGTAATCTACCGCATTAACTCCCATAAAAATGTCTTTTGCTCCCAACACTTCGGCCCAACCCAATGCTATGGACAGAAAAACGGTATTGCGCGCTGGCACATAGGTAATGGGTATGCCTTCTGTTTCTTCCTCCGGAACATCAATAGAAGTATCGGTGAGGGCCGAACCACCAATGCTATCCAGATTCAGCCTGACTACTTTGTGCCCGATTTCGCCCAACGCAATGGACACCCGCTCCGCCGCTACCAGCTCGGCCCGATGTCTCTGCCCATAATCAAAGCTGAGGGTATAGCAGTCGTAGCCTTGCTTTATGGCCATGGCAAGAACAGTAGCTGAATCGAGCCCACCGGATACTAAAATCACAGCGCGTTTATCATCACTCACAATAGTTTCCCCTAATGTCCGGGCTCGTCATTCCACAAATACTTGTGCAACTGCAGCTGCATTCTCACCGGCAAGTTGTCTTCCAGTATCCACTGGGCCAAATCCCGGCCGTGAAGTTCACCGTGGCTGGGGGAAAACAGTACATCAGAAACCCGGTCGGCCAACTGATACTCATCGAGTTTAAAGCGTGACCACTCATAGTCCTCCCGGTTGCAGATGACGAACTTCACCTGATCTGTGGGAGTTAGCAGTGCGACATTGCCAAATTCATTCCGGTCCACCTCGCCAGAGCCCGGGGTCTTAAAATCGACAACTTTAACAACTCGTGAATCGACTCCCTCAACGGATATAGCTCCGCTGGTCTCCAAAGAAACCTCGTAACCGTCATCACACAGGCGCTTAAGGAGCACGAGCGCGCGTTTTTGGGCCAGAGGTTCTCCGCCAGTAACCGTTACATATCGGGGTTGATGAGTTGCAACCTGCTCAGCGATGTCGTCGATACCAACAAGCTCACCCCCACTAAAAGCATAGGCTGTATCACAGTACACGCAACGCAATGGGCAACCCGTTAAACGCACAAAAACGGTGGGAAGACCCACAGTTCTTGCCTCCCCTTGCAGAGAATAAAAAATTTCGGTGATTCGCAGAGCGTCATCACTGTTGCCAGGTGCATTTTGCAAGATGGTTACACGCTTTCGTTCTTACTAGTGGCAGATCAGTAATTGTCGCGGAGAAATCCCCTGGCCAGAGTGACCGCGGAGCTATTGGTAGAACCGTATTCATTAATAACCCGGTCCAAAAACTCTCTGGCTTTGTCTCTGTTGCCCTTGGTGTACTGGACTTTACCCAGCTTGTACAAGGCATCGGGGATCTTGTTGTTGTTGGGGTATTGATTCAGCAGCAGCATAAAAGCCTGACGGGCCGATTCCAGATTGGCTGGTTTTATTACCAGGTTCAGTTCGCCCAGCCAGTAGTAGGCATTTGGCGAGTATTTACCACCGGGATAATCGCTCAGAAACTTCTCGAATGCAGTGACTCCCTGAGCAAACAGCTTGCCTCTCACCAGGGCATACGCTGCGCGATAGGCTTCGCCTTCTCCTGGCAGCTCCGCCACTGGGTCACTAACTTTGTTTCTAACAGGTACATTGGTCGCTGTGGCGGTGGCAGAACCCGCCGCACCATTCCCCAGGCGTCGATCGATATCAACATAGCGCTCCAGATTCTGCGCCTTAATCTTCCGCAGTTCATGAGCCTGCTCTTCAACCTTGCCATTGAGCATCATCACTTCCTGCTGCAACTGCTGAAGCTGATAAAACAGATGGCTGAGGTTTTGCCCTGAACCACCACCGCCGGGAACAGAAGTGGCTTGCGCCGGACGCAATGCCGGCGCTGCTGCGGCACTGTTCACACCGTAGCTGGTCGCCGGGTAGGCAGCTGCCGGACCTGCACCATAGGGATCTGTAACCACAGTTGTGTTCTGTGAGGGTTGGACACCAGTGCCATCCGGCCGAGTTCTGGCTGCACGCTCGGCCTCCAGGTCAACATAGCCCTGAGCGTAACCCTCCAGCGACAACGGGCCGGCACAAATGGCCAGCCCGCTTAGCGCCAGTGCTTTAACTAGCTTGCGCATAAAACCTCTGAAGTTACTTCAATTCTACCCGCCGGTTTTGAGTCCAGTTCGATTCGCCAGAGCCAAAGGCTACAGGCTGTTCTTCACCGTAACTCACAGACTCAACGCGGTAGTTTGCGACACCGCTACCTGCCAGGTAATCGCGAACCGCATTGGCGCGACGCTCACCCAATGCCAGATTGTAATCGCGGGTGCCACGCTCGTCGGTGTGGCCTTCAAGGCGCACACTGCGATCATTGGTGCCCAGCAATGCGGCGTGTGCATCCAGCGCTTCACGAGCTTGCGCTGTCAAAGTAGAACTGTCGAACTCGAAGTAGAACACGGTGCCAGCGGCGGCAACGGCATCTTGCAGCTGCATCATTTCGTTAGCCTGAGCTGAATCTGTAGCCTCTTGCGCAATGCGAGCATCATCGGCAGCTTTTTGGGCTGCATCAGCAGCGTCTTGGCTATCCTTGGTGTCACTGCTAGAGCAGGCTACGAGGAACACTGCAGTGAAAAGCAGCGTAAGAGTCTTACCGACAACAGGTAAATATTTCATATTTCGTTCCCTTAATCTTGGTTTTCTAGGTAATTTTCACACTGCCGTTACCGGCTCATGAAAGGTGACCACGCTGGTTCCCGCACATCACCATCACGTGCTGGCAACCTGAATTTCACTCCCCCATCCACAGAAACAGCGGCTAAAATACCGCGGCCCTGGAATTTCGTTGCATACAATAACATAGAGCCGTTGGGCGCGATACTGGGACTTTCGTCCAATTCTGTCGATGTTAACACTTGCAAACGGTCGCTAACCAAGTCCAGTAAAGCGATGTGGAAACGGCCGTTGAGCTGGTGGACCATCACCACGTTTCGCCCATCCTGTGCCACTCTCGCTCTGGCGTTGTAGGGACCTTCATAAGTGAGCCTGCCGGTTTGGCCCGAGGCGAGCTCGTAGCGATATATTTGTGGCCGCCCACCTCTATCGGATGTGAACAAAAGAGACTTTCCATCGGGCATCCAGGCCGGCTCGGTATCTATCGCGTAATGCCGGGTAACCCGTTTTAACGCCTTGCTGGCAAGGTCCATCAAATAAATATCGGGGCTACCGTCTTTGGACAGCACCATGGCCATAGTCTTGCCATCGGGGGACCAGGCCGGCGCCCCGTTCAACCCTTTAAAACTGGTCAGTTGTTCCCGTGCTCCCGTGGCCAAATTCTGGCGGTAGATGGCGGGCCGATTCGACTCAAAGGAGACATAGGCAATTTGCTGGCCGTCGGGCGCCCAGGCGGGAGCCAATACAGGCTCTCTGGATTCGAGCAATACGATGGGACGCGCGCCATCGGAGTCTGCCAGTGTAAGGCGATAATAATCTTTGCCCCGGGGAACACGCGTCACTGCCACATACAGCAGTCGTGTTGCGAAGGCCCCGCGAATGCCAGTGAGCTCCTGATACACTTTGTCGCTCACCCGGTGAGCCAGCATTCTGGCCTCATTTACCGAGCCTTCCTCTACACCCTTATACACCGCGGTTTGACGAAGAACGTCGTAGAGCTCGTATTCAATGCGCATGGTATCGGTGACGGAGACTCTGCCAATCAACAAATATCCGGTGTCGATCGCTCGCCAATCCCGGTAAAACACTTCGCTTTTTGTGCTGGGCAGGCCGAGCATATCGCGCCGGTCTACTGGCGCAAACTGGCCGGAGCGGTGCAGATCACTTTGTACCACCAGCGCGACATCTTCGGGCACTGCGCCAGTTCCTTGTACTGCAAATGGCACCACCGCGATAGCTGTCGGGTCATCCATACCCTTTGTTATCTCAATAAGCAGCTCAGCTTTGGTTGCCAGCGAAACCAGCAGCAAAAGGGCATTCAATATAGCCAGGACATAAACTTTCATCAGTACCGTAAATCCTCTGGTCTAAACAACATTTGGAATCGCCTGAACGATTTCTCAAACTCCCGAGACGGGAGGTTTTGTAATTCGGGAAAGCGCTCGGCCTTTTCAACTGCATTCACAGCCGATCGATCAAACGCCGCGCTACCACTACTTTTAACCACCGTTACGCTCACCACTTCGCCGGTGGGTATCAACTGCAGAGCCAGCAGTACTTCCATGCCATTGCGGGCACTGGGTGGTCGACTCCAGTACCCAGCGACCGTGCGCTGAATTAGAGAGGAAAAACTGGCCGCCAATTCACCGGCTGTTGCCATCGCCTCTTCTTCTTGCTGCTCTTCAGCGGCCATCGCCTGAGCCAATTCTCGCTGCGCCAACGCCTCTAACCCGGCCTGGGTCATCCCGGGTTCAGGCTTTGGTTTAACCACCGGTTTCGGTTTGGGCTTTGTCGTCGGCTTCGTTTTTGCAACCGGCTTTGGTTCAGGCTTAGCGACCGGTTCTGGTTTAGCTTTCGCCTTGGGTTTTGGCGTGGGCCTGGCAACCTTTTTAGGCTTCAGCTCACTCACATCCACTAACCTGGCATTGATCACCTTTGGCGTGGGCTTCACCTTGACGACTCTTGTATTCTGGCTCTCCCAGTTTACTGTCATGGCGCCAATCACCAGAGCATGCAATGCCAGAGTTGCCAACATCGGCCGCACAATGACTCGCGGCGCCACTGGCTTTGCATAAATAGAGCCTCCCATTAAGGGCTCCCGGTAACGAGGCCTACACTGGGTGCGCCAGCGGCCTGAAGGGCTGACATCAGCGTAACAACTTCACCGTAGGCCACCGCTTTGTCCCCCCAAACCAATACCGGTTTTTTGGGGCTGCGCCGCAATACTACGGACACACGCTGTTTGATCGTAGCCAGTGACAAAGCCAGATCCTCTTCACTGCCCAGGTTCAAAAATAATTCACCATTGCTTTTGATAGAAACAATCAAGGGCTCACTGTCCTGATTTTCCACAGGATCTGAATTGGCTTCAGGCAATTCTACTTTTACCCCCTGCATCAGCATGGGAGCAGTGACCATAAATATAATCAGCAACACCAACATGACATCGATATAGGGAACGACATTGATTTCCGCTACAGGACGATGTTTTTTATTTCTGGACACGGTTAGCGCTTAACCTGTCTTGTTCTGGCGAGACTTCAGTGCGTAAGCCTGGCGCGACAAAATGCTGGAAAATTCATCCACAAAAGTGTCATAGCGATTGCCGAATACATCCACTTTGGCGGCAAAGCGGTTATAGGCCAACACTGCTGGAATGGCTGCAAATAATCCCATTGCCGTGGCGATCAGGGCCTCGGATATTCCCGGCGCAACCGTCGACAAGGTAGCCTGGGTAGAGTTTGCGAGCCCGCGAAACGAATGCATAATCCCCCAGACAGTACCAAACAGACCTATATAAGGGCTGGTGGAACCCACTGATGCGAGAAAGGATAAATGCCGCTCGAGGCGCTCCTCTTCGCGCAGCAACGCCACTCTCATGGCACGTCGCGACCCCTCTAAAATTGCCCCGGAATCCATACCCGATTGCTGAGCCAGACGGGAGAACTCCTTAAAACCTGCGCGAAATATGCTTTCCATGCCCCCCACGGCCTTACCTTCAGCGGCGATTTCGCTGCCCTCACGATACAACCGGGCCAGGTCGATTCCGGACCAAAATCGCTCCTCGAAGGTGTACATTTCATCAAGCGACTTGCGGAAATACAAAAAACGCCGGGCGATCATGTACCACGATGCCATCGACGCGAGCAGCAATACCAACATCACTAGCTGCACGGTAATACTGGCGTGTAGTACCAGATCAATAAGACTTAGCTGTTCTTCCAATTGAGTTCCCCCCTAAAGGAACAGATGTTGAGACAGTTTTGGCTAATACCGAGTCCGCAGACGGGCCAGCATTTCTTTTGGTATACGACGTGGTTTCAGGCTCGCTTTGTCTACGCAGGCAATTTTAATCTCCCCCCCGGCCAGAACCTCGGAGCCTCTGGCCACGGACTGAAACAGTGTCATCGAAGCACCCCCTATTTGCGTGATTCGGGCGGTGACGAGCAACTCATCGTCTAATCTCGCGCTCCGCCGGTATTGTACGGCCACATCTGACACAACAAACATAAGGTTTTCGGTAAAAATGAAGTTTTTCCCGAAACCCAGTGAGCGCATGTATTCCGTGCGAGAGCGCTCCATAAACTTCAAATAATTGACGTAATAGACGATCCCACCGGCATCGGTGTCTTCTATATAGACGCGCAGCCCGAAGGAAAATTCCCCGTCGGTCACGAGATAGCCTCTCCGTCGTCAGAGCCGGATGGGTCAAGTGCCTGCTTTGGGTTAGGTAAATTCGGGCTTGGCAATCCAAAGTGCAGGTAGGCATTGCGCGTTACCATTCGGCCCCGGGGCGTGCGAAGCATAAAGCCCTGTTGAATCAGATAAGGCTCCAGAACATCCTCAATAGTGCCTCGTTCTTCCGAAATCGCGGCCGCCAGGCTGTCTACGCCCACCGGACCACCATCAAATTTCTCAATCATGGCCAACAATAACCGGCGGTCGAGGTGATCGAAACCCTGTTGGTCAACACTGAGCATATCCAGTGCGCGGTCGGCCACCCCGGAGGAAATATGCCCGTCTGCTTTAACCTGGGCATAGTCGCGAACCCGACGGAGTAAACGATTGGCGATACGGGGTGTCCCTCTGGCTCGCCGGGCAATCTCCATAGCGCCGGCTGCATCGATCCCTATTTCGAGTATCGCAGCGGAGCGCGTGACGATATGTGCCAGGTCCGTGGCATTATAGAACTCCAGCCGCTGCACAATGCCAAACCGGTCTCGCAGTGGCGAGGTCAATAAACCGGCTCTTGTTGTTGCTCCGACCAGTGTAAAAGGAGGCAGATCGAGTTTAATGGATCTTGCAGCGGGACCCTCCCCTATCATGATGTCGAGTTGATAGTCCTCTAATGCAGGATAGAGAATCTCTTCTACAAACGGACTCAGCCGATGTATCTCGTCTATAAACAGTACATCGCCCGGCTCGAGGTTGGTCATCAAGGCCGCGATATCACCGGCCTTTTCAAGCACAGGCCCCGAGGTCGTTTTCAGGGAGACGCCCATCTCATTGGCAATGATGCTCGCCAGTGTCGTTTTACCCAGACCCGGTGGGCCAAAGATCAGTGTATGGTCCAGTGGTTCCTCACGCCTGCGGGCCGCCTCCATAAATATCGACATCTGATCTTTCACCGTCTGCTGACCCACGTACTCGTCCAGGGTTTTGGGGCGGATAGCGCGATCCATAACATCTTCAGGTTTGCCCGTTACTTCAGGAGCAATCAGGCGATCGGTCTCAATCATCTATTCTTGCCTCAATCAGCTTGCGCTCAACCACGTACAGTCGCCTTCAGTGCGCGCCTTATCAATTCCCCGGAATCATCAATACTGTCATCGTTGACGGCACTCACCATACGGCCTGCTTCCTGAGGCTTATAACCCAATGCGATCAGCGCGCCCTCGGCATCGGCAACAATGTCTGCCGGTGGCGGAGTCATAAGATCACCGGGGGCGCCTGGCGCTGTATCATCGGCTTTAGCCAGCCAATCCTTGAGCTTGTCGCGCATTTCAATCAGCAGGCGCTCCGCGGTTTTTTTACCGACTCCCGGCAGCGCTACCAATGAGGAAATATCATCGCACTGCACACAACGCACAAAGCTGGCCGAATCCATCCCGGACAATATGGTCAGCGCCAATTTGGGACCCACGCCATTCACTTTAATCAACAGACGGAACAAAGTGCGATCGGATTCATCGACAAACCCGTAGAGCAATTGCGCATCTTCGCGAACGACAAAATGGGTCAGCACAGTCACAGGCTCGCCCAGTGCCGGCAGGCGAAACAGTGTGGTCACGGGAACTTGAATCTCGTAGCCGATACCACCGACTTCCACCAGAATCTCCGGAGGTTGTTTGTGAATGAGCGTACCTCGAATTCTTCCTATCATTAAACGCTTGTCCTGTTAGCGTAAGCGGCCACGACGGATGGATTTCGCCCCGGCCATATTGATCATACTTTGTTGGGTGTGAGCATGACACAGCGCGGCGGCCAAAGCGTCTGCTGCATCCCCGGGGGGTTCAGCGGACAACTTTAACAATACTTTGACCATGTGTTGCACTTGAGACTTGCTCGCCGCCCCTGTGCCCACCACCGACTGCTTGATCTGGCGCGCGGAGTATTCGGCCACCTGCATATCCCTGGACACGCAGGCCACAATAGCTGCACCTCTCGCCTGGCCCAGCTTTAAAGCAGAGCCGGCATTCTTCGCCAAAAAAACCTGTTCGATGGAAAGCTCCTGTGGGCTGTGCAGCTCCACCAGCTCAGAAACACTGTCGTAAATTACTTTGAGCCTTTCAGGAAGCGCAGCCGCAGGCAGGCGAATTACGCCACTGGTGACATATTCGCTGCGGCCAGACACGTAATTAATAATGCCAAAACCTGTTTTGACTGAGCCGGGATCAATCCCCAGTATGAGCGACATAGAACAACCGGTCGGGTGCTTAAGCGGGTTATTATGGACGACCAAGACCGTCGGCGGCAAACAAACTGCCAATTACATTCCGGCGAGCACATCCCCGGGGATTTCAACATTGGTATAGACGTTCTGTACGTCGTCCAATTCTTCCAGGGCGTCGACCATTCCCATGATTTTTTCAGCACCATCTGCATCGACAGGCACTGTAATAGAGGCGATCATAGTGACCTCCGCGTCAGCCGGCTCGAGCCCCGCCGCTTCTAACGCAGATTTTACAGCGGCCAATTCCTCCCAAGCCGTTGTGACTTCTAAAGAACCGTCATCGTAACCTTCAACATCTTCTGCGCCGGCTTCCAGTGCCGCTTCCATAACCGCGTCTTCATCGGCGCCCGGGGCAAAACTGATCTGCCCCTTGCGGGCAAATAGGTAGGCGACTGACCCGTCGGTTCCCAAGTTGCCGGCACGTTTGGTGAAAGCGTGACGAACCTCTGCCACCGTACGATTGCGATTGTTGGTCATCACCTCTACCAGAACAGCAATACCGCCAGGGGCATAGCCCTCGTAGGTGAGCTCTTCCATGTCGTCGTCTTCGTTGGTGCCGGCACCGCGCGCAATAGCCCTCTCGATAGTATCCCGGGTCATATTGGAACCCAGAGCCTTATCGATTCCGGCGCGCAATCGGGGGTTATCTTCCGGGAGCGGACCACCTTGCTTGGCGGCGACGACCAATTCGCGTATGAGTTTGGTAAATATCTTGCCGCGCCTGGAATCCTGAGCCGCCTTGCGATGCTTGATATTGGCCCATTTACTATGACCCGCCATAGAATTCTCCCGTTTTTACCGTCATGTTATCAGCCGCAGTAGCTGAATAACTCTATTTACGACTCTGCTGATCCCGGTGCCTGGCGCAGGCGTATGTTCAGCTCGCCAAGTTGTTTTGCGTCCACATCGCCCGGCGCGTTTGTCATCACACAGGCCGCGCTCTGCGTCTTGGGGAAAGCAATCACATCTCTAATTGATGCAGTCCCGGTCATCAACATCACGAGGCGATCCAGACCAAAGGCCAAACCACCATGGGGTGGGGCTCCGTATTGTAAGGCGTTGAGCAGGAAGCCAAACTTCTCTTCGGCTTCTTCAGCACCGATGCCCAAAATCGTAAACACTGTCTCTTGCATCTGGCGATCGTGGATACGAATACTGCCACCACCGAGCTCGGTACCATTGAGTACCATATCGTAGGCGCGCGACAATGCAGTACCGGGATTTGCAGACAACTCTTCAGGCGGGCATGCAGGTGCTGTGAACGGGTGATGCAGTGCCGTCCAATTGCCATCACTGGTTTTTTCAAACATGGGGAAGTCCACTACCCACAGTGGCGCCCACCCTTCGGCCACTAAGCCCTGATCTTCTCCTGCCTTTATACGCAGAGCCCCGAGGGATTCGTTAACCACCTGGGTTTTATCCGCGCCAAAGAAAATAATATCGCCATTGGCCGCTTCGAGCCGTTGCATAAGCTGAGCCACAACGTCTTCGGGCATAAACTTGAGGATAGGCGACTGCAAGCCCTCTATGCCCGCATCTATATCGTTGACCTTGACCCAGGCCAACCCACGCGCACCATAAATGGAAACATAACGGGTGTAATTGTCGATCTCTTTGCGACTGATGGAGGCGCCACCGGGCACCTTCAGTGCCGCGACTCTACCCTCGGGATCATCCGCTGGCCCCCGGAATACCTTGAAGTCGACTTGCTGCATAAGATCATCAACACTGACAAGCTCAAGCGGGATTCGTAAATCCGGCTTGTCTGAACCGTAGCGGTCCATCGCCTCGGCATAAGGCATATGCGGAAACTCAGGCAGATCGATATTCAGCACCGATTGGAACAGGCCTCGAATCATTCGCCCGGTAATCGACATGATCTCTTCTTCACCGAGAAATGAAGTCTCAATATCGATTTGGGTGAATTCTGGCTGCCGGTCGGCGCGCAAGTCTTCATCCCGGAAGCACTTGGCGATCTGGTAGTAGCGATCAAACCCGGACACCATTAACAGCTGTTTAAACAGCTGCGGCGATTGCGGCAATGCAAAAAACTGCCCGGGATGGGTTCGCGAAGGCACTAGATAATCACGGGCACCCTCGGGAGTCGCTCTAGTGAGAATAGGGGTTTCTATGTCCAGAAAGCCTTCTTCATCCAGGAAGTTACGGACTGCTGAAGAAATTTTCGAACGCAAAATCAAACGGTTTTGCATTTCCGGGCGGCGTAAATCCATATAGCGGTAATGCAGCCGAACATCTTCGCCTACTGATGTATGTTCATCTAGCTGAAAAGGGGGTGTGGCAGCGGCATTCAAGATTTCCAGTTCCTTCCCGAGTACCTCTATCTCTCCCGTTGCCATGGCTGAGTTTACAGTGGCTTGCGTTCGAGCTCGCACTCTGCCTGTCACCTGCAGCACATATTCGCTGCGAACACGGTTAGCGCGATCAAAATGCTCTTGGGTATCAGGATCAAAAACAACCTGAACTATGCCCTCGCGATCACGCAAATCGAGGAAAATGACGCCCCCATGGTCTCTGCGACGATCCACCCAGCCGCAAAGCGTTACTGTTTCGTCGATGTTGGCTGTTCCCAGAGCGCCACAATAGTGATTGCGCATAATTCGATTTCCGTCGTAGTTACATTACATGGGTGGGCCCGCTGACCCAGGATTATGCGGTGTCTTTGCTGCTGCTATCACTACTGGCCGAGCTGGATTTGTCGGCTGGCTTGGCGCCGTCGCTGGCCGGAGCGCTATCTGAAGAGCCCGAGGCCAGATTTTTTTGCCCTGAAGTTTTGAAATCAGTTTCGTACCAACCGCCTCCCTTTAACCGGAACGCCGCTGCAGAAACCTTCTTGCGCAGGGCCGGCTTGCCGCATGCGGGGCATTCCAACAAAGGGGCATCGCTGATCTTGCGCAACATTTCCAGGCTTTCGCTGCATTCATCACATTGATATTCGTAAATAGGCATAAATCCGGCTCGCTAAAGTCGTGGACACTATATAAAGAAAGGCGCGGATTTTACCCTAAAGCGTGTCTGGAGGCCAAGTTCAGCAGGGGGAGAATTTTGAGGGAGAGCAACCCTGCGCAGAATAAGCGCACGGAGTAGAGGCTTGACTGCTCCGCATCGGCTAAGCCGGTACGGAGCAGTCGATCAATTCGCTAGGAAGCGGCGAATTCCTTCATCTTCTTCAGAGGACGAACCTTGACAGCGATGCTGGCAGGTTTTGCCTTGAAAATCGTCGCTTCACCAGTAAAGGGATTGATTCCTTTGCGAGCTTTGCGAGCTGGCTTCTTCACAGTAGTGACCTTCATCAGGCCAGGCAGTGTGAACTCACCAACTGAACGCTTCTTAATACTGCGCTCAATCAAACCTTCCAACTCACCCATAACCGAACCGACTTGCTTCTTGCTCAGACCGGTACTTTCGGAAATTTCAGCCACGATCTGACTCTTGGTAAGCTTGCTCTGGATTGCAGAAGCCTTTTTAGCAGGTGCTGCCTTTTTGGCGGCCGCTTTCCTGGCTGGTGCTTTTTTCGCTACTGCCTTCTTCGCCGGAGCTTTTTTCTTAGCTGCTGCTTTTTTGGTTGCCATGTTATTTTTAACCTTCCTTCAAAAAATGTTTAAGAGCAAAAGTTCAACCTGGACTGTCCGCTTCCCCTAAAAACTGAAAACAGCATCGCCGCAAGCATCCAACAAATTTATAAATCATGAAACGCTACAATACAAGCGTTTTCGGAAACATTTGCCCAAAAACCCCTGTTTTTTAACGTTCTGCGCGCTTTTCGACAAAAAAGTGCTCGAATCGACCTTAACAAAAGCCTCGCGACTCAACACAGGTTCGGAAGCAAAACAGCGCTAAGGACAGCCAAAAATTCTGTTCTTAAAAAAAATAGTCTGTTGGGAACGTCAAAGTTCCAGCGCTGTACCGCGCAAGCGTTCGCACGTAAACTACGGCGACCTTAATTTGCAGCATTCCGGAACCTAATATGCGCACCAGTAATTTCCTCATCGCCACCCAAAAAGAAGTCCCCTCTGACGCTGAGGTGATCAGTCATCAGCTCATGCTTCGAGCAGGATTGATTCGAAAACTTGCAGCTGGATTTTATACCTGGCTGCCGTTAGGGCTTCGCGTTTTACGCAAAGTTGAGGGCATCATTCGCGATGAGATGGACAAAGCGGGCGCTCAGGAGGTCAGCATGCCCGTGGTTCAACCTGCTCAATTGTGGCAAGAATCAGGTCGCTGGGAGCAATACGGGCCAGAATTACTACGAATACAGGACAGGCACAATCGGGACTTTTGCCTGGGGCCCACCCATGAAGAGGTTATTACGGATCTCGCTCGGGCAGAATTAAAGAGCTACAAACAGCTTCCAATAACCTTTTATCAAATACAAACCAAGGTGCGAGACGAGATCAGGCCGCGATTTGGAATCATGCGTTCTCGCGAGTTTCTGATGAAAGATGCCTACTCCTTCCACGCAAGCCAGGCATCACTAGAGCAAACCTATCAACGTATGCACCAGGCTTATACCAACATTTTCACCCGTCTCGGTCTTATGTTTCGCCCGGTTATTGCCGACACTGGCAGTATCGGCGGCAGTGCTTCCCACGAGTTTCATGTGCTGGCCAGTTCCGGCGAGGATGATATCGCTTTTAGCGATGACAGTGATTACGCCGCCAACATAGAAATGGCCGAGGCCATTGCCCCCACAGGAACAAGACAAGAAGCCGGCGAAGCCATGAATGAACTGGCCACGCCAGGCATTAAAACTATCGAACAATTGGCTGGGTTTTTATCGGTCGACTCAACAACAACCTTAAAAACTCTACTGGTAATGGGCGAAGAGCGAGATCAACTGGTGGCGTTGGTGTTACGCGGAGATCACCAACTCAACGAGCTTAAGGCTGAAAAAATACCCGGGGTCCTGACCCCTTTGCAAATGGCTGATGAGGAAGCCGTAAAGAAAGTCTGCGGAGCGGGCTTCGGGTCGCTGGGTCCCGTGGGATTGGATCTACCACTGTTTGTAGACCGATCCGCGGCTCAATTGTCCAATTTTGTTTGCGGGGCCAATCGACAAGACATGCATTTGACCCATGTTAACTGGGACCGGGATTGTCCCGGTGGCAATGTGGTGGACATACGCAATGTGGTAAATGGAGATCCCAGCCCCGACGGATGCGGTACCTTGCAGATCAAACGCGGCATCGAGGTAGGACATATTTTCCAACTCGGCACCCAATACAGTGAAGCCATGCAGGCAAAAGTACTCAACGAAAATGGCAAAAATATACCGATGACCATGGGCTGCTATGGAATCGGCGTGAGTCGGATAGTTGCCGCAGCCATTGAACAGAACCACGATGACAACGGCATAATATGGCCGACTGCTATGGCCCCTTTCCAACTGGCAATTGTTCCGCTCAATATGCAAAAATCTGAGCTGGTGGCCAGTTGCGCCGGGGAACTGTACAAGAATCTGATCGCCGCCGGCGTTGATGTGCTGCTGGATGACCGCAATGAACGCCCAGGTGTAAAGTTCGCCGATATGGAGTTAATGGGCATACCCCATCGTATCGTCATCGGAGACCGAGCCCTGGGAGAAGGTAACATCGAGTACAAAGGTCGCACCGACAGTGACTCACAACTCGTGCCGCAAGAGAGTATTGTCGAGTTTCTACGCACTCAACTACAAGATTGGGATTTCTGAATCCGGGGATGAACACCGTTAACAGCTTGATCCAGGCAGTCCAACTGGCTGCCATTTTAGTTCTGGGGTATGCCAACCTGGTCGTGGCGCAACCTCAGGATGCCGGCTCACTCTGTTGCAGGACATCCACTATTACCCGAAGCGAGCCGGCCTACCTCCGGAACTAGTGATGGCGGTAATCGAAGTCGAGAGTCATTTTGATCGCTTTGCGGTCTCCAGGGTGGGTGCACAGGGCATGATGCAGGTGATGCCCTTTTGGAAAGATGAAATAGGCAGACCCGAGGACAATTTAACTCTGCAAAAGGCCAACCTGGATTATGGTTGTAGGATTTTGCAGTTTTATCTGCAGCGCAAAGATGGGGACTTGCATCGAGCCTTAGCGGCTTACAAAGGCAGTACGGGGAGTCGAGTCTACAGCGACAAGGTCTTCCGCGCGTGGAACAAGCACTGGCGCACGGAACCACTTGATTGGAGCCGCTAGCGGTAAGAACCCGGAGATTGCCCTGTCCACTTCTTAAAAGAGCGATGAAAAGCACTGGGGTCACTGAAACCAACTTGCTCCGCGACGTCGCTGACCGTCAACCGCTCTCTGCCCAGTAGTGATATGGCCACATCCCGCCGCGCATTATCTTTGATTCGCTGGTAGGAGGTCCCCTCTTTTTCCAGCCGCCTGCGAAGGGTGCGCGCCGACATATTGAGCAAGCCTGTCAACTCTTCAAAGCCGGGCATTTCGGCTCGAAAGTCACCCCCGAGAATCTCCCGAATACGATGAGTGATACTGGAGATACTCGCCAGAGGTTCGATGACGATGTGGTAGGGAGCCAGTTTCAAAAATTCATTTAACTGGGGTTCATCCCGAATCACCTCAGCATCTAAATGCCGAGCGCTAAAGGTAACCGTATTGGCCTGCTGCCCGTAGAGAACCGGACAGGGAAAGAAATGACGAATCCCGGCCATAAATTTGGGCGCGGGACCACAGCAGCTCGCACTGGTAATATCGATATGCTGACCGATGAGCCAGCCACATACGCGCATCCACATCGCCAGAGAACACAACACACTGTGCTGAATCTCACTGGCATCGTCGCCAGAACAATAAGCCAGGGTCGCCTCTTTGCGTTCATCATCAAGGGTTAGCTGATTAACAATTTGTGCACCATGGCGTACACGACAACAGGCATTAAACTCTATAGCCCTGCGCATGGCGGCCAACAGGCTGGAACTATTTAGCATGCTAAGGGTAATCAGCCGGGTGGTGCCCACCGGTGTTTGTACATCTGGCATTACGCCGCCCGATTCATCACCGAGTTCGCGAAACAACTCGACACACAAACGACTGTACTGCTCTCGGGAGACAAAAACCGTCGGGCTGAGTTGTTGCAGAGGGTCGAAGGGAAATTTAGCCGCTCGCATGATGCCCTCCACATCGCGGTTGTAAGCCTTGGCTTGCACCAACAGCGCGCGCGTAAACTCTATCGGCACGGAATCGTTATAGGGTTCTAAATTGACCGTCGCTGGGCGCAAATTTTATTCTCTGTCGCTATGGTTTTACGAGTATAGCGCGACTTCTGGGCAATTCAGAGTGGTCTATGCAGTTTTAGCTGTTACGATCTTCAACGAAAAAGAGCATCCTTAGCATGTCCTGGGGAACCCGTACTTACACAAGCTGGATGCAAATATTGCAGCACACCCAGAAAAAATCCCGCGCTAGCTGGCTATTGACCGGAGCGATAACCGGAGCGGGCCTAGCCGCTACCGGCCTGGTAGAAGATCGCCTATCTCCCATGGAAAACACGATTGTCGCCACGATAGACGGTGAGAGTATTGCCGTCTCACATTTCACCAACTACCTTGAAGCTCTGCAAAAAGACAAGGGAAAACCCCTGCCGGGCCCTGACAAAAGCCATTTACTGGACCGTATGATTGATGAAAAGCTGCTCCTGCAACACGCCCGACATTTAGGCCTGACACGCACCGACTCAGCTGTAAAGAAAGCCATCGTTGATGCCGTTATCGAGAACATCATCAGTGAAAACCGCGGCGTGATCCCAAGCGACAAAGAGCTCGAAACCTTTTACGCAAGAAATTTAACCTATTTCAGTCACGCCCCCCTCTTGAGCGTCCAACGTATGGTATTTGCGGGGGCTGAGGCGCAGGTACACGCGCAACAGGCGCGCACTTCGCTAGCGCGTGGACAAGCATTTGCGAGCGTTAAAGCAGCGCTCGCCACCGACGATGCCATGCGGCTGCCTACCAGTCCCATTCCTCAAAACAGACTGCCAAATTACCTGGGGCCAAGCCTGGCACGGGCCGCCTCAGAACTCGAACCTGGACAGTTCACGCCCCCCATTCCCAGCGGCGGTTCCTTTGTGATTCTGGGGCTACTCGAAAAAGTGCCGGGCCAAACGCCTGCCTTGGAAAAAATACGCGACCAGGTCACAAGAGAGTATCGGCGTCGCCAGAACGATGAAGCACTGCGGGACTACTTGGCAGATCTGAAATCCAGCGCCGATATTCGAATTAACAAACCACTACTACTTCAATTGGAAACACCGTCCGGGCGTGAATAAAATAACGCTGATTCTATGGACGGCTCTCGCATTGATACCGATGGCCAACGCTGACCCTCAGAGCAAATCATTTTCGCACTGGGACGTATCTCCAAAAACAGTCACTGCGGTGTTTACCATTTTGCACAGGGACCTGGCCGTACTCCAAAACTATGAGACGACTTATACGGCCGACCAGCGATGGCTGGCCCACCTTTCAGGAAAAGCCCGGTTAAGCACGGCAACCGCCTGTGAACTAATAGATAGCAAAGTGGTGGCTTCCAGCAAGGCCTACTCGCGATCTCGACTGGAATGGCGATGCAAAGAACCGCTCATTGATCAATCTGCCCTTAATGTGCGACTGGATCTTCTGTTTGAGCAGGTTCCCGGCCATCTACATTTCGCCAATTTTCAATTACCGGGGAACGAACGCGCAGAAAAGCTCTTCAACCAATCGCAGCGCACCCTATTGTTGCAACTCGGTGAGGCAAAGCCTGGGGTGAACAACCACCCGGGGCCGGTGTTTACCAGCTACGTCCGCTTCGGGTTCGAACATATCCTGGCCGGCCTCGACCACATCGCCTTCTTGTTAGCTCTGCTGTTACTTGGCGGGAGCTGGCGACAAACACTGTTAGTGGTCACTGGGTTTACCCTTGGGCACAGCATTACTCTGAGCTTGAGTACACTGGGCTTGGTAAGCCCCAACATTGGGTTTACCGAAGCACTAATAGGCCTCAGTATCGCGCTGGTCGCCATCGAAAACGTTGCGGTTCGCAGCCAGAAGAGTCTGTTGAGCGCACACACCGTCGGGGCAGCTATATTGGCACTGGCCATATACAACCTCTGTAAAAGTACTTCAATTCCTACGGTCGCAATCCTGGGCTTGAGCCTATTCAGCTGGTGTTATCTACAATTGAGCCACTCTCAGTCGCGGGCACACCGTTTGCGCCCTATTATTACCGCACTTTTTGGACTCATTCACGGCTTCGGTTTTGCCAGCGTTCTTATGGAAGTGGGCCTCCCGGATGGCTCGAGGCCGATAGCATTGTTGGGATTCAATGTGGAAGTGGAGTTAGGTCAAATTCTCATTGTGGGGATACTGCTGGGTGCCGGCGCGGTTTTTCGGGGATTGATAGATGTGCGAGATCGGCTCGCGACTGACTTGTTGTCTGCCTTATTATGTACTTTGGGTGTGTATTGGTTTGTGCAGCGCTTGTATTTTTAAAAAGAGGTTTCCCGGATCCCCAGATAGAAATCCCTAAACCGTAGAAAGCCCTGGCTGTATAATGGTTAGCAACAAAACCCTCCATCACCCAATGGGTGCACAACTCAAGGCTTACGATTATTCTACCTTACAAACTCGATACAACGAACGATTTACTCACTTCCCGTGCCGGTTTATTGGCCATTGGTCAGTTAATGGACTCCCTGAGCCTCGCCGAACGCATTGATCATTACTTTCCCCCGCCTAAAAGTAATCGCGGGTATAAGCCCTCGGAATTTATCAAGACCCTCATCCTGATGCAGCACGAAGGCAGCTTTCACCTGGATGAGGTTCGTCACATACAGGATGATGAGGCGCTGCGCACCGTATTGGATCTCAAGAAACTCCCCAGGGCGACCACCCTCGGAGACTGGTTGAGGCGCATGGGCAACCAGCCGCAAATCCAGGATGCCTGGGTCAAGGTCAATAAAGCCTTATTGCAGTCAGCTTTACACCGCTGTAAAAAAGTCACACTGGACATCGATGCCACTGAAATTATTGCCCATAAAGCGGATGCTAAGTGGACCTACAACAAGAACAAGGGTTTTATGCCCATGGTGGGTCATATTGCGGAAACCGGGCAGGTTGTAGCGGTTGATTTCCGCCACGGCAATGTGCCGCCAGCACAAGACAACCTGGCCTTTATCCAGCAATGCCAGCAGTCGTTACCGGAAGGCTGTGCCCTGAATGCGCTGCGTATAGACGCCGCAGGCTACCAAACAAAAATCATTGAGTATTGTGATACGCAAGGTATCGAGTATGCCATTCGAGCCAAAACCAGCGCAGCTATGCGGGCACAGATTGAAGCGGCCAGCGATTCGGATTGGCAGCCTTTGCTTGATAAGCAAGGCAAGCCCATAAGCGGGCAGGACACTTATCGAACGAGCTTTTGTATCGGTGATTATGAAGAAGCCTTCACCCTGGTCATTCAAAGAACAGCCCTTAAAGGCTAGGCGAGTCTGGATCTGGATTCACAAGAAAGCTCAGAGGCAATCAACCAGGGGGGTTATGTTCATCGTGCGATTGCCACCAACCGGGATGAGCTCAGCGATAGTGAGATTATTCACTGGTACAAGGTGAATTGGTGCGTAGCACTAAGAGAAGGTGCCCTGGGGTACAAGGTGAATTGGTGCGTAGCACTAAGAGAAGGTGCCCTGGGGTACAAGGTGAATTGGTGCGTAGCACTAAGAGAAGGTGCCCTGGGGTATAACCAGCGTGCTGAGGACAGCGAAAATCGCATCAAGGAACTGAAGCTGGATTTTGGCGGCGATACGTTGCCATGCCCGGATTTTAACGCCAATGCGCTGTACTTTTTAATCTCTGCACTGTCCTACAATTTGTTTGCCCTTATGCGCCAATTACTGCCGGAAGAGTTGGCGCACCATCGGGCAATGACCCTGCGCTGGCGTTTGTATGCCATCGCGGCAAAAGTCGTCAGAACGGGGCGGCAACTATTTGTAAAACTGCAGGAAAAACACCGAATATTGTTGGAACGAGTGCTACTTGCACTGAAGGAGTTTGAGTCGCCGCCCATTTAACCCAATATCGAACAAGAATGACGGCTTATACAGGATAGGTCCGTCCAAAATGGCCAATTAAGCGCTGACACTGCGCAGAGCAACGGTTTTTGATTAAACCTCTCTGCCCTATCCGCTGTGAAGGCTTATAATAAAACTTGAAAGAGGGATTCAGAGGCCCTTGAGACGCTGGCGATACTCTATCTGGGGATTTGGGTTTTGTGTACAGATTGACCCCCAGCTGAAAATCAGGCATACAGAAAGATCACATTTACCTTAGGTGGTCACTTGCTCAAGCTTGCAGCCCAACAGCTCGCGTACTCCACATCGCTCTTCCGGTTTTGCAAAAGCATCTCCAAACCCTGCCTATGCACTTTGGTTTTATTGGCCAGCTACACCAACGCCAACCATTTAGATACACCTGAGTGTGGTTCGCAAGTAACCGCACCCTTAGTCTCAAGTAATACGCCCGGTGCAGCTCTCGCCGCACCGATACGACTGCTCAGTTGGAATATTCAAAAATCTCAGACTCAGGGTTGGGATCGGGACCTGAAAAAAATGGGCGATGATCGAGACCTTCTGCTAATTCAGGAGGCATCAGTCCAGGCCAAAACCCAAAACGCTTTACCGCAACCGATGCACGCGGCTTTCGCCACCGGGTATGTCACCGAATCCGAAGTGACAGGCGTACTGACGCTTAGCGCCGTCGCACCCAGCCTGCAGTGCAGCCTGACCTCCCGGGAGCCCTGGTTGGGGACACCCAAGGCAACCAGCATCACCAAGTTTCCAATCGTTGATTCAGCCCACACTCTTATGGTAATCAATCTTCATGCTGTAAATTTCACGGTGGGTCTGGAGGACTTCGTCAACCAGATCGATGCTCTCTCTCCGATGTTGACCAAGCACAGTGGGCCTGCCCTTCTGGCGGGGGATTTCAATACCTGGAGCGAAGCCAGACAAACACATTTGGAAGAATTCGTGGCTAGTCACCAACTTCAGGCAGTGACCTTTACCCCCGACCACCGCAGCACTTTTTGGGATATGCCCCTGGACCATATCTATCTGCGCGGGCTCAGAGCACGGGAAGCTCAAACGATCGCGGTGAATACCTCCGATCACAATCCGCTGCTGGTAACTCTTGAAATTGAACCTTAGGGAGCAAGCCCAGTTCTGCAGCTAATAAACCGAGCCAGGGCACGCTCTTGTCCCCTGCGTCAGAATTAATCTGAACCACTGTCTGCGCCATTTGCGCATCCGCAGAACTATACCCAAACGCGATTGAACCGGCCGCCTCTCCCGCAATAACGCCGCGTGCGCCATACCACTACCCCCAAGATAAACCGCGGGGATAATCCCGAGGAAAACCCTGGCGAAATTGAACGCGGTTGCCAAGCGAGGACGATGCAGATTGTTAAAGCTCGCATTGGCGATAAACAAGCTACCCGTGAACAAAAAGGCACCTACCAGCCAATTCGTGTAAAACAAAACGAGATCAGCGGCCTCGGGACCCGCGGAGAAAACCTGAACAATGACATTGCCCAACTGCCAAAGAATCAACCACACCAACAGGACATACCCGACGTTAAACAGCATGGCGTTCACGAGGGTAGAACGCACTCTGTCGTAAAGCCCCGCGCCGGCATTTTGCCCCACTATGGGACCGACCGCGGATGACAGTGCAAACACGGCGGCGAAGCCTACCGGCGTGATGCGGCCCATGATCGCCGCTCCAGCGACTGCTCCATCTCCAAAGGGGGCCATACTTTTCAGCACAAAACTGCTGCCAATCGGAGTCGCCAAATTGGTGAGCATTGCCGGGGCTGCGATATGGAGAATGGGCGCGAGGTCCTGACGCATCCTGGCAAGGCTGGGCCTGTCAGGCAATTTGTGGACAACGACAAGTGCGTGCCAAGCCACGATGAACACGACTAGCCTGGCAACCACCGAGGCATACGCCGCCCCCTCCAGACCGAGTTCAAAAGTGAAAATAAACAGGGGGTCGAGCAGACCATTGACCAGCGAACCCAGTAAGGTTGCCCACATTGAGCGGCGCGCATCCCCCACCGCTCGCACTGCGGCGGCGGCACTCATGCCCAGAACCAGCAGGGGCATACTGGGCAGTAATATACGGGTATAGCCTATAGCGTATTCGAGGGTTTGGCCCGATGCTCCCAGGAATATCAAGGCCTCCTCAAGCCAAAACCACGCAGCCAAGCACATTGCAAAAGCCACACTGCCATTAAAAATCAATGAGCTCGTGCAGTAGCGCGCGGCCAGATCCCGGCGATAGGAGCCCTCGGCTCGCGCGACGAGCGCGCCCAACGCTATCTGTAAGCCAATGCTAACCGAGACTACGAAATACAGCAGAGTTCCCGCAAACCCTACCGCGGCGGCCAGTTCCTGCTCTCCCAATAAAGTCAGAAAATACATGTCGATCATGTCGACACTGAACATGGCAACAAGGCCGGCGGCACTAGCACTGGTCATGACCAGCACGTGCCGCATTGTCGAACCCCGGGTGAAGACGGCTTTGCTCATAAAGTGACGGCGCAGGCCAGGGACTCTTGCGGAGGCGCCACCAAAGCTTCCAAAAACAAGTATTTCACAATCACACCCCCCCGCGGCCGCATTCCTTTACAGACCCCATGATACTGTAGATTTCTCATTAATAACGCCCAGACTCTGGTTGTAGGTGGAATTCAGCGCAATTTGCACAGACATTTCCAGCGAGATTCATCGAGAGACATATCGCGTAGAAAAAGTTAATATTTACCCGAAATTCCCCGAAGGTAGAGAGACTAAATGACGACAGTTTCGAATAAGCCACCCTTGGCCTGGTTAAACATAGCGGTATTTGCGGGCCAGCCACTATTGGCAGTTGTGCTCATACCTACCTGGGGCTATTACAAGGGTTACGACTCTTTTCAATGGCTGTGGGGACTCGCATTTCTCTACCTCAACGGTATGTCCATAACCGGCGGCTACCATAGATTGTGGGCCCACAAATCCTACGAGGCGGCCCCTCTACTTCGGGTTTTTTATGCTCTTTGGGGTGCCGGCGCACTGCAGAACAGTATTTTGGTATGGGCGTCGGATCACCGGCGCCATCACCGGCACGTAGATGACGACGAACTGGACCCCTATTCCGCCGGTCGCGGCCTGTGGTATAGCCACATGGGCTGGATGATGCGCGAATATCGCTCTCATCAAGAAGATTTCAGCAACGCCAAAGACCTGCAGCGCGACCCTATTGCCATGTGGCAATACAAGCACTACGTCGCGCTGGTGCTGCTGATGAATCTCGGCCTCCCGGTTCTGCTGGGAATCTGGCATGGCGACATCATCGGCACCGTGCTCATTGTCGGATTGCTAAGGCTGATCATCAACCACCATGTGACGTTCTTCATTAACTCACTCGCCCATTTCTGGGGTACTCGTCCCTACTCTGAGTCTAATAGCGCCAGAGACAATGGCTTTCTGGCCTTTTTGACTTACGGCGAGGGTTATCACAACTACCACCACATTTTCCAAACCGACTATCGCAACGGAATTCGATGGTGGCAGTGGGATCCCACCAAGTGGATGATCAACTTGTGTTCCAGGGTTGGCCTGGCCACCAACCTCACACGAATATCCGATTTTAAAATTCAACGAGAAATCCTGGACACACAATTCCGGCGCGCATCCCGGAAGTTACAGGAAACCGCCAATTGCGAGACCTTAAAAATCTCACTGGAGCGAGAGTATCAGCTGTTCACGCAATCGGTGAATCAGTGGAAAGCACTGCAATCCGAACGCTATGATCGCAAAGTCACACAGCTCGAAGATGCCCTTGAAGAACGCAAGCTCAAACTTCAGGAAAGGTGGGAAAGAGCGGCAGTTCACACCCGCTTCAAAGAGCTGGAATACTCTTTGAAAATGCAGCGAAAGCGTCTCGGATTACTGATGCAACAAATGCAACTGCAAGCTCAAGCTGCCTGAGCCTGCACGACAATAAGAGGATTCAATCATGAGCGATACAGTCTACGATTTCGACTGCGAAACAACCGCAGGGAAGAAAAAGTCTCTGAGTGATTACGAGGGTAAGGTATTGCTAGTGGTTAACACCGCTTCCAAATGTGGATTTACACCGCAGTTCGAAGGTCTGGAAACCCTATACGACAAATACAAAGACAGCGGCCTGGAAATACTCGGCTTTCCCTGTAATCAGTTTGGCAAACAGGACCCCGGCTCCAATGGAGAGATAACAGAATTTTGCCAACTCAACTACGGGGTCAGTTTCCCAATGATGGCGAAAGTAGAAGTCAATGGTGGTGGCACCACCCCCCTGTTCAAGCACCTCAAGAAGAAGGCGCCCGGGGCTTTGGGAACTCAGGCCATAAAATGGAACTTCACCAAATTCTTGATTGATACGCAAGGGAATGTGTTGAAGCGATACGCTTCTGCCACCAAACCCAAAGCTATCGAAAAGGACATCAAGAAGCTATTGGCCTAGCCTCTCAAAACACCCCTGCGCACTTAGTGTTCCCGGGTCGCTCGAAATTCCATATCAGGCCAACGCTCTTCCATCAAAGCGAGATTCACACGTGTAGGGGCTAGATAGGTCAAATGGCCACCCCCATCTATCGACAAATGGTCTGCGGCCTTCTTGCGGAAATCCTCTAGCTTGCGAGGGTCGTCACAATACACCCAGCGAGCCGTATAGACGTTGACCGGTTCGTACATGGCTTCAACTTTGTACTCATCTTTGAGCCGGTAGGACACTACGTCAAACTGCAATTGACCGACAGCCCCTACCACCAGGCCGGTAGTGCTAATAGGCGCAAACACCTGAGTGGATCCCTCCTCGGAAAGTTGCTGTAGTCCCTTTTGTAATTGCTTGGATTTCATTGGGTCCGTGAGGCGAATACGGCGAAATAGCTCCGGAGCGAAATGGGGAATGCCTGTAAACTGCAGTTCTTCTCCCTCGGTAAAAGTATCGCCAATTTGAATAGTGCCGTGGTTGTGCAAACCAATGATATCGCCAGAAACGGCCTCTTCTACCATCACCCTCTCGCCCGCTTTAAAGGTAACCGCGTCGGCGATTTTGACATCTTTGCCAACCCGCACATGATTCATTTTCATGCCCTTGGTATAATGGCCGGAACACACGCGTAAAAAGGCAATGCGATCTCGATGTCCCGGATCCATGTTGGCCTGAATCTTAAACACGAAACCGGTGAATTTTGGTTCATGCGACGTCACCAGCCGTTGGCCGGCTTCACGATCCAGGGGCGCGGGAGACCAAACGACAAAATCATCCAACAACTCTCGAACGCCGAAATTGGACAAGGCGGTGCCGAAAAAGACGGGGCTCAATTTACCCGCGAGGAACAAATCCAGATCAAACTCGTAACTGGCACCGCGCACTAACTCCACCTCTTCGACAAAAGCATCGTATTCGTCACCGAGCAATTCTCTGGCGGCATTGCAATCCAAACCATCGATACGGATATCATCAGACAAGACGCTTCCCTGCCCGGGAGTGAATTGGTGAATGACATCCGTGTATAGGTTGTAGACGCCTTTAAATTCCTTACCCATACCGATCGGCCAGTTTATGGGCGCGCCCTGTATGGCTAACACAGACTCGATTTCATCTAACAGATCGATAGGATCGCGGATGTCTCTGTCCATTTTATTGACAAAGGATAGAATCGGAGTGTCTCGTAAGCGGCAGACATTCATTAATTTGATGGTACGTTTCTCGACACCCTTTGCACCGTCGATAACCATTAGCGCGGAATCTACAGCCGTCAAAGTGCGATAGGTGTCCTCAGAGAAGTCCTCGTGACCGGGGGTATCCAGCAAATTCACAACACGGTCGCGATAGGGAAACTGCATGACGGAAGAAGTCACCGATATTCCCCGTTCTTGCTCCATGCTCATCCAATCAGAAGTTGCGTGTGGGCCTTTCTTCCCCTTAACAGTACCAGCCACCTGAATAGCATTACCCAATAGCAACAGCTTCTCCGTGATCGTGGTCTTACCCGCATCCGGGTGGGAGATGATTGCAAAAGTCCTTCTCTTATTGATTTTATTGACAAAATTACTATCTGACAAACCTTAAACTCCGAATATGTACGCAATTATGTACGCAACTGTAAATCTACCTTGCCCCGACAATACAGGAGCTAAAAAATGACGGGTATTTTGCCCTGAAATGAGCTTGAAGTCAGGTAGTTTCCAAAACTTAATCAATTATTTATCTACTGACATCCTGCTTAGATTCAAGTCATAAGTGCAATTTCTAGAGCAGGTGGCCAACTGGTACAATCCAGTGCCATTTTCTCGACCAAGGAAATTACACATGAACTATACACAGTTGACCGAATACGAACGATACCAGATTGAAGCATTTTTAAAAGCTGGTTTTACACAAAAAGCCATAGCCAGAGAGCTTAGACGAAGCCCTGGGACAATTAGCAGAGAGCTTGGTCGCAATACGGGCTTGCGTGGTATAGGCCCCAGCAGGCCCAGCGTTTTGCCACTGAACGGCAGCATCACCACACCCATACACGTATTACAGAGATAACCTGGCAGCGGGTTGAATCGCTACTGAGGGAGGAATGGAGTCCAGAGCAGATCAGCGGTTGGCTAGCAAAATCAATCCTGCAATCTGTTAGTCCAGAATGGATTTATCAGTACATTCTGATCGACAAGAAGGCCGGGGGCGACCTCCATGCCCACTTGCGCTGCCAAAAGAAACGTAAGAAGCGTTACGGGAGCCCAGACAAGCGCGGGCAGCTAAAGAACCGGGTAAGTATCGACGAGCGTCCAGCGATTGTTGATGAGCGCAAGCGTATTGGTGATTGGGAAATGGACCTTATCATTGGGCGCTTGGGTGGCTCCGTACTGATGACGGCTGTTGAGAGAAAGACACGTTTCACAGTGATCGCCCTGGCCCCCAATAAAACGGCGAAGGCCGTCAAGGAAGCGATACCTGGGGCGCTTTCCCCCTTAGCCGCCCCGGTAGAAACACTGACCTATGATAACGGCAAGGAGTTTGCCTTACACGAGGTTATCGCCCAACAGCTGCAGGCTGAAAGCTACTTCGCGCACCCTTACCATTCATGGGAGCGGGGATTGAATGAGAATACAAATGGTCTGATCCGCCAATACGCCCCGAAAGGATCTAGCTTTGATGATATGACGCCGGAGTGTGTCCAGAGAATCTTTGATAAACTTAACAACCGGCCAAGAAAATGTCTGGACTTTAAAACCCCCAACCAAGTACTGTTTGGGATCAACCCACCGATTGCACTAGCGACTTGAATCCGCCCTGTTATAGAGGCTGCCATGCTAGCCGAGAGTTCTTTTATAATTTTGGTACTGAACAACTGGCTCCAAACGTAAGTGAAGTAGACCTCAGAGGCCTTATTGCGTCTTCTCTTCATGCATATCATTTAGCTTAAGCCCTTCTCTGAGTTTATAGCTATTTCTTTTGCCGTCTTCCAGCAACCCAATCGCATGGAGGTTTTTCAGTATTTGCTGGATAACACTGTGATCGACACCATAATCAGCTGTTCTGAGCTTACGAACTACAGGCGGCACCTCCCCACTCAATATATAGCAGATTAACTGGATAACCGCTTGCTGTCCTGTCAGGTTCAGTTGGTCACTATTGTGGATAAAAGCCCCTTTTGCATCACTATTCGCTCGACCACCCTCCTTCATATCGGCTCTAAACACTTGCACCAAACTAATCATGCCTAGCGTACTAACTTCCAACAACAAACCAAGAATGCCATAACCAATGATTCTGGCAGTATCCACACTGACATTCAGTGCCTCCCCCACCTGCGTAAAAAGAAAATTCCTTCGCAAAGGGCTACTCGGCCGCAAGCGACCGAGCTTACGCCCAATGCGATTGGCCTTCGGCCAACCGGAATTTCCTAACCTCTATCTACCTTGACTCGGGGGCAAGCCCGCCGAGATTTCTTTCTTTAAAGTCGGTGGCACTGACTCCATCACCGCACGGTTTAAACCCTGAACTAAAGCTCATCACAGCGAACCAGAATACCGGCACTTTCACCGTTGCGGGCGCACCATTGAACGAGATACCACCACCATAGGTGGTACGGGAATTATTTACTGTTGCCACAGGTTGTGCAGGCGAGCCAATCAAAGCACGCGGCGTAAAAGACAAATCCACCGCATTCAACGGCGTAGCCGGTACAGCGGCAATCACGATGACAAAGAACGCCACAAAAAACTCGACTTCAATAATACGCAACGTGGTATTACCCGCTTCTTGCGCATCTTCCCCCGCATAAGAGCGAATAATCGTATCCAGCAAGATACCCGGAAACGGTAAAAACACCATGCCAGTCGCCACCAGCACATCCCGGATGCTGTTGTAAAACAGCCAACCAAACAAGGTAGTGAATAACTCAAGCGTGCTATCAACGGCCATCGTCTACCCCACCCACCGGAATAATGCGGCCAAGGGGTTTTGAACCAGTAGCAGCTCATACAGCACGATCAAGATGATGAGTGGCCGACGACTCATGGATTGCCCACGGCATGTGGACTGGCGGTAATTGATGAGGAGTCTAACTAAACGAGGCCATGACAACAGTAATACGCCATAACCAAAACCTCGCCACAAGGCCCAAGGTAATTGATTAAATTTCTGCTGAACAGCTTGATGCCCATCCCCCATCCATAGTGCCACCACAAACCCGACGGCCAGTAACACAACAAACCCCATCAGCGTCCAAAGCCACAACAGACATTGCCCTTTTAGGGTTGTGAATTTCATTATTGCACCCCGCCATTTTTGAGGGGTCGAGAATCCGATGACACCGCTGCCGGTGTATTCACTGACGATTGACGGGTCGCATTGTCTCGCAGCAACAACCCAATCACGGTGGAAGTAACAAATTGATTGCGTATGTCTTTTTCAAAAATAACATTGCGGATTTCACTGTCCAATTCATCCAATGCCAACGTAATTTCATTCTGGGCAATTTTGTTCGCGGCCACATAACCCTCTTTACGACCGGCCAATAATAATCGGCGGATAATCATCGCCTCTTCCATCACTCGCGCCTCAGCGATTTCCTGTGAAAATTTATTAATCAAAATCGATTGTTCTTGCGGCGGCAGATTGCGAATGGCTAAAACAACTTGCAAGGTGATCGCAATACCGGGGGCTTCAACGTCCTCCAAGTGCTCACGGGTGGGCTGCGTTGCACCAACGACTAAACTCACTAATAACGGGATAATATCTTCTGTGGTTTGTTCTATATGGGGCATTAGACCCTTACCAGGACGAGCGCCTCGACGACAGGTTTCACACAAACCCGCTTCAATTTCACCCAGCACCTCATTAATCCACTCATCCACCTCATTCGGCCCCGTAAAATGCCGATACAACGGCGCACTGCCGGGCAAATCACTTTGAGTTTCAGGCGAGCGCTGCGACAAAATATTCAAGTCTGCACTGGCCACATCGGACAGCACATGAATAGGCGGCTGGTTAGCACCGCCCTGGCGGATGCCCCCCTACCCATTCAATACCGTCTTCTGGCGCGTCTTCGGCATCCTCTACCGCATCGTGTATATTGGCACCACCCACACCCACCGATTGCTTCCATGAATCACCCCAACTCATCGTAATCCACTCATCATAGGGATTGACGTTTTGGCTAATTTCATACTGGATACGCTCGCAACTTTTGGTCGCTAACGAAAAAGCTTCATTGGCACGTAACAACGCATTTTGAAATAAGTCGTATAAACCCGGATTGGCTTTTTGTAGAATATAACCGGGCAAGTTGGCAATGGCGGCAGCCGCTGCCAGCTCAATGGCATTCACAGCGTTATCCAAACCGTTGCGAATATTTCCCATTGAACTTCTAATCGCCACCATCGGATCAAAACCACTGCAACTGAGTGCAGAGGCTTGCAAGTTCAATGAAAAATCAATAGTCGTAATGGTCAACTGGGGCGGGATACTTATATCTCGACCACCGCCTGTTTTGTAGTAAAACAAACTATCATCGTTAGGCGCTTCTTCAGCCAACACAGAAGAGCACATAACACAAAGAGAAAGACCAATAACCATAAGGTAATCATGACAACGCTGAACAGATGCGTGGTTTTATATTGTTCATAAATACACCTCCACCGGCACAGTAAATAGATAAGCACCTTTGGCTTCGCAACACTCATAAGGCCGCCACAGCGCAAAGGCATAACGGTTGTCTTCCGATTGCCTGCCCGTAGACCAAGACTGTGAATACACATCGTTTTCACCAAAGGCATAACACTGCGTATCGACTTTGGGAGCCAGCATTTGCCATACCCCCGTATCCGGGTTGTTCTCAACCAACTCACCGGGCAGCCAGGTGCGGTTGTAGTTATTGCCATTCAGCGGGTTATAAACATGCGGTTGCTGGGTTTGCGTCACGATATTACCCACACGCTGTGCAACAACAGCGGCAGCTTTCACATCATCTTTCTGATTGATAAAACCGGTGCGAGGCCACACCGGCCCCCATTGCTGCTGAATGCCGGAACCGAACACGACGACCCGGCAACAAGTTAATCAAATAGAGCATCTCCGGTAGCCCTAAACGCCATGTCAACGCATCAAGCCCCGTTGACAGGTAAGGCTCCATTGATTCCGCTTCTGAAGGACAGTAATAACCACTGTCCGCTATTGAATCCGTTAATGAACTAAACGGGTGACCAATTGCTGTGGCTTCTTTAAACCGCAAGCTGTGGTCGGTATTAGGGTTACCGCCTTCAACACGATGCCCTCCACCCACCAGCGCATCATGAAACAAGCCAACAACACTATTTGTTGCCTGACTCTCTAATGAGCCGTATATTGATTGCGCTTCTTCCCACGGATTATCACCTGGCTCATCGTAAACACTGACAATAAGATCGGGGTTGTAATGACTCACCCGGATGCTGGTTTCAATCTCACAATCGTAATATGTGCATCTCAGCCAAACACACACGCCGGTAATACAATAATTTAGGCATGTTTGATCCAATGTCATTGCGCCGGTAATGTCGCTTAGCGTTAATGTTGTTGGCTCTAATTCTACGGCTTGTAGCCTGTGACTCGACAACAAGAGAATTATCAATCCGGTGCTAAAGCCTTTCCACGCACACTTAGTCATCAGCAACCACCTCCTGCGTTTCTTTCAACCAGTGGCGATACCGTTTTGTTGCCGCGTACAGATCCGTCACCCCGTAAACAATCACCTGCTGGTCAAAAATAACAGCGGGGTAACGATCTAGGCCGTATTTCATCGAGAGGATTAATGCCTGATAAGCCTCACGCAATTCCTTGTTTAATTGTGACTGCCCAACGCCCGCAATACGCTGCTTCATAAGAGCCAAGGCCTTATCTTCATCAGCGGGTAAGTTTTTGCCTAAGCGCTGCTCAATACGATCAACAGCGTCCAAATTAAACAGTTGATGAGGAACGGTGACACCCGAAAGGGGAAATTGGTCTGACGTAATGACAACAGTGGAATGAGGAACAGCAACCTCATCGGCATAAGAGACAAATCCTGTTATCGCACACGTTATTAGTAGTGCATAGCGCCCAGTCACTTGAAACACTGATATTTCTCCTGAAAATATTCAATGTCTCGATAATGGGCAATCTGAGGTTAAAAAATAACAATCAACGGTACGGGCAGAAAAGACCTATAAATATATCAATTTTCACGTAATCTATAATTTACAACTGCTTTTCATAGACGATAATGGTTTTTCATGCCATGCTGTAAAAAATCACAACTAAAACACAATTCGCAAAAATGCCCGTATATAATCAAAAATCACAAAGAATAAGGGTTTTTCATACTTTCCCCGCTCTGGGAAACAGTGAAAGCTATGCAGGGTATGCGGCGCTGATTGCGGGGCACGGGCTATCTGTACCCGCACCGGACTCCCTTTTCGCTATTGGCACCAAGCACAAAAAGATCAATAAAGGCCGCTGGCAACTTCTGACACCACGCCATAAGCCCGAAGACACGCTGCATGGCCATCTTACCTTTGCCCTCAAATATGAAGGCATTGATCTGGCCATTCTCAGCGCTCTATTTGATGACATTGCCCCTCAGGAAATGACTAATATTGTTCGATCAGAACCTACCGGTTCCTATAGCCGACGCTTATGGTTCCTGTATGAGTGGCTGAGCAATACTACACTCGAATTAGAGGATGCCACTCGGGGAAACTTTGTTCCGCTAATCAACGACAAATTACAATATGCAGCAACTCCCCGTGATTCCAAACGCCACCGGGTACGTAACAATTTGCCGGGAACCCGTGAATTTTGCCCGCTGATTCGACGAACGGAAAAACTTGATCAGTTTATAGCGATGAATCTTTCGCATGCAGCAATCCATCATATCGGCAAAACCCATGCAGACTTATTGAGTCGTGCATCCGCATTCCTACTACTCAAAGACTCCAAGGCATCCTATACCATTGAAGGCGAAACCCCGCCACATAATCGCATTGAACGCTGGGGGAAGATCATTGGCGAAGCCGGACAACGCCCATTAAGTGTGGATGAATTTGAATACCTGCAATCCGTTGTCATTGCCGATAATCGCTTCATTATTCCTGGATGTCGCGTTGAAGGAGGGTTTGTTGGTGATCATGACCGCACCACTGGCATGCCAATGCCCGTACATATCTTAGCCCGCGCAGAGGACGTAGAAAGCCTTCTGACAGGATTAATAGAAACAGCCCAACTGTTAAGTGATAGCGATTATGACGCTGTACTTATGGCAAGCCTTATTGCATTTGGTTTTGTTTTTATTCATCCATTTGAAGACGGCAACGGGCGTATTCATCGTTATTTATTTCATCATATTTTGGCTGAAAAACAGTTTGTCCCGAAGGGACTGGTCTTTCCCGTATCCGCTGTTATTCTAGATCGTATCGATGAATACAGACAAACATTGGAACATTATTCCAAACCCAGACTTGATTTAATCGAATGGCGACCAACTGACAAGGGAAATGTCGATGTCCTAAACGACACCATCGACCTGTACCGTTTTTTTGATGCAACAAAACAGGCCGAGTTTTTCTTTGAATGCGTCGAAGAAACCGTCAACAAAACACTACCGGAAGAAGTTGACTACCACGCAAAATACGACCTCCTGAACAACTTCATCAAGAACTACATTGATATGCCCAATAAGCTAGTTGATTTACTTATCCGATTTCTAAACCAAAATAATGGCACGTTTTCAAAGCGTGCGCGCGAAAAAGAATTTTCAGCACTGACCGATAAAGAAATACAGATTATCGAAAATAAATACGATGAAATATTTAACTCATAACAGGTCGAATCAAAAACAGTATCACCCCTTACAACATAGAAAATTTAGACGGGTTTTAAGGGAACTTAGATTCAAGTCATAAGTGCAATTTCTAGAGCAGGTGGCCAACTGGTACAATCCAGTGCCATTTTCTCGACCAAGGAAATTACACATGAACTATACACAGTTGACCGAATACGAACGATACCAGATTGAAGCATTTTTAAAAGCTGGTTTTACACAAAAAGCCATAGCCAGAGAGCTTAGACGAAGCCCTGGGACAATTAGCAGAGAGCTTGGTCGCAATACGGGCTTGCGTGGTTATAGGCCCCAGCAGGCCCAGCGTTTTGCCACTGAACGGCAGCATCACCACACCCATACACGTATTACAGAGATAACCTGGCAGCGGGTTGAATCGCTACTGAGGGAGGAATGGAGTCCAGAGCAGATCAGCGGTTGGCTAGCAAAATCAATCCTGCAATCTGTTAGTCCAGAATGGATTTATCAGTACATTCTGATCGACAAGAAGGCCGGGGGCGACCTCCATGCCCACTTGCGCTGCCAAAAGAAACGTAAGAAGCGTTACGGGAGCCCAGACAAGCGCGGGCAGCTAAAGAACCGGGTAAGTATCGACGAGCGTCCAGCGATTGTTGATGAGCGCAAGCGTATTGGTGATTGGGAAATGGACCTTATCATTGGGCGCTTGGGTGGCTCCGTACTGATGACGGCTGTTGAGAGAAAGACACGTTTCACAGTGATCGCCCTGGCCCCCAATAAAACGGCGAAGGCCGTCAAGGAAGCGATACTTGGGGCGCTTTCCCCCTTAGCCGCCCCGGTAGAAACACTGACCTATGATAACGGCAAGGAGTTTGCCTTACACGAGGTTATCGCCCAACAGCTGCAGGCTGAAAGCTACTTCGCGCACCCTTACCATTCATGGGAGCGGGGATTGAATGAGAATACAAATGGTCTGATCCGCCAATACGCCCCGAAAGGATCTAGCTTTGATGATATGACGCCGGAGTGTGTCCAGAGAATCTTTGATAAACTTAACAACCGGCCAAGAAAATGTCTGGACTTTAAAACCCCCAACCAAGTACTGTTTGGGATCAACCCACCGATTGCACTAGCGACTTGAATCCGCCGAAGAAAGAAATGTTTGTATCTGAGAAGGTTTAAGCGTGTGGCCTTTCATAAGCCGGTCGGTTTACTCGATTGCGCCATTTCCGGGGTAAGCGCACTTAAATCGACCCTATTGATTTTGTCTGCGAGCCGCTAGACAGTAGATCGCTTTACTTCGCCGTTACTCTTCGATTTCCATGTTCCAGGGCAGTAATGCTTCAAGCTTTTCCACCGTATCTGCCGCCGCAATGTGCGCCAGCACATGCTGGAGGTAAGCATAAGGTTCCAGGCCGTTCGCCTTTGCCGATTCCACTAAACTATAACAGGTCGCACTGGCTCGGGCCCCGCGGGAGGTATCTGCGAATAGCCAGGCGCGCCGACCAACCGCAAAGGGCCTGATCGCATTCTCAGCCAGCGCATTGCTGATATTCAACTGGCCGTCCTCGCAATAGCCAATCAGGTACTCCCATTGGTTCAGTGTGTACGTTATGGCCTTGTGGGTCAGGCTATCTTTGGGCACCCGGCTGACGTTCTTCTCCAGCCATGGCTTCAGGTCCTCGAGAATCGGCACGCTGAGTGACTGCCTTGCCTGTTTTTTCTTGTCGTGCTCCAGATCCTTGATCGATTTCTCTATCGCATACAGCCTTCGTATTTTACTGAGTGCAACGTCAGCCTTGGTGGGTTGCCCCACTTTCTTTTGGGTGCTCCTGGTTTCCGCCGCCCGGCTGGCTTCAACGAACTTGCGCCGGGCATGGTCAAAGCATCCAATTCGGGTAATGCCCGCTATCCGGCACACCTTGCTGTAACCGGAATAGCCGTCGGCCTGCAACACACCACCAAAGCCATCCAGCAGGCGCTCCGCCACCGCGCCAGCACGTGAGGGGTCGTATTCGAACAGCACTGATTGTTTATCCGGTGGGCCGCCGCGTATCACCCACATCCATTTATCCGATTGGGCCGTTTTGCCCGTTTCCTTCAACACTTGTATGCGCGTCTCATCCGCCTGCAGGTAATTCCCCTCAAGCTGAACCTCCCGGATCAAGTTGATCAAGGGCTGGAATACATCCTGAAGCCGTACAATCCAGTGGGCCATGTTGGAGCGGCTGATATCACCGCCGTAACGCTTGAGCATCCCCTCCAGGCGGTATAGCGGCAGTCCATCGGCGTATTTGGAGGCAATGATGTAGGCCAGCAATGCAGGACTGGCAAAGCATTTCCCCAGCGGATGAGCGGGGCGCTGTGCGGCGACAATGACATCTTCACCGTCAATATTGAATACCGCCTTCTCCTGCCAGTATTCCAACACCTTGACCTGGGCGGGAATAAACTCCAGCTCCTCCTTGACCTTGGTGAAGAATGTTTTGGTGGCCCCATCCTTTTCCTCATCTGAAAGTGTGAGGTGTATCTGCACCCGTTGCAGCTTGTCGCTAAACCCGCGCTTTCTTTTTTTCTTTCGAGGCCGAACCCGGTCTTCTTCAGGCAGTTGCTCTTCGAGCTCACTCAGGGCGACTTCGATTTCAGCCTCATCGAACAAATCAGACTGAAACGCCAGTTTCTCACTACTGGCTCCGAATTTCTGTACCGTGGCCAGGCGCAAGTATTCTTCGAGCAGGACAATGCGTTTACCCTGTTCAAGGATGATGTGGTTTTTGTCGCCGAGGTGTTTCTGGTGAACCTCGTTTTTTTCTTCGAGAAGCAAACATTTATCTTCAAGAATCTGGTCTTTTACGGCGAGGGCAACAAGTAATTCAGCGACGGATAAGTTCTCGTAACACCCTTTTTTTTGTTGCTTTTTTATCGCCGATTGCATGGCGTAATTATAACATTCATGGCGACAAAAAGCTTTAAAATACAGACTCATAATGCAATTTTTTATGCCCGGTCATCAGCATGATGTCGTACCCGTCGAGCAGCCAATTGATCTGTTGTCCTGTCAGTGAAACAACTTCATCACCACGGCGAGGCCAGCGGAATTTCTCCTCGGCAAGGGCCTTGTAGTAGAGCACAAAGCCATTATCTTCCCAGTACAGGCACTTGATCTTGTTGCGCCGCCGGTTGGTGAAGGCGTACAGGCCGCCGTCGAAGGGATTGTGGCCCAGCTCTCGCTCAACGATGGCAGCCAGCCCTGCACTGGCTTTTCTAAAGTCTACTGGGTCCCGGTACAGGTAGATCCGCGACATGTCATCGGCCGGACGGAAATAGCGAGTAGTCACAGCTGCTCCAGTAGCTGGCGCACCACCGGCACGTTATCGGCACAGATACCTCGCACAATGAATCCGTTGGGCAGTGACAAGGTTAGCCCCCGATCGGCGTCAGGTCTGACACTCACTGCGGCAAAGCCACCTTGGTCTTGTTTTATAGAAGACACACGGATGGTATCGTCAAACTTCCGACGCCAGTACACAAAGCGATGGTAAGTCAGGTGATTGTGTTTGCAAAACCGGGTCTGGGACAAGCCCGACAGTTTCCAGGTTTGTATTTGCTGCTTCCAGTCAATACCTTGTGGCTGGGGCTGAGTGATATCGTTCATGATTTGCTCCTGTGTGGTTATCAGGAGAAAGTCTGGCGGGAACTCTTACAAAAAAATAGGTGCTGATTTAGGGGCGCTTACTTTCCGGGCGGGCGTCGAAGGGAATATCTCAGAGCTAAAGAGAGCATTCGGTGCAACGAAGGCCAATTGGAAAGGCCTTGATGGCTTTAAAGCCTATGTCTGGTCATCAGTTCTGAGTTACAACCTGATGCGTTTGGCGAGACTTGACTCCGGCTAAGCTCGAAGCTGGCCCAGGATAGGAAATATTTGTAGGCTTATGGGTAGTACAGCGTATTTCTGCGATCCGAATTCAGGATAATGGACCTTTAAGCAATGATTCTCGTGATTTTATGGCCGCTAAAAGCCGGTAGCATTGTGGGCCGGAACGTAAAGACTAAAACGGGATGGTTTTTTAGAAAAACATCCATTTATGGATAGGCACTAACTAGCTTCCTGTATGAGCGCACCAGTATTGTGATTACGACCAACCTGAGCTTCTCTGAATGGCCGAAGGTCTTTGGTGACCCGGAAGGTGTCAACCTCATATGGACAGTCATTTCAAAGATAACCTCTATTTCACGTAGCCAGCGGCTGTCAGCGTTGGGAAGTTAACGCGATCATCGGTAATGGTGTCATCGCCGGTTTCAAGAATCGGATTAATGGCCACCGTTTCTGGCGGCATGGGTACCGTTGGTTTTCCACGTACAAAACGCTCAGGATTACGCGCATAGCGTTCATCAAGCACGCGTTGTTTCTGTGCGGCAACCTCGTGATAACTTCCCGTGAATACCTGTTCCGGCGTGAAGCCTGCCAGGCCGCTGTGATGGTGCTCGATGTTATACCCGTCATGGATCTTCTCGGTTAGCGACTCTAGAATAAGGTCTTCTATGTCGTCTAACTGTTTTAAGGCCTCACTGGCAATACTGACCACGCTTTTTGCATCCTCAAAAAACTTAACTGGTGAGGCGTTAAAGTACTTTTCAGTGATATGGGTATATTTAGTCGACCCTGAAAAAGCCTAATTGGCCATCACGGCATCGCCGTAATGCCGTGGCTTGATAATAAACTGCGTTAAACGACTCCATAAGGAAGCCGTTTTCGGGGCCAATAAAAACAATCTCATCCACTTCCTGAAGTTAAACGCAGCAGCAGCCATCAGTACGTTAATCTGGTCGCCTTCAAATCCTTTGAGATAACTTTTGTTCAATCGATGATCCGACTTCAGGTGGCCGATCACCGGCTCTATGCCAGCCCGCTTTCTAAAACGTTTCCGCATCAGCACCTGGTAGGCACTATCCGTATCCCGAGTACCTGTGCTGGGCATTATGATCCGCGTGTCATTGATCTTTTTCTTCCCTTTGTAACCCCGATCACATAAGCCAACGGCCGGTTTCAGTTTGTTAAGCCGCTTCAATTGCAACAGCACCTCCGGCAGCGTATGACCATCAAATTTGTTCGTATCAAAGGCCATGGCACCAACAATGATTTTTGAATCCCGAGTTGTCGTGATAGAAACCTTGGTGCCAAATTCATAGCGCTTATGCTCTTTGCCTTTACTCATGCAGTAGACATGGGGTTCGTGCAAGCTGTACAGCTTGTTCGTATCCCCTCGCTTCTGGTTCAGTCCACGATGGAATAGTGCAAAGTCCTCTGCCAGCTTTTCCAGAATGTCGAGTGGCAGTTTACGCTCCAATTCCCGCACTAAACGACCGGCAATGGTCTTTAGCCGCTTAACGGCTTTGCGGGCCTTGGCACGGTTCCCGGGATGTCCCGCAAAACGACATTCCAGTTTTCTTTGCTTAATTTCCTTGGCATAACTGCGGCGAAGTGTTATCCCTTCTTTCCTGGCCAATTTCAGGCAACGAACAATAATCTTTCGGTACAACTTTGCATCGGTGGGAAAGGTGATGTTTTTTTCCTGTACTGTGGTGTCAATACAGACTTCCTCTTCGACCGCTTTCTCACCATGAATGGTGATAGAGGATGCCAATATTTTTTCAAATCCCTTTTCGCCGACTCGCTTGCGGAAGTACACCAGATCGGATGGGTCACAAGGGAATGACCACTGGAATTCAACCTCCCCGCAAAATGCCTGGTAATACGGGTTTTGTACCCAGTGTTGCACGATAACCTCATCGCTGACATTTTCCATATGCTTGAGAATAGATAAACCCACCATCAAGCGTACGGGTTTGGCAGGCCTGCCAGTTGCCGCATACAAGGGAGCGAACTCCGATTCAAAAAAGTCCCAGGGTATGGTTCGCGCAAGATGTAACAGAGGGTGTTTCGGATTGAGTTGATCCATCAACCCAGCAGCCATAAAACTCATTTGATGGTGATCGGGGGAAGAATCTTTCATCGAGAGCCACCTTTGTTTCGACCGGATTAAGTGCCAAATAGGCTTGAAACTGGTCGAAATCATCTCACAAATACCCAGTATTATCTAATACAATCAACATGTTAAGCGTTTTTCAGGGTCGACTACTTAAGCGCGAAAAACTTCGGGATAGAGAGCCGGTTGTTACTATCTCCTGTCAAGGCTGTCGGCAGCATGGATGCTGACGCCAAGCCCCCAGGGATGGGATCTCGGCGTGCCTGGACAGGAGATAGTGGCAATCGGCGGCCCCAACTAATTTAGAACTGCCATTTTAGTGTTTTTAAAAAGTTCCGGGTCGCTCGGAAGCCTGATTAGGGTTTGCAAACACGCCGTAAACACGTCCATGTGGGCTCGGCTCGCGCATCCATGCGCTCGACGGTTTGCCAACCCTAATCAGGCTTCCAAGCTCTCCGTCTACTGCCGAAGTATCTAAAGAGTGCGTTTTCAGGGCCGGTCTTCGGGGGCCGACGTTCCTGGTGTGTTCTTACTAGAACTTAATCCCCGGGATAAGGCTCGTAAGTACCGCTCAAATCTGCAGGGCCCTGATACAGCACATGGTAGCCCCGGGAAGCGATCAACCATTCGCCGTCCTCTTTGATGAAGGTGTCGTTATATACGCCCTGAGTCGTCATCGGCCCGGCGTCCTTCATACTAATATACTCAGTCATGTAGCAGCGGCCACTCGCGCGATCACCTACGATATCAACTGTGCCGGAGTTCAGGGACATAATGACGAAATCAAACATCGTCATAGTTTGGGTCCAAAACTCGAATATATTGTCTCTACCCTTAATCTCCTGGTCCATGATCAGCCAGGTGCTGTCCTTAGCCCAGGTTGCCTGCCATGCTTGCCCATCCAGGCGATTGACCGCATCGACATAGCGCGCGCCCAAATCCTGTATAGCCAATTCGTCTTCGATAGAATTTCTGTAGCCCATAATTAATCTCCCAAATTCGTGGTGTTGTCAGCTTACAGTCAGATCAGATAAAAAGAAACAATCCGTACTGTTTTATAGATTTGCTTGCTGTTACCATAATGTCTTTCTGTATTAGTCTTATACCTCTAATCAACAACAAAGTGGCGGGAAATTGTTATGTCGGACAGTGCCAAGGATGACCATATTGTTGCCCGTTTCCCGGGCGAGTCCTATCAGGATTTACTCGATAGAGAAACTGTGGACGTGCCGGCATCACTGCGCGAAGACACCTCTACTTATCTGGGGTCGGAAGATATCCCCATATCGCGTTGGACGTCCCGAGAGTTCTTCGACCTCGAAGTAGAAAAAGTGTGGCGGCAAACCTGGCAGATGGCCTGTCGTGAAAGCCAGGTGTCAGAAGTCGGTGACTATTTTGTTTACGATATTGTCAATGATTCAATCCTGATCACACGTACGCCTGATGGACAGCTCAAAGGCTACCATAATTCCTGTTTGCACAGGGGCCGCGCTCTGAAACGTGGAGCCGGTAATTCCACCGAGTTGCGCTGCCCCTATCATGGCTTTACCTGGGAACTTGACGGTAGTTTCAGGGAAATGCCTGGCCAATGGGATTTTGCCCATGTCGAGTGCGATAAGTTCAGCCTGCCAGAGGTATCCATAGAAACCTGGGGTGGTTGGATCTTTATTAGTATGGCCGGCGAGCCAGAGAATTTCCGCGAGTATCTTGGGGTTTTACCCGAGCATTTCGATCGCTGGGCGCCCCAGGACACCTACATAACCATGCACGTAGAAAAGGTTATTAACGCAAACTGGAAAGCGGTGGTGGAAGCGTTTATCGAGTCCTATCACGCCGTTGCAACGCACCCGCAGATCATGGCCTATCAGGGCATTGATAACTCTCAGTACGATGTTTGGGGCGACAATGTGAGTCGCACCATCACCACTTCCGGGACTATCAACCCAACCCATGCAGACCAGTACACCGAGCAGGACTGCTTGGACACCATGTTGGGTACCTCATCGTTGGTTGCCAAGAACGTGGCAGATTCGGGCGACGAGAAGGAATTGGCCCGTGACCGCGTCGCCACGTTGAACTACGCGGATTTTTCCGAGCAGTCTGGCCTCGATCTGGAGAAGTTTGCCACCAAAAGCGAGATTATGGACTCAATCCTGTATCTGCTGTTTCCCAATTTCGCACCTTGGGCGGGATTCCTGCCTAACCTGACCTATCGGCACCGGCCGAATGGCGATGATCATGAAAGCTGCATTATGGATATCTTCATTTTGAGCCGATTCCCCAAGGGTGAGGAACGTCCTGCTGACGCACCCACCTTTAGGCTGACCGCCGATCAGCCTTTCTCTGATGCCAATGAGGTCATGGGCGAGGGGCTCGCGAGAATTTTTGATCAGGATGGCTCCAACCTGCCTCAGGTTCAGAAGGGCATGAAGGCGTCGAAGAAGGGAACGATCACACTGGCGAATTATCAGGAAGTTCGAATTCGGCACTTTCACCAGACCCTCGACAAGTACATGAATCGATGAGTACAGCGAGTTATTCCCGCCGCATCGAAAGAGATGCGGCCACGTGGCGCAATACTACTGTCGCGGAACTCGCCTTTCAAAAAGCCAGGGAAATGCCGGATAGAGTGGCTATTTATCTGGAACGAGAGCCGGATGCGACCTACGCAGCGATTGCCGATGAAGCCAGCCGCCTGGCCAGCGGCCTGCGCGCATTGGGGCTGGAGTCTGGCGATGTCATCAGCTTTCAGTTCCCGAACTGGCGCGAAGGGGCTGCGTTGGATATCGCAGCCGCTGCGTTGGGGCTTGTGGTTAATCCCATCGTGCCTATCTATCGAGATGCGGAACTGCGATTCATTCTTAAAGACGCACAAACTCGCCTAATTTTTGTCCCCGACCAATACCGCAATGTAGACTATGTTTCGATGGTTAAGGGCTTAGGCGCTGAACTACCCGACCTGGATTACATTGTCACGCTGCGAGCAGAGAGTGAGATTGAGGGCGTGTTGCGCTACGAAACTCTGGTTGAAAACGAGCCCATTGATGAGACCAGTCTTCTCAAGGTCGACCCGAATAGTGTCAAATGCCGCCTTTACACCTCGGGTACTACTGGTTTTCCCAAAGCGGTGCTGCACAGTCACAACACCCTGATCCGAATTTCGGATAACTCCATCGAACACAGCGGCACTGGCCCGGATGATGTCATGATTATGCCATCGCCTATTACCCACATTACGGGCTATAGCAGCGGCTTGAGTTTTCCCTTTGTCAGCGAAGCGCGTTCTGCGCTGATGGAGCGCTGGGATGCAAACGCCGCGGTGGATTTTATCAACCGGGTTAAAGGCAGTATGACTGTCGGTGCCACACCATTTTTAGTCGAATTGCTGGATGCAGCGGAGGCCAGAGGAGATGGATTGCCCAGCTTGCGGCAATTTTCATGCGGCGGGGCATCGGTGCCTCCGCAATTGATTCTGCGGGCCTACGAAGTGTTCGACAACTGCGTAACTGTGCGTGTTTATGGCAGCACGGAGGCTCCTGTTATTAGCTTGGGCTGGCGGGATAACCCGGAGCTGGCAGCGACCACAGACGGTGAGATTTGGGGCTATGAGGTCAAAATTCTGGATGATAGTGGTGCGGAGGTTGGTGTCGGAGTCGACGGTGAGATTGCCGCAAGAGGACCGGGCATGTTTTTGGGTTATGCGGATGAACAACAGAATCGCGAAGCCCATACCAGCGAGGGGTTTTTCCTAACAGGTGATATAGGTCAGCGTACTCCCGAGGGCGGCATCCTAATCACGGATCGGAAAAAAGACATCATTATTCGCGGCGGAGAGAATCTCAGCGCCAAGGAAATCGAGGATGCACTGCACGAGCACCCCGATATTCGTGAGGTTGCTATTGTTGCGATGCCTCATGAGCGCTTGGGAGAGGGCGTGTGCGCTTATGTGATACCCATATCAGACCAGCATAATCTGGATCAGGCGGAAATTGCGCGTTTCACCGAATCTCTGGGGCTCGCTCGCCAGAAGATCCCAGAGCGGGTCATTTTGGTGGATGATCTGCCCAGGACGCCCAGCGGCAAGGTCAAGAAAAATACCCTTAGAGACGAGTTGTTAGCAGCGGCGAGTTGAGGGTTTTTACCCTCATGCTCCGCTGAATTTACAATCTTTTCACCGCTTATGTCAGCCTACAGCCCAGTAAAGACGGGCATCTCCGAACTTTTCCGAAAATAATTGAATTTTTTTGTTAATCGAGGGAATAATTTCTCGCGCTAGTCCGTCATCTATACAGGAACGGAGTGAAACCGCTGGAAGTGGGTAGCGGAAAGCTTTGAATCTCTCAACATGACGGGGAGATTTATTGTTGGACATACCCGCCTTCGTTTTTTTGGTTTGTTCCCGGATTTTGCTGTTGTTGAGTGGTCATTCCACTTATGCATAATCCGAGAAACACTTTGTCTTTCTGATGCCCTACCCAGAGCGAGTAAGGTTAGCGCCTCGGCTCTGGCGCTTCAGGCTTCAGAGCCCATCGTCACTTTGTGGCGGTGGGCTCTGCCTCTTATCTTCTTTCCTAATTTATTCCAAACTTACATCGCAACGCGAGATTTTTCGATCGATTCGCGAGAGTTCGGTTGTATTCAGTGAGTTTGTACCGCGATCAAAAAAGGCCGCTAGTGCGACCTTCTTCGGTGAGATGTAACGGCGAGACCGTCAGTATCAAGCTACTTCCCAGCGGAAGCAGCCGTCTCTATTAGCTTACTTCCATCCGGCCTCTATCAACTTGGCCTCAGCGCTAAGTCCTAGAGGAATACCATCTGCCTGGGAATCTACAAATGCCTGAATCGAATCCAAATCATTTGATCCAGCAGGGCGATAGTCGGTCGCAGCGTCGGTGAACTGTGTATCGATAGGTCCGATAACTGCGCTCACCCATAGGTTTTCACTCTTACAGGCGACACCTCTTTGCTGTGCGCCCTGATCGTTGAGTAAGAACTCGCGACACCAGCCATTGTCTTTACTGTGGAAACTCAAAACCGGCCGTATTTCCCGTCCGTCTGCCAGAAGATTCCAGCCGTCGGCGGAAGAGGGTGCCTGCTCTAACTCCTGAGCAATAAGTACATCCATACCTTGATCGACGCTGGCTACCTGAGCCTGTTGAAATACTAGTAAGCCAGACGCAGCCATTAGCGACGCGGCCACTGCCAAACCCCAGTTTGCCTTGGCTTTTGTCTTGGAAGCCTGTGTAGGAAATGCCACCACGTTGCTCTGTGGAGCTAACATTTGCGTAATATGCGTCGGAACAGCGCTTGCGACGTCCCCTTTAAAGGCATTTCTTAGCGAGGAATCAATGGAACGCATTTGCTCCAAGCGAGTGCGCAGCGCCAGATCCCCATCTAGCGCACGCTCCAACTCCAGTACCTCAGAAGCCCCTAGCTCCCCGTCCAGGTACTGACTAAGCAATTCATGCTTGTGTTCACTCATGTTCCAACCCCACTCTCTTCTACGGTCTACTCTTTTCTACGGTCTGGTCTACGTTCCCGTAGATCACTAATAAATGTTTCCTTGCCCTGGCGATTCGACTCATGATCGTCCCCACAGGCACTTCCAGTATTTCTGCGGCCTCGGCATAAGTTCTGCCTTCTATGGCCACCAGCGTTAATGCTAGCCGCTGGTCGGTGGACAACTTGTCCAAAGCCGCGCTAATCGCGGTAATTTCACGCTCCTCACCGGCTGTTTGTTCTGCTGAGGGCGAGACTTCCGAATCGTCCACAACCAGCTGAGGATACTTCTGCCTTACATCCCGGGATCGCAACTCATCAATCCAGGCATTTTTACATACTCGATATGCCCATTTCGCCGGATGTGCATCGGCTGGCATACCTTTGTCGAGCACTCGTTCAACGGTGGCCTGCAGCAAATCATCTGCATCCGCCACCTTTCCAGTAAGCGACAAACAGAACTTTCGGAGTCCGCCCAGTTCGGCCAGTAAGGCCTCGCGCTGTGAGTCGCTGAGCGACGACATAAGAATCCTGTTACTATGGTGACGATTAATTCGGCGATTCTATTCCATCTAATGGAATTTATCTGCGCGTGAATCGTTATTATAGATGAAGCAGTGTGTTTAATTAACGGCGAATAAGTCCATGAAAACCCCTAAATCATTGAATTTAAAAGCAAATAAATTTCCGTTTGGCGATGAAATAAGGAATCGCTCTGTTTTTAATTCCCTCCTCCCCCTTTCGTTGAGCGTTTTTTTACTCATTGGGCAGCCGGTTCAGGCCGATTTGTCCCTGGGTGGCACTCCAGATGACGTAGCAGAGGAGAGCGTGGAAGAAGCGGTTGAAGAGCAAGTCATTGATGCAGCTGAAGAACGTGTCCTAACCCTTGGCGGAATTGAGTTGGTTGTCGAGGAAACCGTAGAGGAGACCGTAGAGGAGACCGTAGAGGAAACGGTTGAAGAGGTGGTTGAATCCAATGTAGAGGAAACGATTGAGGAGACCGTTGTAGAAAATATTGAAGAGAGCCTCGAAGAAGAAATTGAAGAATCTATCGAAGCGGGAATAGAAGAAAACGTTGCCAGCATTGTAGAAGATACGATTGAAGAAGGTGTTTCAAACGACTTTGATCAAATGATTGCGGATATTCTTGAGCAAAGTGTCGCCGAAAACGTTTCCGAAGAAGTGGCACAAAACGTTGAAGACAGCATTGAAGGCAGTGTTGCCCAGAACGTGGAAGATGGCATCGAAGAAGAAGTCGCCCAGGGCGTTGAAGAAAATATCGAAGAGGGGGTGGCACAGTCTGTCGAGGAAGGTATTGAAGAGGCAGTCGCTCAAAGTGTTGAAGAAGGGGTTGCCCAAAACGTAGAAGAGAGCGTTGAGACGATGCTTGAGGAAAGTGTCGAAGAGAATGTTGAGGAATCTGTCGCTCAAAATGTAGAGCAGGGTATGGAGGAAAACCTCGAGCGCAATATTGAAGGTGAAGTCGCCAGCGCGGTTGAAGAACGGCTGGAAAGCACCATTGATTTAATTCTGGAAGGCGTGGAAAGCGAATTTGAAATCGATGAAAACCGAATCCAAAAAGACCAGTGGCTGGTCATGGCCGAACCCGAGGTTTTCGAAAAACTCGCCAGCGAAGGATATCTTTTCGACAAAGTAACCGAACTCCCGGGTATCGGGATGCGTCTGGCTGAAGTAGCGGCACCTTCCAGTTTCGACATTTCTGAAGTTCGTCAGGGAGTGATAGATGTCCTGGGCAGTGACCACGCCGATGTCGATTTGAACCATATTTATACAGCGGGCTCTCCCGTGCCAGCATCTCAAGGCGGCGGAGTGTCTCCGCAAATGGCCATCAGTTTTCCTTCTGATACCAAGGACCTGGCCTTGCGCATCGGCATGATTGATAGTCTGGTGGATACTTCGCATCCATCATTGAGTAGCTCCAACATCCACTCCCGTTCCTTTGCGCCGCAGGATGCCGCACTTCCTGATTTTCACGGCACAGCCATTGCTTCCATTATAGCGGGCAATTCGGGAGACTATCAGGGGTTGGCGCCAAGCTCCGAGGTGTACGCCGCTGCGGTCTTTCAAAAAGACGAGGAGCGGGGAGAAATAGCCAGTACTGTAAGCCTTGTTATGGCATTGGATTGGCTTATTTCATCGGGTGTCGATGTGATTAACATTAGCCTTGCAGGTCCGGCAAACCGTTTGTTGGAGTCCGCCCTGACCCGGGCCGCGCAGAAGGATGTAATGATCTTGGCCGCAGCTGGCAACGGTGGACCGATCGCCAAGCCCATGTATCCGGCGGCCTATAAATCGGTTGTTGCTGTTACCGCTGTAGATGCTAAAGGGCAGGTGTTCAGGCTTGCTAATCGCGGGGAGTACCTCGACTTGGCCGCGCCAGGAGTCAGTATGCGCCATGCTAAGGCCGGTGGAGGTTATGTTGCGTCATCGGGTACATCATTTGCAGTGCCGTTCGCCGCAACAGCGGCCGCCAGAATTCGCCAGTTGATGCCGGGAAGCGATGCGCTTGAAATGTTGCATCGCGGTGCCCAGGACCTCGGCTCGCCGGGTTGGGATGAAGTTTACGGTTACGGACTGTTGCGTCCAGATGTATTACCTACCAGCGGTGTACAAACCGCGTCCCGGTAATCGCCTGATTATAATCTGATTGCGGTAGGTTGGAGTCGTAATCCGAATAGCCGTAGTAAAACTGTATTGCACTGCCCGGACCTAATATCGGAAGCTCGATATCCACTCTCCATCTGTGCCGCTGGTCGGCTCTTTCCTCATTTATGCTAAGCGTGTCGGAATCGTAATTTCTGTCTTCGTAGCGCCAGGCGAGCTCCAGCTTGGCCAATTTGGAAAATACTTCTACGCGCTGAATGTACCTCAGTTTCAGGCTGTGCGAAGAATAGTCGAGTTGATCTGCGTTGGCATCTTCATCGCGAAAGCGATATCCGATATTTAAGTAGCTTCGCAATCCTCTTCGGAAATAATACAAATCTGCCTCTGCGGCATTTGCTACTGCATCTCGCTCAGGCCGGTCTTCGATCGATTTGTCGGAATAAACATAGGCACCCCGCGCAAACCACTTTTTAGAAAGAAAACCCGAGACCGACGGCGAAGCTCTGTAGAGCTGAAGAAATCGTTCGCCATCCAGGCGGGAGTTTATGTAAAAAAATGAAAGGCCGACGTCCGCTTTACCGATGTCTATATTCAGATTACTGCCGAGGATGTGAGTCTGCCGGTCGACCTGTGAAAAGTCCTGATAGATGTTCTGATTGTAGTCGTAGCTGACTCCGATTTTAGCGTAGTCGTTCAATTCCTGCTGTACACCCAGGCCAGCACTTAGAGTTAGAGCATAATCTGTTTCGCTGCTGCTCCTATCAACCTCTTCAACAGCAATGTTGCTGTCGTACTCCATTCCCAGGGCGATATCTGCGGAAAATTTAGGACCTGTCGGCGTATCTTTTTCTTCCTTGGCGAGCGTTAGTGGCGAATACAGATTCAGGACCAGAATCGGCAGAGCGAGCAGCCAGGACCCATTTGAGGAAGGGTACAGATGTCTGAGGATAATGTGAATATGAAGCCGCGTTTGCTCAAAAATCGAATGCATATATAGCCTGAAGCCAGGCCGACCCTATTGCTATGTGTGAATGGAACCAGAGCGAGACCCTGAACAAGCACCGAGGATTCTACACGGTGGATACGAGTTGCGGCAATGTCGGGACCGGTCTTTATCGGCTTACTATCACCACTATTGACCCTTGTGATGCGTGCAGGTACTCTTTTATTATAAACAGGATGTACTGTCTTTTTTTCTAAAAAAGATTTAATTTCGAACAGTCTTAAATTTCGATTATTGAAGGTGTCTTGGCTTCTAGTATAACCTTCAACGAAGTCTTGTCAGGAATAAAAAAGATGCAAATGCAATACGATCAAGGTATTTCTATTGCTGAACTTTCCAACTATCTGAAATGGCGCAAATAATGAAAGATGGAAGAGTAGAAAACAAGGTTGCATTGGTTACTGGTGGGGCATCCGGCCTGGGGCTCGCATCGGCTCAACGTCTGGCCGAGGAGGGGGCAATTGTTGTCCTGGCCGATATAAATGAAGCCTTGGGGAGAGAGGCTGCGTCCGCGATTCCCAATGCCAGTTTCCAGAAGCTCGATGTAACCACAGAGGCAGAATGGATTAAAGTCATCGGCAAAGTCGTTGACCAATACGGGAGCCTGGATATTTTGTTAAACAGTGCGGGAATTGTGCAATTGGCGAGTATTGAGGACACAACCGAAGAGCTGTGGCGGAAAGTCAACGCAGTGGGGACGGACGGTACTTTTTTTGGTTGCAAACACGCGCTGAAAGTCATGAAGGGAGCCGGTAGCGGTTCTCTTATCAATATGTGTTCCACAGCCAGTATTCAGGGTGGTCCTGGTATTTTCGTCTACGCGGCGTCCAAAAGTGCGATACGGGGCATGACAAAATCCATTGCCTGTTTGAGTGCGCAGGAGGGCTATGGTGTGCGCTGTAATTCCATACACCCCGGAAACATGGATACCCCCATGCTACAAGGAGTACGGGAGGATCGTGCGCGAGAACAGACCGGACGCAGTGAAGTCAATGGATAGCGTTTGGGTGGGTGAGGCTGTGGATATTGCAAATATGGTGCTGTTTCTTGCATCCGATGAATCCAGGTCGGTCAATGGCGCGCAAATGGTAGTCGACAATACAACGACGATTACCGAGGGTTTTGTACCTCGCGCATAATCGGATCTAAATCAAAAAGCAGGAGTTGAAATGCATTCACCTACCGAAGTGGCGCTGATCAGAAACCATTTACTGGACAGTTATTCACGCTATGCCCAGGGGCTTGATAGCAAAAACTGGGATATGGTACGTGCCTGTTTTGCCGATGAAATTCTTATCGACTACGGAGAGCTAAGCATTGCGAGTGGCCCGCCCGATGTTCCAGGAAGAGCCGATGATTGGATGACGAGCTTGCAGGCCGTCATCAATGGCTTTGACGTGACGCGCCATGCGATCATTAACCATAGAATACATGTCGATGAGTCTGGTGGAATTAGCTGTCGAGCTTATCTCAGCGCCGATCACGTCATCTATCCGGACCGCGAGGTTCGAATAATATCGGCAGAGGATGTCGTCACTGTGGTGGGTGAATACAATAACTATTATGAGCTGATAGAGGGTTTTTGGAAGATCGTAAAATCGGAGCTGAATGTTGAATGGACCAGCGGCAATGTGGGTCTGCTTGAAGTGGCTGTAAAGCGCGCCGCTGAAAAGTCTGCGTAGTGACCCTGGCGGCAATACTTGTTTAGCAGCAATAACCCCAACTAAAACACGATGCGTAAACGACTTGTTATTTTATTGTTTCCCCTGGCGGTTTTTTCCTCCGCTATCTTGATCGTCAGTACTAACCCGGAGTTGTATAAGATAATGCCGGGAACGATAGTTGTGGACGAAACCAACACATCAGTTGGGTCAGGCATTGGGGTGCGAGCTGTGACGGTCGCTTCCGTGCCCCAGAGCGCCCCGGGACCTACACTGATTAATTATGTTGTTCCGTACCCGGAAAGCCCCGACCGACTATTGTATAACGATATGCGCGGACACCTTGGCTTGATCAAGAGAGGCATCGCCAGAGAATTACCGTTCTTCGACGCGAAGAACCACTTCGGTGATCGCCTAAGAGTGGGTAACCTCGAACCCGGCCTGATTTCCTTGGCGTTCCATCCGGATTTTGCTGTCTCGGGACTACCAGGTGAGGGAAAAATTTATACTGTCCATTCAGAAAATCCATCGTCAGCCTATAGAGGAGCAGCTAATCCTTATTTTGGGCTTGCAAATAAGACGCCACATCATCTGAGTGTACTTTCACAGTGGAAAGTTATTATTGATGAGCCCGTGAGAATTGACGAGGGAAGTCAACGGGTCGTGCTCGTTCTTGAGCAGCCCTATTACGATCATAATGTGTACCATATTGCGTTCAACCCAAGTTCCCTGTCGGGTGATCCCGACTATGGAATGCTATATGTGGGTGTTGGTAATGGGGGAAGAGAGTCTCGATTGGAACTTGATGATAAATCGCTTTTTGGGAAGATTTTGAGAATCGACCCTCTGCCCAAGTTTGGCCCCGGCTACGACATTCCCAGGTCGAATCCATATGCGAATTCAGGGAGCCTGCGTCCCGAAGTGTGGGCTTCTGGCCTTAGAAATCCCCAGCAGTTTAGCTGGGACCCAATTTCCAAGCAGATGTATGCTGTCGATATAGGACACGCCAGTATTGAAGAAATAAACATCATTCGTCCGGCGGAAAACTATGGCTGGAGTTACTTTGAGGGCAGATACCTAATAAGTAGGCAGAGCTTTGACAAGATAAAACATTCATGGCTGCCCTTGGCATTTTTTCCAGTCACATTTCCAGTTGCCGACTATGACCACACGACAGGAAAAGCGATCGCCGGGGGATTTGTCTATTGGGGCACAGACATCCCCGGTTTGAGGGGCCAATATGTGTTCGGCGACATCGTTAATGGTCGACTGTTCTATTTTAACTCCAAGGGGGTTGGGCCGGGCGACCGTCCTGATCTCTACGAATTGAACCTTTTTACCGAGGGTAGCAAGACGTCCATGGCAGAACTCACTGGTGGTGACAGGGTGGACCTGAGGCTGGCTCTTGATTCCCAGTAGAACCTATTATTAAATAAACGGGATAACATTATTAGGCGGATCACGAGGCTGGAGAAGTAAACTACACGTCGCGAAAAATTTACCCCTTTTTGAGCCTATACCTCACAAGTATCAAACCAGTTGAATTTGCGGGCGAAAGTGGACTTCAAAGTGGCACTCGATCGTAAAATGACTGTCAATAGTGCGCGACGTTGGAGTATGACATTATCGCTATACTTTCCGGATACAGAACCTCAAAGTGATAAAACTCGACGCGTTCCTGTAAACATCTGAGCACCTCATCGATATCAAATGTCAGCTCTGGATTTGGCATGAGGAAAATCATGCCGTACTTTTCCTCGACTTGCAGCGGCGTTAAACCAGGTTTCTCTCTGTCATGGAGGTTGTATTGTTGGCAACCAACTCCATCAGAGCCTTTGCTTCTGCTACCCGTTGATCCTGGTGCATTCTAGTTACCCTGTGTTGTTTGCCTTGTATTTTAGGAAGCTAGTGTAGGTCGTCAAACAGTTTGTAACTTATTAAGTTTCTCTCTGCCACGCTTCACTTTCTCCAATATGTCACTCGCGGATTTGGTCCAGATATAAGGCGCTGGCGCTTGATTATGAGTCTCAATGAACGCCATGACTGTTTGCTCAAGTTCTTCCACACTGCTAAAGACACCTCGTTTCAATTGCTTTTCAGTTAGCTCCCGAAAAAACCGCTCCACCATGTTTAACCACGATGCGCTGGTTGGCGTAAAGTGCACATGGAATCGCTGGTGATATTTCAGCCAGCTTTTTACCTTCGGGTGCTTATGTGTGGCGTAGTTGTCACAGATAATATGAATCTCTTTATCCTTGGGCGTCGACTTATTTATTGGGCGGAGAAACTTCAACCATTCTTGATGGCGATGCCGTTCGGCGCAGGTACCTAACACTTCCCCTGTCAAGATGTTCAATGCCGCAAACAAGGTCGTGGTGCCATGACGTTTATAGTCATGGGTCATTGTCGCCGCCCTGCCTTTTTTCATCGGCAAGCCCGGCTGCGTTCTATCCAGTGCTTGTATCTGACTCTTTTCATCACAACTGAAAACAATGGCATTTTCTGGCGGTGATAAGTAAAGGCCGACGATTGCCTCCAACTTCTCGGCAAACTCTTTATCGTTCGATACCTTGAATGTATTTATTCGGTGTGGCTTCAAACCGTGGCTTTTCCATATCCTGCCCACCGAGGACATGCTAATGCCGGCCTTATCTGCCATGAGACGCTGGCTCCAATGCGTAGCGTTTTCCGGTGTCTCTTGCGTCGTGAGTCTGATCACCTGTGCAACCTTGCGTGAACTGATTTTCGGTTTTCGCCCTGGCCGATACGCATCCTGGCTGATGCCTTCGACTCCACTGTCTGCATAGCGTTCTCGCCAGCGGCCAGCTTTCTGTCTCGTAATGCCCAGTTCAAAACCGATCTCTTCATTGGTCATGCCCTTGCCGGCCAGAAGAACAATTCGCGAACGCTCCGCCAATCGGACCGAGACAGAACGCGATTTAGATAACTTACTCAAACCCAAAACTTCGTCATCAGACAAAACAATTTCTACTGCAACACGCACGACAAGCTCTCTATATAGGGAAGAGACTATATGGTACACTATTTACGACGACCTACACTAGAGCCCCAAAACCATTTTCGCGATGATATTTCTTTGAACTTCCTGAGATCCACCGAAGATAGAGGCAGCTCTGTTATTCAGGTAACGCGGTGTGATAGAACTTAAATAGTCCTGGCGGTAACTGCTTCCATCTTTCGTGGGATCCATCGCCAGGGCTTCATAGCCTACCATTTCCATCGCTAACTCATTCACTGCCTGCTCCAGGCGCGTTGTCGTGAGTTTCATAATAGAAGATTCGGCACCCGGTGCGCCGCCATCGCTCAACGCTGATAAAATACGCAGTTCAGTAATTTCCAGTGACTTGAGATCGATCTCGATGCGGGCAATTTTGCGCTCTATATCTCCGCTGCGGTCGAAGCCGGGGTTTTGAGTTTCAAGCTGTAGCGTGAATTCCTTTAGATGGTTGATTTCCTGTCGAATTCGGTTGGCGGAAAAACCACCGCCGCGCTCAAATTGCAGCAGGTATTTTGCATAGGTCCAGCCTTTGTTTTCTTCGCCTATACGATTCGTTTTGGGGACGCGAACGTTGTCGAAAAACACCTGATTGGTTTCGTGATCCCCCGCCATGGTTATGATGGGCTTTACTTCTACACCCGGCGTACTCATATCGATGAGTAGGAAACTAATGCCCTGCTGGGGCCTCTCAGAGTTAAGTGTTCGCACCAGGCAGAAAATGTGGTCGGCAAAGTGCGCGTGTGTTGTCCAAATTTTGGAACCATTGACGATGTAATCTTCGCCGTCTGACTCCGCTTTCAGGCTGAGTCCCGCCAGATCGGATCCCGCTCCGGGCTCTGAGTAACCCTGGCACCAGTAGTGCTCGCCGGACAGAATTTTCGGCAGATACGTTGCTTTCTGCTCCTCGGAGCCAAACGCCATAATGACCGGCGCTAACATCATCAGACCCAGGGGAATTAACATAGGTGCGCCCGCGCGGTAGCACTCCAGGCTAAACAGGTACTTCTGAGAAGGTGTCCAGTCGTTGCCACCATATTCAGTAGGCCACTGGGGAACGGCCCAGCCTTTTTTCACTAAAATGGCCTGCCATTCCAGTGCGATATCCTTCTCTATGAAAACGCTGCTGCCAGTCTGAGCTGCATCCACTATGTGTTGTGGCAGGTTTTCCTGAAGAAACCGTCTAACCTCCAGCTGAAACCGGAGCTCTTCGTCGCTGAACTTTAAATCCATAGTGGTGCTTCCGGTGTATTTACTGCACGGGCTCTATTGCCCACTTGATGCCTCTTCTGAGTAGCTCGTAGAACTCTTGCGTTCTCCAGGCGCCTTCTTCGGGCTCAGGATACTCCTCTATCATAGGCTGCATGTCGTACTTGCCGCGGCAATGTCCCAGTGTGAGATAAAGTACCTGACCCGATCCGTAGGGGTGTATGTAGAATACCGGCTGCTGCTCGGTATCTTTCATCCAATCGTCCCGGACGAATTCGGGCACCGGGTCGGACCAGTTTGCGTGCAGCAGGGTTTGGTATTCTCCGTGGAACTTACACAGATACATCTCGTCATCAACTGTGAATGGTGGAATGCCCTTCACCAGTGGATGGTCCGGTTCGGTAAGTTCTACCGTGTATTCCTGGATGGGCGGATGGGACATAAACTGGCTGCCCAACATTTCCATAAAGGGCACGTTTTCCTCGGGGCAATCGACTAAGAAACTGCCGTCCTCTTGAAACAGGAAACGCAAAATGGAATTGGTTCCGTGCAGCGCAAACCACTTTTTCCCACTCTTTATGTATTCGACCAAACGATCGGTTTCTGCCTCCGTGGGCAACACGTCACAGGTATAGGTGATCAGAAAATCTGATTCGCAGATTGCGTCTATATCGCTATAGTCAGCACCGACCTGTACCTTGATTCTAGGCTGCTCTGCCAGCAGCTTTAGTATCTCCAGCCTGGCGTGGTCGATATTGTGGTACTTACCGCCCGCTACCAGGTAGACATCTACGCGATCGCTTTTGCTCATCTCATCAACCCGTAATTAAAGCTGTACGCGTTTAGTGAAGCCGCCGTCGGCCACCAGGTTTACGCCTATAATAAGACTCGCCGCCGGGCTTGCCAGAAACGCCACCGCATTGGCCACTTCTTCGGGGTTGCCCATTCTACCCGACGGAATTTGTTCAAGCGTGCTGTTGTACAGGTCGGCCATGTTGTTCTCAATAAATTCCCAAGCACCACCTGCAAAATAAATAGGGCCCGGAGAGACACAATTCACTCGAATACCCTGGGGCGCCAGTGCCTGACTCAATTGCTTGCCATGAATGATCAGTGCGCCTTTGATCGCGTTATAAGGCTGTGGTCCCATAAAGGTTTCAACACCGGCGGTGCTGGAGATGATGACGATAGACCCCGCACTGGATTTCTCGAGAAACGGCATAGCAGCTTCGATACCACGGGTGGTGCCAAGTACGTCTATTTCCAGGTTGGCTTTCCAGCCGTCGTCGCCCACTGCGCCGCCTCCGGCACTCACATTGGGGACGAAAATATCGATACCGCCTAGTTCCTCTCCTGCGCTTGCAATCCACGCCTGATAGGATTCTTTTTCTGCGACATCGACGACGGCGCCGGTGACTTTCACGCCTTTGGCGCTCAGATCAGCTACCGCAGCGTCGACTTCGGCCTGGTTGCGAGCGCAAATCGCCAGGTTGGCGCCTTCGTCAGCCAGCAGGTTGGCAATGGCTCTACCGATTCCGCGAGTGGAGCCTGTAATGATTGCATTTTTCCCAGATAATCCGAGATCCATGTGTGTCTCCTTTATGTCACTTGAGTGCCCAGGGGTTGCCGAAAAGGCGAGAAAATGGGCGTGTAAATAGGTGCTTGTAATTTATGCGCAGATCAAGGTATCAAACCTCCTTTGGAAAAACAATCAGATTTGACTGTTTATTTTGGTTCGGATAATGTGACGAATCCACCGCAAATAAAACCCCACCAAATGGGTAGTAAAATGTCATTTATCGATTATCAGGCGAACAACCGGATTTTGGTGATGACCAAGGGTCACCCCTTTAATCGCGATGAATTTTTCGCAGTTTTCGAAGCCTTTCCCGACATTGAATGCACCGCGGTGGAGCAGCCCGCATCCCAGGCTTTTTTTGATCCCACATTGGCGGATGAGTATCGGGCGTTTGTTTTTTACGATATGCCCGGCATGGATTTTCAAACAAGCTCCGATGTCGATGGCTTGGCCCCGGGCTACGTAGATCCCCCCGAGAAATTCAAAAGTAATTTTCTGGCTTTGCTGGAACGGGGTCACGGCTGCGTATTTCTGCATCACTCTATTGCGGCCTGGCCCGCCTGGCCGGAATACGCGGATATTGTTGGGGGAAAATTCCTCTATAAGCCCGATGTCCTACGCGGGCAGCCCCACGTTGATTCAGGGTATAGGCACGACGTTAATCATGAAGTTACTGTACAAGCGGATCATCCTGTCACTCGCGGCGTTGATCCAGTTTTCTCCATTACGGATGAACTGTATCTCAGTCACGTTTTTGACGACCAGGTTATTCCGCTTATTAACAGTAATTACGAATATGTTCAGGACAACTTTTTTTCTGCCCAGCAGGCGGTGCGGGGCAATATGTTCAGCCGGGAAGGGTGGCTGCATCCTGCTGGACACAATTTAATTGGTTGGGTAAAGCACTATAGAAACAGCCCTATTGTGTATCTTCAATGTGGTGATAGTCAGGCTGCCTATGAAAATCCGAACTTTCAAAAACTATTGCTCAATGCAGTGCAATGGGTAAGCTCAGATGACGCCAAGGCGTGGGCGCGGGCTAGAAATTAATTCTAAATTTTAAACTTATCAGGTAGCGGCAGGTGAAACTATGAAAGCGGCAGTATTCAAAGAAGTGGGTAAACCTTTAGCGGTCGAGAACGTTCCCGACCCTACACCGGAAGCTTCAGAACTTGTGGTAAAGGTTGGTTTTTGTGGCATATGCGGTACCGATTTACACGCCACTCGCGAGGGATTGACGACCGCTGGCTGCGATCAGGTCCTGGGCCACGAATACGTGGGAGAGATAGTCGAAGTAGGTAAGTCTGCCGATGGCAACTGGCAAGTAGGTGACCGGGTTTGTGCCATGCCTTTTATTGGATGCGGTAAGTGCAGAGCCTGCGCCAATGGACATTTCTTTGAGTGCCAGACGAAGAAAACCGCAGGAATAGATGCGCCCGGTGGTTTTGCCCAGTATGTGGCGACGGGTTCAAGAGAAACTATAAAGCTGCCCGATGCTCTGGAATTGGAGACGGCAGCTTTGATCGAACCCTTGGCGGTGGGCTTGCACGCGGTACGAATTGGCGATGTCAAAGCGGGTGACAGGGTGATGGTAATGGGAGCGGGTCCGATCGGGCTAACGGCTGCTTTGTGGTCCCGTTTTCTTGGCGCCAGGGATGTTGTTGTGACTGAACTGGCTGCGACGCGTGCGGCGCTCGCTAAAAAAATGGGTGCTACACATATTATTCAGCCCGATCTTAGCCAGGGCGCGGAACATCTTCTGGAACAGTTTATTGCCGCGGCGGGGGGGCCTCCCGATGTGATTATTGAGTGCGTCGGAGCGCCGGGCTTACTGCAGCAATGTATTGAGATGGCTCCCCAGCGCGGGAAAATAGTCCCTGTTGGTGTGTGCGAGCAACCCGACAGCATCATGCCGTTTTTTGGTCTGGTCAAAGAGCTGAATATTCAATTTGCCATCGCCTATACGCGCGATGACTTCGATACCTGTGTGGCGATGTTGGCGGAAGGTAGAATAGATGTAGCGCCCATGATCACCGACGTGGTTGACCTTGAAGCCTTGCCAGATGCGTTCGAAGCGCTCAGAACACCCAGCCACCAGTGCAAGGTGCTCACTCGCTTCGAATAACTCTCTTTGGGGTGGGGGCTATACGGCGGGGAGTTCACCGCGATAGTAATCGACCCCCCACAAATTCTTCCCAACGATCATAGAATTCCTCGCCCTGGAGGCAATTTAGCTCGATCCACTCCTGGTCGGATATTTTGTTTTTGGCGGCAATTTTTTCTCGCAGCTCCTGGGCCGTGTCCGGGTTGCGAACCGCGGCGTATACCGTGTGGTCGTTGCGCGACATGTGCAATGCAGTTTCCTGGCCGATACCGGTGCTGCTACCGGTCACTAAGATGACAGACATGGTTCTTCCTTTTGGGGTTGTGTAACTAGTGTAGTGTATTAAACTGACTGATGATTTGAGAGTGCATGCCTTGCGCGCCCCACTTTCTCCAAAATCTCTTCTGCGGACTTTATCCAGGCAAATGGCTTTTTATCTTCATTGTGCCTCTCAATAAAATCCATGATGGTCTCTTCCAGCTCTTGTACCGATGTGAATACACCACGGCGCAGTTGCCTTTCTGTCAACAAACCAAAAAATCTCTCCACCAGATTTAGCCACGAAGAACTGGTTGGAATAAAGTGTAAGTGAACCCTTTTATTACGCTTAATCCAGTTCTTCACTTTTTCGTGTTTGTGCGTCGCGTAGTTATCAACGATAAGGTGAAGGTCTAACTCCTTGGGTGTTTGTTTTTCCACAGTCTTCAGAAACGCCAAAAATTCCTGGTGCCGGTGACGCTTTTTGCACTCACCGATAACATCACCAGTCAGGGTGTTCAGTGCCGCAAACAAGGTGCTTGTACCCTGACGCTTATAGTCGTGAGTCATGGTTCCGCCGCGCCCGGGCTTCATCGGCAATCCCGGCTGCGTTCTGTCCAGCGCTTGAATGGAACTCTTTTCGTCAACACAGAAAACAACTGCATTCTCTGGCGGCGATAAATACAAGCCAACAACATCGCGTAGCTTTTCTTCAAAGGCAGGATCGTTGCTCACCTTGAACTGAGCAACCAGGTGTGGCTTCAGACCAACTTCTCGCCACACTCTATTTATAAAGGAGTGATTAATGCCCATCACTTTTGCCAAACCCCGGGTTGTCCAGTGGGTGCCATCCTTGGGTTTTTCCTGCGTGGTTATCTTGATGACTTTCGACCGCAGCTTTGCCTGGTCCGCAGAATTCTTGCCGCCGTGATTAGCCCCTCTTGGCAAATCTTTTTCTATTCCCCGAAACCCTCTCTCAAAAAAACGATTGCGCCATCGGCCTACCTTGTTGACATCAATTTCCAGCTCTTCAGCAATTTTGTAGTTGGGAACATTTTTTGCAGCGAGCAAAATAATCCTTGAGCGCTCTACCAATCGAACCGGTGTCGTTTTGCTTCTAACATTTTTTTCCAACTGCTTTTTCTCTTGCGCTGTTAAAGTTATATTTATTTGGGCGGGCATTAGCTTCACACGGGTAGTGAATGAAGTAATCATTATATCATTAATCTGTTTAATACACTACACTAGCGCATATCGCGCTCGCGTTTAGTGTCCTGTTGTTTCTTGATTTCGATGCGATACTCGCAGCTAGTGCATCTACGCATGCCCTCGCGCATGCTTTCATTTTGTTGTTGAAGCTTTTCTACTTGGCTGCGAAGTTGAGTTATTTCCTTGTGTTGCTCCAGGACACGTTTTTCCCGACGGAATAGACCCGCTAACTTTTTCATAGGAGGCGTCTTACTGACTTCCTCAATCTGTCTTCCAGCTCATGGTCACCGTGCAGGACGTTTCGGGTAAATGCGGCTCGAATTGCATTTTCAAACCACCACCTTCTCCCTTGAACAAAGCCTCAAAAGGACCTTTGCAAATATTCAGGCATCCTTCCTCAGGCAGGGCGTTGGGGTTGGGAAGCGAGTCTTGCTTGGCGCAGATATGCCATCCGCACTCGGGTATCTCCATTACAGTACGTCGTTGGCGGGATCAAACTCGGTAATTTTCGCTGGTCCTGTCAGCCAGCCAGCGGGGTTAAACACTTCAAACATCAAGCTGGTGAACCAACCCGGCTTAGTGGATTCTCTTTGCCTGGGTTTCTTCTTTTTGTTTTTCTCGGACATGCTGTTCATCATCTCGAGAAAATCGGCCGAAGTCTCATGGGACAAAGCTACGCTGGTGCCGATTACGATATCTTCGTACTGCTCTTGCGAATAATATTGGCGAAGTTCGAGAAGAGCCCACTCGACTTCACGTACAAAGTTGCCGTAGCGCTTGCGCCATTTCCCCCTGGGTGACTCGAAAAAGCGAATGGCCTCCCGGCGCGAACGAATGTCCTGGTAGTCCTGCTCGAGTTTGTCCCTATCGCTGCAGCTCAATCGTAAAATGGGGACAAAGGTGTGGCTGACGATTGGGTGCGCTTTTTTGACCAGCATGGTATTGGACATCCACATGTCTATCCACTCTTGGGGGCCCCAGTTGTATATGAAGCCACCGCGCTTTGCGCTCTGAACCCGTTCTGTACCCCGATCTGTCGAGATTATGTTGTCGGTGTTCATTGTTTTCTCCACCGTTGTTTTTATGAACTGTCAGAAGTAGAGCTTAGCCGTTATTTCGCAACTCGTACCCGGTGCCACTATGCCGGCATTGCCGCCGATAGTGGGAGGCGATTCCCGGCGCATGGCAATGGTCAGCCGAGATACTCTATTTGGGGCTAGGTCCCATCCCGTGTTCGGGAAATGTTATCAAAGGCCTATTTTCAAAACAAACAGTATTGACTGTATTTTATGAAGGCTATTCACCGTGACCAGTAGTCCCAATACCTTCAAAAATGGACGCCAGCATTGCATCTGTAACTTCCTGGAGGGGGTAGCTGTCTCCTAGCAGCGCATTGACACGGTTGTCGATCACCATGGTTACAAAGCCGTGGATGCTCGACAAAATGCTTAGTGCCTGCAGGGTTGGGTCTCCCGGTCGAACAATATTCAACTCCTGGCAGGTTTTAATGTCGTTCACCACGTCGACAAAGGTATCTGAAGTGGTGTGCTGGAGAGTATATTCGCGCCGTTAGCTTTCTTGTGGTTGGTGCTGGGCTTGTTTGTTCAGCAAAAAGAACTGGCCAATAACACCGAGGCGTTACATAAGACCTCGGAGCAGTCCGCAAAGCAAACACATTCCATCGCAGCCACAGAGATGAATGCGCGGCAGGGGAGTTTTTTTCCAGATTGCCGAGAGTGTCAAAAATCAGTTAGGCGGGATTTCGGGGATGCTTTACGCATCCAGTCTCGGTCCGGCCGGTAGCGGCGCGATGGACAAAGCGCAAATGGACGACTGTTTTGCTCGGGCCGGAGGTGGGGACAGCGAGGTATTTGCCCGCATGTTTATCAGTGCGAATTTTACTGAGGATGTGGATCTAGCTGACCTGTTGTATGGGACGGACGTTCGAACCCGGCACTCCACCAATTTTATTCGCACCTTTGAGCGCCTGGCCAAGCTGGCACGCAATTGCGATGTAGAGGGCATCATTGAGGATTCGCTGATGCACAGCGCGTTTGGTATTTTGTATCAGCGCATGATTGACTTGCGTCCAGTTCACCTATAAATAAACCGGTCGATTGACGCAGGGAGCTCAGACGTCAATGAATAAAGTTTTGATAAGTGCCTGCCTTCTGGGTAAGCGCGTCCGTTACGATGGTAAAGAGCTCACAGTTGCCCAAGAGACGTTGCAGCAGTGGCTGCGCGAAGGCAGGGTGGTATCGGTATGCCCCGAAGTTGATGCGGGTCTACCCATTCCCAGACCCCCTGCTGAGATAGCGTTTGGAGACGGCGCTACTGTGCTGATTGGGTCATCGTCTGTTCTGGCCAAAACAGGCGCAGATGTTAGCAATTACTTTTTGAAAGGTGCGAAGCTTGCGTTGGACCTTTGTCGAGAACACGAAATACACATCGCGATTTTAACCGAGGCCAGCCCTTCCTGCGGGACTTCGGTAATTCACGACGGAACGTTTTCAGCTGCGAAAAAAGCGGGGCAGGGGGTAACTACTGCACTGCTACGGCAACACGGGGTCACCGTATTCAATCAATACCAGTTGGAGGAGGCGCAGGACGCCCTGCAAAACCTCTAGCACTTCACCACTGATTGTTGTGCAGGATTCCTTCCAGGGGTTTACGCGGTGCTATTTTGAAATCTGTCCCTTTGGTGTAGGCGATAGGTATTAATGCTATTTGCGTGTAGTTGGCGGGGATATTCAATATTCCGGCAATTTCCTTTTCGTAGTTCAGGTGTAGGGTCGTCCAGCAGGTTCCTATTCCTCGTTCTCGGGCGGCCAGCATAAAACTCCAGATAGCTGGGATGATGGAGCCAAAAGCGCCGGCAGCGTGTGGAAAGGGTAGATCGGGATCGTCCAGGCGGCCCGAGGCACAGGGGATGAGCATCGCAGGTACTCTGGCCATGTTGGCACTGAGAAACTGAGCAGAGCCCAGGACCCGTTCCTGTACATCTTTCATCGATGGATCGTCGGTGTGGATTTTGGTGGGTTGTCCCGGCCCGCTTTCATAGGCAGCGAAGGACTCCTGATAATACTGAGCAATCTGGGCCTTCTTCTCCTCGTCGGTGACAACAACGAAATGCCAGCCCTGGGAATTGGAACCGGACGGCGCTTGCAGGGCGATCTGTAGACACTCTTCTATGACAGAAGATTTCACTGCCCGATCGAAGTCCATTCTTTTGCGTACTGCCCGTGTCGTGGTCAGTACCTGGTCGGCGCTTAGGTTGAGCTTACTCATTGATGTATTCCTTTAGGTGGGCGGGCTTAACAGTGGTTCTAAAAAAACCAGGGTAAGTGGAGGCGCTTTCCAGGCTCACCAACTCTCACCGTGGGGTCTCAGGTCCAGTTCTGACGTCCAGCTATTTTCTGGCTGTTGATCCAGAAACCAGATCGCCTCGGCTACGGCCGCAGGTTGAATAAAATAATCATCCGGCATGTCCGGCCTTAGCTTGCGCGCAAATGGGCCATCGACAGCTGCATCTACTACCAGAAAAGCAACATGTACGTGTTTTGGCCCGAGCTCTCTTGCCATGGATTGCGACAAGCTTCTCGCCGCGCTCTTGGACGGAGCGAATGCAGCGAACTTTGCACCGCCGCGCGTGGCTGCTGTGTTCCCTGTAACCAGGATAGAACCCGGTTTCCGTTCGATCATCGCAGGTGCCACAGCCCGAGCGCAGTACAGTAAACCCATGGTGTTGATGGCAAAATTCTTCTCTAGCTCACTCGGTTCTACTTCGAGAAAGCTGCCAAAGCTCCCTCTGGCGGCGTTGTAAATCAGTACATCAATAGATCCGTATTCGAGTAGGACTCGTTCGAAGGCCCGATTGATTGCGGCTTCGTCAGTGAGGTCCAGTGAGATAACTACTGTGGAAGAGGGAAGCGCTGTTGCCAGCTCTTCCAGATACTGTTCATTGCGCGCCATCATTACTACCCGATAACCCTCAGCGGCGTAGTGCTCGCAACAAGCTTTGCCAATACCGGGTCCAACACCCGCAACTACACAGGTTTTCATGCTTATTTACTCCCGGGTTTTTAGCTTGGGCAGTGAGTCTAAGCTAATCGAATTCAGAATAAAACAGTAAGGACTGATTGTTTGCATGGAGTGCTTTTGCTAGCATGAACCCGCTCCAAACCCGGCTTTTGCCCAGCTGGAATTGTGTGCGAAACAATAACCGATAGGACCAGGCATGGATTTCTCTCTGAGTGAAGAACAGGTTTTACTGCAGGACAGCGTTGCGAGATATGTTCGCGATCACTGTGGCGTTGAGCGGCATCGAAACCTGATTCGCAACGGCGGGTCATTTGATACCCAGGCTTGGCAACAGTTTGCCGAACTGGGTTGGTTGAGCGTTCCCTTTGAGGAAGAGTTTGGCGGTTTTGGCGGCGGGTCAGTTGATGTGATGGTCATTGCCGAGGCGCTTGGCAAGGGCATTGTTCGTGAGCCTTATTTGAGTTCGGTTGTCACCTGCGGCGCTTTTTTGAGGCGCGGGGGCACACCGGAACAGCACACAAGCTATATTGAAAACATAATCGATGGCAGTAAGCGTTGGGCATTCGCGTTTGCCGAGGCTGATAGCGGCTATGATCTTGCGGCAGTTGCCACCTCAGCCGACGTGGATGGAGACAGCCATCTTGTTAACGGCACCAAGCTCGCCGTCGTGGATGGGGACAGTGCGGATTTCTTGATTGTCAGCGTGCGAACCAGTGGAGCGGATCGCAACAGAGGCGGAATCAGCTTGCTCATTGTCGACGCCAATTCTCCGGGGGTAACACGCAAAAGTTTTACCCGGGTCGACGGTGGCGGGGCAGCTAGCATAGAGTTTACTGACTGTGTTGTGAGTGCCGAGCAGTTGCTGGGGACACCTGGCCAAGCCTACTTTCTTATGCAAGACGTGATCGATGAATCGATAGTCGCAATGGGCGCGGAGGCACTCGGGACCATGCAGGCGCTGTTGGATGCCACCGTAGAGTACACCAAAACCCGAAAGCAGTTTGGTCAGCCCATTGGCAAGTTTCAAGCCTTGCAACATCGCATGGCTGATATGTATTTGAAGTTGGAAGAAACCCGTTCTTTAGTGCTTAACGCGGCGATACAAATTGATGCGGACACTGGGGAAGCTGCTTCTGCCTGCGCAGCGCTCAAAGTTAAACTATGCGAAGCGGGTAAGTTTATTTCGCAGGAGTCCATCCAGCTCCACGGTGGAATTGGGATGACGGACGAATTGGTGGTCGGGCATCACTTTAAGCGGTTGATGGTGTTGGCCATGCTATACGGTGACGAAGACTATCACCTGCAACGTTATATAGAGCTGACTCGCGCAGAAGCCAGTTAGTGCTGTGCCGGCCGGTTAACTATGCCGGCTAATAGCGGTGGACTCACCGCCTTCAAAAATTTCTTCCAGACGATCAGCCAGGTAGTCAATTAAACGCTTGACCCGCTGGGGCTTGTTCTTGCCAATATGGCCTACTGCCATTCCTTCCATTACAAACTTGGTTAAATCCATGGCGAGCAGGTAGAGGTCTCCACGTTCAGACCATTCTTTCCACAGGGTTTCGTTACTTTCATAGATGTGGTCTTCGAAGCGCTCGACAGATAGCTGGAGTATTACAGCCAATTCCGGGTCGGTTCTGCCCGCTACGCACAGTTCGTGGTAGGCGGCGAACAAGTCGCAGTGTAGATGGTCGTAATAGGCATCGAGTCCAGCGCGACGTTTTGCTTTGTCTTGCAGGGAAGACGGTATGTCCGTCATTCTCTTGGTAAAGTCTTCCACCAGTTTGTCGTGGAGGTATTCGATAGCGGCGCGAATGAGCTCCAGTTTGGAAGGGAAGTGGTGCAGCATCGCTCCGCGGGACACGCCCGCGCTGTCAGAAACTTTCGCGGTTGTAACGTTGGTGAATCCCATTTTGATAAAACAGTCGATGGCGGCATCGAGAATTTTGTCCCGGGTCATCGCACTTTTTTGCGCCTGCCAGCTCACACTATCGTCTGGATTCCCCTCCCTGGGGCTCTTCTTGGGCTTCTTGTCCGCCATGCTAGCTTCTCAATTGAGTGGGATAATAAAAACAGGCTATCCTGATTTAAACAAGCAAATTCCAAATACCAGTATAGACCAATTTTAGTATAAAAACCCTCGATTTGCGCTAAGTTCGCCGAACGACGGACTTGATAAATGAAAGAACTTTGATTTAGATCGTTACTTTCCGGCGAGGCGCTTCACTATCGGCGCAAATGCCTCGACCATGTTGTTTTCTCCATCATCTAGTACGGCGATGTAGGAAATACCGTATGCCTCACGGCGGCGCTCGAGTTCTTCGCAGATGTAGTCGACACTGCCAATGAGGCAATGCGGGTGAGTGAGAATGTCTTTGGCGCTCATTCCCAGGGCATCGCCTATCGCCTGGGCGGTCGGCTGTTGATGCTCAGTGATGATGGTGTTGTAGGCGCCTATCTCAAGTTCGATATCGTCGAATCTCGCTCCGGCTCCTTCACGTATCCAGTTAATTTTTTTAGCGGTAGCTGCGGCGAGACCTGAATTCATTCCGTCGGGTCCCAGCATACCCGCGCGGTTGTTAAAGTTCAGGCTGACAACATCGGCCTCTTGTCCGGCAAAGGTCAGAATCTTTTTACTGCCGCCACCGATCATGATGGGTGGGTGGGGGGTTTGGACAGGTGCCGGAATGCCGTGAAAACCGGTCCAGCGAATTGATTCCCCTTCGATATTAAGAGGTTCTCCACTCATAAAGGCTTTATAGGCGTGTATGGTTTCGGCGAAGCGCTTGAAACGCTCGGGAAACTCATCGAAGGGGATGTTGACCGCTTCGTATTCGTTTTTTATCCAGCCTGCACCCAAACCAAATTCGAAGCGACCTCCGGACAGGTAGTCCATGGTCGCGGCCTCTTTGGCCAGCATGATGGGGTGGTGGTAGTCATTGCAAAATACCCGGCAGCCTACTCTCAGTGTTGTCGTTTGCTCCAGCGCCATGGCAACGGCGGGCAGTGCCGCCAGACCCTGTGGCGGGTGAAAGGTACTGTCCAGGGCGGGGCCGGTGCTGAGAAAATGGTCGGCCAGCTGAAAACTGGAATACCCCAGGGCCTCTGTTTTGTCGATCAGCTTACGCCAACTTTTTGGAGAGTCGGTGTTGAAGCATTGTACAGAGAAACGAAACAGTCTGGTGCTCATGGTGGGCTCCTGGAATATTGGTGACTGGGAGGTAGGTACTAGACCAAACGTCTGATACCTACGGGTATGGTGCTTTGTCGCGCCATCCCGGAATATTTTTCGGCCTGTAGCAGGTTGTTGATTAGGCGGTTAGTGTTGCTGCCGATTTCGCGAACCTTGGTGTCGCTTTCTGCCGCAGGGTCGGGTGACCCACCCCAACAATGGGACATTGATATGACGCCCGGTTTGACGTCGTCGCTGGCCGCAGCGACAGCAGGTATCTCACCATGGGCCGAGTAAACCTGTATTAGCTCGCCGTCGGCTATGTCCATTTTCTTCAAATCGTCGGAATGAACATAGGCGGGATTGGTTGTTCCTTTGTCTTTCAACAAACTCAGTTCAGGTCCCGTAGAGTTATAGGTGTTCTTCATGCGCCTGCTGATCAGGAGGTGCGAGTATTCTCCGTTGGCGCCCGCACTGGCAGAAGTTTGCGTATCTTTCATGGCAGCGGCAAATTCGCCGGATAATCCGTCGGGATAAAAATCCAGCCGCCCTTGAGTTTCAGGGTCTGGGGCTCCCAGGATGACATCTTCAACGTCGTAGATATTGCCGCCTTCGTTTGCCGCAATCTGCTCTACAGGTACTCTGGAGCCTTTGGTGATGTTTTTCAGAAGATCCAACTTGCTGGGTTTGTTGACCATGTCGATAGGGCCGCTCGCCAGGCTCATCTTAAGGCCCATGCGTTTGCCCAGTGCCCAGAACAGCTCCCACTCTTCAATTTTGTCGCCCTCGGCCTCTACTACCGTTTGCGTGTACTGGCTGTAGGGCTGCTCATACCAGATGTCGGTGAGCATGGTGACATCTTCGCGTTCTAGGCATATCTTGGGGGCCAGAATATAATCTGCCATGGACGCCGTCGCGGACATTTTTATGTCAACGCAAACGAGAAGGTCCAGGCCTGCAAGGGCGCGCTGGGCTTTTTCCTGATCGGGCCATGCCAGCAGTGGGTTGCCGCCGACACAGATCAAGGCCTTAATTTGGCCTTCGCCGGGCATCAGCATTTCATCGCTGATCACAGAAGCGGGCATTTCCTTCAGTGGACCGTAGGGAGAAAGTACCACTGTTTCAATGATGTCCTCAGAGATACGACTCTTGACACCATCGGTCAACCACTCCGGTTGTGGTGGGCTCGCTTGAGCCAGACGCTCTTCCGTTCCAGTCAGTACACCGGGATTGGGAACCCGTTCCCCTTCCCGATAGTGCCTGCCGCAAATCGCATTTAATGATTGCACCAGGTGTTGCAAAAGATTGGGGTGTGCCCCCATTTCGGGTCCCGTGCCAGTGACTGCGGTACCTCTTGGCCCTGCGGCGAACATTCTGGCGGCATCATAAATTTGCTGAGACGGAATATCCGCTGCCTCGGCAACCAGTTCGGGAGTGAAAGCCTGCACTTCTGCTCTCAATTGGCTCAGTCCTTGGGTGTGCTCGTCACAAAACTGTGCATCCTGAAGATCTTCTGCAAGAATCACGTTGATGATACTGGCCACAAGCGCCGCGTCGTGTCCGGGCCTCACTTGAATATGTATATCCGAGCGAGTGGCGACCTCTGATTTTCTCGGATCTATGCAGATAATTTTCATGCCGCGTTTTTTGCCTTCACGCAGGGCATTGGACGGGCTGAAAGAGGGGATGCCACCGGGAATGGAAAAGTGCGACACCAGCGTGTTGTTACCGATAATCATCGAAACCTGGGAGTCACTCCACATGTGGCTGCCGCCATTCCACCAACCCATTCGGGCGGGCCCAATCGCGACTTTCGCCGGTTGGTCGATGGTCACCGACGTGTAGTAGGATGGAGACCCGATAGCCTCGTGCCAGGCTCTGGCGACAGGGTGTGCGGTCGAATTCTGAAAGGAGTAGGTGCCGTTGTAACTGGCGATACTTCTGGGGCCATGTTTTGCCAGAATGTCTTGTAGCTGGTTGGCGATTTCGTCCATGGCCTGCTCACTGCCTATCGCACTGTAGCTGCCATCGGCCTGCTTCTTCTGAGATTCTTGCAATCGAGTGGGGTGATAAATTTGTTCGGCCAGTTGGCGACCCTTAATACAGGTATACCCGCCGTATACTTCATTGTCCGTATCGGGGGCAATGGAGATAAGTTTGTTATCCTCCACCGTTGCCTCCATGGGGCAATAGGCATGGCAAAAGCGACAGTAGGTTTTTACTTTTTTCGTAGTCATCTAATTTCTCTTCGCTCAATGGCTGTTCGGTAAGTGAATTTGCCCAGTGTGTTGAGTGCTACAGGGTAAAAAAATCTGCTCTTGGTTTCCCATCGGGATCATAGACTGGCTCTTCATGGGCTATCTTGAACTTGGACACTTCAGTGTTGTGCACGTCGTAGCCACCGAGTAGACCCAGCATGTTTGCATAAAAGGGCCCGGCCAGATGAGCGGCCAAATCCTCGGTGGAGTCCCATTCTTCGAAAACATAAATCCGTGTGTCCGACGTGGGGTCAGCAGACCAGACATAGTGTTTGCAACCCTTTTGGGTTCTGGTCTTGGCCATCAAGCCGGCGGACTCAGCCAGTGCCTTGTCGCGGTTGGCTGCGATAATTTCGACGGTGCCTGCGATCAGTATTGTCATGGTGAAGTCCTTAGATGATGCCAATATATAGGCTGTTTTTGTTCTTAAATCAAAGCAATAAAACCGTAGCAGAATAAGCCTTTTAAAACAATCAGGGTTGACTGATTTTTTATAAATGGCTATGTTGGTGGGCTTGAAAGCAGTGCGGATTGCCCGCGTTGCCTAAAGTGCCAATAATTTCATATATAGAGTGCCCAGAGTATGACTAGCTTGACCAACCGTCAGTACTATCTAGCGAGCAGGCCGGTGGGAGCACCCACTGCAGAGGATGTGCCCTACCGCGATGTTCTAAAGGCTTAGAGTATGTTTGGAGCGCGCGTGAGGCGATGCACGAATTGGTGCTGGATTCCATGGATCAGGCCATTCACTCCTGAACAATGATACGTATTCAATGGAGACATTATTAATGAGTAATCAGGTACCTATAGCTGAAGGTCTTTTTACCTGGCCTTCGAACAACCCGGCACTGCTGGGTAGCCGCTGCAAGAACTGCGGCATAGTCGCTTTTCCCATGTCTGACTCCTGCCTCGCCTGCTCTGGGCAAGACATGCAGGAGGAGGCTCTGCCGAACCGCGGAACATTGTGGACCTGGACTGTTCAGCAGTTCATGCCGAAAGCTCCGTACAACAGTGGTGAGACCCCTCAGACCTTTAAACCTTACGGGGTAGGTTATTTGGAGTTGCCCGGCGGCGTTCGCGTCGAGGGGCGGTTAACGGAAAATGACCCTGAGAAAATCAAGATTGGCATGGAGATGGACGTGGTGTTTGAACCATTTCGCACCGAAGACAATGGCGATGAAGTGATTAACTTCTTCTTCAGACCCGTAAGCTAAACCCTATATTCTAAACTTAACTTCAGAACGCGAGAAATCATTATGGATGTAGCAATTGTTGGAATTGGTATTCACCCTTTTGGTAGAACACCTTCAAAAACAGGTCTACAACAGGGCGCCCACGCCGCAAGATTGGCACTCAAGGACGCCGACATAGCGTGGAAGGACATTCAGTTTGCGTTCGGCGGCAGCCACAGCTCGGGAACCGCAGACTCCCTTGTGAGTGAGTTGGGGCTGACTGGACTGCCTTTTATCAATGTCGCAAATGGTTGCGCGACTGGCGGCAGTTCTCTTATTAGTGCCTACAGCGCGATCAAGTCGGGTCAGCATGATCTGGGCCTGGTTGCCGGATTTGATAAACACGCTCGCGGTGCCTTTAATGCCGACCCGAAAGATATGGGTCTTGGAGACTGGTACGGGGAAGCTGGTTTGATGCTCACCACGCAGTTTTTTGCGATGAAAATTCAAAAGTATATGCACGATTATGGTATCTCGGAAAATACCTTGGCCAAGGTGTCCGAAAAGGCGTTTATCAATGGCTCACTCAACCCCAATGCCTGGCGAAGAGAACCTGTTGGTGTAGAGGAAATCGCCAATTCCATGATGGTTAATAACCCGCTTACCAAGTACATGTTTTGCTCTCCCTCTGAAGGCGGCGTGGCCCTGGTCCTGTGTCGTGCGGATCATGCCAAGCGTTACACCAAGACACCTGTGTACTTAAAGTCAGCGGTGATGAAATCTCGCCGCTTCGGTTCATTTGAAGTGTTCGCTCCGAGCCAGGCGTTGGAGCAAGTGGCCGGCCCGACAGTGGATGCATCGAAGGCAGCATTTGACATGGCGGGTGTTGGGCCAAAGGACATGGATGTTATGCAGCTGCAGGATACTGAGTCTGGCGCAGAAATTATGCACATGTCAGAGAATGGCTTTTGCGAAGATGGTGAGCAGGAACATTTGATTCAATCCGGAGCGACCCATATTAATGGATCCATGCCGGTTAACACCGATGGCGGTTGCCTGGCTAACGGTGAACCCATTGGCGCTTCAGGGCTTCGACAAGTCTATGAAAATGTTCTGCAGCTGCGCGGAGACGCGGGTGAGCACCAGGTTCCAGGCGACCCCAAGTTGGGCTATACACATGTATACGGTGCGCCTGGTATTAGTGCGGTAACGATTTTAGAGCGCTAGCTATCGGCCTCGCCGCCTTGTAGGGACAAAAATAATGAAAGAAGTGACAGCCGATCAAATTGCCCCGCGCTCTAGTGGTGAATCTTACCAGCAGATGCTGGATAAAGAGACCAACGAGGTGCCGGCCTCCCTACGTGAAAGCACCAATACTTATTTGGGGTCTGATCGGCTTTCGGTAGGTCGTTACCTCACTCGGGAATTTCACGATCTCGAAGTGAAAAAAATGTGGAGCCGCACCTGGCAGGCTGTGTGTCGTGAATCAGAAATTGCCAACCATGGTGATTACTTTGTTTACGATATCGCCAAGTACTCAATCGTGGTGACGCGGACTGATAAAGACCAGCTCAAAGCGTATCGAAACGCCTGTTTGCACCGCGGTCGTCAGCTGCGGCAGAACTCCGGCACGGCCAGAGAATTTAAATGCCCATTCCACGGCTTTCGATGGAATCTCGACGGAGAGTTTCAGGGGGCACCTTGCCAATGGGATTTCCCTCACATAGTGGAGGAAGAGTTTTCTCTCCCTCAGGCGCAGGTCGATACCTGGGGTGGCTGGGTATTTATCAATATGGATTTGGAGGCGGAAAGTCTGCAAAGCTATATGGGAATTCTTCCCGAGCATTTTTTGCGCTGGGAACCGGAGAAGACCTACAAGGTCATGCACGTTGAGAAAGTGATTGAGTGCAATTGGAAGGTGGGCTGGGAAGCGTTTATCGAATCCTATCACACCATACAAACCCATCCTCAAATACTGCCATATCTAGCCGACTCCAATTCCCAGTATGATTGCTGGGGCGACAATGTCAGCCGGACTATTTCGCCTATGGGGGTGGTTAGCCCGCACCTGGAAGACGTGCCCGCCAGTAAAACCGTCACCGATTGGTTCCAGCACAAAGGCGCGCTGTCTGACGGAGAAAAGATTGAAGTACCTGAGGGAATGTCTGCCAGGGCTTGGTTGGCAGAACATTTTTTCAAACAGTACTCCGAGGATTACCAGACCGACCTGGCCAGCTACAGTACGCACAGTGAAATTATGGATTCGATTCTCTACTCACTATTTCCCAATCTGGCTCCCTGGGCAGGCTTCCATCCCAACCTGACCTACCGCTTTAAACCCTATGGCGACGATCACCAGATGTGCACAATGGAAATTATGGTGTTGTCCCGCTACCCGGAAGATGACAAACGTCCTGCAGACTGCGCAGTGCACAAATTGGACAAGGATCAGCTATTTTCCGAGGCGCCTGGTCTTGAGGGCGGCTTGGGTCGTGTTTTCGATCAAGACTTCAGCAATTTGAAGATGGTGCAGAAAGGTTTGAGGAATTTAGCTTCGGGTGAAATCGTGTTGGCTAACTACCAGGAGATTCGTATCAGGCACTTCCATCAAACGCTTGATAAGTACATATACTCATAAGATAGGGCGGGAAGATAAAAATGAACGATGTTTTAAAGCCTTTCTTACTGGACGGTAAAGTCGCACTGGTCACTGGTGCGTCTAGTGGATTTGGTGAACATTTCGCCTCAGTGCTTGCGCAGGCTGGAGCTAAAGTCGTTTTAGCAGCTAGGCGTACATCGCGAATAGAAGCCGCTTGCGACAGTATCCGTCAGGCGGGTGGAGAAGCGATTGCTGTAACGATGGATGTTACCGATAGCGCCAGCGTCAAGAATGCGTTTGATGAGGCTGAAAAAGCCTTTGGCCTGGTGAGTATCGTTATCAACAATGCGGGAATCACTATTCCGAAACCGCTGTTGGATTTGGCCGATGATGATTGGCTTCAAGTGATCGATACCAATCTCAATGGTGTGATGTACGTGACGCGAGAAGCAGGGCACCGCCTGGTTGCCGCGAAAGCCGGCGGCAGCATTATTAACATAGCGTCCATACTGGCCGAGCGCGTGCAAAAGTCACTGACCAACTACGCCGCCTCCAAGGCAGCTGTCGTTCAGTTTACCAAGGCCACTGCGCTTGAGTTTGCGCGCTACGACATACGGGTAAATGCTTTGTGTCCCGGCTATTTCAGCACTGAACTGAACGGTGAGTGGTTTAAAACCGCGGAGGGTCAGGCGCTGATTCAGCGTATCCCGCAGCGGCGAACAGGTTCATTGCATGAACTTAATGGTCCACTGCTGCTTTTGGCATCGGAGGCGGGTTCACTGATGACCGGCTCCACCATTACGATCGACGGCGGCCACGTACTCTCTGACCTATAGGCATACAAGTGCACAAAGAGCGCGCCACAAATACAATGTTGAAATGACTTAAGGAATTAGCAGATGAGCTCGATGAACAGACAGTTTTTACTCAATGCACGGCCGGTGGGTGAGGTGAAAGAAACAGACCTTCTGTATGCCGAGACAGCGATGCCAACTCTCGGTGAAAATCAGGCCTTGTTTCAAGTTGAATATATTGCCGTGGAGCCAGCGATGCGCGGCTGGATGGAAGATCGCGCGAGCTATATGGCACCCTTGCAAATCGGAGATCTAATGCGGGCATCCGGAGTTGCCTCCGTCGTTGAATCGAACAACTCGGACTACCGGGTAGGTACGAGGGTGAGCGGAATGTTCGGCATGCAAGAATTTGTGGTCACCGATGGCAAGAGCTTTCCCCTGACGCCTGTGGAGCCGGATATTGATTCTCCCACTCACTTGAGTGTGCTCGGGCTAACAGGCATGACCGCCTATTGCGGCATGAAAGCCATTGGTAAGCCCAAAGCCGGTGATACGGTTTTCGTCTCTGGCGCCGCTGGAGCGACGGGCTCTACCGCGAGTCAGTTGGCCAAGTTGGCCGGATGTCGAGTGATTGGAACTGCGGGTTCAGCGCAGAAGTGTGAATGGTTGATTGGTGAGCTGGGCCTTGATGGGGCCATAAATTACAAGACGGAGGATGTCGCCGCCAAAGTACGCGAGCTGTGCCCGACGGGACTAAACGTATTCTGGGACAACGTGGGCGGAGAAATTCTCGATATCGCGCTGAACAATCTGGCCAAGCAAGCCAGGATAGTATTGTGTGGGGGTATTTCGCGCTACAACGCAACAGGTCCTCTCGCCGGCCCTGCCAATTACTTTAATCTTATTTATCGCAACGCCTCGATGACCGGTTTTGTGCTCTCGGATTTTTCCGATCTATTTCCCGAGGCTGTGCAAACGCTGAGCGCATATCTACGGGATGGACGCATGAAACATGCTGAGGATATTCTCGAGGGTTTTGAGAAAACACCCGAGGCAATTATTCGTCTATTCCGCGGAGATAATACGGGTAAACAAATGGTCAAAGTGTAGTTGGCCGACGAAGAGAATGTTACACGCCACTGGGGAGTATGGACTTGAACAAGCGTATTGAAAGAAGAACGTTTATTAAGTACTCGGGCCTGGGTCTTGTGGGAGCCGCGGCATCATCCGGGCTGACTGCATGCTCAGACAATTACGACACCGCTGAAAACCCAGAGTTTTGGCGGGAGGGAAATTACCCGCCGGTTTCAAAAGAGGTTCAGGAATCTGATTTACAGGTTGAAGGCAATATTCCTCCTGAGCTGAGTGGTTTGTATGTGCGCAACGGCCCCAACTCCTGGCAGGGCGGGAGCGATCACTTCTTTATGGGTGATGGCATGTTGCACGGCCTTCGTTTTGAAAAGGGCGCTGCGAGTTGGTATCGCAATCGCTTTGTACAAACACCCATGCTCTATGAAGAATCTGGTGCGTTGTTGGAGCCACCCGCTCTGGATTCCAATCAAAGTAATGTTTCACTCATCCATCACGGTGGGAAGCTGTTATCACTGGGTGAGGCGGGATGGGGTTATGAAATAAATCCCCATGATCTGTCTACGGTAGGTGTGGAGAGTTATCAGGGCAAACTGGAAACGGCGATGAACTTGTGTTGGATGCTGCGCGCTACGATTCTCTGTGGGTTAAGGGCTCCGGTGATTTCAATCATCCGGCGTATCTCAGCCGCTTTACGATGAATAGGAAGACAGGTGCCTCCTCTGTCACCCGTGTCCATGAGCAGGCGATGGAGTTCCCACAGATCAATCGAGCTCAATGGGGGCGCGACTACCGATACAGTTACGCTCTGGCCACGGGGACTCAAGACGGACACGTCGATTACGATGGCGCACAGGGCCTCATCAAATTCGATATGCACAGCGGCGAAACCCAGCGCTTGAACCTCCCCAAGGGTGTGGCACCGGCAGAGCCGTTCTTTGTCCCTCGCGAAAACGCCAGCGCAGAAGACGACGGTTTCGTTTTAAGTTTCGTTTACGAACCCAGCACACATACCAGTGACCTATGGATCATGGCAGCCGACAATGTAGCAGCCGGAGCACTCGCCAAGGTGAAGCTCCCTGTGCGCGTCCCGGTAGGCTTCCACGGTGTGTGGGTGCCGGAACAATATTTGTAAGAGATAGGACAAATCAGGAGGAGCGGAATGGCTAAGCTAAATCGGAAAACAACGGCAGAGCAGGCCAGTCAGGGTGTTGATCTGACGGGTAAGCATGCCCTGGTCACGGGTGCTAATACCGGCCTGGGAAAGGAGACCGCCAGGGTATTGGCGCTGCGGGGAGCCAGCGTCACAATGGCCTGTCGCGACCTGGAGAAAGCAGAGGCGGCGAAGTCTGAGATTGTTGCCGGGGGTGGGGGCAAGATATCTGAAGACCAACTGGACATTCTGAAACTGGATATGAACTCACTGGCAACGGTTCGCGATTCGGCAATGAGCTTTGTCGGCCAGAACAGGCCTCTGCACCTTCTAATTAATAACGCGGGCATCATGATACCCATGGAGCGCCGAACCGAGGACGGTTTTGAGGCTCATTTCGGCATCAACCACCTGGCGCATTTTCTGTTTACCAACTTGCTTTCGGAACCACTGCGCGCCGCAGGTGGTGCGCGGGTAGTGATGGTGTCTTCGGCGGCTATGATGGCTGCATCCCTCACCTCTAAATTGAAAGACCTTAACTGGCAGGAACGAAAGTTCAGCGGCATGAAGTCCTATGGCGATTCCAAACTTATGAATCTGATGTTCGCCATCGAGTTTAACCGACGCTACGCCGAGCAGGGCATTGTTGCTAACGCGCTCCATCCTGGTGTGATTGGGACTGAGCTGGCAAGAGATCAAAATGCGCTCATGATGGCAGTCGGTATACTCGCGATGCCATTTATGAAGTCTGTACCCCAGGGCGCAGCGACCAGCGTTTATGTCGCCACTGCACCCGAGTATCAGAATAAGGGGGGGGCTCTATTTCAGCAACTGCAATGAGATCAGGGCACAGCACAAGCTCGCGCGCAATGATAACGCCTGTTCGGATTTGTGGCGTATTAGCGAGTCTTTGACTGAATACGAAAGTTAGGCGGTAGGCCTATTTGTAGCACTGTTTTTTAGTTGTATCTCACACTTAAACTTGGATTCGGGAATTAGAAGATTATGGGAAATTTGACAGGTAAAACCGCGGTAGTGGTTGGCGCTTCTGGTACGAGCAATTTTGGCACCGCAATTGCCAGAGCCCTGGCCGCAGAGGGAGCTAGTGTTGTTGTATCAGCGCGCCGTGCAGAGCCCTTGAATGCTTTGGCAGAAGAAATCGGTGGCTTGGCCGCCGCTTGCGATATGACCGACGAGGCTCAAATAGAGAGTTTGTTCGCCAGCGCCAGAGCGCAATATGGCGGCGTCGACATTGCAGTCAATTCGGCGGGGGTGCATCACGCGGGAATGATCGCAGAACTCACCGCTGAGTCGATGCGTCCCACCCTGGAAGTGAGCGTGATCGGTGCAATGCTATTCTTCAAGCACGCGGCTGCTGCTATGGACAATGGTGGCTCGGTGATTACGGTGTCGTCTTTGACCGCTCGACTCCCTGGGCCCGGTTTGGCGACCTATGCCAGTGCGCGCGCCGGCATGGACTACGCGATTAAAATTGCCGCTGTTGAGTACGCCGAAAGGAAAATACGATTTAATTCGATTGCAGCGGGTCTGATTCAGACCGACATGACCGAAGGCTTTTTCGGAATGGACCCCATTATTCAGGCGCATATTGATGCGACTCCCGCGGGTCGTATGGGCACAGTTGCAGACATGGCCCAAGCCGCGCTGTTCCTGGCCGACTGTGAGCGCTCGGGTTTTGTGAACGGGCAATTGCTCGATCTGTCCGGCGGTCAGCACATGGGGCAGCTGCCAAAATTCGATCTTTAGCATCATATACTTACCTAATTACCACTATAGATAAGCCCTGCTATACTGTATACAATCAAGGGGTATCCATTTAGCTCCAGTCAGGGCAAAATACCTGGATGGATATACAGATCTTACCGCCAGTTGCCGGAAAAGACTACCCCCAAAATTGGAACGAATTTCTCGATTGTTTTTCCACTGAAGAAGCTTGCCTTGCTTTCCTTGAGCGATTACGTTGGCCTGACGGTTATGTATGCCCGCGTTGCGACTGGAGTGGAGAAGCCTATCGCGCCAGCCGTACCCGTTTGATGTGTCGGGCCTGCCAGCACCAAAACCCGGTGACCGCAGGCACCATCTTTGACAAGACCCGAACGCCATTACGCGTCTGGCTTGCTGCGGCCTGGTATCTGACTAATCAGAAACAAGGAGTGAGCGCCTCAGGCTTACAGAGAGTGCCGGGCCTGGGCAGTTATCAGACCGCCTGGACTATGCTGCATCGATTTCGTCGCGCCATGATTCGCCCAGGTCGCGAAAGGCTCAAGGGGCTTGTTGAAGTAGATGAGACCTACTTGTCCATTACAGACAGACAAAACCCTATTTCAGCCAAAGGGCGCAAAAACAGCACAAACAAGGTTCTGGTAGCTGTGGCAGTAGAGATACTGCAACCCAAGGGGTTCGGCCGTATCCGCCTCCGCCGTATACCCAAAGACTCCGCACCCCACGTAATTCCATTCGTACAGGAGGTCGTTGAGGCTGGGGTGCGGGTACACACAGACGGCTCGGCAGCCTACCGATCATTAACTGATTTGGGTTATGTGCATCAACGCATCGTTATGCCGGGTTCCGGTGTGCCCGCCCATGTATCAATTCCAGGGGTGCATCGAGTGGCTGCGCTCGTGCAGCGCTGGATTTTGGGTACACACCACGGCTCGATACAACCCGGGCATCTGGATGCCTACCTGGACGAATTTGTGTTCCGCTTCAATCGCCGCACATCGAAATCTCGCGGCATGTTGTTCTATCGACTTCGACAACAGGCTGTCGTGACAGCACCGGTGACCTACCAGGATTTAGCGAAAAAACTTGAATGTTTCGGTGGCAGTACCAGAATAGATTATATACTGGATATTTGTACAGTATTCGGGTTGCTGGAGCTAAATAGATACCCCTTATATAATCACAGTATTTAGGATTTTTCGCCATGAATTCTCCCGCTGATAGCAATGAAAAACTCGGCAACGAAATCACACTGCTGGCTGGTCAAATCAATGCTGCAAGTTATCAATTACTCAAACTCATCGCACAGTTTGATGATGCCAAAGCCTGGAGTGGCGGCGGCACAGTGCGCTCCTGTGCCCACTGGCTAAACTGGAAATGCGGTATCGCCCTGGGGCCGCGCGAGAAAAGGTGCGTGTGGCCCACGCTCTGGAAGTACTACCGCGGATCGACCAGTCTTTCTCTACCGGACAAATCAGCTATTCCAAGGTCCGTGCAATGACACGCGTCGCGACGCCAGAAAATGAAAACTATCTACTGACAATTGCCCAACAGGGCACCGCCAGCCATATGGAACAGGTCGTCGGTAAATACCAGAGTGTTCAACGGAACATAGAACAGCAGGAAGAGGGGAATCGGGCCGAGGAGGATCAGCAAAAAAGCCGCGAACTCGTTTTCTACCAGGACAGCGACGATATGTGGGTTATCCATGCCAGGTTGCCCGCCGAAGAGGGGTCGCTGGTGGTAAAGGCCCTCGAAGCGGTAGCGGCACCTGTCCAGGCAGAAAAACAGGCGGTAAGAAAACAGGCACTAGAAATGGAGAGAAACGGAGACGTCTCCGCGGAGATTTTAGGCGAATCGGATGACCGCGGTTTGGAAGGCTTCCCACAGGTGCGAGCCGATGCCCTGGTGGTGATGGCCGATCATTTTCTCGCAACTCAGTGTGATTCTGGCGACATTCAAAGCTTGAAGGGCAGCGATCGCTGCCAGATCGTACTGCACGTGGACATCAATACCCTGCGAGCACCCAATTCCGAGGCCGGGGCAGACCACAGCCTTTGTAATCTGGACAACAAGAAGTGGATATCACCGAATACGGCCAGGCGCCTGTCCTGTGATGCTTCGCTGGTAACGGTATTGGAGGACGATACTGGCAAGGTGCTTAATATTGGACGCCGAGCCCACACTGTACCTTCAGCCATCAGGCGGGCATTGAGCGTCAGGGACGAGTGTTGCCGTTTTCCTGGCTGTTGTGAAACGCGATACGTGGACGCGCATCACATAGAGCACTGGGCAGACGGTGGTGAAACCAGCCTGAATAACCTGGTGACCTTGTGCCGCTTTCATCACCGGCAATTGCATCAGGGGAGTTACACGATCAGTGTGGAGCAGGCCGGCGCAGGAAAAGAGGAACCGCTACTGGTGTTTTTGACCTCGGCTGGAAAGCGTATTAAAACCAGTTTCTTTCCCCGGCGGATTCAAGTCGCTAGTGCAATCGGTGGGTTGATCCCAAACAGTACTTGGTTGGGGGTTTTAAAGTCCAGACATTTTCTTGGCCGGTTGTTAAGTTTATCAAAGATTCTCTGGACACACTCCGGCGTCATATCATCAAAGCTAGTGTAGGTCGTCGTAAATAGTGTACCATATAGTCTCTTCCCTATATAGAGAGCTTGTCGTGCGTGTTGCAGTAGAAATTGTTTTGTCTGATGACGAAGTTTTGGGTTTGAGTAAGTTATCTAAATCGCGTTCTGTCTCGGTCCGATTGGCGGAGCGTTCACGAATTGTTCTTCTGGCCGGCAAGGGCATGACCAATGAAGAGATCGGTTTTGAACTGGGCATTACGAGACAGAAAGCGGGCCGCTGGCGAGAACGCTATGCAGACAGTGGAGTCGAAGGCATCAGCCAGGATGCGTATCGGCCAGGGCGAAAACCGAAAATCAGTTCACGCAAGGTTGCACAGGTGATCAGACTCACGACGCAAGAGACACCGGAAAACGCTACGCATTGGAGCCAGCGTCTCATGGCAGATAAGGCCGGCATTAGCATGTCCTCGGTGGGCAGGATATGGAAAAGCCACGGTTTGAAGCCACACCGAATAAATACATTCAAGGTATCGAACGATAAAGAGTTTGCCGAGAAGTTGGAGGCAATCGTCGGCCTTTACTTATCACCGCCAGAAAATGCCATTGTTTTCAGTTGTGATGAAAAGAGTCAGATACAAGCACTGGATAGAACGCAGCCGGGCTTGCCGATGAAAAAAGGCAGGGCGGCGACAATGACCCATGACTATAAACGTCATGGCACCACGACCTTGTTTGCGGCATTGAACATCTTGACAGGGGAAGTGTTAGGTACCTGCGCCGAACGGCATCGCCATCAAGAATGGTTGAAGTTTCTCCGCCAAATAAATAAGTCGACGCCCAAGGATAAAGAGATTCATATTATCTGTGACAACTACGCCACACATAAGCACCCGAAGGTAAAAAGCTGGCTGAAATATCACCAGCGATTCCATGTGCACTTTACGCCAACCAGCGCATCGTGGTTAAACATGGTGGAGCGGTTTTTTCGGGAGCTAACTGAAAAGCAATTGAAACGAGGTGTCTTTAGCAGTGTGGAAGAACTTGAGCAAACAGTCATGGCGTTCATTGGGACTCATAATCAAGCGCCAGCGCCTTATATCTGGACCAAATCCGCGAGTGACATATTGGAGAAAGTGAAGCGTGGCAGAGAGAAACTTAATAAGTTACAAACTGTTTGACGACCTACACTAGATCCTTTCGGGGCGTATTGGCGGATCAGACCATTTGTATTCTCATTCAATCCCCGCTCCCATGAATGGTAAGGGTGCGCGAAGTAGCTTTCAGCCTGCAGCTGTTGGGCGATAACCTCGTGTAAGGCAAACTCCTTGCCGTTATCATAGGTCAGTGTTTCTACCGGGGCGGCTAAGGGGGAAAGCGCCCTAGGTATCGCTTCCTTGACGGCCTTCGCCGTTTTATTGGGGGCCAGGGCGATCACTGTGAAACGTGTCTTTCTCTCAACAGCCGTCATCAGTACGGAGCCACCCAAGCGCCCAATGATAAGGTCCATTTCCCAATCACCAATACGCTTGCGCTCATCAACAATCGCTGGACGCTCGTCGATACTTACCCGGTTCTTTAGCTGCCCGCGCTTGTCTGGGCTCCCGTAACGCTTCTTACGTTTCTTTTGGCAGCGCAAGTGGGCATGGAGGTCGCCCCCGGCCTTCTTGTCGATCAGAATGTACTGATAAATCCATTCTGGACTAACAGATTGCAGGATTGATTTTGCTAGCCAACCGCTGATCTGCTCTGGACTCCATTCCTCCCTCAGTAGCGATTCAACCCGCTGCCAGGTTATCTCTGTAATACGTGTATGGGTGTGGTGATGCTGCCGTTCAGTGGCAAAACGCTGGGCCTGCTGGGGCCTATAACCACGCAAGCCCGTATTGCGACCAAGCTCTCTGCTAATTGTCCCAGGGCTTCGTCTAAGCTCTCTGGCTATGGCTTTTTGTGTAAAACCAGCTTTTAAAAATGCTTCAATCTGGTATCGTTCGTATTCGGTCAACTGTGTATAGTTCATGTGTAATTTCCTTGGTCGAGAAAATGGCACTGGATTGTACCAGTTGGCCACCTGCTCTAGAAATTGCACTTATGACTTGAATCTAAGCCCAGTTTCCCGCGCAAGCTTTGGGGTTTGCCGAAGAGGAAATGAAAAAGTTGGCACCCCATGTGGATTCGAATACTTGCGTCACTCAATGGCGAGGGGAAACCTGTGATTACGGGATGGCTATGGATGGACTGTTGCGGCGTGATCGAGGGTGTTGCTGAGTTGATTTAGCTTGCACTTCAACACAGTAGCTCGACAACTCAACGAACGACCGAGAAAAACGCTGCGCTTTAAAACGCCAGCTGACCGATTTAACCAATGTGTGGCGTCGACCGCTTGAATCCACACCTAAAAGCAGACATCCCTTAGGTGTGAGCCGTAGGGCCCAGAAGGACTTGGACCTTCGACCTGCTGATTATGAGTAGCAGGGAGGAGATGGAAGCCGGGCAGTAACTGGAAGATAGTTTACGTTATGGCTCCAGGTAGCCAAACTCGTTGATTACGGGAATGGTTAGAACAGCGTATGTTTCGGCGATTCCGGCGGCACGATGAATGAGGTTCTCCTCGCGCACCTCATCGATTCTATTTAACCCATCCCTTCCGGCCATATTGGGTAACAGATTAATACGGAGTGCGTCCCAGACTTGCCCATTGCCTCTCAGCTCATGCTGCGGGGTGAGGTATAAACCAGGTCGGACTCCCTGTGTGAACGCAAGCTGAAACCGGGGTTGATGTGGCTGGTGGCGTCTCTGAAATCTTGCCGTAAAGTCATGGCTATGAATTTCGCGTAACTGGGATACTGTACAATCTCGACGTGATCCCATTCCGCCATATCCTCGTCAATGAGGTTTTGTGCAACGTCAGCGACGCATACGGGACGTGCGCCAATTTCGCTAAGGATGGGAGAAACCAGTGATCTATACATTGCGTCAGCCTCCTTCCCGGTCATATTTGTCTGACGGCCGTCTGCGTACTCCGCGTTGTCACTGTAGACGATGAGATTAATCATGTAGAAGGGGCCGTCTCCATCCGCTGAGATGGGCTCAAAGACGGCAGTTGTAGGTACTGTCGGGATATCGGAAAAGTTGTCATCCCAAAACGTCACCCGGTCTTCCGGAGCATCCAGTCGACAGTTGATGCCCTCCGACAAATGCCCACAGGGACCCTCCCAGCTTACAAATTGCCAACCGGGGCGGGGAATGGCTGTGTAGTTCACGAAGTAATCGCCCGTGACGTCGTTATCAGTACAGGCGATATCACCGGCCTGGAATTGCTGCAGCATACAACCCGGGGCAGTGCCATTGAGATCAAAAATGTCTCCCTCCCCGTCAATGGCCAGTATTATCTAGATTCTAGCGGTTGGGAAGAACTTACTTGTTCAGTGGTACCAAAGAGACCGCCAACGGTTCGCCACGTGTTCAGCCTTTACTCCGAGGCTGTGATATAAAATTGAAGATGTTAGCGCCATAATCGATCAACTTGAAACCCAGAATAGCCGGCAGCTCTCACCACCTCTAAGTTATTAATATTTAGAAGGAAAGTGGTGGGCCCAGAAAGGCTTGAGCCTTCGGCCTGCCGATTATGAGTTGAGTGGTCTTTCTTGCGATCCAGGGAGGGGCGGCAGGTGTCATACGAAGGCCGCTTTGTGGTGACAACGAACATCACCGGTATGTTTGCTTTGTCCGAGGTGTGGACAGCGTGACAATAGAACTACTCCTCGCTCGCAACGGTATCCTCAGAGGGAATGCGTACATTGCGCGATGGTACGATAGTGGAGATCGCATGTTTGAAAACGACTTGTGTGCCAACATTTTTTAACATAACGAGACCTCAGCATAACTCAACAATGCAGACAAATTCCCGGTATAATTTCGTAGGCAAAAATCCTTCGCAACACAGCCCCGATTATTCGTTTCAAACGCTACTTTGAATCATCCCGTCCTTCACAGTCTTGATGATACCGGGGCGTTACTACAATGGTCAGAGATAGAGAAACTACTCGCCACTCTTTATGCCTCAAAAACAGGCCGTCCAGGCTATCCATTGCCGACCTTGTTCAGGAGCTTGTTGCCCGGTGCAGGGTATCGGCTTTCAGACGTACAGTTAGCTCAAAGTCTGACTCGAGATCTGCTGTTTCGAAAATTCTGTCATCTTGAGTTAGATAGAGAAGTTCCTGAGGCATCCACCTTGGGGAGATTTCGAACCCGACTGGTCGAGCAGGGATTGTGGGATCAACGACTGGCTGAAATTAACCGTCAAAGCGTGACGCCGGGTAATGTGCACGACTCTCGGGAGCGCGATACCTTGTTACCGGGTGATGAGACGGCACTGTACGCGGATGCCGCTTACAGCTCTCAACAGACCCGCGATAAGTTGGCGCAGCTGGGCATTGATGATCAGGTTCAACGCAAAGGCTACCGGGGCCATCCCTTGCCGGATGCAGATCAATGTCGTAACAAAGCAATAGCCGTTACGCGAGCCGGTGGTGAGCGACCTTTTGCAACCTGCAAGAGACACTACAATCTTTCCGGAACACGCTTCACGGGGCTTGCCAAAAACACGACGTTTTATGGCTTGGCAGCCATGGCTGCGAATATCCGGAAAGGAGCCAGTTTTTTAACGCGTTACGGGTTATGCAGGATAGTTGCGCCAAAAATCAGGCAAAGGAGCCTGAACCCTGGATAAGTTGAAGCAAACCAGCGAAAAGCTTACTTCGATACTGCTTTGAGGTGATTAAAAATATTGCGATTCAAAATATTCGAAAAATTACGGGGTTATACTGAGGTCTCATAACAACAAACTGGTCAAAACTTACAATCGTGCCTTGCAATTTAATGCCGTTGACCAGGAAAATTGAGACCGGTATTCGCTCTTTACGCAGTGCGTTTAGGAAAGGGTCTTGTATTGCCTGTTTCTTATCCATTGAGAGTTCCTTACTGCCGTTATCATATAAACATAGGCTATTTGTTCGAAACAACCAAGAGACCGTTACGTCCTATCTTGAGACATTGGGGCTATACTGTGCCGGGAGGCCGTTCCTGGCACATAAGAGACAGGTTTTAGTCGGAAATCCAAAGGTAGTTAATGTCTCTAGAGTGGTGAAAGCGGACTTCTGGGCTGCTCTTGGTCTAGCAATGTCTGTCAGCTCAGATGAGAGTGACTACAGTTGATTTAAAGTCGACTTTTGTAAGATTGGGTTATCGAAAGAACTGATCGCGCTGTCATCCGTTTTCGACGTCATAATTCGTTCTGACCCAGAAACAGATCCGGGGTCAACATATAGCGGTCGTAATGAGCCTGAGACAAAGTAAAGAATTCCTGATCTATCAACTCTTTTAAATCTACCAGCGGCATGTCCCGATAGCGAATGTCCAACTCAAACCCGTATTCGGCGGGTTGTTGGATTTGGCTTGCACCGGCCTTAATCAAACTATAAGCCCAACAGTACTCATCGTGGTTTTTGGTAAAACTAATTTGCTGTACCCCGAGCTGCCATTCTAAAAGTTTCACATCTATCACTCGAAGCTTGTTACTGACACACTGTGACAAAAACTGTGACAATCGCGAATCGACAACACGCTTTTGATCTGCGGTGTAGCCGTTCCAATTGATCACCTCATGGGCGAATCGCTTACAGCCACGGCACACCGAATCGCCAATTCCGGTGGAACAAACGCCGATACAGGGAGTTTTTACGGGCGGCAGAAGCATGCTGACCTGGAATTTCCAAATGGGATTTAACAGCGGCGAGTTTACGATATCACCCAAGTGAATGCACGGTATAAGCGTTTGATTTATTTATCTTAATGCCCGTGTAGGCTATACTTCACACCCGATTTCCACTCCACCACGATCACCACTTTCCACAGTGTCTAGGGTGATTCAGCCAACATAAGGAGCTAAAACGTGCTTGAAGCATATCGCGAACACGTGGCCGAACGCGCCGGCCAGAATATCCCCGCCAAACCCCTCAGTGCAGAGCAAGTCGCCGGGCTTGTAGAACTACTTAAAACCCCTCCTGCGGGTAAAGAGGCATTCCTGCTCGAACTGATTACAGATCGTGTACCGCCAGGAGTGGATGAAGCAGCTTACGTCAAAGCAGGCTTTCTCTCTGCCATTGTTAATGGGGAAGCGAACAGCCCTATCATTGATAGGAACCTTGCAATAGAGCTTCTGGGCAACATGCACGGTGGCTACAACATCGAGACCCTGGTTAATTCTCTCTCAGATGATGCACTTGCGCCTCTGGCGGCAAAAGAGCTGAAACACACCCTGCTGATGTTTGATGCCTTCCACGATGTGGAAAACCTGGCCAGTGCCGGCAACGAGCACGCCAAATCGGTAATGCAGTCCTGGGCGGATGCGGAGTGGTTTACCTCTCGCGACGAAGTGGCTGAATCTATCAAGGTCGCCGTTTTCAAGGTAACAGGCGAAACCAATACCGATGACCTGTCCCCTGCTCCAGATGCCTGGTCGCGGCCAGACATCCCGCTTCACGCCCTAGCCATGTACAAAATGACCCGAGATGGTCTAGAGCCAGCAGAACACGGCGTTAGAGGGCCTATGGACAAGGTTGCAGAAATTCAAGCGATGGGTCATCCCGTTGCCTTTGTTGGCGATGTCGTCGGCACCGGTTCTTCCAGAAAATCTGCGGCTAACTCTGTGCTGTGGTTTTTTGGTGACGACATTTCCGGCGTTCCCAATAAGAAAGGCGGCGGCATCTGCATCGGCGATAAAGTTGCTCCGATCTTTTACAACACCATGGAAGATGCTGGCGCGCTGGTTTTTGAAGCCCCTGTTGACAAGCTAGGCATGGGCGATGTGATAGAGATTCGTCCCTACGACGGCAAGATCCTGTCGGAATCTGGGGACGTGCTGTCTGAGTTTGAATTGAAGTCAGATGTACTGCTGGACGAAGTACGCGCAGACGGCCGCATCAACCTCATTATTGGTAGAGGACTTACCGTAAGAGCGCGCGAAGCTCTTGGCCTTGAAACCTCGGAACTGTTCCGCACCCCTGATTCTCCAGTGGATACGGGCAAAGGCTATACCCTGGGGCAAAAAATGGTTGGGCGCGCCTGTGGCGTTGAGGGCGTACGCCCTGGCACTTACTGCGAGCCGCGCATGACCACTGTGGGATCGCAAGACACCACTGGCCCCATGACTCGCGACGAGCTTAAAGATCTCGCATGTCTGGGTTTTTCTGCCGACCTGACCATGCAATCCTTCTGTCACACAGCGGCCTACCCCAAGCCCATTGATATCGACACGCAGCACGACCTGCCCGATTTCATCATGACCCGTGGTGGCGTTTCACTGCGCCCCGGTGATGGCATTATTCACTCGTGGTTGAACCGCATGCTGTTACCAGACACCGTGGGAACCGGTGGCGACTCACACACTCGTTTCCCGCTGGGCATTTCCTTCCCGGCAGGTTCCGGGCTTGTGGCCTTTGCCGCAGCGACCGGTGTTATGCCTCTGGACATGCCTGAATCGGTTTTGGTTCGATTCAAAGGCGAAATGCAACCGGGTATCACCCTGCGTGATCTGGTTCATGCTATTCCCTACTACGGCATCAAAGAGGGTTTGTTGACCGTCGAGAAAAAGGGCAAGAAGAATATATTCTCTGGTCGCATTCTTGAAATTGAGGGCCTGGGAGATCTCACCGCCGAGCAGGCATTTGAATTATCTGATGCCTCAGCTGAACGATCAGCGGCAGGTTGTACCATTGCCTTGAACGAAAGCTCTGTTGTGGAATACCTCAACTCAAACGTTGTTCTGTTGCGCTCCATGATTGCAGATGGTTACGGAGACGCACGCACCATCGAACGTCGCGCCAAGAAAATGGAAGAATGGCTGGCCAACCCCAGCTTGATGAAAGCCGATGCGGATGCGGAATACGCGGCCATCATTGAAATTGATCTGGCCGAAGTCACAGAGCCCATCGTATGCTGCCCCAATGATCCGGATGATGCTCGTTTGTTGTCTGCGGTGGCCGGCGATAAAGTCGACGAGGTGTTCATCGGTAGCTGCATGACCAACATCGGTCACTTCAGGGCCGCAGGCAAACTACTCGAACAACATAAGGGCACAATTTCTACACGCTTGTGGATTGTACCTCCCACCAAGATGGACGAACATCAGCTGATGGAAGAAGGCTACTACAACATCTTTGGAGCTTCTGGAGCCCGGACTGAAATGCCAGGCTGTTCACTGTGCATGGGTAACCAGGCGCGTGTGGCGGCAAACTCAACCGTGTTGTCCACCTCCACCCGTAACTTCCCCAATCGTTTGGGCGATGGCGCCAACGTCTACCTGACTTCGGCAGAGCTCGCCGCTGTTGGAGCGATTCTGGGTAGATTGCCGACCCCAGAAGAGTACATGGAATATGCGAAAAACCTAGACTCCATGTCAGAGGAAATATATCGCTACCTGAATTTTGATCAGATCGCGTCGTTCCAGAAAAACGCGGAAGAAGGTAAAAGAATAGCGGCAATAGAAATACAGGAAGTTCGCATGTAACTTCCAATATATTTTCTATCAGAAAAACTAACCCCGCATTTGCGGGGTTTTTTATGTCTGCCATTTCATTCTTTGTTAACGCGAAAAACACGCACTGCCCGGCCAAGCTCACGCAATATCCGTTTCTTAGCTGGCTTGTCCAAACCCTTGTTGGAGTAGGCTAGATCGCTATACAGGGTAGTAATTTCCTGAATTGACAATGCACACGACGGGGCAAGAACTGCGGCACGGCGAGCGTACATCAGTGGTGTTTCAGCGGCTTCGCGAACAATTCCTCGCTTGGCTAGCCTGGCACAAAATGCCAAATAGTATTTGTCCTCCTGTGAGCGCCGGTGCAATTTGCGCCTGCCCAACAAAGAAAAGCCGACCGGAACCAACACAAGCACCCAGGTGCCGATCAACACCAGGGCAAACTTCCTCGCGTTAAACTCCCCCATCAGACTCCCGAGGAATTCAAATTGTCTTTCCGTATCGTAACCGACGACCCAGCTTTGCCAGCGCCAGGTTAAGGCATCGTACTGCAGCCGAATTTTATTGAGCCAGGCGATACTCCTATAGCGCAACGGGGACAGAGGAGAATTGGAGAGAAAGCTACCCTCCCCTGACATCGCTCGTTCCAACCCCCACTCGATTCGATCCGGAGACACCGCCGCTGTCGGATCGACTCTCACCCAGCCTTCACCGGCCAGCCAAACCTCTGCCCAGGCGTGGGCATCAAACTGATGAACGATGACTGTCGAGTTCACCGGGTTGATCTCCCCGCCCTGGTAGCCCGCCACTACGCGCGCAGGTACCCCAGCGGCTCGCATCGCTACCACAAAGGCGTAGGCGTAGTGCTCGCAGAAACCTCGACGGGTCTGAAACAAAAACTCGTCCATTGCGTGTTGTCCCAGCACCGGAGGCTGCAGGGTGTAAACATATTCCTCTTCGTTAAACTTCTTGAGCAAGGCGTTGATGAAGTCGCGGTCAGTCTCGTGTTGCTCTCGCAATTCGACGGCAAATTCCCGGGTGAGTGGGTTTTCGCCCTCCGGTAAAATCAATTCAGTTTTTCTTCGCCAGTCAGAAAGCTCCGGTTCCAGCACTGCGTCGGACCAACTGCGCACTGTGTACCGATACTCATCCTCCAGTATCACCGGAGAGTACAGGCGATAATCCGCGCTATTGGACACTTTGGACTGGCCTGGCACCGCATAGCGCAGGCTGTAAAGCCAATTCTGCTGGGTCGGCTCCATGATTACCTTGTAGCTGAGGGACTTCCCGCCGGTCACCGGTACCTTCTGCTTTCGTTCAGCCGGGGGCACATCGTAGTATCGCAAGCTTGTCCAGGCCCCATCTTCGATGGTACTAAATACAAGGCCACGCCAATACAGATCGGCCTTATTTGGAATTGCACCGTCGAACTGCACGCGAAACGCCACATCAGCCGATTGACTCAGATTGGAAATATCTCCCGGGCGCATGAAGTCGCTCACCCCGGTTTTCGCCGTGTGGCTTTTTAAGGGTACTGACCACAGGGGCCCTATTCGTGGAAACAGAAAAAACAACACCAGCATCAAGGGAATCGACTGCGCCAACATGATGGTGGGTAAGCGAATCGTCCCCAGTTTAAAACGATGCTGACCGGGTTGATGCAGCGCTACCAGCGCAGTAGTGATTAAAGTGACATTGAGCATGGTGTAAAGCACCACCAATAAATCCTGACTAAACAGAAATTCGGTGACGCACACGAAATACGCCAGGAACAATAAGACGTAGGCATCCTTACGCTTAGCCAGTTCGATAAACTTCAGGGCAAAGGCGGCAAGCAGCAGAGCGACTGTCGGCTCCAGACCCAGTAGGCTGCCGAAGCTGAAAAAGATTCCCGCAAAAGAGGTAACAATCAGCAAAGCTTTGACGATGCGACCCGGAAATGACCAGCGACCGGCATAAACCTGAAATCGCCACAGCGCTGCGAACAAATAAACAGCGACGACCCACACCGGGATACGCTCCAGGTGAAGCACTATCAGGCTGAATTGTGCCAGAATTATCCAGCCCAAAGCGTTGCGCGGTAGTTGTTCTTCGGCCTTCATAAGCGCCGGTCCGAAATTCCGTACAGTGCCAGTTCTTTGAGAACCTGTTCGCGGTGTTTGGCGCCAGTATTAGGCTCCATCACAAGCCCTGGAAGGCGCAGGCCATACTCCTCATTCTGGGCATCAAACTGCAGTGCCCAGTAACACAGGTGAGACAATCGCTGTTCGAGCCCAACACCGGGAAACATGTCCCAATCCAGCCACACGCTGCGATCTGCATAAGCCGTGTACTGCTTGGTCTGCAGCGTCTGCCCCTTCGCCAAGCCTTTCCAGTAAACCTGTTTAAGGGAGTCACCACGGCGGTAATCGCGAAACCCCGCAAAATCATCTTTACCTTCGATCTGCTCTGCCGCGCCATCGGGAGTGTCCGACGCCATACCCTCCAGAACACTACTTGCGATAGGTTTAGGGTAAACCAGCGCATATAAATCCAGATCGATCCAGGTCCAGCAGCGCAGCAAACCCAGCGGGTAGGTCGACTCCAGCAACATTCGCCCGGGATGGAACCAGCCACGGCCAGTCACCTCATTGTGCAGGCACACTCTTGCACTGACTTGATCAGTGAGGCTGACCACCTGCGCGGAACTGTCCGGCCATTTACTGAGCAGGGCTACATGGGAGCGATCGCTGGATTTCTCAATCATTATCTCGAATTCGGCCAGTTGGCCGGGGAAGGCCGCATCGGCACGAACTGCGTGAATAGTCAGCCCTGAGAGGTTCGCGTAGGTATGCAATATGCCCACCACAAACAAGGTTGCCAACAGGAATGTCAAAGCGAAGGTCATGTTGTTCTGATAGTTGATTCCGGTAATCAGCATCACCAGAAGACAGACGCTAAAGAAAAGACCAACCCTGGAAGGAAATATAAATATACGCTTTTGGTCGAGGGTGATGGAACGCGCGGGGGGAATCCGGCGATTGACCCACTTGCGGAATCGCTCTTGAAAACCCCGGCGTATCGATTCAAACATTTTAAGGATTTATGACGTCGACGTTCTTTTGCAGCTGCTCCACCAGCGCACTGCTATCACCGGCGTAATCACTACTGGGAATTAACCTATGGCCGGCTACGCTCGGTAGCACAACTTGAATATCTTCAGGAACGAGATGTCCTCGACTATTCATGACCGCCCACGCCTTGGCGCTGTCCAATAGGGCCAGCGCTCCCCGGGGAGAAAGGCCAACTGCAAATGCAGGCGACTGCCGGGTATAGGCCACGACACGTTGCAAATAATCCAGTAGGTTGTCGGAGGCGTGTACCTGGCCTACCGCAGCTCGAATAGTCTGCAATTGCTGCGCCGAAATACAGGTCTTAGCTTTGTAGGTAAAATGGGCACTGTCGCTGCGTTGGAACATTTCTCGCTCCGCCGCCGGATCAGGATAGCCCAGCTCGAGGCGCATCAAAAACCTGTCGAGTTGTGACTCGGGCAAAGGATACGTGCCCGACTGGTCGATAGGGTTCTGGGTAGCAATGACAAAAAATGGTTGAGGTAAGGGCCGGGTTTCCCCTTCAACGGTAACCTGTTCTTCAGCCATGGCCTCTAATAATGCACTCTGAGTCCGTGGCGTGGTTCGGTTGATTTCATCCGCCAGCAACAGCTGCGTAAAAATTGGCCCGGGGTGAAAACTGAAGCTGGCGTCATTGCGATCAAAAACGGAGACACCGAGAATGTCGGCAGGAAGCAGGTCGCTGGTAAACTGCACTCGTTTATAGTCCAGCCCCAGCACGTCTGCCAATGCATGAGATAAAGTGGTTTTACCCATGCCGGGAAGATCTTCAATCAGCAAATGACCCTTGGCAAACAAACAACACAGGGCCAATCGTATCTGAGATTCTTTCCCCAGCAGCACCCGCCCTACTTCTGCTACTGCAGAATCTATCACTGCCTGTAACTGCATCTTCGTTATCCTATTGAAATATTGACCAGATGGCCAGATCATCATTCAAGAAAGAGCGGCAAAACCTCGCTCAAGATCTGCCTTTAGGTCGTCCACGTGTTCAAGCCCCACCGCAACACGAATCAAATTGTCAGTGATACCAGCCAATTCCTTCTCAGCAGGGGCGAGCCGACTGTGCGTCGTTGTGGCAGGGTGCACAATGGTTGTTTTGGCATCGCCTAGATTTGCGGTGAGAGACATTATTCGCGTGCCATCGATACACTTCCACGCCCGCTCCTGGCCACCCTTAACACGGAAAGACAGCACCCCACCAAACGCTTTTTGTTGACGTGCTGCCAACGCGTGACCCGGATGCGATTTCAGACCGGCGTAAAATACATGCTCAACCGCATCTTGCGCCTCCAGCCACTTAGCCAATGCCATGGCGTTCTGACTGTGTGCATCCATACGCAGGCGAAGCGTCTCCAGACCCTTCAGAAAAACCCAGGCATTAAAAGCACTCATAGTGGGACCGCAGGTACGTAAAAAGGTGACTACCTGTTCCATGTGTTCGTGGGAGCCAACAACGGCACCACCCACACAGCGGCCCTGCCCATCCAGGTATTTGGTCGCAGAATGGATGACAATATCCGCACCCAGAGCCAGCGGCGTTTGTAGGACCGGGGTGCAGAAGCAATTGTCGACCACTAACAGTGCATCGTTCTCTTTTGCCAGCGAGGACAATTGGGCAAGATCGGCCACTTCACACAGGGGATTGGAAGGCGTCTCTAGAAACAGCATGGCTGTATTGGGGCGCATGGCCTGCTGCCAATCACTCAAGTCCAGCAGCGAGACAAAGGTCACCTCAACACCAAACTTCGCCATATATTTGCCGAACAAATTGACCGTTGTACCAAATACGTTCCGCGAACACACAACATGATCGCCTGATTTCAAAAAGGCCATAGCGGCACTGAGTATCGCGGCCATCCCGGACGCAGTTCCAACAGCTTCTTGCGCACCTTCAAGTGCAGCTAAGCGTTGCTCAAAATTGCGCACTGTGGGATTGGTGTAACGAGAATAGACATTTCCGGGTTGATCGCCCGAAAATCGGTCCGCCGCGTGTTGCGCATTCTCGAAAACATAACTGGAAGTCGTGAAGATAGCTTCGGAGTGTTCACCCTCCGCACTTCGCACCTGACCGGCGCGCACAGCAAGCGTATCCAGTTGAGCGCCTATTAGCGCTGTTTCGATATCATTATCTTTCATGAAATAAGAGTCTGTAGGTCGTTAGGCGTCGTTGTGTAAGCCAACCACCGCGCCCGCTGCCTGCTGGACCGCGCGTTGCTCACTCTGAGCTTCATCATTGCGTAGGGATTCAATTCGATCAAGGTAATTTTTATCAACATCACCCGAGACATAATCACCATTGAACACAGAGCAATCGAAATCCTCGATATCTGGATTGCCGTCGCGGGAGCATTGGACCAGATCTTTCAAATCCTGAAAAATCAGCCAGTCGGCACCGATCAGGTCACAGACCTCCTGGACAGATCGACCATGTGCTATCAGCTCGGTCGCGGAAGGCATATCGATACCGTACACATTGGGATGGCGCACCGGGGGAGCCGCGGACGCAAAATACACTTTATTGGCGCCGGCATCTCTGGCCATTTCAATAATTTGACGACAGGTTGTTCCTCGAACAATCGAATCATCAACCAGCATCACATTTTTGCCAGCGAACTCCAGGGGCACTGGATTGAGCTTTTGCTTAACGGATTTTTTACGCGCACTCTGCCCCGGCATTATAAAGGTGCGGCCGATATAGCGGTTTTTCATCAAACCTTCGCGAAACTTCAAGCCCAATTCTGTCGCCATAGCCTGAGCAGCTATTCTGCTAGTATCTGGAATTGGAATAATCACGTCGATGTCGTGATCGGGACGCTCGGCAAGAATTTTTTTAGCCAGTGCCTCGCCCTGCCGCATGCGGGTTTTGTACACCGATATGCCATCCATCAAGGAATCAGGCCTGGCAAAATACACGTGTTCGAAAATGCAGGGCTTGAGCTTGGGGTTTAATGCACATTGTTGGCGGTGTAAATTACGTTGCGCATCAATGTAGATAGCTTCGCCGGGGGCTACATCGCCAATGAGGGTGAAACCCAACACATCCAGGGCCACGCTCTCAGACGCGATCATGTAATCGGGTCCATCGTCCGTTTCTCGCTTGCCTACAACTAACGGGCGGATACCCAGCGGGTCTCTAAACCCGACAATGCCGTAATTTACCAGCATAGCCAGCGCGGCATAACCACCGCGACAGCGTCTGTGGACGGCCTCTACCGCAAGAAAAATATCTTGGGGTTGAGGATTCAATTTTCCCAGACTCTGCAGTTCATGCGCGAAAACGTTTAGCAGTACTTCTGAATCAGAGTCGGTATTGAGGTGACGCAAATCGTCCTGAAACATCTCCTTGCTAAGGCTTTCCGCATTGGTGAGATTGCCATTGTGCGCCATGGCGATACCGTAGGGAGAGTTTACGTAGAACGGCTGAGCTAGTGCGGGCCCGGAACTTCCCGAAGTCGGATAACGGACGTGCCCTATTCCCATAGGCCCCCGAATACGCTGCATGTGATTTTGCCTGAACACATCGCGCACCAGACCTTCACTTTTGCGCTGACTGAACTTCCCACCGCTGCAGGTCATAATACCTGCGGCATCCTGGCCTCGGTGCTGTAAAACGGTTAACGCATCATAGATGTCGGGGGCGACATCGGTCTTACCTACTAAGCCAACCAGACCACACATGAACTACTCACCTCGTAAAAAACACGTATCCACAATCGATAGATTTTAAACTGCTATGGGATTCTTCCACTGGGAGCCCAATTGCGCGAACCCCGAACGCACCCACTGATCAATCATCTCAAGATGCGGCATGATCACCGAGTTTTGCAGCGCGCGCTGGTTTTGAACTGGCAACAACTCCCGCGCAACAAATACAATCACCAGCACGACTATCAGCCCGCGCGTAAATCCAAATACCGTCCCAAGAAGCCTGTCCAGAAGGCTCAAACCCGTCAGCTTAATTAATTTGGCAATAACTGCCGTAGCGATGGTGCCTAGAACCAATACCCCTACAAAGATGATGACACAGGCCGCTAGATAACGCGCAGTTTCGTTATCGATAACACCGGCCATTAACGCCGCTACAGGGTCCGCAAAGAGCCTGGCCGCGACAAAAGCGACTATCCAGGCGGCAAGTGACAGTGCTTCCCTCGCGAAACCTCGCCACAGACTCAACAAGGTAGAGAAGGTAAGAATTCCCACGATAACCCAGTCTATCCAGTTCAGCGAAAGCTCGTTAATCGCGCTTAGATCCAATGCGATAGTCCAGCGAGTAGAAACTCGCGTTGAATTGCAAAAGGCTCGATGCAATAAGCCTCGCGGAGAATGGGCCAGAGTATCAAGGTATGTACCGTACGACCATAGAATGAACGGCAAACTCTCTGTCGATCCGGGCTTTCATATTATCCAACTTAGACCGTTCAAATTTCGGCCCAACATAGACACGTAACAGTGAATCCCCGGATCGCTTAACTTTTTTAACATAGGCTTTGTAGCCCAGGGACAACAACCGTTTTCGAAGTTCTTCAGCTTTCTCAGATTTGCTGACGCTCGCGACCTGCAAAATCCAGGCGATCGGCACACCTTCAGCATCGATCGCGGGTTTGATCGGAGCCACGGTTCGCGTTCTCTTTGTGCTTTTAGGCCTCTCTACCTTGGCTGCGTTCGCCGTGGGTTTTTCGATTGTGGCTGGTGTCTCGGCAATTGCGATTCGCTGAGCATTGTCGATGGCCTGTTGCTGGCGCTGAAGCTCATTGCGGGACTGTAGCTTGACTGATTCTCGCAGGCCTTTCTTATCCGGAGCGGAGATAGGCGTGGTATCGACCGCCGGCCGCGCCGGAATTCGCCGCGCCTCATCCCGGGCGATGTCCCCGGGCTCGACAAAAATTATGGGCCAAAAAACGACCCCTAACGCAACTAAAATTAGAGCCCCGACTAACCTTTGCTTGAGAATATCATTCACGGCGTGGTCTTCCTGCGATCTTCATCCAATAAAGGTAGCACCGCTGCCACCGTGAAAAACGAGCCGAAAACAACCAGCGTGTCTCCCGTCAACATAGTTGATTGTGCGGAACGAAACGCCTGTGGAATATTTTCGCTACTGCTAATTACCTGATTGCCTTCATCCGAGAGGGCGCCGGCAAGAAACTGTGCTGTACACGCTCGAGGTACCTCTGGCTGATCCCCTAGAAACCAACCGTCAAAGCGACCTGCGCAGGCGCGAATCATCTGTGTGACTTCTTTATCAGTCATTACTGAAAACAAGGAATAAACTCTTCCGTTACAGTTACTTAGGTCGATATATTCAAGTAACTTATTAATAGCTGCTGGATTGTGTGCGACATCCAGTATGTAATGGCACCCCGCCAACTCCTGGCTCTCTCGTCGCCCTCGTAATTTTATTCGAGCCAGCGCAGTATGCAATTGCTGATCTGTAAAACTAATACCTAACAGCGCCAATGCCTGCAACGCTGCACAAATGTTAATCGGTAGCAGCGATCCTGTGGGAAGCTTGGGAAGTAGCTGCCTCGACCCGGCTTTAGTGCTTAGCCACCCTTCCCAATAGGTCTGACCACCCACGTCGTTGCTCGTATCTTGCCAGCCAAAATCGCGGTCCCACCACATCGCGTGAACACCCAGATCAGCAACAATTTCGACCACTGATTTCGGGGGGTTCACGTCAGCAATAACCGCTGGCTGCCCAGGCCGCAAAATACCCGCCTTTTCAGCACCAATGCTCTCCCGCGATGACCCCAGCCATTGCTGATGGTCCAATTCAATACTGGTGATTACAGCCACCGATGCATCGACAATATTAACCGCGTCTAGCCTGCCACCAAGCCCAACCTCAAGAACCATCACTTCAACATGGAGCGCACGAAAAACCCACAGTGCCGCCAAAGTCGCAAACTCAAAGTAGGTAAGAGATATTTCGCCCCTGGCCCTGTCGATCTGTTCGAAGGAGTCGATGATGATGTCGTCATCCACTTCGGCTCCAGCAATGCGAATTCTCTCATTGAAGCGCAAAAAATGTGGGGAACTACAGACACCGACTACCTTGCCCGACTCTATCAGTAGGGCCTCCATCACCGCTGCCGTCGTCCCCTTGCCGTTGGTACCTGCAACTGTGACGACAGGTACTTCAATCGGCAGTATATTAAGCCGCTGGGCCACTTCTCTTACTCGATCCAGCCCAAGATCCATCTCATTGGGGTGGAGAGTTTCTAAATGGCATAACCAGTTTGCGAGAGAGTCCTTACTCATCCTCTTCTTTTAAGGGCTTTTCCAGATCATCGGAGGGCTCAACGCTCGCCTCCTGATCGACATCCATGACCTCTTCGGTTTCAGCCTCCGGCTCTAGTTCTGATTCTGATTCTGGTTCAAGTTCCAGCTCCGGTTCCGGTTCCGGGATATCCTGGGCGATAGGCGTAAGCTCGCGATCAGTCATCTTTGACAATAAGCTGGCAATTGTTTCTCTAATATCATTGCGGTGAACAATCATATCGATCGAACCGTGCTCCAACAGAAACTCGCTGCGTTGAAAGCCCTTGGGAAGTTTCTGTCTAATGGTTTGTTCGATAATATTCGGCCCTGCGAAACCTACACGAGCGTCGGGCTCAGCGATATTAACGTCTCCTAACAGTGCCAGCGAAGCTGATACACCGCCGTAGACCGGGTCGGTCATTACCGAGATATAAGGTACGCCACGCTGTTTCATCCGCTCGATAACAGCACTGGTCTTGGCCATTTGCATTAGAGAAATTAGCGCTTCTTGCATCCTCGCTCCGCCAGACGCTGCAAAGCAAACCAGTGGAACATTATCTTCGAGTGCAATTTGAGCTGCCCTGGTAAATTTCTCTCCCACAGCGTAACCCATCGAGCCGCCGTGGAAATTAAACTCGAAGGCAACGACGACAACCGACAAACCTTGCAGCTGGCCCTTCATGGCGATCAAAGCATCCTTCTCGCCGGTGGCCTTTTGCGCTCCACTCAAACGGTCGCGATAGCGTTTCTTATCTTTGAATTTCAGTCGATCAACAGGCTCAATATCTGCCAGTACCTCTTCTCTCCCATCGGGATCGAGAAAAACATCGAGGCGCCGGCGCGCGCCGATACGCATATGGTGATCGCACTTGGGGCAGACATCATCGTTGCGATCTACATCGGGGCGATACAGTACCGCTTCGCACTTAACGCATTTCTTCCACAGCCCTTCCGGAACTGAAGAACGCTTTTCGCCGCCTTCGCTGCGAACGCCAGAGGGCAAAATTTTATGAATCCAACTCATGTTATCTCCCGAATCTCAATAACATTATAGGTGTTTGCAGACACTACTAGGAAGTCGCGTCGTCAATACCGCGACGAATATCCGCAATGAGTTTAACCGCAGCTTCAATTGCCGCTTCCGAGCTGCCGCCTACGTCGATGACGTCGGCTACGGTCTGTACCAGTGCACTTCCAACCACCGCACCATCCGCACATGCGCAAATCGATGCTGCGGACTGTGCATCCTTAATACCAAAACCCACGGCGACCGGCAGCGACGTGTGATCGCGAATAACCTTTACCTGCGCCGTCACATCTTCTGCGTCCAAATTGCCCGCGCCTGTTACACCTTTTACCGCCACATAGTAGACAAAGCCACTGGCCTGTTCTGTAATCAAACCCACTCTGGAATCTGGGGTGGTCGGCGCAACCAAGAAGATATTGTCTATACCCACTCGCTTCAGCTCAAGATTTATATCCGTAACTTCTTCCGGTGGTATATCGACGGTCAGCAAGCCATCCAACTGCGCGGCTGCCGCGGCATCGGCGAAAGCTGCATACCCCATATGAAACACGGGATTTGCGTAACCCATTAGCAACACTGGAGTTTCCTTGTCAGTTTGACGAAACTCCCCGACATACGCCAACGCCTTGCGCAGGCTTATCCCATTGGCCAGAGCCCGTTCATGAGCCAACGCGATGACTGGCCCCTCCGCCATAGGATCGGAAAAGGGCACTCCGAGCTCCAATATGTCAGCACCGGCTTCAACCAGTGCGTGCATTAACGGCACCGTGATTTCGACGCGGGGATCACCCGCTACAAGATAGGGTATTAACGCTTTCTTACCCTGCTGTGCCAGCGCCTTAAAACGCGCCTCGATACGACTCACTATTCCGAACTCCCTAAATTGTTATGCCGTCGAGCTCAGCGACGGTATGGATATCCTTGTCACCACGGCCTGACAAATTAACTACAATGGTTTGCTCAGGAGACATCGTCTGCGCCAGAGTTTCAGCGTAAGCCAGGGCGTGGCTACTCTCCAGGGCAGGAATAATACCCTCAACCTGGGTCAGTGTATGAAATGCTCGCAGTGCTTCGTCATCATTGGCCACCACATATTCAACTCTCCCCTGATCTTTGAGCCAGGAGTGCTCGGGACCAACTCCAGGATAATCCAGACCGGCAGAAATGGAATGCGTGTGTTGAATCTGACCATCTTCATCCTGCATCAAGTACGTACGATTGCCGTGCAGTACGCCTGGAGTACCGGCGGTCAGTGGTGCGGCGTGCTGATTCGTAGCCAAACCCAGTCCGCCCGCTTCCACACCGTACATTGCCACGTCCTTGTCTTCCAAAAAGGGGTGGAATAAACCAATCGCATTTGATCCGCCGCCGACACAGGCCACCAAGGCATCCGGTAATTTCCCGGTCTGCGCCAAGGACTGTGCGCGTGCCTCCCTGCCAATCACACACTGAAAATCTCGTACCAACATCGGATAGGGGTGCGGCCCTGCCACGGTACCTATGATGTAAAAAGTGTCATCGACGTTGGTGACCCAATCGCGCATGGCTTCATTCATGGCATCCTTAAGTGTCCTCGAACCCGAAGTCACAGCAACAACATGTGCACCGAGTAGCTTCATTCGATAAACATTGCTGGCCTGACGCACAATGTCGTCAGCCCCCATGAAAACATGGCACTCAAGTCCCAGGCGAGCGGCGATCGTCGCTGTTGCCACACCGTGCTGCCCAGCGCCTGTTTCGGCGATGATGCGCTTCTTGCCCATGTGCTTGGCCAACAGGGCCTGTCCTACCGTATTGTTTACCTTATGAGCACCGGTGTGGTTCAGATCCTCGCGCTTTAGATAAATTCTCGCGCCACCGATCTGATCGGACCATCGCTTTGCCTCGTAAAGCGGCGAAGGTCTGCCGACATAATGAGACAGATCATCGTCAAGCTCACGCTGGAACTCCGCGTCCTGAGACAGCTCTTTATAGAGAGTTTCCAATTTATCCAACGCCGACATCAACGTTTCTGATACATACTTCCCACCGTAAACACCAAATCTACCCGCTTCATCGGGAACACTGGCAAACACACTATCGGTGACTTCACTATTCATTTTCGTTACCTATTCAAACTCAAATCGGCAGAGCGAACTGCCGCAATAAAACCCTTGATGCTAGACTCACTTTTAACTCCCGCAGAGCTCTCTACTCCGCCGCTGATATCCACAGCCGCTGGTTGGAGCAACTTAATTGCCTCGCCTACATTTTCAGCGTTGAGCCCACCCGCTAAAACAATGGGGACGCTGAAGGTTCCCTGCGCCATATTCCAATCGAAGGTTTGTCCGGTACCACCGTGAACTCCGTCTACCCAGGCATCCAGTAAAAGAGCCCTGGCTGAGCGATAGGAATCACAAGCAAGCGCAATTTCATCGCTGGAGCGAACGCGCAACGCCTTAAGGTATGGGCGTCCAAAGCGTGTGCAAAACTCTTCAGTTTCATCGCCGTGAAACTGAAGAACATCGATAGGAACTTCTCTAAGGATTCTCTCGATATTCTCAGCCGTTTCATTCACAAACAACCCGACCACAGTAACCAGAGGTGGAAGAGACTTTATACACTCCAGTGCCTGCGCGACGCTAATCGCTCGCGAGCTCTTGGGGTAAAAAACCAGCCCTATGGCATCTGCGCCACAAGCAGCGGCAACACGCGCATCTTCCGGTCTGGTAATACCGCAAATTTTGATACGCGTCTGGGTCACTGTCAGGGAAATCTGTAGGAATAAAACGAGCTGCTATGGTAGCAGAACTGCCCGCTGCCTGTCTCTAGTCGATGAGCATCAGTGGGCCCATGGGTGACTTTGGAAGACCAAATTTAGCAGGGTAATCCACGCGCACGAGGTACAGCCCGTCCGCCGGTGCCGTCTCGGCTGCAACATTGCGATCTCTACCTTGCAGGACCGACCTTAGCCAGCCTGGCGATTGGCGACCGGTACCCACCGCCATCAGAGAGCCGGCGATATTGCGGACCATGTGGTGCAAAAAAGCGTTCGCCTGAACATCGATAATTACCCACTGTGCCCGCCTGTTCACTTCAATGAAATGTATATTGCGCATAGGGGTTTTCGATTGGCAACTGGATGCCTGGAATGCACTAAAGTCCTGCTCTCCCAAAAGGCATTGAGCCTCGGTGTGCATAAGATCAGCATCCAGGGGTCTACGCTGCCATGTAATCTGGGACTTCAACAACGCGGGCCGCACCGGTGTATTGACGATCAGATATCGATATCGCCTGGAGAGCGCTGAGAACCTGGCGTGAAAATCCGGCACCACTTCGATAGCCCAGTGAACGCGTATATCCAGGGGTAAGTTTGCATTGGTACCGAGCACCCAGGAGCGGCCACTGCGTTCAACCGGTGCATCAAAATGCATGATTTGTTCGTGGCCGTGAACGCCGGTATCGGTTCGCCCCGCGCACTGGACGCGCACCGGGCAGGCAGCGACAACAGCCAGCGCCTGCTCTAGGCGCTCCTGAACGGTTTCTACATCTAAGTGGGTTTGCGCCTGCCAGCCACAATAGCGGCTGCCGTCATACTCGATTCTACAGGCGACTCTTGATCCGGCGGGTATGAGCTCGGAGGAGAAATGACGGCCGGAATCAGTCAAGCCGTTCTAGAAGGATTTTCGCTTCCTCTTTCTGACCTGCGCTGCCATCGGCTGCAATTTCTTCCAGGATCTGTTTCGCACCGTCTTCATCGCCCATATCTAGATAGGCCCGAGCGAGGTCAAGTTTGGTAGACATCTCGTTGCCGCCTTCGGCAAAGACCAGGTCTTCCTCGTCTTCAAAATCGCCGCCGGCGTTGTCTTCGGTGAAATCCGAGGAAAGATCCAAGTCGTCATCGAGAATTTCACTGTCGGGTAGCTCAATTTCAAGCTCTCCGAAATCTGCCTCCAGGGACTCTCCAGTGTCAGTGGTGAGATCCAGGTCGTCCAGGACCTCCAGAGCATCAGAACTTGAAAGCGTAGAGTCTTCCAGATCGGGGCTCACCATTTCCGCGAACCAGTTACTGCCATTTCCGGCGCTACGCAGCACTTGCTCTGCCCGAGAAATAAACGAAGAATCGCCGATAGCCACGAGTTCTGTGTATTGCAGCTGGGCCTCTTCCTTGTTACCCATTTCGGCACTGAGTTCTATAAGCTTTTCGCGATAAGCCGGATTACCCGGATCACTATCAATCGCGGTTTTCAACAGATCGACTGCCTGAGGATAGCGTCCATAGGCAATATAAATATCGGCCTCAGCTAGAGCGTCACCCGCATCATCAGAAGCGTACTCATCGTGCTTGTGCTCGCCATAACCCGAATCTTTGTCGGGCGACCCGTCGGAGAGTATATCTTCCCCGTCCAACGCTCCGGCTTGCTGCTCAATGTCTACGGTATCGGGGGTTGCCTCCATCTCTTCGTCGAGGTCATTCAGATTGACATCCGCATCCGGCATGGTCACATCGGCGAAGACATCGTCATCGGTAGCCGCGCCAATATCATCGTCTTCCCATTCGTCCTCACTGGTACGACGACGAAGAAAGAAAAACACGCCAAGTGCGGCGGCAATTACCAGGCCGATAATGTAATAAAGGGTATTGGATTTTTCGGGTTCCGGGGAAGGCGTCACCTTCGGTAGTTGCTCAACTGGCTTGCTGACATCGGGTTCAACAACTGCAGAGTCCGAGTCCGACAGCGCATTTTGGAGTGCAGAGATCTGGTCATCCTTAAGACTGACGATATGCTGCAGCGTTTCCACTTGCTCTTCCATCGCGGCCAATCGATCGGAGAGTTCAAACCGCTCGCGCTCAGATTCCTCGAGGTTTTCGGCGACTTCAGATCGCGAGGAAGCCGCGAGACTTGAATCATCCGCTGCAGATGTTTCGTCGTCCGGGCTGGGCTCGGCTGAAATTCGCAGCGATGGTCCCGCGCCGGCCTGAGGTTTGCTTGCTACACCGTCGCGCCAATCCTGATTCTGTTGCCGGACTTCCTGCTGCGCTTGAGACAGATCATTTGAGCTTATGTCAGCTGAGCCGGGCAGGTACACTATATAGCCGGCTTTGATCCGGTTGATATTTCCGCCGATAAAGGCCTTTGGATTCAGGCGCTGGATATCCAACATGGTCTGATGAACAGACGCACCTTCCGGCCTGGATCTTTGCGCGATTGCCCAGAGCGTTTCGTCTCGTCGGATCATATACTGGTTGCCAGCGCGTGGCTGTGCAGCGGCCTCGGAACCAAAGTCACGTTGGGGCATTTCGCCCGGCGGCAACTCAGACTTTTTTGTGCTTACCGAGGTACCGGAACTGGCCTCAGAGCTACGGGGCTTTTTTGAAGTATCTTCCCCGCCTGCGGTCTCCATCACCTTTTCGCTGGCAGAGATGATCGGAGATTCGGTGTCAAAAATTGGGGGGTCTATCAGTACGGTGTATTCACGTAACAGGCGTCCGCTTGGCCAGCGTGCCTCGATCAAAAAATCCAGGTAGGGTTCGAGAACCGGATCTTCCGAGGAGAGAGTAATAGTGCCATTGCCGCGTTCATCGACACTGACTTCGAACTTAATGCTGGTTAAAAAATAAGCCCTATCAATACCCAGCTTATCAAAGTCGTCCGAAGTCGCCAGGCGAACCTTGATTTGATCTTGGTGCAAACCTGCTGCGCTGTGCATTTCCACACTTGCAGAGAGAGGTTCGTTGAGAAAGGATTCAAGCTTGAGCTCACCCAAGCCGAGCGCTGAAACGACACCAGAGTGTAAACAACCCAATGTCAGTACTGCCGTAGCCAGCCTACGAGCCATATAGATGCCTTATTATTTTACCTGTTATTTATAGCCGGTATCCCCAGGATCCAACTACTAAACCAGGATTTCACGAGTGCCCCTCTCCGTCCCCTCACACAGCCTACCAGCCGCGTTTGCGCACGTCCGTGCACCAGTGACTTTCCTGCCCCTAAACTAGCCACTTCTTCCGCAAGTATCTTTTATATATAGGTATTAATCAAGCACTCGGCAATTTGCACACTATTGAGAGCAGCCCCTTTGCGGACGTTGTCTGAAACCACCCACAGGTCCAATCCTTGGGGGTGTGAAATGTCCTCTCTGATTCTGCCTACGAACACCGCATCATGACCCGCACAGTCCCCTACAGCAGTGGGATAGCTGCCATCCACACGTTCATCAATGACAGTAATTCCCGGCGCATTTTTCAGCAGATTTGTGGCCTCTTCGGCGGTGATTTTATCAACAGTTTCGACATGCACAGCCTCAGAATGGCCAAAAAATACCGGAACTCTTACACAAGTTGGGTTAACGGCAATACCGCTATTACCGAATATTTTTTGGGTCTCCCATACCATTTTCATTTCCTCCCGGGTGTAGCCGTTCTCCTGGAAGGTATCGATTTGTGGCAGGACGTTAAAAGCAATCTGTTTTGGGTAGGCTTTGCACTCCACTGCTTTCGCATTGAGCAGGTTGGCAGTCTGGCCCGCGAGTTCCTCTACGGCCTCTTTTCCCGAGCCAGAAACCGCCTGATAGGTGGCGACATTGATACGCTCAATACCCACTGCGTCGTAGATCGGCTTGAGGGCCACCAGCATCTGAATGGTTGAACAGTTTGGATTGGCTATAATGTTGCGCTTGCTATAACCCGCCAATGCCTCGATGTTCACTTCGGGGACGATCAGGGGTATGTCCTCGTCCCGGCGAAAGTGCGAGGTATTGTCGATGACCACACAACCCGCCGCTGCGGCCTTGGGAGCAAATTCGGCAGAGATGTCACTACCGGCTGAAAACAGTCCGATCTGCGCCTGAGAAAAATCGAATTCTGCCAGGTCGGTGACGCGAACTGTTTTGCCCTTGAACATAATGGTCTTGCCGGCAGATCGGTTGCTGGCCAGAGCGTAGAAATTACGAACCGGGAAATCTCGCTCTTCGAGGATTGAGATCATAGTCTCGCCAACGGCGCCAGTGGCGCCGACGACGGCTACATCATATAAGTCTGTCATGTGCTTCTTTGCCTTTCATAATAGTTAAATCAATAGTGCGTCGTGTTAGCTCTCTAGCGCGGCGACCACCGCAGCACCCATCTCCACTGTCGATACCAGCGTTTGCCCCTCAGAATAAATATCGGGGGTACGCAAGCCAGTATCCAATACTGCACTGACCGCTTCTTCAATAGCCAGGGCTGCCTCCGGAGCGGCCAGTGTATACCTGAGCATCATGGCCACCGATAAAATCGTCGCCAGAGGATTGGCCTTGCCCTGGCCAGCGATATCCGGAGCCGAACCGTGGCACGGCTCGTACATCCCACGACCCTGTTGATCCAAGGAAGCGGACGGCAACATGCCAATCGATCCAGTCAACATCGCCGCCGCATCGGAAAGAATATCGCCAAACATATTACCTGTGACCAAGACGTCAAACTGCTTGGGCGCCATAACAAGTTGCATCGCCGCATTGTCGACGTAGATATGGCTGAGTTCGACGTCGGGATACTCCTTGCCGATTTCCTCCATAACTTCGCGCCACAGCACGGTCACTTCCAATACGTTGGATTTATCCACTGAGCACACGCGCTTGTCGCGCTTTCTTGCAAGTGAAAAAGCAAGATGCGCAATTCTACGGATTTCAGACTCACGATAAACGTAAGTGTTATAGCCCTCACGCTCACCATTTTCCAAAGTGCGAATACCTCTGGGCTCACCGAAATAAATTCCGCCGGTAAGTTCACGAACAATGAAAATATCTAAACCGGCAACCAGCTCCGGCTTTAAGCTAGACGCATCAGCCAATTGCGGATAGAGCAAAGCAGGTCGCAAATTTCCAAATAGTTGTAACTCGGAGCGGATATCCAACAAGCCTTTCTCAGGTCTGAGGTGTCGTTCAACGCCATCCCACTTGGGGCCACCAACCGCGCCTAGCAATATTGCATCGGCAGCGCGAGCCTGGGCCAGCGTCTCATCTGGCAGAGGCACACCGCAGGCGTCCAGCGCCGCGCCGCCGAGAAGCCCGTATTCCAGTTCAAGATCCAAGCTAAATTTTTTGTCGATCTTCTTCAGGACAGCAACCGCTTCGGTCATTATTTCCGGACCGATATAGTCACCGGGAAGTATCAATATTTTCTTTTTACTCAATGTAGTTCTCGCTATTATCGTCTTGTATCAAACAGCCACGGGGCGGTTTTTTGCCTGGCCTGTTCGTAATCGCGTATTGCCTGGGCACTTTGCAGGGTAAGGCCAATATCATCCAGACCATTCACAAGAGCGTGCTTACGAAACGCCTCTACCTCAAAGGCAAGCTCACTGCCGTTGGGCTTAAGGACGACTTGGCGAGGCAGGTCGACGGTCAGTTGATAACCTTCGCTAGCGTACATTTGCGCAAACAAGTCATCGACTTCCGCACTATCAAGCACAATCGGCAAAACGCCATTCTTAAAACAGTTGTTGTAGAAAATATCGGCATAGCTTGGCGCAATCACACAACTTATACCGAAATCTTCCAAGGCCCATGGCGCGTGCTCTCGGCTCGACCCACAACCGAAATTCTCCCGCGCCAATAAAATTGACGCGCCGGAATAGCGCTCATGATTCAAGGGGAAATCTGGATTGAGCGGCCGATTGCTGCAGTCCTGACCCGGCTCTCCCTCATCGAGATAGCGCAGCTCATCGAACAGGTTGGGTCCAAATCCACTGCGCTTAATCGATTTCAAAAACTGTTTGGGGATAATCAAATCCGTGTCGACGTTGGCTCTGTCCATTGGTGCCACGATGCCACTGACAATAGTAATACTTTTCATAGCAATCTCCCTACAACGCTCGAACGTCAACAAAGTGGCCCGCTATCGCTGCAGCTGCAGCCATCGCTGGACTCACCAGATGTGTGCGTCCGCCAAAACCCTGTCGACTTTCAAAATTACGATTTGAAGTTGAAGCACAGTGCTCGCCCTGTCCCAGTTTGTCGGCATTCATAGCCAGACACATTGAACAACCCGGTTCGCGCCACTCCATACCGGCCTCTATAAAGATCTTGTCCAGACCCTCTTCTTCCGCCTGTTTTTTAACCTCGCCCGACCCGGGCACAATCAAAACTTGATTGACGTTAGCCGCGACATGCTTTCCTTTGACGACGCTCGCAGCTGCCCGCAAATCTTCTATGCGGGAATTGGTGCACGAGCCAATGAACACTTTATCAAGTTGAATATCGGTAATCGCCGAGCCGCCGCTGAGCCCCATGTAGGCAAGTGCGCGCTCCACGCCATCGCGCTTTGATCCGGCTTCCATTGCCGCTGGATCGGGCAGAATTCCGTCGATCGGCAACACCATTTCGGGCGATGTTCCCCAGGTGACTTGAGGCTGTATATCTTCGCCAGCCAGTTCCATCACTTTATCAAAGTGTGCATCCGCATCACTGTGCAAGTCTTTCCATGCGGCCTCCGCGGCATCCCAAGCTGCTCCGGTAGGTGCAAATGGCCGCCCTTTGACGTATTCAATGGTGGCAGCATCTACGGCGACCACTCCGATACGGGCTCCGGCCTCAATGGCCATATTGCACATAGTCATGCGCCCTTCCAGGCTCATATCACGAACGACCTGGCCATCAAATTCAATGGCATAGCCCGTGCCGCCAGCGGTGCCAATTTTTCCTATCACCGCAAGCACCACGTCTTTCGCCGTAACGCCACTGCCGAGGGTGCCATCAATGCGGACCAACAGGTTCTTCATCTTCTGCTGAACCAGGCACTGGGTAGCCAGTACATGCTCTACTTCAGATGTTCCTATTCCGTGTGCAAGTGCACCCAGCGCTCCATGTGTAGAAGTATGGGAATCACCGCACACAACGGTCATACCTGGCAGAGTCGCACCCTGCTCGGGCCCAACCACATGCACAATACCCTGTCTGACATCGTTGATTTCAAACTTCAGGATGTCGTAATCATCGCAGTTGTCATCCAGGGTTTGCACCTGTAAGCGCGACACGGGATCGGCGATAGCCGCTACCCCGCCAAGGCGCTCAGCTCGCTCAGTGGGAACATTGTGGTCCGGCACAGCCAGAATTGAATCACGACGCCAGAGCTCTCGGTCCGCCAGTCGCAAACCCTCAAAGGCTTGCGGTGATGTCACTTCGTGAATCAAGTGTAAATCGATATAGATCAGCGCAGTGCCATCGTCGCGCTGCTCAACCACGTGGCTTTGCCACAATTTATCGTAAAGAGTCTGTCCGGCCATGGGGCGCCTCGCGTAAGTAGAAAGTGAGTAGAATTATAGACCAGTGGCGATATTACCGTTGACGCCCGGATAACTCCAATTTATTATTTTTATATATCGTATTACTAATAGGAATAGATGGAGTCGCTAGCCATGGAAACCCAAAACCTCAAAGCCTTTATGCTGGTCGCCGAAACAGGCTCATTTTCTCTCGCTGCTGAAAAGCTCCACCTCACCCAACCAGCGGTCAGCAAACGGATAGCCCTTTTGGAACAACAGTTAGGAACAGAGTTGTTCGATAGAATCGGGCGCAACGTTTCTCTGACCGAAGCGGGAAATGCATTGCTACCCCACGCTAGAACCATATCGGGACAACTATTGGCAGCGGAACAATCCGTTCGAGATTTGTCCGGAGAGGTCACCGGCGATCTGCGTTTAGCCACCAGCCACCATATCGGCCTACATAGACTTTCGCCGGTATTAAACGCTTTCAGCAACGCCTTTGGTCGCGTCAAGATCGACATCGACTTTATGGATTCAGAGCAGGCCTACGAACAGATAATGCACGGTAAGGTCGAACTGGCTGTTGTCACCCTCGCACCCATATCAGAACCGAATATGATCACCACAGCCATTTGGCAAGATCCTTTGGATTTTATGGTTGCCAAAAATCACGAGTTGGCCAAAAAAAGAAACTGCGGACTCGAATATTTGAGTGGCTGCCCCGCTATTCTCCCAGGTCTTAATACCTATACAGGGCAAATTGTGAAACGGCTTTTTGATCGCAATGAATTGCAACTGCAAGTCTCTATGGCTACTAACTACCTGGAAACCCTCCGCATGATGGCTTCCGTTGGACTGGGTTGGACTGTGTTACCACGCAGTATGAAAGACAAGACTTTGAAATCTATTACGGTGCCCAACGTGAGTATTGAACGAACTCTCGGGCTGGTCTATCACCGAGGTAGAAGCTTGTCGCGCGCAGCAAAGGCTTTTGCAGAAACGTTGTCTACGTTTGCGGATGCAGATGCGGGAAAGCCCTGAATGATACCTATCCGAACACCGACTCCAATAAGCGATACAAGTACGCAAACCTTCGGGAAAAAGCCGATTGCTATTTTGTCCTGTCAAGGCTGTCGGTAGCATGGATGCTCGGGGCAGGCCTCCCTGCCGCCAAGCCCCCATGGATGGGATCTCGGCGTGCCTGGACAGGACAAAATAGGAATCGGCGGACCCAAGCTGATTTAGAACGACTGATTTAGTGTTTTTGACGGTTTCCGGGGTCGCTCGGAAGCCTAATTGGGGTTTGCAAACACGCCGTAAACACATCCATGTGCTCGATGGTTCGCCAACCCCAATTAGGCTTCCAAGCTTTAGATCTACCGCCGAAGTATTTAAGGAGTGAGGTTGTGCGAGGCAGGCCTTCCTGCGTCCAGCGTACCGGATGGACGCAAACTATCAATCGCCATCTTCCGCAATTGGGCCCACATCAGTTTTCTCACCCTTCCACATGCCCTTGTGCTCCGGCAGATAAAAGGTCCCGTTAAAACGCGCAACCAAACCCGCTTGATTATTAATGACACCGCTGCAAAAACCGAAGCGGCGTTTTAAAGACACATGATCGATACTGGTCTCCAGCCACTCGCCGAGTCTTCCAGGGGAGATAAAGTCCAGACTGAGATTAATGGTGGGGCTACCGGCTTTTTTTCCCGCGGCAAAATTAACCCCCGAAGCTGCCGCGATATCTGCCAGAAGCATTAGCACACCACCGTGACACATCCCCATGGTGTTGGTGTGATCATCAATAACGATCAGACCAAAATGATAGCCATCGTCCGCCTTATGGTGATAAAGCGGCTGTATTTTGTCGGTAAAACCAAGGCCTGTTTGTAAACGTTCGAACTCCTGCGGTATTAATGAATCGGTCATATTGCCCCTTAACTCCTAATAAATTCCCATCGCAAGCCCTGCGCTGAAGGCCTGGCCCAAATCACGGGCATCTTCTATATGTCCTGGTGTAATTTCGCCTCTAAGAATCACGGGCTCTGTCGCCGGAGAAAATGGAATCCCCGATAGTATTCTTTCTATCTGACGAACCGCGCCACGCCCATCGTTACCGGCGCTGATAAGCAGCGCATAGGAACGCACTAGACGCGCTTCGATGGCCGGATAGAATGTGCGATCTAGAAAGTCCTTCATTGTTCCGCTGACGAATCCGGAATTCTCCGCCGCGACTAATAACACCGCATCTGAGGCGAGCAGATCCGCTGTACAAGCATCCCAGGCTCGTTTCACTGATGTGTTCACATCAACCTCTTCGCTAGCGCCCTGCCATGCCGCTTTTGCCAGCGAAGCTGCACTGCCACTTTGGCTGTGATACACGATGAGTAGGGATTTCATTGCGGAGCCAATCCTTCGAGTGAAGCAGGATTTGAACATACCTTCGCTTCGCTGTCATGTCAGAGGCTCAACTGGCTGTTCAATAAACTCCAGTAGTGATCTAATGACCGCGTCCAAAACCCATTCATTCTTTACCATCATATTTTGCCTAGGAGTCTGTCGGACTTAAACTTTCAACGCGCTCCTACACGAATGCTTTGTGGTTTTTAAGACTTAACTGCTCTGATATTCGTGTAGCGGCACTAAAACTGATCACAAAACACTCAACTTTTTTAATTAAGTCCATAGTCCGACAAACTCCTAGTGTAGGTCGTCAAACAGTTTGTAACTTATTAAGTTTCTCTCTGCCACGCTTCACTTTCTCCAATATGTCACTCGCGGATTTGGTCCAGATATAAGGCGCTGGCGCTTGATTATGAGTCTCAATGAACGCCATGACTGTTTGCTCAAGCTCTTCCACACTGCTAAAGACACCTCGTTTCAATTGCTTTTCAGTTAGCTCCCGAAAAAACCGCTCCACCATGTTTAACCACGATGCGCTGGTTGGCGTAAAGTGCACATGGAATCGCTGGTGATATTTCAGCCAGCTTTTTACCTTCGGGTGCTTATGTGTGGCGTAGTTGTCACAGATAATATGAATCTCTTTATCCTTGGGCGTCGACTTATTTATTGGGCGGAGAAACTTCAACCATTCTTGATGGCGATGCCGTTCGGCGCAGGTACCTAACACTTCCCCTGTCAAGATGTTCAATGCCGCAAACAAGGTCGTGGTGCCATGACGTTTATAGTCATGGGTCATTGTCGCCGCCCTGCCTTTTTTCATCGGCAAGCCCGGCTGCGTTCTATCCAGTGCTTGTATCTGACTCTTTTCATCACAACTGAAAACAATGGCATTTTCTGGCGGTGATAAGTAAAGGCCGACGATTGCCTCCAACTTCTCGGCAAACTCTTTATCGTTCGATACCTTGAATGTATTTATTCGGTGTGGCTTCAAACCGTGGCTTTTCCATATCCTGCCCACCGAGGACATGCTAATGCCGGCCTTATCTGCCATGAGACGCTGGCTCCAATGCGTAGCGTTTTCCGGTGTCTCTTGCGTCGTGAGTCTGATCACCTGTGCAACCTTGCGTGAACTGATTTTCGGTTTTCGCCCTGGCCGATACGCATCCTGGCTGATGCCTTCGACTCCACTGTCTGCATAGCGTTCTCGCCAGCGGCCCGCTTTCTGTCTCGTAATGCCCAGTTCAAAACCGATCTCTTCATTGGTCATGCCCTTGCCGGCCAGAAGAACAATTCGCGAACGCTCCGCCAATCGGACCGAGACAGAACGCGATTTAGATAACTTACTCAAACCCAAAACTTCGTCATCAGACAAAACAATTTCTACTGCAACACGCACGACAAGCTCTCTATATAGGGAAGAGACTATATGGTACACTATTTACGACGACCTACACTAGCAAAGGAATCCAGATGTCGTCAATTAATCGCCAGTGGTTGCTTAAAGAACGCCCAATCGGAATGGTTGGCCCGGAGCACTTCGAACTCGTCCAATCGGCAATACCTGAGCCTGACCTCGGCGCTGGGGAGGTTTTGATCAAAACCTTGATGCTGGGATTTGACCCGGCAATGCGCGGCTGGCTTATGGATGAACGCAGCTATCTCCCGCCGGTCGCCATTGGCGAGCCAATGAGAGCCAGCGGCGTTGGCCAGGTGGTCAGCTCAGAAAATTCCGACCTTCCCGTTGGCACAATTGTTCAGGGCTTACTCGACTGGCAGGAATACAGTCTGGGAGGGCCACAGAGCCTTATGCCTCCGCGGCCAGTTCCCGAAGGTGTGCCGATCAGTATGCCGTTGAGTATTTTTGGAACCACAAGTCTTACTGCCTACTTTGGTTTGCTCGACATCGGTCAACCAAAGGAGGGAGATACGGTTCTGGTTTCTGGGGCCGCTGGTGCCACTGGGTCTGTAGTCGCGCAAATTGCCAAGCTTAAAGGGTGTAGGGTCGTCGGAATTGCCGGTGGCCAGGAAAAATGTCAGTGGCTGACAGACGCCTGTGGTGTCGACGCCACGATCGACTATAAAACCGAGGACCTGCCTACGCGTATCGCCGAGCTATGCCCAGACGGCGTCGATGTCTTCTTTGACAACGTGGGCGGCAGCACGCTGGAAGCGGCCATTGGCCAGATGGCAGACTTTGGCCGCATCGCATTGTGCGGTGGCATATCGGGGTACAACGACAGCGAACCACAGCCCGGACCCAACAACCTCATGCTGCTGGTGGGCAGACGCATTAAAATGCAGGGGTTCATCGTGCTCGATTATCTGGATAGGGCCGAAGAAGCCATGGCCTATCTCGGCGACCAGGTTATGGCTGGGAAACTGGTCTGGAGAGAGGATGTCCAGGAGGGTTTTGATAACATACCCGCAACACTAATACGCTTATTCGACGGCGCAAACGTAGGCAAACAGATGTTGAAGCTGGCAGATCCCCAGTAGTTATCCACAACTATTTCTGTGGATAACTGTGGGGATAGCCTATTCCCCGTCGAAGTTTACTCTAACCATCGGGCTTGTTTCGAGCCCGGATCATAAAATTGATACGACCGTCTTTATATTTTAATATCAATGACTTACGTATTTTTTATAGTGTTTTAGAAACCCGGTTGCGTAGATAGATTTAAAAAACAGGCAGTTGCGCGCAAATGTGAATAACATTCTCAAGAAAATGTTTGTAGCTACTAACCTTTAAGCCCAACAAATTCAATCAGTTCCATCGAAGTTCTTTTTGCAGCCGAGCCCGACAAGCTGATTCAGGCCCGGTGCTTAACAGTCCAGCATCGATGAATATTGGGGTTTCTTTCAAAGTCCGGGTCAATGGTTTCTCGGCTGATATCCACAAAATCGAATTCTTCAGATAGTGTTTCATCCAGGCGAAAACCGCGCCGATTGTTTGAGAAATACAACAGCCCATCAGCTCGCAAAACCCGCATCGTCTTTTGTATCAGCTGGACGTGATCGCGCTGCACATCGAAAGAATCTTCCATACGGCGAGAGTTGGAAAACGAAGGCGGGTCGAGTAGGACCAGATCGAATTCCCTGCCACAGGTTTCCACCCATTGAATACAATCACCGTGCTCTACCGTGTTCGAAGATTCACCCAGCCCATTGAGTGCGAGATTTTTTTGCAGCCAGTTGAGGTAAGTGTGCGACAAATCGACACTGGTTGTACTCGCCGCGCCCCCTAGCGCGGCGTGGACTGTCGCTGCGCCTGTGTAGCAAAACAAATTGAGAAAATCTTTTCCCTTGACCTGGTACGCCAAACGCAATCGCAGCGGTCGATGATCCAAAAACAAACCGGTATCCAGATAATCATGCAGGTTAACCAACAGCTTGGCGTTACCTTCAGTGACTGGAATCAGCTCTCCGCGATCATCCGTTTTTTCATACTGCTTCTGTCCACGTTGACGTTGACGCTGTTTGTAGGCGATTGCACTGCTGGCTATACCTGTGGCCTGGGGCAGCGCCTCTTCCACTTCACGCATGTGTTTTTCCGCGGCTGCAGGCTCTATCTCTTTTGGTGCCTGATACTCCGCCACGTGCAGTTGATCGGCATAAACATCGACGGCTACAGCATATTCAGGCATGTCGGCATCGTATAAACGGTAGCACTGTATGCCTTCACGTTTTACCCACTTGGCAAGGCGTTTCCGATTCTTGCGAATACGGTTGGCGAACATGCGCGCGCCCTCGGAGAGAGACACCGTGTTGAGATCGACATTGGCGGAAACTGCTTCAATCTTACCGCGCAGTTCATTCTTAGCAAGATCAAACAACAACAAGCTTGCAGGTATCGCACCATTGTATAGAGCATATTTCTTATGGCTGCGTAATCCAGTCGCCTTACCCAGGTCGACATCTGAGGTAAAAATCGCGGCTTTCCAGTCGGGAAATTCCCGCAACATTATCTCGCCGAGTTCACGGTACAAATAGCGCAGGCTTTCTTTTTCGCCCAGCCTTTCGCCATAAGGTGGATTGCAAATGACTAGACCCGAAGGCATCGAGCGGTGTGTAGGTTTTGCAAATTCTGACAATGATCGACAGCTTACTCGCACCAATTTCTGCAAGCCGATCCGCGCGATATTTTCCTGGGCCCTGCGGATAACTTCGGAATCTGCATCGTAGCCGCGAATCTCTGGCAGTGAACTGGCCAAGCCCTTTTCCGCTCGCGTCTGCGCTTCTTTTTGAATCACTCGCCACTGTTCGGGGTTATGTCCCTTCCAGGCTTCAAAACCAAAGCGCTCTCTGACCAGACCCGGTGCGATATCCGCTGCCATCATCGCCCCTTCGAGAAGCAAAGTGCCGGACCCGCACATGGGATCTATAAGAGCCCCACCTTGTGCCGCAATGTTTGGCCAATCTGATCGAATCAATAACGCAGCGGCCAAATTTTCTTTTAGAGGGGCATCACCAGAACTCAAGCGATAACCGCGCCTGTGCAGACTGCCGCCCGAAAAATCGACTCCCACGATGAGGCGGGATTTACTCAAACGAATGTTGAGGCGTATATCGGGGTTGCGCTTCTCAACAGAAGGTCGCTTACCTGTGTTGTCGACGAACCAATCGACGATGGCATCTTTGCTGCGCTGAGCGCCGAACAAGGTGTTTCGAATAGCGTCATTCTGTCCCGAAAAATCAATGGCGAAGCTCTGCTCGGGGTCGAAGAACTCTCCCCAGTTTACCTTTTTCAGTTCACTGTAAAGAGCATCGGCATCGGCTGCCTCACAGCTCAGAATTGGCAACAAAATGCGATTGGCTAATCGCGACCAGAGGCAGGCTCTGTAACCCGCGGCAAGTGGCCCTTCAAAGTAGACCCCGGCAATCGTTTCGCGGGTACTGAAGACACCCAATTCGGAAAGTTCTGCGCTCAGTAAACTCTCCAGACCGCGAGGGCAAGCGGCAAACCACTGCCTATCGGATGAGACACTCATGTTGGATACATCCTATAGGATAGAAAAACAATACGAATTATATTAGCTATATTAATCAATAGTTTAGTCTTGATAATTAAAGTTATTAGGGCGAAGCTATGGGGCTATTTGTCAGAATCAGAACTGGAATTTGCCGGATTCTTCTTGGCTTTAGGCTTGGTCTTCTTTTTGGCAGCACGCGCTGCGGCAGTTTTCTTCGGCGCAGTCTTGGCCGACTTTGTCGATGCCTGAGCACTACCTTTAATTCCCGCTTCTGTGGCGGCTTTTTCCTTTAGCATCACGTCCAGAACCAAGCTGATAGAGCTGTCGACGTAGTCTATAAAGCGCAGGTACTCATCGCCGTTAAGTGTGCGAAGCGCATCGTGCTGTCGATAAAGATTCACAAACCGGCGTTCTTTTTCATAGGCCTTAGGTAGAGCGAGTACACCCCACTGTTCAAGCGTCTGCCCCAATGATGGGTTGTAAGTACGCATAAACTTGATGAGAAACGGAATTGGGTCATGTCTAGCCAGCAAAGAGGCCGCTCGCAACATCAACTCCAAAGACATGATGGTGTCGCCACTTTCGATGTCTTCGAGAACTTCGTTGTTAGATATACCCAAACTCTCGCTCAGATCTTTAAGCGACATCCCCGCTGTCTCTCGAGCATCTGTAAGGAATCGCCCCGCCTCCGCCATCGCTTCCAGGCGTTCTGGCTCCATGGTTTTCAGCAGCGCGCTGCTCAACCAGTTGTCGCCGAACATGGCGGTCATCGTTGTGGCATTCCTGGCAAGCTCAACTGTGCCGCCGGCTACCTGGCCCGTGAGCTTGACCAGGGATTCCATCAACGAGTCTTTTTCTGTTTCTTTGCGCATGGCCACAGCATAGCTTAAAACGTGTCTGGGCCGTTAGGTTTCCGATACCGGCAGCGACAATGCTGTCCTATCCGACCGCTGTGTTTTTTTGCATGCGGCTAAACCACACGGCCATGCCCTGAGCATTGAGCTGCGCATCGGGCTGAATCATCGAACGAAATACTTGCAGGCCGCCAGGGGGATCCAGGGGAGCCAAACATTCAAGGGTAAAGTCCATGATGCGTTGTTCAAGTCGGCGCGAATCTCCCGCACATTCACGGGCAATTTCAGGATACGCCTGCACCTGTTTACACAATAGAGTTGCCAACTCATCGCTATAAGTCAGTTCGCCGAAGTGTGTAACGTACATCCGGCTGGGCGAATAGGACTTCAACAATTCCACTGAGTCCAAAAATGCCTCGGGACGAAACTGCGTGGGAGTCGTCGAAGCCATTACAAAATCACCGCGGGCGAAGCGCATTGACTGATAAGACACACCAAACATATCGCCACTAAACCAACCATTGGAGAGCTCATCCCACACACAAAAGTGATGATCGGCGTGTCCAGGTGTGTGCCTGAAATGCAACTTCCTGCCATTCAGGTCCAGCTCGAATTCATCTTCCACGGTTTGCACTCTGTGCGCTGCCACCGGCACGACCTCACCGTACAAGGCTGTAAAAGCTTTTTGGCCATAGACCTCGATGGAGCTGGCAACCAGGCGCTGCGGGTCAATCAGGTGCTTCGCCCCTTTGGGATGAACAAGTAGAGTAGCGGCTGGGAACAGAGCCATCATCGCGCCTGCGCCACCGGCGTGATCCAGGTGAACGTGAGTGGGAATAATGTAGCGTATTTGCGAAGCGCTAATCGACTTTTGCGCCAAACAGTGCTGAAGGTTGTCCACACTGCGAGCGGTGCCAGTTTCAATAATGGCGCAAACGCCGTGGTGCTGCAGTAAATAAAAACAAGCAATACCGGGCTGCCCATAATTGGCATCTATGCAGCTAATACCCTGCCCCAGGTCTCGGTAGATAGCATTGGTCAAAGGTGAAATCTCCCACTGAACTGTAGGGCCTTTAAAAGCTGCATCTTATGCCAGCTAGAGTTTAGAGCGAAAGAGCTGTTGTCGGAAGCTTCAATCCCGACTCCTTTTCCTTAATGTTCTCTCAAAACCTGCGTGTAATACAAGCTGCAACGCAATGTTACCCATCTTGTATATAATCTACCGCACCAGGGGCTTGGAATTTTTTGCATCTTTCGTTCCACCAGCTTCGAACGTTAACATGGCGAAAATGTTTTGTCAGACCCAGCCTGATTCTTCCCGCTGTAATAATATCCGGCTTGCGCCATGGTGCATCCGTCACCAGTGGGCCCGCTTTATCACCCAATACCAGCGTCAACAAATGAAGCAGTCCGTAACCTACAGTCGTCAAGTGAACCCAGCGATGCAGCGTTTGGCGCCGTTGCTGCCAGGCTTCTTTGAGCCCCCACAATTGTTTCAACTGGTAGTACATCGACTCAATCGACCAACGCAGTCCGTAATCTTCAATCACTTGTTCGCTCGTTAGAGTCGTATCGGTTGAAAGAAATAATCGAGTCTTGGTCCACTGACCTTTACCCCTGTCTAGCTCGCACCAAACGGCTCTGACTAACTGACCGTCAAGGAACCTTGCCTTGGCGAGCCGACTACGGTATCTCACCTTTTGTTCTTTTCCGTACAGCCGCAGTAGTGCTTCCGTCTTTTTAAAGTGGGCAATTCGCTTGGGTGTGTGTTTTTCGCCATACTTGCGTGGCCGCCCGCGTTGCCCCGGTTTTCGTTCGGGGGGTTCGTCGTAAAGCCGCGTATCGATTCTCGCCTGGCCAATCACGGTAAAACCGTACGCTGTCATCGCGTTGATAAATCGTTTGCGCATATACCAGCAATCGACCAATACCCTCACCGTTTTATCTTCAAACAAGCGGTAAACAGCACGCATGATCACTGTCGCTGCGACCAGCTTGCCCGTATTCCCTGCACTGGGTATCAGTCGGAACAATAGAGGTATCGCCGTCGTCTCCAGCGGTGTGCGCCTGAAAACAGCCGCTAAACTAACCCAGCATTGACCACGAACATAGGCGGCTAAATTCGGCTTATTTCCGTGCTGATGATGTATCTGGCTGCCCGGTGCTTTTTTCGAGGCTCGTAGACTCACCGTATCGTCAATCGCTAAATATAGAACGGGATCATTCTTGGCACTAAGAACCAGACAGACGAACTGTCTTGCCAGCTTCAACCAGGACCACTTTCCGGCTTCAAGCCATTTGTAATACGTCGTCCAGTGCCTTTGCATGTCTAGAAACAAATAGGTTTCGGTGACAAAGCCAGCGGGCGTTAACATAGCGCCGATCAATAGTTCAATGAATGTGCCTACGGATCTTGGGGGTAGCGCTTTGCTTAAAAATGTTATCCAATAGCACAGTTCGCGGGGGATGCGAGCACATCCTGTTGCGTTCATAGCGGCCTCCAGAAGAAATCGATTCATTTCTTTCTGAAGGCCGCGCCCTATACACCTTTTAAAAAGCAAAGCTGTATAGGGCACGGCAAACTTTTTGCCGCTTTATGTCAAGTTTTTTCGCACACTTTGCGCGATAATCTTCCTCCCCAGACTCTAAACTCTAGTTATGCCAGCTTAAGCTCTGCAATTATTTTCTGCCACATAGCATCCGGTGCTGCATAGGGAGCATAAATTGCAAGGCGATCTGCGTACTGCCCATATTTTTCGCGCAGTTTTGGGGCGATCTCTTCCGGTGTACCCTGGGTTGTGAATACATCGACAAAATCATCGTCAATGTAGGTGGCCAACTCGTCCCACTTGCCCTCTTTTGAGAGCGCATTCAGCTTGGGCTGCAGATCTCCAAAACCAATGGCATCCATCGGCGGTCGGTAAGACGGCGTAGAGGCGTAAAAGCCCAGCAGCGACTTCACACTGCTCTTGGCTATTTCGCGCGCTTCATCGGTCTCACCTGTGATAACAATGGCGTTGATCTGCAGGATAAAATCCTCGCGGGATCTCGCCGACATATCCAGTCCGCGATTGACTGCTGGCAGCGCATGTTCTGTGAGAAAAGGCATGGTATTGAACGGGTGTACGATAAGACCGCCCGCTACTTCTCCGGCGACCTCCGTCATCTTGGGCCCTAGTGCTCCGAGCAATATGGGCGGGGGGCCAAACGCATTGGGCCCGGGATCAAACATAGGCGTCATCAGCGTGTGCTGATAATAGGGGCCACGATGATCCAATTTCTCAGCATTCTGCCATGCGTTAAAAATAGCTTTGAGGGCCGAAATGTAGTCGCGCATGCGCGCCGCAGGAGGACTAAATTCCATTCCAAAGCGTTTCTCAATATGGGGTTTAATCTGTGAGCCTATGCCGAGTAAAAACTTGCCCTCGCTGAAAGTTTGTAAGTCCCAGGCCTGGTAGGCCAGATGCATCGGGTTGCGGGGAAACGCCACCGCAATGCCTGTGGCGATATCCAGCTCGGGCGCATGTTCGGATGCGATGACCAGGGGGTAAAAAAGATCCCAGCTCCCCTCCAGTGTGTAAACCCCGTCGTAGCCGATGCGCGCAAGTCGCTTCGCCTCCTCGGCTGCATCTGCAAGCTGGGCATAAAAAGGTCCATCAATTTTCATCGTTGTTGCGTCCCTTGCGTATCTAGCGTTGGTCTGACCAACTTGCCAATATACCATCGCCCCAACCGCGATAGCAGCGGCCCGGTATAGAAATGTGAACGGCCGAGGACGCTGTCTGTATTAGAATAAGTTCGCGCTGTGCCCGCCGGGCCATCAACGAGGAAGTACATTGTGAAAATTGGAATTTGTCTCCCCTATATGAAAGCAGGGCTAACCCGGGATGATTATCTGGCTTGGTTCGCGCGAGTTGACGCCGGCCCTTTCCACAGTATTTCCTGCGGTGAGCGCGTCCACGGCCCCACCTACGATATGCGCGTGATTCTGTCGGCCGCGGCTGTGACAACAACAAAAGTTGAAATTACACCCACCTTATATGTGCTGCCCATGCACAGCGCTGCAAGAGTGGCTAAGGAAGTGGCGACCCTGGATATAATGTCCGGCGGTAGAGTAAAAAAAATCGCTGTGGGGTATGGCGGCCGGGAAAAAGATTACCAGGCGCTGGAGGCCCCTTTCAAAGGTCGTTATGGACGCATGGATCAGCAGGTCGCACAGATGAAGAAAATCTGGGCCGGCGAAGAGATCATTGCAGGAGGTGGACCTATTGGCCCCACCCCAACACAGGCGAACGGGCCACAACTACTAGCTGGAGCCATGGGCCCAAAAAGTATCGCACGTTGCGCACGGTGGGCAGACGGATTGTATGCCTGGTCAGGCAATGGAGAAAAGGAAGAACTACAACGGACTTTTGCAATGGCGGATTCCGCATGGGAGCTAGCCGAGCGAAAATCAAAGCCCTATCGGCTGGGAGGATTCTGGTACACCCTCGCAGATGATGGCCAACAAAAACTATACGACTATGTGTACGAATATCTCGCAATAGCAGGTCACGAGATCGCCACCATGATGGCCGAGTCGCTACATCGCAGTAGCGCCGATGCTATTGCACAGGGCCTGGACAACGCCGAAGCAGCGGGCTGCGAAGAAGTGTTTCTGGTGCCCGCCACTGCCGATCTCGTCGAGATAGACAAGCTGTGCGATATTATCGCCGCGCGATAAAGCGCCGAGTGCAGCGTTCCGACCCGCTTGTGTAGTATTACTACAGTAATACCCCTAAACTTCAGCGAAGAGAGCCAGCTGTGTAGCTCAACTACAAGCCTTCGAATTAACTGGAGTTATTGCGGCACAAAGGGTTCTTCTCCGGTCTTGTGAGTGAATATCAGGCCGCAACATAGAACATCGAGTCCCCGTCCGGCAGGGATGACTGTCTGATCTTGAGTTTGAAATACTCGGTATCCCTGATGCCTCTGGCGCGCTTGCGGATCATGCCGATACTGATGTTGCCAGCCTCGATCCTGGCACTGGTGAGCTTGTGCTTCGCGTAATTAGTCGACCCTGAAAAACGCTTAACATGTTGATTGTATTAGATAATACTGGGTATTTGTGGCTCTTCTCCGCTTTGTTGAGTGAAAAAAGAGGCCGACCATCAAGTAACCTGTTGATATGGTTGGTTTGTGATAACTTTACATAGAGCAGGTATATGACCATCAACATCTCACGGAATATTTTAAACCTCACGGGGCAACGGGGGCAACGTGTAAATGAAATTAAACTGGACGAAGAGGGTGACAGGATTGTTATTCACCGTAGCCGGGACGCCCGCAGGAGCACTATAGACCCCACCACAGGCAAGAAGGGAACTATCAACCAGCCTATTCGCCGGCAGGTTAACGACATCCCCCTTTCGGGGTATCCATGTGTGCTCGACATTGAACTGCCCAGGGGTTTATCAGCAAGGGTGAGCGCCGCATTGAGGGGTGTGATTTTGTCGATAAAGGGTGCCGTTTCACCCACCGGTTTTGCCGACTGATCAGTGGATTATGCCGCCCTATGTCTATTCAGGCCGTCTCCAGGCATTTGGGGATACGATGGGAGACAGTAAAGAATATCGACAAGGCATACCTGATGGAAACGCTCCCTGCGCTTGATCCTGCACAGTTGACTGGCTTGGAATATATTTTGGTGTAGATGAAGTTGCCAGGGCGAAAGGCCATGACTATATGACGGTGGTCTACGATAGGGTCGGAGGTCATCTGATCCGGGTGGAAGCGGGTCGAACGGCCGAGGTGTTTGCACGATTTCTAACACATCTCCCCCCGGATACAGCCAGTAAAATCAAGGCCGTAGCTATGGATATGGGCCCTGCTTATCAAAAGGCTGTCAGGGAGTGCTTGCCGTTGGCAGACATTGTGTCTGACCGTTTTCACGTCATGAAAAATTACAGCAAAGCTATCCATAACCAGCGCCGGCTTGAGTTCAGGAAGGCCGATCCGAAGGGTAAAAAACGGATGAAGGGGACGCATTATCTGTTGCTCAAAAATGCGGATAAGTTGAGTGAGAAACAAAGTAACAAGCTGCAAACGTTGCTGGATAGCAATAGCAACCTGAAGGCGCTCTACGTTTTAAAAGAACAGCTTCAGTCTCTGTGGAGTGCCACTTCATTTGAGGGGATGGCAGAGCAACTGGAAAGTGGGTGCTTGATAGCAGATCAGTCACCCATGCTCTATCTGAAAAAGTGCGCAAAATCGCTCGGAAAGCATTGTGTGGGCATCTGCAATTATGCGAAACACAAGCTAACAAGCGCCAGGATAGAGGCTGGTAATGTCAGTATAGGAATGATCCGTAAGCGCGCCAGGGGCATCAGGGATACCGGGTACTTCAAACTCAAAATTAGACAATCATCCCTCCCGGATAATCAATCTATGTTCTATTTGAAAACCTGGAATCACTCAACAAAGCGGAGAAGAGCCGTATTTGTGAGATGATTTCGACCAGTTTCAAGCCTATTTGGCACTTAATCCGGTCGAAACAAAGGTGGCTCTCGATGAAAGATTCTTCCCCCGATCACCATCAAATGAGTTTTATGGCTGCTGGGTTGATGGATCAACTCAATCCGAAACACCCTCTGTTACATCTTGCGCGAACCATACCCTGGGACTTTTTTGAATCGGAGTTCGCTCCCTTGTATGCGGCAACTGGCAGGCCTGCCAAACCCGTACGCTTGATGGTGGGTTTATCTATTCTCAAGCATATGGAAAATGTCAGCGACGAGGTTATCGTGCAACACTGGGTACAAAACCCGTATTACCAGGCATTTTGCGGGGAGGTTGAATTCCAGTGGTCATTCCCTTGTGACCCATCCGATCTGGTGTACTTCCGCAAGCGAGTCGGCGAAAAGGGATTTGAAAAAATATTGGCATCCTCTATCACCATTCATGGTGAGAAAGCGGTCGAAGAGGAAGTCTGTATTGACACCACAGTACAGGAAAAAAACGGCTCTTCTCCGCTTTGTTGAGTGATTCTAGGTTTTCAAATAGAACATAGATTGATTATCTGGGAGGGATGATTGTCTAATTTTGAGTTTGAAGTACTCGGTATCCCTGATGCCCCTGGCGCGCTTACGGATCATTCCTATACTGACATTACCAGCCTCTATCCTGGCGCTTGTTAGCTTGTGTTTTGCATAATTGCAGATGCCGACACAATGTTTTCTGAGCGATTTTGCGAACTTTTTCAGATAGAGCATGTGTGACTGATCTGCTATCAAGCACCAACTTTCCAGTTGCTCTGCTATCCCCTCAAATGAAGTGGCACTCCACAGATACTGAAGCTGTTCTTTTAAAACGTAGAGCGCATTCAGGTTGCTATTGCTATCCAACAACGTTTGCAGCTTGTTACTTTGTTTCTCACTCAACTTATCCGCATTTTTGAGCAACAGATAATGCGTCCCCTTCATCAGTTTTTTACCATTCGGATCGGCCTTCCTGAACTCAAGCCGGCGCTGATTATGGATAGCTTTGCTGTAATTTTTCATGACGTGAAAACGGTCAAACACAATGTCTGCCAACGGCAAGCACTCCCTGACAGCCTTTTGATAAGCAGGGCCCATATCCATAGCTACGGCCTTGATTTTACTGGATGTATCCGGGGAGAGATGTTTTAGAAATCTTGCAAACACCTCGGCAGTTCGACCAGCTTCCACCCAGACCAGATGACCTCCGACCATATCGTAGACCACCGTCATATAGTCATGGCCTTTCGCCCTGGCAACTTCATCGACACCAATATATTCCAAGCCAGTCAACTGTGCAGGATCAAGCGCAGGGAGCGTTTCCATCAGGTATGCCTTGTCGATATTCTTTACTGTCTCCCATCGTATCCCCAAATGCCTGGAGACGGCCTGAATAGACATATGGCGGCATAATCCACTGATCAGTCGGCAAAACCGGTGGGTGAAACGGCACCCTTTATCGACAAAATCACACGCCTCAATGCGGCGCTCACCCTTGCTAATAAACACTTGGGCCAGTTCAATGTCGAGCACACATGGATACCCAAAAAGGGGGATATCCTTAACCTGCCGGCGAATATGCTGGTTGATAGTTCCCTTCTTGCCTGTGGTGGGGTCTATAGTGCTCCTGCGGGCGTCCCGGCTACAGTGAATAACAATCTTGTCACCCTCTTCGTCCAGTTTAATTTCATTTACACGTTGCCCCGTGAGGTTTAAAATATTCCGTGAGATGTTGATGGTCATATACCTGCCCTATGTAAAGTTGTCATAAACCAAACATATCAACAGGTTACTTGATGGTCAGCATCTTTTTTCACTCAACAAAGCGGAGAAGAGCCAAAAAAACATCACCTTTCCCACCGATGCAAAGTTGTACCGAAAGATTATTGTTCGTTGCCTGAAATTGGCCAGGAAAGAAGGGATAACACTTCGCCGCAGTTATGCCAAGGAAATTAAGCAAAGAAAACTGGAATGTCGTTTTGCGGGACATCCCAGGAACCGTGCCAAGGCCCGCAAAGCCGTTAAGCGGCTAAAGACCATTGCCGGTCGTTTAGTGCGGGAATTGGAGCGTAAACTGCCACTCGACATTCTGGAAAAGCTGGCAGAGGACTTTGCACTATTCCATCGTGGACTGAACCAGAAGCGAGGGGATACGAACAAGCTGTACAGCTTGCACGAACCCCATGTCTACTGCATGAGTAAAGGCAAAGAGCATAAGCGCTATGAATTTGGCACCAAGGTTTCTATCACGACAACTCGGGATTCAAAAATCATTGTTGGTGCCATGGCCTTTGATACGAACAAATTTGATGGTCATACGCTGCCGGAGGTGCTGTTGCAATTGAAGCGGCTTAACAAACTGAAACCGGCCGTTGGCTTATGTGATCGGGGTTACAAAGGGAAGAAAAAGATCAATGACACGCGGATCATAATGCCCAGCACAGGTACTCGGGATACGGATAGTGCCTACCAGGTGCTGATGCGGAAACGTTTTAGAAAGCGGGCTGGCATAGAGCCGGTGATCGGCCACCTGAAGTCGGATCATCGATTGAACAAAAGTTATCTCAAAGGATTTGAAGGCGACCAGATTAACGTACTGATGGCAGCCGCGGCGTTTAATTTTAGGAAGTGGATGAGATTGTTTTTATTGGCCCCGAAAACGGCTTCCTTATGGAGTCGTTTAACGCAGTTTATTATCAAGCCACGGCATTACGGCGATGCCGTGATGGCCAATTAGTCGACCCTGAAAAACGCTTAACATGTTGATTTTATTAGATAATACTGGGTATTTGTGAGATAATTTCGACCAGTTTCAAGCCTATTTGGCACTTAATCCGGTGGCGGATTCAAGTCGCTAGTGCAATCGGTGGGTTGATCCCAAACAGTACTTGGTTGGGGGTTTTAAAGTCCAGACATTTTCTTGGCCGGTTGTTAAGTTTATCAAAGATTCTCTGGACACACTCCGGCGTCATATCATCAAAGCTAGATCCTTTCGGGGCGTATTGGCGGATCAGACCATTTGTATTCTCATTCAATCCCCGCTCCCATGAATGGTAAGGGTGCGCGAAGTAGCTTTCAGCCTGCAGCTGTTGGGCGATAACCTCGTGTAAGGCAAACTCCTTGCCGTTATCATAGGTCAGTGTTTCTACCGGGGCGGCTAAGGGGGAAAGCGCCCCAAGTATCGCTTCCTTGACGGCCTTCGCCGTTTTATTGGGGGCCAGGGCGATCACTGTGAAACGTGTCTTTCTCTCAACAGCCGTCATCAGTACGGAGCCACCCAAGAGCCCAATGATAAGGTCCATTTCCCAATCACCAATACGCTTGCGCTCATCAACAATCGCTGGACGCTCGTCGATACTTACCCGGTTCTTTAGCTGCCCGCGCTTGTCTGGGCTCCCGTAACGCTTCTTACGTTTCTTTTGGCAGCGCAAGTGGGCATGGAGGTCGCCCCCGGCCTTCTTGTCGATCAGAATGTACTGATAAATCCATTCTGGACTAACAGATTGCAGGATTGATTTTGCTAGCCAACCGCTGATCTGCTCTGGACTCCATTCCTCCCTCAGTAGCGATTCAACCCGCTGCCAGGTTATCTCTGTAATACGTGTATGGGTGTGGTGATGCTGCCGTTCAGTGGCAAAACGCTGGGCCTGCTGGGGCCTATAACCACGCAAGCCCGTATTGCGACCAAGCTCTCTGCTAATTGTCCCAGGGCTTCGTCTAAGCTCTCTGGCTATGGCTTTTTGTGTAAAACCAGCTTTTAAAAATGCTTCAATCTGGTATCGTTCGTATTCGGTCAACTGTGTATAGTTCATGTGTAATTTCCTTGGTCGAGAAAATGGCACTGGATTGTACCAGTTGGCCACCTGCTCTAGAAATTGCACTTATGACTTGAATCTAAGGGTCGAAACAAAGGTGGCTCTCGATGAAAGATTCTTCCCCCGATCACCATCAAATGAGTTTTATGGCTGCTGGGTTGATGGATCAACTCAATCCGAAACACCCTCTGTTACATCTTGCGCGAACCATACCCTGGGACTTTTTTGAATCGGAGTTCGCTCCCTTGTATGCGGCAACTGGCAGGCCTGCCAAACCCGTACGCTTGATGGTGGGTTTATCTATTCTCAAGCATATGGAAAATGTCAGCGACGAGGTTATCGTGCAACACTGGGTACAAAACCCGTATTACCAGGCATTTTGCGGGGAGGTTGAATTCCAGTGGTCATTCCCTTGTGACCCATCCGATCTGGTGTACTTCCGCAAGCGAGTCGGCGAAAAGGGATTTGAAAAAATATTGGCATCCTCTATCACTATTCATGGTGAGAAAGCGGTCGAAGAGGAAGTCTGTATTGACACCACAGTACAGGAAAAAAACATCACCTTTCCCACCGATGCAAAGTTGTACCGAAAGATTATTGTTCGTTGCCTGAAATTGGCCAGGAAAGAAGGGATAACACTTCGCCGCAGTTATGCCAAGGAAATTAAGCAAAGAAAACTGGAATGTCGTTTTGCGGGACATCCCGGGAACCGTGCCAAGGCCCGCAAAGCCGTTAAGCGGCTAAAGACCATTGCCGGTCGTTTAGTGCGGGAATTGGAGCGTAAACTGCCACTCGACATTCTGGAAAAGCTGGCAGAGGACTTTGCACTATTCCATCGTGGACTGAACCAGAAGCGAGGGGATACGAACAAGCTGTACAGCTTGCACGAACCCCATGTCTACTGCATGAGTAAAGGCAAAGAGCATAAGCGCTATGAATTTGGCACCAAGGTTTCTATCACGACAACTCGGGATTCAAAAATCATTGTTGGTGCCATGGCCTTTGATACGAACAAATTTGATGGTCATACGCTGCCGGAGGTGCTGTTGCAATTGAAGCGGCTTAACAAACTGAAACCGGCCGTTGGCTTATGTGATCGGGGTTACAAAGGGAAGAAAAAGATCAATGACACGCGGATCATAATGCCCAGCACAGGTACTCGGGATACGGATAGTGCCTACCAGGTGCTGATGCGGAAACGTTTTAGAAAGCGGGCTGGCATAGAGCCGGTGATCGGCCACCTGAAGTCGGATCATCGATTGAACAAAAGTTATCTCAAAGGATTTGAAGGCGACCAGATTAACGTACTGATGGCTGCTGCTGCGTTTAACTTCAGGAAGTGGATGAGATTGTTTTTATTGGCCCCGAAAACGGCTTCCTTATGGAGTCGTTTAACGCAGTTTATTATCAAGCCACGGCATTACGGCGATGCCGTGATGGCCAATTAGGCTTTTTCAGGGTCGACTAACTAATGTCACAACCAATTGATCCACAGATCGTCGTTTTAGCCAGTGGCAATTCAGGCAAGCTTGCGGAGTTCAGCCGGATGCTTGAACCGCTCAACATGGAATTGAAATTTCAATCAGAGTTCCAAACACCAGAAGTACCCGAAGACGGATTAAGCTTTATCGAAAATGCCATCATCAAAGCCAGAGCTGCCGCGAAGCATACGGGGCATCCTGCGCTGGCAGATGATTCGGGCCTGGAGGTAGACTTCTTGCAAGGCGCACCGGGGATTTACTCGGCACGATTTTCCGGTACTGGCGGCGGACACGCCGACCGCGACAACAATCTAAAACTGTTATCAGAGCTAGAAGGTGTTCCACAGGATCAGCGCGGCGCCCGTTTTGTGTGTGCGTTGGTGTACATGCGACACTGGCAAGATCCTACACCGCTGGTTTGTCAGTGCACCTGGGAAGGACGAATCTTAACTGAACCGAGCGGTGAAAACGGTTTTGGTTACGACCCACTTTTCTTTGTTCCCAAATACAACTGCAGTTCGGCGCAGCTTGATTCGGCTGAGAAAAATCGCATTAGCCATCGCGCTCAAGCCAGCCAGAAATTGTTGGAGGCCCTGCGGGGGCGCTAACAATGCGCTTCGAGCAGTTACCTCCGCTAAGTCTTTATATCCATTACCCCTGGTGTGAAAAGAAATGCCCCTACTGCGATTTTAATTCCCACGAAAGTGTGGAGCGACCCGAAAGGGCTTATGTAGAAGCGCTACTTGAAGACCTGAATCGCGACCTGCACTATGTCCAGGGGCGTGTTGTGGAAACCCTGTTCATCGGCGGGGGGACACCCAGCCTTGTCGCTCCTGAAAATCTCAAGCTACTGATGGCGGGTATCGCCGACCGATTGGACTTATCACCCAATCTGGAAGCCACGATGGAAGCAAATCCCGGTTCAGCTGAATCTGAGAAATTCGAAAGTTTTCATTCTGCGGGGATCAATAGATTGTCCCTGGGCGTTCAAAGTTTTCAAGATTCACAGTTGGAAAAGCTTGGGCGCATACACAATAGTGATCAGGCTCACGATGCGATAGAACTCGCCAAGAAAGCAGGCTTTGGGAATTTTAATCTGGACTTAATGCATGGTCTGCCAGGGCAATCCGTCGAAAGTGCCTGTCAAGATATTGAGGCTGCGTTGTCACATCAACCAAGCCATCTGTCCTGGTACCAGCTCACCATAGAGCCCAACACAGTCTTTCACAGCAAGCCACCCCGGCTGCCTATAGAAGATACTCTGGCGGACATACAGCACGGCGGGGAAAAGCTTCTATCGGACGCCGGTTTCAAACAGTACGAGGTCTCCGCCTACCATCAATCCGATTTGACCTGCAGGCACAATCTCAACTACTGGAATTTTGGTGACTACCTGGGTATCGGGGCCGGTGCACATGGCAAAGTAACACTCAGCAATGGAGAAATTGTTCGCTACTCAAAACGCAAACAACCTGGAGAGTACTTGGGCAATAGCGAAACGAGTTTCCATTCTCAAACGCGCGTTCTGCTACCGCAGGATATCCCTGGTGAGTTCATGATGAATGCGCTACGTCTTACTACGGGCTTTTCTTTTGAACAATTCGAAGCGATGACTGGCTTGCCCATCCAGTCCATTCAAGCCGTACTGGACAAGCTGCTGGATAAAAAACTGTTGCAACGTGAAGGTGAGCAATTCAACACAACGGAGCTAGGTGCAAACTTTCTCGATTCAGTAACGGCAGATTTTTTAGCCGACCAAGTGCTAGGAGACTCGCTCGAACATTAGATCCCAAACACCGTGGCCCAGTCGCTCCCCGCGCTTTTCGAACTTGGTCAGCGGCCGATGTTCAGGTCGCGGCGCGAATTGCTCCCGGCCATGCAAGTTCTCAAAATCTTTACTGTGCGTTAGTACTTCCATCATCTGCTGAGCATAATTTTCCCAGTCGGTCGCCAGATGTAGCACTCCACCGTGTTTTATCTTCGGAACCAAATTGGCAACAAAGGCAGATTGAATCAGGCGGCGTTTATTGTGTTTCTTCTTGTACCATGGGTCGGGGAAAAATATCTGTACCGTATCTAGCGATTGCCCGGGAATACAATCTCTGAGGATTTCCACGGCGTCGTGGCAATACACTCGAATGTTTTGCAAACCCCGGTCTTCAACATCGTGAAGCAATCGCCCTACTCCAGGAGTATGAACTTCGATACCGATAAAATTCTGTTCGGGGGCTGCGGCGGCCATTTCAACAAGCGATTGGCCCATTCCAAATCCAATCTCGAGAACCACCGGTGCAGATTTTGCAAATACTACATCAGCGTTTATCTCGTCATCACCGTGCTCCAAACCCCAGCGTTTCAAGCCGCTCTCAAGAGCGCGCTGTTGACCAAGAGTCATTCGCCCTGTTCTAAGGACAAAGCTTCTGATGGGTTTTCGTTTATTGTCACTTTCTGTCATAGCGTCGAGCTAAGTAAAAAATTTCCAGCTCGCCGCGGCCAGACATGCCCAGCCGCCGATGAAAGCCAAACCCCCGAGTGGAGTAACAGCGCCCAGCCAGCGAAGGCCGGTCAGGCTTAAAATATATAAACTTCCGCTAAAGATAATCAGTCCTACTAAAAACAACCAGCCGCTGGTTTTCAAAAGAACAGTTTGTGGTTGGGAAAGAGCAATAATTCCCACCGCAAGCAAAGCGAAGCTGTGATAGAAATGATATTGAACAGCCGTTTCAAAGACGCCCATAGCATATTCGTCAAACCGGTTTTTAAGTGCGTGTGCGCCAAAGGCCCCAAACATTACGGCGAGCATTGCGCTTGCCGAACCCAGGAAGATAAATAATTTTGCCATTTAGTGCCGCCTTAAGACCGCGGTAGAGCGTAAAAGCCTTGAACGTAGTTTAAACCGGCGCTTCACAAACAATCCGGCCCCCGAGGGCGCCGAATGGGGAAGTTCTAAGCGGCGATTGCGACCCGTAGTTTCTTCATCGCATTTTGTTCCAACTGGCGAATTCGCTCGGCAGATACGCCGTATTCAGCCGCCAATTCATGCAGGGTCGACTTCTCGTGGGCCAACCAACGCTGGGCGAGAATATTGCGGCTTCTTTCGTCCAAATCAGCCAGTGCAGCGTGTAACTGACCTTCACTATTTTGCTGCCAGTCGGAAGACTCTAAAAGTTCCGCAGGATCAGCGGCGTTGTCCTCCAGGAAATACTGGGGGGCATGCCAGCTATCTTCATCGTCAGAATCAACTGGGCTATCGAATGCAACGTCTCGGCTGGTAAGCCGGCTTTCCATCCTGTGCACTTCTTTGACATCAACGCCCAGATCATTTGCGACTGCCTGAGCTTCTTCAGCGCTCAACCAGGACAATGTTTTCTTCGCCCCTCGAAGATTGAAGAACAGCTTTCGCTGGGCTTTGGTGGTCGCAACCTTGACGATACGCCAGTTGCGAAGCACATACTCATGCATTTCCGCCTTTATCCAGTGCACAGCAAACGACACCAAGCGCACACCCTTTTCTGGATTAAAGCGCTTTACCGCTTTCATAAGTCCAACATTGCCTTCCTGAATCAGGTCGGCCTCTGCAAGGCCGTAGCCTGAATAACTTCTGGCGATATGCACGACGAATCGCAGATGCGACATTACCAGCTCTCGGGCGGCCTCGAGATTTTCGTTGTAATACAGATCTTCCCCCAGCTCACGCTCACGTTCGGCGGTCAGCACTGGAATACTACCGACAGCCCGGACATAGGCATTTAGATTGGCTCCAGGAACCATCTGATCGATTGGTAGTAGGCTATTACTCATGTTTTTCTCCTTGTTCATTGGGCAATATTAGCACTCTTTAGGTTAGAGTGCTAATTTCGGGAAAGTTCCATTATGGGGGCCAACCGGAAAAATAATTTATTTAAAACAACGTATTAGCGATTTTTCTTAATAAGAAATCGTACTTTGCTTATGCCATCAAACCCTGTGCGGCTTGGCCAGTATCGCAATACTGCCAGCCTCAAACGGGCCATGTAGCCGACACGACTTATCGCGGCTCTATATCGCTCAAATGTCGAGATACTGCCAGCCATGCTCCCAGCAGACCCAGAAATCCACCCAGTACAATAAGGTTCAGCCCGCCCATAATTCCCAAGCCCTTAATCTCGAAGCCGCTTTGATAGAGCTGGGCCAAGGCCTGCGCCGGAACACCCATAACCCAAAGGAATACGGTCACCAATAAGGCGGCAATCAACCCTCCACCGACCCCATACCACAGGCCGGTATACAAAAAAGGCCGTCGAACAAATGCGTTACTACCACCGACAAGTTTGATGATGACGATTTCGTCACGACGGTTTTCGATGGCAAGACGTATCGTATTACCCAGGATTAGGACAACACCGATGATAAGCAGAGCCCCAAGTGCCAAAACGATGCGCTTGCCCAGGGCCATAATGCTGCCCAGGCGCTGTACCCAGGCCATATCGAGGATGGCTTGGTCTACCTCCTCCATCGCTTGAAGTTGCGCCTGCAACGCAGCCATATCTTCGCCCCCTACACCGATTGCCGGAGAAACGACGATGACATTAGGTAGAGGATTTTCATTCAGAGTGTCGAGCAACTCACCAAATCCTGAAAGCTGTCGAAATTCCTGTAATGCCTCTTCACTGGAAATGAGCCGGGTCTTATCAACGTCTTCTCTGGCGGCAATTTTTAGCTCAAATCGTTGATATTGCGCCTCCTCCATTCCCCCTAGCAAAAACAGGGAAATTTGTGCCGGACGATCCCAGTCCTCACTCACTGAGCGGGCGTTTTCCAGCGCCACGTTCATGCCCACCGGCAAGGCCATCGCAATCGCAATCACCATCCATGTCAGTAAACTTGACCAGGGTCTTTCAAGTAAGCGATTTAAGCTGTCAGCAGAGGAGAGACGATGATGGCGCAGCCAGGCGTTGTAACGGTCACGCCATCCAGTGCGACTTTGGATGGCTCCCTCGCGCTTTGCTCCTGAGTTTGAACGCGCCATTAGCCTGAGATACCTGTCACCATCGAGCCATTTCGCAAGGTGATGATTCTGTGATGCAGTCGGGATATGAGTGCAAGATCGTGACTGGCGACTAACACAGTCACTCCAACGCGGTTAAATTCTTCAAACAAGTGCATAATTTCTGCGGAGAGTGTTGGATCGAGATTACCGGTGGGCTCATCCGCCAATAAGATATCCGGCTTGCCAACAACCGCTCTGGCTATTCCGACCCGCTGCTGTTCGCCACCCGACAAAGTGACTGGCATCGACCCTTCGCGGTTGAGCAGGCCCACTTTGTCCAGAGCTGCACGAACACGGCGGCCCACTTCACGGTGGTCGTGACCTCCTATGATGAGAGGTAAAGCAACATTGTCAAAAACCGAGCGATCGTAAAGCAGCTGATGGTTTTGAAACACAACACCAATGTTGCGACGGTGACCTGGAATGGCCCTTGATCCCAATGATTTCAGATCGCGGCCATTGACTTCCACCTGCCCCCGAGTAGGACGCTCCATCAGCATTATCAGTCTAAGTAATGTGCTTTTTCCGGCACCGGAATGACCCGTGAGAAATACCAACTCATCTTTTTCAATCGAGAAGCTCAGCTCACGAAGCGCATCGTGCCCTTCCCCGTAGCGTTTACTGACTCGATCAAAGCTGATCATGCAGAGGTTTTCATCGGAGCAAACAGTGCATCGATAAACTGTTCCGCCTCAAAAGGTCGCAGGTCCTCGGCGGCTTCTCCCACACCGATAAAGCGAATCGGCAGATTCAATTTTTTTGCAATCGCGAAAATAACTCCACCTTTTGCCGTCCCATCGAGTTTGGTCAGGCTAATTCCAGTAACACCAATAGCTTCGCGAAAGTGACTCGCCTGGGCAAGTGCATTCTGGCCGGTGCCTGCATCCAACACCAGCATCACCTCGTGGGGCGCCTCTGGATCGAGTTTCGACATGACCCGAACGACCTTTTTAAGTTCCTCCATCAAATTGTCTTTGTTGTGCAATCTTCCAGCGGTATCGGCAAGCAACACATCGACATTTCTGGACATAGCGGCCTGTAAGGCATCGTACAAAACGGAGGCACTATCAGCACCCGTGTGCTGGGCGACAACCGGCACCGAGTTGCGCTCTCCCCAAACCTGCAGTTGTTCAACCGCAGCCGCTCGGAACGTGTCACCTGCCGCCAGCATCACCGAACGACCCTCGTTTTTGTAGCGCATGGCAAGCTTACCGATGGTTGTTGTCTTCCCGACGCCGTTAACACCTACCATTAAAATAACGTAGGGCTTTTTCCCGGCAACTACCAAGGGCTGTTGGCAGGGCGTTAACAGCTGAAGTAGCTCCTCTCGCAATGCACTGTGTAGGGCTTCGGGGTGCGTTAGCTCCTTGCGGGACACGCGCTGGGTCAGGTTTCCAATTATTTCCGTCGTGGCATCGATGCCAACATCGGCCATTAACAGTAGGGACTCCAGTTCCTCAAGAAGTTCAGCGTCGATCTCCTTGCGTCCCAGGAACAAACTTCCCAAGCCTTGAAAAAGATTGTCACTGGTACGGCTCAGGCCCCGCTTCATGCGCGCAAACAAACCATCGTCCAAAGCGGGAGCATTTTCTAGGGCTGTCTGCGCTGCGCTATTGACTGTAGGTTCGCTGGCGAGCTCCTGGGCAGCACTGTGAATATTCTGATCAGGGGTAACCACCGGGGCGACTTCCGGCTCAACTTCTAAATTCAGCGAAGCTAGGACAGGAGTTTCAGGACCAACCTCAACAATCGGCTGTGCCGCAATTTCAGGCTCAGATTCTGGATCGGGTAACACGGGTTCCTTCGGACTCTCCTCCAAAGGTTTTTTACGTTTGAAAAACTTCATAGATAGCGTGTGTTAAAGTGTGAGGAAGGGCTTTTATAAAAGCACATCTTACCACTCTTGCGTGAAGCGAATAAATGGCAAGATCCAATAGCCGGGGGCACGGCACCACCAAAGGCCAAAGCCAAAGCCAACTGCGAATCATTGGCGGGCAGTGGCGCAGCCGCAAACTGGCATTTACGCCCGCTCAGGGCCTGCGTCCAACCTCTGATCGTATTCGAGAAACCTTATTCAACTGGTTGGCGCCATCAATTGCAGGCGCCAGATGTGCCGATCTTTTTGCCGGGAGTGGAGCACTGGGCTTAGAAGCGCTTTCAAGAGGTGCCTCCCATTGTGACTTTGTCGACAGTGCACCGGCGGCCACTGCGCAGATTAATGCACATTTGTCTTCTCTGGATGCTCGGACGCGTGGTGAATGCCACAGCTGTCAGGCGAATACGTATCTGCAAAAAGGAAATCAAAAACTGGATATCGTTTTCATAGACCCCCCCTTCGGCTTCAATCTAGTCACCCCTACTATTGATCAGTTAGTGAGGTCGCAAATACTCGCACCAGAGCCTTTTGTTTACATTGAAACAGCCAAGGACGAATCTTTGTACGGTATACCCGCAAACTGGACTCTTCATAGAGAAAAAACCGCCGGTGGCGTCAGCTACAGATTGTACGGCCCACAGACGGATTGAGCTGCGTTGTGCCGGTTCGGCAAATTGTTTACCATCCGCTGCTTACAGCTGATCAGGTCTCGCCATGAAAACACATTCGGTTATCTATCCTGGGACCTTTGACCCGGTCACCAACGGGCATGTCGACTTGACCGAGCGTGCCGCGCTATTGTTCGATCGTGTGGTGGTCGCTATCGCCTACAGCGAAAAGAAGACTCCCCTGTTTACACTCGATCAGAGAATCGCCCTGTGCGGGAAATCCTTCGCTCATCTGGATAATGTCGAGATCGTCGGCTTTAACAATTTGCTAGTGGATTTCGCCAAGAGCCAAGGGTCACGCTGCGTTTTACGAGGCCTTAGAACTGCAGCGGACTTCGAATATGAGTTTCAACTGGCAAATATGAACCGAGCCATGTATCCAGAATTTGAGAGTATTTTTGTCACTCCGCCGGACCACTTGTCATACATTTCATCTACACTGGTGAGGGAAATTGCAGCAATGGGTGGCGATATCACTGCCTTCGTGCCAGAACCCGTTGCGGCAGCACTCAAGCTCAGATTCGAAGGCTAGCGATGGTAGTCAACAGGGGCTTCCTTAGACGGCATGCCCCTCAGGCGGGTATTTACTCCGAAACTGTTGCCTGCGATTCTGCTTCCTGCTTTGCATTTCGCTCTTTTCTGGCATTATTCTTGTCAATATCCCGGTAGCTATAACCGGCATTGGTGCAGCCAAGGCAACGCATGTCGCTGGACCAATCATCAGCGTTTCAGCCGCATCGCTGGCACTACCGGCCAACAGTGTGAAGGCAGGCTGACCAAAAATGCCACGGTACCCGCAGCGGTCACCAACACCCCTACAGGCCTGGCAACGACGAGATCCGCGACCATAACTCCAGCATTTGGACTCTCGTCAATAGTGGCCCGCCTCTCGGCCAAAAGTGTTTGTGGTAATAACATGGCGATGGCTAACGCCCCGGCCAATGCTCGACGCGACTTTACTTTTATTTTCATTATCCTAATCCCCGGTTTCTGTCTATCTGTCCCCTAAAACTATTACCAGTGTAGCCCCTTCAACGCTGGCAGGCTATGCAAAACACGGTAGCTCGCTGGCCCAGCCGCAGCCCTCTTAAAGGGCTTTTACAGGTCTTACAGGGCTGCCCTTCTCTTCCGTATACGGACAGCTGCTGGGCGAAATATCCGGGCTTACCATCACCCCCAACAAAGTCCCTAAGGGTAGTACCACCCTGTTCTATAGCCGAAGTTAGTACTCGCTTAATTTCTGGAACCAGCTTTTCATAACGTGCCAGGGAAATACGCCCCGCCGGTCGATCTGGCCGAATACCGGCGCCAAAAAGGGCTTCGTTAGCGTAAATATTACCAACGCCAACTACCACTTTTCCGTCCATTATCAAGCTCTTAACGGGGATTTTACGAGCACGAGACTTGGCGTATAAATACCGTGCATGGAACTGCCCAGACAGGGGTTCAGGCCCCAGGCTTCCCAGCAAAGTATGAACTTCCCCGTGTGCTTGCCACAGAAAACACCCGAATCGGCGCGGGTCATTGAACCTCAAGCAGTAGCCCCCCGCGAGGTGAAGGTCAATGTGATCGTGCTTTTGGCAAGCGTCAGTGCTCTTCATGACTCGCAAAGACCCCGACATCCCAAGGTGAACAAGAAGCGCTCCAGGCGCGGTATGAAACAACAGATATTTTGCCCGCCGCTCAACCGCGGTAATTTTCTGGTTCGCTAAAATGTGCGGCAGCTCAGGAGGTACTGGCCAGCGCAGGCGCGGCTCTCTAACTTCCAGGCGAGCCACCTTCTTATTCAGAGCATAAGGCTCCACGCCGGCGCGAGTGGTTTCAACTTCGGGTAGTTCAGGCATGAGCTATTTTAGACATAGAATGGAGATCATCGGTAGTGAAGATCCATTCGCTTAAATTCAGCTCAAAAAAAACCCCGGATGAAAATCCAGGGCTTTCAGAACAAACCAAGCGGTTACTTGATTTTGCTCTCTTTGTACATCACGTGCTTGCGCACAACTGGATCGTACTTTTTCATTTCCAGCTTATCTGGCGTAGTACGCTTGTTCTTGTCAGTGGTGTAAAAGTGACCAGTACCTGCTGAGGATACCATTTTGACCTTTTCTCTCATATCAATTCTCCTATCGGCCTGGCCGATTAAACCTTTTGGCCGCGGCTGCGGATATCTTCCAACACCTGCTCAATGCCTTTTTTGTCGATAATGCGCATGCCCTTGCTGGATACTCGCAGGCTGACAAAACGCTTCTCGCCCTCAATCCAAAAACGGTGGTGATGCAGATTGGGTAAAAAACGACGTCGTGTGCGGTTTTTCGCGTGTGAAACATTGTTTCCACTCACCGGACGCTTACCGGTCACTTCACATACTCTGGCCATGATCTTGTCACTCTCGCTAGTAATTCCCAACCTAGGCGGGATCGTTTTGTTTGATGCAGATGCGGTGCCTCTTGGGACACCCGCTTCGCGGAGCGCGACTTTATACCAGAAGCCCTCCGGCAAGGCAAGAAAAAAGCAAAACGGTGGCTTGACTACAGCAGCCCTGCCTCGGCGAAAGAGAACGATTGTCCACGGCCAATAATCACGTGATCCAACACCCGAATATCCAATAAGCTCAGCGCATTTTTCAATCTTTCGGTAATTCTTTTGTCGGCATTGCTAGGGCTAACCACTCCGGAGGGATGATTGTGAGCAAAAATCACCGCTCCCGCCCTGTACTGGAGCGCCCGAACGGCAACTTCCCGCGGGTAGACCGCAGCCCCGTCCAGGGTGCCCAAAAACAGGTCCTCACAGCAAATAACCTGATGCTGACTGTCCAGGAAAATGCAGCAGAACACCTCCCGAGAGTGCCCTCCCAGGTGATGTTGCAAAAACACCCTGGTACTTTCAGGGCTAGATAACACGTCTTTATCCTTAACCACTGCCAGGGCCTGGCGCCGACCCAATTCCAGCGCGGCACGAAGCTGCGCGTATTTAGCCACACCCAATCCCGGTTGCGCCAATATCGCGCACGAGTCGGCGTTGAGTACCCCCGGTAAGCCTTCAAACTCCAACAAAAGCTCTCGCGAGAACTGAACTGCATCACAACCTCGTCGACCGGCACCTAGCAATAGCGCCAACAGCTCCGCATCAGACAGCGCTTTCTCGCCATTAGCCAGCAACTTATCTCGCGGTGACTCTCCGCTCCCCCATGTGGCAATACTCACAACAAAGCCCTCCCTGACATTTGTGGATCTCCCCCAGTGTCAAATACCTGTATCGAATGGTATCTTTCTCATCCCTTGGCTTATTTTCCTCTGCGAGCACATTAAATGGCACATCTATTCAATCGCAATGTGTTGCTTGGTGTCAGTGGCGGTATCGCCGCGTACAAGGCGGCGGAACTTGTCAGGCAGCTGCAGGAACACGGCGCCAATGTCAGGGTTGTAATGACCCAGGGCGCGCAGGAATTTATCACTCCTTTGACCTTACAAGCCCTGTCGGGTAACCCAGTGCATACCCAACTGCTCGATACCGAGGCCGAAATGGGCATGGGCCATATCGAACTGGCGCGCTGGGCGGATTTGCTAGTAATTGCGCCGGCAACAGCAGATCTACTGGCCCGTCTAGCGGCGGGGCGCGCGGACGATTTGTTAACCACCGTTACCCTGGCAACTGCCGCTCAAAAGCTAATCGCACCGGCGATGAATCAGCAGATGTGGCGCGACCAGGCCACCGTGGAAAACGTGTCAATTTTGGAATCGCGTGGATTCACCATGGCTGGGCCTGCACAGGGTGAGCAAGCCTGCGGGGACGTCGGACCAGGCAGAATGGAACAACCCGATGCCATCGCCGACCGAGCTTGTACATTGTTCGACTCACGGGAGCTGGAAGGTGTGCGAGTTGTTATCACGGCTGGACCAACGCGCGAAGCATTAGACCCCGTGCGCTATATCTCCAACCATAGCTCCGGAAAAATGGGATTTGCACTCGCCCAGGCCGCGGTAGACGCCGGAGCGCAGACTACTTTGGTATGTGGCCCGGTCAATCTCACCACGCCACAATACGTTGCCAGACACAACGTGCAAAGTGCACGACAAATGCTGGACCAATGCACTGAACTACTTCCGCAGTGCGATATTTTCATCGCCTGTGCGGCCGTGGCCGACTATCGACCCGCCACTATCGAACAACAAAAAATCAAAAAGGGTTCCGAGGAACTTTCCCTGGGATTAGTTCGCAACCCGGATATCGTGGCCAGCGTTGCCGCCAGTAAGCCAAAGCCTTTTACAGTGGGCTTTGCAGCGGAAACTAATGATGTAATCACCTACGCCAAAGGCAAACTTGAACGGAAAAATCTGGATATGATCGTGGCCAACGATGTCTCGAGTAGCGAAACGGGCTTCAACAGCGACGAAAACGAAGTTACAGTGATTTGGGCAAACGGTCTGGAGCCGTTGAAAAGAGCCAGTAAATCGGCCATTGCGAGACAGATTATAGCTCTCATTTCCACCGCCCGAGCCCGGTAAACGCTGAGCCTTGGGAAAATTAAGCCCTATTGTCCGTATCGGAAAATGTACGCCCGTAATATGATTGGCGAAATAACTACGATTGCTTTTTTCTAAACATGCTGAGAACCCAAAAGAAATCCAGAAGCACGGGAACCACACTGGGAATCAACGCCAAGGGCGATGCACTTCGCAAAATCGTTGTCTGGTCGTTGATTGTCGCTCTCACTCCCATCAGTCTGGGCTTGGCATACTTGCTCTTTTTGCGAGAACCAGGGTTGCAGCAGGCGCAAATCGAGCGGGTTAGCGCCGCCTACGCAACGCAGCAATCCGTCAACATCAAACAAATGGTTTCACTGTTGGGCCAGAGGATGCGCGGCGCGGCTAAGTCACCTCTCGCTCTATCTGCGATAGGCGGAGATTCCGGAAAAAATCTGTCCCTCATTGAACAGACAATGCTGGATTACTTTCCGGAAGTCATCAGTTTGCGCATACTACCCATTGGTGAGATGGGAACGGCCGGTTTTGAAGGTGGCAATCAGGGTTTACGCAACCACATCGAGGTCGACCTCGTTCGTCGAACCAGTGTCTCAGAGGAAACGCTGCCAGAAGCCTACCAATTTGAAGGGCGCTGGCTGACATCACTGGCGTACTTGATATCACATCCTCGAATACCCGAAAGCAAAGCGGTCATTATCGCCACCATCGATAACCAGCTCATCGTGGACGAACTGAACGCCCTGGACCCAACCTTGGGGCGATCAATTTTGCATCAACATTTCACAACGTCGAGCGGAAGGGAAAAAGTGGTTGATGTGGCCATAGCCGGCACTGCGGATACCGAAGAATACACCCAGCTTGCCGCTATCCCCGATACAAACTGGCGGCTGGGATTTACTCCCTTACAGGTACTGCTGGACGAGCTCGCGGTTGATATCATGCCCGTCTGGTTGGTTTCGTTATTGTCGATACTCGCAGCAATAGCCGCTGCTACCATGGTTCTGTTTTTATCTCGACGCACTCTGCTGTTGGAAATCGACCGCGTTATTTCTGCCACCGACAATAAGACACCACTGGAACTTGAAATTCCCCAACTCGTTTCCATTGCCAAACAGCTGCGCAGAGCAACTGTAAAATCCTTGCGCAAGGGTGGCAACGCTAAGGCGGGTGTTGCGGCGCCGCCGGAAGTTACCTATACACCCAGCTCCGAACTGACCAACCCCATGTTTCAATCCACCAATATGATTGACGAAATCGATGAGGTGCTTGAGCTGGACTTACCTGAAGAAGTACCGGCGGAAAAAGAAAGTGGTCTGCCCGACCATATTTTCAGAGCATACGATATTCGTGGTATTGCTAAGACTGAGCTAACAGACGAGATGGTTGCCAGAATAGGAGGCGCCATCGGCAGCGTGGCGGGCGACCTCGATCAGCAGACCATAATCGTCGCCGCAGATGGTCGAGATTCCAGTCCGAGAATTAAGACCGGTTTAATCAGAGCTCTGATGGAGAGCGGGCGAGACGTGATCGATATTGGCACCGTCCCCACCCCACTACTTTACTTCGCCACCCGCCATCTCAATGCCAAATCCGGCGTCATGGTCACAGGAAGTCACAATCAGGCGCAGGACAATGGCTTTAAAATCGTCTTCAACGAACATACGCTGGCAGCTGGAGGTATTCAGACTATCCGCGAGCGGGTAATTGAAGGCAACTTTACCACTGGCAGAGGCCGAACGATAAAAGAGGACATTGTTCCTGCGTATATTGACGAGGTTGTCGGTGATATCGCCATTGCTGTGCCGCTGAAGATTGTGATCGACGCGGGGAACGGCGTGACCGGTATGCTCGCGCCCAGACTATTCGAGGAACTCGGTTGCGAGGTCGTGCCGCTGTACTGTGATATTGACGGACGCTTCCCAAATCACCCCCCTGATACCAGTAATGAAGCAAACCTGGCAGACCTTGTGGCCGTGGTTGAGCACGAAAAAGCAGATTTTGGGGTGGCTTTCGATGGCGATGGCGATCGCCTTGCGGTGGTGACGTCGAGCGGGAAAATCGTTCGCTCCGATGTCTTGCTAATGATTTATGCCCAGGATGTCGTTTCACGCAATCCGGGTGCCGATGTTGTTTTTGATGTGAAATGCTCTCGCGACTTGTCACACCTGATCACCCGTTTCGGGGGAAGGCCGGTCCTGTGGAAAACAGGCCACGCCTTTATGAAGGAAAAAATGGCGGAGACCGGCGCGCTATTGGGTGGCGAATTCTCGGGCCACATGTTCTTCGGCGAGCGCTGGTATGGATTCGACGACGGTATGTATGCAGCCGGAAGGCTGGCAGAAATTCTAAGCACCAATGAGGTTAGCCTGGATGAGACCATCGCAGAACTGCCTCATAGCGTAAGCACCCCTGAAGTCATTATTCCGGTCGAGGAATCCAATAAGTTCTCCATCATGGACAGTATTATTAAGCACTGCGAGTTTCCCGACGGCAAGATCAATACCCTCGATGGAATACGAGTAGACTACCAGGACGGCTGGGGTCTGCTGCGTGCTTCAAACACATCCGCCGCTTTAACCGCGCGCTTTGAAGCCTCAAATGAGAGCGGCCTGGAAGTGGTTAAGCGAGATTTTAAGACTCAGATAGCCCGTGCGCAGCCTGATCTGGACCTGCCCTTCTAAACGTCCAAATAATACACCTGTGGGCACCGAACCCACACACGCCATAAACACTGGAAGAACTATGTCACTCGATCGTGAATCCGCTCTCAACATCGCCCACGTACTCACTGAAGCGCTCCCCTATATTCAGAGTTTCACAGGTAAAACTGTGGTCGTGAAGTTTGGTGGCAATGCAATGACGGATACCGCTTTGCACGAGAGCTTCGCCAGAGATGTCGTTCTGATGAAATTGGTAGGTATGAATCCGGTAGTCGTTCATGGCGGCGGCCCACAGATTGGCGCGCTACTGGAAAAACTCAACATTCACACTGAATTCGTCAACGGCATGCGCGTCACTAACTCGGAAACCATGGATGTCGTGGAAATGGTTTTGGGTGGAAGTGTCAACAAGGAAATTGTCTCATCAATAAACCGCAACGGAGGCAAGGCCATCGGTGTTACCGGCAAAGACGGACAGCTCATTAGGGCGCGCGCGCTGCAAGTGAATCGCTACAGCCCCGACCTAGGTGCCTCAGAGATTGTAGACATTGGCCACGTTGGAGAAGTGGATCAGATTGATACAGAAGTCCTGAATGTCATTCTGGAGGGCAACTTCATTCCCGTTATCGCGCCCATTGGTGTTGATAAAACCGGACGCACCTACAACATTAACGCCGACCTGGTAGCGGGCAAAATCGCAGAGGTTATGGGCGCTGAGAAATTGATGCTGCTGACGAATGTCGCGGGGCTCCTGGACAAGGCCGGGACGATACTGACCGGCCTGAGTACCGAGCAAGTTGACGATCTCATTGCCGACGGAACCATCAGTGGCGGCATGCTACCCAAAATTGGCTGCGCCCTGGACGCAGTAAAAAGTGGGGTGGCCAGTGCTCATATTGTCGATGGTCGAATGCCCCACGCGGTACTGCTCGAAATCTTTACCGACCGGGGAGTGGGAACACTTATTACCAACCGTCGCGGCTAGTAGGGAAAAATAAGGCCGTTCGAAGGTTTAATCACACTTTGCGACAAAAAATCTGCTCGAATCCATCATAGAGTCATTGCGCGGTTGCATGGTTATCGCTAGCATTATTCGTTATGCGCTTTGACATGGATTGACATGCCTCCAAAGAAATCTCAACGCCGCCAGCAAATTCTGGAAGCTCTCGCCCAAATGCTGGAGGCCAATCCTTGCGACAGGATAACGACGGCTGGTCTCGCAAAACAGGTCGGCGTATCAGAGGCAGCTCTGTATCGGCATTTCCCAAGCAAATCAAAAATGTTTGAGGGCCTCATCGAATTTATCGAAGATACCTTGTTTACTCGAGTCAGCATTATTCTCAACGAAGAACAGACCGCTGCCAAGCGATGCGAAAAAATGTTGCTTCTTTTATTGGCTTTCAGTGAACGCAATCCTGGCATTACCCGAATACTCACCGGCGATGCACTCACTGGCGAAACCGAGCGGCTACACCTGCGAGTCGCACAATTGTACGACCGCTTTGAAACCCAGCTAAAGCAAGTGCTGCGAGAGGCAGAGGTACGGGAGGGACTACGCCCAACCATTCCTCTGGCTGCAGCGGCCAATTTGCTGTTATCCGCGGCAGAGGGGCGGATCCAACAGTATGTCCGTAGCGGTTTTAAGCGACCACCCACTAGCGAGTGGCAGCAACAGTGGCAACTCATGCTTCAAGGGTTTTTTAAGGATGCTGTCAGTCAGCCATTACCGGGGCAGGCCACTTCCGGAATAAGCTAGTCAATACGCCTCAAATTACACCAACTGTACTAGTTGGCAATCATGTTTCGGCGCAACTCTACGACATGCAGCAACTGCTCGAACCTGTCGATATCCAGCTGATATTCGGCCCTGACTTCCTCCATTTCTCCATTTCGGTCGACAATAGAGCGTTCTATGGAAGAAATTTCGTTCTGTAAGTCTTCAATCGCGGCGAGTCGCTCAACGTCCACATCTCTGCCTGCACGTTCAATTTCCGCCGCCTGTGTTTGTGCAATGCGCCGCTGCGCACTGCGCACTACTGACATTATCTCGTTCTTCGGCTGTGAGCTCCCGGGGTATAACCCGAAGCACCACCCCTTCTTCGTTTAAAATTTCGTAGCCTTTTTTAATATCGGATGCGGGCACCTGATAATCGATAACCACATTGCCTTGATCGTTGATATAACGATACATAACGCCCGCGTGCACCGCGGGCGCACCAAGCAGTACCAGCATGGCCACAGCCGCAGAAAAAGTACGAGGTTTCGTGTAGTTCATATCTTTAATATATGGTCCAAAGTGGCTTTTAACAAGATCAGACGCCATATAGATCGCGATAGGCCTCCATGGAGGCACCCAATTCAAGTGATGTGCCACCCTCCGTCTTAAGATAATCGATCAAGTGTTCCATACCTATAATGCTTAAGACGGGTACATTATAACTACGTTCAATTTCCTGAATGGCGGACAACTCGGCCTTACCACGCTCCTGGCGATCCAGGCCAATGGCGACACCGGCAAACTCGGCCCCACAATCCTGAATCATCGAAATCACCTCTCTGACCGCGGTTCCCGCAGTAATGACATCATCGATAATCAACACCTTGCCCGCAAGCGGCGCTCCCACGAGGCTTCCACCCTCACCGTGGGTCTTAGCCTCCTTCCGATTGTAGGCAAACGGGATGTCTATTCCATGATCCCGAGCCAAAGCCACGGCCGTCGTCGCTGCCAACGGAATACCCTTGTATGCCGGCCCAAGGAGTACATCGAATTCCAGACCAGAATCGACAATGCGGTTAGCGTAACAACGCCCCAGCGCAGCCAGGCCGCCGCCACTGTCAAAAGCTCCTGCATTGAAGAAATAGGGGCTAATACGGCCCGATTTGAGGGTAAATTCTCCAAACTTGAGGACATTATGGCGTTTTGCGAGTTCTATAAACTCTGACTGATAGGCGAGCATTAATTCTTCCGATAGGGTGATTTGGAGCGGGTTTAAGTTCCCCAAAATTGGAAAATGTTGTATAAAGTCGTATGGCTTGAGCCGTCATTTATAATAGACCGCGCCCAGCGTAGGTATAAATACTAAAGACGAGACCTAGCAATTCCAAGACACGGAAGCCAGTATCACTGGCTTCGAATACAGTGTATTCCAGTGCAAATAGCATGGGTATCATACACGCTCTAAAAATTAGGGGCTATGAATGAGGATCATCAGTTTCAGCGCTGACGGTATAAAAAGCGCTGCAAAAAAAGGCTTTTACGAGTGGCTACAGGAGCAGGATGCAGACTTTATCTGCATTCAGGATCTACAGTGCTCCGAGTATGACCTGCGGGACGACTTGTTTTTCCCTTCTGAGTACAACGCCTACTTTTTCGACGACGTTGATGGCAAAGCAAACGGAGTCGCCATTTACACGCGCGAGCTGCCTAAAGCCATCATGACCGGCTTGGGTTTCGCTGAGTTCGATATGGAGGGGCGCTATATTCAAGCGGACTTTGAGAATCTGAGTGTGGGTTGCCTATTGGCACCGAGCGCTGAAAACGGAAATGCTGACCAGCAGCTTCGAAAATCCGAGTTTTTTAATCTTCTTCAGAGGCATTTGCAAAAGGTTCGCAACAAGCGCCGAGAGTTCATCATCTGCGGCAATTGGCAGATCGCCCACAAGGCAACGGATGTGCAGGATACCCAGGGCAACAGCAACTCCTCAGGGTTTTTAGCCGAGGAGCGCCAGTGGATGGATCAGCTCATGGAATCTGGGTATGTAGACGCCTTCAGAGAGATCAATTCCGATCACGATGAATACAGTTGGTGGCCCTCAGGCGATCGCAGTAGCGACGGATGGCGGGTGGACTTACACGTGGTATCTGGCGGACTTAAGTACGCGATTGACTACGGTGCCATCTACAAAAGTCGCGAATTTTCAACGCACGCTCCGGTCATCATGGATTACGACATCGAGCTTTGAGCAGGTCTTTTATCCAGCGAGCGCCTCGCGCTGTTTCTCGATCAACATGGTCACGCCATCGCTAGCTAAGTCGAGCAGGGCGTTCAGTTCATCGCGATCAAACGGTGCGCCTTCGGCGGTGCCCTGCACTTCAATGAAAGCGCCCGACTCTCCCATCACGACATTCATGTCGGTATCCGCCGCCGAATCCTCTGGATAGTCGAGATCCAGAACCGGAACCCCCCGATAAATACCGACTGAAACCGAGGCAATCATTTGTAATAGCGGATCTTCGGTAATGAGCTTTTGCCGCTGCAGATGATTTAAGGCATCTACCAACGCGACACAAGCTCCGGTAATCGAAGCTGTTCTGGTTCCCCCGTCCGCCTGAATCACGTCGCAATCAATAGTAATCGTGTGCTCTCCGAGTTTATCCAGATCCAGAGCCGCTCTTAAGGAGCGCCCAATTAAGCGCTGAATTTCTACAGTGCGGCCGCCCTGCTTACCACGGCTGGCCTCCCGGCCCATGCGCGAATCGGTGGAGCGAGGAAGCATTCCATACTCCGCAGTCACCCAGCCGCGACCCTGGCCGCGCATAAAACGCGGTACGCCACGTTCCACCGAAGCGGTACAAATCACCTTGGTGTTTCCGAAACAGACCAGCACAGAACCCTCTGCATGACAGGTAAAATCCCGCGTGATAGTGATATCTCTCAATTGCGATGGGGTGCGGCCACTGGGACGTTCCATAAAAATCTCCAAATAAACAGGCTGCGCAGTATACGTGATCGCAGCGGCGATGGCTCGCCAGGAAGCTCTCAATCCCGCTTCGGCTTACTCTGTGAGCACTCCATACAAAACTGCTACACTGCCGCCCATGTACGGCGTTATCAACCCAGAGATTCAAATATGATTCGCAGCATGACTGCCTTTGCCAGGGAAAGTGTCGCAACCAATCAAGGCTTACTGACCATAGAATTGAGGTCAGTTAACCACCGCTACCTGGATTGCACTTTCAAGCTCCCCGATGCCCTGAGACCCCTGGAACCGAAGTTGCGCGAGCGCGCGAACAAAACCTTGGCCCGCGGCAAAGTCGATTGCCTTGTTCGACTACAAGCAAATCCCGAACAGGCCGCCGAATTGAATATTAATCTTGAGCAACTCGACGCTCTGTTGGAGGCCAGCGCCACAATCGCCGAAAAACTACCGCATTCACAACTCCTAAGCCCTCTCGACATTTTGCAGTTCCCCGGAATATGTCGAAGTGGCGCGATTTCGGATGAAGAAATTTTGTCCGCCGGGGAGACCGTGTTTGCCAGCGCTGTGGAATCACTGTCTGAAAATCGGCAGCGCGAGGGCGAGAAGCTGGCCACCATGGTGTCTGAGCGGATCGATCAGGTTGAGCGCGAAGTGGTTGCCACTCGAGTATTAATCCCCGAATTGATGCTTCGACAACGCCAACGCATCCTGGGCCGTATCGCAGACCTGGAGATTGAAGTGGATGACAATCGGCTGGAGCAGGAGTTGGTGCACCTGGCTCAAAAAGCCGACGTAGATGAGGAGCTGGACAGGCTGGACGCTCACATCACCGAGGTCCGGCGCACCCTGGACAAAGGCGGGCCCTGCGGTCGACGCCTGGATTTTCTCATGCAGGAACTCAACCGGGAGGCCAACACCCTTTCTTCAAAGTCCATCTCTAGTAGCACGACACAAAACGCGGTGGGATTAAAAGTGCTCATCGAACAAATGCGTGAGCAAATCCAGAATATCGAATAATCGCTCTACCCGGTAAATTGACCTCGAAACAGGAACATCGATGACCAGCACAGGAACACTATTTACCGTCTCGGCCCCCAGTGGTGCAGGAAAAACCAGCCTGGTCACCGCCTTGATTGATCGCTGTGACGACCTTCAGGTGTCCGTCTCCCATACCACTCGGCCTATGCGCCCGGGTGAGGTCGATGGCGTCAACTACCACTTCATCGCCGAGAGCGAGTTTCTCGCCATGCTGGAGTGCACCGAATTTTTGGAACACGCTCGCGTCTTTGGAAATCTCTACGGAACCTCGCAGATATGGGTCGAAAAGCAGTTGGAACTCGGCATTGATGTAATTCTGGAGATTGACTGGCAGGGCGCTCAACAGATAAAACAAATAATGCCTGCAAGCCAATCTGTATTCATTCTTCCCCCCTCTCGAGCCACCCTGGAGCAACGCCTGACCACCCGCGGGCAAGATGACAGCGAAATCATTGCTCGGAGGATGTCGGAAGCGGTTGAGGAGATGTCTCACTACACCCAGTCAGATTACCTGATTGTGAATAACGATTTTGACTTGGCCTTGTCCGAGTTACAGGCGGTTGTGACCAGCCAGCGCCTGCGCACGGTGAGTCAGGTTCAGACCCAGGCGCAGCTTTTGCAGGATTTACTCAACTAGTCCATCCCCCGACAGACCCCGCCACCCCTGGGTTTAGCATTCCCGGATCCCCAGATAGAAATGCCTAAACCGTAGAAAGCCCTGGCTGTATAATGGTTAGCAACAAAACCCTCCATCACCCACTGGGTGCACAACTCAAGGCTTACGATTATTCTACCTTACAAACTCGATACAACGACCGATTTACTCACTTCCCGTGCCGGTTTATTGGCCATGGGTCAGTTAATGGACTCCCTGAGCCTCGCCGAACGCATTGATCATTACTTTCCCCCGCCTAAAAGCAATCGGGGGTATAAGCCCTCGGAATTTATCAAGACACTCATCCTGATGCAGCACGAAGGCAGCTTTACACCGCTGTAAAAAAGGGTTCTTCCGAGTTTCCTATGGGTAAAAGCCAAACAATGGTCAAGAATGTGGTACAAGAGTCTTTTTTTATGGAGATATTCAAATGAAAGATACCGCGTTGTTTACTCAACTTTTGGGGCTTAGCGACCCATGGAAAATCACGGCTATTACCCCGGATCTGACCGACAAATCAATTACCCTCCAGATAGATTGGCCAAAGGGAACGAAAGGCGCGTGTAGTGTCTGCCATGCCCTTTGTTCGGTTTACGACCATCGTGAGCAACGCACATGGCGACACCTTGATACGATGCAGTTCAAGACGCAGTTAGTTGCTCAGGTTCCGCGTATTGGTTCTTCTCCGGTCTTGTGAGTGAATATCAGGCCGCAACATAGAACATCGAGTCCCCGTCCGGCAGGGATGACTGTCTGATCTTGAGTTTGAAATACTCGGTATCCCTGATGCCTCTGGCGCGCTTGCGGATCATGCCGATACTGATGTTGCCAGCCTCGATCCTGGCACTGGTGAGCTTGTGCTTCGCGTAATTACAAATGCCCACACAGTGCCTTCTCAAGGATTTTGCAAACTTCTTCAGGTAGAGCATGGTCGATTGATCGGCTATCCGGCACCAGGCTTCCAGTCGCTCCTGCATCAGTTCGACAGTCTCTGATTCCCACAAGGCCTGAAGTTGTTCCTTCAAGATATACAGCGTATTGAGATGGGCATTTTCATCCAATAGTCGTTGTAATTTTTGAGTCCGGGGTTCGTCCAGCTTATCGGCGTTTTTCAGCACCAGGTAATGTGTTCCTGTTAGCAATGCTTTACCCGCTTTGTTGGCCTTTCCAAACGCTATTCGCCGCTGGTTGCTCAGGGCCTTGCTGTAGTGCTTCATGACGTGGAAACGGTCAAACACAATGTCGGCATTGGGTCAGCAATCACGGACTGATTTCTGACAGGATGGCGCCATGTCCATTGCGACAGCCTCTATTTTTTCAGTGGTTTGTGCCGGAAGCTGCTTTAGAAATCCAGAGAAAACGTCAGCCGTTCGACCGGTTTCCACACCGATTAAATGCCCCTCCACCGTGTCGTAAATCACGGTCATGTAGTCGTGGCCTTTCGCCCTGGCCACCTCATCAACACCCGGATACTTCAGGCCAGTCAGCTGTGTCGGGTCGAGTGCCGGGAGAGTCTCCTCCAGATACGCCTTGTCGATATTCTTCACCGTCTCCCAGCGTACACCGAGATGTCTGGAGACCGCCTGAATACTCATGTAGCGGCACAGGCCACTGATCATGCGGCAGAAGCGGCGGGTGAAACGCCAACCCTTGTCAACAAACTCACAGCGTTCCATCCGCCGCTCATTTTTGCTGATAAATACTGGGACCAGCTCCCTTTCAATCATGCAAGGGTAGCCAAAGAGCGGCACATCCCTGATCTGTCGACGGACGTACCGGTTGACTGTTCCCTTTCGCCCTGTAACGGGGTCTATGGCGTTTCTACGTCGGTCCCTGCTGCAATGAATGACAAGTTGCTGCTCCTGTTCGTCCCGTTGTATTTGATTGACCCGCTGCCCCTTGAGGCCCAAAATATCCCTCTGGATGTCGATTCCCATATACCTGTTCTATGTAGTCGACCCTGAAAAAGCCTAATTGGCCATCACGGCATCGCCGTAATGCCGTGGCTTGATAATAAACTGCGTTAAACGACTCCATAAGGAAGCCGTTTTCGGGGCCAATAAAAACAATCTCATCCACTTCCTGAAGTTAAACGCAGCAGCAGCCATCAGTACGTTAATCTGGTCGCCTTCAAATCCTTTGAGATAACTTTTGTTCAATCGATGATCCGACTTCAGGTGGCCGATCACCGGCTCTATGCCAGCCCGCTTTCTAAAACGTTTCCGCATCAGCACCTGGTAGGCACTATCCGTATCCCGAGTACCTGTGCTGGGCATTATGATCCGCGTGTCATTGATCTTTTTCTTCCCTTTGTAACCCCGATCACATAAGCCAACGGCCGGTTTCAGTTTGTTAAGCCGCTTCAATTGCAACAGCACCTCCGGCAGCGTATGACCATCAAATTTGTTCGTATCAAAGGCCATGGCACCAACAATGATTTTTGAATCCCGAGTTGTCGTGATAGAAACCTTGGTGCCAAATTCATAGCGCTTATGCTCTTTGCCTTTACTCATGCAGTAGACATGGGGTTCGTGCAAGCTGTACAGCTTGTTCGTATCCCCTCGCTTCTGGTTCAGTCCACGATGGAATAGTGCAAAGTCCTCTGCCAGCTTTTCCAGAATGTCGAGTGGCAGTTTACGCTCCAATTCCCGCACTAAACGACCGGCAATGGTCTTTAGCCGCTTAACGGCTTTGCGGGCCTTGGCACGGTTCCTGGGATGTCCCGCAAAACGACATTCCAGTTTTCTTTGCTTAATTTCCTTGGCATAACTGCGGCGAAGTGTTATCCCTTCTTTCCTGGCCAATTTCAGGCAACGAACAATAATCTTTCGGTACAACTTTGCATCGGTGGGAAAGGTGATGTTTTTTTCCTGTACTGTGGTGTCAATACAGACTTCCTCTTCGACCGCTTTCTCACCATGAATGGTGATAGAGGATGCCAATATTTTTTCAAATCCCTTTTCGCCGACTCGCTTGCGGAAGTACACCAGATCGGATGGGTCACAAGGGAATGACCACTGGAATTCAACCTCCCCGCAAAATGCCTGGTAATACGGGTTTTGTACCCAGTGTTGCACGATAACCTCGTCGCTGACATTTTCCATATGCTTGAGAATAGATAAACCCACCATCAAGCGTACGGGTTTGGCAGGCCTGCCAGTTGCCGCATACAAGGGAGCGAACTCCGATTCAAAAAAGTCCCAGGGTATGGTTCGCGCAAGATGTAACAGAGGGTGTTTCGGATTGAGTTGATCCATCAACCCAGCAGCCATAAAACTCATTTGATGGTGATCGGGGGAAGAATCTTTCATCGAGAGCCACCTTTGTTTCGACCGGATTAAGTGCCAAATAGGCTTGAAACTGGTCGAAATCATCTCACAAATACCCAGTATTATCTAATACAATCAACATGTTAAGCGTTTTTCAGGGTCGACTATGTAAAGTTGTCAGAAGCCTTATATACCAACAGATTACGTGGGGATCGGCATCCTTTTTCACTCATAGAAGCGGAGAAGAGCCATGACTTACTTGAAACATCGCATCACCAATGCGACCGCAGAAGGATTTAATTCAAAGATTCAGACAATAAAATCGGCTGCCCGAGGATTTAGAAACTTCGAAAACTATCGAGTTTCAATTCTGTTCCACTGTGGAAAACTCAACCTCTACCCACAGGATTCCCAGTAGAACCAAAATATGCTACCCGTCGACCAATACGTATTCAAGAGTAGGTCTGCATGTATTGGATACACTTTCTGGTAGCCCGCAGTTTAGTTTGCTGCCAAACCCATATGATAGAAAGCACAGAGACAAGTATCAATTTGAAGAGGCAGGCCTACGAGTACACTATGAGGCCTTGTAATCAATCCAGGTAGGTAGTCGTGAGCCAAACGAAAAAATACAAATGGACTTTCCCCGCCCGGTTCCGGGCCAATGCCTACAGTTGGAAGGCGTCCAAGCTGGCCTGCCAGCGCCTTCGTGAAGCCGTCTCCGAGATTAAAAAAGTCGCAAAGAAAGAACCCGAACTGGGGGGGGAGGGCGCGGTTCGCTTAATAGAAAAGCTTTGGCCTGCACTGGAACACATAGACACTTCCAGTGGTGCCCTGGGATCTGCCGTCAACAAGGCGCTTGACGGTTTGATTCCAATTATCGTCAAGGCACCAGTGGATAAGAAAGTTCGCGATAAATGGCTTGAAAGACTTTGGCAGGCCATGGCGGACGACGGTGTCGATTACCTCAGTCCAGTCGGTGACCGGTGGGGCGAACTCTGCGGTTCTGAGGATATGGCGGGGAAATGGGCCGATGATCTGGTTTCCACCTTACGGCATTGCTGGACCCATCCGAATCCTGGTAATTATTTCCACGGTACCACGGCGTGTTTGTCCTGTTTGCTCGTAGCTGGCCGGTATCAGGAATTGCTCGACTTGCTTGAGTTGTCCCGGTATCCGATGTGGCACTACCGGCGCTATGGTGTCGAGGCACTGCTGGCCTTTGGCAAAAAGGCGGAGGCCGTGAAGTACGCGGAGGCATCCCGGGGATTGAATGAGCCCGATTCCGCCATTGACCAGGCCTGCGAGGAGATTTTGATTTCCTCCGGCCTGCATGAGGAGGCCTATCGGCGCTATGGTCTGAGTGCTGCCCTGGGCAACTCCTATCTTGCACGGTTTCGCTCGGTGGCAAAGCGCTATCCGATGAAAGACAAGGCAGAGGTTCTGGCCGACCTGATCGCCACGACGCCGGGGCAGGAAGGCAAATGGTTTGCCACGGCCAAGGACATCAAACTTTACGATTTGGCGCTTGAACTCGTGAGCATGAGCCCCTGTGAACCCAAAACCCTGACCCGGGCGGCGAGGGACTATGTGGACAAGGAGCCAGAATTTGCACTGGGTTCCGCCATGGCGGCTTTACGGTGGTTGTGTGAAGGGTGGGGTTATGAGGTGACCAGTGCTGATGTGGTGGAGGCGTATGACCGAGCGATGGATGCCGCTGCCAAACTGGACAATATTGACGAAGTAGCAGGCTGGGTTCAGCAACTCCTCGACTCAACCGAGAGTTCAGCGACGTTGTTTGTCAGGCAGTCTTTGGCTGGGCGGATGCTCAGTCATCATTCGTTGGCTAAAAAGGCCTGAGTGTGAATGCATGCAAAATGACACAAATATTATCGAAAGGGGTCATTCTGCGTTCCACCCACGTTCCACCCACGTTCCACGGAAGAGCCAATCGGAGACCATGACAGACAAAGAAATGAAACCGCACAAACAAAAAAACCATTTAAGAATCAATGCCTTAAATGGTCTCTCGTGGTCTTTCGACGTTTTTCAAAATGGTGCCCAGGAGAGGACTTGAACCTCCACGCCCTTGCGAGCACTAGCACCTGAAGCTAGCGTGTCTACCAATTTCACCACCTGGGCAAAGCGACTCATATGGAGTCAGCTGAGGGCGCGCACTTTACTAATCCACCCTCATCATGTCAATACTGCCACGGCCAGCGAAAAATTCAACTTGACAGTTTCGGAGCAAACTTCATAGTAACTGCGACTATAAAAGAAAAAATGTGTTGTGAAGTGAAAGACCCTACCCGAGTTCTTATGGTTGCAACCAGCTATCCCCGAAGCGAGGAAGACTGGCAGGGTTTGTTTATACGCAGAATTGCCCAGGCAATGGGTGAGAATCCCGATATTCGCCTCTCGCTGTGGGCTCCAGATGGTCCACGGCATACTGAGGTTGCCTACAGTTGTGGTCCCGACGATGCGCGTTGGCTAGATACATTAGCGCGCGAAGGAGGTTTGGCACACCTGCTGAGGAAGCGTCCTGTCTTTGCCCTCTATCGCACGGGCGGCCTATTGAGGCGTCTTCGTGGCCTATACCGTCAACAGTTTGAAACAACTGACATTTATCATATCAACTGGCTGCAAAATGCCCTGCCGCTGTATGGCTTGAATGCCGCTGCAGTGATCACCGTGTTGGGCACGGATTTCAAGTTGTTGAAAATACCCGGAATGTCCAAAATGTTGCGTACTGTGCTGAAAACCAACCGCTGTGTGCTGGCCCCCAACGCGGCATGGATGGAGCCCGAGTTGCAGCGGCGCTTCGGGGATGTCGCCCAGATTGTTCCCGTTAATTTCGGTATCGATGATTCCTGGTACGCGGTGCCCTATCATCCTCCCGAGCAAACCAACAACTGGTTAATCGTTGTTCGCGTCACCAAGGATAAGATGGGCAAATTGTTTGAGTGGGGGGAGGGCTTTTTTGGCGATAAGCAGCGCCTCCACCTCTTCGGTCCCAACCAGGAGTCGTTGGACATTCCCTCTTGGGTGGATTATCACGGGCCAACAACCGCACAGGATCTGTTAGACAATTGGTATCCTAACTGCTCAGGATTTATTACGCTTAGCGAACACAGCGAGGGGAAGCCCCAGGTTATGCTTGAGACAATGGCGGCTGGCATGCCTATTATTGCCTCGGGTATTCCCGCCCATCGCGATACAATTGCTCATGGGGACCAGGGATATATTGTGGAAACGCGTGAAGAGTTTTTACAGGCACTGGAAAATGTATCTAACGGCGCGCTGCATCGGCAGATGTCGACTAACGCTCGCCAGACCAGCAAGCGGGACTATGGGAACTGGGGCGATTGCGTGAATCGTTATCAACAACTCTTTAGGAGTTTGGAATGACATCTGTTGTAGTGTTGGGTGGCAGCGGTTTTGTCGGGCGAAGTCTTTGTCCGGCGCTCGTCGCTGCGGGCTGTACGGTTTTAAGTATTTCTCGCTCCCCTGTTATCAGGCGCCACCCGGGCGTGTCTTACATCGACTGCAATTTTGATAATATCTATCAGCTCGGGGAGTTTTATCAGCAGGCTGATTTTATTTTTCACCTGGCTTGCGATACGACGCCGGCAACCTCATCACGGCAGTCATCCCTGGAGGTCACCGCCAATCTGCTGCCTTCCCTGCGCTTACTTGAGTATCTCGAGCATCAATGCAAGGCCGTTCTGGTTTACCTAAGTTCCGGCGGAACCGTTTACGGTGATACAGGCGATGCGGTATGCACAGAGTTAAACACGACGTCGCCGATCTCCTATTACGGAGCATCCAAGGCATCATTGGAGTTGTTTTTCCAGGCCTACCATCTGCAAACCGGTAACCCGGTGGTTATTCTGAGGCCCTCGAATATCTACGGTCCCGGCCAGTTGGCGAAACAGCAATTTGGTTTTATTCCAACGTTGTTTTCCGCGCTGCAAAATGGGGATGCATTCAATCTCATGGGCGATGGCCGCCACGTGCGCGATTTTCTGTTCATCGATGATTTCGTTTCACTGTGTGTTTCGATCACCAATAGCGATTCGGCCACGGATAAACATTACAGCACATACAATGTAGGCAGTGATGATGGCATTGAGTTGATCGATATTATTCAACTCGCGCAGGAACTGACCGGGAAAAAGGTGCAGTTGAAATACTTGCCCGCGAGGGATGTGGACGTCCGTTCCATCGTCCTGGATTCAAGTAAGGCGAAGAGCAAGTTCGATTGGCAACCCGAAACGGCAATTGATTCCGGTCTTGAGCAAACCTGGACTTGGCTCTCAGAGCCCTGATATTGACCGAACAACAACCCGTTGTCAGCATCTGCATCGCCAATTACAACGGCGCAGATGTCATCGATCAATGTTTACGATCAGTTTGTGATCAACAGGTCGATGCGAGCATTGAAATTATCGTTCACGACGACGCCTCTTCAGATAATTCCATAGAGATTATTCAATCGAATTTTCCGCAAGCGAAACTTCTCCTTAGCGAGAGTAATGTTGGCTTTTGCCTCGCCAACAACAAAATGGTTGCGGCGGCCTCGGGCGAATATATCCTACTGCTGAACAACGATGCCTGGTTGGCCGACGATGCGATTGCCACTTTTTTGGAGGCGGTCGAGCGTCACGGAGACTGCATATTTACACTGCCGCAATACGGGGCTAGCAACCAAAAGTTGTTCGATTGCGGTATGCACATGGATTTGTTTGCCAACGCAGTCCCCATTGTTGAAGCGGTAGAACAGCCGGTAGCGATGGTCATGGGCGCCTGTCTTTGGATCTCCAGAACCCAGTGGGACAGTTGCGGCGGCCTTCCCGAGTGGTTTGATTCCATGGCAGAGGACATGTACCTGTGTAATAGGCTTAGATTGCAAGGAGGTGAAGTGATTGCGCTTTCCCGGTCTGCCTACTTCCATCATATCGGCCGTTCTTTTGGTGGCGGTAAAGTCGTCGCCGCTAAACTGAGTACCACGGTGAAGCGCAGGCGGCTGAGTGAGCGCAATAAGCTGTATGTTTTATTTTTGTTTTATCCACCGCTGGCGCTGCTGATCATTCTCCCTCTGGCCGTTCTCACACTACTGCTAGAAGGGCTACTGCTTGCCTTGATAAAAAGAGATCCTGGATTTTTCACCCAAATATACGGTTTTGCCCTGGGTGGTTTTTGGGCTAATCTCTCGAAATTGCGCCGCGAGCGAGCCGCTATTCAAAATCGTCGGACAATTACTACCAGAAAATTCTTCTCGGTTTATCGTTGGTTGCCGTATAAACTCCAAATGCTCTTAAGGCATGGCATTCCCGAGGTTCGGTGAGCAATAGGCTACTGAACTTCTATTCGCTGTATACTTGGCATTCGCCGCTCTAATTCTTTTATTACATAGGCCCCATTCTTATGGCCAAAAAAGGCAAAATTGCCGATCCCCATGCCGCTCGCGAAGCCCAGCGCTATGACAACCCCATACCCAGTCGAGAAGCTATCCTCGAACTGCTGACCAAGGCCGAGAAGCCTCTCAAACACGCCCAAATCTGCCACGAGCTTGCGCTGGAGGATGAGCGGGCCATCGACGCGTTGCGAAAGCGCCTGCGCGCCATGGAACGCGATGGGCAATTGATGCTTAACCGCCGCGATGCCTATGGCCTGGTCGACAAAATGAACCTGCTGCACTGCAATATCCAGGGGCACCGGGATGGTTACGGTTTTGCCATCCCGCTTTCGACGGGTGATGACGTGTATCTCAGTGCGCGTCAGATGCAGTTTGTGTTCGATGGCGACGAAGTGCTGGTTGCGGTTACCGGGCTCGACCGCAGAGGGCGGCAGGAGGGGAAGGTAGTTGAAGTTCTCAATCGCGGCAATCGCACTCTGGTGGGTCGTTATCAGGAGGAGAGCGGCATTGGATTTGTGGTTCCGGACAACAATCGTATCAATCATCAGATACTGATTCCCCCCAGAGAAAAGGGCAAAGCGCTTTCAGGGCAGATTGTCAGCGTTGTTATCACTGATTATCCCGTTCGCAATTTCCAGGCGAAGGGACGTATCAGTGAAGTTCTGGGTGACCATATGGATCCCGGAATGGAGATCGATGTAGCCATCCGCTCCCATGATATTCCCTGGGAGTGGCCAGACAGTGTGCTCGACGAGGCTGGACGGCTTGAGCATGAGCCCCTTGAGGAAGACAAAGAGCACCGAGTCGATTTGCGCAAACTGGCCTTTGTGACCATTGATGGTGAGGATGCCAGGGATTTCGACGACGCGGTCTACTGTGAAAAGCGGGCCACTGGTGGCTGGCGCTTATGGGTTGCGATCGCCGATGTATCCCATTATGTTCGCTCTAGATCGGCGCTGGATGAAGAGGCGGCCAAGCGTGGCAACTCGGTCTATTTTCCAGAGAAGGTTGTGCCGATGCTTCCCGAGGCGCTCTCCAACGGGCTTTGCTCCTTAAAACCTGACGTTGATCGTTTGGCGATGGTCTGCGAAATGGAAATCAGCCGGGCCGGGAACCTGGGCAACTTTCGCTTCTATGAAAGCATTATTCACTCCCATGCTCGTCTGACCTACGCCCAGGTAGGCGAAGTGCTTGAAAAAGGGTCACACCCGGATGTCGACAAACGCAGAGTTGCAGATTTAAAACGCCTGCACAGCCTTTATAAAGTACTGTTGGGTGCGCGAGACAAGCGTGGCGCTATAGATTTCGACACCGTAGAAACGCGCATCATTTTCGATGAGCAGCGAAAAATTGAAGCGATTGTGCCAGTGGTCCGCAATGACGCACACAAGCTGATTGAAGAGTGCATGTTGAGTGCCAACGTCGCCGCCGCGCGATTTTTTGATGAGCAAAAGCTTCCCATTTTATACCGCGTACACGAAGGGCCGGGGGAACAAAAGCTGGAAAATCTGCGAGGCTTTTTGGGTGAGCTTGGGCTTGACCTGCGCGGTGGCGATAAGCCATCGCCCAGTGATTACAGAGAGCTGCTCTCGGCTGTGGAAGAGCGCGAAGACACCTCGGTAATTCAAACCATGCTGCTTCGTTCTCTCAGCCAGGCTGTGTATCAGCCCGAAAACAAAGGGCATTTCGGGCTGCACTATGCGGCCTACGCGCATTTCACCTCGCCAATCCGGCGCTATGCCGATCTGTTGGTGCACCGGGGTATCAGACATATTGTTCGCTCGAAAATTAAAACCAAGCAAGTGAAGCGTGTCAAAGGGGCGGAGCAGATTCCGGTCAAAAGTATCTTCCCTTACGATGAGCATTCAATGGTGGCTCAGGGCGAACACTGCTCAATGACCGAGCGGCGCGCCGATGACGCCACCCGAGATGTGCAGGCCTGGCTCAAGTGCGAATACCTACAAGAACACGTGGGTGATGAGTTTGGCGGGGTGATAGCCGCTGTCACCAGTTTCGGATTGTTTGTCGAGTTAGTAGACCTCTATATAGAGGGGCTTGTGCATATCAGTGCGCTGCCGGGAGATTATTACAACTTTGATGCTGCCAGGCAGCGCCTGGTCGGCGAGCGCAGTGGCAAGAGTTTCCAATTGGGCGGCAAGGTAAAAGTGATGGTCGCGCGAGTTGATCTGGACGACAAGAAGATTGATCTGGAACTTGTCGACGCTGGCACTTCGCCGAAATCTAAATCCGGGAAGGCCGGCAAATCGGGAAAAGCTAAACCCTCCGGTGGCAAATCGGGTTCGGGCAAGAAGCCGGCCGGGAAAAACCCACCGAGAAAACGCAAGAAGCCCGCCAGTGATAGCGCCAAGCCCAAGGGCAAAACCGGTATGCGTCGGCACCACTCGTGAGTGAGCTGGCACCCTTGGCAAGTATCTAGTGCAGCTCATCTACGGCATACATGCGGTGGAGGCTCTGCTGCGGACCAACCCGAAGGCGGTGCAGCGTTTGTGCCTGCAGGAGGGCCGGGATGATAAACGTATAAGCACTCTGTCGCAGCTCGCTCAAAATCAGGGTGTGCTGACAGTGCGTGAGCCGCGCAAAAGCCTGGACGCCATGGTGGCTGGTCGCCATCAGGGTGTGGTGGCCGAAACGCGCGAAGATTCGACCTCGGGTGATTCTGCATCGGCTAATCTGTGGCAGGAAACCGATTTACTGCGCCATGTTGAAAACAAGAGTGGCCCAGTTTTGCTACTGGTGCTCGATGGCATAACAGACCCGCACAATTTGGGCGCCTGTCTTCGCAGTGCAGATGCGGCTGGGGTCGATGCAGTCATTGTCCCCAAAGACAAATCTGCGGACCTCAATCCTATCTCCAGAAAAGTGGCCTGCGGTGCGGCGGAAGTTGTGCCCTTTGTTCGGGTCACCAATATCGCCCGCACTATGAAGGCACTTCAGGAGCGTGGAGTATGGCTCTACGGCACCGCGGGTGAGTCGGAAAATACTATAATATATAACAGTGACTTGTCTGGTTCTGTCGCGCTTGTGATGGGTGCCGAAGGTGATGGGCTTAGGCGTCTTACCCGGGAGGGTTGTGACCATCTGGTGAACTTGCCCATGGCCGGCTCAGTCAGCAGCCTCAATGTATCTGTGGCCACCGGTGTGTGCCTGTTTGAAATCGTCCGCCAGCGGCTTGCAGCCAGGTCATAAACCGGCTAGAATCCGCTCCCTCAAAATTTGCCCGGCTGCCTTGTGTGGTCGATCCTCCTTGCTACACCATTTAATGGTTAGCATTAACCCGTAAGGAGCTCTCAATGCGTCATTACGAAATTGTATTTATGGTCCATCCGGATCAGTCAGAACAAGTTTCTGGCATGATCGAACGCTACACCCAGACTATTCAGAAAGATGGTGGACAAGTTCATCGTCTGGAAGACTGGGGCCGTCGGCAGCTGGCCTACCCCATTAACAAGATTCATAAAGCGCACTACGTGCTGATGAATATTGAAGCCTCCAATGAAGCTCTCGATGAGCTCACAACTACTTTCCGTTTCAATGATGCGGTCATTCGCAACTTGGTTATTCGTCGCGATGAAGCTGTCGCTGATGAATCTTTCATCATGAAAGCTGAGAAAGAGAATCGTGAGCGCAAGAGCCGCTACGAAGAGCGCAAGGCCGCTGAAGCACCAACGCCGGCACCGGTAACTGCAGTCGAAGCTAAAGAAGAAACAGTTGAGGAAGCGGGCGAAGAATAGCCAGCAAATCTGCTTGTAAACAACTAATGTATTGAAAGGAGTTTTATCATGGCACGATTTTTCCGTCGCCGTAAGTTTTGTCGCTTTACCGCCGAAGGCACCAAAGAGATCGATTACAAGGATCTCGAAACCCTGAAGGCATACGTGTCTGAGACTGGCAAAATTGTCCCCAGCCGTATTACGGGTACAAAAGCCAAGTATCAGCGTCAGCTGGCAACTGCTGTGAAGCGTGCGCGCTTCCTGTCTTTGTTGCCTTACACGGATGCACACCAATAAGTTCTTTTTTGTATTGCATTGACGATTAGCGAGGCCTGATTTGAAGGGTTTAGCCGAATTCGCGATGCGCGGCAGGTCGCAGGCACTGCTGGTGGTTTTGATTGCCGCTAGCACGCTGATGTTTAGTTGGATTGGTGCTGCTGTTCTGGCACTGGTGATTCTTCGCAAGGGCGTGGAATCTGGAGCCTGGTTGTTGTTGTGGGCTCTGCTGCCAACTGGCACGCTGTTAGTGGTTTTTGGCGACAGCGGGCCATTGATGAATTTGGTCGGTACTGCGGTTCTAGCCATTGTGTTGCGCACCACGGTAAGTTTGCCACTCACCTTGGTTGCAAGTGCGGCCATAGGTCTTGTTACCGGGCTGGCTATGGTGACCTTCGGAGCCGATGCTCTAAGCCAGATAGAAGTTCTCCTAACGGAATTTCTAGGCAACCTGGAGCAACAGCTTAGCAGTGGTCGTGAAGACGCGGTTGCAGTAGTTTTGCATAAGCCCAGCGCACTGCAAATAGCAGGTATGCTCGGTTTGATGAATGCCATGGGGTCTACCCTTTGCCTACTTCTGGCGAGGTGGTGGCAAGCGGTGTTATACAACCCCGGTGGTTTTGGTGAGGAGTTTAAGGCTCTGCTCCTGTCACCTGCCATTACCTTGGTGTTGATGGTTTTGGCGATAGGTTTGTTTGGCTCAGGTATGGATTACCGAACCTGGGCAGGAATATTTGTTGTACCGCTCACCTTTGCCGGTTTGGCATTGGTTCATGCGAGGGCCGCCATGCGCGGTCAGGGCAGCGGATGGCTAACGGGGTTTTACCTTCTGTGGCTGTTCTTTGACCCGGTAAAATTGATAGTGGTGTTTGTTGCTATCGCAGACAGCTGGATGGATTTTCGCCAGCGCTGGTCCCGTCGGGCTGGTAAACGCGATATCGACAAAGACGAGAATTGACAATTTATTGATTAGCGGGAGATATCTCCCCTCACAGAGGAAAGTAAGATGAACGTCATTTTGCTGGAAAACATTAGTAACTTGGGCGCCCTGGGCGACCGTGTTGATGTTAAAGCTGGTTTTGGTCGCAACTACCTGATTCCACAGGGTAAAGCTGTACCCGCCACCAAGGAGCAGGTCGCTAAATTTGAAGAGCGACGCGCGGAGCTAGAAGCTGCCGCAGCCACACTGGTTGGTGCTGCCGAGACACGCGCCGAAGCCATCAACGCTCTCGATGCGATCAGCATCAGCGCTACTGCCGGTGAAGAGGGCAAGCTGTTTGGTTCAGTGGGAACTCGCGATATTGCAGAGGCCGTGACCGCTGCGGGTTGTGAAATCGACAAATCTGAAGTTCGTCTTCCCGAGGGCGCGCTGCGCGAATTGGGCGAGTACGAGATTGCAATTCAGGTTCACAGCCATGTTACCGCTGCGGTGAACATAGCGGTCGTCGCTGCCGAATAAATCGGTTTGTTGGCAGCAGACACGACGTCTTGCTGCCACGAGACAAAGCAATGCACCGACTGTTTCGCAGCCGGTGCATTTTTTATGCCCGTGCAAAACACAAAACATCATTCTCCAGTGGAGGGTATGTTTAATTTTCGATACTCTGTACTGCTCACTCGATAACTTATAAAACCATGTCTGAGCCCGACTACCCGCCGAACAACATTTCAGAGCTCCCCTACGGGGAAGATCGGGAAATTGCGCGCATTAAGTTGCCTCCCAACTCTGTTGAAGCAGAGCAGTCTGTGTTGGGCGCCTTGTTGCTCTCCAGTGACGGTTGGGATTCGGTGTCTGAAGAAGTGGCCGCGGTTGACTTTTACCGACCGGACCATCGCTTAATCTTTCGCCAGATTGCCAAGCTGGCAGAGGCTGCCGAGCCGGTTGACGTCATTACCGTCGCTGACAAGCTCACTGCAAATGGTGAGCTGGACGCTGCGGGAGGTCTTTCCTATCTCGCGGAGCTGGCGGGAAATACGCCCAGCGCCTCAAACATTCGCGCTTATGCCCAGGTGGTTAAAGAACGGGCGTCACTGAGAAACTTGATTGAAGCGGCTCAGGAAATCGCAGACAGTGGATTCAGCCCCGAGGGGCGAACCTCTTCCCAGCTGATCGATGAAGCAGAACATCGGATCATGCAAATCTCCGAGCAGGGCGCAAAATCCGGCGGGCCCCAGGAAGTTAACCCCTTGCTGAAGGCCACTTTGGCCCGTATCGAAGAACTGTTTAATTCAGACGGGGACATCACCGGCCTGACCACGGGCTTTGCCGATCTCGACGGTATGACGTCCGGTCTGCAGCCCTCTGATTTGGTGATCGTGGCGGGACGGCCCTCTATGGGTAAAACCAGTTTCGCCATGAACCTTGTTGAAAACACAGTATTGGTTGAGGGTCAGAAAAAACCCATCGTGGTTTTTAGTATGGAGATGCCGGCTGAATCCCTGATGATTCGTCTGTTGTCCTCCATCGGCCGCATTGATCAGACCCGAATTCGGAACGGGAAGCTAGAGCAGGAAGATTGGCCCAAGTTGAGCACTGCGGTGAACAAGTTGAAGGATGTGCCGCTGTTTATCGACGATAGCGCGGCTCTGACTCCCACGGAAGTGCGCTCTCGCGCCAGAAAAATTGCCAGAGAGCACAACGGTATCGGCATGATCATGGTCGATTACCTTCAGCTAATGCAGGTCGCCGGTGAAGGTGAGGGGCGCACCGCCGAGATTTCCGAGATTTCGCGGAGTCTCAAGGCCATAGCCAAAGAATTTGAATGCCCTATGGTTGCCCTGTCTCAGTTGAATCGTTCTTTGGAGCAGCGACCGAATAAACGTCCAGTGAACTCAGATTTACGGGAATCGGGCGCGATCGAACAGGACGCCGACGTGATTATGTTCATCTATCGCGATGAGGTGTACAACGAGGACTCCCCGGATAAGGGCACAGCCGAAATCATTATCGGCAAGCAGCGTAACGGACCGATTGGGACTTGCCGATTGGCTTTCCAGGGGCAGTTTACGCGCTTTGAAAATCTGGCTCGTGGTTCCTACGAAGAGTATTAGGCCGGTACGTTTTTTCTTCTATTCGACCTCTTGTGGTCTTTTCTGACCGAGAAAACATGGTTGATGCGCTTAGTCCAACGGCCGCTTCTGGTCAGCCCTTCTGGAAAAGCCACTGCGCAGCCCAAGAATTCGGCCGCTGCGAAACTCGACAAAAATTGCTGTGCAGTTTTCCGGACTCGAACAATACCCGAAAAGCGGGGCAGGCTCTCCTCGCGGAAACCCCGAATCCTTAGGCTGCCCACTGTGCCGGTTAGCTAAGCTCAAACCTCAAATCCCAGATTCACTCCGCAACCGAGCCAGCTCCACCAACTGCTGCTCCTTCGATAACGGCTCCACGGGGTCACGCTCAATCGCTTCTGGGGCCGGAATCTCCAGAACCTCACCGCGCATAACTCGTGCGCAATACTTCTGATAGTGATCCTTGTAGACCGGCCAAGTAGTGCGCTCGGTGTTGTTCCCGAGGAAAAACCAATCGCTATCGCGTCCGGCCAAATACACCGCAGGGTGGCTCCAGCGCTGTGCAGATTTAGGCGAAGGTGCATTGCAAGCTTCAACATAGGCATCGTGCGCTGAGGGCAAGCCAAAATCGCTAAGACCCTGCTGACAGCACTCATGCATGCGGTGCAGGGTTGGCAAGTACTCGCTATTTTCGATGGCGTGCTTGGCGCCACGCAAAATTTGTTCCACTGGATAGTCTTCCAGAGACTCCAGCCAGAGCTTTTTGATCTGGTTTACCTGAGTGTTATCCGGGTAAGCGGCGTAATACTGGTTGTGATAATTCAGTCTGAAGAGGGCGAACACCTGGTTCAGTGCATCGACATAGTCCTCACCGGATTCTTTCTCGGCGGACTTACTCTGCCCAGCTGGTGTCTGTGAGGTCTTGCTCGAGGCTTCTATCGCGCGTGCGGCTCGATTGACCAGTTCCTGTTTGTCCGGCATTGCTTTGTCCTGCTTGTTCCATTTGATGGCGCTTGGCCCAATGGTATTTTACATGCTGAATGTACTTGGTGTTCCAGGAGGTATTAGCCTGGTTGCTGTCGCGCCAGTACATGATGAATTCGGGGATTAGAGAGCGGGCGAACTCAGCGTCTATGTGTGACATTACCAGAATGTCGAACACGTCCTCGGCTGGATACCACTGCTCAGTGATTCGCTTGGGCTCGGTGCTGTGTTCCAGCGCAGAATTGAACTTAACCCACTGAATGCGAATATGCTGTATGAACTTGGAATTGAGCTCTCTGGGGGCTGGGCGTTTATCCGCCCCGCTTCGCTCTCGCCAGTACAGGATGAATTCAGGAATAGCCTGATTGATAAAATCGTTGTCGATTTCACTGCGCTCGAGAATCTCTCTTGCATCGGCACTGGGCCGCCAGCTGGCATCAAGTGCTGTAGGTTCCTGTACACGGAAAGCCTCGGCTTTGTCCTGTTGCTCTCGGCGCCAGTTGACCATGACATGCTGGCGAAACTTGTTCTCCCAGGCGTGACTGGGTTCGCCGCGCTCGCGCCAATAAAAGACGAAATCTTCTAGTTGGTCCAAGGCAAACTGCCGCGGTATGCTGTGATTTAAAGCCAGCAGCTGCAATAGATCCTCGCTGGGTGACCAGTGCTGCGGCATCAGGCCCGCGCTCCGGCGCTGGACCGGCGCTTCGGGTGCGGGCTCTGGAATGGATTTGTGCTGCACTGCCGGTTCGTTCAGGGCAAATAGCAAGCGTTCGCAGCTGTGTAACGGTGGAGACTCGACCAGTATGACGCCTTTGTCCACCAGGGCGCGCGTAATGCGGTGAAGGTCAACCGCTTCCCAGAAGGGCAGGGTGCGCAATAAGAATTCTCGTTCCACCGACAACCAGGCAAAACCTCTTTGTAGCGTAGGCGTACCGTGTTGCAGTAACTCCTGCAGGTGCTGCAGCAAAATGGCTTCCTCCAAGCCGATGGTAGCCGCCAGGCCGGGTGAAAAAACCAGCTGGCGTTCGGGTACAAGAGAGGATTCAGACATTCGTTTTGGGGTCCGGGGTGAGCAACTCTGATAGGATACAGAGCTAAACTCTTTTAATGAAGGAAATGCATGGCCAAAAGTAAAACGGCGTATGTTTGTAACGATTGCGGCTCTGATTATAGTAAATGGCAGGGCCAGTGCAACGACTGCAGCGCCTGGAATACCTTGTCCGAAATCCGCTTGGGTCCCGCAAAAACTAGCGGTGGCCGCGCCGGTGGCGGTATGGACGGCGCGAGGATTGGCTTTGCTGGCGCTAGAGCCGAAGCGCAGGTTCTCAAAGATATTGAGTTGGATAGTGTTCCCCGTTTTACCAGTGGGGCGGGGGAGTTTGACCGAGTATTGGGTGGCGGGCTTGTACCCGGCTCGTCAATTTTAATCGGGGGGAATCCTGGTGCCGGTAAGAGCACTTTGTTGCTGCAAACCATGTGTCATTTGGCCGCCAGTATGGAGGCATTGTATGTCACCGGCGAGGAATCACTGCAGCAGGTCGCTATGCGCGCCCAACGGCTGAACCTTTCGACCGACAAACTCAGGCTAATGACGGAAACGCGCGTCGAAAGCATTGTGGATTACGCGCAAAAGAACAAGCCGCGAGTTTTGGTGATCGATTCGATTCAGGTTGTTCACAGCGATGAACTCAGTTCCGCCCCTGGTAGTGTGTCTCAGGTGCGCGAGTGCGCTGCCTACCTCACTCGTTTCGCCAAGCAGACGGGCACCGTATTGTTTTTGGTCGGCCATGTCACCAAAGACGGCTTGCTGGCGGGACCAAAGGTGCTGGAACATATGATCGACTGTTCCATATTGCTAGAAGCCAGCGCCGATTCCCGATTCCGCACCCTGCGCGGACAGAAAAACCGCTTTGGAGCGGTCAATGAGCTCGGCGTTTTTGCCATGACCGAACGCGGCATGCGCGAAGTCACCAATCCTTCGGCGATTTTTCTCGATCGCAGCAACGAGCCGGCATCTGGCAGTGTTGTCATGGTGGTCTGGGAGGGTACGCGCCCACTACTGGTTGAGATTCAGGCGCTGGTGGATGACAGTCAGTTGGGTAATCCTAGGCGAATAGCAGTAGGGCTTGAGCAAAACCGCCTGGCGATGTTGCTGGCAGTGTTGCACCGACACGGCGGGCTACAAGTGGGTGATCAAGATGTGTTTGCCAATGTTGTCGGCGGCGTAAAAGTACTGGAAACCAGCGCTGATTTGGCTCTGCTAGCCGCGATCGTCTCGAGTTTCAGAGACCGCCAGCTACCGCGCGATATGGTGATATTTGGAGAGGTAGGACTATCGGGTGAAATTCGCCCGGTACCCAGTGGCCAGGAACGGCTGTCGGAGGCTGTCAAGCACGGGTTTAAGCGCGCTATTGTTCCGAAAGGGAATGCCCCCAAAGGAGAAATAAAAGGGATGCAGGTTATCGCGGTGTCAAAATTGACCGATGCGCTTGCAGCGCTGGAGTAGTAGCAGTCCCGCGATCGCGTCAGTCGAGATGCCGGAGTTCCTGTTCCAAAGTGGCCATGTCGATTTGTGTCGCGAGCAGAGCCCGCAAAGGTTCGATGTTGGTTCGATCGACATGCTGTACTGAGAAACCCAACTTTTTGTCTTCCACATGCTGTAAATAAGCGTGCAGTTCGACCGTGTTGTCATCATCGATATGGATAGTAAGGGTAAAGGGCTCGTTGTACTGTGCATCCCAAACATCCGGTTGATCGGTGGAGGCGCCAATCAGAGAGATGTCCACCAGCCGCTGATGCCACACGCTGCCACCTTGTTGTACATCCACTCGAAGGTCCATGGTTGCCCGGGTGAAGTGGCGTTGCTCGCTGCGTATCTCCGTCATCGTTTCACTCTTTTTGCCGCTTGTGATGTTTACTATACTGCGGGATCTGAATTTCTCAATGAAACTACTTCAGTTTGCGGTACTTAAGGCGCTGTGGTTGGTCGGCCGCTGCCCCCATCCGCGCCTTGCGATCCTCCTCATAATCGGAGAAGTTGCCCTCGTGAAATACTACGGAGCCATCGTCTTCATAGGCCAGAATATGAGTGGCGATACGGTCCAGAAACCAACGGTCGTGAGAGATGACCATGGCATTACCGGGGAAGGCCAATAAAGCCTCTTCCAGCGCTCTAAGTGTTTCGACATCCAGATCATTGGTCGGTTCATCCAGCAATAGCACGTTCGCGCCCTGCTTGAGGAGCTTGGCCAGGTGCAGCCGGTTGCGTTCTCCACCGGACAGGTCTTTTACGAATTTTTGCTGGTCGGCGCCCTTGAAATTAAATCGACCTGCGTAGGAGCGCGAATTCACTTCGTAATTGCCAATTTTGACAATGTCCAGGCCGTCGGAAATTTCCTCCCACACGGTTTTACTGCCGTCGAGGGAATCGCGGGACTGGTCCACATAGGCCAATTCAACCGTTTCACCCAGAATGACTTCGCCACCGTCTGGTTGCTCTTCGCCGGTCAACATTTTAAACAGTGTGGATTTGCCCATGCCGTTGGCGCCAATGATTCCCACGATGCTGCCTTTGGGAACGGTGAAACTAACATCTTCAAACAGTAGTCGATCGCCAAATTCTTTCTTCAGATTGCGTACTTCTATAACGTTGTCACCCAGACGAGGTCCAGGGGGAATGTAGATCTCGTTAGTCTCATTGCGGTTCTGGAAATCCTGAGACTGCAAATCTTCGAAGCGCTGTAATCTGGCTTTACTCTTTGCTTGCCTGCCTTTGGGGTTGCTGCGAACCCACTCCAATTCCGACTTGATGGCTTTTTGGTGCGAGGCTTCCTGTCTCTTTTCTTGCCCAAGGCGTTGCTCTTTGGCATCCAGCCAATCAGAGTAATTGCCCTCGTAGGGAATTCCGCGGCCGCGATCCAGCTCCAGAATCCAACCGGCTGCATTGTCTAAAAAATAACGGTCGTGGGTAATCGCAACCACGGTGCCGGGGAAGTCGTGCAGGAAGCGTTCCAGCCAGGCGACACTTTCGGCATCCAAATGGTTGGTAGGTTCATCCAGCAGCAACATGTCTGGGCTCGATAGCAATAGGCGGCAGAGCGCTACACGTCGGCTTTCGCCGCCCGAAAGTGTGGTGACATCGGCATCCCATGGCGGTAGGCGCAAGGCATCGGCCGCCACTTCGAGCTTGTGATCCAGATTGTGCGCATCGGTCGCCTGGATGATGTCTTCGAGCTTTGCCTGCAGTTTCGCAAGGGCGTCGAAATCAGCATCGGGCTCGGCGTAGTCCGCGTACACTTTATCCAGGCCCGCCAAAGCATCCAGTGCGTCCTGCACCCCTTCTTCAACATTTCCCCTAACGTCCTTATCTGGATTTAGCTGAGGTTCCTGGGGAAGATAGCCCACCTTAATGCCCGGCTGTGGTCTGGCCTCTCCGAGAATATCGGTATCCAGGCCTGCCATGATTTTCAGTAGGGTAGATTTACCTGATCCGTTGAGACCCAGTACACCAATCTTTGCGCCTGGGAAAAAAGACAGCGAGATGTCTTCGAGAATGGTTTTCTTCGGTGGCACTACTTTGCCAACGCGATTCATGGTGTAAACGTACTGGGCCATGGGAAACTTTACTCAATAAAAATTGAAGACAGCAAATCTTAGCAGAGCCTGATTGTGGGGCCTAATCAGCGATGGGCGCAGAACTGAGATCATCGGGATTGGTGTCGTTGTCTTCAGGCTCCAGTTCCTCGTGAAATTCTTCGACCGTCCACTCATCCTTGCTGCTAACCGAGGCGATATGAAACAGCGCATCGCCTTCGTAAACTAATGGAAGATTGGTGCGCCCGATCACCACACCGGATTCGTGCGCGATAACATCTGCCTCACTGGTGCCCAGTGGGTCGGCGATAAATCCAATGGTCTGTCCTGCTTCCACCTCTTCACCTAGGGGCACCAGTACGCGAAGAATCCCGCTCTCCGGAGCCCGTAACCAACTACTGCTCTGGCTGATAGCGGGGGGTACGGGCCTCGCGCGGCTCTTGCGCAGCATGCCGATATGGCGCATGACATTGAGTACGCCTTTGACTCCCGCTCTAATATAGATTTCGTCAAACCGCAGGGCTTCCCCGGCTTCGTACAGCAGCACCGGCACACCGATTTCTGCGGCACATTGGCGCAGGGAGCCATCTCGCGTTTTGGAGTTGATGGCTATAGGCACACCAAAGGCATTCGTCATCTCCAGGGTTTCGGGATGATCCATGTTTGCGCGAATTTGCGGGAAATTGCTTCGGTGTCTCGAACCGGTATGGAGATCGATCCCGTGGGTACTCTTTTTGACAATCTCGCTCATGAAGGTTTCTGCTACGCGCCCTGTTAAAGAGCCGCGCGTCGAACCCGGAAAAGATCGGTTGAGATCCCGGCCGTCCGGCAGGTAGCGAGTGTGGTTGATGAAACCGTAAACATTGACGATGGGGATGGCGATCAGAGTGCCTTTCAGTTTCTCCATCATTGGGTCTTTCAATATGCGCCGAATAATCTCAACACCGTTGATCTCATCACCGTGGATTGCACCGCTGACAAACAGTGTCGGCCCGGGGGCCTTGCCGCGAATGACTTGCATGCTGATGGCCAGGTTGTCGTGGGTGTACACCGGAGCTACAGGTAGATCGATAATGTAACGTTCGCCCGGGAGAATCTCCCGATCTCCAATGACCAGTTGCTCGTGCTTTTTACTTGCCATACTTTGGTGTATTCCTATCCCTAGCCTTTGGCGTGGCCTCTGTTGCTCTGCGGTTTAGCATTCTCCTCGATGAAGTTCATGATTTTTCCCGCCACGTTGATTGCTGTTGCCTCTTCTATTCCCTGCAGGCCAGGCGATGAATTTACTTCCATCACTAAAGGGCCTCTTGCGCTGCGCAGTAAATCCACGCCGGCTACATGTAGGCCCATGGTTTGTGCGGCCTTGACTGCGGTACGTCTCTCAGCTGGCGTCAGTTTTGTTAACTGTGCGCTGCCGCCCCGATGCAAGTTGGAGCGGAACTCGCCGCTCTGGGCTGTTCGCTCCATCGACGCCACAATTTTTCGGCCAATCACAAAGCAGCGCACGTCGCTGCCACCGGCCTCTTTGATAAACTCCTGCACAAGAAAGTCGGCCTTGAGCTCGCAAAAGGCATCGATCACACTTTCTGCGGCTTTAATGGTCTCTGCCAACACTACCCCGCGACCGTGAGTGCCCTCTAGCAATTTAACTACCAGTGGCGCGCCACCGACGAGTTTGATGAGTTCCCGAGTATTGTGCACATCGTGAGCAAAACCCGTGACTGGCATGCCGACACCTTTGCGAGATAGCAGCTGAAGAGCGCGAAGCTTGGATCGTGATCGGCCTAGGGGTATTGAACCTGTCAGGCAATACACGCCCATCATTTCGAATTGTCTGATGACGGCAACACCGTAGTTGGTAATAGAGGCTCCAATACGCGGGATCACCGCATCAAATCCCTCCAGTTTTTCTCCTTGATACCAAATAGCGGGTTTCGATGAGGAGATATCCATGTAGCACTTCAGCGTGTCAATCACATGGGCTTCGTGGCCGTGAGCCTTGGCCGCTTCGACCAGACGAGAAGTGCTATATAGGCGGCTATTGCGCGATAAAATGGCGATTTTCATTAGCTCGGTATCCCCGTGCTGGTCTCCGACTTGCGCCGGAGTAAATAGGAGCGAGCCGAGTCTACAACGCACACGCCTCGCATTGCCGTGCGTCCCAGAAGCATGCGAAATCGCATATTCTCACGGTCTGTCAGGGTAAGCTCGGCGACAACCTGCCGCTCGCCCAGATTAATTGTAGTCTCAATAACGTATCGCTGTTCCGTGTGACCTCCTGAATCAGTGACATTGCGGCGATCAATGATTCGAGCTTTACAGTGTTTAACTTCCTCGGTTTCTTTTTGCTTGGGGTGAATGCCAAAGCGAATCCAGGGTTCACCGTCATGGTCGAAGGGGTCCAGGTAAAAAGCATGCAGAGCACTCGTGCGCGCCCCGGTATCAATTTTTGCCTTGATGCGATCAATTCCAAGTTCCGGGAGTGCCAGCCATTCACGCCAACCTACCATCAGTTTATCGCTCATCCAGTCGTCTTCCAGCACCCCATAGACATAATGTAGTGACCTACCCGTCCTCAACGCCGTGGATTAAGCTGAGGACGGTACATCTTCGGCTCAGAGCCATAATTGAGGAGGATAGGTCATGAACGAGTTTATCAAGTATGTGGGACTGGATACACACAAGGATACGATTGCGGTTGCGATCGCTGATGCCGCGGGCGGAAAGTCGCGGTTTTACGGCGAGATTGTGAACACGCCCGCAGCGCTGTCGAAACTTTTGAAGGATATCAGTCCGAACGGGGAAGTCGCTTCCTGTGCTATGAAGCGGGGCCGTGTGGGTACGGCATCTACCGTCAAATCAGCGACTCGGGGCATGATTGCTCCGTAGTAGCGCCCTCGCTGATACCGGCCAAACCAGGCGACCGGGTGAAACCGGATCGGCGCGACAGCGAGAACCTGGCGCGCTTGCATCGAGCGGGCGAGTTAACCCCGGTCTGGGTGCCGGATCAGGAACAGGAAGCGATGCGGGATCTGACCCGCGCCCGGGAGGACATGAAGCACCTTGAGCGCCAAGCCCGGCAGCGCCTATGTGCATTTTTGCTGCGCCATGGTCAGAGGTACGTCAGCGGGAAAAGTAAATGGACGCAGGCTTACTGGCGTTGGTTGGAGGGCATCAAGTTTAGCCACCGGGTTCAGCAAATCGTATTTCAGGAATACATCGACAGTGTGAAACAGCAGCAACAGCGCGTCGCTTATCTTGAACAGGCCATGCATGAGGCGATGGCTGACTGGACCCTGGCCCCGTGGTCGAGGGTTTGATGGCGTTGCGTGGCTGTCGCCTGATCACAGCGATGACGGTTGTGGCGGAACCTGGCGATATCACCCGCTTTGATTCACCGCGCCAGCTCATGAAGTATCCGGGTTTGGTGCCCAGTGAGTCCTCGAGTGGCCCGAGGACGTACCGAGGGGGGATTACCAAGACAGGGAATGGGCATGTGCGGCGGGTATTGGTTGAGGCGGCGTGGTGCTACCGGTTTCCAGCCCGTAAAACGGCAGCGCTGCAACGACGTGCTGAACAAGCGCCTGATGAGGTACAAGCAATTGCGTGGAAGGCACAGAAGCGGCTCTGTGGTCGATATCAGGCTTTGAGCAAACGCGGTTTACTGCCGCAAAAAATCAGCATAGCCATCGCACGCGAACTGACGGGGTTTATCTGGGCGATTGCTTGCGAAGTGATGCCAAAGAACGCCAATGAAGCAAGCGCGTAGTTGAGAAAAGGCCGAAACAAAGTGGCCTGTAAAAGAGGGGACCAGTGAGCTTTTGGGACAGAACAGGGGTGGCCCGGTGGGAGAACCCTCGATAATAGAGAGAGGCAGCTCCACGACGAAGATTTGTCAGGCGGTTCCGACCCGCGAATATCAGATTGATCAACCGTCGTTAATAGCTGCCCCTGTTCTGCCTCAAGGGCTTACTTAAGAGAGAAAAACATGAAAGAATGATGTTATCGATTGACAAGGTCACAACATATCAGTGTTGCGCGAGTATCCATTGCTTCACAGTGAGAGTAAATAGGTCGGATGAGACGGTGTAGCCCTTATACGCAGCCCCGGTTTGAGGTAAAATGCGCCGTTTTGCGCTTGAGGGTAGGGGATGTTCGACAAGACAATGACGATTGAAGGCTTCGACGACGAGATTTGGTCGGCCATAGGTGAAGAAGAGCAGCGCCAGGAGGACCATATCGAGCTGATTGCTTCGGAGAATTACACCAGCCCAAGAGTCATGCAGGCGCAGGGCACAGGTCTGACCAACAAGTATGCTGAAGGCTATCCCGGCAAACGTTATTACGGCGGTTGTGAATTCGTAGACAAAGCTGAGCAGCTGGCTATCGATCGGGTTAAAGCACTGTTTGGCGCCGACTATGCGAATGTTCAGCCCCACTCGGGCTCACAGGCCAATTCCGCGGTCTATCTCGCGCTGTGTGTACCCGGAGACACCGTACTGGGCATGAGCCTGGCTGACGGTGGCCACCTTACTCACGGTGCCAAGCCCAACTTTTCAGGCAAAATGTACAACGCCATTCAATACGGTCTTGATCCTGCAACAGGCGAAGTCGACTATGCCCAGGTAGAAGCGCTCGCCCTGGAACACAAACCCAAGATGATCGTGGCTGGATTCTCCGCCTATTCCAGAGTGATGGATTGGGCGCGCTTCAGAGCAATTGCCGACAAAGTGGGCGCATATCTAATGGTTGATATGGCGCACGTCGCCGGCCTGGTTGCCGCAGGTGTATATCCCAACCCGGTTCCACATGCGCATGTGGTGACTTCAACCACCCACAAGACACTGCGCGGACCTCGCGGCGGTATCATTATCGCCAAAGCCGATGAAGCCCTGGAGAAGAAATTCAATTCCGCAGTTTTTCCCGGCGGTCAGGGTGGACCCTTAATGCACGTTATTGCCGCTAAGGCGGTGAGCTTTAAAGAAGCCCAGAGCCCGGAGTTTGTGACTTACCAAAAACAGGTCGTTGTCAACGCCAAGGCAATGGCGCAGACGTTTATTGATCGGGGCATCAAAATTGTTTCCGGTGGAACTGATAACCACCTTATGCTGGTCGACCTCATTGGTAAGGATTACACCGGTACCGATGCAGACGCCGCTTTGGGTGCTGCCTATATTACGGTGAACAAGAACGCGGTTCCTAACGATCCGCGCTCACCCTTTGTCACCTCCGGGTTGCGTGTTGGCACGCCTGCGATTACGACTCGAGGGTTTGGCGAGGCTGAGACGGTAGAGCTTACTGGCTGGATGTGTGATGTGCTGGAGTCTTTGGAGAATGGGACTTCTGAGCGGATTATTGCTGAGGTTAAGGTTAAGGTATTGGAGATTTGTTCTCGGTTTCCGGTTTATCGGTAGTTCTATTCGTTTTTAAGGCGACGCCCTCGGTGCGTGAACCCTCATTCGGTTGAAGGGGCACACCCTTATGAGGGCTCCCCAATGGCAAAGCGACTCGAAGCCCTACCACCCAACTAAATTTCCACCCCAGCGTCCGCAAATCTCACAACCGAACAACCCGACCCACAGCATCAACTCTCCGAAACTATCGACACAGACATAGCCCATATACGTCTCATACCCAGTAGAAAATTATGTTAATCTTCAGACGCTTAGATTAAAGGCCGACATCCATGCATTGCCCGTTTTGCTACGCAGAAGACACCAAAGTGATCGACTCCAGGCTGGTTGCCGAGGGAGATCAGGTGCGACGTAGACGGGAGTGCCTAAGCTGCAAAGAACGCTATACCACTTATGAAGTCGCAGAGCTGGTGATGCCACGATTGATCAAGACAAACGGATCGCGAGAGCCCTTTAACGAAGAGAAGTTGCGCGCAGGTTTTTTGCGAGCACTACAGAAGCGTCCCGTGTCGATGGAGGCAATGGAAGCAGAGATACAGCAGATCAAACATACCCTCAGAGCAACGGGCGAGCGCGAAGTGAAGTCAATCGTATTGGGAGAGCTGGTGATGGAACATCTCAAGCAGCTAGACAAGGTAGCTTATGTGCGATTTGCGTCGGTGTATCGCAGCTTTGAGGACATTTCCGAATTTCGCGACGCGATTGAGAGCTTGCAGCAAGATACAGATAGTAACGAGAAGAGTTGAACCTTAGGCTAGCTACGTGATGAATTCCTCTTTTGATATCAGCATGATGGCTCGGGCGCTGCAGCTCGCGGCCCTGGGCCAGTATTCAGCCATGCCCAATCCCCACGTAGGCTGTGTTTTGGTTCGCGATGGCGAGGTTATCGGAGAGGGCTTTACCCAGCCTGCCGGTGTAAATCACGCAGAAATAGAAGCGCTCAATCATAGCGAGGACGCGCGCGGGGCAACCGCCTATGTCACTCTGGAACCCTGCAGTCATCACGGGAAAACTGGCCCCTGTGCCGATGCACTCATTGCAGCCGGCGTCGCTCGAGTCGTCGTCGCGTTGGAAGACCCCAACCCACAAGTAAACGGCGGGGGAATAGAAAAGCTGCGTGCGGCGGGAATAGAAGTTAGCAGTGGTGTATTGGCGGACGAAGCTGCGCAGGTGATTCCCGGCTTTATTTCTAGAATGAGTACAGGGCGCCCCAGAATCAGAGCGAAGCTGGCGATGTCTCTGGACGGTCGCACGGCTATGGCCAGCGGAGAGAGCAAGTGGATCACGGGTCCGGCTGCCCGAGGAGACGTGCAGCGTTTACGGGCGATGAGCTGCGCTATCGTGACCGGCGTTGGTACTGTGTTGTCAGATGATTGTTCGCTTACAGTTCGCCCCGATGAATTGGGTTTGGATGAGAGCGCATCTGCACTGGCGGCCCTGCGTCAGCCTTTGCGAGCGGTGCTGGATTCGGAACTGCGTACACCCGCGGGAGCAAAGATACTCTACCCTGTCGCACCTACTATCTTGTTTCACGACAAAGACTGCGCGATACCTGAAAGTTTGGACGGCTATACCGACAAATTGCACGGCCTGACCCGCGGCGTTGGAGGCCTTGATTTAACCGAAATGGTAAATGAGTTAAGTCGGCGGCAATGCAATGAAATTCTGGTAGAATCTGGGCCCCGTTTGACGGGTGCCCTGTTGCAAGCCGGTTTGTTGGACGAATTGATTGTCTATATGGCTCCGTTGCTAATGGGCCACAAAGCGCGACCGCTACTTGAGCTGCCTTTTGATTTAATGTCTGAGAAGGTTCAGCTGGAAGTGCAGGATGTTCGCAAAATTGGCCGGGACTGGCGTGTCATAGTCCACCCGGTATAGCATGCCTGCCCCCGGGGCGGGTGCATTTTAGTTTCGTAGGTGATTCATGTTTACAGGCATTATTCAGGCTGTTGGAGAAATTTCTGCGCTGCAGCCCAGTGGTGGAGATGTGCGCTTGCACGCCAAAACTCACGATCTATCGCTAGAGGATGTAGCTCTTGGTGACAGCATCTGTACCAATGGAGTTTGCCTCACGGTTATCGAACTGCCCGGCGATGGCTACTGGGCCGATGTGTCCGTAGAGACTTTGAACTTCACCACTCTTGGCAATCTGAAACCTGGATCCAAAGTTAATCTGGAGAAGGCCATGACTCCAGTGAGTAGGCTCGGTGGTCATATTGTCAGTGGCCATGTCGATGGCGTGGGTGAGGTTGTTAGTTTGGAACGCGATGCCAGATCAGTGCGTTTTGTGTTGCGAGCGCCCAATGAGCTAGCTAAATACATTGCCCACAAGGGCAGTATTTGTGTCGATGGTACGAGTTTGACTGTCAACGCAGTTAATGGTGCGCAGTTTGAGTTGAACATCATTCCACAGACCGTGGCAGAGACCATTTTCGGCGACTATACGCCGGGCTCTCCGGTGAATTTGGAAGTGGATGTTATCGCCAGATATTTGGAGCGTTTGATGCTCGGCGAAGCAGCAGCGGATCCACAGACGAGCGGAGTGACAATGGAATCACTGGCCGAAAACGGGTTTTTGCATCGCTGATAGAGCGATGAATTGGGATAGATGAAATGCAAGTAAATACCGTAGACGAACTTATCAGCGACATTCGCCAGGGAAAGATGGTGGTCTTACTGGATGACGACGCCGAGAGTAACAACGAAGGCGTGGTGATGGTGGCGGCGGAACACGTCGATGCGAAGAATGTCACCTTCATGGCCCGTCAGGCCCGAGGTCTGGTGTGTCTCGCGCTTACCGATGAGCGTTGCAGGCAGTTAAATTTGCCCCCTATGGTGGAGGATGCCAGAGGAGAAAAGTCCAATTTTACTTTGTCGATTGAGGCGACTGTTGGCATTGATACCGGTATATCTGCCCTGGATCGTGCGTTAACGGTGCAGGCAGCTTGTGTGCCCAATGCAGTTCCTGGGGATATTGTGCAGCCGGGTCATATTTTTCCGCTCACGGTTATACCTGGGGGTGTGCTGATCAGAGCAGGGCATACAGAGGCGGCTTCTGACTATGCTCGCCTTGCTGGCCTGGCGCCCTTCGCCGTGATTACCGATATTCTCACACTCGAGGGAGAACTGGCCGATGGGCCCGCGCTGGTGGATTTTGCCAATCAGCACGATTTAAAGATAGGCACCATTGCCGATCTGATTCATTTTCGCATGGTGAACGAGCGCAGTATTCACAGAGTGCGCGAAGGCGAGATCGACACAGCCTATGGTAAATTTCGGTTGACTGCCTACCGCGATCAGACACAGGGTGACGCTCATTTCGCCTTGTCTAAGGGAGACATTTCCCCGCAAGAACCTACCCTTGTGAGGGTGCACGTAAACTCCACCTTAAGAGATCTGGTGAGAACAGAAATTCCCGGTCTGCAATCCTGGGGTATTGGCGAATGCCTGAAAGCCGTTGCGGAAAGTGGGCGGGGGGTCGTTGTTTTGTTGGCCAGACGAGAAGGGCCCGAGCAGCTCCTCGAAAGTATCGATTTGGCCTTGGGCAATGAATCCCAGGGCGCACTTGATGCACCCGATAGCTATACGACGGTGGGCCTTGGCTCGCAAATTCTCAAAGATCTTGGGGTTGGAAAAATCCACCTGATGGGAGCGCCCATCAAGTACAATGCAATAGCAGGTTTCGACTTGGAAGTTCTGGATTTTGTGAGCCCCGGTGAAAGTTAGACCCGGCGAAGAAAAGCGAAAAGCACGTACAGAGGGGAATAGCAGTTATGAGTGATATTAAAACGATCGAGGGAAATTTCGTGGGCGGCAAAGGCAACTACACACTAGTGGTTGGTCGCTGGAATAGCTTTGTCGTGGAGCATTTGCTAGAAGGTGCTCTGGATACTCTTAAACGCCACGGCGTTGCTGATGATCAAATTACCATTGTGCGCGCTCCCGGCGCTTTCGAAATTCCCCTGATATGTCAGAAGGTGGCCCAGAAGGGTGGGGTAGATGCGCTCATCGCTCTGGGTGCGGTGATACGTGGAGGCACTCCTCATTTTGAATATGTGTCGGGCGAGTGCACCAAGGGTCTTTCTCAGGTGAGCATGAATACAGGTATCCCCGTGGCCTTCGGTGTTTTAACCGTCGACACTATCGAGCAGGCGATTGAGCGCTCAGGTAGCAAAGCTGGGAATAAAGGTGAAGAGGCAGCACTTTCTGCCCTGGAAATGGTTAGCTTGATAGGGCAACTCTAGAAGTGAGCAAAACGGTTCACAGCACTCTGGCGGCAGAGCGTCGCAAAGCCCGGCACTATGGCATGCAGGCATTGTATCAATGGCATATGGCCGGTGCATCACTGTCCATTATCGAAGCCGAGTTTCGTGACGACTACGATTTCACGCATGTCGATGGAGAGTATTTTCACGCCCTGGTTCACGAGATACCTGCTTGCATCGATGAGCTGGAAGAAATTCTCGAGCCGATGTTGGACCGCAAACTGGATGAGCTGGATCCGATAGAGCGCACCCTGTTACGCATGGGAACCTTTGAGCTATCCAGGCGCATTGATGTTCCCTATAAGGTCGTCATCAATGAAGCGGTGTCGCTGGCCAAGAAATTTGGCGCAACCGATGGCCACAAGTACATCAACGGTGTTCTGGACAAAGTGGCCAGGACGCTTCGCAAGGTCGAAATTGACGCCGCGGGCTAATGCCTTCCTCAGAATTTTCTCTTATTGCTCGCTACTTCTCTTCCTTAGGGCGCGGACCCCACGTCGATCTAAGTGTCGGCGATGACTGCGCTATCTTACGTTTGCAGCCCGATGAGCGTCTCGCTACCTCGGTAGATACTCTTGTATCGGGTGTGCACTTTCCCGAAGACGCGTTTCCGGAAGACCTGGGTTTTCGTGCCGTCGCCGTCGCCGTGAGCGACCTCGCTGCAATGGGCGCTCGGCCCATCGGTATGACTCTGGCACTGACTTTACCCGAGGCGGACGACTTTTGGCTCAATGCTTTCAGCAACGGCCTGGCAGCTGCGGCCAAAGCATTTAATATCCCCCTCGTGGGCGGGGATACCACTCGTGGCCCACTGACTTTGACGGTTCAAGTTCTAGGAGCATTGCCTCTGGATCAAGGTTTGTTGCGCGGTGGTGCCCTAGTCGGAGATCAGGTTTGCGTCTCTGGGCCGCTGGGTGATGCAGCGGGCGCTCTTGCCTGCATGCAGGGCGCCTGGAAACCCGATGCAAAGCATGCAGAGTATTTGTGGGAGCGCTTTTATCGCCCCGCTGTGAAGATTGAACTAGGCCGTTCCCTGTTGGGCGTTGCTCACGCTGCGATTGATATCTCCGATGGCTTACTGGCAGACGCGGGACACATCGCCGATGCCAGCGGCGTCGGTATCAGCATTGATCCCAAGCTTGTACCTCAGTCCGAAGCGCTGCGATCCCATTCCAGCTCAGATCAGTCTGTGCTGTGGGCTCTTACCGGGGGTGATGACTACGAGCTGTGTTTCACCCTCCCGGCAGATCAGGCTATCCCGGAAGCTTGTGTACGCATTGGCGAAGTCACCGTGGGCGAGGGTGTGAATTGTGGTATCGAGATTGACACGCCATCCGGATACAGGCACTTTTAAATGAACGCCATTCAGGGACTTTCATGAACGAAGAGTTACCCACATCCTCCGATAGTGGTCTCGATGCAGATCGCAGCAAACCGAGGCCATTTTCCCGGCCGATGCAGTTCTTTGCTTTTGGCTTTGGCTCCGGGCTGTCCCCCTGGGCTCCGGGCACGGCGGGCACTTTGGTGGCAATTCCAGCGTATCTGCTGGTGTCGGACCTCTCTTTGCCAATGTACACGGTGTTTATCGCCGTGATGACATTGCTCGGGATTTGGTTTTGCGAAGTGGCCAGCCGGGAACTTGGTGTTCACGATCACCCGGGCATTGTTTGGGACGAGTTTGTCGGTTACTGGATTACGCTTTGGGCACTGCCGGCTACATGGACCTGGATTATCGCTGGGTTTGTGGTGTTTCGAATCTTCGACATTATCAAACCCTGGCCCATTGGGCCCCTGGATAAGAAGGTTAAGGGGGGATTTGGCATTATGATTGACGATATTGTCGCCGGCATTCTCGCTTGCGCGACCCTGCATCTTGCGCGAGCGCTGATATAGTTTGAGAGGAATTTAGATTGAAATATAGTGGAGTAACATTTGTAGTTCTTGCTCTGGCCATGTTGTTCGGCGGCAAATCAGCTTTGGCGCAGGATGTTCAGGTGCAGGCGCTTTTTACCAATGCGGCAATGCTTAAGATTTCCGGTACCAGCAAAATGCTCAAAGCGGGGCAGTCTTTCGGGTCTGTTAAGTTGATCGAGGCCAATTCCCGGGTGGCGGTTATCGAATTGAATGGGAAGCGGCGCGAGTTGAAGGTTTCCCGGCGGATCACAGGCAATTACGAGCAGGCCAAGGTTCGACAGGTGAGTATCCCCCGTGATTCGGCTATGCAATACATCGTTCAGGCGACAATTAACGGTCGTGCCATGAAGGTGCTGGTGGATACCGGAGCCAATGTCGTTGCTCTGAATTCGGAGCACGCTACCGCTCTTGGGGTGGATTTTAGCGCAGGCATTCCATCTCAGGTAGTAACGGCTTCAGGTACAGTCGGCGCCTGGGTCGTAAACCTCGATTCAATCGATGTCGGTGGAATTCGCGTAGATAATGTACAGGCGTCGGTTGTAGGTGGCACTCATCCCACCATGATCTTGCTGGGGATGACTTACCTGCAACATGTCCAGATGCAGGAAAAAGATGGCATATTGATGCTCGCGCGCGACTATTAATGTGCCAGTATTTTCCAATATGAAATGAGCCTGAAGGGAGGGTGTATTAAGCCCTTATCTTGAGTCGCTCATGGAGTTGCTGAAATAAGTGATCTCGTGCTGAATTTAGTTGTTCAGCGGCCTCATTGTCCGTCATTTCATTGGCGAATGCATCCAGATTTCTAAAGGTGATTCCCGGCTTTAAATATTGGCTGGGTTTGGCCAGGGAGCGGAATTTCTCATAGGGTGTCATCATGTCGTCGTAGCGGTATTTCTTCCGCTCCTTGCCCTTCTCATCAATAATGGTGGTGGGGAAATAGCAGGGCCGGTGGAAATTGACGTATCGGTAGACTTGATGGCTATTGAGTTCAGTGAAATCCGTGGCGTACTGCTGAGGTATGTGGGTATAGCCATAGAGTTTGCGAATGACCGAGCCATTTTTACTCTCAACCAAACCATTGTCGTTACTGTGCCGGGGCCGTGATTTGGTAAATTCAATGTGCAACTTGTCCAGAAGCTCAGCAACGGTGTAGTTGATATATTCGCCGCCATTGTCTGCGTGAAAGCCCCGTATTTTAAAGGGGAAGGCAGCCAGAATCTGCCTGAGGGCTGGCAGCATAAACGCCTCGCTAATACGTTCCAGCGTGACGATGATCTGGAACTGTGTCACCTCATCCACGGCATTGACGTGGTAGATTCCTTTGCGTTTGTCCTGATCACCTTGATGGACAGAGTCAATGCGGATATAGCCTGGTTGATCGTTCGGGCAAGGTTTGCGCCGCTGGCCAATAGAGGCGGCCTTAGGTCGTGTCTTTGTCAAGACACAGCGCTGCCTCTGGTAGGTCTTGGAGGCCCGCAGGTTGTACAGGTGAGAAACCGAAATACCCGCCAAGCGTCGATAGTCGGCTTGGCCAAAGCGCTGATAAGCCCGCTCACAGAGCTTTTTAAGTACCGCGCCGCTGGGCTGACCATGTCGCTCATCCATACTCGCCAATAGGCGTATATCGGCGTCAGTGTAGGCGCGCTTGAAGCCATTACGCCGAGCTGGTTTCACCGAGACGGTGCCTGTTTTGACGTATTGGCGTATCAGGCGCCTGGTCTGGGCCAGGGAGTAGCCGGTTACCTTTATCAGGTAGCGGGTGACGGTTCCCCGGTCTGTTTTGCCAAGCTGTAAGTATCGGTGCTTCACCAGTGCCTTCTGTACCCAGCGATAGCGTTCAGATTTCTCAGTGGCCACGTTGAAGGCTACTTCCTGTGTGCCGTCGAGAAACTGTTTGATGGCACCCAGGGTATTCAGATGTTCTAAGCTCATGATCGTTTTCATCCGCTGATCATGAACGACTACAAGGACTATTTCAGGCTCATTTTATGTTGGAATCAACTTCCGCCACATTCCCGGGTTTCAGGCTCATTTCATATTGGAAAAGACTGTGCCTCGCAAGCCGGCCACACACCTGATAAACTGCTCGGCCCTTGCTCACGGACAACCCGAGTGTCAGTACGTTACGTAGAATCCTCCCGTCTTCCCACTGCTTGGGGAGATTTCGAAATGCACGGCTTCGAAGACCCGGCCTCCAATAAAGAGCACCTTGTTCTGACTATGGGCGACTTGTCGGGCCCCGGGCCTGTGCTGGCTCGTGTTCACTCGGAGTGTTTAACGGGCGACGCCCTGTTTAGTATGCGCTGCGATTGCGGGAGCCAGCTGCAAGCAGCCCTGCAGGCGATCTCGGAAAATGGAGTTGGAGTCTTGTTCTACTTGCGTCAGGAAGGGCGCGGGATAGGCCTGCTCAACAAGATCAAAGCCTACAAGCTACAGGACGAAGGTGCCGATACAGTCGAGGCCAACGAACGATTGGGTTTTGGTGCCGATATGCGCGATTACAGCCTGTTGTTGCCTATGCTACAACATCTGGATATCCACGCAGTTCGCCTGATGACTAACAACCCGCGCAAGGTGAATGCTCTGGAAGAGCTTGGTGTTAAGGTTGTGGAACGCATAGCCTTGGAGACGGGCAGAAACCCCCACAACGAGAAATACCTGGAAACCAAGACGGGTAAGTTGGGTCATATGTTTGGTCAAAAGGGCTAGCCTCACAACGCGGGGGCCAGGTGACTAGTTTTTACGGTTTACGATGTATTCGGCGATCTGGCGCAGCCTATCTGCAGATTCGCCAAACCCCACGAGGGCCTCGAGCGAGGCTTCCAGCAAACGCGCTGCCTCTACCTTGGCGCCTTCCAACCCCAACAATTTAACGTAAGTAGGCTTATTGGCCTCAGCATCTTTTCCCGCAGTCTTTCCCAGAGATTCGTCACTGCCTTCTACGTCCAGAATGTCATCTACTACTTGGAAAGCGAGGCCAATATGTCTCCCATACTCATCTAGCGCCTGGAGATGGTGCTGCCGCGCACCGACGACAATAGCACCCAAGGATAAAGCCACACGAATCAATGCACCCGTTTTACAAACATGCATGTCTGTGAGTTCTTTCAGATTAACCTCACGGCCCAATGAGGCGATATCGATCATTTGTCCTCCCACCATGCCCCTTGGGCCAGCCGCAGCCGCGAGTATTTTTATCATTTTGAGTTTTTGGCTGGCGCCGGGATCGGGTGATTCGCAAATCAACTCGAATGCGCGTGCTTGCAGACCGTCTCCGGCGAGAATAGCGGTCGCCTCGTCATAGGCTTTGTGACAGCTGGGCATACCACGGCGTAGGTCGTCATTGTCCATGGCCGGTAGATCGTCATGTACCAGGGAGTAGGTATGAATCATCTCTACTGCACAGGCTGCATGATCAAGGCCCGGTGTATCAATGGGCCGACCTAGAGCCGCAGCTGCTGCATAGACTAAAACGGGGCGGATTCGTTTGCCGGGGTTCGACAGTGAATAATTGCTCGCCTCGAAAATTTTCTCCAGCGAACTGCTGTCAGGCGACAGGTATTCCGAAGATGGGCCTCCCATCATCAAGGGTAGAGATTGTGCGCACCGGTTTTGGCAGGAAGCCAGAAAATCCTGAAACGTTGGAGTCACCCCTATTCCTCAGGCTCCAGAAAAGGTTTTCCAACAATTTCACCACTGCTTTCCAGTAAAACCTCAACCTTTTGTTCCGCTTCGGTCAATGACTTTTGCGCGTGGCGCGTCAGCTTAATACCTTCCTCAAATGCCTTCAGAGACTCTTCTAGAGAGATATCACCCGACTCCATTGTTGAAACAATGCTTTCCAGCTTCTCAAGGGAAGCTTCAAAAGTCATCGCCTGGGCCGTTTCACTTTCGTTTTTTCGGGATGCCACCGTTCAGCTCTCACGTTATCAAAAAGGGAATTGTAGCAGTTGGTTCAGACAACATGTATTTGGCTCTTCTCCGCTTTGTTGAGTGAAAAAAGATGCTGACCATCAAGTAACCTGTTGATATGTTTGGTTTATGACAACTTTACATAGGGCAGGTATATGACCATCAACATCTCACGGAATATTTTAAACCTCACGGGGCAACGTGTAAATGAAATTAAACTGGACGAAGAGGGTGACAAGATTGTTATTCACTGTAGCCGGGACGCCCGCAGGAGCACTATAGACCCCACCACAGGCAAGAAGGGAACTATCAACCAGCATATTCGCCGGCAGGTTAAGGATATCCCCCTTTTTGGGTATCCATGTGTGCTCGACATTGAACTGGCCCAAGTGTTTATTAGCAAGGGTGAGCGCCGCATTGAGGCGTGTGATTTTGTCGATAAAGGGTGCCGTTTCACCCACCGGTTTTGCCGACTGATCAGTGGATTATGCCGCCATATGTCTATTCAGGCCGTCTCCAGGCATTTGGGGATACGATGGGAGACAGTAAAGAATATCGACAAGGCATACCTGATGGAAACGCTCCCTGCGCTTGATCCTGCACAGTTGACTGGCTTGGAATATATTGGTGTCGATGAAGTTGCCAGGGCGAAAGGCCATGACTATATGACGGTGGTCTACGATATGGTCGGAGGTCATCTGGTCTGGGTGGAAGCTGGTCGAACTGCCGAGGTGTTTGCAAGATTTCTAAAACATCTCTCCCCGGATACATCCAGTAAAATCAAGGCCGTAGCTATGGATATGGGCCCTGCTTATCAAAAGGCTGTCAGGGAGTGCTTGCCGTTGGCAGACATTGTGTTTGACCGTTTTCACGTCATGAAAAATTACAGCAAAGCTATCCATAATCAGCGCCGGCTTGAGTTCAGGAAGGCCGATCCGAATGGTAAAAAACTGATGAAGGGGACGCATTATCTGTTGCTCAAAAATGCGGATAAGTTGAGTGAGAAACAAAGTAACAAGCTGCAAACGTTGTTGGATAGCAATAGCAACCTGAATGCGCTCTACGTTTTAAAAGAACAGCTTCAGTATCTGTGGAGTGCCACTTCATTTGAGGGGATGGCAGAGCAACTGGAAAGTTGGTGCTTGATAGCAGATCAGTCACACATGCTCTATCTGAAAAAGTTCGCAAAATCGCTCAGAAAACATTGTGTCGGCATCTGCAATTATGCAAAACACAAGCTAACAAGCGCCAGGATAGAGGCTGGTAATGTCAGTATAGGAATGATCCGTAAGCGCGCCAGGGGCATCAGGGATACCGAGTACTTCAAACTCAAAATTAGACAATCATCCCTCCCAGATAATCAATCTATGTTCTATTTGAAAACCTAGAATCACTCAACAAAGCGGAGAAGAGCCATGTATTTCTATTTCTGGCAAAGGAAATACCAGGGTCCTTCCTTTTAGGTGTTTGGCGTTCACAAAGAAAGTCCTGAAATGCCAGGGAAGGACTAGATGGTAGTCAAACTGTTCTTCCAGAAGCTGCATTTCTGATGCAATTGGGATTAGCGTGCCGGGAGTGAATTTCCCAAATTTGTCTTCGTTTACCTCGCCAATTTTTTCGATGTCTTTCTCTGTTATGTTGCAATACTGCAGCAGCACATTACCCTTTGTGGAAGCGCCGAGGGCGCAGACCCGTTTGCCTGCCTTGGCAGCCTCTGCTAAAAACTCGCGCAGGGCCGACTTGCTTGCGCTCACCCTTTCAGCAAAAGCAAGATAGGGAGCTAGTGTGTCCAAGCCTTCTGATTCTTCGCGCGCGATGAGCGCCAGCACCTCATCATCATGCTGAACTCTGGATGTCTTCATGGCGGTGATTGAAAAACTGCCACCATTGACATCATTGAGCTCCACGTCCAGCAAGGAAAAGCCTACCCTGTCAGCCATCCACGCGATTTGTTTCATCGCATAGTATTCGAGGTGTTCATGGCAGGCGGTATCGTAGGAGTTCATGGCGAGCATGGTTGGCATATAGCTTTGCTCAAAGACCCATATACCGCCTTCCTCAAGAACTGAGTGTACATCGCGCATGAAAGTCATTGGGTTCTCTAGGTCGTAATACATAGAGAAGGACGTCACGATTGAGGCTTTCTGATTAGGGAAGCGCTGTTCTATTAGGCCTGCAGTGAAAAAGTCTGCTATGAGCGCTATATGTTCGGGGTAATATTCTTTGAATTTGATGCCAGTGGGATCAACGCCAACCAAGTTTAATCCTTCAGCGGGATACGAGCGCAAGGTTGTGCCATCATTTGCCCCAATATCGATGATCAGGGCATCTTGCGGAAGTTTGTGTTGGGAAAGGATACGCTTTATTTTTTCGTCAAGGTGCTGAACCATTGCGAGGTTGAGGCCTGAGCGGTAACCGTAGTTTTCTCCGTACATCTCGTCGAGGTCATAGCTGTGTTGCAGCTGTAAGAGTCCGCAAGCCTCTTCCCCATGACATTTTACTAGCCTAATGGGGCCAGAACTTACGACTTCGTTAGCTGCGGCCGGAAAGACACCAGTCAGAACCTGTTCGCCCAAGTCCAGAACTTGTTCCAGGTGAGTATTTCCGCATATTCTGCACTGTTTGATTTGCTCGGGCATTTCGAATTTCCTATTCCTGTGTTCTTTGTAGAATGTCGAGGTCGTGATCGACCATAGTATGGATAAGATCTGAAAAACTCACTTGAGGGCTCCATTCCAAAACCGTTCGGGCTCTGGAGCTATCCCCTACCAGTTGGATTTCTTCTCTTTCACGATAATAATCAGCTTCGCTTGTGACGTAGTCGGAGTAGTCCAAGCCTAAATGAGAGAAGGCTATGTCGCAGAGTTTGCGCACAGATTGGACTTCTCCAGTGGCCACGATGTAATTGGACGCTGACTCATGTTGTAACATCATCCACATGGCCTGCATATAATCTCCTGCGAAACCCCAATCTCTGCATGCCTCCAGATTTCCTAACGCCAAGGTTTTAGCCATACCTAGTTTGATTTTTGCTGCGCACTGAGTGATTTTTCTCGTTACAAAGTCGGTGCTGCGCTCCGGGCTTTCGTGATTGAAGAGAATGGCAGAGCAGGCAAATAGATCGTGGTGTGCTCTGTAGATGTTGACCATGTTGTGAGCATAAAGCTTCGCCGCGCCGTAGGGGCTTCTAGGGGCAAACCCAGTACCCTCGGTTTGCGGTGATATGAGCGCTTGCCCAAACATTTCACTGCTAGAGGCTTGGCAAAATCGAATTGTTGGGTCGTTGTTCCTGATTGCCTCAAGTATGCGGGCCACGGCCATTCCATTGGTTTCACTGAGCTCCACTGCCTGGTCCCACATGGTTGACCCTCTGGCAAACGCGGCCAGATTGTAGAACTCGTCCGGAGCTGTGTTATTAATCAAGTCTGCGATGGCCGTCTCATCTCCAAGGTCGAGCTGATAAAGCTCAAGTCCAGAGGCAATTTCATCGGACAGTTTATGTCTGGCGGTGTCTTGATGGCGCGTCGTGCCTACTACTTTGTAGCCTTTTTCCAGTAGTAGGCGGCTCAGGTACTTCCCGTCCTGACCTGCTATGCCAGTGATAATTGCGGTTTTCATTTATGGAGATCCGACAGTGGAAGAGCGCGGGAAAGAAACCTGCTTGCGATTGATGCGTGTGGACTTTCCAACAAATCGTTCAGTCCCATTCTGGCTTGCCTGTTCAGAATAACCACATATGCTACGGCACAGAAGTTAGCTAGTGAAGCGGGAATACAGGCGATTGATCTCGTGCGCCATCGGACCCATCCGGAAGAAATATCGCGAATAAATTGACGATGTACTTTACTGGTGTAACTTCCCTTCGCCCTGTGCTTGAGTAGTGACATAGAGTCTCGCCATGGTTGCCTCGGGCAGACAGATTGCTTCGCGCTGTCGGAAAAGCCCGGGAAAGACCAGATTATAAACGGCCATAAGAACATCCAGATTTCAAAGCTTCTAGGTGTCCACATCGCGTTGCCATATCGAATTTTGACTAAGGGTTTGGCTAGTACAATAATCTTCTGTATAGGCGGAGATTGAAGTATTACGCCGACGTGTATAAAGAGAGAACCATAAAACTGCGCTCGCTCTCTGGAGAGCCAGAGTTCACGATTTATGATCACGCAGCCGATAAATGAAAGCTGATCGCCTGCAGCCTCAAGAAAGTGATCGTTTGCGCTGTCGAAGTAAAGATCTTGATTCAGGAACATACGGCTGTTTTGAAGCGTCCGGGAAAAATCGCTATTCATGACTTTTGCGTCTACTACTACCAACTCTGGGTTGGATTGAAGTTCACGCATTACTTGCGCTATCGCTTGCTCCTCGAGTAGGTCATCGTCCGTCATCAGCCAGCAGAACTTGCCGCGCGCGTAACCCACGGCCTTATCAAAGTCCTGGTCGACACCTGAGTTAATTTCTTCGTTGAAGTAGCGAATGTTGGGGTTCAATTCATGGTACTCGAGCACAGCGCTCCTTGTATTGTCCCCAGAGTTCCCATCGAACACGACAACCTCGACTTCTGGTGTGAGTTGTTGAGCGATACTCTCCAATGTCTGTCCTATTACATCGCCTCTTTTATAGCTAGCAATACAAATGGATAGTTTAATTTCGGTATAGTCGCTATCGCGCGCGCCAGTCTCCGTGGAATCGACCTCGAGATTTTCAGGAAAAGGAATCGGAGTCTCGCTCATATCTTGCCTCCTCCCTTAAGAAATCGAAACACTGATATCATGAGTGCAAGAGGTATCTTGGATGCGCAGCGGTAGAGAGCTCTGTAAATTTTGTGCTTTATTCTTTGCTCGCAGTAAAACTGATCAACCAGTGAATTCAAAAGGGGTAGACTTTCCTTTTGGGGGTTTGTATAGCAACAAAACTTGGCGTAGAGAAAACTCCTGAATTTGTATTCATTCCTTAGGGTCCGGCGTATGTTCCAGGCTTCTCGACTTTCTTTGCCAAAATAAGTATCGGCTATTTTATTGTATCCACGAATGGCGATTGCGTAGCGATTGACTAATCCATTACTGGCAAACGAATCGTTGCCCCCTCTGCGCAAAAGCAAGGGAGCTTTGATATGCTTTACCTTTAGTGCTTGTGCTTGATTGATCTCGAATAGTCGTGCTGCATGTGCCCAGCAGCTTCCAACGAATTCTGGGTTGAGGGTCGTAGAGTCCCAACGAGATTTCCTCACAACCAACCCGCTCATAAAACTGAAAAAAGCTTCGGTGGTCACCGCAGCATCGAAATAGTCCTGGCGATCGCTTGAGTACTGAAAATCGTAAGTACTGTCGTGACTGACATTCAGTACAGGATGTGGACCAATGGGTGACATATCAAAGGTGCAATTGGTGTGAGCGCATAGGAGCACATCGATGTCGGTTTTTAGCTGCGGGATTAGCCGCCCTAGTGTAGGTCGTCAAACAGTTTGTAACTTATTAAGTTTCTCTCTGCCACGCTTCACTTTCTCCAATATGTCACTCGCGGATTTGGTCCAGATATAAGGCGCTGGCGCTTGATTATGAGTCTCAATGAACGCCATGACTGTTTGCTCAAGCTCTTCCACACTGCTAAAGACACCTCGTTTCAATTGCTTTTCAGTTAGCTCCCGAAAAAACCGCTCCACCATGTTTAACCACGATGCGCTGGTTGGCGTAAAGTGCACATGGAATCGCTGGTGATATTTCAGCCAGCTTTTTACCTTCGGGTGCTTATGTGTGGCGTAGTTGTCACAGATAATATGAATCTCTTTATCCTTGGGCGTCGACTTATTTATTTGGCGGAGAAACTTCAACCATTCTTGATGGCGATGCCGTTCGGCGCAGGTACCTAACACTTCCCCTGTCAAGATGTTCAATGCCGCAAACAAGGTCGTGGTGCCATGACGTTTATAGTCATGGGTCATTGTCGCCGCCCTGCCTTTTTTCATCGGCAAGCCCGGCTGCGTTCTATCCAGTGCTTGTATCTGACTCTTTTCATCACAACTGAAAACAATGGCATTTTCTGGCGGTGATAAGTAAAGGCCGACGATTGCCTCCAACTTCTCGGCAAACTCTTTATCGTTCGATACCTTGAATGTATTTATTCGGTGTGGCTTCAAACCGTGGCTTTTCCATATCCTGCCCACCGAGGACATGCTAATGCCGGCCTTATCTGCCATGAGACGCTGGCTCCAATGCGTAGCGTTTTCCGGTGTCTCTTGCGTCGTGAGTCTGATCACCTGTGCAACCTTGCGTGAACTGATTTTCGGTTTTCGCCCTGGCCGATACGCATCCTGGCTGATGCCTTCGACTCCACTGTCTGCATAGCGTTCTCGCCAGCGGCCCGCTTTCTGTCTCGTAATGCCCAGTTCAAAACCGATCTCTTCATTGGTCATGCCCTTGCCGGCCAGAAGAACAATTCGTGAACGCTCCGCCAATCGGACCGAGACAGAACGCGATTTAGATAACTTACTCAAACCCAAAACTTCGTCATCAGACAAAACAATTTCTACTGCAACACGCACGACAAGCTCTCTATATAGGGAAGAGACTATATGGTACACTATTTACGACGACCTACACTAGCGCATCGTGACACATCACGTCATCGCTGCTAAAAAGCCAACAAAATTCTCCCCGAGCCAACTCGACGGACCGAGCCATATCTACATCAATACCGCCTTTTTCTTCCAAAAGGTGGTATCTAATATTAGGGTAGGTATTTGTGAAAGTGCGGACAACATCTCCTGTGTTATCCGTAGACGCACCATCGACCACCACGACTTCGACCCGATCGTCCAGTTGGTCGGCGATGGACTGCAAAGTTTCTCCAATAAAATCGGCAAAATTGTAGGTCGGAATACAAATCGACAACTTAATCATTGTTGATGTCCGATCCCGTCAGCTCGGGAAAGCGGCGTTCAAGCGGCAGGAGACTGTTGTAGATGTGTAGATGCTCTTTGGCAATACGGCGCCAGGGGTTTGTTTCGTACTGTGAATTGTCGGGTTTGTAACCGTCCGCCAAGCGCCTGGCTAAAGCTGTCTTCATTTCAGAGACATTCCCTGGCTGGGCATAGTAGACGTCTTCTTGAGAAGAGTAACCTGTCTCAGTCAACGAGGTAGTTAATACGAAGGTGCCATTTATTCTTGCGGCCTCTATCGATGTATTCCACTTCCCGCCACCTTTTTCGAAGGGGAGGACCACGGCATCCGCGATCGAAAGAAGGTCTGCAACTTCTCCCTCGCGGAGGTGCCCCATCATCTCGCTGCTATCTTTCCACTGTGAACTGATGCATCGAGCCTGTATATCACGACAATATTCATCCGACTTACTCGTTGGGCCCACAACAATGATGTGATGGATCTCCGGGTCCGCAAAATCGAATATCCTGTGGACGCCTTTATCGCGATGAACGAAACCGAAAAAGACGAGTAACTTTTTGCCCTCTGGAAAGCTTTTTCTGTGCTGTTGTGCTTCTTGACTGGTGAGCATGGCTTTTGGGATGGTCGATGCGCTGGCGATGTAGGTACATTTTTTTAGAGGGAGTATCCACTTCAACCAAGGTCTTATGAAATCAGCGTAGTTGGGTCTAACCACGATCAATCGGCCAGGCGCGATAGCTTTGAGGAGCATGGTCGGCGTTTGCCTGAGGTTGTAGCCCTCATGCCAGGTTTGTACAACTTTGAATCCCATCAACCCGGCAACTAGAGGAGCCAGCCACGGAGTAAGCCCCTTGCGATAGCCGGCCGTCGGATATTGAAAATGAACCACATCCGGTTTCTCGGACAGGATTATTTTTACCAGAGTAGCTAACTCAGACAGTGACCAGTCTGGCATCGATCTGTGTACTTTTACACCCAGGCCTTTAGTGTCACCGGTGCTTCCACCTGTGCCTGTTAACACTACAACGGGCCTCGGTTGAAGTCTGGCGATCTCCTGGGCCAGTTTGGCTGTATAGTCACCGACACCGCATACCATTGGAGGATATGAGCCGCTGACCATCATAATAGTCATGAGGCCGCTTTTTTCTCCAGAACCAGCCAACCGAAAGTGTAGTCGAAGCCCTCGCAGGAGATCGCGCGCTCCGAGGCGTCGCCGAACATTTCTCCTGCCGGTTGCAAATTGTAATCTGCTGCCTGTTCAATAAACGCCTCTATCTCCTCACGTGAAAAAATCAGCCAACTCATGTCAAAAAAAGTGGTTTCCCCGGTATCGGTTTTTTCCGGCCAGTAGTCAAAGGAGGAAATCAAGATCCCACCGGGTTTGAGGAGTCGTGACATTTCGCCCAATAGAGCTGGCGCGTTCAACCCGTGCTCAATTACCGAGATCGAGGTAATTGCGTCAAACGATTCATCGTCAAAATTAGTACCCAGAAAATTTTGTTTTGTATAGCTAATGCTGTCCGCATAAGGCATCAGGCTTATGTTGGGGTTGAGGTCCACGCCTGTCATACTGCTATAGCCGAGCTTGTGCAAACTGGGTAAAATTTCCGAGCAGTAACAGCCAATGTCGAGTATCTCGGCGTCTTTAGGTAGATTTTTCTCAATATATTGAGCGGTTCGTAAGACATCCCAGCTTTTGGCATCCTCGCCTACAGAGAGCGTTCTTGAAAGCCTGGCTTTTTTTAGTATTTTGCGCCATATAGTGTTGGTGTGCGACATCCCCCGTTGCTTAAGTTCAACCCGAGATTGGGCTATCTGTTGCTTGGATTGCAGTACTTCGAGTGTCATTATTATTTCCGCTTTCAGTTGGCTTGTGTCAGATCAATACAGTTTTGCCCAGCTTAGTATGTCTGGGCTTCTTACTCTTTCAAGATGCTTTCTAATCTCCAGTTTCTTCATACAGCGCTGGCTTTAGATTTGTGCATTTCACAGAGTTTTCTATTGCGCTTCTTATTTATGTCCATGTTCCTGATGGACTTTAGTCGAGAGGCCTTCTATTCTCCGATCGGTATCATAACTACCTTAAAGGTGAGTAAATTCAAATGGCAATGTTCTGCGATGAATTCCTGTCCGTCGAGCCCGCTACTATTGTCGATAGTATCAAGGAAAGAGGCCTTAGATTCAAGTCATAAGTGCAATTTCTAGAGCAGGTGGCCAACTGGTACAATCCAGTGCCATTTTCTCGACCAAGGAAATTACACATGAACTATACACAGTTGACCGAATACGAACGATACCAGATTGAAGCATTTTTAAAAGCTGGTTTTACACAAAAAGCCATAGCCAGAGAGCTTAGACGAAGCCCTGGGACAATTAGCAGAGAGCTTGGTCGCAATACGGGCTTGCGTGGTTATAGGCCCCAGCAGGCCCAGCGTTTTGCCACTGAACGGCAGCATCACCACACCCATACACGTATTACAGAGATAACCTGGCAGCGGGTTGAATCGCTACTGAGGGAGGAATGGAGTCCAGAGCAGATCAGCGGTTGGCTAGCAAAATCAATCCTGCAATCTGTTAGTCCAGAATGGATTTATCAGTACATTCTGATCGACAAGAAGGCCGGGGGCGACCTCCATGCCCACTTGCGCTGCCAAAAGAAACGTAAGAAGCGTTACGGGAGCCCAGACAAGCGCGGGCAGCTAAAGAACCGGGTAAGTATCGACGAGCGTCCAGCGATTGTTGATGAGCGCAAGCGTATTGGTGATTGGGAAATGGACCTTATCATTGGGCGCTTGGGTGGCTCCGTACTGATGACGGCTGTTGAGAGAAAGACACGTTTCACAGTGATCGCCCTGGCCCCCAATAAAACGGCGAAGGCCGTCAAGGAAGCGATACTTGGGGCGCTTTCCCCCTTAGCCGCCCCGGTAGAAACACTGACCTATGATAACGGCAAGGAGTTTGCCTTACACGAGGTTATCGCCCAACAGCTGCAGGCTGAAAGCTACTTCGCGCACCCTTACCATTCATGGGAGCGGGGATTGAATGAGAATACAAATGGTCTGATCCGCCAATACGCCCCGAAAGGATCTAGCTTTGATGATATGACGCCGGAGTGTGTCCAGAGAATCTTTGATAAACTTAACAACCGGCCAAGAAAATGTCTGGACTTTAAAACCCCCAACCAAGTACTGTTTGGGATCAACCCACCGATTGCACTAGCGACTTGAATCCGCCGGCTATTTTTCTTTTGAAAAAGCTGTAAATAGTGCGTTTTTACAGAAATTGGGCGGTGAACTTGGGGAATTCACGCCCGCGATCAACAAAAATACTCCCTCGCCCGTTTGGTTGAACAACCAGTATTTTTTCCCCCAAGCATTTTCTGTGTCTAGATGCTACTACGATTATATTGTTTCCGAGAAAATGTTGAGTATCTGCAGAGAAGCTTTTGAGGATAAATTTCGTCTCAAATGCCACCGTTACTATGAAACTTCTTATGGTCACAGCATGGAGTGGCACGCTGATAATGTCACTAATGAGGGAATGGTGACAGACACTGATGGCCTCATCTTTATTCTCTATGTGAACGACGTGTTTGATGGTGAGTTCCAGCTCATCTCGAACTCATACAAAGATAGGAAGTCTGGAGAATGGAGTTACAACTATACCAACAAGTATATCGAAGACACATACAGTGAAAGGATAGAAACTTTTAACATGCCGGCCGGTAGTATTGTCATTTATGATACTTATGGGATTCACCGGGCCAAGCCAATCGTCACAAAGGGGTTTACACGGAAATCAATATTTTTTCAGGTTGATTCCAATAACCGTAATGCCGAGGAGATTGTGGTGAATCCTGCCTTCATTACGAACTTTAACGATGAGATTTCGCGTTATCTTGGATTTGGGCAGAAGCAAGATTTTAAATCGAATCCGGATTCCAACGTTAAACATGTGCCGGGCCCTGTGCTGTGGAAATTCCAACGAGAAATACTAAAGGTCGCGCTCCTTCGATCCGTCAAATACGCCTTTCGTAAGTTGCTGAGCCATGATCAGAAAATGAAGGTTGCGAAAAAGTGGGATATTCATTTGTGAGATCGATTCGTATCTCGATAGGGGACATTGCGCAATGCTTATAATTCAAGTGTTCGCTAAACCAGTTCGCGCACCGTTTTTGTATTCCTCAAACTCATCCCGAAGCATTAGCATTGCGATAACAGTACAGGCGACCCCTGCCAGGCCGGCCGCACATAAAAGATTTATATAGGTACCATAGTTCAGACTTAGCACGAACGCCCCGCCGGGTAAGATGATAGCCGAGCTTATTAGTAATGGTGCTGCTACATCTCTAAGGAGCCAACTGACACCGCTATTCTTTAGAAAACTTCGATGGGTAATCCAGCTGCCCAAGACAAGATAGATCGCGTTGACACACAGCCATGCCATCGCACCGCCTAGCGCCCCGAATTGCTCGACAAATAGAAATATCAGCGGAATGAATATAGCGATAAGTACAATATTGATGAGCAGTGGTAGATGTGACGCGCCAAAGGCCAACTGCAGTGCATAAGGGAAGTGCATTGCGCCATTTAAAGCCGTTCCCAGGATTGCAATTTGCACAATAGGCTTTACCGCGTGAGCTAGTTCGGCATTCCCCGTCCATGCATAGACAAGATCATGAGAAAAGAAAGCTGCAGTTATTGCAACAGGGAACAATACAGCACACAGTATTTTGGTACCGCTGTGATACATTTTCTCGAGCTCAGCGATATTCTTCTCGCTGACAAAAACTGAGAGCTTGGGATAAATAACACTAAAGGTTGGCGTCAGTAAGATATAGAGCCCACTGGCGACCATGAAGGCGAGCGTGTAGTGTGCGAATGCCTCCAGACCCAGTAAATTGCTCAGTAGTACTTTGTCCAGTTGTGCAAGGATTATTCCCGTAGCCGCAACACCGGCCATCCCAGCTGAAAACAGCCAAATACGTTTCAATGTGCTGACGCTAAATTTAGCCAGGGTGCGATGCCCGATTACTTTCCATGTTGCGTGTCTAAGGACAAATACATGCAGCAAACTTATCGCCAGCTGCCATAGGAAGAACGCTTCGATAGTCGCAGATACAAATGCCAGAATTGCTACAGCGCCAATACTGGATAATGTCACCATGATGATGTTGATAACGCTAGCGGTGGCTAGACGTTGTGCGCCGAGTAGAGCCCCGCGATACAGACCCAGTGGCCATCTGCAAGCAATAACCAAGCCAGTTAACAATATGGCATTGGCTGTGGTTTTTGTTGGCAGTGTGTTCTCCCCTAGCCAGTGTTCAGAAATTGTGCTGGCGCCTATAAGAAATAGCAAAGCCAGAAGTGCCGCCATTAACCAGTAGATTATTGCCAGGGTGTGAAGAGTTGTTGCCGCACCAATGGTATCGCCAGAGGCAGAATGTCGAGCGATTTCTCGGTTGATGGTGGGAGCTAGCCCTAGGTCAAGTAGTTGCAGGAGCGCCTGTGTGGTGGCAAAAAAACCGATGAGACCGTAGGCTTCTATCCCGACAAACTTGAGATAGATCGGCACAGTTGCAAAAGTAACAATGGCTGTCCAGGCTGAGTTAGTTAGCCCCGCGAATAGGTTACGAACCAGTTTCATGGCTTCATACTAGCTATTTGATGTTGTGAGGTGATTGCGGCATCGGTCTGCACGCTTGGCTAATTTTCCGCTCTATGTTCACCTAGAAGTTTTTCCTGCTCTGCATTTATTAGATCAGATTTGACCATGTCTGCTACCAGGGTTTCGAAACTTGTTTTGGCCGTCCACCCCAATTTTTCCTTCGCTTTGCTGGGGTCACCCAATAACGTCTCGACTTCTGTTGGTCGAAAGTATCTCGCGTCAATCGCAATCCTAACATTGCCCTGATCGTCGTAGCCTTTCTCCTCGAGACCGCTGCCCTTCCAAGTAATAGGCATGTCCAGCAAATCCGAAGCAATGTGAACGAAATGACGAACACTGTATTGCTGACCGGTGGCTATCACAAAGTCTTCCGCCTCAGGTTGTTGCAGCATTAACCACTGCGCTTCAACGTAGTCCTTGGCGTGGCCCCAATCCCGCATCGCGTCCATATTCCCAAGGTAGAGGCAATCTTGGATACCGATTTTTATTCTTGTTAACGCACGCGTTATCTTCCTACTGACAAAGTGTTCGCCGCGAAGTGGGGATTCATGATTAAAAAGGATGCCATTGCAGGCGTATATTCCGTATGCCTCACGATAATTTATCGTAGCCCAATAAGCATAAAGTTTCGCTACTGCGTACGGGCTGCGGGGATAGAATGGTGTGCTTTCTGATTGGGGGGTTTCCACTACCTTTCCATAGAGTTCGGAGGTGGAGGCCTGGTAAAACTTAACGCTCTTCTCCATTCCTAGCATGCGAATAGCCTCCAGTATTCTGAGAGTACCCAGCGCATCACTGTTGGCTGTATATTCTGGCAACTCAAATGATACCGCTACGTGGCTTTGAGCAGCGAGGTTGTAAATTTCGTCGGGTTGAACTTTCTGTATGATCCCGATCAGACTGGATGAATCGGTCAGGTCTCCGTGATGTAAGAAAAAATTGACATCTGCTTCATGAATATCCTTGATAAGGTGGTCGATTCGAGCCGTATTGAACATAGAAGCACGCCGTCGCACTCCATGCACTTCGTAGCCCTTTGACAGCAAAAGTTCAGATAGATAAGCGCCATCCTGACCTGTTACGCCAGTAATCAGTGCTGTTTTTTTCTTATCGTTCATCTAGTTCGCTCAGTTTAGAAATATCTTTTCCTGTGGTACTTCAACCGCTCCTAGACTCTCAAGGCGTTCGCTGATTGTGCGGAGAATCTCCTCGGCATTTAAGCCCGACCAGGCAAGCTGTTCATCATGAGAGCCGTGTTCCACGAAATTGTCTGGGAGACCAATGTTGAGCGTTGGTGTCAAAATGTTGTTTTGTGCTAGAAATTCGTTGACACCGGAGCCTGCTCCACCAGCTATCGCATTCTCCTCCAGTGTTACCAACAAGTCGTGATTCTGAGCGAGGTTTTCCACCATGCTGATATCCATAGGTTTAACCCATCTCATGTCAATAACGGTAGCTCCAAGCTGCTCCGCGACCTGTACCGCTGCGGGGAGTAGCGGACCAAAATTAATTATGGCGACACGGTCCCCGTGTCTAACCTTAACGGCTTTACCGATTTCCAGCCCTGTCATCTCCGCGGAAATCGCTACTCCAGGTCCTTTTCCTCTCGGGTAGCGAATTGCGGCTGGCCCAGTATGGCGGTATGCGCTGACAAGCATTTGACGTGTTTCGTTCTCATCAGACGGCACACCTATAACCATGTTGGGGATACAGCGCAGGAAGCTTAGGTCGAACGCACCATGATGTGTGGGTCCGTCCTGTCCAACCAATCCCGCCCGGTCTATCGCAAAGGTCACATCCAGTTGTTGCAAGGCCACGTCGTGAATCAGCTGGTCATAGCCGCGCTGCAAAAATGTTGAGTAGATTGCTACGACGGGTTTTACCCCGTCGCAAGCCATGCCTGCCGCAAGGCTAACAGCATGTTGTTCTGCTATTGCCACATCGAAATATCGGTCGGGAAAGCGTTTGGAAAAATTTATCATCCCCGAGCCTTCGCACATAGCCGGAGTTATGCCTATAAGTCGCTTATCCTGCTCAGCCATATCGCACAGCCAGCTACCAAACACTTCCTGATATTTGGGTTTGTAAGCCAGTGGTGGCGGCTCTGCGAGCTTCGGGCCTTTGGGCTTGGGATCAATCTTGTTGATAGCGTGATATCCCACCGGATCCTGTTCTGCCGGCAAAAACCCCTTACCCTTCATTGTCCGTATGTGTAGCAGCTGGGGCCCTTCGAGATTCTTCATGTTTTCGAGGGTCTGGATTAGCCCGGGCAAATCGTGACCGTCTAAGGGACCAATGTAATTGAAACCCAGCTCTTCGAACAAAGTTCCAGGGGCAACCATGCCCTTCATGTGCTCTTCGGTGCGCTTGGCCAGTTCCCAAGCGGGTCTTATCTTCTCCAGAACTCTTTTGGAGCCTTCGCGCATGGCAATGTAGGTTTTGCTCGCCCAGATTTTGGCGAAGTAGGTGGCGAGGCCACCTTTGTTGTGACCGATAGACATCTGATTGTCATTGAGAATCACGAGCATGTTTGGCCGCACGTGGCCCGCGTGGGCGAGTGCTTCAATGGCCATGCCCCCGGTAATAGCGCCATCGCCAATGACGGCGATTACTTTGCGGCTTAATTCCTGATTTTTAGCGGCCAGCGCCATTCCCATCGCCGCTGAAATACTGGTGGACGAATGACCTACGCCAAAGATGTCGAAAACACTTTCGCCGCGCTTGGGAAATCCCGCCAACCCCCCTGCCTGTCGCATGGTGTGCATTTGCTGCATGCGTCCGGTGAGAATTTTGTGGGGATAAGTTTGATGGCCAACATCCCACACGATTCGATCTTCCGGCGTGTTATAGATGTAATGTAAGGCAATGGTGAGCTCAATGACTCCGAGACCTGCGCCAAAGTGTCCGCCTGTTTGTCCGACGCTGTAGAGCAGGAACGCCCGTAGCTCTTCAGCCAATTCAAGCAGCTGCCCCACATCCAACTCGCCCATTTGGGCACCCTGATCTATCCCCGACAGATGAGGTGTGTGAGGCGGCAACAGTGGAATTTCAGATAACATCGCGCAATTCTAGCGCATTCTGAACACAATGTGGGGTTTTACAGAGCTTCGGCCAGACCGTATATACCGGGGTTGTCTCGCTCCATTTGTGCCCGCAGCATCAGTGAAAGTCGGACGTAGCCGTGTTCGTTCAAATTGACACCGTCCGTTCGGAAAAATGAAGGTTTTGCGCGTCCTTCGCGATCGGACAGTAGGAGATTGGCATCCAGTATTTTTACGCGCTCATCGCTGGCAGCCCAGGCTTTCAGCTGCAGGGAAGTCTTGTCAATTTTATCATTTCCCGATGGGTGCAGTGGGGTCTTCAGCGGCGTGATGACGTAGAAATATTGGGTGACCGAATGGGATAAATCGAGTTCAACCAGCTCCTGGACCGCTGCCACCAGCTGTTCGGCTGACTTGTTGTCACGAATATGAAATTCACTTTCCCCGGGCAGTAAGACAACGGTGTGCGCATGGTAGAAGCCGATCAGGCTCTGGTAGTAATAGGTGATGTCATTAACGGTGGCGTCACCCACCGCCCGATTGAGAACAGACATTGGTGCCGGCAGATCTTCCAGGTCTTTCCACAAGGTGACCCGTCGGCCGCCGACGATGACAATAGGGTCGGTGGCAAGCTGTGTCAGCCGATCCGCTTTGACATAGGATTCAACCTCGCTCGCCCAGGCCTCGGGCGACGGGTCGAGTACATTGTAGGTCTCCGTGGATACCAGAATCGCCAGATGAACGATAGGTATCAGCAGTAGTATGGCCGCCAAAGTGCGTATCGTTTTCCAGGAGTACATCCCCTTTGGCCCTAATTGTGAATATGGGGGCAATTTTGTAGCAAATATGTCCGGGTAGCAATTAATGAAGGCCCAGTTGTGATGAGGTTGGCAGCTTATACGTGAAAGCTTATCTTTAGAGGGTGATCGGTGTAGCATTTGCTCCATGATTTACCAACGCAACATTCCCCGCGATGAATTGTTCTCCTCACAGCTAGAGCTGTTGATATGGCGACACGCAATGGCGGACGTATGTTAAGGAAAAATCCCGGCTTGTTACGAGAAGGCGCTCTGGCGGACTTCGTTATGCTGGATATGAATGGTATTCATCATCAACCCATGCCTCGCCCAGTGTGCAGCCTAACGTTATCGACACGAGCCTCCGACGTTCGACATGTAGTGGTCAATGGCGATATAGTGGTTGAAAATGGTAGGTCCACAAAAGTGGATCAAGACAAAATTATCGCTGATGCTGTACAGGCTTCAAACGAATTAATCGATCGCGCGGGGATTCACGAACTTGTCGTTGACTGGATCGAACCAACGGTTCATTGCAGCGTTTTGCATTGAGGAAGAAATAATATGGATTCCCCAATGCCGCGTTGGTCCCTGATCCGTCGGTAATAGCTGTTGAGATAGCCGGAAAGGGATGTTATGAAAACACAGACAAAAGTAGTCGCCATACTTGCAGTTGTATTGCTGGCTGGATGCGCTAAACCCGCTGATGCTGAGTCCATTGATCCAGTGCAGCTACAGCATAGGAACGGTATTGCATACCAGGTTAATGACCCTAAACCATACAGCGGAAAGGCAGTTGTATTTTATGACAATGGCCAGAAGAAAGAAGAAACGGATTATGTCAATGGAAAGGACCATGGGAAATACATTAGCTGGTATGACAATGGCCAGAAGGAAGATGAATTAGATTTTGTCAATGGAAAACCGGACTGACCACCACGTGGGATGAGGAAGGGGAAATATCCTCGAACTTTTAACCAGACCAGGAACAATCCCACTATGACACCTGGCAGCCTGTCGGACTTAACCCAACAACGTCATTATGAGATAATGTGGTCACACTGAAAAGTAACCGGGAATAAGTGATGGCCAATTTTGTAAACGTTGATCGAGAGACGGACTATCTATTCCCTCCCTCTATGTCGGACTGGTTACCTGAACACCACCTGGCACGGTTTGTCGTGGAGGTCGTTGATCAGCTCGATCTGACAGCCAAGGCTTTCTACGGTTTAGGCATTTCTATCTGGGGATCAGGGAACAAGGCTTTGCTTGACGAGGCCAAAGATTCAGGGCGCAATGCGATTATCGTGGCGGGAGAGGGCCTGCACGTTCAGGAAGAGCTTTCCTTAAAACTGTGAATCTGACGCCTCTGCTTTTTAGTGGGGCGTTTTGCGGGCCGATCGATCATCCCTCCTGCAGCTTTTCTCGCAGCAGCATCTGCCTCACGTTTCTCTAAACTGGATTGCGTTTCCGAATACAGTTCGGCTGCTTCAGGGGCACCACGGCGCTGATCTGACAAGGCTGTTATCACCACAGTCTTTTCATCCCAGCCCTGCCGAATCTGAAGTTTTTCCCCGACCGTAATTTCTCTGGACACTTTTACCCGGGCTCCATCGAGGTGCACTTTGCCTCCGTCTATCGCTGCTTTAGCTAAACTGCGGGTTTTGTAGAACCGGGCGGCCCACAACCATTTGTCCAATCGTATTTTTTGCATTTGAGAGCTAGTGTTCCTCAGGCTTGTTAAGCGGCTGGCATAATCTCATCAAAATGGTGGATCCCCGGAAATCGCGTGTCAGTTCTGAGCTGCCCCTGACTATCGGGCTGTAAAAGCGTGATCAAATAGGTGATACCGTATTGTTGGGCGCTGTCAAGAACGCTCTGGGTATCATCGATTAAGAGCGTACGCTTGGGATCGAAAGGGTGTAAGTCCTGCAGCTTTTCCCAGAAAATGTGATTCTCCTTGGGTGCCTCAAGCTCGTGAGATACCACTAAACGATCAAAGTAATGACGAATACTGACATGCTGCATTTTCAGCTCAAGTACCTTGCGGTGGGCGTTAGTGACCATCAAAACATCTTTGCTGCTGGATTGCAGTCGAGTCAGAAATTCCAGGGCATGGGGGCGCAACATGATCATGTCAACGAACCCGCGCTTCAAGGCGGGTATGTCCATATCAAGTTGTTGGGACCAATGATCCACGCAATACCATTGGAGGGTTCCCGGTTCGATACTGAGCTGGGCTTGGAGTTGGTCGATGGTGACCTTTTCACTTATCTGATGCTTGGTCGCATATGCTTGCGGTAGATAATGTGTCCAAAAATAGTTGTCGAAATGCAAATCCAGAAGCGTGCCGTCCATGTCCAGCAACACGGTGTCGATGAGGTCCCAGTTGACCATGGTTGTTAATTTCTCCCACTTCAACGGCGATTGTGCCAATGCATTGTCGCCCTGTGCAAAGTATGCCTCTTTTTATCGGCTGATGCTCGACGGCCGATTTAACTTTCGGTGATATAGTGAACTAAATCCCAACCGGAAGCCGTCGTGTCTCACTTGGAAACTTTGGTAGCCCCGCTGATCGAGTTATGTACTCTGGCCGGAGAGGCTATCTGTACGCACTACCATTCGGCAGAATCTGGCCAATACGAATCCAAAGGAGATCAGTCGCCCCTGACTCGCGCCGATCTCGATTCTCACGCGATAATACTGTCAGGCCTTGAGGAGTTGGATGAAGCTATACCTATTCTATCTGAAGAGTCCACTACCATAGGGTTTGCAACCCGGCGTGAATGGGACAAATACTGGTTGGTTGATCCTCTCGACGGAACCCGGGAGTTTCTTGATCGTACCGGTGAGTTCACCATCAACATCGCGCTAGTTGAGCATCATGTACCTGTACTGGGTTTGCTTTATCTACCGTTGGAAAAAAAGGCCTATGTAGGTATGCCTGGCGCTGGCGCTCAATGTTATGAACTCTCATCCCAGGGGCAGTGGCAGGCGAGGGAACTGCAAACGCGCCCATTGTCTTCTGGTAAGCCTCTTACAATTCTCGCCAGCCACCGCCATCGCGGCCCAAGACTCGGCTCTGTGCTTGAATGGCTGGAACAGCGCCGCGGCCCCCTTGAACGGGTGAATAGCGGAAGCGCTTTGAAGTTCTGTCAGCTAGTGGAGGGCACCGGTGATTTCTATCCGCGATTCTCGCCCTGTTGTGAGTGGGATACCGCCGCCGGACAGGCGCTGCTGGTGGCTGCCGGTGGGAGTTTGCTGGGAATGGATGGCAAAGCGGTCCTCTACAATCAGCGCAAATCTTTGATGAGTCCGGATTTCTACGCAATCGGGGATGCGCAACATCCGCTTTGGAAGGAATTGATGGAGCTTGAGATATAGCCGCTGTTGGATTTTGTGCCGCCATGGGCTATAACTAATACAGGGACTTTGTGGTCCCGGTGAGGTTGTAAAATGTCCGAAAAGTCTTTTTCACAATTGCAACTGTATGGTGCTGATTGTCCCGTGACAGGGCAAGCACTGAACTGGTCAGGCACCACAGAATTGCGCGAACGTCTGTTGTTGGAAATCTCGGCACTGGATCGCCAACGGGAACGGAGGGAACAAGTAGACGGCAAAATGGATTTTAGCTTGCAGCAAACCTGTAGGGAGATGATTCACGCTCGTCAGATGCTATATCGCCAATTGGGGCGTTGACGGTTGTACCTGCAAATCAAGTCGGTATAGTCTTGCTCCTTGAATTGGCAATACTGGTTTCCTACATGAACGCATCACTGCTATGAGCGAACCACCGGTAATCTTTACTGATTCCGCCGAGGAAGCTGCCAACGAAATACTGACCCCCGCGATGCGTTTGTCTCAAATGCAAACCCAACATAGGGTGCTGGATGCCCGAATTGCCCAGATGTATACCTACCCTTCTCAAAACCAGATCTTGCTACAGCGTCTCAAAAAAGAAAAGCTGCGGGTAAAAGATGCCATCGCGCGATTAAAAGACGAGATGATTCCAGACTTGAACGCCTAAGAAGTTTCCTCGAGGATGCTATTCCATGAAAAAACTCTACCTACTACTGCTCTCCATTAATCTACTGGGAGTGGCAGCGGCACATTCCGAGGAAGCACTATCGGTTTCCAGCTCCCCTATAAAAGGGGCGTTGCATCTTTTGCAGGGCCGGGGTGGCAATGTGGTCGCATCGGTCGGGGCCGACGGCATTCTGATTATTGATGATGATTATGCAGCTTACGCCAATGCCTATCAGGATGCGCTCAACAAGCTGGTGCCAGGTTCTAAAGAAGCTGAAGTCCCGCAGTTTGTGATCAATACCCACTGGCACGGTGATCATACCGGAGGCAATCTCTACTGGGGTGATCAAGGTTCTGTCATCGTTGCTCACACTAATGTCCGAGCGCGAATGTCCACCCGTCAGGATATGAAGGCCCGGGGTCAAGTGGTAGAACCCAGCCCCGTAGCGGCGCTGCCGGTTGTTACCTATGGTGATTCACTGGCTTTGCATTTCAACGATGATGATATTGAAATTCTGCACCTCCCCAATGGTCATACCGACGGGGATAGTGTGGTGTTTTTCGCCAAAGCCAATGTGGTCCATATGGGGGATCACCTATTCAAGAATGCGTTCCCGTTCATTGATCTGGACTCCGGGGGAAGCGTTGCCGGTTACACCGCCAATATTGCCGCGGTTCTGGCTCGAGTGGATGATTCCACTGTCATTATTCCCGGCCACGGCGGTACCACGGCGACCAAAGGAGATTTGAAACGCTACCACACTATGCTGACGTCGACGGTTGAAATTGTAGCGTCTCGTTTAGGTCAGGGCCAAACCAAGGAGTCCATTATTGAAAATGGGCTTGGCGAGAAGTGGTCCAGCTGGGGCAGGGGCTTTATCAAGGAGAAAATGTGGATTAACACGATTGCTGCCGGTCAGTAGCGTCTGTTGCCGCTTTTTTAAATCAGAAGAGAGCCTTCGAGTTTTAGCAGTTGCTCCTTCATCTCGAGGCCGCCGGCAAAGCCTGTCAGTGATCCATTGCTTCCTATCACGCGGTGGCAGGGTACGATTATTGGTATTGGATTTCTTCCATTGGCCGCCCCTACAGCCCTGACAGCCTTTGGTCGATTGATACTGCATGCTATGTCGCTGTAGCTGCGCAGTTCACCGTATGGGATAGCACTTAGCGAAGTCCAGACCTGCTGCTGAAACTCCGTTCCTCCCGGGCATAAGCTCAAATGAAAGTTCTCGCGTCGACCGGCAAAGTATTCCTTGAGCTGTTTCGCAGCTTCCTCCAGAGCCGAGTCACATTGCAGTATGTCATCGGCGTTAATTTGATGCTGGCCATCGAATTCCACTTTGGTGATCATGTTGTTTTGCGAAACCAGTCGCAGAGTCCCGATCGGTGTATCCAGAAATTGGTAGTTCATGCGCTCAAACTCCTCCAGAGTAAATTGGCCGCGTAGGAACGCCAGGGGCGCCACGCCAAGGCCAGGTCATTGTCTAACTTGATATCACTCGCCAAAGCGGCGTAGGCCTTGACCAGCCCAAGGTCTCCCATGGGAAAGATGTCGGGATCTGAATAGCCCCGCATGGCCACCATACCCGTACTCCAGGGGCCAATGCCCTTAAACTGGGCCAGTGTCTCCAGGTCTAGTTCGCCGTCGTGTTCGTGGGTGTATTTGCTAATGGTTTTTAATGTATCTCGCCGCCGCGTTGGCATGGGGAAGTGATTGTCATCCAGCCGTGCCAAGTCTCCCGGTTCCGGGAATAAGAGTTCGTCAGGCGCCAGGTTCTTGGCCTCACTGGCAGTGACTGCCAATCTTGAGCTCACTTTTCGAGCTGCCTGGATGCTCACCTGTTGACCGACTATTGCCCTGACGGTCGATTCAAAGATGGAGCCATGGGCGGGCGCGCGTATTCCTGGAAATTTGCCGAGTAGCGACTTAAATACCGCATCGCGACTCAAAGTCTCATGTATGAACCGAGGGTTGGCATCCAGGTCAAACATCCGTCTAACCATTGCCACGATAGGCATGAGCTGACCGGGGTCCGAAGTACTCAATTGTAGTTGCACTGCATTGCGCTGCGGTATTTGACTTACCCGCATATGGCCCGCTTCGCCATTGAGCAACAGATTGCGCTGATAGCCATTTTCGTCGACTTTTTCCACTCCACCGATGGCGTGACGAGAGAAGAAATCCATGACTCCCTCCCAGTCATAGGGCGGGCGATACTGTAGCTGCAGTGTAATCGCGCTGTCATTTGAACATTTCCCAAGTGCTTTGCGCATGGCGCTCGGAGTGGTATTAAAGCTGTTGCGAATGGCGCTGTTGAACCGCCTTACGCTGCTGTAGCCCGCCGCAAATGCAATGCTTGTAACTGGCAGTGCAGTTTCGGCGAGTAATTTTTTGGCGAACAATAAACGTTGATTTTGGGCGACTGCCAGGGGGGATGCACCGACCTCTCGCTCGAATAGCTTTCTTAGATAGCGTTCGCCTACACCCAATCGCGCCGCAAGTTCTTCCATCGATGCGTCGTTGAGCGCGCCTGCGCCAATCAAATCCAGTGCTCGTTGTACCGTCGTTGATGTTCCGCGCCACGCCGGGCTATTGGGCGCCGACTCAGGTCTGCATCGCAAACAGGGACGATAGCCGTACTCGGCAGCCTGAGCAGCATGGCGAAAATAACTAACGTTCTTTTCTGCCGGAGGCCGGGCAGGGCAGACCGGCCGACAATAGATGCCAGTGGTCTTGACTGCCAGGAAGAATTCTCCGTCGAAACGCGTGTCACGCGATAAGCGCGCCGCTCGGCAACGCTCCTGATCGAGATCCATCGAATCGTTTTCTTGTTGGGCGGTAGGCTTCATGTGGCTAAATATAGCGCCGGTAGGCGGACACTACTAGCCAAAAACGGCCCTCGATGAAATGTTAGTCGAACTCAGTTGTTGTAGAGCTGGCGAGGTTCTAAAGAACTGGAGTTGCTACCATTGTCGATGTATACGGTGCCCCCCACTATGCTGACATTGAGCTGGACTGTGCGGTTCAGCAGCCCAGCTGCCGCCACAACATCCTCCCAGGGGAACTGCCAGATCGAGATTCTCGGAAGCGCGGCGATAGCTTCCCCATTTAATCTCCACCAGGTATCTGAACTCTTGCCGAAGGCGTAAACGCTAAGCTGTTTTGCTTTGCCACAGGCTTTTCTCAGCCGAGGTTCTTCCGGTTGGCCCAGCTCAATCCAGTGTTCGATTTCGCCGCTATCGCTGCGCTGCCAGATATCAGGTTCTTCGGCTGTGGATATTCCCTTGGTAAATTCGAGTCCCCGAGTGCTGTTCAGGCAATAGACCAGTAAGCGCGTGGCCATTCTTTCAATGGTTTCGGAAGGGTGCTTAGCCAAAGTGAGTGACAGATCTTCAAAACAACCTCTGTCACTATCGGCCAACGTGACCTGTGCTTTGTAAATGGTGGGTTTGAGTGCCACTGGTGGGCTTTCCTTGTGCGAGATTGAGTTGGCAAAGCTGAGGTATGGTGTCTGCATTTTTTACGACGACCCAGGAGACAACAGTCTAGTACACTGGATTGGAGGATGTCGCACTCAATTTTTCAGCTGCAAATTAGCGCGATCAGAATACTTAATGGATCGAGCATGGATCACGTGTGTCCTAGACTAGATACTCGGTCGATTGCGAACAGCGTACAGCACCAACGCGCTGAAAATTATGACAATGCCTGCTGAAACCAACTGGGCCGTCCCGAGAAGATTGACCGACTCAATATGGACGCTCTTCAACGCGAGACGAACGCCTGCTGCGGGCAATAGGATTGCCAAAAACAGGACAAAACGTGACTGGCCATAGAGCCCTATGCCGATAATAAGGTATCCGGCCCCAAAAAGGGCTCCGGCGAGCGCAGCGATGTCAATATCTCTAAACCACAGCTCCGCGATGTGGCTTATGCCGCAAGCAGTGATGAGCGTAGCGGCGGTGTTTCTCAAGCGTATGGTATTTTCTGGGTTCATTGCTGTGTGGCCTATTTCCGCCGTACGGTAGCAAGTGAGTCTGGGTGTGGCTGTGAGTGTAAGGTTTGATACTACGGTCTCGCAACAGCACTATTGAATTCCCTCGTCAAAACAACAAGTTTGCTATCATCGATCTTTTTGTCGAATCGGGTTCAACAGCGCAGAGGAAAACAATGCCCAATACTATCTTGTTGCCGCTGCTGGCAAATGGTGATTTTCATTCCGGTCAGGATCTGGCCACCGCACTGGGGGTCAGTCGCACAGCGGTATGGAAGCAGCTCAATAAGTTGGAAGTGCTCGGTCTGGAGATTGAGTCCGTTAAAGGGCGAGGATACCGCATCCCCGGCGGTATCGACCTGATTGATGAGGTGCGGGTGCGGGCGGCAATGGGTGCTTCGGGACTGGAATTAATGTCTGAACTGAGTGTTCAGGAGGTGATCGATTCAACCAACATGGAAGCATTGCGCCGTGTAGAAGAAGGTGCAATACCGGGTCTTGTATGTACGGCCGAGCAGCAAACAGCGGGGCGTGGTCGCAGGGGACGCAGCTGGGTAAGTCCCTTCGCGCGCAACCTGTATGTGTCCTCGATGTGGGAGTTTTCTCAGGGGGCTACTGCTCTGGAGGGCTTGAGTCTCGCTGTTGGTGTTGCCGTTGCACGGGCCCTAAAGGATCTAGGCCTTCCTGAAGTTCAGCTCAAATGGCCAAATGATATTCTGTATGAAGGTAAGAAATTGGGTGGCGTGCTGCTAGAGATGGTGGGAGATGCGGCCGGGCAATGTCAGGTGGTGGTAGGGATTGGTGTCAATGTAAGAATGCCTGACGATGCCGCTGGTGCAATAGATCAGGCCTGGACAGATGTCGGTGCTATGACCTCGAGTGCGAATTGCCCCGGACGCAATGAACTACTCGGCGCACTGCTCGATCAATTGTTGCCCTTGTTAGCCGGATTTGAGCTCGGCGGTTTTGGCCCTTGGCGCGAAGCCTGGCAGACGCTTGATGCGCACGCTGACAAATCGGTGATTTTAAGTACCGGGGGTGACAAAACGGCTGGCGTTGCCCGCGGTGTGGACGTTCGCGGCGCACTGCAACTTGAAACCAGTGTCGGGATTCAGTCAGTTTACGGGGGTGAAATCTCCCTGAGGGTCAACGAATGAAACGGGCGGACCTGTGCCTACAACTGGATGTGGGCAATAGCAGCGCCAAATGGCGGCTGATGCGTAACGGTGAGATCGCGGCCCGAGGCCACTATCGGGCCGATGATAGTGAAAGTTTGGCGACTCTCTTGTCATGCTCAACCTTGCTTCAACAAATTTGGATATCCAGCGTCGCCGATGTGCAGCGCAATGAAAGTTTGTCCAGTTTGTTGGAGGGTCAGTGGGGCGTAGCTCCCTGGTTTGCGCTCAGCACTGCTAGGGTTGGAAATTTGCGAAACTGCTATAGCGAACCCGGGCGTTTGGGAGTGGACCGTTGGCTGGCAATGCTCGGAGCTCAAAATCATCTGCGTGGTCGCTTCGCGGTCGTTGATGCGGGCTCTGCGTTGACTATTGATATAGTTGCAGATAGTGGTCTGCACGAAGGGGGCTATATTATTCCAGGTGTGGCATTGATGGAGCGTGCACTGTTGCTCGATACCGACAGGGTGCGTTTTGAAGAGCAAGCGGACTATCGCCTTGAGCCAGGCCAATCTCCGGCGGAAGCCGTGCGCCACGGCATCGCCGCTTCCCAGGTAGGTGCGGTGCGCCTGGTCTTGGGCAATCTCGATATCGGACCTAACGAAGTTTTGTTTTGTGGCGGAGGTGCAAGTCAACTAATGGCTTTGAGCGATCTCGGCGGCCGTTGGATTCCAGATCTTGTATTTGAAGGGCTAGAGATGGCGGCAGCGCAACACTGACAGGCACTTTCTGCCAATGTCTGCAGTTGGGCACTGAGCTTGAATGGGGTAAGGACTGGTATCAGGCGGTTGTAGATGCGTCAAAGAGATACGCGGCAGATTTGGTTTTGAAATCCTCCTATAGACATTCTTCCGGCAAGCGGATTTTTAACAGAACTTCAGACTGGACACTCATCAGGGAGTGCCAGTGCCCGGTACTTTTGGTGAGGGAGGCCAACCAGAGCGAGGACTGGCGAGTTCTTTCGGCTGTCGATATCACGGCTCGATCCGAATCCTATGGCCGACTCAACGAAAACGTTATTAGTTTGAGCAAGCGACTGCGGGACATGCGCGGCGCCGAGGTTCACTTCGTCAATGCCTTCGAGGATTTTAAAGGCGTGCCAAACAGGCAAGAGCTTATCGATAGTTGCGGGGGTGTTAGTGACCAAATCCATATTAAAATGGGGAAGCCGGGCAAGGTGATTGTCGATCAGGCTAAAAAGCTGGATGTGAGTTTGGTGGTATTGGGTAACTCTGCACGATCTGGTCTGTCTGCTGCCTTGATGGGTAATACTGTCGAGAAGGTATTGGATAAACTAGAGTGCGACGTGCTGTCGATGCCCTGAGGACCGCACAAAGCGCGTGATCATCTGGAATAAACGGGTGAGTAGCCGTATGATCTGAGAAAGCCGCGGGTGAAAGCCAAAGTGGCTAATTCTAAGTTTTTGAGTATCTTCCCGCATGGTGTTTTCTGCTCCTGTTTCTTGGCTTTTTTCTGCCATTAGCGGGTATTCTGGTTTTTCTGAAAAGAATTTACCAAAGTGACGGCCGCAAACATGAAGCAATTTGACACTGTAATTTGTGGAGCCGGGATAGCGGGCATCGCAACCGCTTACTACCTCGCTGTGAAGCATGGCCGAAGTGATATCCTGCTAGTAGACAAGTTGCTTCCGATGTCGTTTACAACCAGCGCATCCGGTGAAAACTACAGAGATTATTGGCCCCAGCAGTGCATGAGATCCATGTCTACTCATAGCCTGAATTTGATGGATGAATTGATAGCCGAACACGGCGATGTCTTCGCGCTGCGAGATTTCGGATACCAGTTTGTCAGTCAGAGTGTTGGCACCGACATCTTTGGCGCAACGCCAGCTGATGCTTCTGTAGGTCTAAGCCGTTGCGTTGACCCGGCTGCCATTCAGCAACAGTGGCCGCATCTGTCTGAAGATATTGCCCAGACTGTCAACATCACTCGAGCCGGTGCGATAGATGTTTTCGCGCTGGGTTCCCTGTTATTGCGTCAGGCGAGAGCGGCAGGCGTGAGTTTTCAGCAGCTGGAAATCTCCTCCATTGAATCTTCATCTTCTGGGCGCTATGCGCTCAGGGGCTCGGATGAACAAATTGAAGCAGATCATCTGATTTTGGCAGCGGGCCCGTTTACCGGTGAATTAGCAAGACAGTTGGGCGTAGACCTACCACTTGAGGAAATAGTGCAAAGAAAGTTTGTTATTCCCGATCCGATCGGTGTAATCCCCCGGGATATGCCATTCACAATTTCAGCGGATTCCCAATATCTGGACTGGAACGAACAGGAGAAAGATATAATCTCAGGGGATAATTCTTATCGCTGGTTGCTGAATGAATTCCCCCCGGGATTGCATATCAAGCCGGAGGGTAGGGGGCAGATAAAGCTTGGTTGGGCTTTTAACCGACAGGCCGGGCTACCCAGGTGGAATGTTCCAGTCGATGAAGATTTCCCGAATATTGTGGTCAGAGGTGCAAGCCGATTTGTTCCCGGCTTGCGTGCCTATGTTGATAAGCTTCCAACACCTGTTGTTCAGTACGCGGGTTACTATTCACGTACACCGGAGAACTGGCCGCTGATCGGTCCTCTCCCGCTTGAGAATTTGTACACAGTTGCCGGTTTGTCAGGCTTCGGTACCATGACTGCCTGTGCTGCGGGGGAGTTATGTGCGCAGCATATGTCTGGCCATTCACTACCTCAGTATCAACGAAACTTTCATCCCAACCGTTATGAAGATGAACCCATGGTGGCCGAAATGGCAGCTCTTGGCAGCGATGGTCAATTGTGACAGTTTGAGCGCTGCCTCCTTGCATCCCTCAATCTCTTTGTCTAGAATTGCCGCCCTTCCAGTGGGAGCCAGATGTTCATTCGGGCCTCTCACAGGTTGTTTCGTTTTTTGGGTTAGGCTGGCGTAGCTCAGTAGGTAGAGCAGCTGATTTGTAATCAGCCGGTCGGGGGTTCGATTCCTCTCGCCAGCTCCATTATTCGAACGTGTTTTTGCACCTCCATTGTAAAGGCGAAAATGTGATACGCACCCGAGCTTTGGCAGTATCGATACTACTCGCCGTGGGTGTCGCTGGGGGATCCTTGCTGTTTGGCGCCTTTCTTCAAAATAAGTACGACTTCTTTGATTCAATCTCCCCGGAGCGTCTTTCCTCAAAGGCCCGAGCGCTGGCGCCGACCTCCAAAAAGGCCAGGCCCAAAAAGCGAGGGCAAGGCAAGCCCATGCCTTATTCGGGCAAACTGCCCTCCCTGGCAGGTGTCAATATCCGCGATGCGGTTCTGGAAAAGGTCTCCGGTGGCTTTAAATACCCCTGGGCGATGGAGTTTTTGCCCGATCAGAGAGTGTTGATTACTGAATTTTCCGGAAAGATGAAAATTCTCCACCTTGCAGACAGTTCCACCGAAACAGTAAGCGGCGTACCTGACATTCCTTCTGGGCGCGGCCAAATTGGCCTGATGGATGTTGTATTGCATCCGGATTTTAAAGAAAACCAGTTGATTTACTTTAGTCATGCGGTTCGATCGGAAGGTGACGAGGAGCTTTACGCTACGGGGGTGAGCCGAGCCGAATTACATGGCAGCCAGCTGCGGGAAGTTAAGCGCATTATTGTCGCGCCGCCCTTTGGAAAATCACCGTCCAACTTTGGTGGTGCCATGGCCTTTGACAAACAAGGGTACCTCTATGTGGCCACGGGTGATCGCTCCCAGCGAAACGACTCACAAAACCCCAAATCCCTGCGAGGAAAAATTCTGCGGCTGCTGGATAACGGTGAAACTCCCGGCGATAACCCCTTCCTGGACGATCCTGAAACGGATGATCGGATATATGCTTTGGGGTTCCGCAATCCCCAGGGGCTGGTATTCGACCCCGCTTCGGGTGATTTGTATGAATCAGAGCATGGACCCATGGGTGGCGATGAGGTGAACTTGATCCGCCGGGGGGGGAACTATGGCTGGCCCAGAATTACCTACGGATCTAACTACACCACCCGGATGATCGGGGTGGGTACGGCCAAAGCCGGGCTGGAGCAGCCTCTTTATTACTATCTACCCTCGCTGGCTATATCGCCTCTGGAAATTTATCGCGGCACCATGTTCCCTGAATGGGACGGCGATTTACTGGTAGGTGCCCTCAAGGCGGCGCATATCAACAAGCTTGATTTACGAGATGGGGCGATTCTGTCGGAGCACCGGATTTTGACCGAGTTGAATGATCGGGTGAGGGATATCAAGGTGTCGCCGGACGGGTCTGTCTACATTTTGGTGCAAAATCATGGTCGAGTTTATCGTTTGTATCGAGATCCCACGGGAAAAGGCCTCGAAACCCCCAGATTACGCAGCGGAAAGAACACCTATGAGCTAGTTTGCGCTTCTTGCCACAGCACCGGTCTGCGCCAAATTCCGCAAATAAATGACCCCTCCCAGTGGGTTGATCGCCTGTCACAGGGGCCTGAAGTGCTCTATTCACACTCTATTGATGGGCTCCGTGGAATGCCACCGAAAGGGCTCTGCGAGAGCTGTCTGGATAAGGAAATAAAAGCGGCAGTGGATTATATGCTTGGCAAAATAAAAAAGACGCCTAAAAAGGGAGGGTCGAGTACTCAGCCGAGGTGATTGTTCGCTAATTCGCCAATTTTTCGTTTCCGGGAGAGCTCTGTTTCGTGCGGCATTATAAATCTGACGTAAGTTGATAATTTTATTGGGGGAAACGGTTGACAAAGAGGCGGCGCGTCCGGACAATGTGCCGCCTTTCGGAGGGGTTCCCGAGTGGCCAAAGGGATCAGACTGTAAATCTGACGCGTAAGCTTCGGTGGTTCGAATCCACCCCCCTCCACCAGGATTTGTAGGGCCAGGTTTTAGCAGTCAAGTAGTGCAGAGCAAGAATGCGGCGGGTGTAGTTTAGTGGTAGAACCCCAGCCTTCCAAGCTGATGATGCGGGTTCGATTCCCGCCACCCGCTCCAAATGTTAGTTAGAGGTGTCAATGCTCATATAGCTCAGTCGGTAGAGCACTTCCTTGGTAAGGAAGAGGTCACCGGTTCAAATCCGGTTATGAGCTCCACTTTTTGATCGTGGAGCTGTTTAGAGCCAGATGATGTAGGAAAGGCTGTAATAGTGAATTGAGTAGTAGATTTGTAATTTGTAGTAACGAGTTTCTGTGTAAAGCGTATCAACAGCTTGGCTAAGGCCAGTGTTTAGGAGAATGTCGTAATGGCAAAGGAAAAATTCGAACGTAACAAGCCCCACGTCAACGTGGGAACCATCGGACACGTTGACCACGGTAAGACGACGCTAACAGCGGCGTTGACACGTGTGTGTTCGGAAGTATGGGGTGGCGAAGCGGTAGCCTTTGACGGCATCGACAATGCACCGGAAGAGCGCGAGCGCGGCATCACGATTGCCACGTCACACGTTGAATACGATTCTCCCAATCGTCACTACGCACACGTAGACTGTCCTGGACACGCCGATTATGTGAAAAACATGATCACCGGTGCGGCCCAGATGGACGGCGCGATTTTGGTTTGTGGCGCCACTGATGGCCCCATGCCTCAGACTCGTGAGCACATCCTCCTGTCTCGTCAGGTCGGTGTCCCTTACATCGTGGTCTTCCTGAACAAAGCTGACCTGCTGGCCGAAGATTGCGGCGGTGCAGAATCAGAAGAATACGAAGAGATGAAGGAACTGGTTGAAATGGAGCTGCGTGAGCTGCTGGACCAGTACGAATTCCCTGGAGACGATACTCCGATCATTTGTGGTTCAGCCCTGATGGCGCTGGAAGGCAAAGACGACAACGAGTTGGGCACAACTGCGGTTAAGAAGCTGATCGAGGTTCTGGATAGCTACATTCCACAGCCCGAGCGGGCGATTGACCAGCCTTTCCTGATGCCAGTGGAAGACGTGTTCTCTATCTCCGGTCGCGGCACCGTGGTGACCGGTCGTGTTGAGCGCGGTATCGTGAAAGTGGGCGATGAGATCGAGATCATCGGTATCCGTGACACACATAAGTCGACGTGTACGGGTGTTGAGATGTTCCGCAAGCTGCTGGACGAAGGCCGTGCGGGCGAGAACGTAGGTGTTCTGCTGCGTGGTACCAAGCGTGAGGAGGTGGAGCGTGGCCAGGTACTGGCGATTCCAGGTTCTGTGAAGCCACACACCAAGTTCGAAGCCGAAGTGTATGTGCTGGGTAAAGACGAAGGCGGTCGTCACACACCGTTCTTTAAAGGTTACCGTCCGCAGTTTTACTTCCGTACTACGGATGTAACGGGCGCATGTGAGTTGCCAGACGGCGTTGAGATGGTAATGCCGGGTGACAACATCCAGATGGTTGTGACTTTGATTGCACCGATTGCGATGGAAGACGGCTTGCGCTTTGCGATTCGTGAAGGCGGTCGTACGGTAGGTGCTGGCGTCGTAGCCAAAATTATCGAGTAGAAGCTCGCTCGATCGGGGACAGATCTTTAGCTCTGTCCCCTTTCCTACGTTCCACATAGTTGTTTAGTGGTACACGGTTAAAGGGACAGAGCTAAAGATCTGTCCCTGATCGGAGTGAGCCGAACCGCTTTGGGTAGTTCGGCTTCGTCGTCTGAGTGAAAAAGATTTAGGCCAGTAGCTCAATTGGCAGAGCAGCGGTCTCCAAAACCGCAGGTTGGGGGTTCGATTCCCTCCTGGCCTGCCATTTATGGCAGGGGGTGGCGTTTCCTTAGAGGCGGCGCCCAATGTATAGGATTGTGTAGATGAGTACGGATGCGACTGTAAGTCGGTTTGATACAGTCAAGTGGATAGTAGTTACTATCCTCGTGGCTGTTGCTGTTGTAGGGAATAGTTATTTCTCGGATCAGTCATTGCTGTATCGAGTTTTAGGGATTGTTGCGCTGGCTGCAGTGGCGGGATTGATCGCATTGCAAACAGCTAAAGGTGCTACGTTTTGGACGCTTATAAAGGGCTCCAGAACTGAAATTCGCAAGGTAGTTTGGCCAACGCGCCAGGAAACCGTGCAAACCACCTTGATTGTCGTTGCGGTGGTAGTAGTGGTTGCTTTGTTTTTGTGGGGACTGGATTCCCTGCTGGGTTGGCTGGTGTCTCTGGTCATTGGATAAGTAGAGAGTTAAAGGTTTACCGATGTCAAAACGCTGGTACGTAGTCCACGCCTACTCAGGATATGAGAAAAAAGTTGCGGCTGCTTTAAAAGAACGCATAGAGATGCACTCAATAGGCGACCGTTTTGGTGACATTTTAGTGCCAACAGAAGAAGTTGTTGAGATGCGTGGTGGGCAGAAGCGCCGCAGCGAACGCAAATTCTTCCCCGGTTATGTTCTGGTCCAAATGGAGTTGGCTGACGAAACCTGGCACTTGGTTAAAGAAACACCGCGTGTACTGGGCTTTATCGGCGGAAAAGCAGGTGCTCCCGCACCGATAACCGAAGCTGAGGCGCAGGCAATTTTACAAAGAGTTGAAGATGGCGTTGAAGCACCGCGTCCCAAAACTCTGTTCGAGCCGGGCGAAATGGTTCGAGTTATCGATGGTCCGTTCAATGATTTCAACGGTGTTGTCGAAGAAGTTAACTATGAGAAGAGCCGTCTGAATGTCGCAGTTCTGATTTTCGGTCGTTCTACTCCGGTTGAATTGGAATTCGGTCAAGTAGAGAAGGCTTAAGTACTTTTAAGTATTAAGGGAGGCGGGCTTGTGCACCACCTCCAGAATGAGCGGATTCATCTCCGCAGTTTTTAACCGACAGCTTAGGTTGTCACAATGGGGAGCTCTAGTAATCCGCCGAGTTTGAACGGTTGGACCAAACAGCGCTTGTACCCGGGAGTTAGAATGTCATGGCTAAGAAAGTCGAAGCTTATATCAAGCTGCAAGTGCCTGCCGGTCAGGCCAACCCAAGTCCACCTGTAGGCCCTGCTTTGGGTCAGCACGGTGTGAATATCATGGAATTTTGTAAGGCATTTAATGCCGAGACTCAGGGAACTGAGCCTGGTCTGCCTATTCCTGTTGTTATCACTGTTTACGGCGATCGTTCATTTACCTTTATCAAGAAGACGCCACCGGCGTCGGTCTTGCTGCGTAAAGCTGCCAAGATTAAAAAGGGTTCTGGTACGCCCAACACAAGCAAGGTTGGCAAGGTAAATCGTGCTCAGTTGGAAGACGTGGCAACCCAAAAGTGGCCTGATCTAACAGCGGCAGATATGGATGCGGCAGTACGCACCATCGCTGGCAGCGCGCGCTCAGCGGGTATTGATGTAGAGGGAGTAATCTAATGGCTAAGTTCTCTAAGCGCGTACGCGCATTCAAAGAAAAACTTGAGCCTGGCAAGGCCTACTCTATTGAAGACGCTGTGGCATTGTTGAAGGAATGTGCGACCGTTAAATTCAATGAGTCCGTTGAGATTGCCGTTAATCTTGGTATTGATGCCAAGAAATCAGATCAAGGCGTTCGTGGCGCGACCACTTTGCCACACGGTACTGGCAGCGTAGTTCGAGTAGCTGTATTTACTCAGGGTGAAGCCGCCGAGAAGGCGAAGGCTGCTGGAGCAGACTTTGTTGGCATGGAAGAACTTGCCGCAGAGATCAAAGGCGGCATGATGGATTTTGACGTGGTAATCGCCTCTCCGGATGCAATGCGTGTCGTAGGTCAGTTGGGTCAGCTGCTCGGTCCTCGCGGCCTGATGCCCAATCCCAAGACTGGCACAGTAACGCCGGATGTTGAAACAGCAGTTAACAATGCCAAGGCTGGTCAGGTGCGTTATCGCACGGACAAAAACGGCATTGTTCACGGCGGAATTGGCAAGATCAGTTTTGAACTTGATGCTATTAAAGGCAATCTGACGGCTGTATTGGCAGATCTGCAGAAGGGCAAGCCGGCTGCATCCAAAGGCGTCTACATGAAGAAGGTGACTTTATCTACCACCATGGGTCCAGGTATTGTTTTGGACCAGTCTTCAATCGAAATATAAAGTATTGATCGGATCGCGCTTATCAGGCGCGATCTCTCAAGAGTTCCCACGGATGGGAGTTTTGTAGGTCGGTGTTAGAGCTTACCAGCTCCACCCGATCCAATTTGAGGTCTTTGGACAAGGCTCGGGCTTACGCCCATTTAGCTGAGAACTGAAGGTCATCAAAGACCGTAGGCGCTTGGATCGATGCAGTTTATTGATTTGAGCTTAATAGCGGAGCGCTCGAAAGGGCAATCCAAAACCTACGCAGATGGTGAAATTGTTCACCACGCAAAGCGGTACCGCCATAGCTTTGGCAGTACTTAACTTAGTAATCCAGGAGTAATTCCAGTGGCAATTGGACTCGAAGACAAAAAAGCGATCGTAGCTGAAGTTAACGAGACTGCCACCAGTGCTCTGTCTTTAGTTATCGCCGATGCACGTGGCGTAACTGTAGATGGGATGACTGTCCTGCGTAAAGATGCGCGCGAAAGCAATGTGACCCTCCGTGTAGTGCGGAACACATTGGCCAAGCGAGCGTTGGAAGGTACTGAATACGAGTGTGTAAGTGACTCGTTGGTAGGCCCTTCACTATTCGGTTTTTCTATGGAAGATCCGGGAGCAGCGGCAAGACTTTTTAAAGACTTCTCTAAAGGGAATGATCTTTTCGAAGTGAAAGCACTGGCGGTAAGCGGCCAAATGCTGGGTGCAGAACAGTTGGATGTTCTTGCTAAGTTGCCAACGCGTGATCAAGCACTTGCTATATTGATGAGTGTCATGAAAGCGCCGGCAACCAAGTTGGTTCAAACAATGAACGCAGTACCTGGGAAGTTGGTTCGCACACTCGCAGCAGTTCGCGATCAAAAGGAAGCAGCGGCTTAGGCCACTGTGAACACACTAAAACAGCTAAAAAGGAGATGTGAGTCATGGCTCTATCTACAGATGATATTTTGAATGCAGTAGCTGAAATGAGCGTTATGGACATCGTAGCGCTGATCGAAGCAATGGAAGAGAAGTTTGGTGTAACTGCGGCAGCAGCCGTAGCGGCAGCACCTGCAGCAGCTGGCGGCGACGCTGGCGCGGCTGCTGAAGAGCAGACTGAATTTGACGTAATGCTGACCGCCATAGGCGAGAAGAAAGTTAACGTCATTAAAGCAGTACGCGCGATCACTGGTCTGGGCTTGAAAGAAGCTAAAGGCCTGGTTGACGGCGCACCTTCTGCGATTAAGGAAGGCGCATCCAAGGATGATGCCGAAGACGCGAAGAAGCAGTTGGAAGAAGCAGGCGCTAGCGCTGAGCTCAAGTAGGTTCGGTTTCGACCAGACCTGGACTAGGCTGGTGGGCTTTTGGCTCACCGGCCTTTTCCCGCTTTAAATAGCGAAAGTTTAGGCTGCGCAAACGCTTTTGCGGCAGCTTGTAAATAGCCCTTATGTTGGGCTAATAGTCGCCCGTAGGGTGACTGAATTGTAACTACGCCGGGGAGTACCGATGGCATACTCGTACACTGAGAAAAAACGTATTCGCAAAGATTTTGGCACCATGCCGAACGTAATGGATGTTCCGTACCTACTTGCGATTCAACTCGATTCCTATAGGAAATTCACCCAGGAGGGTGTTCCCCTCAAGGACCGCGGCGACTACGGCTTACACGCCGCGTTTAAATCTGTTTTTCCGATTGTCAGCTACAGTGGTAGTGCGGCATTGGAATACGTCGACTATCGGCTGGGAACTCCAGTCTTTGACGTCAATGAGTGCCAACTGCGTGGCGTGACATATTCCTGTCCGTTGCGAGTTAAAGTGCACCTGATCATTTACGATAAAGACTCTGCCAGCAAAACCATCAAAGCTATTAAAGAGCAAGAAGTCTACATGGGTGAAATTCCCCTGATGACCGAGAACGGTACCTTCGTTATTAACGGTACCGAACGCGTAATCGTGTCTCAGTTGCATCGCTCTCCGGGTGTCTTTTTTGACCACGACAAAGGCAAGACTCACTCTTCCGGCAAACTGCTGTATTCCGCTCGCATAATTCCTTACCGCGGCTCATGGCTGGACTTTGAATTTGATCCCAAGGATCAGGTTTTTGTTCGTATTGACCGCCGCCGAAAGCTGCCCGCAACTATTTTACTGCGTGCCCTGGGTTACCAGGCAGAAGAAATTCTGGCTATGTTTTTCGATTTTACTACCTTCCGCGTCGGCAAGGATGGTGCTTACAGCATGACGCTGATACCCGAGCGTTTGCGTGGCGATGTTGCCTCCTTTGACATTAAAGTCGGACGCAAAGTGATCGTCGAAGAAGGTCGTCGGGTGACAGCTCGCAATATTCGCGAGTTGGAAAAAGCGGAAGTTAAGGTGCTGGAGGTTGCGGCCGATTATCTGCATGGCCGTGCACTCGCCAAAAATTTGGTCGATAAGAAGACTGGCGAAGTCCTGGTGGAATGTAATACAGAGCTAAGCGAAGAAGTTCTGGCCATTCTTACAGAGCAGGGTGTCACCACCATTGAGACTATCTATACCAATGACCTGGATTGCGGGCCATTCATTTCTGACACACTGCGAACCGACAGTACCCGCAATGAATTGGAAGCTCTGGTAGAAATCTATCGCATGATGCGCCCTGGCGAGCCGCCTACGAAAGAGTCGGCCGAGAACTTGTTCCAGAATCTGTTCTTCTCCGCAGATCGCTACGATCTTTCCGCCGTTGGTAGAATGAAATTCAACCGACGTTTGGGCCGCGAAGAAACAGTCGGCTCCGGCATTCTCGCTCGCGAAGATATTGTAGATGTCGTAAAAACCCTGGTCGCTATTCGTAATGGCCGCGGCGTGGTCGATGATATTGATCACCTGGGTAACCGCCGTGTTCGCTCGGTTGGAGAAATGGCAGAAAACCAATTCCGCGTCGGAGTGGTGCGTGTTGAGCGAGCTGTCAAAGAGCGTTTGTCGATGGCGGAAAGTGAAGGCCTGATGCCTCAGGATTTAATCAATGCCAAGCCGGTGGCCGCTGCTGTTAAAGAATTCTTTGGTTCTAGCCAGCTGTCTCAGTTTATGGATCAAAATAACCCTCTTTCTGAAGTTACCCACAAGCGTCGTGTCTCGGCGCTCGGCCCAGGTGGTTTGACTAGAGAGCGTGCTGGTTTTGAAGTTAGAGATGTACACCCCACTCACTATGGCCGTGTATGCCCTATTGAAACTCCTGAAGGGCCGAACATTGGTTTGATCAACTCATTGGCAACTTATGCGAGAACCAATGAGTATGGATTCCTGGAAAGCCCTTATCGGCGTGTAGTTGATGGTCAGGTGACTGATGACATTGATTATCTTTCGGCCATCAACGAAGCCGAGCATGTGATTGCTCAGGCGTCGGCAGAGATCGACAAGAACAAGCGATTCGTAGAAGAGCTTATCGCTGTGCGAACCATGAACGAATTCACAGTTATGCCACCCGGAAAGGTGGATTATATGGATGTTTCGCCAAAGCAGGTTGTATCTGTTGCGGCAGCCTTGATTCCCTTCCTGGAGCACGATGATGCTAACCGAGCCCTGATGGGATCGAACATGCAGCGTCAAGCGGTACCGACCTTGCGTGCAGACAAGCCACTGGTTGGAACGGGCATGGAACGTTACGTCGCAACCGACTCTGGTGTGTGTGTGATTGCAAAGCGTTCAGGTGTGATCGATTCCGTGGATGCCAGCCGCATTGTGGTACGTGTCAATGATGCTGACGTGGGTGTGGATGAAGGCCCGGTCGATATTTACAACCTGACCAAATACACTCGCTCCAACCAGAACACTTGCATCAACCAACGGCCAATTGTTCGCGAAGGCGATGCCATTGTCCGTGGGGACGTGCTGGCGGATGGTCCGTCAATTGATATGGGCGAGCTGGCTCTGGGTCAGAATATGCGAATCGCATTTATGCCCTGGAATGGCTACAACTTTGAGGATTCCATTTTGGTGTCCGAACGCGTTGTAAAAGAAGACCGCTTCACCACTATCCACATTCAGGAACTAACCTGTATTGCCCGCGATACCAAACTGGGCCCGGAAGAAATTTCGGCGGATATTCCCAATGTAGGTGAGAGTGCGCTGAGCAAGCTGGACGAATCTGGCATTGTCTATATCGGTGCGGAAGTTGACGCAGACGATATTCTGGTCGGCAAAGTGACTCCGAAGGGTGAAACACAGCTTACCCCGGAAGAAAAACTACTGCGTGCGATCTTCGGTGAAAAAGCCTCGGACGTGAAAGATACCTCACTGCGTGTGCCCACCAGCACTAAAGGCACAGTGATTGACGTTCAGGTGTTTACCCGGGATGGTCTTGAGAAAGACACCAGAGCACAGCAGATAGAAAAGTATCAGCTCGATGATTATCGCAAAGACCTTAAAGAAGAATATCGTATCTTCGAAGAGGCAACCTTTGCTCGCTTGGAAAACCTGATCTCTGGCAAGAAAACTGTCAGCGGCGCAGGCCTATCCAAGGGGACTGTGCTCAGTGCAACGGTTTTGGCCGATCTGGAGAGAAGCCAGTGGTTCAAACTCAAGCTGTCTGATGCCGAACTAAACGAGGCTTTAGTTTCAGCAGAGCGCCAATTGGAAGAGCAGAACACCTTGTTGGAAGAGCGCTTCGAAGACAAAAGACGCAAGCTGCAAAGTGGCGATGATTTGGCTCCGGGCGTACTGAAGATTGTCAAAGTCTATCTTGCAATTAAGCGTCGCATTCAGCCGGGTGACAAGATGGCTGGACGTCACGGTAACAAGGGTGTTATTTCGGTCATTATGCCCGTAGAAGATATGCCCTACGATGAAAACGGAGAGCCGGTTGATGTTGTTCTCAACCCGCTGGGTGTTCCATCGCGAATGAACGTTGGTCAGATCCTGGAAATACACTTGGGCATGGCGGCCAAGGGTCTTGGAGACAAGATTAATGAAATGATCGCCGAACAGCGTAAAGTGGCGGAAGTTCGCAAGTTCCTGGAAAAGATATACAACAATGGTGCCGGACGCGCGGAGGATATTAAGTCCTTCAGCGATCAGGAAATCATGGAGCTGGCGCAGAATCTGCGTGATGGTGTGCCGATGGCAACACCTGTGTTCGACGGTGCGGCGGAAGAGTCTATTAAGGATTTATTGGCTCTCGCCGATATGCCTGAGAGTGGCCAGTTTACCTTGTTCGACGGACGTAGCGGCGAGAAGTTCGATCGCGAAGTCACCGTGGGCTATATGTACATGCTCAAACTGAACCACTTGGTCGACGACAAGATGCACGCTCGATCTACTGGTTCGTACAGCCTCGTTACCCAGCAACCTCTGGGTGGTAAGGCCCAGTTTGGTGGTCAGCGTTTCGGAGAGATGGAAGTGTGGGCACTGGAAGCATACGGTGCGGCTTACACCTTGCAGGAAATGTTGACGGTCAAGTCGGATGACGTGGCGGGACGCACCAAGATGTATAAAAGCATTGTCGATGGTGATCATCGAATGGAGCCGGGCATGCCCGAGTCCTTTAACGTATTGGTTAAGGAAATTCGTTCTCTTGGTATCGATATGGAACTCGAGAACGACTAGCAAACGTATTTTTGGATTCGGTGGTGGGCGCAGACATTTTGTTTGCGTCTTCCGGCAGGAAAACCTCGTGGAGGAAAGACCTTGAAAGACTTACTTAATCTGTTGAAGTCCCAGGGACAATCAGAAGAATTTGATTCAATTCGTATTGGACTAGCGTCCCCAGAGCTTATTCGCTCCTGGTCCTATGGCGAAGTGAAAAAACCGGAAACCATTAACTATCGGACTTTTAAGCCCGAGCGTGATGGTTTGTTCTGCGCCAAGATCTTTGGACCAGTGAAGGATTACGAGTGCCTGTGTGGTAAATACAAGCGCTTGAAGCATCGTGGAGTGATCTGCGAAAAATGTGGCGTTGAAGTGGCGTTGGCTAAAGTGCGTCGTGAGCGCATGGGCCATATTGAGCTTGCCAGCCCAGTTGCGCATATCTGGTTTTTGAAATCTTTGCCGTCGCGCATTGGTTTGCTACTTGATATGACACTGCGTGACATCGAACGAGTGTTGTACTTTGAGTCCTATGTTGTTACCGATCCCGGTATGACAACGCTGGAGCAGGGTCAGCTGTTATCGGATGAGCAGTATTACGAGTCCATGGAAGAATTCGGCGACGAGTTCTCAGCCAAAATGGGTGCAGAAGCTGTTCAGGATTTGATGATGCAGCTTGATCTGGCGCACGAAGTGGCGACACTGCGTGAAGAGATTCCCCAGACCAATTCTGAAACAAAGATCAAAAAACTGTCCAAGCGTCTGAAACTGATGGAAGCGTTTGCCAAGTCAGGCAACAAGCCACAGTGGATGGTTCTGAACGTATTGCCTGTTCTGCCGCCGGATTTGCGTCCATTGGTGCCGCTCGATGGTGGTCGCTTCGCAACCTCTGATCTTAACGATCTTTATCGTCGAGTGATAAACCGTAACAACCGTCTTAAGAGACTGTTGGATCTAAACGCTCCTGACATTATCGTCCGCAACGAAAAGCGTATGCTGCAAGAAGCCGTAGATGCATTGCTAGATAATGGAAGACGCGGTCGAGCGATCACCGGTTCTAACAAACGTCCTCTGAAATCACTTGCGGACATGATCAAAGGTAAGCAGGGTCGTTTCCGTCAGAACTTGCTCGGTAAGCGTGTAGATTACTCCGGTCGTTCAGTGATCGTGGTTGGTCCTACCTTGCGTCTGCACCAGTGTGGACTGCCCAAGAAAATGGCGCTGGAACTGTTCAAGCCTTTCATTTTTGGAAAGCTGGAAGCCCGTGGTCTGGCAACAACCATCAAAGCGGCCAAGAAAATGGTCGAGCGCGAGCCACCTGAAGTATGGGATATTCTCGCGGATGTTATTCGCGAGCACCCGGTATTGTTAAACCGTGCTCCCACTTTGCACCGTCTCGGCATTCAGGCTTTTGAGCCAGTGTTGATTGAAGGCAAAGCGATTCAGTTGCACCCGTTGGTTTGTGCCGCGTACAACGCTGACTTTGACGGTGACCAGATGGCGGTGCACGTGCCACTGGCCATTGAAGCGCAATTGGAAGCTCGTGCGTTGATGATGTCTACCAACAATATTTTGTCACCGGCTAGCGGCGAACCTATTATTGTGCCGTCGCAGGACGTGGTATTGGGTCTGTACTATATGACTCGAGAGCGTGTGAACGCGAAGGGCGAAGGCATGGTATTTGCCAATGTCTCCGAAGTTCATCGAGCATTTGTAGAGGGCCACTGCCACTTGCAAGCGCGAGTTAAAGTGCGAATTCACGAAGTGATCCAAACAGAGGATGGCTCGCGCAGCGAGAGTACTTACATTGTTGATACCACTGTTGGTCGCGCTTTGCTGTGGGAAATTGTTCCTGCAGGTATCGCTTTCGAAATGGTCAACCAGCCGATGGCCAAGAAAGCGATTTCCAAGATCATCAACGTTTGTTATCGCGTGGTGGGCTTGAAGGCGACGGTTATTTTTGCTGATCAGCTGATGTACACCGGTTATGACTACTCAACTCGCTCGGGCGCATCTATTGGTGTTAACGATTTTGTAATTCCGGACGAAAAGGCCACGTTAATTGCTCAGGCTGATGCCGAAGTTAAAGAAATTGAAGATCAGTACGCCGCAGGCCTGGTAACTCAGGGCGAAAAGTACAACAAGGTTATCGACATTTGGTCTCGCGCCAACGATCTGGTCTCCAAGGCCATGATGAAAGGCCTCTCCAAAGAGACGGTTATCAACCGTGATGGCGAAGAAGAGCAGCAAGACTCGTTTAACGCTGTTTACATCTACGCCGATTCTGGAGCACGGGGTTCCCCCGCCCAGATTCGCCAGCTTGCGGGTATGCGTGGTTTGATGGCGAAACCTGATGGCTCAATTATTGAGACGCCTATTACCGCAAACTTCCGTGAAGGATTGAGCGTACTTCAGTATTTCATCTCGACACACGGTGCTCGTAAAGGTCTTGCCGATACAGCTCTGAAGACAGCTAACTCGGGTTATCTGACTCGTCGTCTGGTTGATGTCGCTCAGGATCTGGTTGTCACCCAAGTAGATTGCGGTACCGACCAGGGCGTTCTGATGACTCCGGTTATTGATGGTGGCGACATTATCGAGACATTGGGCGATCGAGTGTTGGGTCGTATTGTCGCCAAGGACGTTATCCGACCTGGAACTGAAGACGAGATAGCGATTACTGCTGGCACTATGTTGGATGAGCGTTGGATCTTGTTACTCGAAGAGATGAGCATTGACGAGATCCAGGTTCGCTCACCCATTACCTGTGAAACTCGTCACGGTATTTGCTCTACGTGTTACGGTCGCGATTTGGCCCGTGGACATCGAGTGAATATGGGCGAAGCAGTCGGTGTTGTTGCGGCGCAGTCTATCGGTGAACCCGGTACTCAGCTGACGATGCGTACCTTCCACATTGGCGGTGCGGCATCGCGAGCAACTGCTCAGGATAATATCCAGGTGATGAACGATGGTACGGTTCGCTTGCACAACGTAAAAGTTGTTGCCAAAGCCGACGGCACTTCGCTTGTTGCAGTATCCCGTTCTGGTGAACTGGCTCTGGTAGATACCAAAGGCCGTGAGCGCGAGCGTTATAAGCTGCCCTATGGTGCAGTCATCCGCGTTGCCGACCACGCTGAAGTTTCGGCTGGCGATATCGTCGCAAACTGGGATCCTCACACACACCCCATTGTTACTGAAGTTGCCGGTACGGTTAAGTTCAGCGGTATGGAAGAGGGCATTACCGTGACTCGCCAGATGGACGAACTTACAGGCTTGTCCAGCATTTCGGTGATGGATGCCGGCGAACGTCCGGTAGTAGGAAAAGATATTCGTCCAGCTGTGGCTCTGGTTGACGACAAAGGTGAAGAGTTGTGTCTTGCTGGCACAAATGTTCCCGCTCATTACTTCTTGCCCGCGCTGTCCATGGTTAGTATGGAAGACGGCGCCAAGATTGGTGCGGGAGATGTTATTGCTCGTATTCCACAGGAGGGATCGAAGACCAGAGACATTACCGGTGGTCTGCCGCGAGTTGCCGATCTATTTGAAGCTCGCAAGCCCAAGGAGCCAGCGATTCTTGCTGAAATCTCAGGTACTGTTAGCTTCGGTAAGGAAACAAAGGGCAAGCGTCGTCTGGTGATTACACCTACAGACGGCAAGTTGCTAGCGGATGGGTCCGATCACTACGAAGCTCTGATTCCCAAATGGCGTAATCTGTCCGTGTTTGAAGGTGAATTTGTCGAGAAGGGTGAGGTTGTCTCCGAAGGGCCTCCCAGCCCACACGATATTCTGCGCCTGAAGGGCATCGAGGAGTTGGCGAAGTATATCGTCAATGAAATCCAGGAAGTTTACCGTCTGCAAGGCGTGAAGATTAACGACAAACATATTGAAGTTATCGTTCGTCAGATGCTGCGCAAGGTTTACATCACATCCTCAGGTGACTCTAAACTCATCAAGGGTGAGCAGGTCGAGTATGTTGCCTTCCTTGAAGAGAATGAGCGTCTCGCAGCAGAGAATCTGATTCCTGCGACGGGTGCGCGCGAGTTGCTGGGTATTACCAAGGCATCCCTGGCAACCGAGAGCTTTATCTCTGCGGCCTCCTTCCAGGAGACAACACGAGTGTTGACTGAAGCGGCGGTTACCGGAAAACGCGATTACTTGCGCGGCCTTAAAGAGAACGTGGTGGTTGGGCGTCTCATCCCCGCCGGTACAGGCTTGGCTTACCACGAAGAGCGCAAGCGCAAGCGTGATGCCGAGATGGAAGTGACTGTAAGTGCCCAGGAAATTGAAGCGGCGCTAACTGAGGCCCTACAGGCAGACTCTTAGTCGTTCATTCCGACTCTAAAGGCGGTGGGAGCATAGCTCCCACCGCCTTTTTTTTGGCTAGTTGTACCGACCGGCTATTGGGGTCATTACGCCAGTAGACAGAATCTGGGCAAAATTTGAATATTTATAAAACTAGGCTACCTTTATCAGTTATCAGTGTCTGACAGATCTGCGCGGTCCAATAATCAAAAAAGGTACAAAACGATGAACAAGCTACAAAAAGTGATGACGGCGTTGTTATCGGTATCCGTGTGCTGGAGCCAGAGTGCGCAATCCCAGGACAATGCGACCAAGGCCTCTCCCGTTGAGTTTTTTGCCTGCAATTTTGTGAAAGGCAAGGACCTGAAAGACGTGGAAAAAGTTGCCGAGAGTTTCGCGAAATGGTCGAAGGAAAATGACGGTAATGCATTTGGCAAGGGGCAGGATGCCTGGGTCAACTCTGACGGAAAAATCGCTGGGGATTTCGCCAAAGTCATGGATTGCAGTAGTAGGCATGAGATGGCTACTTCGGTTCCTATCAACGCACCCGATACTCCTCCCGGAGATGGTGTTTTGATGATTTCCCAGTGCAGTGTTAATGAAGGCAAAACCATGGCCGATTCCTATGAAGCTCATATGAAGGTCCAGGAGATTCTCGGGCCTGTAGAAACCTGCACTTCTCCCAATGTTTATGATGTTCGCGCGGTAGTAACCCCCGGCTAGCTTCTAGCTCCCCCTCAACCCACGCTACACCTCAGTGAATCGCGGGTTGACTAGCATCCTCTGCGTCTATAGAATGCCGCCTCCTATTTTTGGGTTGAGCACTCGTGTCCCGCTGGTTTTCCCTGCAGTGCGAAGCGCAATTTCAGAAGTGGGTTGGCCAAATGGCCTGGATTTTTAACTGTTTTATTTTGGAGTTCTAACCCAATGGCAACGATCAACCAATTGGTTCGTAAGCCCAGGAAGCGCAAAGTAGCGAAAAGCGACGTACCCGCTCTGCAGGCCTGTCCCCAGCGCCGCGGAGTTTGTACTCGCGTTTACACCACTACGCCCAAGAAACCGAACTCTGCACTGCGTAAAGTCTGCCGTGTGCGCCTGACCAACGGTTACGAAGTTGCTTCGTATATCGGCGGTGAAGGACACAACCTGCAGGAACACAGTGTGGTTCTGATTCGTGGCGGTCGTGTAAAAGACTTGCCCGGTGTGCGTTATCACACTGTGCGTGGAAGTCTGGACACCTCTGGAGTATCCGACCGTAGGAATGGTCGCTCCAAGTACGGTGCCAAGCGTCCCAAGTAAGTTTCGCTAGCGTACCTACGCTGACGATGTAAGTAAGGCTGAACCTCTGCCTCCCCCGCTTTTGTGGCATGTAGGTGTTCGGATTAACCTGAAGAGAAGAGAGGGCATAACATGCCAAGAAGACGAGTAGTCGCCAAGCGCGAAGTATTGCCAGATCCGAAATTTGGCAACGTGACTTTGGCAAAGTTCATGAACCACGTGATGGTTAGTGGTAAAAAGTCTGTCGCTGAGACCATTGTTTACGGTGCTTTGGAAATTGTCCAAGAGCGTCTGAGCAAGGATCCTATTGAAGCATTCGACGAAGCACTGGAAAACATTTCACCTATGGTTGAGGTTAAGTCTCGCCGTGTGGGTGGTGCTACCTATCAGGTACCCGTAGAAGTTCGCCCATCTCGCCGAGTTGCGCTTTCCATGCGTTGGCTGGTAGAGCATGCTCGCCGCCGTGGTGAAAAATCCATGCGTCAGCGCCTGGCCGGGGAAATTATCGATGCTGCACAAGGCAAAGGTAATGCGGTTAAGAAGCGTGAAGACGTTCACCGTATGGCAGAAGCAAACAAAGCGTTCTCTCACTACCGCTTTTAATTTGTTGCCGAACAACCTTTTCCTGGGGATTTGATCGTGGCACGTAAGACTCCTATTAATCGATATCGCAATATTGGTATCGTTGCGCACGTGGACGCGGGTAAAACCACGACCACGGAACGTGTGCTTTTTTATACGGGTCTGTCGCATAAGATTGGCGAGGTGCACGACGGCGCTGCGACCATGGACTGGATGGAGCAGGAGCAAGAGCGCGGTATTACTATTACCTCTGCTGCCACTACCTGTTTTTGGAAAGGTATGGACGCGCAGTTTGAGGATCACCGCATCAATATCATCGACACGCCGGGGCACGTGGACTTCACTATTGAAGTTGAGCGTTCCCTGCGTGTGCTCGATGGTGCTGTGGTTGTATTGTGCGGTTCATCCGGTGTGCAGCCGCAAACCGAGACTGTGTGGCGCCAGGCGAACAAGTACGAAGTACCCCGAATGGTCTTCGTCAACAAGATGGATCGCGCCGGTGCTGACTTCATGATGGTCATCGATCAGCTAAAAGATCGCCTGGGAGCAAACCCGGTTCCCTTGCAGATGACTATCGGTGCTGAAGAAGATTTTAAGGGCGTAATCGACCTGGTTAAGAACAAGGCGATTCTCTGGAGTGAAGACGACCAGGGTATGACCTTTGAGTATGCCGAGGTTCCCGCCGAACTGGTTGAGCAGGTTGCTCAGATGCGTGAATACGTCATCGAATCTGCCGCTGAAGCCAATGAAGAACTCATGGAAAAGTACCTTGAAGGTGTGGAACTCACTGAAGAGGAGATCAAACTAGGAATTCGTACCCGGACTTTGGCCAATGAAATTATCCCTGTTCTAGGAGGCTCGGCGTTTAAGAACAAAGGCGTTCAGGCCATGCTGGATGCGGTTATTGACTATATGCCTTCGCCTACTGAAGTTAAGGCCATTGAAGGCACATTGTTGGACGCTGCTGAAACAGAGGCTACCCGCCAAGCCAATGATGAGGCGCCCTTTGCTGCTTTGGCATTTAAAATTGCGACCGACCCCTTTGTGGGTACCCTGACCTTTTTCAGGGTGTATTCCGGAAAGCTTGAAAGCGGGACAGCAGTTTATAACTCCGTTAAGGAGAAGAAAGAACGCGTGGGCCGCATGGTTCAAATGCATGCCAATAGCCGCGAGGAAATCAAAGAGGTGCTCGCTGGTGATATAGCTGCAGCCGTTGGCCTCAAAGACGTCACAACTGGCGATACTCTTTGCGACATTGCTGAGCCGATTGTTCTTGAACGTATGGAATTCCCCGAGCCGGTGATCTCGGTCGCAGTTGAACCAAGATCCAAGCCCGATCAGGAAAAAATGGGTGTGGCGCTAGGCAAGCTGGCCCAGGAAGACCCATCCTTCCGCGTAAAGACTGACGAAGAAACCGGGCAGACGATTATCTCTGGAATGGGTGAATTGCACCTCGATATTCTGGTTGATCGAATGCGCCGTGAATTCGCAGTAGAGGCCAATATTGGTAAGCCGCAAGTTGCTTATCGCGAGGCGATTCGAAACACGTCTGAGATCGAAGGTAAGTTCGTACGCCAATCTGGCGGACGCGGCCAATACGGGCATGTCTGGGTCAGGTTTGAACCAGCGGAAGATGCCAACGCTGAAGGTCTGGAATTCGTTAACGAAATTGTGGGTGGAGCGGTTCCGCGAGAGTACATTCCCGCGGTTCAGAAGGGCATCGAAGAGCAGATGAAAAATGGTGTTCTGGCAGGCTATCCGCTGCTGGGTCTTAAAGCGACGCTTTACGACGGTTCTTTCCACGATGTTGACTCCAATGAAATGGCGTTTAAAATTGCCGGATCTCTCGCTACCAAGCGATTGTCGCAGGAAGGTGGCGCAGTGCTACTTGAGCCGATTATGAAGGTTGAAGTAGTAACACCAGAAGTAAACATGGGTGATGTGGTTGGCGATTTAAATCGTCGCCGTGGCCTAATCGGTGGTATGAGTGAAAACGCCATGGGTAAGGTTGTAGATGCTGAGGTGCCATTGGCGGAGATGTTTGGTTATGCCACTGATCTTCGCTCTGCGACTCAAGGCCGGGCGACCTATACGATGGAATTCGCCAAGTACTCAGAAGCGCCAAAAAATGTGGCCGACAATATTATTTCCAGGAATCAGTAATTCAGACTTAATTTTTATCGTGACGAGGGCGAGGTATATAGGCTTCGTCCTTCATTAAACAGAGGTGATTTGAAGTGGCAAAGGAAAAATTCGAACGTAACAAGCCCCACGTCAACGTGGGAACCATCGGACACGTTGACCACGGTAAGACGACGCTAACAGCGGCGTTGACACGTGTGTGTTCGGAAGTATGGGGTGGCGAAGCGGTAGCCTTTGACGGCATCGACAATGCACCGGAAGAGCGCGAGCGCGGCATCACGATTGCCACGTCACACGTTGAATACGATTCTCCCAATCGTCACTACGCACACGTAGACTGTCCTGGACACGCCGATTATGTGAAAAACATGATCACCGGTGCGGCCCAGATGGACGGCGCGATTTTGGTTTGTGGCGCCACTGATGGCCCCATGCCTCAGACTCGTGAGCACATCCTCCTGTCTCGTCAGGTCGGTGTCCCTTACATCGTGGTCTTCCTGAACAAAGCTGACCTGCTGGCCGAAGATTGCGGCGGTGCAGAATCAGAAGAATACGAAGAGATGAAGGAACTGGTTGAAATGGAGCTGCGTGAGCTGCTGGACCAGTACGAATTCCCTGGAGACGATACTCCGATCATTTGTGGTTCAGCCCTGATGGCGCTGGAAGGCAAAGACGACAACGAGTTGGGCACAACTGCGGTTAAGAAGCTGATCGAGGTTCTGGATAGCTACATTCCACAGCCCGAGCGGGCGATTGACCAGCCTTTCCTGATGCCAGTGGAAGACGTGTTCTCTATCTCCGGTCGCGGCACCGTGGTGACCGGTCGTGTTGAGCGCGGTATCGTGAAAGTGGGCGATGAGATCGAGATCATCGGTATCCGTGACACACATAAGTCGACGTGTACGGGTGTTGAGATGTTCCGCAAGCTGCTGGACGAAGGCCGTGCGGGCGAGAACGTAGGTGTTCTGCTGCGTGGTACCAAGCGTGAGGAGGTGGAGCGTGGCCAGGTACTGGCGATTCCAGGTTCTGTGAAGCCACACACCAAGTTCGAAGCCGAAGTGTATGTGCTGGGTAAAGACGAAGGCGGTCGTCACACACCGTTCTTTAAAGGTTACCGTCCGCAGTTTTACTTCCGTACTACGGATGTAACGGGCGCATGTGAGTTGCCAGACGGCGTTGAGATGGTAATGCCGGGTGACAACATCCAGATGGTTGTGACTTTGATTGCACCGATTGCGATGGAAGACGGCTTGCGCTTTGCGATTCGTGAAGGCGGTCGTACGGTAGGTGCTGGCGTCGTAGCCAAAATTATCGAGTAGAAGCTCGCTCGATCGGGGACAGATCTTTAGCTCTGTCCCCTTTCCTCGTTATTCGTAGTTAATATCGGATATCTGCCCATTCAGGGTTAGAAAGTCGTACAGAATTCCCACTCCGAAAAGCCCCAAAGTGCACAGGTAGAGAATTCCTGTAAAGACTTTACCCATATAGAACCGGTGTATGCCGAACACACCCAGAAAAGTCAGCAATATCCAGCACAGATCGTAGTCAATATCTCCAGCATCATAGCGTCGGTCCGCCTTGCGACACAGGCTGGGTATTAGGAACAGATCGATGATCCAGCCTATGAAGAACAGCCCAAGGGTGAAAAACCAGATGACACCAGTGATCTGCCTTCCATAATAGAAGCGATGGGCCCCTATGAATCCAAAAATCCATAGAAGATAGCCGATTAGCACTGAGTGGGTTTCCTGTTCTCTATCCAAGCCTGGGGTCTCCTAGGGCTGTGCGACTGCGGTCTTTTTGCGCCTGATCGCGATCATTGTACTGCAATATGAAGTTCTAAAGACGTGGGCATCGTCAGACAAAACAGCTTTCCAATCCCTATTGTATGCCATGCTTCCACCTCGTTCTCAGTTGCGGCCCTTCCCAGTCCAAAAAATCGTAGATTTCGCTGTACTAACCACCCGTCGCTGTTATGATGGCGCCCGCTTTGAGAGCGGCCCCGGTGACCAGCTCGATCAGTGGGCTAAGTACTGGAAATTAATTGAATTTCTGTATTGACAGGGGGCGAGGCTATCTTTAAAATTCGCCTTCCTTTTTCGGGGGGTTCCATTGCGGGCCTCTGGTTTTTTATTGATTGGAGTTAGGTTAGGTGCAGAGTCAACGTATTCGAATTCGCCTTAAGGCGTTTGACCATCGACTGATAGATACGTCTACTCAGGAGATTGTAGAAACAGCACGCCGAACAGGCGCGCAAGTCAAAGGACCTATCCCACTTCCTACCCGGAAGGAAAAATTTACCGTGTTGGTTTCTCCGCACGTTAATAAAGACGCTCGTGATCAGTACGAAATTCGTACGCACAAGCGCCTACTAGATATCGTTGAGCCTACAGAGAAAACCGTAGATGCTCTGATGAAGTTGGACCTGGCAGCAGGTGTGGAAGTACAGATTAGTCTTGGTTAACGATCACTCGTAACAAGACCTGCTTGGGGCAGGAGCTCCAGGCGTGTAACGCTCCCTTTTTTAAAAATCGGGTAGCGGCCATAGAGGGTTAAGCCCCGTACACTATAGAGGTTAGCAAAAATGACTATTGGTTTAGTCGGACGCAAATCCGGTATGACTCGTGTTTTTACCGAGGAAGGCGCATCAATACCAGTAACCGTAGTGGAGGTATCTCCAAACCGCGTTACTCAAATCAAAGACACAGATAACGATGGTTATCGTGCAATTCAGGTCACTGCGGGTACCCGCAAGGCGGCCAAAGTAAGCAAATCAGAAGCTGGGCATTTTGCCAAAGCGGGTGTCGAAGCTGGCCACGGTCTGTGGGAATTTCGTCTTGAGGCTGCCGATGAGGCTCCTGAAGTGGGTTCAAACTTGACTGTTGAGCGCTTCGAGGTCGGGCAAAAAGTTGATGTTTCTGGCAAAACCAAGGGTAAGGGTTTCCAGGGCGGCATCAAACGCTGGAACTTCCAGATGCAGGACGCGACACACGGTAACTCTCTGTCGCACCGCTCGAATGGTTCTATTGGTATGTGTCAGACACCGGGTCGAGTCTTCAAGGGTAAGAAGATGTCTGGTCACATGGGGGCTGAGAATGCCACCACTCAGGGTTTGGAAATAGTACGTGTTGATGTTGAGCGCAACTTGCTGCTCATCAAGGGTGCCGTACCCGGCGCTCCAGGCGGTGACGTGATCGTGCGTCCTGCGGTCAAGGCTTAAGGTTAGGGAGTCTCTAACGTGGAATTGAGTATTGTAAAGCCGGGTAACGCCGCGGCAGGCAAAGTGTCTGTTTCCGATGTTACCTTCGCGCGTGAGTACAACGCTGAGTTGGTTCACCAGGTCGTAACTGCTTATATGGCAGGTGCCCGTCAAGGCACGCGAGCGCAAAAGAATCGCGCTGCCGTTAGCGGTGGTGGTAAGAAGCCCTGGCGTCAGAAGGGTACTGGTCGAGCGAGAGCGGGAACCATTCGTTCTCCAATCTGGCGTTCAGGTGGTGTTACGTTTGCTGCCCAGCCACAGGATCATTCACATAAAGTGAACCGCAAGATGTATCGCGCAGCTATGTGTTCGATTATGTCTGAGCTGGCACGTCAGGACCGTTTGGTTGTGGTCGAGAGCATGGACTTGGCTGAGCCGAAGACCAAGCTCCTCGTGAAGCAGTTGGGTGAGTTCGGAATGGATAATGTTTTGATCGTATCGGCTGAGGTTAACGAGAATCTGTACTTGGCGTCTCGCAATTTGCACAAAGTTGATGTTCGCGATGTCGAAGGCATTGACCCGGTAAGCCTGATCGGTCATGAGAAGGTTTTGGTTACCGTTGACGCGGTTAAGAAATTTGAGGAGATGCTGGGATGAACCAGGAAAGAGTATTCCAGGTACTGGTAGGTCCGCATGTTTCTGAGAAGGCGGCGATCATTGCGGAGCAGAGCAACCAGTATGTATTCAAGGTTGCGGTAGATGCTACCAAGCCCGAAATTAAAAAATCTGTAGAGCAGTTGTTCAAGGTAAAGGTTAGCGCCGTGCGTACTCTTAAAGTTAAGGGCAAGGTTAAGCGCAATCGGTTTGGTTTTAGCACCAAGCCTACCTGGAAAAAAGCATACGTTCGACTGGAGCAGGGTCAAGATATCGACTTTGCCAGCGCTGAGTAAGGAGTAGGTTTGAGATGGCAATTCTAAAGAGTAAACCCACTTCACCTGGTCGTCGCCACGTTGTAAGAGTGGTAAATGACTATCTGCATAAGGGCGAGCCGTACAAGCCCTTGCTTGAGAAGCAGTCCAGGAATGGCGGTCGCAACAATAATGGCCGAATCACCACTCGTCACATTGGTGGTGGTCACAAGCAGCACTACCGAATTATTGATTTCAAGCGCATTAAGGACGGTATTCCGGCCAAGGTAGAGCGTCTTGAGTACGATCCAAATCGCACAGCCAACATTGCGTTATTGTTGTTCACCGATGGTGAGCGCCGCTACATCATCGCTCCAAAGGGCGTAAAGGCTGGTGATGTTCTTCAGTCTGGTCCTGCGGCACCTATTAAGACCGGTAACTGTTTGCCGTTGCGTAATATTCCGGTGGGTTCAGTTGTTCACGCAATTGAGCTCAAGCCTGGCAAGGGCGCGCAAGTAGCTCGTTCTGCTGGTACATCTGTACAAGTGGTTGCGAGAGAAGGTCAATATGCGACCTTGCGCCTGCGCTCAGGTGAGATGCGAAAGGTGTTAGCCGATTGCCGTGCAACTCTGGGCGAAGTGTCCAATTCAGAGCACAGCCTGCGCAAGCTCGGTAAGGCTGGTGCCTCCCGTTGGCGTGGTGTTCGTCCTACCGTTCGCGGTGTTGCGATGAACCCTGTTGATCACCCACATGGTGGTGGTGAGGGTCGTACCTCCGGTGGTCGTCATCCTGTCAGCCCTTGGGGAACACCGACCAAAGGTTACAAGACACGTAAAAACAAGCGTACTGATAATTTGATCGTACGTCGTCGTGGTAAGAAATAAGCTCGATAACTGAGCCAAGGGATTAGAGGGAAATATTGTGCCGCGTTCACTAAAAAAAGGTCCGTTTATCGACCTTCACTTGATGAAGAAAGTTGAAACTGCAGTAGCAGCTAATGATCGTCGACCTATCAAAACCTGGTCGAGACGTTCAATGGTTTCACCCGACATGGTCGGCCTGACTATTGCAGTGCACAACGGTCGCCAACATATACCGGTGTCTATTAATGAAGACATGGTTGGCCACAAGCTGGGTGAATTTGCGGTAACTCGCACATTCCGCGGCCATATTGTGGACAAAAAGGTCAAGCGCTAGCCTTCGGCAAGCGGTTGATTATTAGACTAGAGGTTTAGGAAATGGAAGTTTCAGCAAGATTGAAAGGCGCACAAATCGCAGCGCAAAAGGCTAGGCTGGTTGCTGACCAGGTGCGTGGATTGCCGGTTGAAGATGCGCTTACGGTGTTGGAATTCAGTACTAAAAAGGCCGCGCATATCGTCAAGAAGGTACTGGATTCTGCGATTGCTAATGCTGAAAACAATGAAGGTGCTGACGTGGACGAGTTGAAAGTGTCTAGCATCTATGTAGACGAGGGGATGACTATGAAGCGTCTTCGTCCCCGCGCAAAGGGCCGTGCTGATCGCATTTTGAAGCGTTCATGTCATATCACTGTGAAAGTCGCAGACGGCGAAGACTAAGGTTTAGGAGAAGACCACATGGGTCAGAAAGTACATCCTGTCGGTATCCGTTTAGGTATTGTTAAAGAGCACACTTCGGTGTGGTACGCGGATAGTAAAAATTATGCCAAGCAGTTGATTACTGATTTGGCGGTGCGCGAGTACCTGGAGAAGGCTCTGGATCACGCATCGGTAAGCCGCGTGGTTATTGAGCGTCCCGCTCAAACCGCTCGGGTCACTATTCACACGGCTCGCCCCGGTATTGTCATCGGCAAGAAGGGTGAAGACGTGGATAGCCTGCGGAAGCTTTTGACTCAAAAGATGGGTGTGCCTGTGCACGTCAACATTGAGGAAATTCGCAAGCCGGATCTCGATGCCAAGTTGGTCGCACAAAATGTTGCGCAACAGCTTGAGCGCAGGGTCATGTTCCGTCGCGCCATGAAGCGGGTTGTACAAAACGCTATGCGTCAAGGTGCTCAGGGAATCAAAATTCAGGTTGGTGGACGTTTGGGCGGAGCTGAAATTGCCCGAAGCGAATGGTATCGCGAAGGCCGAGTGCCGTTGCACACATTGCGCGCAGATATCGACTACGCAACCTATGAGGCTTCAACCACTTACGGAATTATTGGTGTGAAGGTTTGGATTTTCAAGGGCGAGGTTATCGGCGATGAGCAGCAAGCCGATACTGGTTCCAAGAAGACAGCTACTAATTAAGGGTTACGCAGATGTTACAACCAAAGCGTACTAAATTTCGCAAAATGATGAAGGGGCGTAACCGCGGTCTGGCACTTCGTGGCAGCAAGGTTAGCTTCGGCGAATACGGATTGAAGGCTACTGGTCGCGGTCGCCTCACTGCTCGTCAAATTGAAGCAGCAAGACGTGCAATGACTCGCCACATTAAGCGGGGCGGAAAGATTTGGATTCGTGTCTTCCCGGACAAGCCTATAACAGGAAAGCCGTTGGAAGTACGTCAAGGTAAGGGTAAGGGTAATGTCGAATACTGGGTAGCCCAGATTCAACCTGGAAAAGTGCTTTATGAAGTACAGGGTGTATCTGAAGAGCTGGCGCGCGAAGCGTTTGCGTTGGCAGCTGCCAAGATTCCAATTGCCACAACATTTGTTAAACGGTCGGTGATGTAATGAAAGCTAACGAATTGCGTGAAATGTCCGTTGAGGATTTGAACAAGCAACTGCTTACTCTCCGTGAAGAACAGTTCAAGACTCGCATGCAGAAGGCTACTGGTCAGTTGGGGCAAACTCATTTGCTGCAGCAGACTCAGCGCAACATTGCACGCGTAAAGACTGTGTTGAGCCAAAAGGCAGGTAACTAACAATGTCAGGTACAGAGAAGCGTACACGAACGGTAACCGGTAAGGTTGTCAGCAATAAAATGGATAAGACGATTACGGTCATGATCGAGCGCAGGGTAAAGCACCCAGTGTACGGTAAGTACATCACTCGCTCTTCCAAAGTTCACGCTCATGACGAGAGCAATCAGTGTGGCATAGGCGACACTGTTGTTGTTGCCGAGTCCCGTCCAATCTCCAAGAGTAAGAGCTGGAAATTGATGGAAGTTGTAGAGAGCGCCGTCCAGGTTTAAGCGTTGGTATCGCGGCCACGGTCGCGCTTTGGAGTAGAGAATGATTCAGACACAGTCTTATTTGGAAGTCGCTGATAACAGCGGTGCCCGTCGGGTGATGTGTATTAAAGTACTGGGCGGTTCGCATCGTCGTTATGCACGTGTGGGCGACTTGATTAAGGTTACCGTCAAGGAAGCGATTCCTCGCGGCAAAGTGAAGAAAGGTCAGGTAATGACTGCGGTAGTAGTACGTACCAAGAAAGGTATTCGTCGTGATGATGGTTCCACTATCAAATTCGATGACAACGCGGCGGTTTTGCTCAACGCGCAGGACGCCCCCATCGGTACTCGTATCTTTGGTCCAGTGACTAGAGAGCTGCGCGGTGAGAAGTTTATGAAGATTATTTCTCTGGCGCCAGAAGTTATATAGAGCGGCCAGGGTCGAGAGGAAAGAAGATGCTGAAAATCAAAAGCGAAGATGAAGTGATTATCCTGGCCGGTAAGGACAAGGGTAAGCGCGGTAAAGTTCGCAAGGTGTTGGACAACAATCGGGTGATTGTTTCCGGTATCAATATGAACAAAAAGCACACGAAGCCTAACCCCCAAATGGGTGTTCAAGGCGGTATCGTGGAAAAAGAAACGCCGATTCAGATCTCAAACGTGGCGATTTTTAATTCCGCTACAAGTAAGGCTGATCGTGTGGGATTTAAAGTAGACGGAGATACAAAAGTGCGTATCTACAAGTCAAATGGTGAGGCGATTGACTCCTAAGCAAAAGGCTTAACGAGTTTACGGGTATTTAGACATGGCAACGCTGAAAGAAAAGTACAAGAGCGAACTGGCTCCCAAGCTGAAAGAAGAGCTTGGTTTGAACAATGTGATGGAAGTTCCTCGCATCACCAAGATTACCTTGAATATGGGTGTCGGTGAGGCGCTTGGCGACAAGAAAGTGCTGGAAAATGCCGTCGCGGAAATGGAAAAAATTGCAGGCCAAAAAGCAGTCGTAACCAAGGCCCGAAAGTCGATTGCCGGCTTTAAGGTTCGTGACGGCTGGCCCATTGGTTGCAAGGTAACGTTGCGTTCTGAGCGCATGTACGAGTTTTTGGAACGATTGATCAGTATCGCTATCCCTCGTATCCGAGATTTTCGTGGCGTGAGTGCCAAGTCTTTTGATGGCCGTGGCAACTTTGCTATGGGCGTAACAGAACAGATTATTTTCCCCGAAATTAATTACGATCAGGTGGATGCTCTTCGAGGCATGGATATTACTATCACCACATCTGCTCGGACGGATGATGAAGGTCGCGCTCTATTGCGTGCTTTCAACTTCCCACTGAAAAGCTAAGAGGCTTTATCAATGGCTAAAAAATCTATGATTGCCCGCGAGCACAAACGGACTCGTACAGTTGCAAAATACGCTGAAAAGCGTGCTGCTGTGAAAGCAACCATCAGCGACGTAAATGCCACAGATGACGAAAAGTGGGAGGCGCTGGTCGCATTGCAAAAGATGCCGCGTAACGCTAGCCCATCTCGGCAGCGACGTCGTTGTCAGATAACTGGCCGTCCGCACGGTGTTTACCGGAAGTTTGGTTTGTGCCGAAACAAATTGCGTGAAGCAGCGATGCGCGGTGACGTACCGGGCTTGGTAAAGTCCAGCTGGTAAGTGTCTGTAGGTTTTTTTAAGAGAATTTTATTATGAGTATGCAAGATCCCATCGCAGATATGCTGACCCGGATTCGCAACGCGCAAATGGCTGGTAAGCCAGACGTTGATATGCCTGGTTCAAAGTTGAAAGTAGCTGTAGCCAAAGTACTTAAAGACGAAGGTTACATAGCTGAGTTTGCCGCTGCAGAGCAAGAGGGCAAGCCGCGTCTTTCTATTGAGTTGAAGTACTATCAGGGCAAGCCTGTTATCGCAGAGATTGACCGTATTAGCCGTCCGAGCCTGCGCCGCTATGTGAACAAAGATGAATTGCCATCGGTTCGCAATGGTCTGGGAGTCGCTATTGTCTCAACATCGAAAGGTGTAATGACTGAGCGTGCTGCTCATGCTGCTGGTGTGGGTGGTGAAGTGCTCTGCACTGTTTTCTAATTGATTTGATTTAAAGAGCATTTGAAATGTCTAGAGTCGCAAATAATCCGGTAGAACTGCCCAGCGGCGTCGAGATCACTCTAAGTGGTCAAGATGTCACCGTAAAAGGTAGCAAAGGGAAGCTGGAATTCTCTTTGGTAGAGGGTATACAGATAAGCCAGGATGACAACGTTCTTAGCTTTGCTTACGACAACGATAAGTTCAAGGCCATGGCCGGAACTACTCGCGCGTTGATAAACAATATGGTTAAGGGCGTCAGCGAAGGCTGGGAGAAAAAGCTGATATTGAACGGTGTTGGTTATCGTGCAAAAGCTTCCGGCAATTCTGTCAATCTGACGTTGGGTCTCTCCCATCCAGTGGACTATGTATGCCCCGAAGGTGTATCGGTAGAGACGCCCAGTCAAACAGAAGTTGTTGTTAGGGGAATCGACAAACAGGCCGTTGGCCAGGCTGCTGCAGTTATTCGCAGCTTCCGTCCACCGGAACCTTATAAAGGTAAGGGTATTCGTTACGCGGACGAGCACGTTCGACGTAAAGAAGCCAAGAAGAAATAGGTAAGTATATGAGTGCTAAAAATGATTCAAGGTTGCGTCGCGCTCGTCGTGCTCGTGCCCGCATGCGAGACCTGGGTGCTACGCGCCTGAGTGTGCATCGTACGCCTCGCCATATTTATGCCCAGGTGATTACTCCTGAGGGTGATAAGGTTCTGGCCAGCGCTTCAACACTGGACAGCAGCCTGCGTAGTGGGGCTACCGGAAACGCTGAGGCAGCCGCTGCTGTTGGTAAGCTGGTAGCTGAGCGAGCGAAAGAGGCCGGTATAGCCAAAGTAGCTTTCGACCGAGGTGGTTATAAGTACCACGGGCGCATCAAGGCTCTCGCCGATGCCGCTCGTGAAAGTGGACTGGAATTCTAGGATATCAATATGGCTTTTAACGATCAGAGAAAGCAGCAGCAAGACGGTGATCTCCAGGAAAAACTGGTTCAGGTTAACCGCGTAGCGAAAGTAGTAAAAGGCGGTCGCATTTTCGGTTTTACCGCTTTGTCGGTTGTCGGTGATGGCAATGGGAAAGTAGGATTCGGACGCGGTAAAGCTCGCGAGGTGCCTGTTGCTATCCAGAAGGCTATGGAGGCAGCGCGCCGCAACATGATTCAGGTTGAGCTCAATGAGGGCACGATTCAGTACCCGGTCAAAGCTCGCCATGGAGCCTCCAAGATTTACATGCAACCTGCATCAGAAGGTACAGGTGTAATTGCTGGTGGTGCTATGCGTGCTGTTTTGGAAATCGCCGGTGTGCACAACGTTTTGGCGAAGTGCTATGGCTCTACCAATCCGGTTAACGTTGTTCGTGCAACCTTTAATGGTTTGCGTGACATGGCAGCTCCGGATGAAGTAGCTGCAAAGCGCGGCAAAACAGTCGAAGAAATTTTGAATTAATTATCGGGTTGGCTAGTCATGGCTACAGCAAAAATTAAAGTTACACAGATCAAGAGCAGTAATGGTCGCCTGAAAAATCACAGGGCGTGTGTTGTTGGCTTGGGTCTGCGTCGAATTGGTCACACGGTAGAGGTAGAGGACACTCCCTCTGTTCGTGGCATGATCAATAAAGTGAACTATTTAGTACGGGTTGAGGATTAAATCATGTCAGATGTAATGCGACTGAATACCCTAAGTCCCGCGCCAGGCTCTAAAAAAGATGCCAAGCGTGTAGGCCGTGGAATAGGCAGCGGCACTGGCAAGACAGCCGGCCGTGGCCACAAAGGTCAGAAGTCTCGTTCCGGCGGTTCTGTGCGTCCAGGTTTCGAGGGCGGTCAGATGCCTTTGCAAAAGCGTCTGCCGAAGTATGGTTTCAGCTCTCGTATATCTCGTACAACAGCACAAGTTCGCCTCGGTGAACTCAATGCTGTTACGGCAGACGTTATCGATCTTGAAGCGCTGAAAAGTGCCGATTTGGTTAAGCAAGATGTCACGCGAGCTCGTGTTTTCCTTTCCGGGGAGCTCAAGAAAGCAGTGACAGTTAAAGGTCTTGCTGTAACCAAAGGTGCTCGTGAAGCGATTGAACAAGCCGGTGGGAAAATCGAGGAATAAATGGCGACTGGTCAACTACCTTCGAGCAATAAATCTGGATTAGGCGAGCTTTTTGCTCGCCTTCGTTTTGTTTTATTGGCAATAATTGTCTATCGAATTGGCACACATATACCTGTGCCTGGGATAGACCCCGCCCAATTGGCCGCATTGTTCAATCAGAACCAAGGCACCATATTGGGTTTGGCGAACATGTTCTCCGGTGGTGCATTGGAGCGTATGAGTATCCTCGCTCTGGGAATTATGCCGTATATCTCTGCCTCTATTATTATGCAGTTGATGTCGGCAGTAACGCCGCAGCTGGAAGCACTTAAGAAGGAAGGCGAGTCCGGGCGTCGTAAGATTAGCCAGTACACGCGATATCTCACTGTTGTATTGGCCATTGTGCAGGCATCTGGAATGACCGCGGGTATGGCGAGCCAGGGTTTGGCGTTTGACACCTCTATTGTGTTCTATGTGATCGCGATAACCTCATTGGTCACCGGCGCTGTATTTATGATGTGGCTGGGCGAACAAATTACTGAAAAGGGTGTTGGCAACGGCATCTCCCTGTTGATCTTCGCAGGTATTGTTGCGGGACTGCCGTCAGCTATCGGGCAGTCGTTAGAGCAAGCAAGGCAAGGCGAGTTGAATATTCTGGTGTTATTGTTTGTACTAACATTGGCGATCGCGGTTATCTATTTGATCGTATTCATCGAACGTGGTCAGCGCCGAATTACAGTGAACTATGCCAAGCGCCAGCAGGGTCGCAAGATGTATCAGGCCCAGAGTTCGCATTTACCTTTGAAAGTGAATATGGCCGGTGTTATTCCCGCTATTTTCGCCAGTAGTATCCTGCTGTTCCCCGCATCGATTGCGCAGTGGTTTGGGTCTTCGGGGAATGCCGATTGGTTGCAAGACATGGCTGTGGCTATTGGCCCTGGTCAGCCCCTGAATATATTGCTGTTTACCGTGTTCATTGTATTTTTCTGCTTCTTTTATACTGCGTTGATGTTCAACCCAGTTGAAGTGGCGGATAACTTAAAAAAATCAGGTGCCTTTGTACCGGGTATTCGCCCGGGACAGCAGACAGCCAATTATATAGATGGTGTGCTGACGCGCTTGACGGTGTTTGGTGCTGCCTACATCGCGCTGGTCTGCCTGATGCCACAGTTTTTGGTGGTGATGTGGAACGTCCCTTTCTATCTGGGCGGTACCTCATTGTTGATCGTGGTAGTGGTAGTAATGGATTTTATGGCTCAGGTGCAAAGTCACCTTATGTCTCACCAGTATGACTCGGTGATGAAGAAAGCCAACTTGAAAAATTATGGTGGTTCCGGGCGTGGTCGATAGACCCGCCGGATAATTGGAGAGATCGACATGAAAGTACGTGCTTCAGTAAAGCGTATTTGCAGGAATTGTAAAGTGGTCCGTCGCAAGGGTGTGGTTCGGGTGATCTGTGAATCAGATCCTCGTCATAAGCAGCGTCAGGGCTAAGGCTATCGACCGATCGCAGCGAGTAACCACTTGCGGCAAATGTCGGTTGATTTTTGATAACGATATCGCTAGAATGCTGCGCCTTTCGCGCCGTGCACAACACAACGACGAAGTCGAGACTGTTGTAACTGGGGCATTCGCGTAGCGACAAATTGAGTAATTGGAGAAAGATGGATGGCTCGTATTGCCGGCGTCAACATACCAGATAACAAACACGCTGTTATCTCTTTGACCTATATCTTTGGAGTTGGTCGCACCCAGGCGAGGAAACTGTGCGCCACTACCGGTGTCGCTGAGAACACCAAAATCGGCCAGCTCACGGAACAGGAAATGGATGCGTTGCGCACCAGTGTTGGAGATTTGACCGTAGAAGGTGATCTGCGTCGTGAAGTCTCAATGAACATCAAGCGTTTGATGGATCTGGGTTGTAATCGTGGTATGCGTCATCGTAAGGGATTGCCCCTACGCGGCCAGCGAACCAAGACTAACGCCCGCACACGCAAAGGACCGCGTAAGCCGATTCGCAAGTAACACTCCTCAACGGGGAGTACCGCGAATCCTTTTTAGTGTAGCTGCACCAAAGTGCAGTGTTGATATTAAATCAGGAACAAAATATGGCTAAGCCAGGTGCAAAAAGCACTCGTAAAAAGATCACGAAGACCGTTGTAGATGGTATTGCACACGTCCACGCGTCTTTTAACAACACTATCATCACAATCACCGACCGGCAGGGCAATACGCTCAGCTGGGCAACAGCGGGTGGTTCTGGATTTCGCGGCTCTCGTAAAAGTACACCATTCGCGGCGCAGGTTGCTGCTGAGCGTGCTGGCGAAGCGGCTAAAGAATACGGTTTGAAAAATCTCGATGTGCAGGTGAAAGGTCCCGGACCAGGACGAGAGTCTGCTGTTCGTGCTCTCAACTCTTGTGGTTACACCATCAGCAACATCACCGATGTTACGCCGATACCCCACAACGGATGCCGCCCACCCAAGAAGCGTCGCGTCTAACGCCACGACAAGCGCTTACAGGAAGAATAGACATGGCTCGATATATTGGACCCAAGTGCAAGCTCTCCCGTCGTGAAGGAACAGATTTGTTTCTCAAGAGCGGAGTGCGATCACTCGATAGCAAATGTAAACTTGAGGCTGCTCCTGGCCAGCACGGCGCCCATCGCGGTCGTCTGTCTGACTATGGTGTTCAGCTGCGTGAAAAGCAGAAAGTTCGTCGAATTTATGGCGTGCTGGAAAAGCAATTTCGCAACTACTACAAGGAAGCTGCTCGCCTAAAAGGCGCCACAGGTGAAAACCTGCTGCAACTTCTGGAAAGCCGCCTGGATAATGTTGTTTATCGTATAGGCTTCGGTGCTACTCGCTCGGAAGCTCGTCAGTTGGTCGCCCACAAAGCAATTCTCGTGAATGGAACTGTTGTGAACATCGCCTCCTACCAGGTAAAGGCTGGTGATGTAGTGTCCCTGCGTGAAAAAGCGAAGAAGCAGCTGCGAGTGCAGTCTGCATTGGCTCTGGCAGCCCAGCGTGGCGAGCCCGAGTGGATTGAAGTGAATACAGAGAAGCTGGAAGGTGTATTTAAAGCAGTTCCTGACCGCCAGGATCTGTCTTCCGAGATCAACGAAAGTCTGATCGTCGAACTTTACTCCAAGTAATCCGCTTCCGGAATAACCTACAAATACAGGTGCCCAAATGCAGAGTGCAGTAAACAAATTTTTGACCCCCCGTGTAATCACAGTCGATGAGAAGAACAGCACGCGCGCCCAGGTTACCCTGGAGCCGCTGGAACGTGGTTTTGGCCATACTTTGGGTAATGCTTTGCGCCGTATCCTGTTGTCTTCTATGCCTGGTTGCGCCATCACAGAGGTAGAGATCGATGGCGTTCTGCATGAATACAGTGCTATTGAAGGCGTGCAAGAGGACGTCATTGAGATTCTGCTGAATCTGAAAGGTGTTGCTCTTGTTATGAACGGCAAGGAAGAAGCCGAGCTGACACTGACCAAGAAGGGTGCAGGAGCTGTGACAGCTGGTGACATACAAGTCGACCACGATATTGAGATTCGCAACCCTGAGCATGTGATCTGCCATTTGAATGGCGATGCTGAAATCAGTATGAAGCTGACTATTGCCAGAGGCCGTGGTTACTCCCCTGCAGATTCCAGAATAAACCCAGAAGAAGGAACTCGCTCTATTGGCCGTTTGCAGCTTGATGCGACTTTCTCGCCAGTATATCGCGTATCTTATGTAGTTGAGGCTGCTCGTGTTGAACAGCGCACCGACCTGGACAAGTTGGTTTTGGATCTGGAAACCAACGGTACAATTGATCCAGAAGAAGCGATTCGACGCGCAGCGACCATTCTGCAGCAACAGCTTGCGGTATTCGTGGATCTTGAGTCTGAATCTGAAGCTGAGTCGGTTGAGGAAGAAGATGAAGTCGATCCAATTCTCCTGCGTCCAGTCGACGATCTTGAATTGACAGTTCGTTCAGCCAACTGCTTGAAAGCCGAAAATATCTACTACATTGGTGATCTTGTTCAGCGCACTGAAGTAGAACTTCTCAAAACCCCGAACCTGGGAAAGAAGTCTCTGACAGAAATAAAAGACGTGCTGGCATCGCGCGGCTTGTCTTTGGGCATGCGCCTGGACAACTGGCCACCAGCTAATCTTAAGAATGATGACCGGGTACTTACCGTTTAAAGTTACGCTAACGGCAAGTAACCCGAGTAACAGTTTACCGTGCTGAGATAGCACAGAAAGGATAGGATTAATAAAATGCGCCATCGCCATAGTGGACGTCAATTAAATAGAAATAGTTCGCACCGGAAGGCCATGTTTCGCAATATGACCGCCTCACTGGTAGAGCACGAGTTGATTAGAACGACATTGCCCAAGGCAAAAGAGTTGCGTGGTTACGCGGAGCCCTTAATCACCTTGGCCAAGACTGATAGTGTTGCCAATCGCAGGCTCGCTTTTGATCGAGTGCGTGACAAGGCTGTTGTCGGCAAGCTGTTCACAGAGCTGGGTCCGCGGTACCAGGAGCGTCCAGGTGGATACATACGTATATTGAAGTGCGGCTATCGTACTGGTGACAAGGCTCCGATGGCCTACGTTGAGTTGGTTGATCGACCTCAAGTAGAGACAGACGAAGCTGAAGAGGATTAAGTCCTTTTAGTTTCGCAAAAAGCCGGGCGATTTCCCGGTTTTTTTGTGTCTGTAGTATTGTGAATTGTCTCGGTGCCTATCCTGGAGTGGAGTTTGGTGGCGGAGCGTAATGTGCTAAGACACAGCACGCCTCAGTAAAGCCAACGGGCACCGCATTGCTCTACAGTGGAGCGCTCTCAAATCAGGCGGCGCGGCGCTTGCTTGATTTGCGATTGAGAAGCGGAGCCAAAAACTTACCAGTATGGGAGCCTTTCGTCTTCGCGACATCTTCCGGAGTGCCCTGGGCAACAATCAATCCGCCGCCGCTGCCGCCCTCTGGCCCCAAATCAATAACCCAATCAGCCGTTTTTATTACATCAAGATTGTGTTCAATAATTACCACTGTGTTGCCGTGGTCGCGCAGCCGGTGCAATACCTTCAGTAGTAATAGGATGTCTTCAAAATGTAGACCCGTTGTGGGTTCATCCAGAATGTATAAGGTACTGCCTGTGTCTCTTTTGGACAGTTCCTTGGACAGCTTGACGCGTTGAGCCTCACCGCCGGATAAGGTGGTTGCGGCCTGTCCCAGTCCTATATAAGAAAGTCCTACATCCATCAGTGTTTCCAGCTTGCGGTGGATCGCAGGCACGGGCTCGAAGAATGTCAGCGCATCCTCAACCGTCATTGAAAGTACTTCGTGGATATTCTTGCCCTTATAGCGAATCTCAAGGGTCTCTCGATTGTAGCGCTTGCCTTTGCATATATCGCAGGGGACGTAAATGTCGGGGAGGAAGTGCATCTCTACTTTCGTGACGCCATCGCCCTGACAGGCCTCGCAGCGCCCGCCCTTGACGTTGAAACTAAATCGGCCAGGTTTATAGCCGCGGGAGCGAGCTTCCTGGGTGCCAGCAAACAACTCGCGCACCGGGGTAAATATACCCGTGTATGTGGCGGGGTTGGAACGTGGTGTTCTGCCGATTGGGCTCTGGTCGATATCGATACATTTGTCGATATGATTCATGCCTTGAATATCGTCATAGGGCGCGGCGGTGAGTGTTGATGCTCCATTTAGCTCGGTAGCGGCCAACGGATAAAGCGTGCTATTGATTAGTGTTGATTTCCCCGAGCCCGAAACTCCAGTGATGCACGTAAGCAGGCCGATTGGGATTTCCAGATCGACTGATTGCAAATTGTTGCCAGTTGCTCCTGTTAGTACCAACCGTCGCTTCGCGTCATTTTTCGTTCGCTTTGTGGGGATCTCAATTTTCTTGCGACCCGATAGGTATGCGCCTGTGAGGGAGTTGGGATTTTTTAGAATGTCTTTTAGTGTCCCCTGCGCGATTACTTCGCCACCGTGAACACCTGCACCAGGGCCGATATCAATAATGTGATCTGCGCTTCGGATGGCTTCTTCATCGTGCTCCACCACTATCACCGTATTCCCCAGATCCCTTAAGTGTGTGAGTGTGCCAATCAATCTCTCATTATCTCGCTGGTGGAGTCCGATCGATGGCTCGTCGAGTATGTACATCACACCCACCAACCCCGCTCCAATTTGTGAGGCCAGACGAATACGCTGCGCCTCTCCTCCAGACAGAGTTTCTGCGCTTCTATTGAGCGATAGATAGTTCAGGCCTACATCCACCAGAAAGCGATACCGGGCCCGAAGTTCTTTAAGTATCTTGTCGGCAATCTCTCCTTGCCTGCCTTCCAGAACCAGGTTGTCGAAATAATCCTGTGCTTCACCAACGGCCATTTCCGTAATGCTGGGTAAGTTTCTTTCGTCGATAAATACATGGCGTGCGTCTTTTCGCAACCGGGTGCCATCGCAGTCAGGACAGGATTGTGTCGCTAAGAATTTTGCCAGATCTTCCCGGACCGACTGGGAGTCTGTGTCTCGATAGCGGCGCTCCATGTTGGGTATGATGCCCTCGAACGTGTGAGTGCGCTTGAACACATCCCCTCGATCATTCACGTAGGAGAAAGCTATTTCTTCTTTGCCGCTACCCGTCAAGATGACTTTATGATGCTTTTTCTTTAATTGGTCAAATGGAGTGTCGATATCGAACGCATAGTGGCTCGCCAGCGAAGTTAGCATATGAAAGTAATACACATTGCGACGATCCCAGCCCCTGATTGCTCCTTCGGCGAGACTGGAATCCGGGTGTAGAACAATTCGCTCTTGATCAAAATACTGCTTCACACCTAAACCATCGCAACCACTGCAGGCGCCGGCTGGATTGTTGAATGAAAACAAGCGCGGTTCCAGTTCATCAATACTATGGCCGCATTTTGGGCAGGCAAAGCGCGCTGAGAAGCTGATGTCTTCACCGTCCTCTTCCATATAGCTTATGGAGGCCAGTCCATCGGTCAGTGCCAGTGCAGTCTCAAACGACTCGGCGAGCCTGATTCCGAGATCCCCGCGCACCTTGAAGCGATCCACGACCACCTCAATGCGGTGCTTCTTTTTCTTGTCAAACCCTGGTACGTCATCGAGATCGGTGACAATTCCGTCTATCCGCGCCCGGACAAAACCCGAGGCACGCAGTTCCTCAAAGATATGTAGGTGTTCTCCTTTGCGATCTCGCACGACGGGTGCCAATAGCATTAACTTGGTGCCCTCGGGGAGCGCCAGAACCGTATCGACCATTTGGGACACTGTTTGTGCTCTGAGATTGATATTGTGGTCTGGGCAGCGAGGCTCACCTACCCGCGCGAACAGCAAGCGCAAGTAGTCGTATATTTCAGTAATGGTACCGACGGTTGAGCGGGGGTTGTGTGAGGTGGATTTTTGCTCGATGGATATCGCCGGGGACAGCCCTTCGATGTGGTCCATGTCCGGCTTTTCCATCATGGACAGAAATTGTCGAGCGTAGGTAGATAAAGATTCAACGTAGCGCCGTTGGCCTTCGGCATACAAAGTATCAAATGCCAGAGAAGACTTCCCCGACCCAGACAGGCCCGTTATTACCACCAGTTGTTCTCGGGGAATGTCGAGGTCAATATTCTTGAGGTTGTGAGTGCGCGCACCGCGCACCTGAATTGTCTTCATGGGCCACCTGAATCAGCGATAATGCGAAAAACAGGGCAGTATATGCGCAGCGGCGGTCCCTAGGCAAAGGAGATAGCAACTTTTGGCAATACCGCTCATGGCGTGTACCGTCAATCGGGTGAAACTGCTATGATGCGCGCGCATTTAGGATGACCGATTTCGTGATAACTGAAAATCCAATGACTGCGCTGGAACGGCGCACCGTTAGCTCGCTTGCGATGCTTTACAGCTTTCGTATGCTCGGGCTATTTATGGTATTGCCCCTGTTGGCGCTTTACGCCGAGGATTTTCCGGACGCCAGCCCATCAATGATTGGGCTGGCATTGGGTATATACGGTCTCAGTCAGGCGCTATTACAAATTCCCTTGGGCTGGCTATCTGATCGCGTCGGACGAAAGCCGGTGATCCTGGGTGGGTTGTTGATGTTCGCAGTTGGCAGTTTGGTTGCGGCTATGTCGGAAAGCTTGTGGGGCATTGTTTTGGGTCGTGCACTACAAGGTGCAGGTGCGATTGCCGGTACTATCATGGCGTTGCTTGCCGACCTGACTAGCGATGAACAGAGAACCAAAGCTATGGCTGTGGTGGGAATGAGCATTGGTTTGTCTTTTGCGCTCGCTCTGGTGCTTGGCCCACTAGTCGCCGGAGCCGGAGGTTTGGCCGCAGTGTTTTATCTCACGGTGGGTTTGGCTGGTGCGGGCATGGTGTTGGTTTATTTTAGAGTGCCAAACCCGTCGATTAGACCTCAGTCTCACAAAAGTGTCGGTGCGCAACCCGGTCTGCTGGGACGCAGTTTTTTTGACGCGCGATTGGCTCGACTTAATTTTGGTGTGTTTACTCTTCACTTTATCCTGATGGCCTGCTTTTTAATTATTCCCGCTCTGTTGGAATCGGGTGCTGAGGTTTCCAGGGAGCATCACTGGAGAATTTATTTGACGACTCTGGCGTTATCAGTGCTTAGCATGTTGCCTATGATGAGAGTAGCGGAGCGCGGTGCCAAACCCCGGCAAATGTTTCAATTGGGCATAGCCCTGGTTTTGGTCGCTCTTATGGTTATGGGTTTGATCCAGATGGAAGCTGCTCTGTATTTGGGTTTGTGGCTGTTTTTTACCGGTTTCAACTATTTAGAAGCGACCCTGCCTTCTCTGGTAAGCAAAACGGTGCATGCCGATGGCAGGGGTACTGCGATGGGAGTGTACTCAAGCTGCCAGTTTCTGGGCGCCTTTGCCGGTGGCGCTGCGGGTGGGGTGATTCTGCAATTGGGCTCCCCCCAAATGCTGTTTTGGGTGTGTGCGCTGCTGGCGACTCTGTGGCTATTGATCACTGGGCCTGCCACTGGATTTCCGAACGCCGCAGCCGAATCAACTGCGGACTGATGCCGCGCTCATTGGAACTCGATCCAAATGCAATGCACGAAGTTTCGGTGTTTTCAGCGGGTCCTCCTCGCGCTTTTTGATCAATTTTGGCGGCCAATGCTGTCGCATTTAATAGCCTGGGTTGTTATAGTCTAATGTCAGTTATACGTTTTTTTATTCGGTTTTTGATCTACTGCTAACGAGGAATTCTTATGGCTTCACGGGGCGTGAACAAAGTCATTTTGGTCGGCAATTTGGGTAACGATCCCGAATCCCGTTTTTTGCCATCGGGCGGTGCAGTTACAAATATTACTGTGGCGACTTCGGAGACTTGGAAAGACAAGCAATCCGGGCAGCCCCAGGAACGGACCGAGTGGCACAGGATTGTATTCTTCAATCGACTGGCCGAAATCGCCAATGAATACCTGCGCAAGGGGTCCAAGGTTTATCTTGAAGGGTCGCTTCGCACGCGGAAGTGGCAGGACAAGTCGGGTCAGGATCGCTACACCACTGAAATTGTGGCTGGTGAAATGCAAATGCTGGACAGTCGCGGTGCCGGGCAGTCCCGTGGAGGCGATCAAGCTCAGAATGAATACAACCAGGCAGGTTCGGCTCCCTCAGGCGGTCAGCAAGCTGCGGGCCCTCAGGGCGTACCTTCGGGTGGCGGTGGCAGTGCACCCAGTGGAGATTTTGGGGATTTCAATGACGATATCCCTTTCTAGGAGTCTGTCGGACTTAAACTTTCAACGCGCTCCTACACGAATGCTTTGTGGTTTTTAAGACTTAACTGCTCTGATATTCGTGTAGCGGCACTAAAACTGATCACAAAACACTCAACTTTTTTAATTAAGTCCATAGTCCGACAAACTCCTAGGGATAGGGCAAAAATTTTAGGAATCGCGCGACAGGTGTGTGCTCGCACGTGATCAGCGCACATTGGGAATAGCTTAGCGGTGCGTGTACTTCTTTTAGGGTCAGATACTCCGGTCGGGAGGGCGTTGCAAGAATTCTTGTTGCGACGGGGTCGGCACGTGGAGACTTTGCCCTTGGCCGACTGTCGTTGGAAGAGCGAGAGACGCACCAAGAAAGCTCTGGTGCGGGCTTCTTGTGAGTTTGTGGTCGATACCCGGATTCAGGCCGCCGCCGATAGTGGCGACAGAATCTTCGATCAGGACTTGAACAGAACCCAATGGGTCGCAAAGTCCTGCCAAAAAAGTAAGATGGCATACCTTTACTTATCTGCTGCGAGAGTATTCTCCGGCACCCAGGAACATCTCTATAGCGAAGACGATGCTCCAGACAATGACGAAGGTTTGGGCAAATTGCTGCGTCGTTCTGAGGATTGTGTAGCCGAGTTTTGCGATCACCACCTGATACTGCGGTTGGGCCCAGTGTTCTCTCATCGCGGAGTGAATGTTCTTACCCATATGATTAATACCTTTCGTGAAGGAGGGAATCTGATGCTGGAAGATCATCTCAGCGAATGCCCGGTGGCGGCGGATGACGCTGCGAGAGTCGCCTCTGGATTGCTGGACCAATTTAGTACGGGCGCCGAATCCTGGGGCATTTATCATTACTGCAGCTCTGATATGACCAATTGCTATCAGTTTTCCGAAGTTTTACTGGCATGTGCATCGCAGTTCTCAGAGTTTCCGTCCGATGCCGTTGAGCTGCTGCGTCCGGGTCCGGAACAGGAAAAAGAAAAACTCAACCGCTCGCTCGATTGTTCTCGTTTACGCAGTACCTTTGCTATTATACAAACCCCCTGGCGCGGCTTCGTGTCAGAGACGGTAAAACTATACTTTAAATCCCAAAAATAGAGGGAGCATTGGCAATGTCTAAAGCGACAGATAAAACACCCCAGTCACTGGCGATTGCCGTTCTGACGGTTTCTGATACGCGATCGGAAGAAGATGATACATCGGGTCACTTCCTGGTCTCCGCCCTCGAATCGGCGGGACATAGAGTTGCGGAAAAACACATTGTTATTGACGACATTTACCAGATTCGAGCGGTTTTGGCCCGATGGATCGCAACTGAGGACATCAACGCGGTATTGATAACCGGCGGTACCGGATTCTCTGGGCGTGATTCTACCCCCGAGGCCGTACGACCACTTTTTGACAAGGAAATAGATGGCTTCGGGGAGCTTTTCCGTTCGATCTCATTTCAAGAAATAGGCTCCTCTACTATTCAATCTAGAGCCCTGGCGGGTTTTGCCAACAACGCCGTCGTTTTTTGCATGCCCGGCTCTACCGGTGCCTGCCGCACCGCGTGGGACGGGGTGATCCGGGAACAGCTCGACAGTAGTTTTCGTCCCTGCAATTTCGTCGGCGTGATGAATATTCAGGGGCAATCAGCTTGAATGGATTGCTGCCGGTTGATGAGGCGCTAAATCGAATATTGGGGAGTGTCGATACGACTCCTCCCGTGGTCAGCCGGCCTCTGATTGATGCCCCGGGATGTGTACTGGCTGAGGATCTCATCTCGCCACTTTTTGTTCCACCGGGTGACAATAGTGCCATGGACGGTTACGCCGTTCGGTCGGCTGAGGTGGGGCAAACACTGCCGGTTAGTCAACGAATACCTGCTGGCTCGGTGGGCACCTGGTTGGAAGAGGGCACCGCTGCCCGTATCTTCACCGGTGCAGAAATACCGCCGGGTGCCGATGCCGTGGTTATGCAGGAAAACTGTCAGGAAGAAGCCGGCGGCGTGTCTATTTCAGGCGAGGTAGTTGCGGGCCAAAATATTCGACCCCGTGGTCAAGATATTCGCCAGGGTGAATTGATCCTGTCGGCAGGTAAAATTTTATTGCCCCAGGATCTCGGCTTACTCGCTTCAATCGGAGCGGGCGAGGTCTGTGTCTATAGGCCTTTACGGGTGGCGATCATGTCAACGGGTGACGAGTTGGTAGAGCCGGGCTCTGGAGCTCTGGCGCCTGGGCAACTTTACAACTCGAACCGTTACACCCTGGCCGGCTTGCTACAAAATATGAATTTTGAGGTTATCGATGGTGGAATCGTTGCCGACGACCCTCAAGCCACGGGCTTGGCCTTGCAAAGCGCCGCGCAATCGGCTGACTGCGTCATTAGTTCTGGTGGCGTTTCGGTGGGTGAGGAAGATCATGTAAAGGGCCAGGTAGAGCGTCTTGGCAAGCTCGACTTATGGAAACTGGCAATGAAGCCAGGAAAGCCGCTTGCCTTTGGGCGTATTGGGGATACCCCATTTATCGGTCTGCCTGGCAATCCAACTTCCGTGTTTGTCACTTTCTGTATCATTGCCCGGCCCTTTTTGAAAATGCTTCAAGGTGTACGCGAAAAGGAAGCGCCGAAATTGACAGCCCGTGCTGGGTTTACCAGGTTGAAACCGGGTGGGCGTCAGGAATATCTGCGCGTTCAGTTGAGCGCCACGCAAGAGGGTTTGCTCGCCAGTCCCTATGACAATCAGAGCTCGGGTGTTCTCAGTTCGGTCAGTCACTCCAATGCTCTAGCAGTTGTTCCCGTCGGCCAAACTGTCGAAATTGGCGATCAATTGGAAGTGATTTCGCTTATGCAATTAATTCGATAGTCGTCTCTTCCACTACTGCTAATATTAGTTTTTTTGTTAACGGTTTTATGAGTCAGGAGTTGTTGTGGCCAGATTTGTAACGATTTTGATAGCGGTTCCTCTGATCTTGTTAGTTGCTGCGGCGCTGTTGCTGCCACTCCTTGTCAGTGAGCAGCGAGTGTTGGACATGGCGTCTAAGACGATCCAGGAAAAGACGGGGGCCTCACTGCGTGTAAATGGTGATGTTAACTTCTCCATCTTCCCTTCGATCTCCGTGGACCTAAAAGAGACCGCGATTGATTTTCCGGGCGAGCAATCTATTAGCACGACCGCTCGTTCTTTGGCGATCGGCTTGGAACTATGGCCCCTGTTCTGGGGCCGCGCGGAAGTCGGAGAAATAATAGTAGATGGTTTACTCGTGACTGTGCGATCGGCGCCAGTTTCTCCGGCTTTGGATACCAGTGACCTCAGTGACGCCCAGCTGGATGCCTATTACTCCGATCGACGCCATGGGATTGAAAAAAACGAAGAACTTCAGGGTGGCAAATCTATGCTCGGGGTCCCTCTGGCAATGAATGTACGGCGATTTCTTCTCACCGACTCTGTTGTGGAAACCATTTCGCATGAAACCGGAGAACAATCCCGTCTTGAAATTACCAAGCTGGAGGCCACAGATTTAAATCTCGATAACCACCCAGTATCCATTGAGCTGGATATTCGTCTTGGCTCGGATGAAAACGCTGCGCCGATTGAAGTGGTCGCTCATGGAAGTATTCAGGTGGACAGTCAAAGTCAACTATTGACGATTGGGTCCATGACGGTCGAGGTTGATGGAGTGCTTGAGAATTCCTTGAGCCTACAAACACAGGGAGTGGTGGATCTGGTCAATCAGGTGGCTGATTTACAGTTGGATATTATGCTTGGAGATACTCACGGTGAAGGTTCTCTACGCTACGCGACTTTCGAGTCGCCCCAAATTGAAGCGAAGCTCCACCTAAACCAGTTTGATCCCGCTTTGATGGCTCTCGCGGGGCCGCAAGCGAAGGCGGCGACAGAAAAAGCGGATGGCAACTCAGCCTTAAGTGGTTCAGCTTCGCCCAAAGCAGCGGCGGGTGATCAAGCCTTGCCATTGGGTGCAATTCGAGCAATTGATACTCGAGCTGCCTTATCCATCGACAAGGCGAGTTTCTTTGGTCACATTGTTGAAAACGCTGTCGTAAAGGTTCGAGCGGTCGATGGTATTGTCAAACTCAACAGGCTGACGGGTAAGCTCCACGGTGGCAAGTTGGACATGAAGGCGATCTTCGATGCCAAGCACAATATTGCCAAGCTCAGTACCAGGGGCGGCTTGTCTGGAATGAAGATATCGAGGGCACTGGAAGCCGTGAACGCTGACCCCATCGCCAAGGGTGAGGCGGATGTGGAGTGGAAGCTGAAAAGTAGTGGTCGTAGCGCGAATCAACTGATTGAGGCATTGAAGGGCCCGATTACCTTGGCCACTCGAAAGGTGGAACTTGGCAAGATGGGGGTGGAAAAAATGCTGTGTGAAGCTGTCGCACTAACAAATCGAGAGGTACTTGCCGTAGAGCTCCCTGAAAGTACGCGATTTGAAGCACTGTCGATTGATTTGAGTATGAGCGACGGCATGTTGCATATGAATCCGCTGCGGGCTGAACTAGAGCATTTGAAGCTATCTGGATCGGGGTCGTTCAAGTTACTCTCACAAGAATTCGAGGCGACTTTTGGCGCCGTGCTATCAGAAGGCCTGGCTACGGTGGACCCGGCCTGTCGGATAAACAAGCGCCTTTCCGGCATAGCGTGGCCGGTAAATTGTGTCGGAGTTATCAGTGAAGACCCAGGCAACTGGTGTAGTGTGGATAGTCAGAAAATTATCAAGCAAATGGCTACTAAGGAGGTCGAGCGCAAAATTGAAAAAGAGGCCGGGAAACTTTTAGAAAAATTTCTAAAAAAACGTAAATCGGATTAACGAACTAGGCGGAGGGTTCGTACTTATAACCCGCACCATATACTGAGAAGATAACCTCGCTGTCTGGTAAAAATTGTTCCAACTTCTTTCTTACTTTCTTGATGTGGCTGTCTATGGTTCTGTCACTAACCACTCGATAGTCGTTGTAGATGCCGGACATAATTTGTTCCCGGGAAAAAATCCTACCCGGTTCGTCAAATAAAAGACTAAACAATTGAAACTCAACAACCGTTAGTTCGGTGTCGTGGCCTTGCGCCAAAACCTTTAAGCCTCGGTTGTCTACTTCTATGAGGCATTGAACCGTCTGAGCCGGTTCAATGCGGCGTAAAATGGCCTTTACTCTCGCGACCACCTCCCGGGGACTAAATGGTTTGCAAATATAATCGTCCGCTCCCAGTTCAAGACCTAGCAAGCGATCGATTTCTTCAACCTTTGCTGTGATCATCATCACCGGGATGTTCGAGAAAGCCCTTATCTCCTTACATATTTCTAGACCGTCTTTACCGGGCAACATGAGATCGAGTAATACTATTCGAGGGTTGTATTTTACAACCCAGGGGATTACCTCGAGGCCATTGTGAATGATCTTGGTGTCGAAGTTCGACGCCTGCAGGTAATCTCGGAGCAAATTTGCCAGTTCCGGTTCGTCTTCGACGATTAGAACCGGAGAGAGCGCAGTGCTGGCTTCTGCTGTCACAGGTTTCTCCCAGGCTGACCGAGTGTGTAGTGGGAGTGTAACTTCAATTGATAATCCCCCAAGCTTTGATGCTCTGGCTGCTATTTCCCCGCCGTGCGCACGGACGATGTCGGTACAAATGGATAAGCCGAGGTCCGCACCTCCTGTGTCGCGGCCGCGTGATTTTTCGACTCTGAAAAGGCGTTTAAATAGTAGTGGTAAGTTGCCTTCATCCACTCCGGGTGCGCTGTCGTTGAAAGTTATTGAAACAAACTTCCCCGCAATGGCCATTTCGATTTCGATCTGGCCAGGACTATCTGTGTAGCGTAATGAGTTGGTCATTAGATTGGACCATAACTGTTGCAATCGACGCTGATCAGCAAACACCTTACTGTCTTTGATATTACCGGCGCTCAATGTTAACGAGATGTTTTGAGCTTCCATTTTAGGTAAAAAATTATCAATTTCTTCTTGTAAATTTCCAGCGAGGTGAACAGCTTCCTTGTGGTAACTCATTGCGCCTTGGTCCGATAGAGACAGCTCGTAGAGGTCATCTACCAGTGCACCTAGGTGCAGTACCCTGGTGTTCAGAAGTCGTAGCTCCTTGTTACTCGGTTCGCGGATTCCATCTAACATAGCCTCAGTTTGGCCTCGTATCACAGCCAGAGGCGTGCGTAATTCATGAGAAATATCCGAAACCCACTGCTTCCGATCCCGTTCGTTAGAGGCGAGTGTTTCTCCGAGCAGATTAAAGTCCCGCGTCAATTGCCCGAGCTCGTCCGAGCTGAATATCTCAGTTCTAACAGCGTGGTTCCCAGCTGTGAGCTCCCGGGTGGCAGATAGTAAGGCTTTTATTGGCCGCACGAGCTGACCCGCAATTGGTATTGCTATCAACAGGCAAAGGGCAATGGCACCTAAACTGGTGAATCCGAGTCTATAGCTTTGCTGCGCTATGAAACCCACGTCAACCAGATTCTGCAGTTCGTTGCTGGGCCGCAAGCCTAAAAAGCCCACTTCTACACCCGAGTCTTCGATAGGTATTAAATAGCTATCATCATTGCTCGCAACGAGCGGCCGCCCGATTACGACATTTTTTTCGGCATCGAGTAGCGTAAGACGAGCGGGTAGGCTCTCGTCGTTCCGGGGCGGAGGGCGCCTGCTCAAATTCATTCCGGAACGTTCGCGAGGACGGGGCCTACTGCGTTCATCGCTAGGTGGTGGCCGTCGTTCGCTGCGGGCAGGGTCTACCCGGGGGCGATTGCGAAACTCCTGTGCTCCATTGAGTCCGCGCAGATATTGTCGATGCATTTGGCCCCACAGTTGATTGCCTTGTCTGAACGCCTCCCAACTCCCCTGCTCGCGATGATGTTGAGTTAAAGCGCGATGAAGCGGCTCGAGAGTTTTTTGCTCCTGAGCATTTACATAAGTAAGAAACCCCCGGTCGAAACTCCACAGCATAAAGCTGGCCATGGCCGCGAGTGAAACCGCGGTCGTGAACAAAAATGCTAGTGTATTAAACTGACTGATGATTTGAGAGTGCATGCCTTGCGCGCCCCACTTTCTCCAAAATCTCTTCTGCGGACTTTGTCCAGGCAAATGGCTTTTTATCTTCATTGTGCCTCTCAATAAAATCCATGATGGTCTCTTCCAGCTCTTGTACCGATGTGAATACACCACGGCGCAGTCGCCTTTCTGTCAACAAACCAAAAAATCTCTCCACCAGATTTAGCCACGAAGAACTGGTTGGAATAAAGTGTAAGTGAACCCTTTTATTACGCTTAATCCAGTTCTTCACTTTTTCGTGTTTGTGCGTCGCGTAGTTATCAACGATAAGGTGAAGGTCTAACTCCTTGGGTGTTTGTTTTTCCACAGTCTTCAGAAACGCCAAAAATTCCTGGTGCCGGTGACGCTTTTTGCACTCACCGATAACATCACCAGTCAGGGTGTTCAGTGCCGCAAACAAGGTGCTTGTACCATGACGCTTATAGTCGTGAGTCATGGTTCCGCCGCGCCCGGGCTTCATCGGCAATCCCGGCTGCGTTCTGTCCAGCGCTTGAATGGAACTCTTTTCGTCAACACAGAAAACAACTGCATTCTCTGGCGGCGATAAATACAAGCCAACAACATCGCGTAGCTTTTCTTCAAAGGCAGGATCGTTGCTCACCTTGAACTGAGCAACCAGGTGTGGCTTCAGACCAACTTCTCGCCACACTCTATTTATAAAGGAGTGATTAATGCCCATCACTTTTGCCAAACCCCGGGTTGTCCAGTGGGTGCCATCCTTGGGTTTTTCCTGCGTGGTTATCTTGATGACTTTCGACCGCAGCTTTGCCTGGTCCGCAGAATTCTTGCCGCCGTGATTAGCCCCTCTTGGCAAATCTTTTTCTATTCCCCGAAACCCTCTCTCAAAAAAACGATTGCGCCATCGGCCTACCTTGTTGACATCAATTTCCAGCTCTTCAGCAATTTTGTAGTTGGGAACATTTTTTGCAGCGAGCAAAATAATCCTTGAGCGCTCTACCAATCGAACCGGTGTCGTTTTGCTTCTAACATTTTTTTCCAACTGCTTTTTCTCTTGCGCTGTTAAAGTTATATTTATTTGGGCGGGCATTAGCTTCACACGGGTAGTGAATGAAGTAATCATTATATCATTAATCTGTTTAATACACTACGCTAGTACGAGTTTTAATTTGATGCCGCTCATTTTTGTATTATGCCAACTTGGCCGGTAGAAATGATTGTAAAAGGCGACTTTTCTGGTGTTTTCTTATTAGTTGCACAATTGTATTTACCTGCTCACCGGCCACCTAATGGGCTGATCTCAACCGGTAGAGGTCCAGTCGGCACACTTTCAGATAGTAGTGCGGTATCGATTTGTTTCTATTTGGAAAATAGCGTGGGGATATATTTGCGGTTCTCCATTGATTTTCTGTCGTCGTAGCTATCCGAATGATCTCTTTGCGGTAGCTCAATGGGGGAAGTTTCCAGTGGTTGGTACGGGATTTGGCTAAGCAGATGCGAAATGCAATTCAGATGGGCTAATTGCTTGTCGTCGGTGTAAACGATGTTCCAGGGGCATTCGGGAGTATCCGTCGCTTCCAACATGCGATCTCTTGCGCGCGAGAATGCGTACCATCGACGCCTCGCCTCGAGATCTATACCGCTAAGTTTCCAGCGCTTATCTTTGCGGGCAATTCTGTCCTGGAATCGTTTTTCCTGTTCATCATTTCCCACCTCTAGCCAGTACTTCAGGACGATGATTCCGTCCTGCACGAGTTCGCGCTCAAAGTCGGGGGTATTGTGCAGAAACTGCCTGGTTTGCTCATCCGTACAAAAGCCCATTACAGGTTCAACGCCAGCTCGGTTGTACCAACTCCGGTCGAAAATAACCACCTCGCCACCTGTGGGGAATTGGATGATGTAGCGCTGGTAGTACAGCTGGGATTTTTCTCGATCGCTGGGAGCTGGCAGCGCCAATACGCGGAAGACTCTTGGGCTGACTCGTTGCGGCTTTGATCATGCCGCCCTTTCCGGCGGCATCACGCCCCTCAAAAACGATGATAATTCGTTGGCCCGTAGCTTTGACCCACTCTTGTACCGCAACTAGCTCCGCTTGGAGTTTGCGCAACTGCTTTTGATACTGTTTATTCTTCACTGCTTGTCACACCGGCCGAATACCCAGTTTGGAGAATAGCTCTCCAATGGGAAATTGGCCAGCGAGAAGACTAGGCCGAGTACTTTTGGAAAACCAGGGAGGCGTTGGTTCCACCGAAGCCAAAACTATTCGACATAACACGCTGTAAATCCACATTGTCATGGCGTGAGATGGCGATGGGGAGAGATCCGGCTTCGGGATCAAGATTCTCGATGTTTGCAGATGCTGCGATAAAATTACCTTGTTGCATCAGCAAACTATAGATGGCTTCCTGGACACCGGCTGCACCTAGTGAGTGCCCGGACAGGGATTTCGTTGACCCAATAATCGGTATGTGCTCCTTATTCTCGTAGGCCGCCTTGACCGCTTTCAGCTCCTGCATATCACCTGCCGGGGTGCTAGTACCATGGGCGTTGATATAGTCAACCGGGCCATCTACCGTCGCGAGTGCCTGCTGCATGCAGCGCACGGCCCCTTCGCCGGAAGGTGAGACCATGTCATAGCCGTCAGAAGTCGCGCCATAACCTACAAGCTCCGCATAGATCTTTGCTCCACGTGCCCTGGCGTGTTCGAGTTCTTCCAATACCAACATGCCGCCACCACCAGCGATGACAAAGCCGTCTCTGTCTGCGTCATAGGCTCGTGAGGCACGCTCCGGCGTGTCGTTGTACTTGGTGGACAGCGCGCCCATTGCGTCGAACAGGCTGCTCAGAGTCCAATGCAGTTCTTCGCCACCACCGGCGAATACGATATCTTGTTTATTGAGTTGAATTTGCTCCATGGCGTTGCCAATGCAATGTGCGCTGGTTGAGCAAGCCGATGAAATTGAGTAATTCACACCCTTGATCTTGAAAGGGGTCGCCAGGCAGGCTGAGACGGTGCTGCCCATTGTCTGTGTGACTCGGTACGGGCCAACCCGGCGGAGGCCTTTTTCTCGAAGAATGTCCGCGGCTTCTGTTTGACTGGCCGAGGAAGCACCGCCCGAGCCTGCGATTATTCCCGTTCTAACATTCGAGACATCCGAATCTTCCAGCCCAGCGTCGGCGATGGCCTGTTGCATGGAAATGTAGGAAAAGGAAGCTGCGTCGCCCATAAAGCGCAATTGCTTGCGATCGATGAGCTCTTTTGTGTCTATGTGGGGAGCACCGGCGACATGCGATCGCATTCCCATGTCAATTTGTTCCTGATTGGTGCTTATCCCCGAACGCCCCTCGTACAAAGACTCAGTCACGGTGTTTGCATCGTTGCCGAGACAGGACACGATCCCAAGCCCGGTTACTACTACTCTTCTGCTCATAAATTAAAAGGCCTCTGAAGGCTGAAACAGGCCGACACGCAAACCGCTGGCCGTATAAATTTCGCTACCGTCTACCGACACGCTACCGTCTGCGATACCCATAACGAGTTTGCGCTCAATAACCCGTTTTACGTTGATGTTATAGGTCACTTTGGACGAGGTGGGTTTTATTTCACCCGTAAATTTTACCTCGCCACACCCGAGCGCGCGACCGCGACCGGGGTTGCCGCGCCAGCCAAGGAAAAACCCTACAAGCTGCCACATAGCGTCTAGCCCCAGGCATCCAGGCATAACCGGGTCTGATGGGAAGTGACAGTCGAAAAACCAAAGATCAGGAGTTATATCGAGCTCCGCAATGATTTCACCTTTGTCGAACAAGCCGCCCTCTGAACTGATGTGGCTTATTCGGTCCAGCATCAACATATTGTCCACTGGTAGGCGCGCGTTACCTGGCCCAAATAACTTGCCGTGGCCGCAATCTATCAGCTCTTCCTTGGTATACGAGTTTTTTGCAGTCATAGGTAATCCAAATTTGGCCCTTAAGGCGATGTTTCAATGTCCCGGTAAAGCGGAGAAATCTTCCAGAAATGCTGGATTTGGTTCAGCGGGACTATTTTAGTTGAAGTAGCTCACAAGTCTATAGAAGAAATAATAAAGTGGCTGTGCGCCCGCAGTATTTTCCAATATGAAATGAGCCTGAAGGGAGGGTGTATTAAGCCCTTATCTTGAGTCGCTCATGGAGTTGCTGAAATAAGTGATCTCGTGCTGAATTTAGTTGTTCAGCGGCCTCATTGTCCGTCATTTCATTGGCGAATGCATCCAGATTTCTAAAGGTGATTCCCGGCTTTAAATATTGGCTGGGTTTGGCCAGGGAGCGGAATTTCTCATAGGGTGTCATCATGTCGTCGTAGCGGTATTTCTTCCGCTCCTTGCCCTTCTCATCAATAATGGTGGTGGGGAAATAGCAGGGCCGGTGGAAATTGACGTATCGGTAGACTTGATGGCTATTGAGTTCAGTGAAATCCGTGGCGTACTGCTGAGGTATGTGGGTATAGCCATAGAGTTTGCGAATGACCGAGCCATTTTTACTCTCAACCAAACCATTGTCGTTACTGTGCCGGGGCCGTGATTTGGTAAATTCAATGTGCAACTTGTCCAGAAGCTCAGCAACGGTGTAGTTGATATATTCGCCGCCATTGTCTGCGTGAAAGCCCCGTATTTTAAAGGGGAAGGCAGCCAGAATCTGCCTGAGGGCTGGCAGCATAAACGCCTCGCTAATACGTTCCAGCGTGACGATGATCTGGAACTGTGTCACCTCATCCACGGCATTGACGTGGTAGATTCCTTTGCGTTTGTCCTGATCACCTTGATGGACAGAGTCAATGCGGATATAGCCTGGTTGATCGTTCGGGCAAGGTTTGCGCCGCTGGCCAATAGAGGCGGCCTTAGGTCGTGTCTTTGTCAAGACACAGCGCTGCCTCTGGTAGGTCTTGGAGGCCCGCAGGTTGTACAGGTGAGAAACCGAAATACCCGCCAGGCGTCGATAGTCGGCTTGGCCAAAGCGCTGATAAGCCCGCTCACAGAGCTTTTTAAGTACCGCGCCGCTGGGCTGACCATGTCGCTCATCCATACTCGCCAATAGGCGTATATCGGCGTCAGTGTAGGCGCGCTTGAAGCCATTACGCCGAGCTGGTTTCACCGAGACGGTGCCTGTTTTGACGTATTGGCGTATCAGGCGCCTGGTCTGGGCCAGGGAGTAGCCGGTTACCTTTATCAGGTAGCGGGTGACGGTTCCCCGGTCTGTTTTGCCAAGCTGTAAGTATCGGTGCTTCACCAGTGCCTTCTGTACCCAGCGATAGCGTTCAGATTTCTCAGTGGCCACGTTGGAGGCTACTTCCTGTGTGCCGTCGAGAAACTGTTTGATGGCACCCAGGGTATTCAGATGTTCTAAGCTCATGATCGTTTTCATCCGCTGATCATGAACGACTACAAGGACTATTTCAGGCTCATTTTATGTTGGAATCAACTTCCGCCACATTCCCGGGTTTCAGGCTCATTTCATATTGGAAAAGACTCCCGCTAGCCAATAATAGTGGCTTGGGCTAACATGAATGGCCAATAAAATTGTAGTTGGGCGTTTTTTGTGTACAGACGCAGACTTTCTATCACCGGACTAAATTCAGGATTTCGATGTTAATACCCGTTTTGTTATCAGGCGGTGTCGGCAGCAGGTTGTGGCCGGTATCGAGAGAGGCGCATCCCAAACAATTTTTGCCATTGGCAAGCGGACTGTCGATGTTGCAAGAAACATTAAAGCGGACTTCTGATTTAAAGACGACGCAACCGATAGTGGTATGCAATGAAGATCACCGCTTTATGGTTGCTGAGCAATTGCGCCAGCTACAAATTCCCGCAGGCAGTTTGATCTTAGAGCCCCAAGGCCGCAATACGGCGCCTGCGGTCGCCTTGGCCGCGTTAAAGGCGAAGTCGACGGATGCGGACGCGGTCATGTTGGTTTTGCCAGCTGATCATTTGATTCAGAATATTCCTGCATTTGTGGAGGCGGTCCAAAAGGCCTTGCCGCTCGCGAGCGAGGGTCAGCTGATGACTTTCGGGGTGGTCCCCACCCACGCAGAAACAGGATACGGCTACATTAAATGCGGTGCCTCAAAGGGCAGCGAGCTCTACGCGCTCGACCGTTTTGTTGAAAAACCCGATCTGGAAACCGCGCGCGAGTATTTGGCCAGCGGAGATTTTCTATGGAATAGTGGGATGTTTCTGTTGTCAGCAAGCGCCTACTTGGAAGAACTGGAGCACCTCGCTCCGCAGATTCTTGAGGCCTGCACGGAGTCTATGTCCCAGGCGACGACCGATCTCGATTTTGTACGACCCCACAAAGAATCGTTTCTTACCTGCCCAAGCGACAGTATTGACTATGCAGTCATGGAAAAAACCGATCGAGGCGCGGTGGTTTCGCTCGATTGTGGTTGGAGTGACGTTGGCGCATGGTCCGCATTGTGGGAGGTCGCTGCCAGAGATGCTGAGGGCAATGCCACAGTAGGCGATGTAATGTTGGACAATTGCCGCAACAGTTATTTTCGTAGTGATTCTCGGCTGATCGCTGCTACCGGTGTCGACGATTTAGTCGTCATCGAAACCGCGGATGCGATTCTGGTTGCTGATCGGGAAAGGGTACAGGATGTTAAGCGCATCGTAAATCGGCTCAAGGCAGAACAACGCCCCGAAGCTCTTCTACACCGGCGTGTTTATCGTCCTTGGGGGTCTTACGAATCTCTGGTCAGTGCGGATCGTTTTCAAGTGAAGCGAATTATTGTCAATCCCGGCGCTACCCTGTCCTTGCAGATGCACCATCACCGAGCCGAGCACTGGATTATGGTGCACGGTACGGCGGAGGTTACCTGTGAAGATAAGGTGTTTATGCTGCAAGAAGACGAGTCGACCTACATCCCTCTAGGCCACAAGCATCGTCTGGCAAATCCCGGCCGCATACCTTTGGAATTGATCGAAGTGCAATCCGGGGCGTATTTGGGCGAAGATGACATAGTGCGTTTTGAGGATGTCTACGGGCGCAGCAAATAACTATGGAATTGTTGTCTCAAGATGATTAAAAAATGTCTATTTCCAGTGGCTGGCTACGGCACCCGGTTCTTGCCAGCAACCAAAAGTATGCCCAAGGAAATGTTGCCTATTGTCAACAAACCGCTGGTGCAATACGGCGTTGAAGAGGCTATCGCCGCCGGTATGAAGACCTGCGCTATGGTGACCGGGCGTGGTAAACGGGCGATAGCGGATCACTTTGATATTAGCTACGAGCTCGAACATCAAATTTCGGGTTCCAGCAATGAGACGCGTCTTCAGGGTATTCGCGACCTGCTTGATGAAGGCGAATTTACGATGGTTCGTCAACGGGAAATGAAGGGGCTTGGCCACGCTATTCTCACTGGCGAAGCTCTGATAGGAAATGAACCATTTGGTGTGCTTTTATCTGATGATTTGTGTCTCAACGAAGGTCCGGGTGTGCTCTCACAAATGATGGAACTGTATAAACAGTTTCGCTGCTCCATTGTTGCGGTGCAGGAAGTACCTATGAGTGAAGTGCACAAGTACGGGGTGATATCGGGAGAGGCTATTAAAGAGGGTCTTTATCGAGTTGATACTATGATAGAAAAACCGGCTCAGGAGGACGCACCGTCCAACCTGGCCATCATCGGTCGCTACATTCTTACGCCAGATATTTTTGATATATTGCGTGAAACGCCCCCGGGAGCAAATGGGGAAGTACAAATCACTGACGCCCTTATGATACAAGCCCAAAAAGGCTGCGTGATGGCCTATAAGTTTAAGGGTCGACGCTTTGACTGCGGCAGTGTTCCAGGTTTCATTGAAGCGACGAACTTTGTTTATGAAAATCACTACAGCGAAATTTGAAGGCGGGTTCTTTCGGTGCAAACTATAGACTGTTTCAAAGCTTATGATGTCAGGGGGAGAGTCCCGGATCAGCTCAACGAAGATATCGCTAAGCGAATTGGGCGAGCGTTTGCAGACATCATAAAACCCAAAAAGGTAGTGGTTGGGCACGATATACGCCTCACTAGCGAAGCTATAAAAGCCGCGCTGGTTGCGGGCCTTCTCGAGCAAGGCGTCGATGTATACGACATCGGCCTGTGCGGAACCGAAGAGATATATTTTGCCACCTCCCACGCCGAGATGGATGGCGGCATCGTGGTGACGGCGAGCCACAATCCGAAAGATTACAACGGCATGAAGTTTGTTCGTGAAGGCTCTAGGCCTATTTCGGGCGATAGCGGTTTATTCGCCATCAAGGATCTTGCTGAGCGCGGAGACTTCACCGCCGCGGCCGAGCCCGCTGTATTGCAGCCACTAGATACTTCTCAAGCCTACCTGGAACACCTGTTGTCCTACGTTGATATCCCCAAGCTAAGTCCTTTGAAAATTGTCGTGGATGCGGGTAACGGCGGGGCAGGGCGAGTTGTCGACTTGTTGGAACCGTTTTTACCCTTCGAGTTTATCAAGCTGCATCACGAGCCAGACGGGCATTTTCCCAACGGTGTACCCAACCCCTTGCTCCCGGAGAATCGTTCAGCGGCAATAGCAGCAGTGCGCGACCACGGCGCCGATATGGCTATCGCCTGGGATGGGGATTTTGATCGCTGTTTCTTTTTTGATGAAAATGGCGATTTTATTGAAGGGTATTACATCGTCGGCCTACTCGCCCAGGCGTTTCTCTCACGGCAAGCCGATTCAAAAATTGTTCACGACCCCCGTCTGACCTGGAATACGATTGATATTGTCCGATCCTGTGGCGGTGAACCAGTGCAAAGCAAAACAGGACACGCCTTCATAAAGGAGCGCATGCGGCTCGAAGATGCCATTTATGGTGGCGAAATGAGCGCACATCACTATTTCCGAGATTTTGCCTATTGCGACAGCGGCATGATCCCCTGGTTGTTGGTCGCAGCCCTAATGGCAGAGCAAGAGTTGCCATTGTCTGCGATGGTGGCACAGCGTCAGATGGCATATCCGTGTAGCGGAGAGATCAATCGAACAATTGCGGATCCCGCAAAGATTCTCGCTTTGGCCGAGGCGACCTACAAAGGTGATGCACTAGATAAAGGTGATGCACTAGATATAGAGCATGTCGATGGTCTGAGCATGAGCTTCGACAATTGGCGGTTTAATTTGCGTATGTCCAACACCGAGCCAGTGGTCAGATTGAATGTGGAGAGTCGCGCTGATCGGGCTTTGATGGAAGCCAAAACCCAGGAATTGCTGGCACTAATCGATGCTTAGCCCTGGGTAATCACGCGGCGCCAGGTGTCGATCAGCCTGGCTGTTGAGGCATCCATTTTGTCCAGATCAGAACTGTGCTGGTCGGACATCGATTCCAAAACCTCTACGCCAATCTCCTTGCCCAGCTCCACTCCCCATTGGTCGAAAGGGTTGATGCCCCACAGCATTCCACTGCAAAAAGTTCTATGCTCGTACAGTGCTAGTAGCGAGCCCAGGGTGGAAGGTATTAGCGCATCCATTGTAATCACATTGTTTGGTCGGTTGCCCGGCATGGCTAAATGGGGGGCGAGCTTTTGGGCTTCGTCCTTTTCCAGGCCACGGCCTAATAGAGCTTGCTCTGCCTCCTCACCTGATCTGCCTATCATCAGCGTCCTGCTCTGTGCGAGGCAGTTGGCCACTAGCATGCGGTGCTGCTCAGCCATTCCAGTATGCGTGGTCAGCGGAAGAATGAAATCTACAGGACACAGGCGAGTGCCCTGATGGAGTAGCTGGTGAAAGGAGTGCTGCCCCATGGTTCCTGCAGCTCCCCAAAGAATAGGGCCGGTGCCATAGGTTATCGGGGTGCCATCAACAGCAACACGCTTGCCGTTACTTTCCATGGTTAGCTGCTGCAAAAAATCGGGTAATTTTTGTAGGTGCGCACTGTAGGGAAGAACAACGTGATTATCTGCGCCAAAAAAATTGCAGTACCACACTTCCATAAGGCTAAGCAGGAGAGGGAGGTTTTCCTCCGCTGGTGCGCAGTGAAAATGCTGATCCATCTCTTCGGCGCCCCGAAGAAATTGACTAAAGTTATCCCAACCGATCGCTATTGCTGTGCTCAGACCCACAGCCGACCACACTGAGTAACGCCCCCCTACCCAATCCCAAATCGGCAGGCAGTTGGCGTTGGGGATTCCGAACTGCGCAGCTGCTTCGAGGTTGGTGGTAATGGCGAGGAAGTGGTTTTCCAGATCCTCGGCGGAAGCCCCGGCACTCATTAGCCAGGATCTCGCGGCAAGCCCATTGGTGAGGGTCTCTTCCGTGCGGAAAGATTTTGAGCAAATGATAAACAAGGTGGAAGCGGGGTTGAGGTTTAATAAAGTTCCCTGAATATCGGCGGGGTCTACGTTTGCTACGTAGTGGCACGCGATATTGCTGTGAAAGGGCGTCAGTGCTTCCGTGGCCAGACGCGGGCCCAGATCGGAGCCCCCAATGCCGATATTTACGACGTCTGTAATCGTATGTCCGGAAAACCCCGTGAGCTTGCCGTCGTTAATTCGGCCAGCCCACAGCTTCATTCCGGAGCGGGTGTCGCTCACTTGCGCATACAGATCGGGCAAGTCGTTGCTCGAGCTGGCCCGTAAGAGTGTGTGTAGCGCCGCTCTGTTTTCCGTTTCGTTGACCGGTTCGCCGTTGAGCATTGCTTTCGCTTTGGCGTGCCATTGAGAATCCGCTGCGAGCTGTAAAAGCAATTCTCTCGATGGCCGATCGAGCAAGGCTTTTGAGTAGTCCAACGTTAAGCCAGCTGCGCTCACAACAAAATCTTCAGCTCGAGCCTGATCCGAGTCGAACATTCTGGAGACGGACTCTGAGGTCAGATTCTGGGCGTGGTTAAGGAGCGCTCGGTAAGAAGGTAGTTGGGTGAGTAAGTGATTTGTTGTCATGCGCTCGCCGAAACGTTGAAGGGATTGGAGACAAGTATAGGAAGCGGCCTAAAGGAGTGCAATTGTGGTCGAGCGTGGGCTAGTGATCGCGCGCTATCGACAACGCAGTGATTTCCGCCATTGCGGCTCGCCAGGGGCTTTGCGCTAGTAGTTCAAGGCTCTGAAGTGCGAGACCATGGTAGTGTTTCGCTCGGTCGCGAGTGTAATCGAGTGCTCCACATCGGTTGACTGCTTGAACGACCGCTTCGATATGCTCTGCACTTTTGCCTGTTATGGCGGTTCGCACCAGGTTTTGATCCTTGGGACTGCCGTGTTTTAGTGTATAGATTAGAGGGAGTGTGGCTTTGCCTTCGGTGAGATCATCGCCAATGTTCTTGCCCATTGTTTGGGCGTTGCCGTCGTAGTCAAGAACATCGTCAATCATTTGGAAAGCGATACCCAGGTTGAGGCCGAAGGCGTGTTGCTGCTGGCGCGCTTGCTCTTCGGCGCCTGACAGCGCCGAAGCACCGTAGCAGGCTGCGGCAAATAAAATTGCCGTTTTGCGCGTGATCACATCCAGATATTGCCCTTCGCTGGTATCGGCGTTTCCTGCCCGCGTGAGTTGTAATACCTCGCCTTCAGCAATAATGTTGGTCGTGTCCGCCATGTGTTTGAGAATATTCATATCCTCAATTTGCACGAGCAGCTGAAAGGCTCGGGTATACAGAAAGTCACCCACGAGTACGCTGGGCGCATTGCCGAATTCGGCATTGGCTGTTGGACGTCCACGGCGAAGGCTGGAGATATCCACTACATCGTCGTGTAGCAGGGTCGCGGTGTGTATAAATTCGATTACGGCCGCAAATTTGATCAACTTATCGCTATTACAGTTCTGCGCGGCTCCACTGAGCAACACCAATAGCGGGCGCAGGCGTTTGCCGCCGGCGTCTACAATATAGTGGCCTATGTTTTCGACCATCGGAACGTCAGAATGCAGCTGGTCGATAATGAGTTGATTGACTGCCTCAAACTCAGTGGCGACGGTTGCGCGAATTTTTTGCATGAAGAATTTGCTTTCAGAGTGCCCGCGCATGCTATTGGGTGACCGTGTTAGTGTCAAGCCGGTGCCGGCGGCGAGCAGCGCTAAGTTATTGTCTTTCATAGGAAATAAGGCTTGCCGAGGTGCGACTATTTGAGTAAAATCGCCGCCCTCTGCCCGCTTCTGTGTTCAAAACATTTTGCAGGTGGTTTATGACTATAGTTTGTGCCGTGCTCTGCCCCCTTGACTTTAAAGGGTTTTTTCAACAGCGAGCAGGCTAATTAAACGGAGTAGGACATGTACGCAGTAATTGAAAGCGGTGGCAAGCAGCACCGTGTTGTAGAGGGCGAGACCCTCAAACTCGAAAAAATTGAAACCGCTACCGGTGAAACTGTCGAATTTGACAAGGTATTGATGGTTGGCGGTGGTGACGATGTGAAGATTGGCACACCAACGGTTGCCAGCGTCAAAGTTACCGCCGAAGTAGTCGCGCACGGTCGTCACAAAAAAATTACGATCATTAAATTTAACCGCCGCAAGCACTACCGGAAGCAGACTGGCCATCGCCAGTGGTACACCGAAGTGAAGATCACTGGTATCTCGGCTTAACGGAGGAGTTGGAAAATGGCTCATAAGAAGGCAGGTGGTAGTACTCGTAACGGTCGCGATTCCAATGCTAAACGTCTCGGCGTAAAGCGTTTTGGTGGTGAGACTGTAAAAGCGGGCAACATTATTGTTCGTCAGCGCGGAACCCGATTCCACCCGGGAGATAACGTACGTTGTGGTGTTGATCACACATTGTTCGCTACCGCAGAAGGAAGGGTTGAGTTTGTTGTTCGCGGCCCGAAAAACCGCAAGTTCGTGCAGGTAGTGAGCGCCTGATCTGCACCGGATATTGATACTACTAAAAGGCCTCGTCAATTGACGGGGCTTTTTTTTGTCGCCAATTTGCGTCCCGCCTCGGCGGCATATCCCCAGTGTATGGGATTAGAGGCAGGGGCAGGTTAGAATCGGGCGAATCTCCTTTTTTGGTGATCGCGCACTTGGGAAAGACTGAGTATGAAATTTGTAGATGAAGCGAGTATTGCGGTATTCGCGGGGGATGGAGGCAATGGCGCGCTGAGCTTTAGGCGTGAAAAATACATTGCCAAAGGTGGGCCCGACGGTGGCGACGGCGGCGATGGCGGCAGCGTGATCCTGGAAGCGGATATGGCCCTTAACACGATGGTTGATTATCGTTTTCAGCGTGCGTATCGAGCGGAAAGTGGCAAGTCTGGCGGCGGTCAAAATTGTACCGGAAGAAGTGGAGATGACTTGCTGCTTAAGGTCCCCGTAGGCACAACAATCATCGACGAAGATAGTGCAGAAGTGCTGGGTGACCTGTCCAGGCACGGGGAACAATTGATTGTTGCGAGAGGGGGCTTTCACGGTCTGGGAAATACGCGATTTAAATCCAGCACTAATAGGGCTCCTCGTCAGATCACTCCCGGCTCAGATGGAGAGCAGCGCTCTTTAAAACTGGAACTGAAGGTGTTGGCTGATGTGGGTTTGCTCGGATTACCCAATGCTGGAAAGTCGACTTTCATACGCAGCGTATCTTCTGCTACGCCCAAGGTAGCTGATTACCCGTTTACTACCTTGGTCCCGAATTTGGGTGTTGTCAAAGTAGAGTCACACCGAAGCTTTGTGATCGCCGATATACCCGGTTTGATAGAAGGGGCCTCGGATGGAGCGGGGCTGGGAATACGTTTTCTCAAGCATTTGACCCGAAATCGCATACTGTTACACATTGTGGATATGGCACCTTTTGATGGTTCTGATCCCGCAGCTTCAGCGGCAGCGATTGTGAATGAGATTGAGCGCTTCAGCCCAACTCTCGCCGCCCGAGAACGTTGGCTCGTACTCAACAAGTCAGACCTGATAGATGCGCAGGAGTTTGCGGTGCGCCGAGAATCTGTGCTGGGGGCTCTGGATTGGCAGGGGCCGGTTTATGAGATATCTGCTATCACCGCGACTGGCACCGTCAGCTTATGTGGCGACATGATGCGTTATCTTGAGGAGCGCGATGAGTTCGAGGCCGCAGATCCCGAATTGGCTGAGCTTGAGCGCGAAACCCAGACCAGAATGCAGGAGGAAGCGAGGCAGCGAATCGAAGACTTGCGCAGCTTTCGCCGTGAAGAGGCGAGGGCGACTCGAGAGGGCAAAGACGGCGAAGATGGCGATGATTTTGACGATGATGATTATGATGTTGAAGTGGAATACGCTCCCTAGGCGGCCCGATGAATAGTCGATCGGAAATTGCTCGATCCAGGCGTTGGGTCGTGAAAGTCGGAAGTGCGCTGCTAACGAACGATGGCCGCGGGCTAGACGATGCCGTGATAACTGCACTCGTTGACCAATTAGTTCGCCTGCGGGCGCTCGGAAGTGAGGTTGTCCTGGTCTCCAGTGGCGCCGTCGCGGCGGGAGTCGCGCAGTTGGGCTGGTCGCACAGGCCCACCGCCTTGCACGAGCTTCAGGCGGCCGCTGCCGTGGGTCAGATGGGTTTGGTCCAGAGTTATCAGTCAGCTTTTGGCCAGCACGGAATGCAGACTGCACAAGTACTTCTGGGACACGATGATGTGCTCGCCCGAGACCGTTACCTCAATGCTCGCGGTACGCTCAATACCCTGCTAGGAATGGGGGTAGTGCCCATTGTCAACGAAAACGATACCGTGGTTACCGACGAAATTCGCTTTGGTGATAACGATACGCTGGCGGCTTTGGTGGCCAATCTGATTGATGCCGATGCTCTACTTTTGCTGACGGATCAGGATGGACTCTACAGGGAAGATCCGCGCCAGAATCCGAAGGCCGAATTAGTTGAAGTGGCGGATGCAAACGACGCCGAATTGGATGCCATGGCTGGTGAGGGTGGGACTCTGGGGCGAGGTGGTATGGTCACCAAAATACGAGCTGCCCGGCTGGCAGCTCGCTCTGGCACAGAAACGATTATTGCCAGTGGACGTGTTGAGGAGATTATTACCAAAGTCAGCGCAGGTGAAAACATTGGAACCTGGCTATCTACGGGCAAGCGCCCGCAGACGGCCCGCAAGCAGTGGCTCGCGGGAATGGTTCAGGTTCAGGGAAGTGTCGAGTTGGATGATGGCGCTGTGCGAGTATTGCGCGATTCCGGTAGCAGTCTACTGCCGGTTGGTGTGCGCAATGTCCAGGGTGAATTTCAACGGGGAGACATGGTCGCGTGTAAAGATCACAGGGGCCGAGAAATCGCCCGGGGCTTGACGAACTATGACTCAAGCGAAACGCGAAACATTATGGGGATACCCTCTAAGGAGATTGAATCGCGCCTAGGCTACCAAGGTGATGATGAACTCATTCATCGGGATAATCTGGTTATCCTTTAACGCTTAGGTCTCCTTTGTGGCTGGGGTTGCCTCTCTGGCCGGAACCGTTGGAATTAAAACTCCAGATACAAAAAAGCCGGCAAATATGCCGGCTCTAGAGGTGCGCTGGGCGGTCGATTACGCGGCCAGTGCTCTTACTTGTGCATTCAGCCGGCTCTTATGACGCGATGCCTTGTTCTTGTGAATAATTCCTTTGTCGGCCATACGATCAATGACAGGGACCGCAGAGTTGTAGGCAATTTTGGCCTGCTCTGCATCGCCGGAAACAACAGCGGCATCCACTTTTTTGATGACAGTACGTACCAGGGATCGCAGGCTGGCATTGTGAGTGCGACGTTTTTCCGCCTGTCGAGCACGCTTCTTAGCTTGTGGAGAATTGGCCACGTTGTACTACCTCTTGGGAGACAAAAATTTAAGAGGCGCGATTATTCCCGTTTGGAGGTGAATTGTCAACCGATTTCAGGGTTTAAGGCCCCGGAAATAGTGGCTTTTGGCCCATCTTTCACCGCTTTAAGGGCAGGGTGGGTATTGGGGTGCGGCAGGAGCTATTCTGCCGCCGCTTCGAGGTCGAACAACAAGTGATTACTGAGGTCGCCCAGCAACTCGGGAAACATCATACGGCTGGTGAATCGCCATGCTCCATCCACTTGCTCGAAATTATCATCGTAGCGTCCGCTAATGATGGCTTGTAGTGGAAATTGAGGGAGAGCCTGCATAACGGTGAAGTAGCTGTGAGCCTGCGCTGTGCTCCCGTCGACCGTTATGGCCAGATTTGTGGTGATATGTTTTGTTTTAGGTGTACCGTCCTCGTACAGGCGGGTCGCGTTTTGGTACATCGCCAGTACCTCTTCATAGCCAACCACGGGCTCACCGCTCGGTGGCTCAATTTGCGCATATCTGAACAATTCGGCCACTCCCTCGAAATCTCCTTGGTCGATTTTTCGGGCGTAAAGGAATATGAGGTTTTGTATCAACTGACTTGCCATCACATATCTTCTCCTGGGTTCAGCTTAGAGTTTCTGGGCAAAGATTAGCTATAAAATACGCACCTGTGGGTTATAATAATGCCTATTAGTCATTATTAGTCAAGTGAATGAGTGTATTTACCCCGGTGAGCGAAGCGGAAAGTGTCGACGATGTGCTGCCAAAAACCACTTCTGAGAGAATCCTGGATGCGGCTGAGAACCTGTTTGCCGAACGGGGATACAGCGCTACTTCACTGGGAGATGTCGCGGATAGAGTAGGTATACGCTCTCCGAGCCTTTACAACCACTTCAAAAATAAAGAGGCTCTCTATCAGGCTGTACTAAATCGCTTGCTCGATGACTTTACCCGCCCTCTGGAAGAGCTGACCAAAACAAAAGTCACCCAGGAGCGTGTGATAGATTGGCTTGATACAATTATTCGATTGCACCACGCCAATCCAAATTTGGCGCGACTACTGCAGCATGCGGCCCTATCTGGCGGCCCACACACCAAAGAAATTATCGATCGCTTATTTCGACCAATGTTTAATCCGACCAGTGATATTGAAGGCCAGGAAATTCCGATGCTCGGTGATTCCGGTTTGCAACCCTGGGCGGTGATGGCACTGAACAATTTGGTTATGTCGTATGTGACAATGGCTCCTATGTATCGCGATTTTTTGGGTCAGGACCCGTTCAGCCCTGAAGCCCTGGAAAACCAGCTCAATCTGGTGAAAATGTTGTTACGCGCAGTATTCGAGTACCGGGGTACGTGATATAGCATGAGTGATCAGCAGAAAGTGGAGTCAGAATCGCCCCAGCGCCGATTGGAAATGCACGGTACACCGAATTTCCGAGATTTTGGTGGCTATGAAACAGTCACCGGCAGGACAGTTAAGTGGGGGTATTTGTTTCGCTCCGGGCAGTTGTCGAATCTGACAGATGGCGATATCTCTCTACTGGAAGGCTTAAAACTAGACCTGATCTGCGATTTCCGACGCGAAGAGGAGCAATCTAGTGCTCCCAATCGGTTGCCCACTGAACCATCCCTACGGGTACTCAGCGTTCCTATTATTCCAGGCAGCAATGCGGAATTTTTTGATCAGCTGGGCTCGGACTCGAGAGTAGATAAGGACGACCCCGTCAGTGCTCGACAGGTCATGTATGACTTTATGGTGGAGATAAATCGGGATTTTGCGCTTGGGCAGAGTGACGCCTATTCGAAGATGTTTGCAGAAATCCTCGAGATCAGTGATGCAAGATTTTTGGTCCACTGTGCTGCAGGTAAAGATCGAACAGGCTTTGCGGCTGCGGTGTTTTTAATGGCATTAGGCGTCAATCGCGAAGTGGTAATGCAGGATTATCTAATGACCGCTCGCTATTTTCTTCCAGATCTGGAAATGCAGCGAATCAAGCAAAAATATGAGATGGCCCTACCCGACCACGCTATATTGCCCGTGCTGGAGGTGCACGAAGAGTACCTCAGTGCCGCTCTCGCAGCGATTGACAGTCGTTATCCGTCGATTGAGAATTATCTAGAAGAAGAACTAGGTGTCGGGGCGGTAGAGTTGGCGGAACTTCGGGGTCGCTACCTCAGTTGAGCTAGCGCCGCTGAGAAGCCTTCTGAAAGGCTTCTCGGGAGAGGGTGCCAGGACGCTTTGCAAGCTGCTTTAGCTGCCTTGATTTGCTTCTTCGCGCAGTTCTCGTTTGACTCTTGGCCTACACACCACTGGCGGCGATTATCCCAAGCCGTGAGCTGTACTTTTTTGCCGTTAGAGCACTTAACAGCGTACTGGGCAAATGGTGTCGCGTCAGCGGTTTCGCCATTGGCTTCGAACACGATGCTGGTGGGTTTCGCTGCGAAACTGGCGCTGGCGACACTTAGCAGAACTGCAGTAAGAATTATCTGGATTGATTTCATCGTATTTTCCTCAATTATTGCCATGGAGCCAGCGGGTCATATCGAATGGTTCGACGGACTCTGGATCATATGCGATGGATTATACGGCTAGCTTATATGATTGGATGAGTTACAAGTTTGTAACTTTGGGGAGTAAAGGGTACCCGGTGGAAACGACAGGAAGATTATGCAGTTAACTGGTTGATTAATGTAATAAATTTATAATTAGCCGACCCTGAAAAAGCCTAATTGGCCATCACGGCATCGCCGTAATGCCGTGGCTTGATAATAAACTGCGTTAAACGACTCCATAAGGAAGCCGTTTTCGGGGCCAATAAAAACAATCTCATCCACTTCCTGAAGTTAAACGCAGCAGCAGCCATCAGTACGTTAATCTGGTCGCCTTCAAATCCTTTGAGATAACTTTTGTTCAATCGATGATCCGACTTCAGGTGGCCGATCACCGGCTCTATGCCAGCCCGCTTTCTAAAACGTTTCCGCATCAGCACCTGGTAGGCACTATCCGTATCCCGAGTACCTGTGCTGGGCATTATGATCCGCGTGTCATTGATCTTTTTCTTCCCTTTGTAACCCCGATCACATAAGCCAACGGCCGGTTTCAGTTTGTTAAGCCGCTTCAATTGCAACAGCACCTCCGGCAGCGTATGACCATCAAATTTGTTCGTATCAAAGGCCATGGCACCAACAATGATTTTTGAATCCCGAGTTGTCGTGATAGAAACCTTGGTGCCAAATTCATAGCGCTTATGCTCTTTGCCTTTACTCATGCAGTAGACATGGGGTTCGTGCAAGCTGTACAGCTTGTTCGTATCCCCTCGCTTCTGGTTCAGTCCACGATGGAATAGTGCAAAGTCCTCTGCCAGCTTTTCCAGAATGTCGAGTGGCAGTTTACGCTCCAATTCCCGCACTAAACGACCGGCAATGGTCTTTAGCCGCTTAACGGCTTTGCGGGCCTTGGCACGGTTCCTGGGATGTCCCGCAAAACGACATTCCAGTTTTCTTTGCTTAATTTCCTTGGCATAACTGCGGCGAAGTGTTATCCCTTCTTTCCTGGCCAATTTCAGGCAACGAACAATAATCTTTCGGTACAACTTTGCATCGGTGGGAAAGGTGATGTTTTTTTCCTGTACTGTGGTGTCAATACAGACTTCCTCTTCGACCGCTTTCTCACCATGAATGGTGATAGAGGATGCCAATATTTTTTCAAATCCCTTTTCGCCGACTCGCTTGCGGAAGTACACCAGATCGGATGGGTCACAAGGGAATGACCACTGGAATTCAACCTCCCCGCAAAATGCCTGGTAATACGGGTTTTGTACCCAGTGTTGCACGATAACCTCGTCGCTGACATTTTCCATATGCTTGAGAATAGATAAACCCACCATCAAGCGTACGGGTTTGGCAGGCCTGCCAGTTGCCGCATACAAGGGAGCGAACTCCGATTCAAAAAAGTCCCAGGGTATGGTTCGCGCAAGATGTAACAGAGGGTGTTTCGGATTGAGTTGATCCATCAACCCAGCAGCCATAAAACTCATTTGATGGTGATCGGGGGAAGAATCTTTCATCGAGAGCCACCTTTGTTTCGACCGGATTAAGTGCCAAATAGGCTTGAAACTGGTCGAAATCATCTCACAAATACCCAGTATTATCTAATACCATCAACATGTTAAGTGTTTTTCAGGGTCGACTATTTATCAGCAAAAATGAGCGGCGGATGGAACGCTGTGAGTTTGTTGACAAGGGTTGGCGTTTCACCCGCCGCTTCTGCCGCATGATCAGTGGCCTGTGCCGCCACATGAGTCTTCAGGCAGTCTCCAGACATCTCGGTGTACGCTGGGAGACGGTGAAGAATATCGACAAAGCATACATGGAGGAAACCCTCCCGGCGCTCGACCCGACACCGCTGACTGGCCTGAAGTATCCGGGTGTTGATGAGGTGGCCAGGGCGAAAGGCCACGACTACATGACCGTGATTTACGACACGGTGGAGGGGCATTTAATCGGTGTGGAAACCGGTCGAACGGCTGACGTTTTCTCTGGATTTCTAAAGCAGCTTCCGGCACAAACCACTGAAAAAATAGAGGCTGTCGCAATGGACATGGCGCCATCCTGTCAGAAATCAGTCCGTGATTGCTGACCCAATGCCGACATTGTGTTTGACCGTTTCCACGTCATGAAGCACTACAGCAAGGCCCTGAGCAACCAGCGGCGAATAGCGTTTGGAAAGGCCAACAAAGCGGGTAAGGAATTGCTAACAGGAACCCATTACCTGGTGCTGAAAAACGCCGATAAACTGGACGAACCCCGGACTCAAAAATTGCAGTGACTATGGGATGAAAATGCCCATCTCAATACGCTGTATATCTTGAAGGAACAACTTCAGGCCTTGTGGGAATCAGAGACTGTCGAAAGGCATTCCAGCCAACCCGGACGCCCAAGCCCAGGAGCCCCAGCAACAAAAAACAACAGAACACAAAAAACATACCCATTACCTCAAATACGTTTCCGTGATTTCCGGCCGAAAATGCCCCATCTCCTGGCTAACGGTTTCAAGGGTCTGTTCACGGCCTATTCCGGCCCGCTGGAGTTCTCTCATGCGCTCTTGCGCGTAACTGTGCCTCCACACCATGCGCTCTCCCTCGGAGCGCCCTAAAACGCGCCTGGAGGCACTGCTAAACGAGCTGGACCAATTCTTCCCCCCGGGAAGCGCATAAACACGCGAATAGTGAATGCCTCTGTCTGTGATTCGTTCTGGCAAGGGGAGCCTCATCGCTTCCAGCCGTTGAGTGAGGTCGGTGGGCAAAAGCACCTCACGCGTCAAGCCGCCTTTGCCGGTCACGGTGTATCTTTGTCCCGCTCGCCCCTGGAATTTCTCCGCCAAAGCGGGGCGCCCATCGGCTTGACGCTCAGCCGCCGGGCGCAAAGTGTGCAATTCGTGGGCGCGAAGACCGGCCGAGTAAGCCAGTTCGGTTGCGAGTCGATTAGCGGGGTTCTGTGCCCGGGTGTATTCGGCGACCCGGGTAAGGGCTTGTTCGTAGTTTCGTGCGGTACCGACAGACCTCAAAACAGTGCCTTGAATCGCCCGGATGACGTTGCCCGCTTGCGTGGCGGGTTTGGCGAATTTAGCCATGCTTTGCCATCCAGCGCGCAACGGTCGAGTGAGCAACCTTGATGCGCTTCTCTTGTCGCAGCCAGCGGCGCAGCTCGGCAGGGGTAGCGCCCGCTATGTGCAGTGAAATCAGGGTGTCGTGGCCGATCCAGTCGTGAGCGGCCATAGCGCTTTTTCCGGATTGCAGCCGCCATCGTCTCAACCGCTTGATCATTCTTCCTGGGATTTTTGGCGTAGGGGATTAGCTTTTCAATTGCCCAACTTTCTATTTTCACGGGCCTATAACCAGCGGGCCGGAAACAATTCGGGTTGTGAATCGCCTCACCATCGCTTCGACGGATTTTAAAATAACATCATCTCCGAAATTATTATCAAAGAATTCCTTTTTGAGAGGCCCGATTGATGAGCCTTTGATCTGCTGCGCGGGGTCGAGTTTTGGCCAAAGAACGCCAGGGTTTTGGAGGTCGTAGAGCGCGGCAGTATAGGTTGCTGCCGCTATTTGTTGAGGGACTGTGTCGTCGGGGATCGAAAAGCCGTAGCGGTCGGTGGCTCCTGTTCGGGGCCATTCCTCTTTGTCACCTGCTGGGATCCCGTTGAACCGATTGCCATAAACGCCATCAAGATACCAGGTAGCGCGGAAAATGGCGGCTGTTTTTACCGCCTCATCAAAACCAGACCACGCGGTATTACCTGCGGTTGTGTGATATATGTCAGCTTCGCCCACAGTGCCGTAAGGCATTATTTTTTGATACAGGCGTAGTAACGCTGAGCTATGTACGGTAAAAAAATGCTGGCATCTCTGCGAAGAAAAGTAGCAGACCTGCCGTGCCGGGCGCATTCTTTTTCGGCAACTTCCCAGGGTTCGTTCAGGTTATCCGGATTTACGCTTGATGAAACTGTGACGTGCCCAAAATCGCTTTGGATGATTTTGGGGTGAGGGAGTCTTTGGACATCTATACAGCCCGCCAAAAATAATAAAAAAGTAATTGCCAGTATTTTAAATTTCATGGATTTTTAGAACACCCTCCGAGATTAAAGCCTGAAAGCCGGAACTGGCTTCGTCCTCGGGTGTCAGTTCGACAGTCCCGCCGACGAGAATTTCCACGCCGCTGGACAACACAATCGGGGTGGTGTGTAGATTCAGGCGATCTACAAGCGCACAGGTAGAGTCCGAAGGATAGCAAAAGACAGACCCACTGTCTATGTGCGTGTGTGAATGTGCGTCACTACCCGTTAAATGCAGCGCTCCCGCTACGTACAGGCTGATTTATCAGTCTGACGTAGCGGGAGCGTGAGGTTCGTTTAAGCCGCAGACCGCGAGGCAATGGCCGCTATGGCCTCACGCAAACCATCGATCAGTCCCTCGACGCGGGACATGCGAGAGTCGAGATTACCCATTTCGGTACGCAAGCCATCGATTTTGTCATCTACGGCTTTGATTTCATCACGAACGGACTTTATTTCGTCACGAACGGACTTTATTTCGTCACGAACGGACTTGAACTCATCACGTATTTCCAAACGCAGACTATTGTTCATCTGCCAGAGGGTAAAAAGAATCGCGGTGGTCATGCCGAGCATGGTTAAGATTTCAGGTGTCATTGTGATTCTCCTTAAAAGTAGTGTAGTTAGTTAAAAAGCGCAGCGCAATGCGCCTGCGCCAGATTCGCTGGCGAAGTGAGGGGAGGCAAACGGAACAGGGTCGTCACCGGAAGCCGCAGACTGGATATGCCTTTGCGGGAGGTAACAGTCAGATACATGGCATAAACCCACTTATGCAAAGGCACATGTGATCGCTCATAGTCGACACGACTTTCCATTATTTTTTCTCTGCGGGCGAATTTCGCAAATGCATTTTTCAGCATAATGCTGTAAGGAGAATTGATTATGACAGAACTATTCGATTTTGATAAAGCGCTAAAAGCGATCCAGTCAGGGCAGGCCATCAGCGGACAAGGCGGTGTTTTGGCTCCGCTGCTGAAACAACTCACAGAGGCCGTAAATTTCAATCTCATTGGGTTCTATTCCCCGCAGCTTGCTGCGTTATTATAGGGGGATGAGCGAGTATATTCACAAGAGTCATAATGTAACGGTATAGATGTATCACCTGGTTTTTCCGGCGAAGTACCGAAGCGCGGTGTTTGACCGCCCGCGAGATATTCCGCCGCTGTCCGCATGTAAAAAAGAGGCTCTGGGGAGGGGCGTTTTGGAGTGATGGATATTTTGCAAGTACTGTAGGGAAACATGGAGATGAAACAATGATAGGTAACTACGTCAAAGGTCAGGGAGGGACGTATCAGAAACTCCATAGCGACTATCAGTTGGCACTGTTTTAGCAAGATAGCACGGATCAATACCCCGCTTCGCGTAGCGAAGTCGAGCTGTAGGCGAGATAGCTTGCTGCGGGGTAGTTTATTTGAGCAAGCCGCAGGTGCGGTTGGCCCAAACAGCCATGAAAAAAATAGGGATACGTCTGTTGGTGAGCTGTGTGAAGAGTTAGGTGTTACCCGACAGACCTTATATAGTCGACCCTGAAAAACGCTTAACATGTTGATTTTATTAGATAATACTGGGTATTTGTGAGATAATTTCGACCAGTTTCAAGCCTATTTGGCACTTAATCCGGTCGAAACAAAGGTGGCTCTCGATGAAAGATTCTTCCCCCGATCACCATCAAATGAGTTTTATGGCTGCTGGGTTGATGGATCAACTCAATCCGAAACACCCTCTGTTACATCTTGCGCGAACCATACCCTGGGACTTTTTTGAATCGGAGTTCGCTCCCTTGTATGCGGCAACTGGCAGGCCTGCCAAACCCGTACGCTTGATGGTGGGTTTATCTATTCTCAAGCATATGGAAAATGTCAGCGACGAGGTTATCGTGCAACACTGGGTACAAAACCCGTATTACCAGGCATTTTGCGGGGAGGTTGAATTCCAGTGGTCATTCCCTTGTGACCCATCCGATCTGGTGTACTTCCGCAAGCGAGTCGGCGAAAAGGGATTTGAAAAAATATTGGCATCCTCTATCACCATTCATGGTGAGAAAGCGGTCGAAGAGGAAGTCTGTATTGACACCACAGTACAGGAAAAAAACATCACCTTTCCCACCGATGCAAAGTTGTACCGAAAGATTATTGTTCGTTGCCTGAAATTGGCCAGGAAAGAAGGGATAACACTTCGCCGCAGTTATGCCAAGGAAATTAAGCAAAGAAAACTGGAATGTCGTTTTGCGGGACATCCCAGGAACCGTGCCAAGGCCCGCAAAGCCGTTAAGCGGCTAAAGACCATTGCCGGTCGTTTAGTGCGGGAATTGGAGCGTAAACTGCCACTCGACATTCTGGAAAAGCTGGCAGAGGACTTTGCACTATTCCATCGTGGACTGAACCAGAAGCGAGGGGATACGAACAAGCTGTACAGCTTGCACGAACCCCATGTCTACTGCATGAGTAAAGGCAAAGAGCATAAGCGCTATGAATTTGGCACCAAGGTTTCTATCACGACAACTCGGGATTCAAAAATCATTGTTGGTGCCATGGCCTTTGATACGAACAAATTTGATGGTCATACGCTGCCGGAGGTGCTGTTGCAATTGAAGCGGCTTAACAAACTGAAACCGGCCGTTGGCTTATGTGATCGGGGTTACAAAGGGAAGAAAAAGATCAATGACACGCGGATCATAATGCCCAGCACAGGTACTCGGGATACGGATAGTGCCTACCAGGTGCTGATGCGGAAACGTTTTAGAAAGCGGGCTGGCATAGAGCCGGTGATCGGCCACCTGAAGTCGGATCATCGATTGAACAAAAGTTATCTCAAAGGATTTGAAGGCGACCAGATTAACGTACTGATGGCTGCTGCTGCGTTTAACTTCAGGAAGTGGATGAGATTGTTTTTATTGGCCCCGAAAACGGCTTCCTTATGGAGTCGTTTAACGCAGTTTATTATCAAGCCACGGCATTACGGCGATGCCGTGATGGCCAATTAGGCTTTTTCAGGGTCGACTATGTAAAGTTGTCAGAAGCCTTATATACCAGCAGATTACGTGGGGATCGGCATCCTTTTTCACTCATAGAAGCGGAGAAGAGCCGCACAAAGCTCCCGCGCACCGGGGAAACCCTATATACTCGCGCCTCTTTTAAATAGCTATCACCCACCAATCTGGAGACCCCATGGCAAAGCGTGTTTACCTGTTCAATGAAGGCGGCAAAGATGACCGAGAACTACTCGGTGGCAAGGGCGCCAACCTCTGTGAAATGACCACGCTAGGGCTGCCAGTACCCTTTGGCTTCATCATCACAACGCCAACATGCAGGGAATTTTTCGAAGCGGGTAACCATCTCCCCTCTTTACTGGAACAAGAATACCGAGTGGCCCTGGACCTGGTGGAAAAGAAAATGGGCGCTCGATTTGGCGACCCAGAGAATCCGCTGCTGTTCAGCGTTCGCTCCGGAGCACCGGTTTCCATGCCTGGGATGATGAATACCATTTTGAACCTGGGCCTGAACGACGAAATTGCTGCGGGCCTCGCGAAGAAAACCGACAATCCCAGATTTGCCTACGATTCATATCGCCGTTTTATTCAGATGTTTGCAGACGTGGTGCTGGGTGTCGATGGACATCTATTCGAGCAGGAAATCGAAAAGTACAAAGCCGAGCACAACAAAGTTCTCGACGTCGACATGACTGCCCAGGACTGGCAAGCCATCATCGCCGTGTATAAGACTCTAGCCGATTTTCCACAAGACCCATTTGTTCAGCTTAAACTCGCTGTGGAAGCGGTATTTTTGTCCTGGTACACACCCCGTGCGAACGTCTATCGAGAAATGAATAATATTCCTGAATCTCTGGGTACTGCCGTAAGTGTACAGGCCATGGTGTTTGGCAACTTTGGTGACGACTCCGGATCCGGTGTCGCCTTTACCCGAAACCCTTCAACGGGTGAACACTTGTTTTTCGGCGAATACCTGTTCAATGCTGCGGGCGAGGACGTTGTAGCGGGAATACGAACACCCTTACAGATCGAAGCATTGAACAAACAAATGCCGGAAGTTTATAAGGAGCTATTTGAAACCCAGGCATTACTTGAAAGCCATTATCGCGATATGCAGGACATGGAGTTTACCGTCCAGGAAGGCAAGTTCTACATGCTGCAAACTCGCAGCGGAAAACGCACCGGGCGCGCCTCCATCAAAATCGCAGTGGATATGGTCAACGAAGGGTTAATCACTGAAAGTGAAGCCTTAATGCGAGTCTCTCCAGAGCATGTGGAAGCATTTTTGCACCCCATGATCGACCCTACAGCAAAAACAGATATTGTCGCCAGTGGTCTACCGGCAAGCCCGGGCGGCGCAACGGGCGCCATCGTTTTTTCCGCTGAAGAAGCGGTTGATGTTAACGCCGATGGTACGGCGGTCATATTGGTTCGCCGCGAAACCACCCCTGAAGATATCCACGGCATGAAAGTCGCCGAAGGCATTCTCACTCAGCTAGGTGGAATGACCTCTCACGCTGCTGTGGTCGCAAGAGGCATGGGAGTTTGCGCCATCACGGGCTGCGGTGGATTGACCACAGATTACGAGCAAGGCACAGCAACAACTGCAGGAGGCATCGTGTTAAAGCGAGGCGACATCATCACCCTGGACGGTACCGCAGGCGAAGTGATGCTGGGAGACATCCCCAAAACCGAGGCCAGTACCAGTGATGACTTCCAGACCCTGCTGTCATGGGCCGACAAACATCGCCGCCTGAAAGTTCGCGCCAATGCCGAGACCTATGAAGAGGCGCAGAAAGCACGAGAGCTGGGTGCCGAAGGTATTGGACTGTGCCGGACTGAACACATGTTCTTTGCGGCAGATCGAATCGACAAAATGCGCGGTATGATTCTCGCCGAATCGAAAGAGGAACGGTTGCACTACCTGGACATGTTGTTTGAATTTCAAAGAGATGACATTCTCGGTTTGTTCAAGGTAATGGATGGTCTGCCCGTGACGATTCGACTCTTGGACCCTCCCCTACACGAATTCCTGCCTCACAACGACGAGGAAATACAGGCACTGGCCGAGCGCATTGGTAAACCCGCAGCCAAGATCAAGGCGATGACGGATAACTTGCACGAGGTAAACCCGATGCTTGGTTTCCGTGGATGCCGGCTGTCCGTGGTCTACCCGGAAATCACCGAAATGCAGGTTAGAGCTATTATCAGTGCAGCAGTGATGGCCACTGAACAAGGCTACCGGCCCTTCCCGGAAATCATGATCCCACTGGTTGTGAACGTGCGGGAAATTCGCATGATCAACGAAATTATCGATGCCGGTATTCAGGAAGTTCTGCGAGAAAAAGCGATTTCCATTCCCTATAAAGTAGGAACCATGATGGAAACTCCACGGGCAGCCCTGGGTGCAGACCGCCTTGCACCGGAGGTAGAGTTCATGAGCTTTGGCACCAACGACCTCACCCAAATGACCTACGGGTTCTCGCGTGATGATGTCGGCAAGTTCCTTCCCCAGTATCTGGAAAAGAAGTTGGTGGAGAGCGACCCCTTTGTCTCACTGGACCAAAGAGCCGTTGGGCGCTTAATGGAGATCGCTGTCCGAGAGAGCCGCGCCCGTAAAAAAGGTATCAAGTACGGTATCTGCGGTGAACACGGTGGCGACCCCAGATCAATTCAGTTCTGTCACGACTTGGGGCTCGATTACGTTTCCTGCAGCCCCTTCCGGGTTCCAGTGGCGAGGATAGCCGCGGCCCAGGCCAATGTTGGAGGTGAGCTGGCGGACTAATCCGCCAACTGTTCCTTCATTACAAACAGTATTTTCCAATATGAAATGAGCCTGAAGGGAGGGTGTATTAAGCCCTTATCTTGAGTCGCTCATGGAGTTGCTGAAATAAGTGATCTCGTGCTGAATTTAGTTGTTCAGCGGCCTCATTGTCCGTCATTTCATTGGCGAATGCATCCAGATTTCTAAAGGTGATTCCCGGCTTTAAATATTGGCTGGGTTTGGCCAGGGAGCGGAATTTCTCATAGGGTGTCATCATGTCGTCGTAGCGGTATTTCTTCCGCTCCTTGCCCTTCTCATCAATAATGGTGGTGGGGAAATAGCAGGGCCGGTGGAAATTGACGTATCGGTAGACTTGATGGCTATTGAGTTCAGTGAAATCCGTGGCGTACTGCTGAGGTATGTGGGTATAGCCATAGAGTTTGCGAATGACCGAGCCATTTTTACTCTCAACCAAACCATTGTCGTTACTGTGCCGGGGCCGTGATTTGGTAAATTCAATGTGCAACTTGTCCAGAAGCTCAGCAACGGTGTAGTTGATATATTCGCCGCCATTGTCTGCGTGAAAGCCCCGTATTTTAAAGGGGAAGGCAGCCAGAATCTGCCTGAGGGCTGGCAGCATAAACGCCTCGCTAATACGTTCCAGCGTGACGATGATCTGGAACTGTGTCACCTCATCCACGGCATTGACGTGGTAGATTCCTTTGCGTTTGTCCTGATCACCTTGATGGACAGAGTCAATGCGGATATAGCCTGGTTGATCGTTCGGGCAAGGTTTGCGCCGCTGGCCAATAGAGGCGGCCTTAGGTCGTGTCTTTGTCAAGACACAGCGCTGCCTCTGGTAGGTCTTGGAGGCCCGCAGGTTGTACAGGTGAGAAACCGAAATACCCGCCAAGCGTCGATAGTCGGCTTGGCCAAAGCGCTGATAAGCCCGCTCACAGAGCTTTTTAAGTACCGCGCCGCTGGGCTGACCATGTCGCTCATCCATACTCGCCAATAGGCGTATATCGGCGTCAGTGTAGGCGCGCTTGAAGCCATTACGCCGAGCTGGTTTCACCGAGACGGTGCCTGTTTTGACGTATTGGCGTATCAGGCGCCTGGTCTGGGCCAGGGAGTAGCCGGTTACCTTTATCAGGTAGCGGGTGACGGTTCCCCGGTCTGTTTTGCCAAGCTGTAAGTATCGGTGCTTCACCAGTGCCTTCTGTACCCAGCGATAGCGTTCAGATTTCTCAGTGGCCACGTTGAAGGCTACTTCCTGTGTGCCGTCGAGAAACTGTTTGATGGCACCCAGGGTATTCAGATGTTCTAAGCTCATGATCGTTTTCATCCGCTGATCATGAACGACTACAAGGACTATTTCAGGCTCATTTTATGTTGGAATCAACTTCCGCCACATTCCCGGGTTTCAGGCTCATTTCATATTGGAAAAGACTGTTTATTGCCCAAAAGCGACTACGCTGATAACATCTCGCTCCTCTCAACCGACCTATTATTTAGTTAATACCGCTTACGGAGCCTGTATGATTCGCGCGTCCCTCGTTGAATTGGAAAACCACGAAGACTTTATTCAACGTCACATCGGTCCGAACGCAACACAGCAAACCGAAATGGCCCAAGTTCTGGGCTACGATAATCTCGACGCCTTGATAGACGCTACTGTGCCAGCTGCTATTCGAAGCGGCAGCGCTATGCAAATTGACGGCGCGAAAACGGAACAAGCCGTGATCGCCCGATTGCGCGAATTGGCCCAGCAAAATGTGGTCAACAAATCCTACATCGGCACCGGTTACTCCGACACCTTCACACCGCCGGTCATACAGCGGAACATCCTGGAGAACCCCGGCTGGTACACCGCCTATACGCCGTATCAACCTGAAATTTCCCAGGGCCGGCTGGAAGCGCTACTGAATTTTCAGCAAATGGCAATGGATCTAACTGGCATGGACCTGGCCAATGCCTCCATGCTGGACGAGGGAACCGCCGCTGCTGAAGCGATGACATTGCTACAGCGGGTGAACAAGAAAAACCGCTGCAACGTCTTCATTGTCGCAAGCGACTGCCACCCTCAGACTATCGCTGTGGTAAAAACGCGTGCAGAGGCACTCGACATTAAGGTGATTGTTGGCGACCCCCGGGAGCTTGTGGGCAATACAGAATCCTTTGGCGTTTTGTTGCAGTATCCAGGTACTTATGGAGCGCTTACTGATATCTCGGGGCTGGTCGAAAAAGCCCATGAAAACAAGACGCTAGTCAGCGTCGCTGCCGACATCATGGCCCTGCTGGTGATCAAATCTCCCGGATCTTTAGGCGCGGATGTTGTGGTCGGTAATACCCAGCGTTTCGGCGTACCTATGGGCTTTGGTGGCCCACACGCTGCCTATTTTGCAACGCGCGACAGCTACAAGCGATCCACCCCCGGGCGAATCATTGGAGTCTCTATTGATCGGAGGGGAAATCAAGCTTTGCGCATGGCCATGCAAACCCGCGAGCAGCATATACGCCGGGAAAAGGCCACCAGCAACATCTGCACCGCACAGGCCTTATTGTCCATCATGGCAGCTTTCTATGCGATGTATCACGGCCCCGAGGGGTTGCGCCGTATTGCACTGCGTATCCACCGCCTCACGGCCCTCTTGCAAAAAGCACTCTTAAACGCGGGATTCAATACTATAAATACAGGCTTTTTTGACACGCTTACCTTTCAAGTCGGCGAGCAACAAGCCATCGTCGAGCGCGCGCTGGAAAAGGGCAAGAACCTCAGAGCGATCTGCGATGATCGCCTAGGCATCTCTTTGGATGAAACAACATCGGCACAGGATGTGATTGATCTGTTTTGGGCCTTTACAGGCAACGCGGAAAAAATTGATATCACGCAACTGGATGTCGAAATAGACGAGTTTGCCGGGATTCCAGAAAACCTCAGACGCGATGTGGATTATCTCCAGCATCCCATTTTCAGCGACTACCACTCAGAGACAGAAATGCTGCGCTATATGCGCCGCCTGGAGGACAAGGATATCGCTTTGAACCGCGCGATGATTCCGCTGGGCAGTTGCACCATGAAGCTAAACGCCACCGCGGAAATGGTGGCGGTAACCTGGCCTGAGTTCGCCGGTATACACCCCTTTGCGCCCGCCGATCAAACTCTTGGCTACCAGGCGCTGCTTGCTGAGCTGGAGCACATGCTATTGGAGTGCACGGGTTACGACGCCATGTCGATGCAGCCCAATGCCGGCTCCCAGGGCGAGTACGCGGGCCTGTTAGCCATCCGGCGCTATCACGAAAGTCGCGGCGATCATCAACGGAACGTTTGCCTAATCCCCTCCTCTGCCCATGGCACCAATCCGGCGAGTGCGGCTCTAGCGGGAATGAAGGTGGTTATTGTCGAATGTGATGATCGCGGGAATGTCGACATCGCCGACCTGAAAGGCAAGGCACAAAGACATAGCGAAGACCTCGCAGCCATTATGGTGACCTACCCTTCCACCCACGGAGTGTTTGAAGAATCCATCATCGAGCTGTGTGACATTGTTCATGGTAACGGCGGCCAGGTTTATGTGGATGGCGCCAATCTCAATGCACTGGTCGGGATTGCGGCACCGGGAAAATTCGGAGCCGACGTATCACATCTAAACCTGCACAAAACGTTTTGTATTCCCCACGGCGGCGGCGGCCCGGGAATGGGTCCGATCGGCGTGGGAGCACACTTGCAGCCATTCCTACCCACCAATCCCGTTGCGCCAGTACCGGGCTTGAATACGGAAAACGATGTGATCTCTTCTGCGCCTTATGGCAGTGCATCGATTCTGCCTATTTCCTGGGCCTATATCGCGCTGATGGGCGGAGCCGGGTTAACACTGGCGACCAAAGTGGCAATCCTCAGCGCCAACTACATTGCACATCGTTTACAGAACCACTACCCAATTCTCTATACCGGCAGCAACGGGAATGTTGCCCACGAGTGCATTCTGGATATTCGCCCTCTGAAAGACGTCAGCGGCATCTCTGAAGAAGATATTGCCAAACGACTGATCGACTACGGTTTCCACGCTCCCACCATGTCTTTTCCTGTGGCTGGTACGCTTATGGTCGAACCTACAGAATCGGAATCGATAGCAGAATTAGACCGGTTTTGTGATGCGATGATATCCATTCGCGAGGAAATACGAGCGGTGCAAGAGGGGACACTCGATGAGAAAAACAATCCCTTGACGAATGCACCTCATACTCTTGAAGACATTACTTCCAGCGTATGGGAACACCCCTATTCTCGCGAACAAGCCGCCTACCCGGTTGACTCGCTGCGGCGCAATAAGTACTGGCCACCGGTCAATCGAGTTGACAATGTTTATGGGGACCGCAATTTGTACTGCGTCTGCCCCGCCATTGATTCCTATCGAAAAACTACGCCCTGAACGCTGGAGAAATCTGATAAAGCAAGGAGTAGCCATCGCTGCTGCCACTGGCGTCTCACCCGCAATTGCCTTTGGCAAAAGCACTTCGCTTAGCTTTGAGGAGTATCGAAATAACGATGCGCTGGGCCTGGCGCAAATGGTCAACAAGGGCGATGTGTCCGCTGCCGAGCTGTTAGAGATAGCAATCGAGCGCAGTGCAGCGATCAACCCCAGCATTAACTGTGTGGTTGAGAAGCTCTATGACCGCGCTCGAATAATGGCGCAAGGAGCTCTACCCCAAGGTCCCTTTACCGGAGTTCCCTTTATGCTAAAGGATTTGGGAATGGCCCTAACTGGCACAGTAACCACAAATGGCTCTCGCTTTTACAAGGACGCCGTATCAAAACACAACAGCACCGTTGTCGATCGTTATCTGCAAGCGGGTCTTGTCATCTTCGGCAAGACCGCAAGCCCGGAATTTTGGGGGACGGGAACGACTGAATCCATTTTGTTTGGAGACACCCACAACCCCTGGGACTTGACGCGCACAACGGGAGGTTCCTCCGGCGGGTCCGATAAAATTATCCTCCACCATGAGCGTAATTCACGCAGTGTCTCGCAGTGTTCGCGACAGCGCCGCTTTGCTGGACGCCACTCGAGGCCCGGAACCGGGGCAAACCACCATCGCACCCACACCACAACAAGCGTACTTGGAGCAATTGCAACGCCCTCCGCGAATCCTCCGAATCGGCCTCATAACCACACCTGTCACTCGCAGCGCAGTACACCCTGAATGCAGTAGAGCGGCAGACAACACAGCCAAACTCTGTGAAAGCCTCGGACACTCCGTAGAACATATACGACTGCCTATCGACCCGAGAGAATTTTTTGCTAGTGCACGAGTGGTCATGGGTATTGGCACAGTGGCGCGAGTAGTAGCCAGGGAGCAACAGCTAGGCAGAAAGGTAAGCAAGGACGATCTCGAACCTATTATCTGGAATCGATATCAGAGCGCAAGGGTTTACTCGGCTGAGCAATTGGATACAGCGCGAAGAGGTCTGGAGAGAGCTGCTCAACAAATGGCATTGCTACAACAACAGTACGATGTTCGTAAGCGCCCCTAAATCAGCACCTATTTTTTGGTTCTTCCGAGTTTCCTATGGGTAAAAGCCAAACAATGGTCAAGAATGTGGTACAAGAGTCTTTTTTTATGGAGATATTCAAATGAAAGATACCGCGTTGTTTACTCAACTTTTGGGGCTTGGCGACCCATGGAAAATCACGGCTATTACCCCGGATCTGACCGACAAATCAATTACCCTCCAGATAGATTGGCCAAAGGGAACGAAAGGCGCGTGTAGTGTCTGCCATGCCCTTTGTTCGGTTTACGACCATCGTGAGCTGTAGACGCCACTCCAAAACCGCAGCTATTTGCCGAATTTTGAAATAGACGGATCTCGGCGTATTAGAATCGGCGCGGTAGAACTGCGGCCCAGTCACACTCAAGAGCGACCAATAAGCAGGCACGATTCAAGCGTAGGGACTATAAGAATAAGTGTCGCTGAGAACGGTATGACGCCACCACAGATTTGACGGTCAACGCTGGCGCCATACCCAAAAAAACCGTGCAGGTGCACGACCCGTTAAGTGTTGCACATAATGGGAATAAATCCAGCCCTCATCGACCTTTGTGTCGATGCCATCATCCAGCCGTCTCTACCACTGTTGTCGCTGCTACGCCCAGGTCATCGTCTGTACCCACTGTGATCGCGGCCAGCGGTATTGCACCGATGGTTGCAGCCAGGAAGCCAGAAAGGAATCCATTAAACGAGCCAGAGCGAAGTACCAGGCCACTCGCCCGGGTCGCATGAATAATGCCGCTCGCCAACAGCGTTATCGAGAACGGCAACAACAAAAAGTAACGCATCACCGTTCTCTGGCAATAATACTCCGTGATCTACTGCAAACCGTGCCTGATGAGATCAAAAGGGCCGATATGCCGGGTAAAACTGACGCCACCGTGCGCTGCCATCACTGTGGCGCGGTCTGCGGTCCCTTTTTGCGCAGTGATTTTCTGCAGAGCAGTCAGTTCAGGCGCAGATTCCGGCGACATTAGTGCAGCGGCTGGACAGGAGTCATCAATCGGAGGGCAGTCATGGCCATCGGCAAAGAAACTGAAGCAAAAATACTGCGCTACCATTTTGTTGAGAAGTGGCGAACGGGCACCATTGCGACCCAGCTTGGCATTCACCACTCAGTGGTTGATCGGGTACTGGCACAGGCTGGCCTGCCCAAGGTGGAGCGCACTCGCCGTGCGTCGATCATCGACCCCTATCTGCCCTTTGTCATCGACACCCTGCGGGAGTTTCCCACACTCACGGCGGCCCGCTTGTATGAAATGGCCCGCCTGCGGGGATACCCCGGTGGCCCCAGCCAGTTTCGCCAGCGTATCAGTGAACTGCGGCCGCGCAAGCTGCCCGAGGCGTATTTACGCCTAAAAACCCTGCCCGGTGAGCAAGCCCAGGTTGACTGGGGTTCGTTCGGGCATATTCAGATCGGCAAGGCCCGGCGGCCGTTAATGGCGTTTGTGATGGTGCTGAGCTGGTCGCGACAGATCTTCTTGCGCTTTTATCTCAACCAGCAAATGGAGAACTTTTTACGCGGCCATGTAGCGGCATTCGAGGCCTGGCAAGGATTGCCAAAGGTGCTGCTGTACGACAACCTTAAATCGGCCGTATTGGAGCGCCACGGTGACGCCATCCGCTTCCACCCCACCTTGCTGGCCTTGTCAGCCCACTATCGCTTCGAACCACGCCCGGTGGCGGTGGCCCGGGGCAATGAAAAGGGCCGGGTAGAAAGAGCGATTCGCTATATTCGCGATAATTTCTTTGCCGCTCGTCACTGGCAAACACTGGCCGAACTCAATGCGCAAGCTGAGCACTGGTGCCAGGGTGTGAGTGCTGATCGGGCTTGCCCTGAAGAGCGTACGTTGACGGTCAGGGAAGCCTTCTTACAGGAGCAGGTGAGTTTGCCGGATAATCCCTTTGATACCCATGAGAGACAGCCCGTGCGGGCCGCCAAAACCCCTTATGTTCGCTTCGATCTCAATGATTACTCCATTCCCCATCAATACGTGCACAAGCCATTGAGCGTGAGCGCTGACCTGGAGCGGCTCCAGATAGTGGAGGGCGATCAATGCATTGCTGAGCATCAGCGCAGCTTTGGCAAAGGGGAGCAAATCGAACAGGAGGCGCATATCAATGCCCTATGGCTGGAGAAAACCCACGCCAAACTACACCGGGGTCAGGATCGCCTGAGCCATGCTTCGGCGCACGCCCAGACGCTGCTGCAGCAATCGGCACAGCGTGGACATGTCATTAAAACCACGGTCCGGTTACTCAATCAACTTTGATGATTATGGGCGGGACGAGCTGCATGTAGCTCTGGGTGAAGCACTTGATCGGCAATCACCCTACCCGGAGGCGGTGCAGCACGTTCTTGAGCGCCGCCGTGATGAACAGCACCTGCCGCCACCGCTTGCTGTCGCCGTGCCGGCGAAGGTCAAACACTACAGCGTCAAGCTGGCTCGGCTTGCCGATTACGACAAGCTCAATGGCACCCGAAGCGAGACAGGAGATGATACCGATGATTGATATCGAGCAACTCAAACAGCAGGCACTTGAACTGAAGCTCCACGGCGTGCTGGCGCACTGGGGCGAGATCACCGACGAGCAATACCCCTGGCTGGCACAGCTCATCGCCTGGGAGCTTGCCGAGCGCAAACAGCGCTCACTCGAACGGCGCCTGAGCAGCGCCAGGCTGGGCCGGTTCAAACCGATGAGTGAGTTTGACTGGCAGTGGCCAAGCGCTATCGACCCACAAGCGATTCATGCCCTGATGCAACTGGGTTTTATGGACACGGCCAGCAATATTATCCTGCTGGGCAGCAACGGCGTGGGCAAATCGATGATCGCCCAGAACCTGGGGTATAACGCTGTCATGCACGGCTATACGGCGCTGTTTACCACCGCAGCGGCGATGCTCAACGACCTGGCAGGTCAGGATGGTGCCAATGCCCTGCAGCGTCGATTGAAACACTACGCCAGGCCCGCCTTGCTGGTAATTGATGAAGTGGGCTACCTCTCCTACAGCAATCGTCATGCTGACTTGCTGTTTGAAATCATCAACCGGCGCTATGAGAAATGTTCAACTTTGGTGACAACGAACCGTCCGTTTGGCGAGTGGAATGACGTGTTCCCCAATGCCGCGTGTGTGGTCTCCCTGATTGACCGTTTAGTCCATCACAGCGAGGTCATCGCCATTGAGGGTGAGTCGTACCGCATGAAGGAAGCGCAGGAGTGTGCGTCGAAGCGGCGCGAGACCAAAAAGCGAGGAAAGGCTAAATGAAAACCTTAAAAATCACAACCTACTGGACGGCTGAACAAGCCGATTGTATTTATCAGCTGCTCGGCGACCTGAGATCGGTACTGTGGGATCACTATGGTGATGAGATTGCGCAACTGTACGAGGAGATCCGGATTGAGCAACAAGAGTACACAGACAGTGTCGAGGTAAATCATGAGCTGCCGTTCTAGCCTGTGATCGATTGGAGTTAAGCCGGATCACTGTCGCCTCTTTGTCGTTCTTTTATTCTGCGGCAAATAACTGCGGGTTTACTGTGGCGCTAACAGGCACTAGTGCTGCCAATTTAGCCATGAAATCTAGAGTAACATGGCCGCGTTTTACACGGAGCTCGAAGGTCTTCAGTCCAGTGTTCAGACCGGCTCAACTCCCGGTGAGCGCGACTTTCTACCCATCGACGGTAACACCGTTCAAGGGCTCGAGCTGGATCTGACACTGCTACTCACCGAGAGCCTTTCCTTCAGCTTTAATTATGGTTATCTGGATACCGAACTGGGTGAAGATTCGATGGACTCTCCAGCGGGTACCTTCTTTTTCACTGATGGCATGGCCTACGCACCCGAGACCAGCTATACTGCGTCCCTGGACTACAAGGTGCCACTCGCCAACGGCGACTTGGGTCTTAACCTGAATTATGCCTACAAGGACGAGGTGATCTCCTCTATTAATGCCAACGACTCAACTCTCATTGATGACTACAGTGTCTGGGGTGCTGCGGCAAGCTGGTCCGACATTTCCCTGGGGAATATGCCCGGTACCTTGAAAGTCATGCTTTGGGGGAAAAACCTGGGGAACGAAGAGTACAAAACTATTGCAATCGGCGCGTGGAATTCTTTCGGCGCGAGTGAAGTGACGACCTTCGGAGACCCCCGGGCGTATGGTCTGACTGTGAGTTACATCTACTAGGTCTTGTTCCTGTGAGGATTAAAATGTTGAAAATCAATCTATATAGTCGACCCTGAAAAAGCCTAATTGGCCATCACGGCATCGCCGTAATGCCGTGGCTTGATAATAAACTGCGTTAAACGACTCCATAAGGAAGCCGTTTTCGGGGCCAATAAAAACAATCTCATCCACTTCCTGAAGTTAAACGCAGCAGCAGCCATCAGTACGTTAATCTGGTCGCCTTCAAATCCTTTGAGATAACTTTTGTTCAATCGATGATCCGACTTCAGGTGGCCGATCACCGGCTCTATGCCAGCCCGCTTTCTAAAACGTTTCCGCATCAGCACCTGGTAGGCACTATCCGTATCCCGAGTACCTGTGCTGGGCATTATGATCCGCGTGTCATTGATCTTTTTCTTCCCTTTGTAACCCCGATCACATAAGCCAACGGCCGGTTTCAGTTTGTTAAGCCGCTTCAATTGCAACAGCACCTCCGGCAGCGTATGACCATCAAATTTGTTCGTATCAAAGGCCATGGCACCAACAATGATTTTTGAATCCCGAGTTGTCGTGATAGAAACCTTGGTGCCAAATTCATAGCGCTTATGCTCTTTGCCTTTACTCATGCAGTAGACATGGGGTTCGTGCAAGCTGTACAGCTTGTTCGTATCCCCTCGCTTCTGGTTCAGTCCACGATGGAATAGTGCAAAGTCCTCTGCCAGCTTTTCCAGAATGTCGAGTGGCAGTTTACGCTCCAATTCCCGCACTAAACGACCGGCAATGGTCTTTAGCCGCTTAACGGCTTTGCGGGCCTTGGCACGGTTCCTGGGATGTCCCGCAAAACGACATTCCAGTTTTCTTTGCTTAATTTCCTTGGCATAACTGCGGCGAAGTGTTATCCCTTCTTTCCTGGCCAATTTCAGGCAACGAACAATAATCTTTCGGTACAACTTTGCATCGGTGGGAAAGGTGATGTTTTTTTCCTGTACTGTGGTGTCAATACAGACTTCCTCTTCGACCGCTTTCTCACCATGAATGGTGATAGAGGATGCCAATATTTTTTCAAATCCCTTTTCGCCGACTCGCTTGCGGAAGTACACCAGATCGGATGGGTCACAAGGGAATGACCACTGGAATTCAACCTCCCCGCAAAATGCCTGGTAATACGGGTTTTGTACCCAGTGTTGCACGATAACCTCGTCGCTGACATTTTCCATATGCTTGAGAATAGATAAACCCACCATCAAGCGTACGGGTTTGGCAGGCCTGCCAGTTGCCGCATACAAGGGAGCGAACTCCGATTCAAAAAAGTCCCAGGGTATGGTTCGCGCAAGATGTAACAGAGGGTGTTTCGGATTGAGTTGATCCATCAACCCAGCAGCCATAAAACTCATTTGATGGTGATCGGGGGAAGAATCTTTCATCGAGAGCCACCTTTGTTTCGACCGGATTAAGTGCCAAATAGGCTTGAAACTGGTCGAAATCATCTCACAAATACCCAGTATTATCTAATAAAATCAACATGTTAAGCGTTTTTCAGGGTCGACTACTTACAAGCAGCTGTCAGCATCGCCAAGATTAGTTGCCCCACACTTCTCGGTGCTCTCCATAACCATATAGGAGAGTGGGACAAAACGGGGGCAAGTCGCTGTAACTAGCTTGCAGGAAAAGCTTGGTGAGAAGTAAAAGAAATAGCTCTGGTAACTATTGCCCTTTTTCGGCGGTCTGGGCCAAAATAACCTATCTGCTGGAGTTTTAGTCTAGAAGTACCTCGGGGATTAACAAATGTTGGATCGGAAAAACACGCTACTGTTGGTAATCAATGTACAGGGTAAGTTGGCGACCTCAATGCAGGATTCGAGCGTTTACCTATCCAATTTACGAACTATGATACAGAGTGCACGTATTTTGGATGTTCCCATTCTTTGGGTTGAGCAAATGCCAGAAAAACTTGGGCCGACCCATTCTGAAATTGCGGCTTTATTGGCAAACCAAGAACCTATTAGAAAATCTAGCTTCAGCTGCCTTGGTAGCGATAAGTTCGACCGGGTGCTGACTGAAAGCAAGCGGAGCCAAATTTTGGTGACCGGGATTGAGACTCATGTATGCGTTTACCAGACCGTTTGTGATCTGATTAAAAAAGGTAGGGAAGTGCATGTTGTAGCAGATGCGGTTGCTTCTCGAAAAAATGCTGATAAAAAGATGGGGTTACTGAAAATGAGAGCGGCCGACGCGCAGCTAACCAGTACTGAAACTTGCCTGTTCGAGCTTATGAAAGTTGCGGGTACGGAGGAGTTCAGGCAGGTGGTGAAGCTTATAAAATAGTTGGAAGCGCTTCACGTAGCGGTAACGGGTTTGCAGAAAAAGCCTGGTGAGAAGCAAAACGAGTAACCCTCGTGGCTACGGTACTCTCCGATATCGAGTGGGCGAGGCCGGCTAATGCAACCTTCTGTCTAATCTATCCCTCATTAAGCAGTCGATGGTGCAGGAAGTTTAGAAACAAGCGCACCTTGGCAGATAAGTATCGATTGTGCGGATACACCGCCCACATAGTCGCGACTGGCGACAATATGCAGATTTCTGTCCGCCAGTCGTCTCGCGATGAGAGAGGAATCCTGCAATGCACCGGCTCGAATCGCCAGATCATAGCCTTCAGCAATCAGGTCAACTACCCGATTGCTGAAATCCAATTCCACTACCATGCCCGGAAACTGCTGCATGTAATCAACTGCCGCCGGCGGTATGTATTCTTCGGCAAAGGCCCCCGCGACCGTCAACCGCAGCCGCCCCTGGGGTTGTTCCTGCAAATCCTGTACCGCTTTTGCTCTGCTTCATCCAGGCTGCTCAGAATATCCCGGCAACGCAGGTAGAACGCCTGGCCTACTTCCGTGAGGCTTACACGGCGCGTGGTTCGTATGATGAGTTGTGCATCCGGGCGCTGTTCCAAGCGCTGGACTTGCCGGCTGACATGGTGTAGACGCCACTCCAAAACCGCAGCTATTTGCCGAATTTTGAAATAGACGGATCTCGGCGTATTAGAGTATAGCGGGGATCGGCATCAATGATTGTTGTCGGTTTGGTTTCAGCGAGTGAACACGCCAGAAGCAAAGCCGAGGTTGTCTTGCCTGATCCACCTTTTGAGTTGGCGAATGATATTACTGGCATAAGGTTCTCGTTTGTTTGAGTTGGTACACAGAATAGTTGCTATACCCTATCATATGTCTAAGTATGATACCATACCAAGTCTTTTCCAATATGAAATGAGCCTGAAACCCGGGAATGTGGCGGAAGTTGATTCCAACATAAAATGAGCCTGAAATAGTCCTTGTAGTCGTTCATGATCAGCGGATGAAAACGATCATGAGCTTAGAACATCTGAATACCCTGGGTGCCATCAAACAGTTTCTCGACGGCACACAGGAAGTAGCCTCCAACGTGGCCACTGAGAAATCTGAACGCTATCGCTGGGTACAGAAGGCACTGGTGAAGCACCGATACTTACAGCTTGGCAAAACAGACCGGGGAACCGTCACCCGCTACCTGATAAAGGTAACCGGCTACTCCCTGGCCCAGACCAGGCGCCTGATACGCCAATACGTCAAAACAGGCACCGTCTCGGTGAAACCAGCTCGGCGTAATGGCTTCAAGCGCGCCTACACTGACGCCGATATACGCCTATTGGCGAGTATGGATGAGCGACATGGTCAGCCCAGCGGCGCGGTACTTAAAAAGCTCTGTGAGCGGGCTTATCAGCGCTTTGGCCAAGCCGACTATCGACGCCTGGCGGGTATTTCGGTTTCTCACCTGTACAACCTGCGGGCCTCCAAGACCTACCAGAGGCAGCGCTGTGTCTTGACAAAGACACGACCTAAGGCCGCCTCTATTGGCCAGCGGCGCAAACCTTGCCCGAACGATCAACCAGGCTATATCCGCATTGACTCTGTCCATCAAGGTGATCAGGACAAACGCAAAGGAATCTACCACGTCAATGCCGTGGATGAGGTGACACAGTTCCAGATCATCGTCACGCTGGAACGTATTAGCGAGGCGTTTATGCTGCCAGCCCTCAGGCAGATTCTGGCTGCCTTCCCCTTTAAAATACGGGGCTTTCACGCAGACAATGGCGGCGAATATATCAACTACACCGTTGCTGAGCTTCTGGACAAGTTGCACATTGAATTTACCAAATCACGGCCCCGGCACAGTAACGACAATGGTTTGGTTGAGAGTAAAAATGGCTCGGTCATTCGCAAACTCTATGGCTATACCCACATACCTCAGCAGTACGCCACGGATTTCACTGAACTCAATAGCCATCAAGTCTACCGATACGTCAATTTCCACCGGCCCTGCTATTTCCCCACCACCATTATTGATGAGAAGGGCAAGGAGCGGAAGAAATACCGCTACGACGACATGATGACACCCTATGAGAAATTCCGCTCCCTGGCCAAACCCAGCCAATATTTAAAGCCGGGAATCACCTTTAGAAATCTGGATGCATTCGCCAATGAAATGACGGACAATGAGGCCGCTGAACAACTAAATTCAGCACGAGATCACTTATTTCAGCAACTCCATGAGCGACTCAAGATAAGGGCTTAATACACCCTCCCTTCAGGCTCATTTCATATTGGAAAATACTTACCATATGTTACCATACGATATTTCAACATATGGGAACATATGAAGCGAGGAATTTTACGCTCTACCTTTGTCCTTGTACCATCTGCGCTGCGGCAGAACCCGAGAAAAGCTGCATCCGCATTTCTCGGTGGCTCCGTCGCCCATGCCCGCCATTCTTGTTCAAGCACATAGATATCCCATGTTGGCGCGGCTTCTCTGGCCTTCACATAGGTTTCCGGCTTCAAAAACAATGAGAGCTGTGGGGCAGGGGAGGGGGCATAGGCTTCCGTAAATTCAGGTTTTGGCGTGACGGTGATAATGCCGCCCTCAAGCTTGAAATTGTAGTCAGGCATATGATCATGGCCGAGATCGTCTTGAATGATTTTACCAAGCAACCGCTTGAACTTTTTTGGCGTGGAGTTTGAGCCTGTTTTCAGGCGCAGCTTTTCAAGCCCAATCTGCCACGATGGTTGCTGGCCGCAGTGTTTCCGCGCCAAGTCATACAGGCGTCTTTCTAGGGGCTTTCTCAGTTGAAAATACCGCCTGTTGAGTGTCAGCACTTCATCACCATTCACCGCGTTTACAAGCCAGTCGGAGAGTGTGATTTCCACGTCTTGCATTCTACCGTCACGGGTTGCCCGTTTGACGGTTGCCTTGTCGATCAGGCCGAACACGTCAAATTGCTCAACTCCGGCGGTTGTAACGTTCGTGGAAATTGTTGTACCGCGCAGGCGCTCAAACGCTGATTTAAGGCCGTTGTAAGCTTGGCCGTTAGTTTGGCGGTTAGTTGCAGTCAATAAATCATAGGCCTTGAGGCTGAGCGTCTTGGAGGGTGTGCGGCCTTGCTTCTTTCCGGCCATGAGCTGCGAAATACAGTAGATCAGAATATCACGATCATGGACGGTTGCCATGCCTTTGGTTGACGGCGTGACTTTTAGCCATGCGCCGCCATTGCTGTATTCTCGTTCGCGTAAGTCCGGTTTTGTTGATAGACTGAAAACAGGGTGTTCCATCGATGCGGAATCGCCTTTTGGAACAGCATCAAAGATGTCGCATACAAACAAATCACCCTGCGGATGCCGATCAGGGAGAAGAGGAGAACGGTCAATTTTCGATATTTCACCCACGCATTCTATGTGGATAAACAGTAGGAACCTTTCGATATTTCACACACCAATTCTCGATATTCTACACACCATCTTTCGATATTTCACACACCGAAGGGTGATTTTTAGGCCACTTTTCCATTCAATATCAAGCCATTAGCCACCAGCCTGATTCGCGTAACACATTAATAACACAGATATAACACTACACAGCTTCGCCTACGGCTCAGCCTAAAAGGAAATCGCCACACGGGCGATTACTCTAAAGGAATTTGGCTTCTCAGTTCGCAAGCGAACAGCCAAATACTCAAACTCGCTATCTTAGACCGCAAGCGGTCACGCGAGTAGAAAGGAATGCTCCGCACTCAAAAGATCAGGGGAATTTTTCCATGAACCCCGCCAACTTTCGACGTTTACGATCACCCATCCAGAACCGTGATTGCAAGAGCCGCTTCGCTCTTCCTCTTGCAATCAGAACCATGGACAGGCGAACGACACTCAAGCGAAAGCAGGCTCGGAAGATCAAGGAAAAACAGCACCACTAATCAAAACCAAAAAAAAGGGTCAGGATCTCGATCATGTTTTTGCATCAAGATCCGCTTGCAAATCCTCGATAGGTTTCGCCCAGCCCGATAGGGCAGGGTGGACTTACTACCCGATGAACGGGGTAGGCACAGGGGTTAGATAGATTTGCCTTGCACATTGCGCGGAACATAATATATATGTTATATTAATATGTGGACTGTAGAAACCTTAAATACGACCGTTGACGATGAGCTGGAGGCATTGCCCCTTGATCAGAGATCAAAGTTTATCTGGATAACGGAAATCATCATGGAACACGGTCTGGAAAAGATGCGTGAGCCTCATGTGAAGCACCTTGAACAAGGTTTGTGGGAAATCCGCATGAAGGGCAGGGATGGCATATCCAGAGCGATCTATGTTGTTGCCAAACCCAAACGCGTTGTTGTGGTCAGAGTTTTCAAAAAGAAAACTCAGAAAACACCGCGCAGAGAGATCAATTTAGCACTCGAAAGAGCAAAGGAGATCACATGACTGATATAAAAGAACTGAAAAAACGATGGATGAAAAACCCCAAGTTCGTTGAGGAATACGAGGCTCTTTCAGAAGAATTTGCGATAGTAAACGCCCTTATTACAGCACGAACTCATGCAGGTATGACGCAAGAGGACGTAGCGGTGAAAATGCAGGTATCACAAGCACGGATTGCTAAAATTGAGAGTGGAACGAATATCTCTGTTGATGCGCTCAAACGCTATGCCGAGGCTACAGGAACAACGCTCAATATTTCCCTCGATCCGGCAGCGTAGGGTGCAGAAAAACGTGACTTACTCACATGAACATCGTGGGGTATTTCACCTTTTCCTTACGATCAACAATCCGGCAAGGGTACACTTTGCCTATGACAGTGTTAGAAAAAATCACATGGGCGATGATTGCCGTTTTCATCATGTACGGCGTGTTTTGGGTAAAGGCGGTCTACGTCGATGCGCCTATCGTAGCGGCCACGCAATAATGACTTTGTACGACAGAATTTGATCCCTACCGTAGGACTAAACATTTTTGAGGGCACCATGGCCGACTATGAAATTACGGCTCTTCTCCGCTTTGTTGAGTGATTCTAGGTTTTCAAATAGAACATAGATTGATTATCTGGGAGGGATGATTGTCTAATTTTGAGTTTGAAGTACTCGGTATCCCTGATGCCCCTGGCGCGCTTACGGATCATTCCTATACTGACATTACCAGCCTCTATCCTGGCGCTTGTTAGCTTGTGTTTTGCATAATTGCAGATGCCGACACAATGTTTTCTGAGCGATTTTGCGAACTTTTTCAGATAGAGCATGTGTGACTGATCTGCTATCAAGCACCAACTTTCCAGTTGCTCTGCCATCCCCTCAAATGAAGTGGCACTCCACAGATACTGAAGCTGTTCTTTTAAAACGTAGAGCGCATTCAGGTTGCTATTGCTATCCAACAACGTTTGCAGCTTGTTACTTTGTTTCTCACTCAACTTATCCGCATTTTTGAGCAACAGATAATGCGTCCCCTTCATCAGTTTTTTACCATTCGGATCGGCCTTCCTGAACTCAAGCCGGCGCTGATTATGGATAGCTTTGCTGTAATTTTTCATGACGTGAAAACGGTCAAACACAATGTCTGCCAACGGCAAGCACTCCCTGACAGCCTTTTGATAAGCAGGGCCCATATCCATAGCTACGGCCTTGATTTTACTGGATGTATCCGGGGAGAGATGTTTTAGAAATCTTGCAAACACCTCGGCAGTTCGACCAGCTTCCACCCAGACCAGATGACCTCCGACCATATCGTAGACCACCGTCATATAGTCATGGCCTTTCGCCCTGGCAACTTCATCGACACCAATATATTCCAAGCCAGTCAACTGTGCAGGATCAAGCGCAGGGAGCGTTTCCATCAGGTATGCCTTGTCGATATTCTTTACTGTCTCCCATCGTATCCCCAAATGCCTGGAGACGGCCTGAATAGACATATGGCGGCATAATCCACTGATCAGTCGGCAAAACCGGTGGGTGAAACGGCACCCTTTATCGACAAAATCACACGCCTCAATGCGGCGCTCACCCTTGCTAATAAACACTTGGGCCAGTTCAATGTCGAGCACACATGGATACCCAAAAAGGGGGATATCCTTAACCTGCCGGCGAATATGCTGGTTGATAGTTCCCTTCTTGCCTGTGGTGGGGTCTATAGTGCTCCTGCGGGCGTCCCGGCTACAGTGAATAACAATCTTGTCACCCTCTTCGTCCAGTTTAATTTCATTTACACGTTGCCCCGTGAGGTTTAAAATATTCCGTGAGATGTTGATGGTCATATACCTGCCCTATGTAAAGTTGTCATAAACCAAACATATCAACAGGTTACTTGATGGTCAGCATCTTTTTTCACTCAACAAAGCGGAGAAGAGCCGAAATTACCATCGAAAACTGCAACAGTATCGACACTGCAAATATTGGCGTGAAAAAGGGATGCCTGAACATCAAGTTTGGACCCAATGGGCTTGGAAAAAGCACCATCGCCAAAGCAATCGTTAGCCAAGCCCGTGACGATGGTACTTTGGCAGAACTTGTACCTTTCAAGAGCCGTGGAAAAACCGGCGCAGCGCAGCCAAAAGTTGATGGGATTGGGGATATAAGTTCAGCGCTTGTTTTCGATGAAGCATACGTAAATTTGTTTGCTTTTCAGCAAGATGAGGTTGTCAAAAACAGCTTTGATATTTTCATCAAAACGCCTGAATACGACACGGCAATGGCTGATATTGGAAAGCTCTTTGACGGTATCAAAAAGGCCTTTGCAGACAGACCAGAAATGGAACAAGCAACAAAGGACCTCAAGGACCTTAGAGATGCCTTCGGTAAGCCAAACAAGGATGGCTCAATCGCTAAGTCTAGCAAAGTACTCAAAGCATTTGGTTCCGGTAACAAGATTGACAACATTCCGGATGCTTTGATGCCATTTGAGACGTTCGTGAAGAGCGCAAACCCATCGAAATGGATAGGTTGGCAAATTAAAGGTAAAGAATTCTTTGAGTTAGGCGATACCTGCCCCTATTGCGCAACCGCCTTGCCCAAGCCCGAGCAAAAGGAAACAGCTTTGGCGGTAGCCAAAGAATACGATGCGACGGCTATCAGCCACCTCAACAATCTGAAGGAAGTCATCGAACGGTTGGGTGTTTATTTCAGTGATGGCTGCCAAGAAAACTTAGCAAAGATCACAAAAGCAAAAACTGAGCTGACAGCACCTCAAAAGAGCTTCCTGAGTGACCTTAAAAATAGCATAGAGGCTTTGATTCAGCAGCTAGAAGGGCTGAGAACAATTTCATTCTTTTCGCTGCGTGACGTGGACGAAATCGACAAGAAAATGCCTCTTCTCAAAATCGATCTTGGTATGATCGATAAGCTGGATTCTGAACAGACCCGTACCGTCACCGATCCTATCAACGCTCAGCTAGACAAGCTGATTGAGCAAGTTGGCAACCTCAAAGGCCAGATCAACAAACACAAAGCGAAGATCAAAAAAACCATCGAAGAAAACCAAGATAGTATCAATGGGTTCTTGAAATCTGCGGGCTACAAATACTCCGTCAGGATCATAACCGAGCCAGATTCTTACAAGATGAAACTGGTTCACGAAGACCTATCAGAATTCGTCGACTCTGCCTCGACACATCTTAGCTACGGCGAGAAGAACGCCTTCGCTTTGGTACTCTTCATGCATCAGGTGATTAGCGAAGACCCTGACATCGTCATTCTAGACGATCCGATCTCATCCTTCGACAAGAACAAGAAATTTGCGATCCTTCACCAGCTGTTCAGGGGGAAAGGCAGTCTTCGAGATCGGACCACCTTGATGCTTACTCACGACATCGAGCCAGCAATCGACGTTGTCAAAAGCATGGCTCACAAATTCAAGGACCCAAAACCATCTGCGACTTTTCTCTCGTGCAGGCAAGGCGAGGTCAAGGAAACGCTAATCACGAGCGGTGATATTCGAACGTTCGCAAAAATCTGTAAGGACGTCCTTTCTGAGAACATCGACGACGTTATCAAAGCTATCTACCTTCGTAGGCATTACGAAATATTGGACAATGTTGGCTTGGAGTACAATCTCCTAGCCAACTTGCTCCATGGGCGCGCGGTTCCAAACCTCAAAGCTGAAGACCGCGATATGAGCGCCCAAGAGAAAACCGACGCCGAGACTGAAATCAAAACACTGATACCATCATTCGACTACGATGCATTGGTACAGCAAGTTGGTGATGATGAAGTGATGAAAGCGAAATTCCTAGGAACTGACGTTGGATACGAAAAAATTCAACTATTCAGGATCATCAAAGGTAAGCATCAGGACGACATCATTTCGAAATTTATTAATGAATCGTACCACATCGAAAATGAGTATGTCATGCAGCTCAACCCCCACAAGTTTGAAAGCGTGCCGGAATATGTCGTTGAGGAATGTTCAAGGCTCTTGCAGGACGCGTAGTGCTTATAACGCATGGCGGATTCAAGTCGCTAGTGCAATCGGTGGGTTGATCCCAAACAGTACTTGGTTGGGGGTTTTAAAGTCCAGACATTTTCTTGGCCGGTTGTTAAGTTTATCAAAGATTCTCTGGACACACTCCGGCGTCATATCATCAAAGCTAGATCCTTTCGGGGCGTATTGGCGGATCAGACCATTTGTATTCTCATTCAATCCCCGCTCCCATGAATGGTAAGGGTGCGCGAAGTAGCTTTCAGCCTGCAGCTGTTGGGCGATAACCTCGTGTAAGGCAAACTCCTTGCCGTTATCATAGGTCAGTGTTTCTACCGGGGCGGCTAAGGGGGAAAGCGCCCCAAGTATCGCTTCCTTGACGGCCTTCGCCGTTTTATTGGGGGCCAGGGCGATCACTGTGAAACGTGTCTTTCTCTCAACAGCCGTCATCAGTACGGAGCCACCCAAGCGCCCAATGATAAGGTCCATTTCCCAATCACCAATACGCTTGCGCTCATCAACAATCGCTGGACGCTCGTCGATACTTACCCGGTTCTTTAGCTGCCCGCGCTTGTCTGGGCTCCCGTAACGCTTCTTACGTTTCTTTTGGCAGCGCAAGTGGGCATGGAGGTCGCCCCCGGCCTTCTTGTCGATCAGAATGTACTGATAAATCCATTCTGGACTAACAGATTGCAGGATTGATTTTGCTAGCCAACCGCTGATCTGCTCTGGACTCCATTCCTCCCTCAGTAGCGATTCAACCCGCTGCCAGGTTATCTCTGTAATACGTGTATGGGTGTGGTGATGCTGCCGTTCAGTGGCAAAACGCTGGGCCTGCTGGGGCCTATAACCACGCAAGCCCGTATTGCGACCAAGCTCTCTGCTAATTGTCCCAGGGCTTCGTCTAAGCTCTCTGGCTATGGCTTTTTGTGTAAAACCAGCTTTTAAAAATGCTTCAATCTGGTATCGTTCGTATTCGGTCAACTGTGTATAGTTCATGTGTAATTTCCTTGGTCGAGAAAATGGCACTGGATTGTACCAGTTGGCCACCTGCTCTAGAAATTGCACTTATGACTTGAATCTAAGACCTAAAACAGGCTAGAAGTTGGGAAGTTGGGATCATGGCGGCAACAGAAAAAAATTCGATGAACCTCGGCTTAACCGCAGCGAAGACGGCAAAGAAGGACGAGTTTTACACACAGTATGTCGACATTCAGAAGGAAGTTGAGGCGTATCTTGAGTATGACCCTGATACGTTTCGCGACAAGATTGTTTACTGCAACTGTGACGATCCCTTTGAAAGCAACTTTTTCAAATACTTCGCGGCTAATTTCAATCGGCTGGGTTTGCGCAAGCTGATTAGCACTAGTTAGTGCCTATCCATAAACTTTCAATCCATTGAAATATAAGGAATATTTTTCGCAAGGTATTAAAAAATCCTCTTGAATTTGTTAAGTTAAAGGTGCGAACAAAAACAAAAAAACCAAGAGGATTCCGCATGCGAGAGACCCGCATTGCTCAGGCAAGTATATTTGAAAACTACTCAAAACACGAATTTGGGACCCAACTTCGGGCGCTATCAAACCGACTGGATCAACATCCAGAAATACTACTTCTGGTCGCCGACGACCTCATTGATGCATCGCTATCCAAGGTAGGTCGATCGGGTTTAACAGTTGAAACCATTTTTCGATGCATGCTCTTGAAGCAACTGTTGCGCGTCAGCTACGAGCAATTGGCATTTAATTTGTCGGACTCAATGACCTACCGTACTTTTGCCCGGCTGCCTGCCACAACAATGCCCAGTCGATCTGGGCTACAGTCAACTATACGGAGTATCAGGCCAGAAACGCTGGAAAAAGTGCATGAGACCCTCTCTGTCAGTTGGCTTAAAGCAGGCATACTATCGATGGAAAAATTACGCATCGATAGCACGGTTGTCGCCAGTAATATTGCGCCACCCAGTGACAGCCAACTCCTGAATGATGGCGTTCGAGTACTTAGTCGCCTGCTGATGAAAAGTAAAAATATCACTGGAGTAAAAATTCGCTTTACGGACCAGCGCAAATCTTCGAAGTCGTTGGCATTTCAGATTTTTAATGCAAAAAATGCTAGAAAAGAAGTACTTTATCCAAAATTATTGCAGATTGTCAGAATTGTACTGAAGCAAGTGGGTCGGGGACTGGAAACCGTAGAAGTGGGCTCCTGTGAATCTGACAAAAAGAAATTGTGGCTAAGTCAGATAAAGCAATACAGAGATTTGACACTGAGGGTCATCAACCAAACAGAGCGCCGCGTCATCCAAGGAGAGGGCGTCCACTCATCAGAGAAAGTCGTGAGTCTATTTGAGTCCCACACCGATATTATCGTCAAGGGGTTTCGAGACGTTCAATATGGCCATAAGATAAATTTGAGCAGTGAGAGAAGCGGGTTCATCACGTACCTGGCTATTGAAAAAGGGAACCCTGCAGATAGCAGCTTATTTATGCCGGTTCTACATTTTCACCGGTCGAAGCTGCACCGCCTGCCCCATTCGGTAGTGGCTGATGGTGGCTATGCCAGCCAGGAAAACGTGATAAAGGGAAGGGCGCTGGGTGTTAAGCGGACGGTCTTCAATAAGCCTGTCGGTTTATCGCTTCATGCCATGGGCGTCAAATCAAAAACGTTTACTCAATTGCGCAATTTCCGGGCGGGCGTCGAAGGGAATATCTCGGAATTAAAACGAGCCTTTGGCGCAACGAAGTCAAACTGGAAAGGTCTTGATGGTTTTAAAGCTTATGTCTGGACATCGGTTCTGAGCTACAACTTGATGCGTTTGGCGAGACTCGACTCCGGCTAAAATCAACGGTGGTTCCGGTTGAGAAATATCTGTAGGCTTATGGGCAGTGCAGCGGAAATCTACGGGAAAAACTCAGGAAAACAAGGTATAAAGTGACGGTTCCAGTCAGTTTATGGCCGGCAGAATTCCGAGCCGGAACGGGAAAGTCAAAACAGGATGTTTTTAAGAAAAACATCCATTTATGGATAGGCACTAGTTATGACGGGTCCTCGATTGCTGGTGGGCAAATCACGTTTGATGAATACACCGAGGGAAATGGCGAACGAGAAAAGCCAAAGGCCATCTGTGTTGAAATTGAAGAAGTGACTGACCTTGATGGGGATGGCGCTGTTGGTATCGAAGATGTGAAGCTGTTTCTTGAACGGAACCCGCATTCCCATAGGCCCCTTGAGGGCGGCGGTGACTTTCAAAGCGAAGAGTGCATTGAATTGCTCAAGGAAGCAGACATTGTGGTGACTAACCCTCCGTTTTCACTTTTCAAGGAGTTCCTTGCCTTACTAACGAAAAACGAGAAAAAATTTCTGGTGATTGGGAACACAAACGCAATTACGTATTTGGAGGTGTTTCCGCTTATAAAGGCCAACTCGCTTTGGCTTGGGTGTACAAATTTTAATGTCGGGATGTTTTTTGAAATCCCCGATGAATGGAAAAAATACCACCATATCAATGAACTAGAGTTTAGAGCGAAAGAGCTGTTGTCGGAAGCTTCAATCCCGACTCCTTTTCCTTAATGTTCTCTCAAAACCTGCGTGTAATACAAGCTGCAACGCAATGTTACCCATCTTGTATATAATCTACCGCACCAGGGGCTTGGAATTTTTTGCATCTTTCGTTCCACCAGCTTCGAACGTTAACATGGCGAAAATGTTTTGTCAGACCCAGCCTGATTCTTCCCGCTGTAATAATATCCGGCTTGCGCCATGGTGCATCCGTCACCAGTGGGCCCGCTTTATCACCCAATACCAGCGTCAACAAATGAAGCAGTCCGTAACCTACAGTCGTCAAGTGAACCCAGCGATGCAGCGTTTGGCGCCGTTGCTGCCAGGCTTCTTTGAGCCCCCACAATTGTTTCAACTGGTAGTACATCGACTCAATCGACCAACGCAGTCCGTAATCTTCAATCACTTGTTCGCTCGTTAGAGTCGTATCGGTTGAAAGAAATAATCGAGTCTTGGTCCACTGACCTTTACCCCTGTCTAGCTCGCACCAAACGGCTCTGACTAACTGACCGTCAAGGAACCTTGCCTTGGCGAGCCGACTACGGTATCTCACCTTTTGTTCTTTTCCGTACAGCCGCAGTAGTGCTTCCGTCTTTTTAAAGTGGGCAATTCGCTTGGGTGTGTGTTTTTCGCCATACTTGCGTGGCCGCCCGCGTTGCCCCGGTTTTCGTTCGGGGGGTTCGTCGTAAAGCCGCGTATCGATTCTCGCCTGGCCAATCACGGTAAAACCGTACGCTGTCATCGCGTTGATAAATCGTTTGCGCATATACCAGCAATCGACCAATACCCTCACCGTTTTATCTTCAAACAAGCGGTAAACAGCACGCATGATCACTGTCGCTGCGACCAGCTTGCCCGTATTCCCTGCACTGGGTATCAGTCGGAACAATAGAGGTATCGCCGTCGTCTCCAGCGGTGTGCGCCTGAAAACAGCCGCTAAACTAACCCAGCATTGACCACGAACATAGGCGGCTAAATTCGGCTTATTTCCGTGCTGATGATGTATCTGGCTGCCCGGTGCTTTTTTCGAGGCTCGTAGACTCACCGTATCGTCAATCGCTAAATATAGAACGGGATCATTCTTGGCACTAAGAACCAGACAGACGAACTGTCTTGCCAGCTTCAACCAGGACCACTTTCCGGCTTCAAGCCATTTGTAATACGTCGTCCAGTGCCTTTGCATGTCTAGAAACAAATAGGTTTCGGTGACAAAGCCAGCGGGCGTTAACATAGCGCCGATCAATAGTTCAATGAATGTGCCTACGGATCTTGGGGGTAGCGCTTTGCTTAAAAATGTTATCCAATAGCACAGTTCGCGGGGGATGCGAGCACATCCTGTTGCGTTCATAGCGGCCTCCAGAAGAAATCGATTCATTTCTTTCTGAAGGCCGCGCCCTATACACCTTTTAAAAAGCAAAGCTGTATAGGGCGCGGCAAACTTTTTGCCGCTTTATGCCAAGTTTTTTCGCACACTTTGCGCGATAATCTTCCTCCCCAGACTCTAAACTCTAGTCAATGAAGAGACAGGCAAAAAAATGGCTCGTGTGTCCACGTCTTGCTGGTACACGAACCTTGATCATGGTCGCCGCCATGAACCTCTTAGCCTAATGACACAGGCCGATAATCTGAAGTTTAGTAAGAGCTTAGCAAAAAAATCCGCTTACTCGAGTTACATGAACTTTGATGCTCTCGAAGTCGGGACCTATAAAGAAATCCCAAGTGACTATGATGGTATAATGGGCGTACCCGTCACTTTTTTGAATAAGTATAACCCCGATCAATTTGAAATAGTCGGCAACAGCGACGATGGAACTATGATGCGTGAACTTGGGGTGAGCCCATTAGGCCGCGACTTCATTGATGCGTATCGTGCGAACGGAGGAACCGGGCACTATAGCCCCGGAATGAGGATGCTTGGCCTTTTCGACCCACATCCTCGCGTAATTTACAAACGTATTTTGATACGGCACCTAAAATGAAAGAAATTTAAAAGTGAAAACAACCCTCGAAACCAACATGAGCGTTGCCGAACTTTGCGACGGCTTCGTTTACAACCAACTCGAAGGCAAAGGGCTTTTCGGGTTGGCAGGAAAGCTTACGATCCAGCCAGAGTATCAGCGCAACTACATCTACGCGGAAGACAGCGGCAAAAGAGAACAGGCGGTCATTGCGTCTCTCTTGAAGGGTTATCCGTTGGGGCTGATTTACTTTAATAAGGTGGGCGACGAAAAATTCGAGGTTCTGGACGGTCAACAACGCATCACGAGCATTGGAAGGTTCGTCACGAACAAGTTCGCGATTATGGACGGCGGGAATCCCAAAACCTTTGACAGTCTTCCAAAAGACCAGCAGGCGATAATCCTCGATTCAAAAATGCTGATCTACGTCTGCGAAGGCACAGAAACCCAAATAAAGCAGTGGTTTGAGACCATCAACATCGCGGGCGTTCCGCTCAAGCCACAAGAACTTCTGAATGCGATTTATTCCGGCCCGTTTGTGACGCTTGCCAAGGCCGGATTCAGCAATAGCCAGAACGCAAATATTCAAAAATGGTCCGCCTATATCAAGGGGAGTGCCAATCGGCAGGACTACCTTGAGCGGGCTTTGGAGTGGGTCAGCAAGGGCGATATCGGCACCTACATGAGCGGCCACAGGACCGACCAAAACATCACCGAGCTAAAGAATTATTTTGAAAGCGTAATCGACTGGGTATCAAGCGTCTTCAGCGATGTGGAGAAAGAAATGCAGGGCTTGGATTGGGGTAGGCTATATGAAGGTTTTCATGGAAATTCCTATGATCCCAACGCCGTGTCTGTAGAGGTTCAGCGGTTGTATGGTGACCCGTTCGTCAAGAATAGACGCGGGGTGTTTGAATATGTTCTAGGCGGGTCTCAGGACTCTAAGCTTTTGGATATTCGAGTTTTTGATGAAGCCACGAAACGGTCTGTTTATGAACAACAGACCAAGGTCGCAAAGGCAAAGGGTACATCGAATTGTCCGCATTGCGCGTTAGGCCACGACGCTAACAAAAGTAAGATATGGTCGATGAAGGAAATGGAAGCTGATCATGTCTCTGCTTGGAGCAAAGGCGGTACAACTTCTGTCAAGAATTGTGAAATGCTTTGCAAGACTCACAATCGCGCCAAGGGTAATCGGTAAGAAGAGCTGGAAGGGTATTTTCGAGTATAGGAAGGATTAATACCCCCTGATTTTGCTCGAGTATAAATTTCTTTAGTCAAGCAGAGCAAACCAAAATAAACATCCAAACGCTGACAAAAACGCTGGCCGCGCTGGGTGTGAATCAAATACCTCAAAGCAGGATCGCGTTTCGCGGTTTGGTGCAGGAATTGCAGGAGATCGGCGCGACTGGCGCAGTGGGTACATTACTTAAAATCGCTCCGCTGTTTATCGAAATAAGCCGCGCCGCCGAAGATGCAGCGCGGGCTAATAAAAAACTATTTAAAACCCGCGCAGATCAGGTGTTTGCACAGTCAGGACCCGTCCAGCCGTATAACAATCGCGGATCATTTGAAGAGCGCGAAACCATCAACGGTGAATCGCGGCTTGAGGCGACGATGCGTGATATTCTCCACGAGATCAGAAACGGCAACGTGACAAACGCTAAAAATACATACAAAACTGCCAAGTCGTTAGATCGCATTGATGAGTAACTGGAGTGAAAAAGATGAAGCCACTTTTTATGGCCTTCAATCAAAGGGGTTGAAGGTTGCCCGAGCCTGGGCAATCAAAGAGACGCTGCTTGACCTGTGGACTTACAGCTACGATAAACCAGCCCGAGCGTTCTTTAAGAAAGGGTACTGGTGGGCGACACATTCACGTCTAAAGCCGGTCATATCAGTCGCCAAGATGCTAAAGAAACATCTCGACAACATAATGACTTACTTGAAACATCGCATCACCAATGCGACCGCAGAAGGATTTAATTCAAAGATTCAGACAATAAAATCGGCTGCCCGAGGATTTAGAAACTTCGAAAACTATCGAGTTTCAATTCTGTTCCACTGTGGAAAACTCAACCTCTACCCACAGGATTCCCAGTAGAACCCTCTTTTGCAACTAGCCAAGCGTATTAGCAGTACCAGATTGATACTAAACGGGCACTATATTTAAGAGTCGTCAGGCATGCAAGGAGTATAATGGATTCCTATATTCGCACCGTCAATCTTCTCCTCGACGATGATGTCCGGGTGCTTCAGAAACTCGATCGTCTGCTGTTCGCTTAGAGCTTTGTCGTCCGACGTTCCTTTGGATCCGAACAGATGCGGTGTTCTCGGGAACTTGATAAAATCTCCGTATGTTTTTCCCATTTGAGTGAGCTCCGAATTAATCGGCCAAATTAACAGCGTTTGCAGACGGCATACGCAATGTATTACAATTTATGAATTTTTACGGTTCTTGATTGATAGCCTACGGTAGCGCAGTGGTTGGTAGCCGAAAATCTGACTCTCATTGGTTTCCGGCCAATAGTTTTTCAATTCGCTGTCTCTCCTGAGTCGGATTCAATTTCTCAATAAATTTTTTCAGCCAATTTCTCTTATCTTTGTTCTCGCTGACGGCTAATTGTTGAATGTCTTTATAATGATGCCTTAAGAATCCCTCTGGCCCGTCATTGAAAATTCCCTCGACGTCCTCAACCATTAAATCAGATTGCGAACTATTCAGCCGGAATCGATTTGTGTTTTTATCCCACATATACTGTGCTTTTCGCACAGAGGTGAACAGTAGGTCAACGCTGTTGTCGTCGTAGTAACCGTTCGTATAGTTCTCTTCATATTCGATTTCAACCGTCGGAACACCATCTCGATTTTCTGTCTTAACAATTCTAGAGTTAAAACTTCTATTAAATGGTAGCCCCCAACCGTTCACATGTCCCTTTACTGGGAAACGAAGAACCTCTCCAACTGAGTTGGTTCGAATTGTGTGCCACGTCTGTTCATAAAGACTCACACCGGTTCCCGTTGACGAAAGCGACATAAAAGCTAGATAATAATTTTTGAGATCTATATGAACCAATCTGTGCTTTGGCGGAGAATATTTCTGTACGGTAAACTCGATATTGCCTTTAAAACGCCAATCCGCTTTCCCGTTAAGTTCGAATACCAGATATTGAAAGTCCCAGGAGTTAACCTGAATTCTAACCAACACTACAGGTCCGGAATCTTCAGTTGGCGTGATTATAAATTTCTCAACTTCATTGATAGTCGAGTTTCGACTAATAAGCTCAGATTTGATCCCGAGCTCTTCCCATATTCGAATTAGATCACAGTCAGTCTCGTTCCGAATACATGAAGTTATGTCCTCTGGAGATATTTGGATACAGCGAGTTTCCGCTGCGACAGCAACCACACAGCATATTGCTCCAAAAAATCCAAATACAGGTTTCAAACGAATCATAATGGTCAATTTATTCTCACTCCTACTCATAGAATGTCCAGAGTATAGAGTATAGGAAGGATTAATACCCCCCACAGTTTTCTATTCAGTAGCCATGTTTTTACCAGCCCTCCTGCTGATCTTTTTGGGCAGGAAAGCTTTACCGGCCGTGTCAAACGTTTAGTTCAGCAGCGATTGGTGAGATGATAATAGTTGAAATATCGTGCCTTTGGCTATGGGTTCGGCTAGGAACTGTAAATACCGGGAGATAAGGGATCATGCCATTACCAGAAACAGGCAAATTTATTCAGCTCAGCCACGGACAAGTGCATTATTATGATGTAGGACAAGGTGATGTCATTTTGTTCCTCCATGGCTCCGGGCCAGGCGTGACGGCTCGAGCCAATTACGAGGCCAATCTGCCGGCGTTCTCTGATCAGTTTAGATGTCTTGCCGTGGATTTTCCGGGCTACGGACTGAGTGACCCCGTTGAGGGGGACCCGATTTCCGGATGCATTGAGGTGATCATTGACACGCTGAATCACTTGGATATCAAGAAGGTTCACATTGTTGGCAATTCAATGGGGGGAATTGTCGGATCTCATATTGCCGCCAGATTCCCAGAACGGGTAGGGTGCTTTGTCACCATTGGTGGCATCGGGGTCAATCTGTTTACTGCTTTTCCTGGAGAGGGCTTGAACCTATTGACTGAATTTGTTGAAAACCCAACGAAAGAGCGTGTGGAGAAGTGGTTGCGATCCATGGTTTACAATCAGAGTTTGGTCACGGAGGAACTCATCGAAGACCGGTTCAGGCAAGCCACTGAGCCCAAGACGTTCGAATCGACCAAACAGATCTATGCGAGAGAAGCGATACATAAAATCGCACAGTACCGGCAAGGAGAGGGAGCTATTGACGTTATTGCCCATTTACCGAAGATCAAGTCGCCGACATTGATCACATGGGGAAGAGACGACAGGGTGAGCCCATTGGATATCGGTTTGATCCCAATGCGCTTTATCCCGAACTGTGAGCTGCATGTATTTCCAAATTGCGGCCATTGGTCCATGATCGAGAAAAAGGAGGAGTTCGAAAGCTTAGTACTCTCATTCTTGCTACGCGCCCCGTCAGCTTGAGCGCCGTGTTCTTACAATGGCCTCAGCTTTTTCTCCGTGAATATGCATAACGGACTGGCCGGTGCCGATTTCATAAAAACCTCTACGGGTATGGAAGCGGTGAATGAGTATAGGAAGGTGAGTATAGGAAGGATTAATACCCCCTGATTTTGCTCAATCTACTACAAGGTCCCGGCTGCTGGCAATCGACAGGCTGTTATTAGGCCCTCAACTATGCGGTTATTAAGCATAAATCAATGGTGCACCGGCCGTTTTAGCGTTTTGCGCTTTCCGGCCCGCAACCTATCCTACCGGCCTCATCCTTGAGCAGCACCTATCATCCTCTCCCTGTTTTCCTAATCGATACCCACAGCACTCGCTACGCTTATGGGCAGGCCCACAAGCTCTCTTGTGGCGGTGCCCGTGGCTCTGGTATTTGATTCACGCTGGTGGGCCCCCCGGACTTAGCATCCAAGTGAGCTAAAATCTTCTTGATGACCGATGGGTCCTCGATACAGGCAATAATCCTCACCGCGGCACCACAGCGGCTACAGATCGTGATATCGATATTGAATACACGCTTAAGTCGCTCGGCCCACGTCATGCTTTATTGAATACACGCTTAAGTCGCTCGGCCCACGTCATGCTTTGATGACAATCAACCCGCGCAGGCTCATCGGCTTTCACGCCCTGCTTTTGGGTGTTGCCCTTGCCCCGCTTAGCGGGAGTAACATAGATGCGCTGCTTGCTGTTGGGAGCCAGTACGCCATGGTACCGGGTCAAATTTGCGCGTGGCTTAGGCACTAGTGCTGCCAATTTAGCCATGAAATCTAATGGCTCGAAGATGATATGCGTCGTGCCATCTCTGTAGGGCGTCTTTAGCTGATACCTGACCGTACCCTGCCAAGTCAGTGCCAATCGTTTTTCTGATACTGCAGGGCGGGAAATATAGCGGCACAAGCGTTCCAGCTTTCTTCGCTCTCGCGTTTTTGTAGCCACCCCAGCATGCAAGGAGAAGCCAGCAATTTTACCGACCTGGTTAGTGCCAAAATCATCATCTTCCCAAGATGGGATTGTTTGTAAGGTGAAGACCTTGCGCCCCTGTTGTGGACCCACTGCAATTCGATAGGTAATGGAGTGTCCCTGAAGCTGATTCATCGCATCATCGTCTTGTAAATCTAGCGTCAGATAACTGCTTTCATCATCTCGCACCAATAAACCCTGGCGTTCCAGATGGCCTGCAACGCGCTGGCTAATTGTTGCCACCAGCGTATTGAGTTCACTGGTGGTCGCAGCGTTAACGCGGTGAAACCTCAATTGTCCGTTGTGTTTTTCTTGGTAGACTCCGTCAATAAAGAGCATATGAAAATGGACATTCAGATTTAGCGCGGAGCCAAAACGCTGTATCAGAGTAACGGCGCCCGTTTGTGCTTGTGTGGCTTTAAATCCCGCTTTTTTGATCAAGTGCGTTGAAATGGATCGATTAACAATTCCCAGCACCTTACTCATGATCTGCGGGCTGTTGGATAAAAGGAATCGCAGTGGGTATGGAAAACTGAGGACCCATTGGCGGATTGGTTTGTGAGGTAAGACGTCGTCGACTAAAAGCGCTGCTGTTTCTGCCATTCGTCTCGCCCCACAACTGGGGCAAAAACCTCGGCGCTTGCAGCTGAAAGCCACCAAGTGCTCAAGATGACAATCTTCACAGCGGACTCGCAGAAACCCGTTCTCGAGCCGACCGCATTCGAGATACTCATTGAATTCTCGAGTGACATGGCGAGGTAAACAACGGTCTGTCTCACTGAGATGCGACTGAAACTCGGGCCAATAGCGCTCGATAAGCTGATAAAGCAATGTTTGCTCCGGGCGATGGCGCTCATAGGTGGCGTGACCAAGGGCACGCCCATAAACAGGGGCAGACCCTTCTTGCCTGGCGATAGCATTCCGCATCGACTCCAACGTTTGCAGATTTGAAGTCATACAAAATGGAGTAGTGAGCTTTAAGAGGGAATATCGGAAGTGTTCAGCCGCTTGGTTATATTCGACCGAGTCGGGTTACACGCACCGACTCCAGTTAACAACTGTCACTCAGATCCCACCGACATAGTCGGATGCTCTAAGCATCTATAAGTTATTGAAAATTATAAAAAATGGTGGGCCCAGAAGGATTTGAACCTTCGACCTGCCGATTATGAGTCGGATGGTCTAAAGGGTACTGCCAGGTACCAATGTAGAGTAAGAGGCAGAGCGTAGTCGGACTATTTCTCTGCCTCTCCTCTCCGAACCGTACGTGCACCTTTCAGCGCATACGGCTCTCCACTTAGTTTAGGCCAACGGCCATAGCAACATCAGTGTAGCGAGATGTGACTGTATTCCTGATCTCTAATCTAAGATAGGGGTTCGATTCAGGCAACCGCCAACGAAACGACATTTTCCGACTGCCCACCAATTGAAATAGCGAAGCGCCGCATAAATTGCCTTGGTCAGTCTTACCGAACAACACCCACGTTTTAGCCTTGCGTGGCTCCGGCTGCTTGAACCATTTCATGAGTAATGACCTGATATTGCAGCGGTACTTCTGAGCCAGCCAGCGCGCCAGTTTCCAGAAAACGATCTGATCAATTTTACTGTAAACCATGGCGGTAAAATCAGTATGACGATAGAACTGCGCCCAGCCTTTTAACTTCCGGTTGAGTTGCTCTACCTTGTCTATCTTACTACGACTGTAGTCACCCGATAACAACGTGCTCAATGAATGGGCGAACGCCTTGGCCTTGTCCATCGGTATTCCTGAGACCACGCGCATGTTGCCTTTCGGACCACGTTTTCGAATGATCCGGTGACCCAGAAACACAAAGCCATCATTGACATGAGTAATATGGGATTTTTCCATATTCATGGTGAGCCTCAACTTGCCTTCCAGAAACGCACGACACTGATCACGTACGGTTTCAGCCTCCTGTTTGGTGCCTTTGACAATGACAACAAGGTGAGTCAGCCAAGGGAACCTCCCCCTCGGCTGCTCTCAGAACCCAGCGTGAACCTCTCAGCTCACTGGGCTCCCATTATCCAACCATCGGCCGAACACCCAGCTTCCAATGCGGAAACATGCCGGGATGCATGTTAGCAATATCCCCAAGCCTGTGCTCCGCCCGTCTTCTATGGTGTTTAAGCTTTTTGTATTTCCTCATCGCCCACAAACAAAGCTTGCGATTGATGTGCTTTAATGTCGGGTACATCGCTGATTTATAAAAACGCCCATAGTAATTAATCCAACCTTGGATCTTCGCCCTAAACATGTGGGCCAGATCAAGTAGTGATTTGTCGCTGCGTAAATGCAACTTCCAACGCCTCACTTCTTGCCTGATCGCCTTTCCTGCCGTGGCGCTCATCGCTGGACTGAAATTAATGAAGTACTTACCCCACCTGTTTTTCGACCGTCTTGGGCGAAATGTATAACCCAGGAAATCAAAACTCGTGACAGCGTGTTCCTCCGTCCTATCATCATCTTTACAATAAACAATCTTCGTCTTATCAGGGTGCATTTCCAAGCCGCATTCCTGCAGCCTGTTCGCCAGTGCGACCTTTACCATTTTCGCATCTGCCTCACTGTGGCAGTGGACAAGCCCATCGTCGGCGTACCGACAGAAGGGTTTGCCCGGAAAGTGTCTTTCCACCCACTTATCAAAAGCGTAATGCATAAACAGATTGGATAATACTGGACTGATCACGCCTCCCTGAGGCACGCCTCGTTTACGGTTAATTGTCGTGCCATCCTCTAGTTGAATCGGCCCTGTTAACCAGCGCTCGATATACAGAAGTAACCAACGATTATCCGTATGCTTCTTCACCGCTTTCATCAGTAACTGATGGTCAATGTTGTCAAACAGGCCTTTGATGTCAAATTCAAGCACCCAGTCCTGACGCCAACACCGTTTCCGGGTGACTTCCAGCGCCATGTGTGCTGATTTGTTCGGCCTGTAGCCGTAGGAGTCCGCATGAAAATGCGGTTCTACCAGCGGCTCAAAGTGCAACTTCGCCACCATCTGAGCTACCCGATCAGAAACCGTGGGTATGCCCAGCTTCCTTTCCCCACCCGTTTTCTTCGGTATTGCTACCGTTTTTACTGCCGGAGGGAAATAACTACCGGATGACATGCGATTCCAAAGCTTAAAGAGATTACCTTTGAGATTTGACTCAAATTGCTCAATGGTCTCACCATCAACGCCAGGGGCGCCTTTGTTGGCTTTGACCAATTCCCATGCTCGTACTACATCATGCTTGGAAATCTCAAATGGTTTTGTTGTCTTCAAAAATTCCTCCCACTTGCGTGGTTGATAGTTAAATTCAACTGAATAACTGACCCCCTTTGCTCCAGCGCCATTACAGCGCTTTCATCACTACTACGGGATCATCCGTCCCTGTGCCTCGCATCGGTACTCAGACTCTTGCAGGGTCTCTGCTTGAGTTTCTCCCTTTACATCGAGGCGACAGGTTCCCACGTTCCACACAAAAGCCTGTGCTAAGTTCACGCCTTCTCCATGCCGGATGCCGCTTGGGCAGTAAACAGGTCTTCCCCCAAACTTATCCCGAGTTAACGACTCCCCCTCGGTTTTGACATCATCACTACGCTTTCGACACGTCATCAAAGGTTCATTTACATTCGCCTCCATAACACCTACCTGACAAAGTCATGCTTTGCCTTTTCCTTAACGCTCACCACCAAGGCTCTTTACCTTCGCAGCTTAAGGTGGTTTGAAGCCTCCTCCTGTAAGGCGGCTCCGAGGGGCCTACCCTCATCTTCAGTGCAGCACGCACAAGTGTTGCTTACGCAACAGTCTGTGCTCGTGGCACACAATCATCGGCATAACGACAGTAAGCAACCGCAGGCTTCCATTGCCTGTTCTCCTCAATGGCAACTTTACGCCCAATCTTGATACTGTGGTTCCAGTGATCACGATCAGTCCGCGCTTTCTTGCCGAGGTAGTGCTTATCCAGATATTGGTCAAACTCGTTGAGCATAACAGTGGAGAAAGTACACCACCTTGAGGAACCCCTTCGCTCGCCGCACAGAACAGATTACGCTCAATATGTCCGGCCTTAGGGTCCACTCATAAATAACATCATTCATCTAAAGTAACAAATAGACATTAATCACCGTATCAATAGCCTGCCTCCGATAAACTAGCGGTGTTTACGCCCGTATACAGTGTCTTTTGACCACTTCCACTGCATTTTCTTGACTGTTACTATGTCCCCTTGTAGCCTATATTTAAGATACAAGGTGACAATAGGATATTGCAAAATGAGAACAACTACCTATCAAGCAGATGACCTGAAGCAATTTCTTGTCGCAAACACCGTTGTTACCATGCAGCAGATGCAAGAGCACCTTGGCACACAGGTGACCAAGACCGTGTTACGAAAGCTCAAAGCGCTCTCCTATCGATCAAGCTACTCTCACGGCGGTCGCTATTACACACTCGATCAGATGGCCCGATTCGACCACCAGGGTCTATGGTCATACAACGATGTACGCTTTTCCGAACGTGGCACACTGGTGTCCACCCTCGTGCATTTCGTGGACGAGTGTCATAGCGGGTACTTCGCCGATGAACTTCAGCAACTGCTGGCGGTCAGCGTCAAGGAATCGCTACTCAGACTGGTCAATAAAGGGCAGGTGTCGCGCAAGAAGGTGGCAAACCGTTATCTCTATTGCTCCACCGAGCCGGCGATCCGCAAGCAGCAGCTATTGTCGCGTAACCTCATGGAGGTGGCAGAGCAGGAACTATCGGATGAGGCGAAAGCCGCGATCATCATTTTCCTGAGCGTGCTTGACGAGAAACAACGCCGCCTTTATGCAGGCGTTGAGGCGATCAAGTATGGTCTGGGTGGGGATACATGGATTGCAGAGCTGCTGGGCATGCATCCCCAAACGGTATCCCGGGGACGTCGGGAGCTTGTAAGTGGGGAGGTCGAGGTTGATCGGGCACGCAAAGCCGGAGGTGGTCGCAAGGCGGTGGAAAAAAAACGCCGGAGTTAATAGCAAAGATCGAGGCGCTGATGGATTATGAGACGGCCGGGGACCCAATGACCGGCCTGAAGTGGACAAAACGGACCACCGAGAAAATTGCGCGCGAGTTAGCGACATCCGGTGGCATTGCGGTCAGTGCGAATACCGTGGGGCGCATTCTCAAAGAGCTAGGCTACTCACTACGCGTGAACCACAAGAAAATATCCTCGAGCTGCTCCGTGGACCGCGATACGCAATTCCAGCATATCTTTGCCACGCGGGACCATTTTTCCAGGCAGGGACTGCCGGTGGTCAGCGTGGATACGAAAAAAAAGGAGGTCGTAGGCAATTTCAAAAACGCCGGGGTGGCATGGCACAAACAAGCGGTCGCGGTGAAAGACCACGACTTTCGCTCCGAGGGGCTCGGTTTTGCGGTTCCCTATGGTATTTATGACACCCAGGCCAACCTGGGGTCGGTGTTTATCGGTGCATCGCATGACACCTCACAATTTGCGGTATCGTCCATAGAAAAGTGGTGGCGATACGATGGCCGGCGCCGCTATAGCGAAGCACAAGAACTGCTCATACTGGCGGACTGTGGCGGCAGTAACGGTTATCGATGCCGGGCCTGGAAGCACGCATTGCAACAGTTTAGTAACCGCCAAGGGATCACCATCACGGTGAATCACTACCCTCCCGGGACATCCAAATGGAATCCCATCGAGCACAGACTGTTCAGTGAGATCAGTAAAAACTGGGCTGGACGGCCACTTGAGAGTTTTGAGACCGTCCAGAACTACATCAGTACAACCTCAACGACCACGGGTCTCAAAGTGAAGGCGTACATTGACCAAAAAATCTATGAGAAGGGTGTGAAAATCGGTGCCAAGCAAATGGAGGAACTCAACATCCACAAAGACGAAAAACTTCCCCTGTGGAACTATATGATCGCACCGGTGTAATATACGAAGTTATTTTTGCGTGCCCCCTTAAGGAAGCGCCAGAGCAAGTTATTGAATCGCTGGCAACGAACGCGTTTCCGTACGCATTGCATTAGTAACCGATGGTGAACTGTATCAAAGTAGCTTGATAAATCCCCCTCGATTACCCAGCGTCCTCTGCTGTATTTCGTGTCAGTCAGCTGTAGCTTGACCGTACGAATAGCATGATGGACGCTGCGCTCAGGCCTGAAGCCATAGGATAACGAATGGAAATCGTTCTCCCATATCGGCTCCATTGCCATGAGCATGGCGCGTTGCACAATCCTGTCACGTAGCGTTGGGATACCCAGCGGGCGTTGTTTACCATTGGCTTTCGGGATGTAGAGCCTCCTTGCCGGTAGTGGCTGATAATCACCTGACAGTAGATCAGTTCTGATCACGGCCAGATAGTCGTTCAGTCCTTCCTGCAAGTGAGCTTTTATTACCCCGTCCACCCCTGGCGTGTTCGACCCTTTGGATGACAACGTGATCTCAGCGGCTCTCCTTAACCACTGAGGATGACTAATAAGGCGCAACAGGCGGTCGACACGGTGGTCTCCCTCTGTTGCAGTCCAAGTTGCTAATTTGCGTTGCATTTCACTGATTATCAAAGGTCTTCACCTCACTAAGGTCAGATAATCTGCCGCGCAGATCAACCAAGCTGCGCCCCTTCGCCATGTGATGGGCTTTCCCCACCCCGGACTACTACGGGCGCTCCGCCAGCCTGTTTGTCATCGGGGTCATGCTCCCTTGGCATGCAAACAGACCTTCCCCGGTTTACCTACCTGAACTCGAGCATAGTGGGGTGGATGCCGATCGCAGTCTTTAACCTTAGCGCGCTGTAAGGTGATGACGCCCAAACGCAGAATTGTGATCATGCGTTTGTCCATTGCCAGATACATCACATTTAATCTGGCAAGTCGGTATCCCTGCCGCTACATCTGGCAGGGATACGGCGTCATACTGCCTGCTAACTCGTGTAGGCAGTGGCGATGGTTCAGCCCATAGATGCGGGTTAATCGGTTCATGTTCTTCATCCGTCCACTACTCAGTCTAGCAGCCTGTCGGACTTAACCCAACAACATCATTATGAGATAATGTGGTCACACTGAAAAGTAACCGGGAATAAGTGATGGCCAATTTTGTAAACGTTGATCGAGAGACGGACTATCTATTCCCTCCCTCTATGTCGGACTGGTTACCTGAACACCACCTGGCACGGTTTGTCGTGGAGGTCGTTGATCAGCTCGATCTGTCTGAGCTCACCCGTCAATATGCCGGGCGTGGATCAAAGGCGCACCATCCAGCGGTCCTGCTGAGTTTGCTGATCTACGGTTACGCCACCGGTGTGTTTTCCAGCCGTAAGATTGAGCGAGCCACCCACGACTCCATTGCGTTTCGCTACCTAGCGGCCAACACGCATCCGGATCACGACACCATAGCGACCTTTCGACGCCGTTTTTTGCCTCAGCTTGAAGCACTTTTTGTTCAGGTCTTGTTGCTGGCGCGTGAAATGAAGCTCATGAAGCTTGGGCGTATCGCCCTGGATGGCACCAAGATCAAGGCGAATGCCAGCAAGCATAAGGCGCTTTCTTATGGCCACTTAAAGAAAATCGAAGCACAGCTCAAGGCAGAAGTCAGCGCTCTCACTGCACAGGCAGAGGCGGCAGATCAAACGCCGGTAGCGGATGGCATGGACATTCCCGCGGAGATTTCCCGGCGCGAAACACGACTTGAGGCACTGGCTGCGGCCAAAGTAAAAATTGAAGAACGGGCGCAGGAGCGTTTTGCGCGTGAACAAGCCGAATACCAACAAAAACAAACCCAACGCCAAGCTCAGAGGGATACTGGAAAAAAGCCCCGGGGCCGGGAGCCTAAGCCACCGCTTCCCGGCCCTCGAGATAAAGACCAGATGAATTTGACCGATGAAGAGTCGCGTATCATGCCGGTATCTGGCGGCGGCTTTGAACAGTGCTACAACGCCCAGGCCAGTGTTGACACCGATACAATGCTCGTCGTCAGTACACACATGACACAGGCCCCGAACGACAAACAACAAATAAAGCCGGCCCTGACAAAGCTGAATACCCTGCCTGAAGAACTGGGCAAGGTGACCGACCTGCTGGCCGATACAGGCTATTTTAGCGGTGATAATGTAAAGGCTTGCGTAGAGGATAATATCCAGCCTTTACTGGCAGTAGCGCGTGACCACCATCACCCGTGCGTTTTTGATCGGTTTGCCCCTGACGCCCCCACTCCGATAACGGATGATCAGGTGAGGCTCATGAAACATCAACTGACGACCCAATCCGGTCGAGCGCTGTACGCATTAAGAAAGCAAACGGTAGAGCCAGTGTTCGGCATCATCAAACACGTTATGGGGTTGAGGCAGTTCTCGATGCGAGGTTTGGACAAGGTTGCGGGCGAATGGACGCTGGCGACACTGGCATGGAATGTAAAGCGTATGAATGTGCTGAGAATGGCATAATTAAGCGGTCATTTGCCGCATAAATGCCCATTACAGGGCTGGATAAAGGCGTGATGAAGGTTGACGTGGCTGCCCTGGGACAATCACATCTTCTGCGTGGTGTCCTGACAGCCCTGTAGCACGCTGGAGTATTAAATCGTGCCCGTCAGGAGCTGAGTCCGACAAACTGCTAGAGAAGCTTCTTGGCGTAACGAGCTCGCCTCACTTCCCATTGTCAGCGGGTTACATCACCTCACCAGCATACGGTAAGTCACTGCCGCCCAGACTCCTATGCCTGCACAACCAGGCCTAGTCACAGACAATTGGCCTCATGGCGCCTCGCCTGTGTATTTCAGATAGACTCGTGGCTCATTCAAGCATCCTGCTTGCCCTGAGCTCCGGGCACACGTAATGAACCATCCCACCTACGCCGCTAGCCCGGCGGGGGTCCTCAGACTAGTCTTTAGACTGTAGGACCGCTTCCGCATCATTCAAGCGACTATCCACATCCATACTTTCATGGAGAAAACGCACTAAGTTTATGCCATCCGCCGAGGCTATGTAGACAATGAGATGGTGTCCATGGTGGTGAATCCGCACAGGGGGCTCGAGCTCAGTGCGTTCTCGGCAGGCCAAAGGTTGGTTCGCGAGTAGCGTGATTGCGGCATTCAGGTCGTCCAAGTACTTGTCGGCTTGTTGCTCTCCCCATTCATTGAACGTATAAAGCCAAATGTCGACCAAATCCTGTTCGGCCAATGCCTGCTTGATAATTCTAGGCATTACTTCGATTCAAGACCTGCAAGCCGTTTCGCTTTTCGCTTGATGGACTCGATGTCGAGTTCACCGGCCTGGGCGCTTTCAAATCCCAAAGAGATTGCCGCTTGCAACGCCGCAAGCTTATCTCGCTCCTGTTGATCTTTTCGAATCAGGTCTCGCACGTAATCGCTGGAGCTGGCGTATTTACCCCCATCGATTTGGTCTTCAACCCAGTCTTTCATGGGGTCCGGTACTGAAATATTCATTGTAGCCATAACATTCTCCCGACAATTGCTATGTCCGTAGTATGGCAAAATATGGCAAATATTGCCAATTGGCCATAGGCCTTGGAGGGTAACCATGCCACAAGTTAAAGATGTCACCGACAATGAAATTCTGCCACAAAGCGAACGCCTCCGGGCACTGTCGCCGGAGGAGTATGAATTGCTTTGGGGGCCCCGGCGTTCTCTGACTCCGATCGAGAATTATTCTTTCAGCTGAACATGCGTGAGCGTGAGTACTTCGAGCAACTGCGAGTCCCGCGCACCAAATCGGATTTTATCTCTGTAACTAGTTGATATTTAAATATAAATGGCCCGCCCTTCAGGATTCGAACCTGAGGCCTTCCCCTTAGGAGGGGGATGCTCTATCCAGCTGAGCTAAGGGCGGAGAATGAACGCTGCGGATTATCCTGAAGGTAAGGGGCTAAGGCAAGAACTCAAAACGCTTTAACTCACCAACATGGCCCGAACCACGCGATGCAGCAACTGTTTCTGCCTCGCGATATTTTCCGGCGCCGTCAATTCACCGCTTGCCATCGTCTCGTAGGCGCGTTGCGCCAAAAAGTATCCCGTGGTGATATTAAACAGTGCAATCACATTGATGGCGAGGGCCTCCCGGCTCGAATCATCTAATGATTCCATTCCCGCCATGCTCTGAATGCCCTGGCTGAACAATTTGTCCAGCCAGTCGTGCACCAGTTGATTGCCTATTGATTCTTTGTCGGTGTGCATGGCCTGTTGGAAGAGGGCCGCTATTTGCGGGTGATCCAGTAGCAGGTCTGTCATCACTGAGGGCAGGTCGGTGTAATCCCGCAGCTCCGAGGCCTGTTCCAAATGCCAGGTCATCGCCTCTGCCATGGGATTCAAAGCTCGGTAGAGCACAGCCTCGTAAAGGGCCTGTTTGCCTGGGAAGTAGTTATAGAGCCCGGGTTCCTTGATGCCAGTTCGCTCAGCAATCTGTCGCAAGCTGGTACCGTCATAGCCCGCAGATGCAAATAAGCCCTCTGCGGCGTCCAGTATCCGTATCGATGTAAGCTCACCCTTGGTCTTTTTTGTCGCTTCCATGGGGTTCTCGAGTATAAATTAATGACTGATTGTTAAAAATTGATCAAAAAATAGCAAGTAACTCTCGATTTAGTCCTCTGAGAGCGCTTATACTAGAAAAAATTAATGATTGATAATTTAATGGTGTATATGTGAAGTTTCCCATCAGTGACCTGGTCAATGCAGATGCCTCCCTGATTAGCCGTCGTTGCTGGTCTGACCCCGATGTTTACGCCCTTGAGAAGCAGGCCATTTTCGGTAGGGCCTGGTTGTTTCTGGGGCACGAATCACAAATCAAAAACCCCGGTGATTTCGTCCAGGCTTTCATGTGCGAAACCCCTATTATTCTCTCCCGGGGTCAGGATCATAAGGTCTACGCCAATATTAATAGCTGCAGCCATCGTGGCCTACCCGTGTGCCGGGCAGATCACGGCAATACCAAGCGCTTTGTCTGCCCTTATCACAGCTGGTCCTATAGCGTGGAAGGGGATCTCGTCACCATTCCCCAGGAAAGCGAAGTTGCTACCAAACCGGATAAAAGCCAGTTGGGCTTAAAGCGGGTTCCGCGCGTTGAGTCGTGGCGGGGCATGGTGTTTGGCAGCTTCAACGAGGACATCATCCCACTGGATGAGTATCTGGGCGACATGCGTTTTTATCTGGATGCTTTTTTTGACCGCTTCCCTCAGGGAATAGAGTTTATGGGAGCGCCCCATCGCTGGATTATGAATGCCAACTGGAAGTTGCCGGTGGAGAATCAATTGGGCGATGTGAACCACGGGGCCTTTTTACACAGCTCTATTATTCCCCGCGAAGCTCAGGACATGATTGAGAAATTGGGCTACTCCGTGGTCCCCGTGCCGGGCCACGGTGCTACTTTTCGAATCATGCCCGAAGATTCTCCCATCGATGAAATTGCCTGGGGCATGGAAGGCATGGGCGGATTGTTCGGCGGGCCGGAAGTGCAAGAGTATTTGCGGGAGGTGCAGCGAAAGGCGGCGGAGCGCGTGGGTGATATTCGCGCCAGGATGAAAGGGCTGACCTATGGTGTGTATCCCAATCTTTCTTTTTTGTGGTCGAACTCTTCCTTTAAAGTTTCTCACCCTCGCGGTCCGGGAAAGGTGGAGTACTGGTCCTGGGCGGCGGTGCCCGCGGATGCGCCAGATTCTATCAAGAAAGTTTTGAGAACCAACTACAGTTCCTTTTTTGGTCCCGGAGGCATACTTGAACAGGAAGATTCCGAGGTTTGGGTGCAACAGTTTCAGGGCAGCAATATCGATTTCGCCGACGACAGACCTTACTTTTACGGTCTGGGTCTCAACGAGGAAAAACCGCACCCAGATCTTCCCGGCTTGGTGAGTGTCACGGCCAATGAGTTTTATGCGCGCCACTTTTTTGCGCGCTGGCGCGATGAACATCAAGTGATTAGCAACTTCCACTTGTTCTACGCCAGACCGGGCAGCGAGAACTTTATGTATAGCGGTCAGCGTAGAGATTTGTTGCTTACCGAGGGCGCCGGCTACAAACTGAAGCGCAGAGAAATTATTATGGATTATGCCAGTATCGAGGTACCGACACTCGGTCTGTTGTTTTAGTCCATCGGGTTGAGAGTTAGCTCGCACATTATCAAAAAATAGTTCGATGGGCTCTTGCATTCGATCTTCGCGGCCATCACTCTAGACACTAGCAAAGCGGCTACTTCTGTAGTTTCTAAATATTGTGAAAAGTGTTTTCAGAGGTGTGGTGTAGTGCGCGTTCGGGTCAGTTTGGTTTTTTTGTTTGCGTGTTTGCAACTTAGCTCTTTTCACGCGCTGGCCATCCCAACAGTCCCTTGGGAAGACAAGCGCAGTGACTACCGCGCAGAGTATCGTAAAGCACTCTCTGCCCTGAAGCGCGGGGAGTGGAAAAAATACGAACTGATCCGGTCCGGATTGAACGCCTACCCGCTAGCGGTGTATCTCGATTTCTACCGTCTTAGTAAAAATATTCGAAAGGCCAAGCCGGCCGAAGTTCAGCAATTCTTGGATGTTAGCAAGGGGTCACCTTTGCCGAACAGGTTGCTCGCGGTTTATTTAACCCAAGCAGGACGAGATCGGCGTTGGAAAGATTTTCTCGCGGTTATGCCCACCGAGCCAAACGCCGTAGAGCTGAAATGCTATTTCCATCGCGCCAAGCTTGGCACCGGTGATGATTTAGCAGCGTGGCGTGGCGCTGAGCAACTGTGGGTTCATGGGAAGTCTCGACCGAAAGAGTGCGATCCTCTGTTTAATGCCTGGCTCAAAGCCGGCCAGTTAAATGATGAAGTGGTATGGGCGAGAATGCTAAAGGCGTTTGATGCTCGCCAGCGCTCACTGCTCACCTATGTGGCGCGACAAGGTAGCGCTGAATTGAAACCCTGGTCAGACATTTTACTGTCCGTTTACAATAAGCCCGATCGCCTGCGCAGCCAAAAATTTCCGGCGCCCGGCAAATACTCCACTGATATAGTGACACGCGGCTTAGCCTACCTATCAAGATATAGTCCCGAAAAAGCGCTTGAACTTTGGCAGCGTCTGGGTAGTAAACTCGAATTCGAACCCGAGCAAATTCGGCAAATAGAAGAAGCGATTGCTCTGCGGAGCTTGTTCGCCGAAACCGAGGCCAACATACCCTGGTTACAGGGAGTACTGGGCACTCTTGAGCAAGACAAATTGGTAGAACTGCGCCTGCGCTGGGCCCTTAGCGAAAAAGATTGGAAGGCGGTTGAGAGCACATTGCCGCTATTGTCTGAGGCAAAAGTGCAGGAATCTGTTTGGCGCTACTGGCAGGCGATCGTTGATGAACGACACGGCGCTGCGTACTCCTACGTAAGTGCGATGGAGACCCTCGCCGAGGAGCGCGGTTATTACAGTTTTCTGGCGGCAGAGCGGCTGGGCCAGGACTATGTCTTTAACAACAAGCCGTTACACCTCGCTCCCGAAGCGCTCGCGCCTCTGCAGAGTCTTCCCGCTGTGCAGCGGGTGCGAGAACTGGTTTTCCACGAAGAGGATCGGCTGGCACATGGAGAGTGGTTCAAGATGTTGGAAATCAGCGACCCGAACCAGCGAGAACAGCTGGGATCGTTAGCTTCTGATGAAGGTTGGCATCGTATGGCAATTGATGCGGCGAATAAGGCTAAGGCCTGGGATCGCCTGGATCTGCGTTTTCCTATGCCCTGGCCAGATACTTTTGAGCGCCATGCTTTCCTGGCCAAAGTACCCAGCACCGAATTGATGGCCATCGCTCGCAGAGAGAGCGCGTTTTTCCCCCAGGCGAGTTCGCCGGTTGGGGCCAGAGGCCTTATGCAATTAATGCCAGCCACAGGGCGAGAGGTAGCGTCCTCCATTGGCAAGAGGCACAGTAGTTCTGCACTGTACGAAGTTGAGCACAACGTACTTCTTGGTAGCTCCTATTACAAACAATTGCTCGATCGCTACCAGGGCAATCGCGTTTTTGCACTTACTGCCTACAACGCAGGCCCCCATCGTGTGGATCGCTGGCGCAACAAAACCGGCGATACTGTTCCGGTTGAAGTGTGGATAGAAACCATTCCCTACAAGGAGACACGCAACTATGTTCAAGCCGTGTTGTCCTACAATGTAGTATTCCAGCACTTAATGGGTGATGATCAGCGTTTGCTGTCCACACCCGAAGTGTAGGCCGTGTATTAGGCCCAACCACCTCCGGCAAACCTTTCCAGGAGCTTTTCCGATTCATGCAAGATACTCGGCCACTGCTGCTCGCAACCGACTTTCCTCCTATTGCCAGGGGACAACTGGAAATCCTACAACTCAACTTGGGCTATCTGTGTAATTTAAGCTGCGTGCATTGCCATGTTAACGCCGGCCCCACGCGTACCGAGCTAATGACGCGAGAAACCATGGATCAGGTGTTCGCTCTGGTCGAACGCGCCGGTGTTCACACCCTGGATTTAACCGGCGGTGCGCCAGAACTGAATCCGCTCTTTCGTGAGTTTGTAACGCGAGCAAGGTCCCTGGGTTTAAAAGTTATCGACCGATGCAATCTCACCGTTTTGTTTGAGTCTGGCCAGGAGGGGCTTGCCCGGTTTCTGGCTCAACAGGAAGTTGAGATAACTGCCTCACTTCCGTGTTACGAACAAAACAACGTGGAGGAGCAGCGCGGAAAGGGTGTTTATGAGCCCAGCATAGAAGCGATTCAACTGCTCAACGGTTTGGGCTACGGCACAGACCCCGCTCTGCAACTCAATCTGGTGTACAACCCGGTGGGTGCCGTTCTCCCGCCAGCCCAGGGTGCGCTTGAGCTCGATTACAAGCGCGAGCTGGGCGAGCGTTTTGGTATTGTGTTTAATGCGTTGTTCACCATTACCAATATGCCTATCAGTCGATTCGGCGCTGTGTTGCTGGCTTGCAACCAGTACTACGATTACATGGGCTTACTCAGAGATAACTTCAGCGAGGCGAATCTGGACACCTTAATGTGTAAGAGTTTGTTGAGCGTCGATTGGCAGGGCTACGTTTACGACTGCGACTTTAATCAGATGCTGGAGCTTCCACTGGCGGCTACCGGAAAGCCACGCACGCATATTGTAGATTTGGCTGACTCCCTGGCTTTGCCCGGATCGCCTATCGCCATCGGCGAGCACTGCTACGGCTGTACGGCGGGGCAGGGAAGCAGCTGTGGCGGCGCTTTGTAGGCTTGTCCGGTCCCACATACAGTTTTGTAATTCCGGTGCTGAATGAACAGGACGGCATTACCGGTCTACTGTCTACGATCGCTGATAATTTCCCCAGCGCACAAATAATTGTGGTAGACGGTGGCAGCACTGACAAAACGGTAATCAGGGCATTACCCCTGGCGCATTTGTTACTTACCAGTGTACCGGGCCGGTCCCGGCAGATGAATTTGGGTGCCAATGCAAGCGCGACCGATTATCTGATATTCCTCCATGCAGATTCACTCCCCAGTTTTGATGAAACAGTTCTATCAAAGGCGCTGTCTGGCGCGCCAGTCTGGGGATTTTGCCGCGCTCGATTATCGGGCGAACGCTGGGCGTTCAGGGTCATCGAGTGGGCGATGAACACTCGCTCCGCGCTCACCTCAATTGCTACCGGTGACCAAATGCTGTTTGTCAGGCGGGAACAGTTGTTGGGCATGGGTGGTTATGCTGACATCCCGTTGATGGAAGACATAGAGCTGTGCAAGCGTCTTCGTGCTAGTGCCGGCCCCTCGCTTATCCAGCAAGCGGTGTTAACTTCCAGTAGGCGCTGGGAGTCGAAGGGCGTGATAGCAACGGTGATACACATGTGGTGCTTGCGGTTAGCTTATTTCTTTGGTGTTTCACCTCATCGACTTTGGCGAAGCTACTATGGCCGCTGATAAACGGCCTCAAGACGAGACCTTGTTAATACAGTTCGCTAAAGCGCCGGTGCCGGGGCAGGTAAAGACCAGGATGATTCCTCACTTAAGCGCACAGCAGGCCAGTGAGCTTCACAGCGAACTGCTCTTTTGGACGGCCCGCACGCTGTGCAAAGATAAACTCGGAGCCGTTGAATTGTGGTTGGCCGGAGATTCCGGGCTAGCATTCACTAAGTCGATTAATACACTGGACTTTGATTCACACAGAACACAATGGGGTGAAGATCTGGGCGAGCGAATGGCGAACGCCATCGCGGATGGACTGGACCGCTATGCAAAAGTCATTTTAGTGGGAAGTGATTGCCCCATGATAGATCACGCTTATCTGCAAGCTGCAATTGATGCTGTGGATCATCATCAGATAGTGCTGGGGCCCGCAGAAGACGGAGGTTACGTGCTCATTGGTGCCAGCGTTGAGTGCAGGGAAATCTTTAGGGGAATCAACTGGGGGTGCAGCACGGTCTTCAAGGAAACCGTCGAGATTCTTACGGTGAGAACAATGTCCTGGCAGGCGTTGAGGGTATTGCCTGATATTGACCGGCCCGAGGATCTGCCAGCTTGGTACCTGCTTAGGGATGGAGTCGCCCACCCGGGTTGAGCCGAAAGGGTTTAGCCAGTGCTTTGTACTTGGGCCGAATTCTCTTCTTCCAACACCATTCCTGAACGCTTGAAGAGCAGCCAGGCTATGGCGGTGCTGTATCCCAAATTGGTCTGCAGCTCTTTATCAGGTTCTGTCAGAAATATTCTTTGGCTTGCCAGGCCTCTGACACGGCTCGCCATATCGGGGTTGAACGCCAGGTAGCGGTCCCAGATGTCGCGGTGCTGCGCAGAGGTAATGTGGAACATGCCAAGGCCTTCGTTGCGCGAGGAAAACAGGCCGAGTTCCGGCGCATCGACAGCTGTATTAAGCAAAAAGGATTCTATCGCGGAGGTCCAGACCCCCAAGTATTTAAGGGTTGGCCCGATAACCTGATCTCTCAGGTGTTCTGAGGTCACATACATTTCCTACCACCTCGCAGGGGATGTCTAATCCGTCAGATACTGCATTTCACTGTTATGGTTTTACGCGGCGCAGTTATTGTTACTCGAGATTGGGAGATCGCATCCGTTTCTCGACTTTTCCGTGCTCACAAGTAACTTTTTAACACAGAAAAAAAATAAATCCAATAAAAATAACAATTTACGAGGTTTTATTAACAAATATTTGGGGTTTCCGCGCTAACTGCAAAAAATAGTGCGGTTTTGGGGTTAGTTTAGACCTTCATGCCGAGCCATGGAGGGGGCTAATTTCTATTTTAAATGGGGGATAGTCGGCTAAAATCTCGAAACTCGAGCTAACCGCCAGCCAATTTAACCGTATAGCCGCGCTTTTCTAATTCTGCTTTTAGCAGATCCCGGACGTCGCCTTGTATTTCTATGTCCTCGCCCTTAACTGAGCCTCCGACGCCGCAGCGTTGCTTCAAAGCTTTGGCCAGTGTTTTCAGCTCAGCGCCCGCCAGGGGCAGGCCGGTAACAACGCTGACAGACTTGCCTCCCCGTCCCTTCGTTTCCTTGCGAATCCGAACAATGCCATCCCCCACAGCGGCAGGTCGATCTTTGCCGCACACACACTTAGCCACCCCACGATGGCATTGAGGGCAAAGCCTGCCGGATTCAGTCGAGTAGACGAGGTGTGACTGTTTTTGATTATTCTTGCTCATGATGCGTGTCTAAGTTGTACACAGCTGCGCAGTATATTAGCCTGCGTGCCTCACGGGAATGGCCGTGGTAATCAATGAGGTAGAGAATGTGGCTGACCTAGACACGCTCACAAAAGACATGATGGAACTTCAGAGCCAGATGGCCTTTCAGGAAGATACTGTAGAGGCACTCAACGATGCGATCGCGTCTCAGCAAACAGAGATTAGCTTGCTCAAGCGGCAACTGGAATTGCTGAAGCAGCGTCAGGACGAGCAGGGGCCCTCCAATGATGCACCGGGAGAGGCCGCTATCGATGAGCGCCCCCCACATTATTAGTGCTCGTCACTGGCACAGATCGGGGTATATCGGAAAGTTTTAAGAGATCCCTTTCTTGTCGTCCCGGCCCTCGGTAGAATCTCGAGAGCTTTTTTTTCATCAAGTCATCCGACAGCTAAAGACAAAACAGGCAACTACAGATATATCCCCGGATATAGGAGCAGCGGTTAATGTCAGAAAGTGCGAGTAAAGATACCCAGGAACAGGCGGAGTTTCGCGAGCATTGCAAAGCCTGGCTAAAGGACAACACACCGGGCGAGCCACCTGTACGTCTGCCATTGTCGCCCCTGGAGATCATGACCCCCGAACAGATGGGCTATTTGCAGCCCTGGCAAAAATCGGCCTATGAGGCGGGTTTGGTAGGTTGCGATTACCCGGTTGAGGTAGGTGGCGGCGGTCGCAACGACTGTCAGCGTGTTGCCAACGAAGAAATGATTGCAGCAAGAACTCCCTTTATGCCCAATGTTATTGGCTTGGGAATGGCCGCTCCCACGGTTTTCTATCACGCACAGGAAGAGGTTAAAAACCGCCTGCTACCAAAACTGTTTTCCGGTGAAGATATCTGGTGTCAGGGGTTTAGTGAGCCCGGTGCCGGCTCCGACCTTGCCAGTGTGCAAACCTTTGCCGAGCGCAAGGGTGACAAGTGGGTGATCAATGGCCACAAGGTGTGGACCTCTCTGGCGCATTTCGCCGAGTGGATGATTATACTGCTGCGCACTGACCGGTCTCATAAATACGATGGTCTTTCCTATTTTGTCGTACCCATTCGCGAAGCGCTGGGGAACGGCGTCACGGTGCGCCCGCTTATCAAGATTACCGGTGAGACAGGTTTTAACGAGGTTATCTTCGACAACCTGGAAGTAGACGACTGCTATCGCCTGGACGAACTGGGTAAAGGTTGGCAGGTTGCCATGACAACACTGCTGCACGAGCGCGGCGCCGGAGAACTACAAACGCCCCGTTCAGGTGGTTTGAGGAGTAAGTCGACACATGCGACAAACACCGCAAATCTTATTGGGTTGGCCAAGGACTCAGCGCGCGGAGCCGGCTCTGCAGCGGACGACCCACTGCTGCGAGACCGAATTATGCGTCAGGTTATCCGCGAGGAAGGCCTGAAAGAAAATCAGCGTCGTGCGCGGGTTCCCCAGTTATTGGATCACCCCATGAGGGTGCTGCTGCAGAACAAACTTCTTGCCAGCGAGATCGGGCAAGACACTGCGGCGCTGGCCATGGAAATCGAAGGTGCAGCTGCTTCCCTGTATTTGGGTGACGCCAACGCGCCGGCCGGTGGACAGTGGCCCATGGCGTATATGAACTCCTACGGTATGACCATCGCAGCGGGCACCAGCGAAGTGCAGCGCAACATTCTCGGTGAACGCGTGCTCGGCATGCCGAAGTCTAAATAAAGTCCAAAAAGGAGAGCGATATGAAACAACCCAATAATTTTGGATTTACCGAAGAAGCAGCACTGCTCAAAGAATCCGCGCGCAAGTTCTTCGCAGAGAAATTCCCCGCAGACAAGTTGCACGCCATGGTGGCGGGGGACCCAAACCCGGAACGAGCGCCTGATTGCTTGTGGGATCAGGACTTATGGCAGCAAATGGTTGACCTGGGGTGGACGATGCTGGCGGTACCCGAAGCCAATGGTGGTGTAGGTATGCCGGTCGTAGCTGTCGCAGGTTTGGTCGAAGAGCTGGGGCGCGCTGCGTTTCCCTGCCCATTACTGCCAACCTTAAACACGACTTATGTATTGGCGGCTTGTGGCGCTGGCGGAGAAGCGGCGCTAGAGCAGATAGCCGAAGGGCAGTCAGCAACGCTGGCAATTACCAATAAGCAGGGGAACTGGGACGCTGGTTCCACCGATGTCAGCTGTGAAAATGGCAAACTTAACGGCACCGCCTGGTATGTTCAGGATGCCCGCAAGGTGGGCCACGTCTTGGTCAGCGCAAAAACTGCGGGAGGGATCTCACTCTTCTGGGTCGCAGCCGATGCTCCCGGTGTCCAAGTGATGCCAGATGCCATTGTAGATTTGAGTCGCGATCAAGCGCACATCAGTTTTGAGAATGTCGAAGCGCTCGAAGTGGCCACAAACGGCTTAGCGGTTTTGAATGAGGCTTTTCCCGCCATATGGACGATCCTGGCTGCAGATGTTGTAGGTGCTGCGGAATGGCAGCTGCAAACAACGGTGGAGTACGTCAGCGTTCGCAAGCAGTTCGATCATCCCCTGGGTTTTTTCCAGGCGGTTAAGCACCCTTTAGTTGATGTGATGATTCAGATCGATGAAACCAAATCTTTGGTCTATGCCGCAGCTTGTGCAATTGATACAGAACCTGCCAAGGCGCAGCAAAGTGCCCACATGGCCCAGGCCTCTGCGAGTGAAACAGCAGCCTTTGCCTCGGGTCGTTCGGTGCAGTGTCACGGCGGCATTGGTTTTACCTGGGAGTGTTTTTTACACCTGTATTTCAAGCGGCAAAAGCACAGTCAGATGTTGTGGGGAGATGCCGCGTGGCATCGGGCAAGATTGGCCGATATTTTAATAGGGCCCGTTGCTGCATGAATACCATTGCCTGAATAAAATTGCGGGGAGGGTATTTAGTGAACTGGAAACTTGTACTGGCGGTGCTCGCCACGCTGTTTGTAGGGTTCGCTGTGTTGTTCAAAATGGGCACGCGACTTCCTTCTGCGCCTACCCATCAGGTGTTTATCAATGGTGAGGTTCTCACGATGGACAGCAGCAACCGTATTGTTGAGGCGATTGCAGTGCGCGATGATCGGATTGAGGCGCTGGGAACCAGTGAGGAAATACTCGCGCTGATTGAAGATCAGACAACCGTCATCGACCTTCGCGGTCGAACTCTTATGCCGGGTTTTATTGATGCCCACGGGCATTTTCCGGGCTCGGCGCTGTCCGAGGTTGCTGCGGATTTAAACAGTCCCCCCATTGGCAAACACAACACGGTCGCCGATGTACTTGAGGCGCTGAAGGAACAGGCGGACAAAACGGCTCCCGGTGAATGGGTGCAGGGTTTTGGCTATGACGACACGCTGCTCAAAGAGAAACGACACTTAACCCGGGCGGACCTGGATCAAGTCTCAACTGAACACCCGATTGCCGCCATGCATGTTTCAGGGCATATGGTGGTGGCTAACTCCCTGGGCCTGGAGCGGGTGGGTATCGATGCTTCTACGCCAAACCCGGTGGGAGGCGTGATTGGCCGCCGAGCCGGATCGCAACAGCCCAATGGATTACTGGAGGAGACAGCTAGATTACCCATCCTCGAAATGATTCAGGATATGGGGCTGCTTGATGGCTACGCGTTGATGAAGACCGCAGCGCGCCAGTACGCACAAGTGGGAGTTACCACTGCGCAATCTGGTGGCACCAGTGTGCCGCTCACTCAGGCTTTGTCTTTGTTCAGTTCTCTGGGGGTGATACCTCTGCGTTTGGTGATCTTTCCCTTTGAAGATCAGTTCGGCGACTCATTGCTAAACGGTGATTACGACCCGGCCGATTACGCAGGTGACAGGCTCTTGATGGGGCCCGTTAAAATCGTGGCCGATGGCAGTATTCAGGGATATACCGGTTATCTGAGTAAGCCCTATCACGCTCCCTATAAAGGAGACGCGAATTATCGCGGGTACGCCGCAGTTCCTCGCGAAGATTTGTTTGAAAAAGTTCTCGCACTGCACACCGCCGGCTACCAGTTGGCCATCCACACCAATGGGGACGAATCGGTCGAGGACGCGCTGGATGCATTCGAGGCTGCGCAGGCCGCACACTTCGTGGAAGATCCAAGGCTGATACTGATACACGCCCAGATGGCGCGAGAAGATCAAATTGCCAGAATGAAAGGGCTGGGGGTTACGCCCAGTTTTTTCTCGGCTCATACTTATTACTGGGGAGACAGGCACCGGGATATTTTTATGGGCCCGGAGCGAGCTGCCACTATGAGCCCGGCGAGGTGGGCGCAGGATTATCAGCTGCCCTTTACGTCACATCTGGATACACCGGTTACACCCATGTTGCCATTGCAGGCGGTTTGGAGCATGGTACATCGTCAGAGTTATGGCGGAGATGTGCTGGGTCCTGAACAACGAATCTCGGTGATGGAAGCGCTACGGGCCGTTACCATTGACGCTGCCTGGCAGGTTTTCCAGGAGGACAATAGAGGTTCATTGGAACCGGGAAAATTCGCAGACTTAATCGTTTTGTCGGCAAGCCCGCTTAAAAACCCGATGGCAATGCGAGAATTAGTAGTAGAACAAACCTTGATAGGTGGCGCGACCATCTATCGAAAACAATAATAGGATAGAGAGGTTTTACCCATGAAGCGTATCTTCATATTGCTGCTTTGCATTGCAACGATTTGGGCCTGTGCCCATAAGGAACCCACGCCAGAGGTCGCATCAGCGCCCAGGGGCGATGTAGATTGGCGTAAACACGGTTTGACTGATGGCGAGGGCAGGTTCAGCGAACTGGCCGATATCAATACCTCTAACGTTGAGGGATTGGGGCTGGCATGGTCCTTCGACTATCCCACCAATCGCGGCATGGAATCGACTCCTTTAGTGAGCGGTGGTGTGATTTACAGTACCAGCTCCTGGTCCATGGTTTACGCGCATGATGCGGTAACGGGGGAGCTGTTGTGGTTTTACGATCCGGAAGTTCCACCGCAGTGGGCGGTTCACACCTGCTGCGACGTTGTTAACCGGGGCGTCGCGCTGGATGATGGCAGAATAGTATTTGGCACCTTGGACGGCCGCTTGGTATCGCTTGATGCGGCAACCGGCAAACTGCGCTGGGAAGTTCAGACCACTGATAAAAATTTACCCTACTCGATAACGGGTGCGCCGAGAATTGTTAAGGGCATGGCGGTGATCGGTAACGGGGGTGGTGAGTTTGGTGTTCGAGGATATGTCACGGCCTACGATGTCGACTCCGGTGAGCAACTTTGGCGTTTCTACACTGTCCCGGGCAACCCCGATGATCCTCTGGAATCACCTGCGATGGAAGAAGCCGTGAAAACCTGGGGCGGAGGCCCCTGGTGGGAAATTGGCGGTGGCGGAACCGTTTGGGACTCAATGGCCTACGATGCCGAATTGAATTTACTTTATCTGGGCGTTGGCAACGGTTCGCCCTGGAACCGGGAGATTCGCAGTCCCGATGGTGGGGACAATCTGTACCTGTCCAGCATCGTTGCGGTTAACCCCGACGATGGCAGCTATGTGTGGCACTACCAGACCACCCCTGGAGACAGCTGGGACTACACGGCGACGCAACATATGATTCTGGCCGATCTTGAGTTAGACGGCGCTGTTCGCAAAGTCATTATGCAGGCGCCAAAAAATGGTTTCTTCTACGTCATCGATCGTGAAACAGGCGAGTTTATCTCCGCTCAAGCCTATGGTGTGGTGACCTGGGCGACTCATGTTGATCCCGACACCGGGCGGCCCGTGGAGGTAGAGGGTTCACGATACGAAAACGAACCGGCTCCTGCCTTTCCCGGTCCCTACGGTGCCCATAATTGGCATCCCATGAGCTACAACCCCGATGCGGGCCTGGTTTATATCCCCGTCCAGGATATCCCTCATGTCTATGAACAGGCTGAAGACTTTAAACATCGTCCTGGATACTGGAACACCGGGACCAATGCTATTGCGGCACTACTTCCCGACGAAGCCGTTGCTCGTCAGGAAGTGCTGGACACCGTGGAAGGGTATATCACTGCCTGGGATCCTGTAGCGCAAGAAGAGCGCTGGAGAGTTGCCCACAATGACCCCTGGAACGGCGGCATGCTGTCCACTGCGGGTAATTTGCTTTTTCAGGGTAATGCCGACGGCGAGCTGGTTGCCTACACCGCTGACATCGGAGAGCCGGTGTGGCGCTTCGATGCACAGACTGGGATCGTCGCTCCGCCGGTTACCTTTCGCCGCGATGGAGAACAGTATATTGCCGTTGTCGCAGGTTGGGGTGGTACCTTCGCGTTGACTTCCGGCGATGATGACGACAGCGGCCCGCGTCCCAACTACAGCCGATTGCTGGTGTTCAAACTGGGTGCTAATGGCGAGTTGCCAGCCGCTCCTGAGCAGGCGGAAATGTTAGCCTTTACTCCCCCCGAAGAAACGGGTACTGCCGAGCAAATAGAGCTCGGCAACCAAGTGTTTCACCAGTACTGCTTTGCCTGTCACGGGGCGGGTGCAGTAGCAGGTGGCACGCCGCCGGACTTGCGCGTAATCAGCGATGAGACCCGATCCCAATGGGGCGCGATTGTCCTGGGTGGAATGCATTGGCAAAACGGCATGGTGGGTTTTGGGGGTGAATTGAGCAAAACTGATTCCGACAATGTTTTGCACTATGTTAATGAGCGTGCCCGGTTCGCGCTGAGTCGTGATCGGCCGGCCAATCCCTAAATCGAGCAATAATTAACCATCGAGTACAAGTGGCTGAATTTGGTGAAGTTTTTTCACTCGATTCGGTCGCAATTTTGCTTCGCGCATAGTTCGCGCATAGACAGTAGCCGCACATTCCGATATCAATACACAAACGGCCAGCAGGGAAGTTTTGGCTTGACTGACAACCGATCGAACAGGAAAAAAGTAGCAGTTTATGTATCGCTATAGTGTCGACAACGCCATAACGTACACATCTGAAGATTTTGTACTCTTCAAAGAGTCTCCCTTCGCTAGCTGGATGGAACGCCTGACCCTCGAAAACCCCGACCATGGGATTTTACCGCAGGCAGGTAGCGAGGCTCCTACCGATACGGTTGAGTCCCAGGACGATCTGGCAGACACCTTGCGCGCAGAGGGCAAAGACGTTGTTTTGGTGAATTGGGAGCGCGATGAAGCTGCTCGCAGAACCGTCACCATGGATGCCATGCGCAACGGTGCCGATTTTATTGTCAATGCACAGTTGGCGGTTGGGCCTATGTCCGGATCCGCCAACTTATTGATGCGCACCAGTGGCTATTCAGAGTTCGGAAATTATCTGTATGTGCCTTGTAATACACAACGGCATGCGAATACTCACGCTGCGCTGCGATTGTGTTTCCTGGCAGATTTGTTGCATAGCCTACAGGGCCAGTTACCCCCGCAGATGTTAATTATCCGCGGTGGCTCCGATCTGGTGGCACTGGAAACCGAAGATCACATTTATCACTATCGCGCAGTTAAGCATCGCTTCATGGGCGCTCAGCAAGCCTTTCGAAAACACAAAATGCCAGACCCCGCCGAATCAGCCCATTTTGGCCGCTGGGCAGAGTGTGCCAACGAGGTTCTCAAGCAGAGAGCTTTGCGGGGCGAGGAGGCTCAGACTCTCGAACTGGAGCCCATGGAGCTTGACGTTCCAGCCCTGACCCGGAAGACAGTGCTAACGTCGCCGGCGCGGAATCAACCCAGGAAAGCGCAGTCCAGCATATTGAGCTTGATGTTGAATACGAACCCCAGCGCGTCGCTGCGAGCGGGGGCTCTTATGAAGTGGATACCAGCCCATACGCCCCACGGTGGCTGCCGCCACTCCTGTGGTTGCGGGAACCCTGGCTGAACAAGCCCGAATGTTGCACCCCACTGGGCAGATTGTTGCAGCCAGCGGAACAGATAACGACACCCTGAAAAATCTTTCTTTTATCGGCAGCAGTACCGCGGTGCCCACGATAGGGCAGAGGGCCCCCACACCCCGTTCACCCAAAGTAACTCGGACTGAAGTAGCTGCCGTGCGGCCCGAGCGCGAGCCCAGGCCATTGGATCCGTCCAAAGCCGCACCGCCACCCAGCCTTAGAAATCCAGACGATGTTGCGAGAGATATAGTCGCGACGCCGATTCCACCGACGGTGGATTTCGAGAAGCTAGTGTACGAGACGGCAGTAGATACAAGCCCGGTCATGGAGAAAATGCATCCTCTGGACAATGCTGGGTTCCAAAGCGCCAAGGAATCATTTATTGATATGGACGCAGCGGCAGCTTCAGTGTCCTGTGATGATGCTCCGTTGCCCGGTCTCACTGACTTACCGGAATTACCCGCCGTTCAGGAGCCCGCCCCAGAGGCAGTGATACCGGAAGTCAAACTGGATACCATAGAGCGTGCTCTGCTGGATGATCGAGCCCAGTACACAGAGATTTTTGCCGACAGCGACGATTTTTTAGGTCGCCCGAAAACGAATAAATTCGGCTCTTCTCCGCTTTGTTGAGTGATTCTAGGTTTTCAAATAGAACATAGATTGATTATCTGGGAGGGATGATTGTCTAATTTTGAGTTTGAAGTACTCGGTATCCCTGATGCCCCTGGCGCGCTTACGGATCATTCCTATACTGACATTACCAGCCTCTATCCTGGCGCTTGTTAGCTTGTGTTTTGCATAATTGCAGATGCCGACACAATGTTTTCTGAGCGATTTTGCGAACTTTTTCAGATAGAGCATGTGTGACTGATCTGCTATCAAGCACCAACTTTCCAGTTGCTCTGCCATCCCCTCAAATGAAGTGGCACTCCACAGATACTGAAGCTGTTCTTTTAAAACGTAGAGCGCATTCAGGTTGCTATTGCTATCCAACAACGTTTGCAGCTTGTTACTTTGTTTCTCACTCAACTTATCCGCATTTTTGAGCAACAGATAATGCGTCCCCTTCATCAGTTTTTTACCATTCGGATCGGCCTTCCTGAACTCAAGCCGGCGCTGATTATGGATAGCTTTGCTGTAATTTTTCATGACGTGAAAACGGTCAAACACAATGTCTGCCAACGGCAAGCACTCCCTGACAGCCTTTTGATAAGCAGGGCCCATATCCATAGCTACGGCCTTGATTTTACTGGATGTATCCGGGGAGAGATGTTTTAGAAATCTTGCAAACACCTCGGCAGTTCGACCAGCTTCCACCCAGACCAGATGACCTCCGACCATATCGTAGACCACCGTCATATAGTCATGGCCTTTCGCCCTGGCAACTTCATCGACACCAATATATTCCAAGCCAGTCAACTGTGCAGGATCAAGCGCAGGGAGCGTTTCCATCAGGTATGCCTTGTCGATATTCTTTACTGTCTCCCATCGTATCCCCAAATGCCTGGAGACGGCCTGAATAGACATATGGCGGCATAATCCACTGATCAGTCGGCAAAACCGGTGGGTGAAACGGCACCCTTTATCGACAAAATCACACGCCTCAATGCGGCGCTCACCCTTGCTAATAAACACTTGGGCCAGTTCAATGTCGAGCACACATGGATACCCAAAAAGGGGGATATCCTTAACCTGCCGGCGAATATGCTGGTTGATAGTTCCCTTCTTGCCTGTGGTGGGGTCTATAGTGCTCCTGCGGGCGTCCCGGCTACAGTGAATAACAATCTTGTCACCCTCTTCGTCCAGTTTAATTTCATTTACACGTTGCCCCGTGAGGTTTAAAATATTCCGTGAGATGTTGATGGTCATATACCTGCCCTATGTAAAGTTGTCATAAACCAAACATATCAACAGGTTACTTGATGGTCAGCATCTTTTTTCACTCAACAAAGCGGAGAAGAGCCATAAATTCAGCAGTAGCCTGAATACCGCCGAGGGGTCGCTGCTGAGCAACCCCGAGACGGAAAACCAGGTCTTCGCGCCTACTATCGGCTGATGCAAAGAGAAATTGGGTCGAATAAACAGGCCTTCACAGGTCGCTGTGGTAACCCCTGCATTCATAATCTTTCCCATTACCCGAGTTTTTCTGCCACCTAGCAGCCTGTCGGACTTAACCCAACAACGTCATTATGAGATAATGTGGTCACACTGAAAAGTAACCGGGAATAAGTGATGGCCAATTTTGTAAACGTTGATCGAGAGACGGACTATCTATTCCCTCCCTCTATGTCGGACTGGTTACCTGAACACCACCTGGCACGGTTTGTCGTGGAGGTCGTTGATCAGCTCGATCTGTCTGAGCTCACCCGTCAATATGCCGGGCGTGGATCAAAGGCTCACCATCCAGCGGTCCTACTGAGTTTGCTGATCTACGGTTACGCCACCGGTGTGTTTTCCAGCCGTAAGATTGAGCGAGCCACCCACGACTCCATTGCGTTTCGCTACCTGGCGGCCAACACGCATCCGGATCACGACACCATAGCGACCTTTCGACGCCGTTTTTTGCCTCAGCTTGAAGCACTTTTTGTTCAGGTCTTGTTGCTGGCGCGTGAAATGAAGCTCATGAAGCTTGGGCGTATCGCCCTGGATGGCACCAAGATCAAGGCGAATGCCAGCAAGCATAAGGCGCTTTCTTATGGCCACTTAAAGAAAATCGAAGCACAGCTCAAGGCAGAAGTCAGCGCTCTCACTGCACAGGCAGAGGCGGCAGATCAAACGCCGGTAGCGGATGGCATGGACATTCCCGCGGAGATTTCCCGGCGCGAAATACGGCTCAACGCACTGGCTGCGGCTAAAATAAAAATTGAGGAGCGGGCGCAAGAACGTTTTGCGCGTGAACAAGCCGAATACCAACAAAAACAAACCCAACGCCAAGCTCAGAGGGATACTGGAAAAAAGCCCCGGGGCCGGGAGCCTAAGCCACCGCTTCCCGGCCCTCGAGATAAAGACCAGATGAATTTGACCGATGAAGAGTCGCGTATCATGCCGGTATCTGGCGGCGGCTTTGAGCAGTGCTACAACGCCCAGGCCAGTGTTGACACCGATACAATGCTCGTCGTCAGTACACACATGACACAGGCCCCGAACGACAAACAACAAATAAAGCCAGCCCTGACAAAGCTCTAAGTACCCTGCCAGAGGCATTGGGCAAGGTGACCGACCTGCTGGCCGACACAGGCTATTTTAGCGGTGATAATGTAAAGGCTTGCGTAGAGGATAATATCCAGCCCTTGCTGGCGGTAGCGCGTGACCACCATCACCCGAGCGTTTTTGATCGGTTTGCCCCTGACGCCCCCACTCCGATAACGGATGATCAGGTGAGGCTCATGAAACATCAACTGACGACCCAATCCGGTCGAGCGCTGTACGCATTAAGAAAGCAAACGGTAGAGCCAGTGTTCGGCATCATCAAACACGTTATGGGGTTGAGGCAGTTCTCGATGCGAGGTTTGGACAAGGTTGCGGGCGAATGGACGCTGGCGACACTGGCATGGAATGTAAAGCGTATGAATGTGCTGAGAATGGCATAATTAAGCGGTCATTTGCCGCATAAATGCCCATTACAGGGCTGGATAAAGTCGTGATGAAGGTTGACGTGGCTGCCCTGGGACAATCACATCTTCTGCGTGGTGTCCTGACAGCCCTGTAGCACGCTGGAGTATTAAATCGTGCCCGTCAGGAGCTGAGTCCGACAAACTGCTAGAAATTCTACGTCCGCCTCCAGGTCGAGATCCGTATTCAAAGGCGTGGGTCTGAGGTATCTCATCGTGAGCGTGCCAGTCATTCCCGGGTTTTTCCCCACTAACTGCGCCATACCTAAAAACTGATCGAATATTGCGGCAACATGTCCCCCGTGAATATGTCCCGGTGGACCTTCGTAGGCATAGCCGCAGTTGACCGTTCCGTAAGCTTTGTCACCTTCCATCCACATATTGAGCCCGGGAGACAGGGGGTTGCTCCATCCCCCCACACCGTTTAGCTCGTGGTTAATCTCGCCGTGGTCACCGTGATTGCCATCTTTTAGAAAGGCCATCAAACCGTAGAGGCGTTTGGCCTTGGCAAACTCTGTCGCCTGATCCTCAAGTTTTTGGGCGATATCATGCAACTCTTCGGTTGCAGGAGTGCTGGTGATTAACACATCGGTCAACTGCCGAATGGCCTGGGCGACTCTGCGTTTCGCTTCCCAGTGTTCAGAAAAGGGAGGCGATATTTCTTTGCTCGCAAAGGGGTTGGACATTGTTCCCGATGCTGGGGGCGTCTTGGGCATGTCGCTTCCTGTTGGCGTTGGTGGCTGTTTAAACTCTCAGGGATGTAAAAGCGGTGCGCACTTCTTCGATAAACACTTCCGGCTGTTCAAAGGCAGCAAAATGCCCGCCGCGATTCAGTTCGTTCCAGTGAATAATATTGCTGAATCTTTTCTCGGCCCAGCGGCGACTGCTGCGGAAGATTTCTTTTGGGAAGATGGAACAACCTACGGGAATGTCAATCGGTTCGAAGTTGGGTTGATTGAAACTCTCCCAGTACAGTCTCGCAGAGCTCGCAGAGGTATTGTTCAGCCAATACAACATGACGTTGTCCAGCAATTCATCCTTGGACAGTACATTCTCCGGGTGCTTGCCATTGCTGTTTTCGCAGTCAGTCCAGGCGTAGAATTTTTCGACTATCCAGGCCATCTGGCCGACTGGAGAATCGGCCAGGCCGTACCCTAAGGTTTGCGGACGAGTGGCCTGTTGTTTGGAGTAACCCGAATCCCATTCCTGATAAAAGGCCATTCCTTCCAGGGCCGATTTTTCGAGCTCAGACAAATCGTTCATGGTGTCGGGATCTGGAGCGACTATCGGCATGTTGATATGTATGCCTGCGCAGTGCTGCGTTTGAGTTTGGCCCATGCTCTGGGTGATCATGCTGCCCCAATCACCTCCCTGTGCCACATAGCGATCGTATCCCAGGGTGGCCATTAATTGCCCCCACATGTAGCCAATTTTATCGACCGATGTTCCGTGCTGGGTCGGCTTACCAGAAAACCCATATCCCGGCAGAGAAGGGGCTACCACATGAAACGCATCCTCAGCTTTGCCACCGTGTGCAGTGGGGTCCGCCAGCGCGTCGATCACTTTGTGAAACTCTACAACGGAACCGGGCCAGCCATGGGAAATGATGATCGGCAGCGCATCTTCGTGCGGGCTGCGCCGATGGATAAAGTGAATATCGATTCCCTCGATCTCGGTTTTAAAGTGCGGCCAGGTGTTCAGTTTTTTTTCAAACCTGCGCCAGTCGTAGTCAGATGCCCAGTAGCTGGCCAGTTCTTTCGCGTAGGATAACGGTACGCCTTGATTCCAGTCGTCTACAGTTTCCGCCTCGGGCCAACGCGTTAGCGCGAGGCGCTCGCGCAGATCATCCAGTTGTGCTTGGGGTATTTCAATCGTGAAGGGAGTAGCTGTGGCGCGCATCGATTAATGTCCTTTTGGTATCTATTCATCAACCCAGACAGTGCGCAGCGGTTCGCCAAAATCATCGTAAATGGTTTTGCGCTTGCGGGTATTTTGTTTGCGAGGTTTATGTGTTGGTTTCGGTTTGGTTTTTTCTTTCCGGCGAGCTTCAATGGCAGCAATAACTTCAGGGACTTGAGTTCGAGTGACCGTGGGTTCTAGAAATAATCTGCGAGAGGGCGGCGAATTGTCGAGTACGTCCCGGCCGCTGAGGCCCGTGGTGATCTCGTTGACCTGACCGCCCTTTTTTTCGAACTGGTTCATACGGCGTTCGAGTTCGGCGCGGATATCTGCTTTTGTAGGAAGTTTTTTCACAATTACTGAAGAGTCTATTAAAGAGATTTCCTGTTGCCCAAACCCCACAGTATACCCACACGCAGACAGATTTACATAACCTGTGTCACTCAGGTGTAAATGGGCCGGGGGTTGTTACGCGATTGAAAAGATCCAACTTTACTTATGATCTACAAATCCCGCCAGCTCCGCCATCTGTCCGAAGAGCACCATCACATCAGTTACGGTATCGCTGTTGGTGAACTCACGGTAGAGGCTGTCTACATTGACTGCTATGCGCTCTGGGTCAGACCATGATGAATATTCGGTCAATTCGATATCTTTCGCCGCTTCAAAGGGGTTCATGCCCGCGTCATATCGAACCTTGGCTTCATCGCGCACGTATTCCAGATACTGCCGCACTTTGGCGACGCCAATTTTGTCCGTAACCGGTCCGTGGCCGGGAACAATGTGCTCTACGTCCAGTTCTTCAATCAGGTGGCAGGCCTTAATCCAGTTGCCAACGGGGCCTTGCCACATGATGGGGGTGCCTTCAATGAACAGGATGTCCCCGGTATAAATGGTTTTGTCCCTAGGTGAATGAACCAATACATCGCCCCGAGTATGGGCTGGGCCCACTTCAATCAGGTGTATGGGCTTGTCGCCCACTGTAAGATCAAGTTGGCCCTCGAACGTTCGTGTGGGTGGTGTGTGCTTGATGCCCTTGAATTGGAATTGCCCAAAACAGTGCAGGAAATATTGGCCCACAGCACCCATGTCGCCGGCCATCTCCACAAGTGCCGCCATGGACTCTACAGGTAATTCATCCATTTCCGCCGCCGATGCCACCGAGGCGATAATTTGCGCGCCCTCGACCAATTCGTTGCCGTGGCAGTGGTCCCCATTGGCGTGGGTATTCACAAGAGTGTCGACTTTGGCAGTGCAGGGTGCCGCGCTGCGCATTGCCTTGAGCATATCTCGGGTCAGGTTGAGGTCGTATAGAGTGTCGACCAGCAGGGATTCCTCGCCGTCGACGATCAGGCCGGCGTTGCTCCATCCCCAGGTTCCGTCGGGCGCCAGCCAAGCATAGGCGTTATTGGCCAGTTCGTGCAGACCTTGCTGGTTTTTCCAGGACATGAGTCCTCCTAAATTCCATGTAAATTCGGATTATAGTAACCAGATTTAGGTGAAATTACGCGTCTACTACAGAGAGCCTCCGATCAGAGCAAAAATTCTTGCCCCAGTTCAACTCGTATAGGCAATCGAAGTTTCTATAGCGTGCAGGAAGGACTTGGCCGATGAGCGGGCCGACAGTAGCAAAAATGAATCTGCATTGTCACGCAGGATTATTACACTAAGATGTTCCATAGTCGTGCGTGCCACCGTATCAATTAGAAAGACATCAGCACTCAAATCGAGCATACATATGCGCTCAAGAGCGGTGCGACTCCCCGGTCCATCTATTCGCAATATCGCCCAACTATCTGATTGATCGGTGTAGTAGCCCGCTGTACCGAGCTTGTCGGAGACCATGGATAGGGCATTGTGGCTCTCGTGCTCCAGCAAAAGAAAAAATTGGTCCCGTTGCAGACCGAGCAGGCGAGCTTGGCCATCTTCCGAGCGGGTAGAGGACCCTACCGCGGGGAGAGTTGTGCCGAAGGCGGCCACGGTGCTGCGATGAAGATCGTCTTCACCGTCCATCGGTGTCGCGATGGAAACCAGGGCGAGCCCAGTCAGCTCAGTCAGTGAAACGGCATCGAAGTTTGCACTGTAGCCACCAAGAGGTGCTTGTGCAGTGAGTGTGAATTCAGACACGGAGCTTTTCTCCTTCGGGATCGATAAAATGAGGAGAGACAATCTCCACGTCTATGTATTTGTTGCGAACAAAATCCACTGCAACAACAATGTCCCCCAAGCGTTCATGGCCTCTGGCAATAAAGCCCAGGCCAATAGAATGACCCAGTGAAGGGGAGAAGGCGACGGAGCTCATCCAGCCTTTGTCGTTCTCCATGGTCCGCGCCTGGCCGACTTCGATAAAGTGCGCTCCGGCGTTGAGAGTCTCGGTGCGATTGACGGGTCGAAACCCCGTTAGGCTGAGCCCGTCTTGACGATTCAATTCGCTGCGCTCGGACAAGGTGTTACCAATACAATCTTTTTGCTTCGAAACCATGCGGCCCATTCCAAGATCGCGGGCGGTGGTTTGGCCGTTGAGCTCATTGCCCGCCGCGTGGCCTTTTTCAATGCGCATGACACCCAGCGCCTCGATGCCATAGGGAACAGCTTCGAACTCTTCACCGGCGGACATTAGCGTGCGGATTAGAGCATCGCCATAGCGTGCTGGAATGGCAATTTCGTAGGCGAGCTCCCCCGAAAATGAAATACGGAATAGCCGCCCTGGCGTCCCGCCGCAAATCGTAATTTCTCCGCAGGCCATGAACGGGAAAACCTCGTTGGAAATATCGTAGTCCGAATCGACAATTTTCTGCAGTAGCTTGCGTGAGTTTGGGCCGGCCACCGCAAACTGAGCCCATTGCTCGGTCGCTGAAATCAGGTGCACATCCATACCGGGCCACAGGCACTGGCGACAAAACTCCATATGACGGAAGACACCTGCGGCATTTGCCGTTGTAGTCGTCATCACATAATGGTTTTCATTAATTCGCGCTGTTGTTCCGTCATCCATTGCGATGCCGTCTTCACGAAGCATCAAGCCATAGCGGACTTTAGCTACCGGCAACTTTGCAAAACCGTTGCAGTAGATTCGATTGACAAACTCAGTGGCGTCGCGCCCCTGGATGTCAATCTTTCCCAGCGTCGTCACATCCGTAATGCCAACCGAGCTGCGCGCTTTTGTAACCTCACGATCGACGCTTTCGCGCCAGTGCGTTTCGCCGGCACGAGGGAACCAGGAAGACCGCAACCACATGCCGGACTCAACAAACTTGGCACCTTGTTCTTGCGCCCACTGATGGCTGGGTGTCAGGCGAGTGGGGCGGAAATTGTTGCCCCTAGCCCGACCGGCCAGTGCACCGATCGCCACCGGTGTGTAGGGTGGTCTGAACATGGTTGTGCCAGTTTCCGGGATGGGTTTGCCCAGGCATTCGGACATGACAGCCAGCGCACTAACATTTGCCGTCTTGCCTTGATCGGTTGCCATGCCCAAGGTGGTGTATCGCTTCAGCAATTCGACTGACCGAAAGCCCTCCTGGTGGGCGAGCTTGACGTCCTTGACCGTCACATCGTTTTGCAAATCAAGCCAGGCCCGTGGGCGGCTTTCTTTCACATACCAGAAAGCCGAAATGGCCATTGGCTCATCATTAGCAGCGGGTATCGCCGCCCTATGAGGGGGTTCAAAGCCTAGATCTTTCAGCGCGGCTGACGCCGTAACCCAACCCTCAGTCAGTGCAGCACCCAGTGTGAGCGCACCGTTCGCGGCACCGGCCACCGTCATTCCAGCCGGGAGCTCTCCGGTTGGCACAAATGCCGCAATATCTTCGCGCCACGTGGGCCGGGCGCGTTGATGACTGGTTAGATGCAGGTTGGGATTCCAGCCACCTGACACCGCCAGACAATCGGCGGGAATTGTCTGGCCGGTTGTAAGCGTAATAGACTTCAACGCTTTGCGGCCACTGGTATTCCCTATTGCGCTGCCCATGAAGGTGGCAGCACCGGAAATGTGGGCAACAGGTGCTATATCTCGCGTATCCACGACCGCGGATATCTCCACACCCGCAGCGGCGAGATCTACCGCACTGCGCCAACCGTCATCATTGTTGGTAAATACTGCGACGCGCTTACCGGGGAGGGCCGCCCAGCGGTTGGCATACGCGCGGACTGCACCGGCCAGCATAATGCCCGGGCGGTCGTTGTTGCCAAAGGCAATAGGGCGTTCGGTGGCTCCTGCACAGGCAATGGCGCGCTTTGAATAGAGGCGCCACAGGATCTGCCGTGGCTTGTTTGCGCTGGACGCCAGATGGTCGGTTTTGCGCTCTAGCACGCCATAGGTTCCATGGTCGAATGCGCCATACACGGTACTGCGTGTCATAACACGAACATTGTCCATGCTCGCCAGCCTGGCGGCAGTTTCAGTTGCCCACTGCGATCCCGGACGGCCGTCTACTTCGTAAGTCTCGGCGTTTAGTCGCCCACCCAGCACAAAATCTTCGTCGACCAGAATGACTTTAGCACCGGTGACTCCCGCTGCGAGAGCGGCCGATAATCCCGCAGGACCCGCGCCAATAATGAGTACGTCGCAGTGCAGATAGCCCTTGTCGTAACAGTCGGCATCGGCCTCAAACGACAGCTTCCCCAGCCCCGCAGAATGGCGAATGATGGGTTCATAAACATTCTCCCAGAAGGACTTCGGCCACATAAAGGTCTTGTAGTAAAAGCCGGCGCCCAGGAAACGAGAGAGAACATCATTGATGGCCAGTAAATCAAAACCTAGCGAGCCGTGATGGTTTTCGCTAAAAGCCTCGAGGCCATCGAAGAGTTCGGTGACGGTTGCTCGTGTGTTGGGCTCCTGATGCGCACCGCGTCCGAGCTGTACTAATGCACTGGGCTCTTCGGAGCCGGCGGTGAAAATTCCACGAGGACGGTGATACTTGAATGAGCGGCCCACCAAGCGAACGCCGTTTGAGATCAGTGCAGAGGCAAGCGTATCGCCGGCGTAGCCGGACAATTTTTGGCCGTTGAAGGTGAAGGATCGTTGCTGTGTGCGGTCGATCAGACCGCCGTCAATTCGATGACTCTCGTTCATTTTCCTCTCCCGAGAGCCAAAGCTGCATCGCTGGCCAATTCAACGTTTGAGATGACATGCGTGAGTGTGTTGCGGGTGATCACAAGCCAGGAACGATCTCCCTGCTCATGGAACCACAGTTCACGATGCTCGCCAGCAGGGTTGTCGCGTAAATAAAGGTAGTCGTGAAACTGATCGGTGGCATTGTCCGCTTGCCAGTCGGGGCGGTCCATCAACGCTGCGTCACCCAGGTAGGTGAATTCGGCGGCGTCGCGCGGACCAAGAAGAGGGTGGTTAATAATCATCTTGTAATCTCATAGGATACTAGTGCAGGTTCGGCTGGGCGCCGTTGCCCCGTTCATCGATCATCGCGCCGCGTCGAAATCTGTCGAGGCGGTACGCCGCTGCGTGCGGATGTGAAGTGTCAGTCGCAATAAGCTGTGCATAGCAGTAGCCCGATGCCGGTGTTGCCTTGAAGCCGCCGTAGCACCAGCCGCCGTTGAAATACAGACCGTCGATGTCAGTTTTGTCGATAAACGGAGAACCATCCATTGACATGTCAAGGAGGCCACCCCACATCCGCAAGACCCGCGCTCTGCCAATCATGGGCATAAGCGCCATACCGCTCTCGCAGGCGTCTTCCACTACCGGCATATTGCCGCGCTGTGCATAGGAGTTGTAGCAGTCGATATCTCCCCCAAACACCAGTCCGCCCTTGTCTGACTGTGAAAGGTAAAAATGGCCGGCGCCGTATACAATCACACCTGGAATAGTTGGCTTGAGGCTTTCGGAAACAAAGGCCTGCAACACATGGCTTTCAATTGGCAGCCGCATGTCGGCTTTTGCCATCACTCGACTCGATGACCCAGCGACACAGACCGCGGTCTTGGCCGCTAGAATCGGGCCTCGATTCGTCTCTACGCCCTTACAGACACCATTTTCAATCTGAAAATCCATGACTTCGCAATTCTGAATGATGTCAACGCCTAGCTGATCGGCTGCGCGCGCATAACCCCAGGCTACGCCGTCGTGCCGTGCCGTCCCGGCGCGGGGTTGTAGGAGTCCTCCCTGAATCGGGAACCTCGCATTGTCGAAGTCGAGAAAAGGGTAAAGCTTGCGAATACCATCGGGATCGAGGAACACGGCGTCCGCTCCAGCCAGAGCCATGGAGTTGCCGCGCCGGGCATACAGGTCCCGTTGTGCATCACTGTGAAAAAGGTAGAGGCCGCCGCGCTGCGAAACCATGGCGTTGTAGTTAAGTTCCTGCTCCAGGTTTTCCCACATCTTCATGGACATTTCGTAGAACGGCTCGTTGCCAGGTAGCATGTAATTGGAGCGGATGATGGTGGTGTTGCGTCCGACATTGCCGGAGCCAATCCAGCCTTTTTCCAAAACCGCGATATTGGACATACCGTGTACTTTGGCGAGATAGTAGGCAGTGGCAAGACCGTGCCCGCCGCCGCCAACTATGATCGCGTCGTATTCGGGCTTCGGCTCGGGATCTCTCCAGGCTGGTTCCCAGCCACTGTTACCTTTAAGTCCTTCCCAGAAAACCTGCCATGCTGAATAGCGCATCTCGCTTCGCCTCTATCATCGATGATCTATTATTGGCATCGTTGCTGCGTATGCACTTTTCCAAAAAGGACGTAAAATTACATTATATGGACAATATGAGTTTGGAGCGTCAGCAATACCGCATCGGCCTTCTTCTGATCGACGGTTTCGCGCTGATGTCTTATGCCTCCGTGGTGGAGCCATTGCGGGTGGCCAATACCCTGGCAGGCCGTGAACTATACAAGGTCAGAAATATTCCGGCTCTGGGCGATACGGCAACGAGTTCCTGTGGCGCCGTGATACACGCAGGGGCTAACGTCGGCATTGATACAGACTTCGATCTACTTCTTATCGTAGCGGGTGGAGACCCTATGTCTTTTGAAGACCAACGTGTCTTCAGTTGGTTGCGTGGTTTGTCGCGCCAGGGGATAAGCCTGGGTGGCGTCTCGGGTGGCCCGGTGATTCTCGCCTCGGCTGGGTTGATGAAGGGTCGCCGCATGACAGTGCATTGGGAGCATGCGCCAGCGCTTGTCGAAGGTTCGTCCTCACTACTGGTCGAACGCAATCTCTATGTGATGGATCGCGATCGCGTCACCTGCGCGGGTGGCACGGCGGCGTTGGATCTGATGCATGCACTGATCGCAGAACATCATGGGGCGCAACTCGCCAGGCGCGTCAGTGACTGGCTCTTGCATACCGAAATTCGACCGGCGGGTGGGCCTCAGCGGGCAGGCCGCGTTGAACGTTATCGCACAACTAACCGATCGGTACTCAATGCCATTGGAGCAATGGAGAATCATATTGCCGATCCGCTTGAGCTGGCGCAGCTAGCTCGAATTTCCGGTGTGAGTGCGCGCCAGTTGAACCGTCTGTTCCGTGAAAAAATGGGGACGTCCAGTATGCGGTTTTACACTGAATTAAGATTGGATAAGGCGCGCAATCTGATTTTACACTCAGCGCTGTCGCTAACTGAGATTGCTCTGGCAACAGGCTTTTCCAGTTCCGCACATTTCTCTACGATCCATTCGAAAAAATACGGCCAGCCTCCCTCAGCGTTGCGAAGTAAATCGCGTTAGAGGCTCAATACAACCAGTCGGTAGATACAATTTTCCCGTTACAAGGAGCACCCCGATCACATTCTGTCCGATATCGGCTATTTTTGGAGTCCGGGCATAGGATAGACGCGCTGGGTCGGCCAACTTCGCGATACAATCCCGCTTGTCTCAATCTTCATATTCGTTCGAAAACTACCGCCACTGTATTTTCTATAAGCCCCACATTCTGGTTTAATGCGGCCTTGGCTTAATAGGGGTGGCACGATGGTTCTGTTTGTATTGATAGCGTTACTGGTTTTGGCCTTCAGCTATTTTGGTTTGCGCGGGGAAAACCTGTCGTATCTCGACAGCAATGTGATTCCAAGACCCTCTGGGGATCCTAGTGATGCCCACCATGAGGTAGTGGCGTCGCTTAAGGGAATTAGCTCTGCCGGCAAAGGTGTTAGCGGCGCAAAGCGAATACCTGCTATTCGCCAATATATGGATTCAATGAGCGATGGGCGGGACTTTGAAAGTGAATTTCGTCCCGTAAACCATAAAAACCTGCGTGGCGAATGGGTGCTGGCTCCGGGAGTGAGCCCCAAGCGGCGGCTGCTCTATATTCACGGTGGTGCCTGGATGGCCGGTAGTCCCAAAAGCCATCGCAGTATCACAAACAGACTATCCAAGGTGGCCGATGCCGCTGTATTTTCACTGGATTATCGTTTGTTGCCTGAGCACAAACGCGCAGAGGGCATTGCGGATTGCCAGCAGGCCTATCGATGGATACTCGGTAATGGTCCCGAAGGGCCTGAAGATCTGGACTTTCTAGCGGTCGCGGGTGATTCCGCCGGTGGCAACCTGACACTGTCGGTAATTGCCTGGGCACGGGATGAGGACCTGCGAGCTGCAGATGCTGCAATCGCATTTTCCCCTGCGACCGATGTATCGCTCACCTCACCGAGTATGAGTAGTAATATTGATACAGACCCGATGATTGGGCCCGCATTTGGCAAGTTAATTAAGATCCCTTTGATATTGCTGTGGTGGGTCAGTTGGTTCACCAATCGAATCAGACCTGCCGAGGCAATTGTGTCGCCATTGCGCGGAGATCTCTCTGGCCTACCGCCGGTGCTCGTTCAGGTATCCGAGGCGGAGATGTTGTATGACGACGCCCGCCGCTATGTCACCAAGGCCCAGGCTGCCGGATCGCCGGTTGTTCTTCAAAGCTGGCCGCACATGGTGCACGTCTGGCAGATATTCAATCCGGAGCTACCTGAGGCGAATCACGCCTATGATAATATCGCGGAGTTCCTCGAAAGCGTCGAGGGCAACACATCGGAGCAAGTGCAAGCCGCATGAATTTGATTCGCTCACTACTGGTGTTTAGCTGGTTGGTTATCACGCTGATTCCGCTCGGAATCGGGCTGGTCGTGTGCTCCCTATTTCTCAACAGCACCACATTGTGGTGGTGGTTTGCTGCGCCGTTCCTAAAAGGCGTTGTTGGGGCTGTAAGAATCATTGCCGGTGTGGAATATCGTGTGCACGGTGAAGACCGGCTGCCCTCGGCGGAAGACATGCGCCGAGTCGTGTTGTGTCCCAAACATCAGTCTACCTGGGAGACATTTTTTTTCGCCAGCATGACGTCTCACCCTCTGGCTTATGTCTTTAAAAAAGAACTGCTGAATATCCCTTTTTTTGGATGGTCAATCGGCAGGTTGGATATGATTCACATCGATCGCAGTAAGCGCTCCGAGGCCTGGAAAAAAGTAGCGGAGCAGGGCAGGCGCATTATGGATAATGGCAAGTGGGTCATTATGTTTCCCGAGGGAACGCGCATTGAACGTGGACAAAAAGGAAATTATAAATCCGGTGCGACGCGTCTTGCGGTGGCAACCGGTGCCTGGGTGATTCCTATCGCAGTCACGTCCGCACGCTGTTGGCCACCTCGATCCTTTACCTTTCGCCCCGGTATTATCGATGTGTCGATTGGTGAACCTGTACAGGCAGAAGGCCGCGAACCCGGCGAATTGATGGAAGAGATTGAACGTTGGATTGAATCCGAAATGCACAGGCTGGACCCGGAGGCCTACAATTGATTTGTGGGATGCGTACAGCGGTCCCCAATCTATCTGCAATTTTTCAATAACAAAGTGGAGGAATTTTTATGTCCAGTGGAAAAATAGGTGCCGTGGTATTTTATGCGATCCTCGCGGTCCTGGCGTTTACGCAGGCAGGTACTCAAATTGGCGCAATAGTGAACTGGATAATCATAGGCTTGGTTGCAGTTCATGCATTAGAAGTTATAGTCTTTTTTAAGCTGTGTCGTGACTCGGAGGGTTCTCTTGTTGGCCATCTGATCAATGTTTTTATCTTTGGTTATTTCCACACTCAGGAACTGAAAGTGAACGCTGCTTAGCGTTCGAATTTGGTCGTCAGCACGATAGAGGTTGTTGTTTTTTCCACACCGGGAAGTTGGCCTATGGCATCCAACACACCGTCCATTTCCTGAGTCGTTACCGCCTCAACCATGGTGACCAGGTCGTAAATCCCACTGACGGTTTGCAAGGTTTTTACTGCGGCGATGTTCGACAGTGCCGCAACTATCTGCACGCTGTGCTTCGGGCTCACCTGGATCATCACATGAGCCTTTAACAGCCTGCCACCGAAGTCTTCGTGATAGCGAACCGTATAGCCGGCGATAATATTCCGGCGCTCCAGGCGAGAGATTCGATCCTGCACCGTACTGCGTGAAACCCCTAACTCCCGTGCCAGTGAGCTGGTTGTCGCTCTGCTATTGATTCGCAGTAGGGACAGCAGCCGTTGATCCATTTCGTCCATATCCATTAAATTGCTCGATATTTCCGTTAAAGTGCTAAATATTGTACGGCAATCCGGTAGATTTGCTATTCATTTTGCCAACTCCGAGATTTAAACTGGCTGTTTTGAAATTCAGATAATGTGGGGTAAGACGCCGGTTATCTATGGGGAGTGAGCTAGATGTCTACCTTGATCAGCCACGTTGCGTTGGTGAGCAGCGATGAAACTTTTCGGAGCCACTGGCTTGATGCTCTCAACGAATGCGCCGAATTGGATGCCGGGTTAAATGACTGTGACTACCGCATCTATGCAGTGGAACCCGATCAACAGGAGCTTGAAGAGGCGCTCAAAGATGGCAATCTTCAGGCGGTTGTAATCGATGGTTTGGATACAGAAGTTACCCAGACCCTGGCGGACAAAATTAAGGCAACACGGGCCGAGCTCAATTTGTTCCTGGCGATAGAGCCCGGTTGCTCAATCCCCGACGCGTCCGGAGAACTGTTCGATAGAGATGACGGTAAAATCAGCCACCTGTTCCGGCAAATACAAACCGCGGTAGCACGCCGAGCGCGCACGCCTTTTGCCGACACTCTGCGAGACTACGTATATAGTGCTAAAGATGCCTGGCACACGCCCGGGCACTCCGGTGGCGACAGCCTCCGGGACAGCCCCTGGGTAGCAGATTTCTACCAGATGATGGGAGAACACATCTTCAACACCGACCTGTCGGTCTCTGTGCAGGTGCTGGACTCACTACTTGAACCCCACAGCGTTATTCAGGAAGCCCAGGACTTGGCAGCAGAGGCCTTCGGTGCGAACCATACTTTCTTCGTCACCAATGGCACCTCAACCGCCAACAAGGTCATTATCCAGCATCTCCTGGGTGCCGGTGGCAAAATGATATTGGATCAGGCCTGCCATAAATCCATTCACCACGCCGCGATACTGTTTGGCGTCGACCCCGTTTACCTGAGCGCTTCGCTGAAGGCTGAGTACGGGTTTTACGGCCCCGTGCCGAGTGAGCGAATCTACGCGGCCATAGACGCCAACCCGGACGCAGGATTGTTGGTTTTAACCTCTTGTACTTACGATGGCTTCTACTACGACCTAAAGCCGATAATCGACTACGCCCATTCACATAACATCAAAGTATTGATCGACGAAGCCTGGTACGCCCACGGGCGTTTTCATCCAACACTTCGCCCCAACGCGTTGGAGAGCGGCGCAGATTACGTCACCCAGAGTACCCACAAAATGTTATCCGCCTTCTCCCAGGCCAGCATGATTCATGTGTCCGCACCCGATTTCGACGAGCACCGTTTCCGTGAAGATCTCAATATGCACACGTCGACCAGCCCGCAATACGCAATGATAGCCAGCCTTGATGTAGCCCGAAAGCAGATGAGCATGGAAGGCTATTCACAGCTTTCCCGGGTTTTGGAAATAGCCCAGAGACTGCGCGAGGGTATCAATGACACGGGTGTATTGCGCATATTGGAGCTGCAGGACATGTTGCCTAGCGAATTGGCCAGTGACGATATTCGCCTGGACCCCACCAAGCTCAGCATTGACGTGTCGGGTTCCACCATGACCGCGCGGGAACTGCAACTGGCGCTGTTCGACGACTACGGTATTCAGGTAGAGAAGGTCACCCACAATACACTCTCAGTACTGGTGACCCTCGGCTCTACCGAAAGCAAGGTTATGCGCTTGCTAAACGCCATGAAAAAACTGGCATTAAAAGCGGGGAAGAGTTCAACGCCGAGTTTGCGCCCGGTTTCGCCGCTGCCATCATTGAGCGACTTTAAAACCCTACCCAGAGATGCCTACTTTGGTCGCAGTGAGGAGATACCACTAGTGGCCGAGGGACACGGTTTAAATCCCGAGATTTTTGGATCGATCAGCGCCGACCTAGTGGTTCCCTATCCCCCAGGCATCCCGGTATTGATCCCCGGCCAGGTGATCACCCAAGAGATCGCGAACTTCCTGATTGGCTTGTACCACGCCAGCAATGGCATTGAGATCCACGGTCTGGTGCTGCGCGGAAATGAGGCCTATTTGCGTATTGTCGCAAACTCCTAGCTAGTGTAGTGTATTAAACGGATTAATGATATAATGATTACTTCATTCACTACCCGTGTGAAGCTAATGCCCGCCCAAATAAATATAACTTTAACAGCGCAAGAGAAAAAGCAGTTGGAAAAAAATGTTAGAAGCAAAACGACACCGGTTCGATTGGTAGAGCGCTCAAGGATTATTTTGCTCGCTGCAAAAAATGTTCCCAACTACAAAATTGCTGAAGAGCTGGAAATTGATGTCAACAAGGTAGGCCGATGGCGCAATCGTTTTTTTGAGAGAGGGTTTCGGGGAATAGAAAAAGATTTGCCAAGAGGGGCTAATCACGGCGGCAAGAATTCTGCGGACCAGGCAAAGCTGCGGTCGAAAGTCATCAAGATAACCACGCAGGAAAAACCCAAGGATGGCACCCACTGGACAACCCGGGGTTTGGCAAAAGTGATGGGCATTAATCACTCCTTTATAAATAGAGTGTGGCGAGAAGTTGGTCTGAAGCCACACCTGGTTGCTCAGTTCAAGGTGAGCAACGATCCTGCCTTTGAAGAAAAGCTACGCGATGTTGTTGGCTTGTATTTATCGCCGCCAGAGAATGCAGTTGTTTTCTGTGTTGACGAAAAGAGTTCCATTCAAGCGCTGGACAGAACGCAGCCGGGATTGCCGATGAAGCCCGGGCGCGGCGGAACCATGACTCACGACTATAAGCGTCATGGTACAAGCACCTTGTTTGCGGCACTGAACACCCTGACTGGTGATGTTATCGGTGAGTGCAAAAAGCGTCACCGGCACCAGGAATTTTTGGCGTTTCTGAAGACTGTGGAAAAACAAACACCCAAGGAGTTAGACCTTCACCTTATCGTTGATAACTACGCGACGCACAAACACGAAAAAGTGAAGAACTGGATTAAGCGTAATAAAAGGGTTCACTTACACTTTATTCCAACCAGTTCTTCGTGGCTAAATCTGGTGGAGAGATTTTTTGGTTTGTTGACAGAAAGGCAACTGCGCCGTGGTGTATTCACATCGGTACAAGAGCTGGAAGAGACCATCATGGATTTTATTGAGAGGCACAATGAAGATAAAAAGCCATTTGCCTGGACAAAGTCCGCAGAAGAGATTTTGGAGAAAGTGGGGCGCGCAAGACATGCACTCTCAAATCATCAGTCAGTTTAATACACTACACTAGTGCCTATCCATAAATGGATGTTTTTCTAAAAAACCATCCCGTTTTAGTCTTTACGTTCCGGCCCACAATGCTACCGGCTTTTAGCGGCCATAAAATGACGAGAATCATTGCTTAAAGGTCCATTATCCTGAATTCGGATCGCAGAAATACGCTGTACTACCCATAAGCCTACAAATATTTCCTATCCTGGGCCAGCTTCGAGCTTAGCCGGAGTCAAGTCTCGCCAAACGCATCAGGTTGTAGCTCAGAACTGATGACCAGACATAGGCTTTAAAGCCAGCAAGTCCTTTCCAATTGCCTTTTTTGCACCAAATGCTCTTTTTAGTTCTGAAATATTCCCTTCGACGCCCGCCCGGAAATGGCGCAATCGAGTAAACGTTTTCGATTTAACGCCCATGGCGTGAAGTGATAAACCGGCCGGCTTATGAAAGGCCACACGCTTAACACCCAGCCCCCTTCCTTTTGCCACATTCTCCTGGCTCGCATAGCCACCGTCAGCCACCACCGAGTGCGGTAGACGGTGCAGCTTCGACTGGTGAAAATCCAGCGCCGGCATGAACAAGCTGGAGTCCGCCGGGTTCCCTTTTTCAATGCACAGGTACGTGATGAATCCGCTTCTCTCACTGCTCAGATTTATCTTATGGCCATATTGAACGTCACGAAATCCTTTGACGATAATATCGGTGTGTGACTCGAATAAGCTCACGATTTTTTTTGAGGAATGGACGCTCTGCCCCTGGATGACGCGGCGCTCTGTTTGATTGATGACCCTCAGTGCTAAATCCCTGTACTGCTCTACCTGACTTACCCATTGCTTCTTTTTATCAGAGTCACAGGCACCCACTTCTACGGCTTCCAATCCCCGCTTAACTTGCTTCAGGACAATTCCTGGAATCTGCAACAACTTTGGATAAAGTGTTTTTTTTCCAGCTTTTTTCGCATTAAAAATCTGAAATGCCAGCGACTTCGAGGCTTTGCGCTGGTCCGTAAAGCGAATTTTTACCCCTGTGATATTTTTGCTTTTCATCAACAGGCGGCTGAGCACTCGAACACCATCATTCAGGAGTTGACTGTCACTGGGTGGCGCAATATTACTGGCGACAACCGTGCTATCGATGCGTAATTTTTCCATTGATAGTATGCCTGCTTTAAGCCAACTGACACAGAGGGTCTCATGCACTTTTTCCAGCGTTTCTGGCCTGATACTCCGTATCGTTGACTGTAGCCCAGATCGACTGGGCATTGTTGTGGCAGGCAGCCGGGCAAAAGTACGGTAGGTCATTGAGTCCGACAAATTAAATGCCAATTGCTCGTAGCTGACGCGCAACAGTTGCTTCAAGAGCATGCATCGAAAAATGGTTTCAACTGTTAAACCCGATCGACCTACCTTGGATAGCGATGCATCAATGAGGTCGTCGGCGACCAGAAGTAGTATTTCTGGATGTTGATCCAGTCGGTTTGATAGCGCCCGAAGTTGGGTCCCAAATTCGTGTTTTGAGTAGTTTTCAAATATACTTGCCTGAGCAATGCGGGTCTCTCGCATGCGGAATCCTCTTGTTTTTTTGTTTTTTGTTCGCACCTTGAACTTAACAAATTCAAGAGGATTTTTTAATACCTTGCGAAAAATATTCCTTATATTTCAATGGATTGAAAGTTTATGGATAGGCACTAGCTAAGCGGGATTTTGGGAAGTTAGTCCATTAGCAGTAAGGTGCTTACAAGCCGTGCATTAAGTACCGCAAAAAGTCTGTTTTACCACCTCGCTCGGCTCTGGTGGCGTGGCATAGCGAGCCAATTCCGGGCGGTATGTAAAGGGCTGCTCGAGAATAGCATTTAACTGGTGAAACGGCTCAAAGTCCTCTGCGGATACTGCGGCCTGGATGATTTCTTCGACCAGATGATTGCGCGCAATAAACACGGGGTTGGCCAGGTACATGCTTGCCTGGCGCTCCTGAGCGCTCGTAGGATCAGATTTAGTTCGCTCGCTCCAACGCTCTAACCAGGGCGCAAAGGCGTCTGAAAATTCGTAGAGCTGCGCGACGCTGTGGTGTGGGTCTGTCGCATCGTCCGCCAGGTCTGACAATCTTCGAAATGTGAGGGTGAAGTCCGCTCGCTCCTGGGCCATTAGATCCAGCAGGTCTTGCATTAAATTATCGTCGCCCTCCCGATACTCGCTGAACCCGAGTTTTTTAATCATTCCGTCCTGATTCGCTTGCAAAAAAAGTGCGGGAAAAGCGTCTACGGATTTTTGCGCCAAGGCTAGCGCTTGTTCTTCATCCAGACTCAGCAGCGGTAGTAAACATTGCGCTAGATTAGACAGATTCCAGTGTGCGATAGAAGGTTGGTTGCGGTAGGCATAACGACCGTTGTGGTCTATCGAGCTAAACACCGTATCGGGGTGGAAGTCGTCTATGTAGGCGCAGGGGCCGTAGTCGACTGTCTCTCCGGACAACAGGACATTGTCGGTATTCATCACGCCGTGAATAAAACCCAGCACCTGCCAGTGGGCCACCAGTTTTGCCTGTGCTTCGATTGCTGCGTCGAGCAGGGCATGGGTGGGATTTGGCATATTTGCCGCCTCCGGATAGTGGCGTGCGATGACGTGATCGACCAGAAGTTGCAGTGCTTCTTCATCTTTGCGGGCGGCGAAAAATTGGAAGGTACCAATTCGGATATGGCTTTTTGCTACCCGCGTGAGAACACCGCCGGGCTGAGGGTCTTCGCGCATTACGCGTTCGCCGGTGGTGACTGCGGCGAGTGCGCGTGTGGTGGGTACACCCAAAACTGCCATGGCCTCACTGACGATGTACTCTCGCAATACCGGGCCGATAGGCGCTCTGCCGTCGCCACCGCGAGACCAGGGGGTTGGCCCAGAGCCTTTTAATTGCATGTCGAAGCGCTGCCCCTTGGGATCGATAAGTTCTCCCAGTAGCACGGCTCGTCCGTCTCCCAGTTGTGGGTTCCAGCCCCCAAACTGATGCCCGGCATACGCAGCTGCGATAGGGTCGGCGCCCTCAGGCAATCGATTGCCGGCGAGAACTTCAAGGCCTGCTTCCGATTGCAGCCACTCATTATTGACCCCGAGTTCTTCAGCCAGCCGATCATTGATCTTTATCAGACGGGGTGTAGACACGGGCGTCGGTGACTGGCGAGCAAAAAAGCGCTCGGGAAGTCGCGAATAGCTATTGTCGAAATGTAGCTGGGGTGGTTGCTGCATAGGTTGGGGCTCTAATGATGTGGTCGGGCGGTGCCCATGATAGCGATGCGCCGAATGATAGCCTGTTTTTGCTTATTCGATTGAGTAGCGCTGTAGTAAAGGCCCGAGCGCCTTTTTCAAGGGATCCAGATGGCCCTCGTAGTGACGCCACTGCTCCAAACCCTCCTGAAAAATCGGCTGGCGAACCTGTTCTGCGCTGGGGGTTCTGATGGCTCTATCCGTTTCATAAAATCGCAGGCATTGCTCCTCAAACGGTAATTCACAATACTCCAGAATTCGGCGGATCTGAGTGTCTGAATCTGCAACCATGTCCTCATACTGCACCCGCAACACTCGCCCCGGGAGAACTTCGTCCCAGTGATCCATCACTTTCACGTAGCTGCGATAGTAGTGGCCAATGTCTGTAAGCCGATAGGTAAATGTTTGCCCCTTGGCGAACAGTTGTTTGTATCCAGCAAAACAACCCGCCATTGGGTGACGTCTTGCGTCAATAATTTTTGCCTTTGGCAGCATCAGGCCATTATAAAGCCTATGTGGGCAACATAGAAAGCTACTGTACCGCGGCGTCTGGTGGTGCCAGGTGATTTTGTGTGAGGCTCGCATAACGGAGATGTCCGTCTATACTTTAGGAATCATTAGGATTGAGCGAACGATTATGGATACATCTGAACACACTATGCAGGCACTGTTTGCACAATTAGGCTTACCCAATAGTGACACAGCCATCGATAACTTTATGCAGAACAATCATTTACCCGATGAGATCCCACTTGAGAGCGCCGCGTTTTGGAGTGCCGGGCAGGCTCAGTTTATTCACGAAGCAATTTCGGAAGATGCGGATTGGGCCGAGGTGGTCGATCACCTGGATGCGCAGCTGCGCCATTAGATAGCGCTGTTTGATTCGGTTCAGCGGAAACTCTTTGCTGAATCTATCCGCTCCTGAGTGGGGGGATGGCTGGACAAGTAGTCGATCCAGGATTTGTGGTCGGGATCAGAATCTCGCGATAAAACCCCCTGCTCTTCATCGGCATAGTATTCGCGCAAGTGTTCCATTGCCAGCGCGAAATTTTCGGTGGCTATGCCTGCTGCTCGCATATGTTCCAGCGCGAATTGATCAGCTTCTCTTTCAAAATCTCGGGAGTAGGACAAATCGAGGATAAGTGTCGGTAGACCCGTGAGCAGGTCAAACGTGTCGAGATCTCCAGTAACGAACACCACAAACAGTGTCACCATAGATCCTTGCAGAGCCCTCCGCGTGATATGACGGTGCTTAAGATGCCCCAGCTCGTGATACAAAATGGCCAGCAGTTCGTCATCACTTTTTACCAGATCTACAAAATCGTCGGTGAGCACAATTTCGCCGCCGGGCATGGCGAAAGCATTTGCTTTCATACCTGAGCGAAATTCCAGACTGGGGTTAAGATAATCAAAGCGTTCCAAGTGGGGAGCGAACAGCGTGCGAATCTCTTGCTGGCGAGTTGTAGTTAAGGCCGAGGGATCAAAAAGGGTGGTATCGAGTACATCTAGCGAGCTACCCAGTTTAGTCGATGCGAAGTCTGGAAGTTTGAAGGCGATGACTTCAGCTGCTTTGGGTATGCCATAGATGACAGTGGCCGCTGTCACGACCAGGGTCACTATCACTGAAGCGATTATTGTGGGAAGGCTGGATTCCAGTTTGTGTAGCAAGGAGACCGATTCGCCCGCGCCGAGATTGAGGATGAGGGCGTCGATGGCGTCGTTGTCTGGAGTGACAAAGAGTTGGTTTTCCCCAAAACTAACTTCTCGAGGTGTATTTGCAAGTCGGGACTCGATCTTTAAATCGCGGAAATCCACCCTGATGGTTTCATGGCTGGAGCCGTGTTGTGGATCAGTGACAACTATCTGAATTTCGGACGAATCGTCGTACCGCAACTGCGCAAGCTGCCCGCGAGACGTTTTACCGTCCAGATAGTTACCTTGAATATTCATGGTTAACGGTTGCCCGTTTCAAACACCGGTCGCTCCGGTTATGGCTTAGAGGCCGAAATCGAAGACCTGTCCAAATTCTTCGCCTAGCACGCTGACATTTTCCTGTTCTGCAGCCGTGAAATTATCCAGCGACCCGCTTGCGTTCAAGCTTATGTTGTCTGCCATGTACTTGGCCATTCTTACTTTCGCGGCCGGTAGATACAGCCCGAGGGTTACAATCGTCAAGACTATGTTAATAAGCAAAACGGAGGCCATACCGGGCATCTTTAAACGAGCGCCAAATTGATGGCTTGCCAGACTTGCGCTGCAAAAATACAGATTGTTAATTTTAACCATAAAGAACACAAGGATGCCCAGGTAAACGAAAATCATCAACCCGGGGGTGATAGCGGCAGCGGCAGGGGCCACGAGTGTTATTGCGCCCATTACTAAGAAGCCGACAATCCCGGCGCCTAGAATCACTAGGAAGATTTTTGCGTAGTCCCAGTGAGCGGCTTCGTAGCTAAAGTGAGTTGTGCCGTAAGCACTATTCCTAACCATGTATTCATGCATCTTTTTCATGGCCAGTGGATAAAGGATTCCCAGAGTTAAAACGCCCAGGATCGGCCAAACATAAAGGATCATAAAGGCCTCGCCATAACTTCCGTGGAAACGGAACTGAATGTTTCGGTAGGCTGACATCCGGTGTTTAAACGCCAGTGATTGGTTAACGAAAAAGGGAATGGCCACCAGCAATAGCAGCGCCAGAACCACACCGACGGTCGGCATCAACTGCGCTGTCACTGAGTAAGCGACAAAGGCAAGCACCGCAATAATCCTGCCCTTTAAGATAGTGAGTGGTTCGGCCAGGTAGCGGAAATTGTTGTTATCTAGATATAGGTTTGAATAGAAATAGCGATTGTTTCTAACCGTCGCCCAGGCGGAGTAAATGCCCAGGGTGACGATAGTCAGCAGGATGTTCACAATCCAGATTTTGAAGTATTCGGTCCCGTCACCACGAAATTCGAAACGGTGCTCATTGTTTGTGCTAGTAGTCGTTTGCTGGCGAGCTGGCGAGTTTTCTTCCATTGAATATCCCCTAGTTTCTGTTTATTAGCTGCCGCGAAGCGCGGCTGAACCCCTCTTATCCTAAGGGAGTGGCAGCGTTAGGACAATTTTTGACAGCCGATTCACGTGAGCCTGTTCACGTTTTGAGAAAATTAGGTCTAAGTACCTCGCCCCAGACGATAGACGTCCACCATGCCGACGATCCACAAGAGCATCAACAGTGCGACTGCTACGCTCATTGTGCTGTCGCTAAACAACCCTGGAGTAGTCGCAATTTGGTCTCCAATGGTAGCGATATCCAATGGTATTTTTCCGTCTACGATGTCCTGCGCGATAGTCTGGGCTTTGTGGGCGGAGTCGAATGAAATCATACCGATCAGAGTTACAGCTGCGGCTATAGCCGCCATCCCTCTTTTCTTTGCCCCCAGGACAAAATAGCCTCCACCTGGTATTACGAGAGCGGAACACAGTAGAGCCTTAGTAGATTTTTTCATAGTTAAATTCGACTACCTTTCCTGTCTCTCTTTGTCTCCCGGGGGAAGATGCGGTTGAGCGCAATGCCTATTCAGGGCATGATGCCCCGATGGATAAAATAGCACACGTAGTCGTAAACCCCATTAAATCTTTGAATCTTCTCTCCCAGCAGGACATTGAAGGGATTACCAATTCAAAGGGCGAGTTGTTCTGCGTATTTCGCAACTGCGCGCTTGCCATTCTCAACACGGGTAGTGATATAGATGACGCGGCGAAAGTCTATTCCGATTACTCGGATTTTGACCTGCGCCTAATCCCGAGGCCAAGAGGCGTTTCGCTGGAGCTGTTTAATGCGCCCGCCAAATCCTTTGTCGAGGGTAAGATGATACGCGGTATTCGCGAACATCTTTTTTCCGCGCTGCGGGATATTCTTTATACCGATTTCAAAATTACAGGTGCACAAAAGGAAGCTCAGAGTTCTGCCGAGATAACCAATACTGTGTTCCGCATGTTGCGCAATGCCGGTGCGGTGCGTCCCAATCATGCGCCTAAGATGGTTGTATGTTGGGGAGGTCATTCTATCCCACGTCAGGAGTACGATTACGCCAAGGATGTAGGTTACGAATTGGGCCTGCGCGCTCTGGATATTGTTACCGGTTGTGGCATTGGTGCGATGAAGGCGCCAATGAAAGGCGCGGCGGTTGGTCACGCCAAGCAGCACGTTAAGGATGGTCGCTACATTGGTATTACCGAGCCTGGAATCATCGCTTCGGAGTCTCCCAACGCTATTGTAAATGAACTGGTGATTATGCCGGATATTGAAAAGCGCCTGGAGGCGTTCGTGCGCCTTGCTCACGCCATCGTGGTATTCCCAGGGGGAGTGGGGACAGTTGAAGAGATACTGTATCTGTTGAGTATTCTAATGCGTCCTGAAAACGCAAACACATTGCCCCTGGTATTTGCCGGGCCAGAATCCTGCCGGGAGTACTTTGAAGAGCTGGAGCTTTTCCTGGTGGCGTGTCTGGGCGAAGAGGTGAAAGATCACTATACCGTTATCATCGGCGCCCCACAGGAAGTGGGTCGAATCGTCAAGCAGGGTATTGTAGAAGTCCACGGTATTCGCAGAAAAGCACAGCAGGCCTACTATTATAATTGGGAGTTACAAATATCTCCCGATCTTCAGGAACCTTTTCATCCCACCCACGAGCAAATGTCTTCTTTAGTATTGCGCACAGACATTCCCACGCCTGAACTGGCCAGCTCACTGCGCTGCGCCTTTTCCGGACTAGTAGCCGGCAACGTCAAAGCCTTTGGCATCGAACAGGTTCGATTGCACGGGCCGTATAAAATATCGGGAGATAAAACCTTGCTTAGTAGTATGGACCGATTGCTGCGAATGCTGGTTAAAGAGCAGCGCATGAAGTTGGGAGAGGGAGAGCAGGACTATAAACCCTGCTACGAGTTAGTAGAGTAGGCGGCCGAGCGCTAACGCTGAGTTGGCCCACTTTTCTCCAACGATAGAAAAGGAACACCCGATTGAATTCTCATGACCTATGAAGTTTTACTGGGCCTGGCGCTGTTCGCGTTTGTTGCCTCAATAACCCCCGGACCCAATAACCTCATGCTAATGGCGTCGGGAGCCAACTTCGGCTATCGAAAAACCCTACCCCATATCATGGGAATATGGCTGGGTTTTACCGTCATGATAGTGCTGGTAGGCATAGGAGTGGTTCAGGTGTTTGACGCCTATCCGCTGAGCTATCAGTTGCTTAAGGTAGTTAGCGTCGCTTATTTGCTGTATCTGGCTTGGAAGATAGCAAATGCTGGACCCATTTCGGGCAGTACTGAGGCGGCCGGTAAGCCTTTTACGTTCATGCAAGCTGCCCTGTTTCAATGGGTAAACCCAAAAGCCTGGTCTATGGGTTTAACAGCGATCAGCGTTTACTCACCCTCTCAAAGTGTTCGGTCTGTCTTGTTAGTCGCAGCGGTGTTTTGCATCTTCAACTTTCCGATTCTCAGTCTGTGGACGGCGTTGGGCCAGCAGTTGCAGCGGGTTCTTACCAGTCCGAAGAGGCTGCGTGTTTTTAACTGGACCATGGCTGGATTATTAGTGGCCTCGCTATACCCGGTTTTGAGACCGCAGATTTGAATATAAGCTAGTTAATAAGTATCCGGAAGGTTCGCTGGAATGCCGACCGCAGAACGGTTGGCCCCCGGAGCGCCGGCCGTCAAAAACTGTTTAACTGCGAAAACCTTTGCGAGAGAGCCGATTGCTATTTTGTCCTGTCGAGGCTGTCTACAGCATGGATGCTGTAGCCAAGCCCCCATGGATGGGATCTCGGCGTGCCTGGACAGGACAAAATAGCAATCGGTGGCCTTAAGTCTATTTAGAACTGTGATTGTAGTGTTTTTGAGGGGTTCCGGGTACGCCCGGAACCCTGATTGGGGTTTGCAAACACACCGTAAACACATCCATGTGGGCTCGGCTCGCACATCCATGTGTTCGACGATTTGCCAACCCCAATCAGACTTCCAAGCTTTAACTCTACTATCGAAGTATTTAAAGAGTGAGCGCTGCTAGTGCCCACTAGTTAACCTTCCTCATCTTCCCGCTTGCGCCGATTCCTCTCAGGCGCGCAAACCAAGGCTTCGCTTTCGACGTCACGCGGCGGGACGATACAAGTACCTTGCAAATCCCCACGACGGCCCTCAAAGCTGCAAGTCGCCCCCTCAGCTTGTTCCTGGCAAACTTCAAACGCGACCGGAGGAGGTCCCCGGCGCTTTCCTTTTCCGTCGTCCGATCCAGCTTGCACCAAGGGTGTTGCTGTAAAGAGAGTGGCTAATATAGCCGATGAAATAGTTTTTGATACAGATGTGTGAAACATAATTTAATCCTCAACTCATTGATTGACCCTGAAATAGTATTCCCAGAATAAGGAATGAGTGAGGAAGAATTGTGGATGTGCCGCTAGTGAGCCCTTGCAGCGTTGTATCTGATGAAAACCAGGGCGGCGACAAAGCCGATGACCGAAAAGGTACCGAGACCGGCAAAGACCAACTGATGGCCCTCAACGGTTGCATGATTGTCCAACAGCCATCCCATCGCGGGAGCGACAAAAATATCTGGCGTAAAGCCGATCACAGAGACTACGCCCACCGCAGTCCCGGTGACGTTAAGAGGAATGTTTGATTCTGCCAGTAGAGCAAAGTAAATGGCGTGTAGTGCGTAAACCGCCAGGCTTGTGAAGACTACGTTTATGAGTAGAACAGTGTAGAGGTTAGCGTTCGGAGCCATGAAAGTGAACAGACTGTAGCCCGCCATGAGCATTAAAAAGCACACGGCAACAACTCGAGATGCGAGGAATCGATTGGCGAGATAGCCCGCGATGATCGCTGCTACGGGGCGTGTCCAACCTGTTAACGCACCAATTTTCGCCCCGGCGATTTCATCCAGGCCATAGCCTTCTACCGCGTACAGTACATAGTTGTCGACTCCCTTGTAGGCAACGTAGGCACTCACAACGACTAGCATCTGCGGCCAGATAAGTTTGTTTTGGAAGACAGTCTTCAAGCGGGCTGCCAGTGGTAAATTCCCGTTTGAACGTTGGTTGTGATCCTGCGAGTAGGGTACAAAGGCGACTACGCACAGTGCCGCGAGAATTGTTCCTCCGATGTAAAGATAGATTATTTGTTGTAGCGCCTCTGTGCGCTCCAGCGCGCTCAAGGTTTCGAGATCGACCGGGGTACTCAAACTTAGAATGCCAATGGCGATACTTACCAGAATTGCCGCAAATAAACCCCGGCCAGCTTCGAGTAGCCCGAACGCGCTGCCCTGTTTGTGATCTCCCCCCCAGGCGCGTGTGGCCTTGATGAGCGCTCCCCAAAAAAGCAATATAGTAGAACCACCCCAGAACGCGAATAGGAAAGTTAGCCCCTGGATGTCCGGGATGGTGGCGTAATACAGGCCTCCCAGGGCAGTAATAGCCAGTGAAAGGGCCAGCAGATTTTTGGCTTCAAATCGATCGGCGAGTGGCCCTCCCAGAAAATAGCTGAGCATGGCGATAACACCATACGTAGCCTGTACTTGGCCGATTTGCGTGTTGCTGATTTGGAAAACTTCCAAAACAGTCGGTCGAAAAAAACGCATGATGTGGAAGGGCAGAGAAAATATTGCTTCGCCTGCCATAACCAGGGATACCAATCCCATAATGTGAAAAAACTGGCTGTGTTGCTTGGTTGTCGACAATTAAGCGGACCGATAGTATTGCAGACTAAACAACTGCTCTTTGTCGACCCAGTTTTTTACCGATCTTAAGCCTGCCTTTTGTGCAAGCGTTGCAAAGCTGTCCAGTGAGTATTTGTAGGAGTATTCGGTGTGAATGCGCTCTCCGGCTGAAAACTGGATGTGCTGATCTGCAACCTTCACAGTATGTTCTATGGTTGCTGCCAGATGCATTTCAATTCGGCCAGCGGGTTCGTTATAAAAGGCAATATGTTCAAAATTCGACAGGTCGAAATCGGCGTCGCACAATTGGTTAATGTGAGTCAGGATGTTCAGATTGAACTGGGCGGTCAGACCTTTTGAATCGTTGTAAGCATCGTTCAAAACATTGTTGCTTTTTTCAAGGTCAACACCAATTAGCAATCCGCCGTTGTCACCGATCATCTCTCGGATGTGCTTGAGGAAAGAAAGTGCGTCTGCTGGATTGTAATTACCAATCGTCGAACCCGGATAGAAAACTGTTCGAGGGAGTTCTTTGAGATGGGTGGGCAGTTCGACTTTTGCGCGCATATCATCTGCAAGAGGAAGAATCTCAATGTCGGGAAAGTCTTCGCGCAGTTTTTCGGCGGCGCTGAACAAAAAATCGCGCGAGATATCTATGGGAACATAACAAGCCGGACCTAATGCCCAGAGTAGTATTCTGGCCTTGTTGCAGTTTCCTGCGCCGGGTTCTATAAGCACGTGTCCGTAACCGATAGTATCGGCGATCTCGGTTTTGTGATCTTCCAGCAGGCTTAACTCGGTGCGAGTGGGATAGTACTCGGGTAGGGCTGTGATTTTCTCGAACAACCCGGACCCGTACTCGTCGTAGAAAAACTTGGGGTTTATAGACTTGTCGGGCTGCAGGAGGCCAGCCAGTATCTCGTCCCGAAGCTGTTGATTCTCCTGGTTTTCATTCGAGGCGCGTCGCTGAGCGCTTTGTCCTTGCATTCAAAATTCTCTATTGTTGTTTGTCTAAGTGGTCTTGTTAGGCGTCTTTAGCCAATCTCAGGCCCGTAAACTGCCATTGGTCTGGCGGATAAAAGAAATTCCGATAACTGTGTCGATAGTGATCCGTGCTGGTTACGCAGCTGCCACCGCGCAACACCAACTGGTTGGCCATGAACTTGCCATTGTATTCGCCAATTGCGCCCTTGGCTGCTTCGAAGCCTGGGTAGGCTGCGTAAGCGCTACTGGTCCACTGCCATAATTGTCCGGTGATATTATTTGTTGATTGGCGAGTGTCAGAGTAAACCGGATGCACCACATCAGTGTTCATAAACTGTCCGGAATTTTGATCGCAGCCGCCATCTTTGTTTGGCGAATAATGTTGGACAGATGTTTCCCATTCAAACTCCGTGGGAAGTCTGGCACCCGCCCAACGCGCGTAGGCATCGGCCTCGTAAGCCGACAGGTGTGCAACCGGGCGATTTGGATCGAGCTGAGCCAAGCCATGCAGTGTGTATTCGAGCCAGTGACTGTCGTCTTTAACCCAGTAAAGCGGAGCGGGGCGTTTACCTCCAATGGATTGCGCAGCCCATCCATCTGCCAGCCACAGGTCGGGGCGCTGATAGCCGTCATCGTCAATAAACTGTGTGTATTCAGCATTGCTAACCAGGCGATCTGCTATGCGAAAATCTGGCACATACTGCGGGTGTCGGGGCAGCTCATTGTCGAAGCAAAACTCGTGAGCAGTTTCATGCCCAAAATTTCTAACCCCCGAACTGAAGTCCTGCCAATTGAGAGGGTCCAAAGACAGGGTCTTGGGTATCTCCTGTTCGCAATACACTGGAAGCAGCGGGTTCTTAAACCAGCAATATTTCAGGTCGGTAAAAAACAATTCCTGATGTTGTTGTTCATGATGACAACCGAGTATGACCCGTTGGCGAATTTTTTGTTCAGATTCAGCGGGTGGTGAGTCTAATAAACCCTGCATGGCGTCATTTACGTGTGCACGATAGGCGTACACCTCGTCAACAGTTGGTCGCGATAGCAAGCCCCGTTGTTCCCGGGTGTATTGTTCGCCGATCCCATTGTAATAAGAGTTGAACAGGGTTTCGAATTTGGGATGGTATACCTGGTAACCGGCGTAAAAAGGTTTCAACAGAAAGGTTTCGAAAAACCAGCTTGTATGTGCCAAGTGCCATTTGGCGGGGCTGGTCGAGGCCATGGCTTGAAGCAGGTAGTCCTCTCTTTCAAGTGGCCCACACAATTGTTCTGACACGCCACGCACAGCAAGAAACTGCTGCAATAAACGTTCCTGATCTTGAGTTTCAAAGCCTGAGGGGTTTAGCGAAACTGCATCCATACCGTTTTCTTAATTTTGCCAAGTGGCTATGTTTAAACTCTAACAGCTATGCGTGCTAAAACAAGTTATCTGAAGTCTATCAGTTTATTTTTGCACCGAGTCAAGGAACCCTAGTGGTTTGAAGCTTTGGGGCGATAGCTGGCGCTGTGGTAGGTGCGCGCGAGGGCGAGGGCTAGCTCTGCTCAGGTGATTCCAGTTACACTCTCGCATGTCGTGGATCGCGACATGTCGATCACTATTGTGTGTAGCGAGGAATTGTTTTTGACTAGTCCCACAAGACCTTTAGAGGGTATCCGCGTTATTGAAATGGGCCAGTTGTTGGCGGGGCCATTTACCGGAACGATACTGGGTTATTTCGGCGCCGAAGTAATCAAAGTTGAATCTCCCCAGGGCGGTGATCCCATTCGCGGTTGGCGCGAGGTTAAGGATGGAGCATCACTGTGGTATCGATCTCTGGGTCGCAATAAAAAAAGCGTGACCCTGGATCTGAAATCGGATCGTGGCAAAGCCCTGGCGTTACAGTTAATCAATACCGCCGACATTCTGGTAGAAAATTTTCGCCCGGGCACAATGGAGGGTTGGGGCTTGGGTCCGGATGCGGTCAAATCAAGCAATCCAGGACTGGTGTATACGCGAATATCCGGATACGGGCAGACAGGCCCCTACTCGAACAAACCAGGCTATGCCTCAGTGACGGAAGGTATCGGTGGGTTTCGTTATATCAACGGTGAGCCAGGCAAGCCGCCGGTGCGCCCAAACATCAGCTTGGGTGACACCTTGGCCGCGATCCACGCTGCTCTGGGAATCACATTGGCCCTGCTCGCTCGCAATCAAGACGGGAATGGGCAGGGGCAGGTAGTCGACGTTGCCCTGTATGAATCGGTTTTCAATCTTATGGAGGGGATTGTTCCTGAGTTTGACGGTGCGCAGGTTATACGGCAACCCTCAGGGACCACCATAACCGGAATTGTCCCGACAAATACCTATGCCTGCCAGGATGGAAAGTACGTGGTGATTGGCGGCAATGGAGACTCTATTTACAAGCGCCTCATGGTTGCAGCGGGGCACCCCGAAATGGCCGACAATCCGGCTATGGCAGACAATGCTGGCAGAGTAGTGCATGAAACCGAAATTGATTCGGCGCTATCGGCTTGGTGCGCCCAACAATCCTCTGAATTTATTATCAACACGCTTGAGGAGGCCAGAGTTCCAGTGGGCCCCATTTACGATGTGCAGGATATGTTGCAAGACCCTCATTACCAATTCAGAGGTATGTTTGAGCAGGTAGAAATCGACGGCAAGCCTCTTAAAATTCCGGCCATTATGCCCAAGCTGGATTCGACCCCGGGTCGCACCGATTGGCCCGGAGGAGAGGTGGGGTCTCACAATGATGAAGTGCTCAGGGAAATACTTCAGCTGGACGATGAGGCCATAAGCGAATTGCGCGAGCAAAAGGTTATCTCCTGAGCACCGGTATAATGTAGGCATGCCTTACACTTGGGAGATTAAGGAGCAAGCGAGCGCCTACAATTTGATTCTTTCCATCGCTTCGAGCTTACCCTGGCGGATGAATAAGAACAGTGGAAAGGCGAAGGCGTAGGCGATGCCAAAAGCCAAAATAATGTAAACCCAAAAATACCCCATCTCCAACCGCTTTGACTCATAGTAAATCCAGCACAGGCCCGCAATGCAGGCGATGGCCAAATCCCAGCTTAAGGATTTTGATGCTGCGTTGTTTGCGCCGTGAGCAATGAAGCTGGCAACATCAAAACTGCCGCCGGATTCGCTGATAAATTGGAGGTTGTAGTACCACGTTAAAACAATGCCGGCGACCGCCAGCAGCAGATAGAGAGTTCTTGGGATGCTCATTGTGTTCTCTCCTGAATAGTGATATTTGCTAAAAAACAATATAGACTGTTTTTTATTATTGTTAAAATTAATTCCTTCATCGGAGGTCACCATGTCAGAACAGGCGAAAAACTACGACGACGTTAGACAGTATAGGCTGGATCCAGAGCGGGAGCAGGAACTGCTCAAAACGGCGGGGGAATGCACGTTTATATGGGCCAACAAAGCCGGTCATCCGATGGGTGTTACCACAGCTTTTGTCCCAGTGGGCGGTAAAATCTGGATGACAGCTACGAGGGAGCGCGTTCGTATTAAGGCCATTGCACGGGACGGGCGCTCTGCCATAGTGGTGACCAGCAAAGGGACACCCATGGGGGGCGGTAAAACCGTTACCTATAAAGGTCATACGGTGATCCACGATGACCCAGAAACCAAACTGTGGATGTACAAACTGCTCGCTTCCGGCATGGAGGCGGAAAGCCGTCAGGATGAGGGGAATGAATTTACCGCTGGCATAGATCCGGATATGTTCGTTCGTTTTCTCGACACGCCCGAAAGGATTGTGATGGAGTTTACCTCCGAGATGTCCATCCCCTTTGACGGCGACAAAATGGCCGCGGGTACCAGTGAGGCCTATGCTGAGTTTGCCGCTGCGGATGCAAAAAATCAGGAGTAGTATTTTCCCCATCAAAAGTTATGATTGGTTGGCGCAGCCGCGTCATCCAACCTGATTTTGAAGCCGCGATAGTCGTCCATGGCAAATGACATTGAACAACCCCTTGAGATATTACTCGCCAGAGAGTTCCCCTCTTTTGAGTCTTTGGTGTCCGCTCGAAAGTTGACCGCTGGCGCAAGCCAAGAAACCTACAAGATCGTTGTTGATACCGGGGCGCAGGAGATCTCGCTTGCGTTGCGTCGCGCCATTCCCACCTTGCAAAGTCATTCAGAGCTTGGAGCCATCACACTGGAGGTGGAGGCGAAACTATTTCAGCTTGCCGCCGCGGCTGGAATACCAGAGCCCGAGGTGTTGTATGTGCTGCGCGAGGCCGACGGTCTTGGCTCCGGTTTCATTATGCAGTGGCTGGAAGGCGAAACCCTCGGCAATCGAATTGTTCGACGCGATGACTTTGCCCCGTTACGGCAGGATCTGGCCTATCAATGTGGTGCAATATTAGCTCGCGTTCACGGTCTGGACTGGCGCGCTGCGGGATTGGATTCGGACTTGGCTAGCGTGTCACCCGAAGTGCTGGTGAACGAGACCTGGTCCTATTACCGGGATATTGCTGTGCCCGAGCCGATGATCGATTTTACCTGGCGCTGGTTGCTGGATAATCTTCCGGAAAACTCCCGGATCACACTGGTGCACGGAGATTTTCGCAACGGAAATTTAATGGTAACGCCCGACGGAATTACTGCGGTACTGGACTGGGAGCTGGCCCATGTCGGTGACCCTGTTCGCGATCTCGGTTGGCTGTGTGTTAATTCCTGGCGCTTTGGCAACAGTGAAATGCCCGTGGGTGGCTTCGGGCATGTCGAAGATTTACTGGCCGGATATCACAGCGTGTCAGGTCTAAATATTTCGCCCGAACACCTGAAGTTCTGGCAGGTTTTTGGTTCGTTTTGGTGGTCTATCATTTGCCTGCGTATGGCGCAGAGTTGGCGAACCGGCGAGACGCCGAGTCTGGAACGACCCGCTATCGGGAGAAGATCCTCCGAAGCTCAAATGGACAGCGTCAACCTGCTGATACCTGGCCCTTTCGATCTACCCAAAGCCCAGAACGCTCTTGCCGCCGGTGGGCAACTGCCAATGTCGGCCGAGCTTTTACACAGTGTTTCGGAATTTCTGCGAGAAAAGGTCTTGCACGAAGTGACGTCAGAAAACGCTTTTTTAAGTCGAGTGGCCGCTAATTCTCTGGATATTGTTCAACGCGAAGTACTCTATGGCTCACTCCTGTCAGATGAGGAGCAACAGCGCTTACAGAATCTCCTTTTGCGTGAAGCTGGCCTGGACACGCTGCAATGGGAACTTGTTGAAAAGCTGCGAAATAATTTGCCACTGGATACCCCCGGCTTAGCCGAGCACTTGCGGCAAACTGTGGCCGGACAACTGTCGATCGATCAACCTAAATACTCTGCCCTGCGTCAAAGTCCGCTTGCTTAGTTTGTTTGATATCTCCTGGTAAGCTGAATACCATCAGGGTTGCTCCATTTTAGGGCCCTACGCCATCGCCCTACGCAGCAGATGCCGTTTTAAAGGAGTTTTGTGATGCCCAGGTTACGTCAGATATCGCGCAGTGAAGCGGATCCAATTGCCACTAAGATTTACGACGTGGTGTTCCCCGGTCGAGATCCGGTGGCTGAGCCCGGTACCGAAACGGGAACTCCGGGTGATTGGTGGACCGTGTTTGCGCTGGTGCCGGATTGCCTTAAGCACGCGGTTAAGGGTTTTGAGTTTTATCGCGACCCAAAACGCAAACTGAACCCCCAGTTGCGAGAGTTGGGGCAGACCCGGGCTGGTTTTACCCGATCTTCACAGTTTGTTTTTTCCCAACACTGCAAGTCCAGCCGATCGGTTGGCTTGTCCGAAGAAAAAATCCGGGCAATTCCCCACTGGCAGATCAGCAACGCTTTTAATGAGTTGGAGCGTGCCGTGCTGGCCTATACGGACGCACTGGTGCTCGAAGGCGGACGGGTGCAGGATGAGATCTTCGAAGTGCTGAAACGCCATTTATCGGACGAGGAAATCCTGGAATTGACCTATGTGACAGCACTTTACGAAATGCACGCGGTGAAGTATTTTCCAATATGAAATGAGCCTGAAGGGAGGGTGTATTAAGCCCTTATCTTGAGTCGCTCATGGAGTTGCTGAAATAAGTGATCTCGTGCTGAATTTAGTTGTTCAGCGGCCTCATTGTCCGTCATTTCATTGGCGAATGCATCCAGATTTCTAAAGGTGATTCCCGGCTTTAAATATTGGCTGGGTTTGGCCAGGGAGCGGAATTTCTCATAGGGTGTCATCATGTCGTCGTAGCGGTATTTCTTCCGCTCCTTGCCCTTCTCATCAATAATGGTGGTGGGGAAATAGCAGGGCCGGTGGAAATTGACGTATCGGTAGACTTGATGGCTATTGAGTTCAGTGAAATCCGTGGCGTACTGCTGAGGTATGTGGGTATAGCCATAGAGTTTGCGAATGACCGAGCCATTTTTACTCTCAACCAAACCATTGTCGTTACTGTGCCGGGGCCGTGATTTGGTAAATTCAATGTGCAACTTGTCCAGAAGCTCAGCAACGGTGTAGTTGATATATTCGCCGCCATTGTCTGCGTGAAAGCCCCGTATTTTAAAGGGGAAGGCAGCCAGAATCTGCCTGAGGGCTGGCAGCATAAACGCCTCGCTAATACGTTCCAGCGTGACGATGATCTGGAACTGTGTCACCTCATCCACGGCATTGACGTGGTAGATTCCTTTGCGTTTGTCCTGATCACCTTGATGGACAGAGTCAATGCGGATATAGCCTGGTTGATCGTTCGGGCAAGGTTTGCGCCGCTGGCCAATAGAGGCGGCCTTAGGTCGTGTCTTTGTCAAGACACAGCGCTGCCTCTGGTAGGTCTTGGAGGCCCGCAGGTTGTACAGGTGAGAAACCGAAATACCCGCCAGGCGTCGATAGTCGGCTTGGCCAAAGCGCTGATAAGCCCGCTCACAGAGCTTTTTAAGTACCGCGCCGCTGGGCTGACCATGTCGCTCATCCATACTCGCCAATAGGCGTATATCGGCGTCAGTGTAGGCGCGCTTGAAGCCATTACGCCGAGCTGGTTTCACCGAGACGGTGCCTGTTTTGACGTATTGGCGTATCAGGCGCCTGGTCTGGGCCAGGGAGTAGCCGGTTACCTTTATCAGGTAGCGGGTGACGGTTCCCCGGTCTGTTTTGCCAAGCTGTAAGTATCGGTGCTTCACCAGTGCCTTCTGTACCCAGCGATAGCGTTCAGATTTCTCAGTGGCCACGTTGAAGGCTACTTCCTGTGTGACGTCGAGAAACTGTTTGATGGCACCCAGGGTATTCAGATGTTCTAAGCTCATGATCGTTTTCATCCGCTGATCATGAACGACTACAAGGACTATTTCAGGCTCATTTTATGTTGGAATCAACTTCCGCCACATTCCCGGGTTTCAGGCTCATTTCATATTGGAAAAGACTGGTGATGTCCCGGGCCCTGCGTCTGGAGTATGATAATGTCCCGGAGCGTGTGGTTGAAATCGCGGCGCCCGACGATGCCTCTGAAGATGCAATGCGGATATTCGACGAATAGAAAGGAAGTGGGGGAGTAGCCATGGGATACCATCATTTAGCATTGGCCTGTCGCGACATACACGCCATCCATCAGTTTTACGAAGGGGTTATGGGTTTTGAGCTGGTAAAAGTCGAGATAGGGCCGATACACGAGGGCGGCTGGGGCAAACATTTCTTCTATCGTATGGAAGACGATTCCAAATTTATTGCGTTTTGGGAATTACATGACGTTCCCGGGGCGCAGAACTTCGAAACCAACATTTCCAAATCGGCGGGCTTGCCGGATCACGTCAACCATATTTCCTTCGATGTCAAAGATGCGCAAGAACTGGAGCGCCGAAAGCAGCAATGGTTAGATGCGGGTAAAGAGGTATTGGAAATCGATCACAACTGGTGCCATTCCATTTACACCAAGGATCCCAACGATATCTACGTGGAATTTTGTTTGACCACCTCAGTTTTCACCGCGATGGATCGCGAACATGCTTTGGCAGCCCTGGTTTCCAACGAGCTCGATTTCTCCGAACCGCCAGCGTTGATAGATCTTCATTCTGCCCACTGATGGGCAGTACTGGCTTTTTTATCCCCGGCGGATTCAAGTCGCTAGTGCAATCGGTGGGTTGATCCCAAACAGTACTTGGTTGGGGGTTTTAAAGTCCAGACATTTTCTTGGCCGGTTGTTAAGTTTATCAAAGATTCTCTGGACACACTCCGGCGTCATATCATCAAAGCTAGATCCTTTCGGGGCGTATTGGCGGATCAGACCATTTGTATTCTCATTCAATCCCCGCTCCCATGAATGGTAAGGGTGCGCGAAGTAGCTTTCAGCCTGCAGCTGTTGGGCGATAACCTCGTGTAAGGCAAACTCCTTGCCGTTATCATAGGTCAGTGTTTCTACCGGGGCGGCTAAGGGGGAAAGCGCCCCAAGTATCGCTTCCTTGACGGCCTTCGCCGTTTTATTGGGGGCCAGGGCGATCACTGTGAAACGTGTCTTTCTCTCAACAGCCGTCATCAGTACGGAGCCACCCAAGCGCCCAATGATAAGGTCCATTTCCCAATCACCAATACGCTTGCGCTCATCAACAATCGCTGGACGCTCGTCGATACTTACCCGGTTCTTTAGCTGCCCGCGCTTGTCTGGGCTCCCGTAACGCTTCTTACGTTTCTTTTGGCAGCGCAAGTGGGCATGGAGGTCGCCCCCGGCCTTCTTGTCGATCAGAATGTACTGATAAATCCATTCTGGACTAACAGATTGCAGGATTGATTTTGCTAGCCAACCGCTGATCTGCTCTGGACTCCATTCCTCCCTCAGTAGCGATTCAACCCGCTGCCAGGTTATCTCTGTAATACGTGTATGGGTGTGGTGATGCTGCCGTTCAGTGGCAAAACGCTGGGCCTGCTGGGGCCTATAACCACGCAAGCCCGTATTGCGACCAAGCTCTCTGCTAATTGTCCCAGGGCTTCGTCTAAGCTCTCTGGCTATGGCTTTTTGTGTAAAACCAGCTTTTAAAAATGCTTCAATCTGGTATCGTTCGTATTCGGTCAACTGTGTATAGTTCATGTGTAATTTCCTTGGTCGAGAAAATGGCACTGGATTGTACCAGTTGGCCACCTGCTCTAGAAATTGCACTTATGACTTGAATCTAAGCCCAGAAGAAATACACGGACAATCCGGTTACCGGATTGACGCCTTTACATCAACCCCAAGTTTTTCAACCGGGGTATTTCGATAGCTGGGCATTTGTCCATAACAACCTCAATCCCTGCGGCTTGAGCCAGATCGCAAGCCTGCGTGTTGATGACACCCAACTGCATCCACACGGCCTTGGCCTGAGCTTTTATAGCTCGAGTAACAATCGGTTCAACGCTATCTGAGCGACGAAAAATGTCGACCATGTCGATTGGCACTGGGATATCTTCAAGGCTGCCGTACACCTCTCGTCCGGCTATTTTCTCTCCGGCGAGTCTGGGATTCACCGGGTAGACGTCATAACCCTGCGCCAGTAAAAATTGCAGAATTCGATTGGAAGCACGCTCCGGTTTGGGGCTGGCGATCTCCAGTGCAATGGTTTTGGTTTTCAATAGAAGTTGAGCGATTTGCTTGTCCTGCTCAGCAGTCATAGCTTTGTATTTCCTATTTGTGTAATGCTTGGGTCGATCTTACCCAGGGTATAACATGGGGCAAAGACTACGAAGCGTTCCGAATTCATATTTATACCTTTTGAAATCCCTCAAGGAATCGAATGAAGACCAAAGCTGTCGGCTGGAAACCTCTACTTAAATCGGTCCGCGAGTGCACCTTGTGTGAAGGCTTGCCTCTGGGACCCAAACCCATTCTCCAGGTGAGCCCCAAAGCAAAGATACTGATTGTCGGCCAGGCTCCGGGAAGAATTACCCACGCAAAGGGTATTCCCTTCGACGATCCATCCGGGGTGAGGCTACGGGATTGGATGGGCATAGACTCCGGGACATTCTACGACGATTCCCAGATTGCAATTTTACCGATGGGGTTTTGCTATCCGGGTACCGGTAAGGGCGGCGATTTGCCGCCGCGCCAGGAGTGTGCCGTCGCGTGGCGGGAGCAATTGCTGGCAAAACTGAATGCGGTCGATTTAACCTTGATCATTGGCAAGTATGCCATGGACTGGCATCTGGGCAGCGATCAGGGGCGCACGCTGACGGCCACAGTGGAGAACTGGCAGCACTATTTGCCCAGGGTCCTGCCCATGCCGCACCCAAGTCCGCGAAACATGAGGTGGCTAAGCAAAAACCCCTGGTTCGCGGAGGAGGTGCTACCGGTATTAAAGGAGCGGGTAGCCGATTTATTGAAATAGGAACCCGGGGTGCTTCTAGTTGCCCTACACCTGGGTTCAGTGCGCTAGGCTTGTGTCGCTAGATCTAAATTTTCTTTGGGTCGAAGCGCCAGGTATAGCAATGGCCCGAGTGATCCCAAGGTCAAAGTTATCGCTAGCCACGGCCAGGGTGATCGACCGGTTTCTCTGGCATCTTTTACAACCCAGCAGCTCACGAGAATCAGCGCTATCACCAGATCAGCAAACACCTGCCAGCCCGCTGAGCTGTGGCGGTGATAGTCAAAGATACCGATATAGCCGACGTCGGTCAGCGCGTAGAGTGTCAGTATTGTGAAGGGTATTAGCAATACGATTGAAATAGTACGCATGATATTTACTCCAGTTGTGTCATTGGTTTTACATTTCGCAGAGCGTGTGCGCCGCAGTTCTCGAATATTGGCGAATTGACTGCAGCTCAGCAATTACCTCACAGGTTATTGAAACTAGGCCGAGGTGCTGCTTCAATCAGGTCTTTCTCTTATGGATGTCAGTATGCAATCAGCGACACAGGCGGGTGATATGGGTTTTTGCGATTACTTTCGGTCCTGGCGTCAGTACCGCAAACTGTCGCAGTTGGAGCTTGCCCTGGAGGCAGGCGTTTCCCAGCGGCATGTCAGCTGGTTGGAAACAGGGCGCAGTAACCCCAGTCGAGAGATGGTGATAAGGCTGTCCGAAGCGATGGATATGCCCCTGCGCGAGCGCAATGTATTTCTGCAAGCCGCCGGGTTTGCCAATTTATACAGTGAGAATTCTCTCGATGAACCGGCGATGCAAGCGGTTTACGAGGCCATCAGACGGGTTCTGGACCACCACAACCCGATGCCCGCTGTGGTGGTTGATCGCCTGTGGAATGTTCGCATGACCAACACCGGTGCGGATTTGATGTTCTCCCTGGGAGGTGACAGCGATGAAATCTGGAACTCCGTGGGGGATGGCGGCGAGCGTAACCTGGCCCTGCTGACAGTACATCCTCTTGGTCTGCGTCGTTTTATCAGCAACTGGGAGGAGGCCGCTCCCGATTTTATCAGGCGGCTCAAGCGCGAGGCACTGGCCTCGGGTGATCGAGAGATGAAAGAGAAGTTTGCCAAAATAATCGCGCTTGCAGGGCCGCTACCCGAAACAGCTGATGTAAATAAAGCCCCTTTGATGCCAGTTCTACCCTTGGAGGTCGCCGTCAACGGTCTCAAACTCAGTCTGTTTTCTGTTATTACGACCTTTGGTACGCCTCAGGACATTACGACTGAGGAGCTGAGAATCGAAGCTTTTTATCCTAACGATACGGCGACGGAGCAAGTGTTCAAGGATTTCGCGACGGCGTAGTTCCCCGGCGTCATATCGTTGACCAGCAACTGCCCGCGCTAAGTTAGTGAACCGTCTGGGACTAATAGCGCTCCAGATACTACAAATCTAAATCTCACCGCATATACTGTTGTTCAAACAAATAATATGGGTGTGGGTGTTTGTGCATATTCTCTCGAAATTGGTTTGGATAGTGCTATTGGCGGCAGTTTTGGGTTGCAGCGATAGCAGTGATCGCAGATCCGCAGTGATAATTCCTCCCGAGCAGCCGCAGTTTTTAACCATCGCCAGCGCGGAAGTGAGTCTGCCTCCTGACATAGGCACTTCACTCAATTTGGGAATCGTTGATTTAGCCAGCGTTGGCTTTCAGGAGCAGGAGTATTTCATCTCTGGTACGGCCTCTGCGTTTACCAATCTGAATGAGCTGGGCAGTGATGGCCAGTGGGAAGTTGAAGCGGGAGAGGAGGCTGATTACACGACCCGAGTGCTGGTGCGTCGACCCGTGGATGAGGCGGATTTCAACGGCACGGTTTTGGTCGAATGGATGAATGTGTCCGCTGGCTTCGATACCACACCGGAGTGGGATAGTGCCCATGTGGAAATCATTCGACAAGGTTACGCCTGGGTAGGTATCACGGCGCAGTTTGTGGGTGTCTACGGGCGGGAAGGGGGAATTGTCCCTTTTCATTTGAAAGGTTTTAACCCTGATCGCTACGAGGATGTGGTGCATCCTGGGGACAGCTTTTCCTATGACATGTTTTCCCAGCTGGCCGAGGTGATTCGAAATCCCCAGGGAATGGATTTACTCGACGGCTTGACGCCACAGTACCTGATCGGTTCGGGGAATTCCCAGTCGGCCTTTCGCCTGACAACCTATGTGAATGCGGTACACCCACTTTACAATCCTTTTGATGGCTATCTCATTCACAGTCGGGGTTCTTTCGGCTCAGCACTGGCGCAAGATCCGCAGACAGTCATTGGGGTTCCCAATGAGGTGTTTATCCGCACCGATCTCAACGACCCTGTTCTGGTCTTCCAAACAGAGACGGACATTGTGCGTTCGAGTTTAAATTCAGTTTTAGTTCGACAAGAGGATTCAGATATTTTGCGCTACTGGGAGGTCGCGGGAACTGCACATACCGACCGCTACTCCAGTGGTGCGGGCTGGACTGACGCAGGTGACGACCCTAGCGCCGGAGCGGTGCTGGAAATCGATAATATCCAGGGATTTATTCAATGCGGTTCGGCTATTAACTCCGGCCCCATGCACTATGTGTTTAATGCCGCGTTGGATGCACTCAACACCTGGATTGTCGACGGCAAAGCCCCCCCGGTTGCCGAGCCCTTGGTGGTGACCGATGATTTAGGCGCACTGGTGCTGGATGAATTGGGACTGGCAACCGGGGGGATACGAACTCCTTATGTCGATGTGCCAGTAGCAATTTTGTCAGGTTTTGGTCAGACCGGAGAAAGTTTTTGCGGGCTATTCGGAACCACGGTGTTATTTAGTGCCGATCAGCTGGCCAGTCTTTACGGCGACCAGGCGGGCTATGTTGCAGCTGTCGCAGCATCTGCGGAGGAGGCAGTCGCCGCTGGTTTTATTCTGTCAGTCGATGCTCAGCAGATGATTGATTGGGCACCCCAGCAATGGCTTTTCCAAACGGAAACGCCATGAAGCTCGGTATGGAAAACACCAGTACACCTTTTAATAATCGGGAGAATAGAGAATGTCAAAACTGATCTTGGGTGCGGTGCTCTACGAGGGCTTTGAGCTGCTGGATATGTTTGGGCCCCTGGAAATGTTCACCGCATTGCCGCCCGATAAATTTGAAGTGGTCATGATCGCGGAAAAAAAAGGGGGCGGTGTCCGCTGGTTCAATGACCGGAGCACCAATGCCCACGGTAAACGCCGACTACGATTTTGACGACGCGCCGGCATTGGACTTAATTCTGGTTCCCGGTGGCGTAGGATTTATTCCCGAGTTGGAAAATCAACGGATGCTGGATTTTTTGGCATCCCGAGCCAGCAAAGCAAAGATTACTACGTCAGTGTGTACGGGCTCAGCGCTGTTGGCCAAAGCGGGGGTGCTCGATGGACATCGCGCCACTTCAAACAAACAGGTCTTTTCCCTGGCGGTTGCCAGCTCAGACAAGGTAGATTGGCAGACGCGCGCAAGATGGGTAGACGACGGTCTTGTTGTGACATCCTCCGGTGTATCCGCAGGTATGGACATGGCGCTAGCGGTTATCCAACGGCTGTTTGGCGAAGAGATGGCCGAAGCCATTGCCAATGGTGCAGAATACACCTGGCATCGGGATGCGGATGAAGATCCGTTTGCGGATCAGCTCAACGCTTTGGCTGATACTCTTTAACTCATCTTGTTAAAAACGGGTTGAAAATGAGTAAGCGGTTTGGATTGAACTGTATTGCCCTGTTAGGTTTTTGCGGCACTGCAGTGGCTGATTGTACAGTTGAGTCGGGTATCCGCCTTCAAGTGCTGGGATCGGGCGGCCCGGAAATGACCGATCAGCGAGCGTCCAGCGGCTATCTTGTTTGGCGTGGTGACAAAGCGGTTATTATGGTCGACGCCGGTTCTGGCACCGCATTCAACTTCGAAAAAAGTGGCGCAGATCTCGCCGATTTGCAGGCGGTGTTGTTTACCCACTTTCACGTTGATCACAGCGTGGATTTTTCCACTTTGATTAAGGCGAGTTATTTCAGTGATCGAAACGAAGATTTGAAAGTCTTCGGTCCGGGGGAAAATGCTCAGATGCCTGGCGCCCGGGAGTACGTTGATAATGTGTTGGGTGAGGGCGGGGCGTATCGCTATTTGAACAGCTATGTGAACGATGAGAAATCCGCTCCCTACAAAATTCAGGTAGCGGATATTCCGCTCGCTCCCCACGAGAAAAATACCTATAAGTTGAGCTCTGATATCCGCCTGACTGCGGTCCCTGTCGAACACGGTCCGCTCCCGGCGGTAGCGTGGCGTGTAGATATAGGCGGTTGTTCGATTAGCTTCAGTGGCGACATGAACAATAGTTTCGGCACCCTGGTGAAGTTGGCAAAGGGTTCCGATTTATTGGTGGCCAACAACGTGATTCCACAGGAGGCTTCAGGGGCTGCTCGATTCCTGCATATGCCACCATCCGAAATTGGATTGATAGCCGACCAGGCCCAAGTGAAACAGCTGGTGTTGTCCCATCGCATGCAGCGTACACTCGGGCGAGAAATGGAAACGGTGGTTGAAATCAGAAAGAGCTATTCAGGGCCTCTTTATTTTGCAAATGACCTGGATCAGTATGAGTTGGGGCAGCGTCATGAACGATGACTACGATCTTTCCCGGCGAGATTTTCTTAATGGTGTAGCTCTAAGCCTCGCCGCCGGTACGTCGGTGACGCCGCTTGAATTGTTTGGGGATGAGTCTCCCGTCTATCCTCCCGCCTTGACCGGACTGCGCGGAAGCCACACCGGATCATTTGAGATCGCTCATGCTGTTTCGAGAGCGGGACACAAGTTTGGCCTACCGGACCAGTTGACTGACGACGTATACGATTTGATTATTGTAGGCGGTGGTATTTCGGGTTTGTCCGCAGCTTACCTCTATCAACAGCAGGCGGGCGGGAAGTCTCGAATTTTGGTGCTCGACAATCACGATGACTTTGGCGGTCATGCTAAGCGCAATGAGTTTGAAGTGGAGGGCAAAACGCTGCTGACCTTTGGCGGGAGCGAAAGCTTGGAAGCACCTGGTCAGTATTCCACAGTGTCTAAACAATTGCTGAAGGATCTCGCAATTGATACTCAGCGATTTTACCAGTACTTCGATCAAGAGTTTTTTGAATCTAACAAGCTCGGATCAGCCCTTTATTTCCCCAAGGCCAGCTACGGTAAGGATGTTTTGGCCGGCAGCGTTTTTAATCTCTACGCAGATGAGATCGACGCCGCGGAATTGCGAGACGTCGTAAAGAGTTATCCGATATCCGATGAAGCCAAGGCCGCTATTGTCCGCCTTTACATCAGTGAAAAGGATTATCTGGCGGGCATGGGCGCCGAGGAAAGAGTTAAACTACTGCGCTCTATTAGTTACACCCATTTTCTTCACAAGTACGCCAAAATCCCGCAAGAGGTTACCTCGATTTTTCTCAACTTCATCTCCGAAGAATGGGGTGTGGGTTGGGATTCGTGCTCAGCTTTGGAGGCTTGTCGATGGGAGCTTCCCGGTACTTACTATCTGGATAGCCAAGGATCGATTCTTGACGATGAAGAGCAAGAGCAAGAGCAAGAGCAAGAGGAGCCCTATATCTTCCACTTTCCCGATGGCAACGCGAGCGTTGCGCGCGCCCTGGTACGCCAATTGATTCCCGGCTCCGTTTCGGGTACGACTATGGAAGATATAGTTTTGGCGCAGGTACACTATGAAAAATTGGATGATCCCGATTCGGCGGTTCGGCTTAGGCTAAACAGCACGGCGGTTGATATTGCGAACAGTGAAGATTCCACCGCCGTAGATGTGGGCTATGTGCAAAATGGGAAAGTCGCACGGGTGCGGGGGCGGCATGTGGTCTATGCCGGGAATCATCAGATGCTTCCGCATGTTTGTGCCGAACTACCCGCTGCGCAACGTGCGGCAATTGAGTCTGTTACAAAAGTGCCCATGGTGTATATCAGCGTCGCTGTGCGCAATTGGCATGCATTTTCCAAGCTGGGCGTTTATCTGGTGCAGGTCGCGCAATATAATTTTATGCACTCATTTTGGCTTGATTTCCCTGTAAGCATGGGCGGATATCAATACACTCGTGATCCCAGTCAGCCGGCGGTGGTACACGGTATCTATGTGCCGATTTTCCCCAATAAGGGGCTGTCGCCGGTTGAACAGTACAAACTGGGTCGGCAAGAAATCTATCAGATGTCCTTCAAGGACTTTGAGTCGAAAATCATCGAGCAGATGAGTGGCGCGCTCAGTGGTGGTGGATTCGACGCCAAGCGGGATATAGCAGGGATCACCGTTAACCGATGGCCCCACGGTTATGCCTACGAATACAACGAATTATTTGATGATCCAACTTTTGGGCCTGACAAAGGGCCGCACATTGAAGCCCGCGAGCGCATGGGCCGTATTTCAATTGCTAATTCTGATGCCAGCGCCTACGCTTACGTCGATGGAGCGATCGACGCGGCGCATCGGGCAGTGATGGAGCTGCTCGGTGTCTAACCTCTGGTTTTGTGCTGCAAAATTCCCCGTATGAATTCTGCGGGATGTATTTACTTTAGATTTTTCTCTCTGGGAGTTTCACCTCTATGAAAATATTGAATCGTTTTTTTCTGTTGCTCGCGATCGTTCTTTCGTCCTCTGCCTCTGTGGCCGATGAGGTGGTGATCGATAACTCCACGTTTGATTGCATTCGAGATATGACGCCAGTGCGCGGGTTTTTCGTTGACAATTTGGAAGGGAATCTGGAGGGCACTGTTAAGATTTCAGAGGCGGGTGAGGGAGCTTACCCTCCGGGTTCTGTGGTGTAGCTTGTACCCGGCGAAGCTATGATTAAACGCGCCGAGGGTTTTAGTCCTGCAACTTCCGATTGGGAATTCTTTGAGCTGGATGTGACCAACGAGGGAAGTTCAATACGCGCGCGAGGGTTTGTCGATGTTGTAAATCGATTCGATGGCAACTGCTTCGCCTGCCACATCAAGGCAAACCCCGGTCGAGATATGATTTGTGAGTCGGGCCATGGCTGTGACCCTATTCCACTGACTCCATTGATGATTAAGGCGATTCAAAATACCGATCCTCGCTGCGATCCGGTGCCGCTTCCGGCGGAGCAGATAGAGGCGCTGAAACAACTTAAAGCAGCCATGGCGGCGCCACAGGAATAAGTAAATGAAATCCACAATGTACGCACTTTTCGGGTTTGTCATCTTACTGGCGGGCTGCAGTGACTCCAGCGATCGCAGATCAGCAACAATACTTCTTCCAACACCTGTTGAACCGGCGATCACTTTTTCCTCGGAAATTCGCCGCACAGAATTTGGCATACCCCATATCAAGGCCGAAGATTGGGGGAGCCTGGGGTACGGCTATGGCTATGCCTATTCCCAGGACAACTACTGCGTCACGATGCGTGAGATAGCTCTCGCCGGCGGACGCGGCGCAGAACTACTGGGTGGCGATGTTAATCGCGATCTTCTCTACCGTGTTCTCAACGGCTCCAAGGACGAATTCAGAACGAGCTTTTTTGAACTGGCCCCGGTGTTTGCTCAGGACCTTATTACAGGCTACGCCGCAGGTATGAATCGATACCTCAGTGACACTGGCTTGGACAATCTTCCCGACGGTGAAACCGGCTGTCGCAATCAGCCCTGGGTCTATGAGATTGATGAGATAGATTTGCTGCAATATTTGCGCCTGATCGGGCTGGCCGGTAGTTCCGATCAAGGCATTGTGCGCAGTGCGATTCTGGCGGTTCAGGGCCCGGATTCAAATGATGTTATGGCGGCACGCAACCGGCTGGGAGTCGAGGCCTTTCCCGGTCGAGCGCTGGCGCAAGCCGGAAGTGCTTTTCGCCCGGCGGAAGTGGGAAGTAACGCTATCGCTCTGGGCTCGGACGCAACTCAGAATGGGAGTGGCCTCCTGCTCGGCAATCCCCACCAACCCTGGAACGGAAGTGGGCGCTGGTACGAGGCTCATCTCACTATTCCCGGGGTCTACGACGCGGCCGGAGCTTCGCTGCAGGGTTTGCCGTGGATTGGAATAGGTTTTACCAAGGACGTCGCCTGGACACATACCGTCGATTTCGCCACCCGCTTTACGTTGTACGAGCTGAAGCTTAATCCAGAGAATCCCATGCAGTACGATTATGACGGGCAGTGGCGAGATATTACTGCGCAGACAGTGTCGGTGAAAATAACGCTTGAGGATGGTTCTGTTGAGGATCGTGAGCGAACCTTTTATAGCTCTCACTACGGCTTGATTGTGGATCTCGGTGATGTGAACCCTCTGCTTGCAGGGTGGCCGATGTTTAATGGCTCTCTCTTTTCCATTCGCGATGCCAACTTGACCACCGGAATACGTTCTGCCACTCAGTGGGTAGAGAAAGCGCAGGCCAGCGATATGGCCGGGTTTACTGAGGCGCTGAAGTTAATTGGCAACCCGGTCTTTCACGAAATCGCGGTGGATCGCCACGGTGACGCTTTCTATGGGCAGGTGTCGGCGGTGCCGCATCTAACCCAGGAAAAGCTTGATCGCTGTGTTAATGGTCTCGGAGCTTTGCTGGCGGATGGCACGACCAACGCGATAATTGGTCTCGATGGTAGTACCTCTGAATGTGAGTGGGGAGAAGATTCCGATTCACCCGCGGATACGCAGTTGTTTGGTTACGAGGCGCGTCCCAAAATTTTGACCAAAAATTACGTGGCCAACAGTAACAACAGCTACTGGTTGAGTGATGCGAATAACCCGCTCAATGGTTTTCCCGTGGTAATGGGTTGGATAGGCCACGAAAACACGCAGCAGTTTTTGCGAACCCGTATCAACCATCTGATGGTTGCCGGTCGTCTCGCAGGGACTGATGATATTAGTGAAACTCCGTTGTTTGATATGCAAACCCTGCAAGCGCTTATGTATTCCAACCGTGTCTATGGCGCCGAAATTGCACTGGACGACACCTTGCAAATTTGCGCGGATTATCTGGCCGCTCCACCGGCTGATGCGACTGGGGCCGATATCCAGGCGCTGACGGACAGCTGCGATGTGCTCGGTGCATGGGATCGCAAAGTTGACTTGGACAGTCGCGGTGCTCAGGTTTTTACCGAGTATTGGGGTTCGATTCGAAGGGAAATAGGAAGTGATTTCCAGAACGTTGTTGATAACGACGCGTTCTGGCTGGTGGATTTTGATCCGGCTGATCCAGTACATACACCAGCAGGTATTGATATTGCTGATTCTCAGAATCGAACAATCGTTATTGCGGCATTGTTGCGTGCGCACACGCGCTTGATGGATGCGGGGGTTGCACTGGACGCTCCCTGGGGCGAGGTACAGTTTCTGGAAAGAAACAACGACAGGGTCCCCATTCACGGTGGTGCTGGAACGATGGGTGTCTTCGGCGCAATTAGTGCAGGCTTGCAAGAGGGGGGCTATAAAAATCCCGGCTCGGGTAATTCCTATATACAAACAGTGACCTGGGATGAATCAGAGTGCCCTATTGTTGACGCTATTCTCACCCATTCGCAAAGTGTGCAGCCAGATTCGGACTACTACGGTGACCAATCTGTACTTTACTCCGACAAACGTTGGGCTCCTTTTCCGTTCTGTGAGGAAGACATTGCTGCGCAGCAAGTAGGAGAAACCCTGGTGATGGAGGAGTGAGGTCTGTCCTCCGCCTTTTGTCGCCGCAGATTTTGAGTCTCGCATTAATTCTCGATGGAGTTTAGTTGTGGTGCCCTTGCTAGAAAATAAAATAGCGCTGGTAACCGGCGCTGGCGCCGGAATCGGCAGAGGTATTGCACGCGCATTTGCTCGCGAGGGAGCAAAGGTGGTTGTTGCTGAGTTTGATGCCGTCAGTGGTCAACAAGTTGCTGGAGAACTCGCCGATTTGGGTGGCGACGGCCTGTTTGTCCAAACTGATATCATGCAGTTGGATACGGTGGTCGCCGCCATTGAACAAACTGTTGAGCACTGGGGGACAGTTGATATCCTGGTGAGCAATGCCTACCCGACAATGGCGCACGGACCTGCCAAGATAGAAGATATTGAAGAGCAGCGTTTGCGCGATACCATCATGTCGCGTTACATGACTGGGAATACCTTATACGTTGACGGTGGTGGCCATATCAACGGTGTTCCCTGGTCGCCCACTCTGTCCTAGTCGGTTTCCGGCAACACTGGGTTTTGGTCAATTTCCGGACGCACTCCAAACGTTTCCTACCATGATAGATATCTGAGATTGACAAAAATTAAAAAGAGCGTTGTTGCTTTTTCGCGATACAGCGTCTGATTTTTTTAGGGAAAGTGTGCATACGTATAATTACTAGTGCCCCAGCGTATCCCCCTTTTTTTGCCTCGGATGCAAGTGCGATATTTACAATCGCAAGCTGCAAAAACACGTCCTATACTTCAAACCCAGGAGTAGAAAATGACACAAAAATTTATGGTAGATGACTTCGCTGACAGACGGGCGCACGAGCGCGTAAGTATTGAAAAAGCTATCTATGTAGAGGTAGTAAAACGGCACAGTCGTTCAGAGGCGGACAATAAAATTATTCGTTGCGAAACATTGGATATCTCAGTGGGCGGTTTGCGAATATGGGTGCCAGAGGCCATTGCTCAGGGCAGCACTCTCAATATTGCGGCGCCCCTGGATGATTGGACAGAAAGCCTCGAGCTGGTAGGGGAGGCCATGTGGGTAAAGCCAGCCACCAATCGAAGCGGGTTCTGGGTGGGTTTGGCCCTCAAGGACTCCAGCCACGATGACATGGAAAAGTGGTTCACGGTGGTTCAGCGGCTGACTAATTGGTCGGGGGAAATTCCCTTCAGCGCTGTTCTTGCAAGTTGAGTTAATCGGCGGTTTTCTACATCAGAGCCCGTGATCGATAGGCACCCATGGCTTTTAATTCGGCCTGTAATTGTTTTTGCTCAGCTTCTATAATAGGCGTCCATTTTTCCATACATACACTGATCTCCTGAATCAGCTCGTTGAGTGCAATCGGATCAACGCTCAAATCAAGTTGAGTAAAGTCTACGCCCAAAGTTTCTGCCCCTACGTCATCCTGCCAGTTTGAAAGCATCAGATAATTGTATCTGAGCTGCTCAGTTCTAACCGGGTCTCGTGTCAAGTAGATACAAACAGTAATTGCGGTCTTGATAGTCTCCTTAGCGTGAGGCAATGCGTTTGTATCAGCGACTCGTCCTGGCAATGTTGCGGAAATCTTCAAGAAATTTCCGTACTCCTCAACGATGTGTTGTGCACGTTCGAGTGTCAGTCTTGTCGCGTCGTCCGCTGGTCTTTCTCGATTGAACATTTTTTTGATGCATTGCATGGTACTTACTTACTCAATACCTTCAGCATTTTGTTGGCATACCAATATTGATCGCTTTGTCTGTCGAGCAGAGCTTCGGATGTGTCCGGCATTGACTGGGACAAGCGCGAGGTCGGGGATTTCGTAATGAGGCGCAGAGCGTCGCCGCCTCTACCTGCATCCAGGATGCATCTCGCTTTAATCGTTCTGGAGAAGCATGACTGCTCCGTATAGGGAGTTTCAGTCCAGACATCTCCACTAGATTGATAGCCGGGCCCTGAGCCTGGGAGCCTTCAAAGACGAAATGCTTGTTGGTCATGAAACTTCTGTCATTAATATTCATGGTGCTTAGATTCAAGTCATAAGTGCAATTTCTAGAGCAGGTGGCCAACTGGTACAATCCAGTGCCATTTTCTCGACCAAGGAAATTACACATGAACTATACACAGTTGACCGAATACGAACGATACCAGATTGAAGCATTTTTAAAAGCTGGTTTTACACAAAAAGCCATAGCCAGAGAGCTTAGACGAAGCCCTGGGACAATTAGCAGAGAGCTTGGTCGCAATACGGGCTTGCGTGGTTATAGGCCCCAGCAGGCCCAGCGTTTTGCCACTGAACGGCAGCATCACCACACCCATACACGTATTACAGAGATAACCTGGCAGCGGGTTGAATCGCTACTGAGGGAGGAATGGAGTCCAGAGCAGATCAGCGGTTGGCTAGCAAAATCAATCCTGCAATCTGTTAGTCCAGAATGGATTTATCAGTACATTCTGATCGACAAGAAGGCCGGGGGCGACCTCCATGCCCACTTGCGCTGCCAAAAGAAACGTAAGAAGCGTTACGGGAGCCCAGACAAGCGCGGGCAGCTAAAGAACCGGGTAAGTATCGACGAGCGTCCAGCGATTGTTGATGAGCGCAAGCGTATTGGTGATTGGGAAATGGACCTTATCATTGGGCGCTTGGGTGGCTCCGTACTGATGACGGCTGTTGAGAGAAAGACACGTTTCACAGTGATCGCCCTGGCCCCCAATAAAACGGCGAAGGCCGTCAAGGAAGCGATACTTGGGGCGCTTTCCCCCTTAGCCGCCCCGGTAGAAACACTGACCTATGATAACGGCAAGGAGTTTGCCTTACACGAGGTTATCGCCCAACAGCTGCAGGCTGAAAGCTACTTCGCGCACCCTTACCATTCATGGGAGCGGGGATTGAATGAGAATACAAATGGTCTGATCCGCCAATACGCCCCGAAAAGATCTAGCTTTGATGATATGACGCCGGAGTGTGTCCAGAGAATCTTTGATAAACTTAACAACCGGCCAAGAAAATGTCTGGACTTTAAAACCCCCAACCAAGTACTGTTTGGGATCAACCCACCGATTGCACTAGCGACTTGAATCCGCAGTGCCATTTAAAGCCGTGTGAGCGTCTAAATGAATGGCCGCTTCCGACAGGGTCATGGCTTAAAGCGCCAACAGCGGAAAATAGAGCATGCCCTGACAAAAACGCAAGAATTTATTTTAAGGTTGCGGTACCTTTGTCTTGTTGATCTGCCCGAAGGAGTCGAGTTGATGGTTCAATATGTGGTTCGTGTTTTGCTGTGTACGGCGATAGTGTTTGCCGCCGCTTGTTCAGTTAACCCGGTGACAGGGAAAAACCAGCTGTCTTTGATCTCTACGAGTCAGGAACTTGCGATTGGGGAGAAAAATTATCGGCCCTCTCAGCAATCTCAAGGGGGGCAATACACGCTCGACAAATCCCTGCAGGCCTACATTGCCGAGGTGGGGCACAAACTCGCCGCAGTGAGTGACGCACCTGGGTTGCCCTATGAATTTGTGGTTCTGGATAGCTCCGTGCCCAATGCCTGGGCGATGCCGGGCGGTAAGATCGCAATCAATCGGGGGCTTCTGAGCCTACTCAATGACGAGTCTGAATTGGCTGCCGTCCTGGGGCACGAGGTGGTTCACGCGGCTGCCAGGCACGGCGCATCGCAGATGACACGGAGTACTTTTATAGGGGTGGTCTCTCAAATTGCAGCGATTGCGGCCCAAACTCAGGGTTATGGCCAACTCGGAGGTATGGCCGCTCAATTGGGTGGGGGTGCCTGGTTGGCTAAATATGGGCGCGATGACGAATTACAGTCGGACCAATACGGGATGGAATATATGTCTCGCGCTGGATATTCCCCCGCAGGTGCCGTGCGGCTTCAGGAACTATTTGTTTCTTTAAAAGACGGCAAGCAGCAGGATTTTCTCAGTCAGTTGTTCGCCAGCCATCCCCCTTCCCAGGAGCGGGTGGAGGCAAATATCAAAAGAGCGGCCAAAATGCCTCCAGGGGAGAGTTATCGCAAACGTTATCAACAGAAAACTGCCCAATTGCGCAAAGATAAAGGTGCTTATGAAGCGCAAAAGAAGGCCATGGAGGCACTCAAGGAAAAACAGGGCAAACAAGCGCTGAAGTATCTGGATGAGGCAATTGCCATTCAGCCCAACGACGGGAAATTCTGGGAATTGCGCGGTCATGCCTGGGAGATTCTGGACAAGCCATCCAATGCCGAAAAGGCATTTAGCACAGCCATTCGCAAATCACCCGAGTACTTTGCCCCAAAACTTTATCGAGGGCTTTTGCGATACGACAATGGCAACAAACCTGGCGCCAGGGAAGATTTGAAGGCCAGCTATGCACTGCTTCCAACTCAGGTCGCCGCATTTCATCTGGGCGAATTGGCGATGGCCAGCGGTGACAAAAAGAGTGCGCTGAATTTTTATCGAAATGCCAGCGGTGGTAAAGGGGAGGTCAGCAGTCAGGCGAAAGCCAGGTTAGTTACCCTGGAGTTAGCGCAGATGCCCGACAAATATATTCTGAGTAAGCCTTATGTGGACAGAAAAGGCATGCTTAGAGTCGCGCTTAAAAATAGTAGTGGTATTGCTGTCGCCGGAGTCAAAGTGCAACTGGCACAGCTCACGAGCCGGACAAGTGTTGGCCAAGCGCAAACTCTTCGAGGTTCTCACAAGCTGGCTCCGGGGCAGGAAATAACGATTAAGACTGGAGTTGGCCCTTTTGAAAATACGGCTGCAGCCAACAGTTATCGCTCAAAGGTGTCGGCCGCCAGACCGGCGAAAAGCGCTAAGAGTAAGTAGCGGGGACTGCGGCTGGTTCATCCTTTTCGCCAATGAGTTTCACCGCGGTTAGATTCGGCGTAGATAGATCTATACCCTCTGCCACAGAGGAGTCGAAGATGGCTTTGTTGACCTTGTTCAGTGTCCCCATCAAATGCCGACGGATTGTGGCCGTGACTTTGGTGTTGGGAATTCGCTCCAGATAAACCCACAAAGTATACTCCAGCGCGTAATCCCCCGCGCTGGTCAGATCCCATTCGAACTCGCCCTTTGGATTGATTTTAATGTCTTTCTTATCGGAGCATTCGTCGAAAGCTCTTTCGAACATTCGGTCGATTCTTCCATGGAATACCTCCAGCTCTGCGGCGCGATCCTCGCGGTTTGAGGAGTTTATGACCGGATAGCCGATATTGTATTTCAGTGCCTGCCTGACCCCGTCCGTGCTGGCGATCCGGCTGAGATTATCGATTTTTCGCTGGGTGAACTGGCTGTTTCTAATAAGCGTGCGATGATTATTGCGAACGTCGTAAAGAACAACGTATACGAGCGTGACCTTACTGATAATGTATTCATCCGGAAAGCCATCGACAACCACCACGTCGCCGTCTTCCAGCATCTCGGTGTTGAGGATGATCAAGCCGCTGATGATATCCGGCGCCCAAATACCGCTGGTAAAGGCCAGTAGCGCAGCGATAATTCCAAAAATGCCCGTGGCTTCGAGCATGCTGTCCGCTTCCCAGATCTTGATAAGGCTATAGATCACCATGAGGGCAATGGCGAGTAAAAAAAGCAGGTCAACCAGCCGAGTGCTATAGGTGTCGAGATAGACGGTGGTTCCGTCCATCTCTTTTTCATAGCCAAACCGCCTTCGCGAAAGAAAGCAGCTAAGTGTGTAGCAAAACACGCCTGCGTACACCGACATTAAGCTCATGCCGACATTCACTAAAAAGTTCTCGTAGTTCGCGCTTAGCCTGAGCAGTACAAGGTCCAGTATGTGGAGAATTAGAACCAGAATATTGAGCGAGTTAAAAATACGTATTTTGGATTCGTTGTTCCTATTACTTTCCACCAGGTTGAGCATCGGCCGAGCCAAAACCAGCAGGCTGATGTTTACCAGAAAGATGAGGCTGTGAGCGAGCCACTGGGCGCGGCTCAGTTCTGGCAACAGCCAGCTTAAGGTCTCCAAGAAAGTACTCCTTTGCCTATTGTTCTGTGGTTATGCCCATGCAGGTTAACTTCAATCCGTGGGCTCATCCACTCCAATGAGTGCTAAGCGGCCCAGACTAGCAGAGCGGCGCGTACGACAAGGGCGATTAGCACTAAGGAGGATAGTGAGAAAATGACGAATCGAATTTCAATTTTATTCCACAACGACTGGTGGAGGCTGTGAACAACCCGCAGCGCAACATAGACCCAGGCGAGTGTCGCATTGGTTCCATCACCGGCGCCCAGCAGTGCCAGTGTTAGGGCAACAGCATAGAAAATAGTAGGTTGTTCAAGCAGATGATTGTAGTTGTCTGCTTTCCAACGGACCGTAGCAGGGAGTTCGGACATCTGAACACCCTTTGGAAGGTTTGGGTCCATAGCCATACCCGCTTTTTGAACTGCGGGCAGCCGAGTGGCATACATCCATATCCACATCACACAGGTGAGTAACAGTAGGGCGATAACAGGTTCAAGTATTGCAGTCGTGGTGATCATAATCTTTTCCATGTCCTGGGCGCTTTGTCGGTACGCAAGTATCGGTCCAGAACTCCCATAAAATCAATGGCTAGTGGCCGGGGGATTGGTTAGGCTGAGTTCTTCGATTTGTTGCGGAGAGAGTCATTTTGAAATTGCTTTTAAGAATCTGCGGATATCTTTTACTGGGTTTCCTTGCGCTGATAGTTGCGTTTGATATTTGGGGCTTTGCAACTTTGGGGAGTATTACTCCTCAAGCAGATCCCGTGCGCGATCCAGCGGCTAATCGAGTGGTGATGGTTCTGGGCGCGACCGGTTCTGTTGGCGATGGGCTGCTCAAGGCAGCTATGGAAGAGGGTTCAGTCGAGAAAGTTCACGTTGTCAGCCGCCGCTCTTCGCCTCGGATTGACGCTGGCGTGGACTCAGGTCGCGTTCAATTGCACCTCCACAAGGACTTTACTGACTTTAGCAGTTTGCAGTTGGTCCTGGGCGAAGTAAACACGGTGCTGTGGGGGTTAGGTGCTAGTTCCATCGGGATGGACGATTCAACTTATACATTGATCCACGTTGATTTCCCCCTGGCCTTTACCCGCCAGTGGCTGTCGGCTAGGAAAGAGGGTCCGATGTCGCTTCACAATGTGACCGGTATGGGTACCGATCCCAATGGAGATGAACACTGGGCGAGAGAGAAGGGTAGAGCGGAGCTGGAATTGGCTGCAATGGCGCGCGGAACACCGCTGCGCACTTTTGGCTATCGTTCCGCCTATATTCGCCCCACTAGCGAGCTGTCGAATTTCCTAACTTACCTGGGTGAGATGTTGTTAAAGCCCGGAAAACTGGTCATTACATCTAAAGGACTAGGCCAGGCAATGTTGGAGATCAGTGAGCGTACCGAAGAGCTGGAAAATGGCACCTTGATTGATAACGCGGATAGCATTGCCTATCTCAATGTCATCGAGCGCTGATTTTCCAGGTGAAGGTCCTGAGCTAATTCAGGCCAAAGGGCGCACAATTTGGCGACAAAAAATCTAATGCTCTTCAAATCCGCTGCTACACTCTTATGGACCGTTTACAAACTTTTAAATTCGCCATTGCATGCATGAATACAGTGTCCTGGTAGTGTAACCACGATCATATCTTGTGCATTGGCTCCATTGTCTAGTGTAGTGTATTAAACTGACTGATGATTTGAGAGTGCATGCCTTGCGCGCCCCACTTTCTCCAAAATCTCTTCTGCGGACTTTGTCCAGGCAAATGGCTTTTTATCTTCATTGTGCCTCTCAATAAAATCCATGATGGTCTCTTCCAGCTCTTGTACCGATGTGAATACACCACGGCGCAGTTGCCTTTCTGTCAACAAACCAAAAAATCTCTCCACCAGATTTAGCCACGAAGAACTGGTTGGAATAAAGTGTAAGTGAACCCTTTTATTACGCTTAATCCAGTTCTTCACTTTTTCGTGTTTGTGCGTCGCGTAGTTATCAACGATAAGGTGAAGGTCTAACTCCTTGGGTGTTTGTTTTTCCACAGTCTTCAGAAACGCCAAAAATTCCTGGTGCCGGTGACGCTTTTTGCACTCACCGATAACATCACCAGTCAGGGTGTTCAGTGCCGCAAACAAGGTGCTTGTACCATGACGCTTATAGTCGTGAGTCATGGTTCCGCCGCGCCCGGGCTTCATCGGCAATCCCGGCTGCGTTCTGTCCAGCGCTTGAATGGAACTCTTTTCGTCAACACAGAAAACAACTGCATTCTCTGGCGGCGATAAATACAAGCCAACAACATCGCGTAGCTTTTCTTCAAAGGCAGGATCGTTGCTCACCTTGAACTGAGCAACCAGGTGTGGCTTCAGACCAACTTCTCGCCACACTCTATTTATAAAGGAGTGATTAATGCCCATCACTTTTGCCAAACCCCGGGTTGTCCAGTGGGTGCCATCCTTGGGTTTTTCCTGCGTGGTTATCTTGATGACTTTCGACCGCAGCTTTGCCTGGTCCGCAGAATTCTTGCCGCCGTGATTAGCCCCTCTTGGCAAATCTTTTTGGCTCTTCTCCGCTTTGTTGAGTGATTCTAGGTTTTCAAATAGAACATAGATTGATTATCTGGGAGGGATGATTGTCTAATTTTGAGTTTGAAGTACTCGGTATCCCTGATGCCCCTGGCGCGCTTACGGATCATTCCTATACTGACATTACCAGCCTCTATCCTGGCGCTTGTTAGCTTGTGTTTTGCATAATTGCAGATGCCGACACAATGTTTTCTGAGCGATTTTGCGAACTTTTTCAGATAGAGCATGTGTGACTGATCTGCTATCAAGCACCAACTTTCCAGTTGCTCTGCCATCCCCTCAAATGAAGTGGCACTCCACAGATACTGAAGCTGTTCTTTTAAAACGTAGAGCGCATTCAGGTTGCTATTGCTATCCAACAACGTTTGCAGCTTGTTACTTTGTTTCTCACTCAACTTATCCGCATTTTTGAGCAACAGATAATGCGTCCCCTTCATCAGTTTTTTACCATTCGGATCGGCCTTCCTGAACTCAAGCCGGCGCTGATTATGGATAGCTTTGCTGTAATTTTTCATGACGTGAAAACGGTCAAACACAATGTCTGCCAACGGCAAGCACTCCCTGACAGCCTTTTGATAAGCAGGGCCCATATCCATAGCTACGGCCTTGATTTTACTGGATGTATCCGGGGAGAGATGTTTTAGAAATCTTGCAAACACCTCGGCAGTTCGACCAGCTTCCACCCAGACCAGATGACCTCCGACCATATCGTAGACCACCGTCATATAGTCATGGCCTTTCGCCCTGGCAACTTCATCGACACCAATATATTCCAAGCCAGTCAACTGTGCAGGATCAAGCGCAGGGAGCGTTTCCATCAGGTATGCCTTGTCGATATTCTTTACTGTCTCCCATCGTATCCCCAAATGCCTGGAGACGGCCTGAATAGACATATGGCGGCATAATCCACTGATCAGTCGGCAAAACCGGTGGGTGAAACGGCACCCTTTATCGACAAAATCACACGCCTCAATGCGGCGCTCACCCTTGCTAATAAACACTTGGGCCAGTTCAATGTCGAGCACACATGGATACCCAAAAAGGGGGATATCCTTAACCTGCCGGCGAATATGCTGGTTGATAGTTCCCTTCTTGCCTGTGGTGGGGTCTATAGTGCTCCTGCGGGCGTCCCGGCTACAGTGAATAACAATCTTGTCACCCTCTTCGTCCAGTTTAATTTCATTTACACGTTGCCCCGTGAGGTTTAAAATATTCCGTGAGATGTTGATGGTCATATACCTGCCCTATGTAAAGTTGTCATAAACCAAACATATCAACAGGTTACTTGATGGTCAGCATCTTTTTTCACTCAACAAAGCGGAGAAGAGCCATCTTTTTCTATTCCCCGAAACCCTCTCTCAAAAAAACGATTGCGCCATCGGCCTACCTTGTTGACATCAATTTCCAGCTCTTCAGCAATTTTGTAGTTGGGAACATTTTTTGCAGCGAGCAAAATAATCCTTGAGCGCTCTACCAATCGAACCGGTGTCGTTTTGCTTCTAACATTTTTTTCCAACTGCTTTTTCTCTTGCGCTGTTAAAGTTATATTTATTTGGGCGGGCATTAGCTTCACACGGGTAGTGAATGAAGTAATCATTATATCATTAATCTGTTTAATACACTACACTAGTTGGTTCAGCAGGAGGCTGTTATGAGAGCAATTTACTTCGCGTTATGTGCAATAGTTTTAGGTGGTACGTCGTGCGCCTCGATGGATCAGGCCACAAGCGTCACCGCTGGCTCCGATCACGCCGCTTCGGCGCAGGTAATCGCCAAGGCCCAGGCGCCCCTACTGGAAGGCATGGGAGGTTTCGATCATCCGATAAGCACATCTGATCCCTGGGCCCAACGCTATTTTAATCAGGGTATGACCTTGGCTTCGGGGTTCAATCACGCCGAATCAATCCGGGCATTTAAAGCGGCGCAGCGTTTGGATCCCAATTGCGCAATGTGCTACTGGGGCGAAGCGTTGGCGACGGGTCCCAATATTAATGTGACTAGCAAAGGGAAGGCCGTTATGTCGCCGGCTGAGCGAGGGTCGGCCTATGCCGCGATTCGCATGGCGAACTCTCTGGCGGCCAACACGACGGAACGAGAGCGAGATTTAATCGCGGCGCAGAGCACTCGCTTCAATGGAGATCCGGAATCTGCGAGGGGGCCTCTGGATGCTGCCTATGCTCAAGCTATGCGCGAGCTGGCGGCGAAGTATCCGCTCGATGATGATATTCAGGCGATGTTCTCAGAAGCGCTTATGAACACAATGCCCTGGGATTACTGGCTCGATGGTGGAAATCCAAGGCCTGATACCAGGGAGGTGATATCGGCTTTGGAAGGTGTTATGCAGCGAAACCAGCGCCATCCCCTGAGCCTCCATCTATACATACATGCGGTAGAGGCCTCCTCCAATCCTGCGCGAGCTGAAGTGGCTGCAGATTTGCTGGCGGACATGGTTCCTGGGTCGGGCCATCTGGTTCACATGCCCTCGCATATTTACTGGCGCATTGGCCGTTATTACGACGCGTCGGAAGCCAATGTACTCGCCGCCAAGGTGGACGAGAACTATATAGCGCAATGCAATGCTCAGGGCTTCTACCCGGCGATGTACTACCCCCACAATATTCATTTCCTGTGGGCGTCGGCGAGTATGGAGGGCCGGAGTAAGATAGCTATAGAGGCGGGTCGCAAAGTAGCGGCCAATATCCGGCTTGAACAGATTGAACAGTTTCCCACGGTAGAATTTTTTCAAACAGTACCCTTGCTGTCATTGGTTCGCTTCGCCCGTTGGGATGAGATATTGAACGAGCAGAAACCACCTGAGCAGCTGAAGTTTTCCCTGGCGATTTGGCATTACGCGAGGTCTGTCGCGTTTGCACGGACTGGGGATCTTGCCGCAACCGAAGCTGAGCTGGCTGAGCTGGCTCCGCTGCTTGCGAATGAATCTATCTGGTTCCTGGACGGTAATGACTATCCTGCAAGCCAAATTCTTTCCATCGCCGAGTCACTTGGAAGAGGCGAACTTGCGTTGGCCCGGGAGAATTTTACCTCTGCTATCGGTCATTTTAGTAAAGCGGTTGAGGGCCAGGAAGCGTTGCCCTATACCGAACCACCTTTTTGGTATTACCCTACCCGACAATCACTAGGCCATGCATTGTTGCTGGCAGAACAGCCAGCTCAGGCTGAGACCGTTTTCCGGGACGACCTGAAACAGTACCCACGCAATGGCTGGTCACTTTTGGGTCTTTCCTTATCCCTGGAGAGGCAGGGGAAAAAAGCGGAGGCAGCGGAGCAGCGCAGTCGATTTGAAAAAATCTGGGAACGAGCCGATGTGCAGCTGGAAAGTTCAGTGCTTTAGTCGCTTACTACCCCCCAGAAACCGCCAGGGGCGAGAGTTACCCCTGGCTGGAATCAATCAGCCGTGCAAGCTTTTAACGATCTTTGAATTGTGGTGCGCGTTTTGAAAAGAAAGCAGCTGCGGCTTCCCCCGCATCCTCGGTTAGAGATAGTAATGTTTGCTGGCGATCTTCAACGGCCATAGCTGCGTCCAGACTATTGGCATCCACTCCCAGATTAATACCGTCTTTCGTTAAGCGCAGCCCCAGTGGGCTGGTTTTTAGCATGTCATCAACAAAAGCTTGCGCTGCTTCTTCAAGTTGATCATCGGGTACTACCTGCGACACGAGATTGACGGCCAACGCGCGAGGCGCCTCGATAAAGCGACCTGTGAGCAGAAGCTCTGATGCCACTGATGTCCCCACAAGGCGGGGCAGGAAGTAGCTTGACCCCATATCACAGCCAGTGAGGCCTATCGTGATATAGGCGGCATTCATTTTTGCAGATTCACCGGCTATTCGAATATCCGCCGCCAGAGCGAGGCTGAAACCGCCCCCGCACGCTGCTCCATGAACTAAGGCAATGATGGGCTGTGGACAGCGACGCATTGCCCGATAAACCTCCGCTATTTGTTTCTGCAGCTTGAGTACGATGTTAGGAGTCTTTTCGTTGGCTGAAAACGCGTTCGGGCTAAAATCCAGTCCCGCACAAAATGCTCTGCCATTCGCTTTTAAAACGACGACTCTTACACTGTGATCATTGGCCAGGTTTCTGAAGTAGTCGACAAGCGCGTCGACGAGCTCTTCATTGAAGGCGTTAAGTTTGTCCGGGCGGTTTAGTGTTACCCAGTCTACATTGTCACGTTTTTCTACCAGTACCAGTTGTTGCTCGGACATGCTGAGGTCAATCTCAATAAAATGTGTTCATGAGCGTATCAGACCAATTGGTCTTTTGCATCGCTATGAGCCAGCGGACTCCAGATTGTTATGCTGAATAAGGTTCTTAATTTCCTGAACATACTCTTCGCCGCGCTCTGAGTATTTGATGAGTCCATTTGCAAGTTCCCCTCCGGTTATCTGCCCCGATTGCATTCTCCTGTTGGCGCGTATTTGACGCAGACTCTTGTAGGCCTGATTTTGGTTCAGGTTTTTTATGTATGCCCTGACTGATTCGACGGGAGACCCAAAACTTGCGACCTCATGAATTTCCCCCTCACTGCGATTCTTGGGAACTATTCCACAGCCCTTTTTAAAGGGTTCTTCCGAGTTTCCTATGGGTAAAAGCCAAACAATGGTCAAGAATGTGGTACAAGAGTCTTTTTTTATGGAGATATTCAAATGAAAGATACCGCGTTGTTTACTCAACTTTTGGGGCTTAGCGACCCATGGAAAATCACGGCTATTACCCCGGATCTGACCGACAAATCAATTACCATCCAGATAGATTGGCCAAAGGGAACGAAAGGCGCGTGTAGTGTCTGCCATGCCCTTTGTTCGGTTTACGACCATCGTGAGCAACGCACATGGCGACACCTTGATACGATGCAGTTCAAGACGCAGTTAGTTGCTCAGGTTCCGCGTATTCATTGTAAAGCGCATGGAATCAAAAGCCTGAAAGTACCGTGGGCAGATACGCAGGCACGCTTTACGCATTTATTTGAGCGTTTCGCTATTGATGTGCTGTCGGCTGCCAGCAACAAGACACAGGCCGCAAAACTACTTGGTCTGTCGTGGGATGAGGTGCATCATATTCAATCCCGAGCAGTGAAAAGGGTTCTACTGGGAATCCTGTGGGTAGAGGTTGAGTTTTCCACAGTGGAACAGAATTGAAACTCGATAGTTTTCGAAGTTTCTAAATCCTCGGGCAGCCGATTTTATTGTCTGAATCTTTGAATTAAATCCTTCTGCGGTCGCATTGGTGATGCGATGTTTCAAGTAAGTCATTATGTTGTCGAGATGTTTCTTTAGCATCTTGGCGACTGATATGACCGGCTTTAGACGTGAATGTGTCGCCCACCAGTACCATTTCTTAAAGAACGCTCGGGCTGGTTTATCGTAGCTGTAAGTCCACAGGTCAAGCAGCGTCTCTTTGATTGCCCAGGCTCGGGCAACCTTCAACCCCTTTGATTGAAGGCCATAAAAAGTGGCTTCATCTTTTTCACTCCAGTTGTCGGGATTGCGTAACCAGGTATAGCGAGACCCGACCAGGTCATTGATACCGGCGGCTCTTAATGTTTTATTTTCTTTGCGCCTGACTTGGTCAACCATTTTTGTAAGATAACTGACGATATGAAACTTGTCGTGAACAATAGCGGCGTTCGGTAAAGTCGCCTCAACTGCCGTCATAAATGGAACCCACATATCCACGGCAACAGCAGCTACTTCATTACGCTGCTGTTCTGGAAGCGTGGACAGCAATGCGGTTGCCGATTCCGCCGTTCTATCTGCCACGACCTCAAGCACTCTGGACGCATTCAAATCGTACAGCAGGCTGGCATAGGATTGCCCCTTGCGAAAACTTTTTTCATCGATGCCAAGGTGTTTCACTTCCTCAACAGAGCGTCTGTCCATCCCTCTTTTCACTGCTCGGGATTGAATATGATGCACCTCATCCCACGACAGACCAAGTAGTTTTGCGGCCTGTGTCTTGTTGCTGGCAGCCGACAGCACATCAATAGCGAAACGCTCAAATAAATGCGTAAAGCGTGCCTGCGTATCTGCCCACGGTACTTTCAGGCTTTTGATTCCATGCGCTTTACAATGAATACGCGGAACCTGAGCAACTAACTGCGTCTTGAACTGCATCGTATCAAGGTGTCGCCATGTGCGTTGCTCACGATGGTCGTAAACCGAACAAAGGGCATGGCAGACACTACACGCGCCTTTCGTTCCCTTTGGCCAATCTATCTGGAGGGTAATTGATTTGTCGGTCAGATCCGGGGTAATAGCCGTGATTTTCCATGGGTCGCCAAGCCCCAAAAGTTGAGTAAACAACGCGGTATCTTTCATTTGAATATCTCCATAAAAAAAGACTCTTGTACCACATTCTTGACCATTGTTTGGCTTTTACCCATAGGAAACTCGGGAGTATAGGAAGGATTAATACCCCCTGATAGAGACAGCCCGTGCGGGCCGCCAAAACCCCTTATGTTCGCTTCGATCTCAATGATTACTCCATTCCCCATCAATACGTGCACAAGCCATTGAGCGTGAGCGCTGACCTGGAGCGGCTCCAGATAGTGGAGGGCGATCAATGCATTGCTGAGCATCAGCGCAGCTTTGGCAAAGGGGAGCAAATCGAACAGGAGGCGCATATCAATGCCCTATGGCTGGAGAAAACCCACGCCAAACTACACCGGGGTCAGGATCGCCTGAGCCATGCTTCGGCGCACGCCCAGACGCTGCTGCAGCAATCGGCACAGCGTGGACATGTCATTAAAACCACGGTCCGGTTACTCAATCAACTGCTTGATGATTATGGGCGGGACGAGCTGCATGTAGCTCTGGGTGAAGCACTTGATCGGCAATCACCCTACCCGGAGGCGGTGCAGCACGTTCTTGAGCGCCGCCGTGATGAACAGCACCTGCCGCCACCGCTTGCTGTCGCCGTGCCGGCGAAGGTCAAACACTACAGCGTCAAGCTGGCTCGGCTTGCCGATTACGACAAGCTCAATGGCACCCGAAGCGAGACAGGAGATGATACCGATGATTGATATCGAGCAACTCAAACAGCAGGCACTTGAACTGAAGCTCCACGGCGTGCTGGCGCACTGGGGCGAGATCACCGACGAGCAATACCCCTGGCGGGCACAGCTCATCGCCTGGGAGCTTGCCGAGCGCAAACAGCGCTCACTCGAACGGCGCCTGAGCAGCGCCAGGCTGGGCCGGTTCAAACCGATGAGTGAGTTTGACTGGCAGTGGCCAAGCGCTATCGACCCACAAGCGATTCATGCCCTGATGCAACTGGGTTTTATGGACACGGCCAGCAATATTATCCTGCTGGGCAGCAACGGCGTGGGCAAATCGATGATCGCCCAGAACCTGGGGTATAACGCTGTCATGCACGGCTATACGGCGCTGTTTACCACCGCAGCGGCGATGCTCAACGACCTGGCAGGTCAGGATGGCGCCAATGCCCTGCAGCGTCGATTGAAACACTACGCCAGGCCCGCCTTGCTGGTAATTGATGAAGTGGGCTACCTCTCCTACAGCAATCGTCATGCTGACTTGCTGTTTGAAATCATCAACCGGCGCTATGAGAAATGTTCAACTTTGGTGACAACGAACCGTCCGTTTGGCGAGTGGAATGACGTGTTCCCCAATGCCGCGTGTGTGGTCTCCCTGATTGACCGTTTAGTCCATCACAGCGAGGTCATCGCCATTGAGGGTGAGTCGTACCGCATGAAGGAAGCGCAGGAGTGTGCGTCGAAGCGGCGCGAGACCAAAAAGCGAGGAAAGGCTAAATGAAAACCTTAAAAATCACAACCTACTGGACGGCTGAACAAGCCGATTGTATTTATCAGCTGCTCGGCGACCTGAGATCGGTACTGTGGGATCACTATGGTGATGAGATTGCGCAACTGTACGAGGAGATCCGGATTGAGCAACAAGAGTACACAGACAGTGTCGAGGTAAATCATGAGCTGCCGTTCTAGCCTGTGATCGATTGGAGTTAAGCCGGATCACTGTCGCCTCTTTGTCGTTCTTTTATTCTGCGGCAAATAACTGCGGGTTTACTGTGGCGCTAACATCTGGAAGCTGGCGCGCTGGCTGGCTCAGAAGTACCGCTGCAATATCAGGTCATTACTCATGAAATGGTTCAAGCAGCCGGAGCCACGCAAGGCTAAAACGTGGGTGTTGTTCGGTAAGACTGACCAAGGCAATTTATGCGGCGCTTCGCTATTTCAATTGGTGGGCAGTCGGAAAATGTCGTTTCGTTGGCGGTTGCCTGAATCGAACCCCTATCTTAGATTAGAGATCAGGAATACAGTCACATCTCGCTACACTGATGTTGCTATGGCCGTTGGCCTAAACTAAGTGGAGAGCCGTATGCGCTGAAAGGTGCACGTACGGTTCGGAGAGGAGAGGCAGAGAAATAGTCCGACTACGCTCTGCCTCTTACTCTACATTAGAACCAGAGCGCGTATTCTCAAACAGCAGTAAGCTCGCTCGCTTCACCTGGAATTGACAATACTCTCGATTGCCGCGGGCAATTTTTTCAAAGAGTCGATGTTTCTATCGGCTTTTTTTATATCGGGCCATTCTTCGGCCTGAGAATTCATCCAGATTGTGTAAAAACCCACGTCTTGCGCCGCTTGTATGTCGTGGCTGGGGTTATCTCCAACGTGAATTATTTCTAGAGCGCTAGCTCCAGTTTTTTCCATCGCTGCGTGAAACATGTCCGGTGCGGGTTTGCTGGCGTCTAGATCTTCGGCTAAGAAGGCAAAATCGAAATACTCGGCGGCATCCGTTTTGTAAATATCGGCGTTGCCATTGGTCAGTGCTCCCAAAGTGTATTGGCCTGAGAGTTGCTGCAGTACATCCAGGGCCTCCTCGTAGAGCTCTACTTCGTGACGCAAATCAAGGAACACTTTAAAGGCTTGCTCCGCGCCCGATTGAGAGTCGTCCTCGCTGAACCCCGCCGCCAATTGCAGCTCATAGAGTAGCTGTATTCGTATTTTACTGATCTGGTGCGCTAGTTCTGGATGTCGCTTCCACACAGACTTTTTGAATTCCCACAAGCTTTCGTGATCATAGTGCTCGATAGTGCCCGGTCGGTTGGCTAACAACCAAACGCGCTGTGCCTCCTCGGCACGCAACAGCACGGGTTCGACCTGCCAAAGGGTGTTGTCCAAATCAAAGGTGATGACTTTTATGGGTTTGGGCACGGACATGCTATTCCGACTTGCTGCGCTTGGCTCGAGGATGCGCCTTGTCGTACACCTTGGCCAAATGTTGAAAATCCAGGTGCGTGTAAATTTGAGTGGTGGAAATATTGGCGTGCCCCAGTAGTTCTTGCACCGCTCTAAGATCACCGCTGGATTCCAACATGTGGCTTGCAAAGGAGTGACGCAACATATGGGGGTGCACGTCCTGGTGCATGCCGCTTTTTCTCCCCTGCAGCTTCAATCTCGCTTGAATGCTGCGCACGCTGATACGAGTGCCACGATTGCTAACAAAAAGTGCCTGTGCGGCGTCTGCATTCGCTGCGGCCGGCGGTCTTACCTGCAACCAGTCGTCTATGGCTTTTAAGGCGACAGATCCAATCGGGACAGTGCGGGTTTTGTTACCCTTGCCTGTCACACTCAAAAGCTGTGAGTGGCGATCGATGTCATCCACATCAATGGCTACCAATTCTGCCAAGCGCAAGCCGGAGGAATAGAAAAGCTCTGCTATAGCGCTGTCGCGCAGCGCTATATCTGATCCGGCTTCAAACCTTAGAAATTTACTGACCTGATCTGTATCCAGGGTTTTGGGAAGCTTGCGTGGCTTGCGTGGCGCCTGTATAGACGCGGCTGGGTTGCGTTGCAGCCCGGTTTCGCGGCTCAGGTAATTGAAGTAGGAGCGGCAGGCGGAGAGACTGCGCTGAATACTGCCACCGGCCAAACCTCGCCGGTGCAACTGGCCGACCCACTGCCTTATGTCCGTTTCGTCAATGTCCTGGCTTTTGGCTATACTGCGTTGCTGGCAGAAACTTTCCAGAGATTGTAAGTCGCGGCGGTAGTTCGTGAGGGTGTGCGGAGACAGCTGCCTGACATCGCGCAGGTATTCCAGGAATTGGCCGGTCGAGTAAGTGATTTCCGATTCGGCCATTGTCGGTAGCTCTTTAGTGCTCGAGACGCGGTAAAATTCGAACGATGACATCCGCTATGTGGGTGAGAAATACGGTGCCCATTGTACTGCTGTAGCGGCTGGCGTCTGAGCTGCCAACGGCGATAATCCCCAGTTCTTTATCCTTGTACATCGGCGTTAGCGCTGCAGAACCGATATCTCCAGATTTTGGGAACAGGTAGGACAGTTCTTCCTTACGCAGAGCGCCACAGACCGCCTTTCGACCTCGAATGAGTGCGCCTATGTGTGTTTTGGCGCTTTCGAGCGTTTCAATCCTACAGCCTTTGTCGGCGGCTTTGTCTTCGCCAAAAAGAATCATACTGGAGTGCTCTACTTTAAATTCCTTCTTCATAGAGTCGTTGAAAATTCGGCCCAGATCAGCCGTAGATTGGGCTTCCAGTAACGCCAGTACCAGGCTTCTGGTTTGCTCGTAGAGTACATCGTTGTCCCTGGCGTTGCCCGTGAGCGTGTTGAGGCGGCGGCGCATTTCTACATTGCGCTCGCGCAGTACGCCCACCTGCTTTTCCACCAGGGATATCGCGCTGCCCGAGGCGTGTGAGATGTGTAGGTAGTCGAGCATTTCCGGGTTGCGCTGTAGGAAGTCAGAGTGTTCGATGAGGTAGTCACGAACCATGTCGTCATTCATCTGCGAGATGTTGAGTGTTTCCAATGGATCGGTTTTTCCAGACATTGTTATTGTTCCCTTAGTGTCGAAACGCCCAGGTAGTATCAGATGTTGATGCTACCTTCAAATGAGACAGATGTTGGTCCGGTCATCATGACGGGCCGCCCCTGGCCACCCCATGATATTGAAAGCTTACCCCCCGGCAAGCTGACTGTCACTGTGTCTTGCAGCCAACCCTGCAAAATGCCATAAACAACGGCCGCGCAAGCGCCGCTGCCGCAGGCCAATGTTTCACCCACACCGCGCTCGAAAACTCTCAGCTTGATTTGGCTCTGGGAGACCACTTGCATGAATCCGACATTGGCTTTTTCAGGAAACTCGGGTGTGTTTTCGATAAGGGGTCCCAGGTGTTCGAGCTCAGCCTTGGCTACGTCATCTACGCGCAACACAGCATGGGGGTTTCCCATAGACACTGCGCCTATTTCCAAACTCCTTCCATCCACACTCAGTGGGTAACTCTTTGCACCTTGGCTTGCGAGAAACGGGATATCAGTTGGCTCAAGTACCGGAGCGCCCATGTTGACCTCAACTCGGTGGCCATCGAGCACACTTAGCTCAATTGGGCCGCCAGCAGTCTCAACCGAGATGGTTTTTTTACTTGTCAGCTTCTTTTCGCGCACAAACCTGGCAAAGCATCGAGCGCCATTGCCGCACTGTTCTACCTCGTTGCCGTCGGCGTTGTAGATACGATACCTGAAGTCCATCTCTGGCTCTGTGGGCGCCTCAACAACTAATACCTGATCGCAACCCACGCCAAAATGCCTGTCCGCCAGTCGGCGCACATGCTTGGGTCGCAAGGTGAAGTACTGGCTGATCAGGTCGATCATGACAAAGTCGTTGCCCGCGCCGTGCATTTTGGTAAATCTTAGTTGCATCGCTTGTCCGAGGTTGGGCTTTTAGCCCGGTAGAACGTTCTCTCCGCGCATAATATCAGCAATTGTCTCTCTTGCCCGCACCAGATGTGCTTTGACTCCGTCGACCATCACTTCGGCTGCTCTGGGGCGGCTGTTGTAGTTGGAGCTCATCGTGAAGCCATAGGCACCAGCGCCGCTGATTGCCAGTAGATCGCCAGCCTCCAAGGCCAGTTCTCTGCTCTTGCCCAGGAAGTCCGCGGTTTCGCACACGGGCCCGACAATGTCCCAGGTAGCCGTTTCTCGCCCCTCGTTAATCTGGGCTGGAGCGATACCCAGCCAGGCCTGATAGAGAGCTGGGCGCAGCATATCGTTCATGGCGGCATCTACCAGGGCAAAGTTGTGCTCCTCGGTAGATTTTAAATAGTCGACACGGGTGAGCAAGAGCCCGGCGTTGGCGGTGATTGAGCGACCCGGTTCAAACAGCAGTTGCAGGTCTCTCGAACCCAATTCAGATCGGATCGCAGCGATGTATTGTGCGATGCTCGGGGGTTGTTCGTCTTGATAGCGCACGCCCAGGCCACCGCCCAGATCAAGGTGATGGATAACGATTCCCTGGTCCGCCAGTGTATCGACCAGTGACAGTAGCCTGTGAAGTGCATCGATAAACGGAGTCATCTCTGTAAGCTGTGAGCCAATGTGGCAATCCAGGCCAACAACCTCAATACTGGGAAGCTCGGCCGCACGTTGGTACACCGCTACAGCGCGGTCGACCGCAATGCCAAATTTGTTCTCGCGTAGGCCAGTTGATATATAGGGGTGGGTTTTCGCATCCACATCGGGATTCACTCGAACGGATATCCGCGCTGTTTTCCCCAAGCTCGTAGCGACCTGGCTTAGCACCTCCAATTCGGCTGCAGATTCGAGATTGAAGCACAGGATCCCCAAATCTAATGCGCGGGCCATTTCATCGGGCTTTTTCCCTACACCGGAGAATACGATTTTGGCAGGGTCTCCACCCGCAGCGATGACTCGTTCCAGCTCGCCTTTGGAGACAATATCGAATCCGGCTCCGAGCCTTGCCAGTACATTCAGTACGGCGATATTCGAATTGGCCTTTACCGCATAACAAATCAGGTGCGGTGCGCCCGCCAATGCTGCGGTGTATTCTTTGAAAGCCGCTTCCAGGGCGGCTCGGGAATACACGTAGCAGGGCGTTCCGAATTCCTCGGCAATGTCGTTGACAGCAACGTCTTCAGCGAACAATTGATTGCTGCGGTAGGGGAAATAGTTCATGAGTTACTCTCGGTTTTAATACGCTTTAATTGCTGGGTTGCTCAGCTTGAACTGGCTGCTCGGGTTTAGTGTGTTCGGGAACCGGAGCTGGCGCCGCTATAGTCTCGGCTTGTGCCTCAGGTTCGCCCACCGGCTCACTTTCGGGGAAGTACAAAGGCCCAATCTGGCCGCAACCCCCCAGCGTCGAAAGGCTAAGGAGCAGGAAACCCCCTGCAAAAATCGCGGTAGATAGACGGTGCATGCTCGTGATCCAGCGAATAAAGCTGGCGATTATACCGTTGTGTGGTAACTGGTGCGAGCAGGCCTTATCATTAATACCCTCTGGGGGAGAAACCTCGCTTCTTATTATCTGCTATGACTGAATCTGAATTTAACGAGCGCATCGATCAACTGTTTTACACTCTGGAATTACGGCTCGATGATATCGATTCGGATATGGATTACGAGGCCGGCGGTGGCGTACTCACCGTGGAGTTCGAAAGTGGTTCCACTATGGTCTTTAGCCGGCAACCTCCCACCAAACAGCTGTGGCTGGCCACTCGTGCAGGCGGTTTTCACTTCGAATTCGATCCGCAGCTCGAACAGTGGTGCAACACCCGCGATGGGGCGTTGTTTAAGCCGTTTGTTATCGGGCAAATGAAAGAGCAGGGCGGTATTGATTTTTCCTGGGAGTAGCGGTTTGTCATCACCTTGGTATAAAACCCTATGGATAACTTCTTTGATTGCTCACGCGCCTGCGGTTTTGGCGGATGAACCTTTTTTTGTGAAAAACCTTAGCCCTGTATCGGGCTTGTTTAGTATTCCCTCCCAGCGCAGTGCAGCCAGCATAGAGGTGGGGTCTTTCAGTTTTGCTGGACAGCTGGGGTTGGCGAACCACTATGTAGCGGATGCCAGTTCAAGTGAAGCCTTGAATCTGGATGGTGAGACCTTACGGGCTGCGCTGGAAGTGCGATATGGCTTTGCCGACAACTGGGATGTTCAATTGGACATTCCATGGATCGATCACTCCGAAGGCGAATTAGATAGTTTGATAGACAGTTGGCATGATTTCTGGGGAATGCCGGACGGTGGTCGACCGGATGTGGACCGTGATCAGCTCGATTATCGCTACGCCAGGCCCGGTGCTAATTTTGATCTGCGCGATGACGCCTCGGGTGCGGGAGACGCAACGCTTGCCGTAAACTATTCTTTCTATCGCGACGAATCTTCCACAGCGGCACTGTCCCTGGGTTATAAATTTGGTTCCGCCGATGAGGATAAATTCCTGGGCAGCGGCGACGATGATGTATTTCTCGCGCTGAGGTTTTCCGGTGAGCAGCTCGCGGATTTGCCACTGATCTGGCACGGTCAGCTGGGGTATGTACGCGCCGGAAAAGCGGGCTTTTTGGGGCCGTATCAAGAACGAGACCTTTGGTTTGCAGGGCTTGCGCTCGATTGGGCAGTAAGCGAGAGATTCTCTGTGTTGGCGCAGATAGATGCGCACTCAGCCCCCCTTGATAGTGAGCTGACAGCCCTGGGTGAGGATGCGCTTTTACTTGCGCTCGGCGCACGCTGGCGTTTCTCTCCGGCGTGGTCAATCGACTTGAACTTTGTTGAGGACATCCGAGTTGAAACCGCGCCAGATATTACGTTTCAGGCCACAATTCGCTACGGAGCCCCGTAGCGGTCCTGGGGATTTTCCGACCAAAACGGACAAAGACTGCTGTAGCCCTTGTCAGCCGTGGCTTCCAAGGGTATTACTTTATCGTACGGTCTTATATCCCTCAATATGGCGCATCATTTGCTCTAAGTCTGGCTCTTTGCCAGTCGATTTGAAGCGATAGCTGCCTTTTAGATTGATGTTGTACCACGCCACTGGAAAGGCTTGCTTCACAATGCCCCGCCCCAACTGATGATAGGATTCGCCCGATTGATGGCACACAGGAAAGCGCTGCTACCCGTTTTTAGAATTGTAGGATAGACAGAAATTACTACCCAAAAATCAATGGCGCTTGGAGAGATTTGGACGCTACAATGTACCGGGTCGCGGGAGTTGACGATGCGGGTTAAAATAACGAGTCTCATAGCCGGTTGTGCCATTATAGGGCTCGTGGCGTGTTCTGCTGCACCGCCTTCAACGAGTGCAGTGACTCATCACTCGACGCTTAGGGTCCACTCATAAATAACATCATTCATCTAAAGTAACAAATAGACATTAATCACCGTATCAATAGCCTGCCTCCGATAAACTAGCGGTGTTTACGCCCGTATACAGTGTCTTTTGACCACTTCCACTGCATTTTCTTGACTGTTACTATGTCCCCTTGTAGCCTATATTTAAGATACAAGGTGACAATAGGATATTGCAAAATGAGAACAACTACCTATCAAGCAGATGACCTGAAGCAATTTCTTGTCGCAAACACCGTTGTTACCATGCAGCAGATGCAAGAGCACCTTGGCACACAGGTGACCAAGACCGTGTTACGAAAGCTCAAAGCGCTCTCCTATCGATCAAGCTACTCTCACGGCGGTCGCTATTACACACTCGATCAGATGGCCCGATTCGACCACCAGGGTCTATGGTCATACAACGATGTACGCTTTTCCGAACGTGGCACACTGGTGTCCACCCTCGTGCATTTCGTGGACGAGTGTCATAGCGGGTACTTCGCCGATGAACTTCAGCAACTGCTGGCGGTCAGCGTCAAGGAATCGCTACTCAGACTGGTCAATAAAGGGCAGGTGTCGCGCAAGAAGGTGGCAAACCGTTATCTCTATTGCTCCACCGAGCCGGCGATCCGCAAGCAGCAGCTATTGTCGCGTAACCTCATGGAGGTGGCAGAGCAGGAACTATCGGATGAGGCGAAAGCCGCGATCATCATTTTCCTGAGCGTGCTTGACGAGAAACAACGCCGCCTTTATGCAGGCGTTGAGGCGATCAAGTATGGTCTGGGTGGGGATACATGGATTGCAGAGCTGCTGGGCATGCATCCCCAAACGGTATCCCGGGGACGTCGGGAGCTTGTAAGTGGGGAGGTCGAGGTTGATCGGGCACGCAAAGCCGGAGGTGGTCGCAAGGCGGTGGAAAAAAAACGCCGGAGTTAATAGCAAAGATCGAGGCGCTGATGGATTATGAGACGGCCGGGGACCCAATGACCGGCCTGAAGTGGACAAAACGGACCACCGAGAAAATTGCGCGCGAGTTAGCGACATCCGGTGGCATTGCGGTCAGTGCGAATACCGTGGGGCGCATTCTCAAAGAGCTAGGCTACTCACTACGCGTGAACCACAAGAAAATATCCTCGAGCTGCTCCGTGGACCGCGATACGCAATTCCAGCATATCTTTGCCACGCGGGACCATTTTTCCAGGCAGGGACTGCCGGTGGTCAGCGTGGATACGAAAAAAAAGGAGGTCGTAGGCAATTTCAAAAACGCCGGGGTGGCATGGCACAAACAAGCGGTCGCGGTGAAAGACCACGACTTTCGCTCCGAGGGGCTCGGTTTTGCGGTTCCCTATGGTATTTATGACACCCAGGCCAACCTGGGGTCGGTGTTTATCGGTGCATCGCATGACACCTCACAATTTGCGGTATCGTCCATAGAAAAGTGGTGGCGATACGATGGCCGGCGCCGCTATAGCGAAGCACAAGAACTGCTCATACTGGCGGACTGTGGCGGCAGTAACGGTTATCGATGCCGGGCCTGGAAGCACGCATTGCAACAGTTTAGTAACCGCCAAGGGATCACCATCACGGTGAATCACTACCCTCCCGGGACATCCAAATGGAATCCCATCGAGCACAGGCTGTTCAGTGAGATCAGTAAAAACTGGGCTGGACGGCCACTTGAGAGTTTTGAGACCGTCCAGAACTACATCAGTACAACCTCAACGACCACGGGTCTCAAAGTGAAGGCGTACATTGACCAAAAAATCTATGAGAAGGGTGTGAAAATCGGTGCCAAGCAAATGGAGGAACTCAACATCCACAAAGACGAAAAACTTCCCCTGTGGAACTATATGATCGCACCGGTATAATATACGAAGTTATTTTTGCGTGCCCCCTTAATGCGGCTTACTATATTTCAGCGGCCGATAAAACCGCAAAGGTGACAACCCCTGGTGGCGGTGGCGATAAAGTAAGGTAAGCGCCCCTAAATCAGCACCTATTTTTTTGTAAGAGTTCCCGCCAGACTTTCTCCTGATAACCACACAGGAGCAAATCATGAACGATATCACTCAGCCCCAGCCACAAGGTATTGACTGGAAGCAGCAAATACAAACCTGGAAACTGTCGGGCTTGTCCCAGACCCGGTTTTGCAAACACAATCACCTGACTTACCATCGCTTTGTGTACTGGCATCGGAAGTTTGACGATACCATCCGTGTGTCTTCTATAAAACAAGACCAAGGTGGCTTTGCCGCAGTGAGTGTCAGACCTGACGCCGATCGGGGGCTAACCTTGTCACTGCCCAACGGATTCATTGTGCGAGGTATCTGTGCCGAAAACCTGTTGGTGGTGCGGCAGTTACTGGATCAATTGTGACGGCGCGCTACTTCCGCCCGGCCAATGACATGCCACAGATTTATCTGTACCGGGACTCCGTAGATTTTAGAAAATCGGTCAATGGCCTTAGCGCCATTGTGGAGCGAGAACTGGGTCGTAACCCCTTTGAGGGTGCCCTCTATGCCTTCACTAATCGCCAGCGCAACAAAATAAAATGTTTGTACTGGGAGGACAATGGGTTTGTGTTGTACTACAAATCACTGGCGGAAGAGAAGTTCCGGTGGCCGCACCCTGACGACGACGTGATTTCCCTCACCGGCCAGCAGATCAATTGGTTGCTGGACGGCTACGATATCTCCCTGATGACAGGCCACAAAAAACTGCATTATGAGTCTGTATTTTAAAGCTTTTTGTCGCCATGAATGTTATAATTACGCCATGCAATCGGCGATAAAAAAGCAACAAAAACAAGGGTGTTACGAGAACTTATCCGTCGCTGAATTACTTGTTGCCCTCGCCGTAAAAGACCAGATTCTCGAAGAAAAAAACGAGGTTCACCAGAAACACCTCGGCGACAAAAACCACATCATCCTTGAACAGGGTAAACGCATTGTCCTGCTCGAAGAATACTTGCGCCTGGCCACGGTACAGAAATTCGGAGCCAGTAGTGAGAAACTGGCGTTTCAGTCTGATTTGTTCGATGAGGCTGAAATCGAAGTCGCCCTGAGTGAGCTCGAAGAGCAACTGCCTGAAGAAGACCGGGTTCGGCCTCAAAAGAAGAAAAGAAAGCGCGGGTTTAGCGACAAGCTGCAACGGGTACAGATCCACCTCGCCCTGACAGACGAAGAAAAAGAAGGAGCAGCCAAAACCTTCTTCACCAAGGTCAAGGAAGAGCTGGAGTTTATTCCCGCCCAGGTCAAGGTGTTGGAATACTGGCAGGAGAAGGCGGTATTCAATATTGACGGTGAAGATGTCATTGTCGCCGCACAGCGCCCCGCTCATCCGCTGGGGAAATGCTTTGCCAGTCCTGCATTGCTGGCCTACATCATTGCCTCCAAATACGCCGATGGACTGCCGCTATACCGCCTGGAGGGGATGCTCAAGCGTTACGGCGGTGATATCAGCCGCTCCAACATGGCCCACTGGATTGTACGGCTTCAGGATGTATTCCAGCCCTTGATCAACTTGATCCGGGAGGTTCAGCTTGAGGGGAATTACCTGCAGGCGGATGAGACGCGCATACAAGTCTTGAAGGAAACGGGCAAAACGGCCCAATCGGATAAATGGATGTGGGTGATACGCGGTGGCCCACCGGATAAACAATCAGTGCTGTTCGAATACGACCCCTCACGTGCTGGCGCGGTGGCTGAACGCCTGCTGGATGGATTTGGTGGTGTGTTGCAGGCCGACGGCTATTCCGGTTACAGCAAGGTGTGCCGGATAGCGGGCATTACCCGAATTGGATGCTTTGACCATGCCCGGCGCAAGTTCGTTGAAGCCAGCCGGGCGGCGGAAACCAGGAGCACCCAAAAGAAAGTGGGGCAACCCACCAAGGCTGATGTTGCACTCAGTAAAATACGAAGGCTGTATGCGATAGAGAAATCGATCAAGGATCTGGAGCACGACAAGAAAAAACAGGCAAGGCAGTCACTCAGCGTGCCGATTCTCGAGGACCTGAAGCCATGGCTGGAGAAGAACGTCAGCCGGGTGCCCAAAGATAGCCTGACCCACAAGGCCATAACGTACACACTGAACCAATGGGAGTACCTGATTGGCTATTGCGAGGACGGCCAGTTGAATATCAGCAATGCGCTGGCTGAGAATGCGATCAGGCCCTTTGCGGTTGGTCGGCGCGCCTGGCTATTCGCAGATACCTCCCGCGGGGCCCGAGCCAGTGCGACCTGTTATAGTTTAGTGGAATCGGCAAAGGCGAACGGCCTGGAACCTTATACTTACCTCCAGCATGTGCTGGCGCACATTGCGGCGGCAGATACGGTGGAGAAGCTTGAAGCATTACTGCCCTGGAACATGGAAATCGAAGAGTAACGGCGAAGTAAAGCGATCTACTGTCTAGTGTAGGTCGTCGTAAATAGTGTACCATATAGTCTCTTCCCTATATAGAGAGCTTGTCGTGCGTGTTGCAGTAGAAATTGTTTTGTCTGATGACGAAGTTTTGGGTTTGAGTAAGTTATCTAAATCGCGTTCTGTCTCGGTCCGATTGGCGGAGCGTTCACGAATTGTTCTTCTGGCCGGCAAGGGCATGACCAATGAAGAGATCGGTTTTGAACTGGGCATTACGAGACAGAAAGCGGGCCGCTGGCGAGAACGCTATGCAGACAGTGGAGTCGAAGGCATCAGCCAGGATGCGTATCGGCCAGGGCGAAAACCGAAAATCAGTTCACGCAAGGTTGCACAGGTGATCAGACTCACGACGCAAGAGACACCGGAAAACGCTACGCATTGGAGCCAGCGTCTCATGGCAGATAAGGCCGGCATTAGCATGTCCTCGGTGGGCAGGATATGGAAAAGCCACGGTTTGAAGCCACACCGAATAAATACATTCAAGGTATCGAACGATAAAGAGTTTGCCGAGAAGTTGGAGGCAATCGTCGGCCTTTACTTATCACCGCCAGAAAATGCCATTGTTTTCAGTTGTGATGAAAAGAGTCAGATACAAGCACTGGATAGAACGCAGCCGGGCTTGCCGATGAAAAAAGGCAGGGCGGCAACAATGACCCATGACTATAAACGTCATGGCACCACGACCTTGTTTGCGGCATTGAACATCTTGACAGGGGAAGTGTTAGGTACCTGCGCCGAACGGCATCGCCATCAAGAATGGTTGAAGTTTCTCCGCCAAATAAATAAGTCGACGCCCAAGGATAAAGAGATTCATATTATCTGTGACAACTACGCCACACATAAGCACCCGAAGGTAAAAAGCTGGCTGAAATATCACAAGCGATTCCATGTGCACTTTACGCCAACCAGCGCATCGTGGTTAAACATGGTGGAGCGGTTTTTTCGGGAGCTAACTGAAAAGCAATTGAAACGAGGTGTCTTTAGCAGTGTGGAAGAGCTTGAGCAAACAGTCATGGCGTTCATTGAGACTCATAATCAAGCGCCAGCGCCTTATATCTGGACCAAATCCGCGAGTGACATATTGGAGAAAGTGAAGCGTGGCAGAGAGAAACTTAATAAGTTACAAACTGTTTGACGACCTACACTAGCGGCTCGCAGACAAAATCAATAGGGTCGATTTAAGTGCGCTTACAAAGTAAGCTATAAACCCTATGCTGATTCAGAAGGTGGGTTAAATACCATTTTATCAAAAACCTTTGCCAAAGTTTATTCTCTTAAATCATTGGATGATAAAGAGTTTATAAAAAGTAAAGATATCAGCTTCGTATTTGTCCCCAAAATGGTGACAAACTCCTCCTCAAGCAGTGCTTTTACATGGACACCAACAAAGTTTAATATCGAGCTTACATGCACTGCTACCGATGCTAATGGAGAGTCCATATGGGAAAAAACCGTTAACGCCGAAGGGAATGCAGAGTTTAAAGAGTTTAAAGGTAAGCGCCCCTAAATCAGCACCTATTTTTTTGTAAGAGTTCCCGCCAGACTTTCTCCTGATAACCACACAGGAGCAAATCATGAACGATATCACTCAGCCCCAGCCACAAGGTATTGACTGGAAGCAGCAAATACAAACCTGGAAACTGTCGGGCTTGTCCCAGACCCGGTTTTGCAAACACAATCACCTGACTTACCATCGCTTTGTGTACTGGCGTCGGAAGTTTGACGATACCATCCGTGTGTCTTCTATAAAACAAGACCAAGGTGGCTTTGCCGCAGTGAGTGTCAGACCTGACGCCGATCGGGGGCTAACCTTGTCACTGCCCAACGGATTCATTGTGCGAGGTATCTGTGCCGATAACGTGCCGGTGGTGCGCCAGCTACTGGAGCAGCTGTGACTACTCGCTATTTCCGTCCGGCCGATGACATGTCGCGGATCTACCTGTACCGGGACCCAGTAGACTTTAGAAAAGCCAGTGCAGGGCTGGCTGCCATCGTTGAGCGAGAGCTGGGCCACAATCCCTTCGACGGCGGCCTGTACGCCTTCACCAACCGGCGGCACAACAAGATCAAGTGCCTGTACTGGGAAGATAATGGCTTTGTGCTCTACTACAAGGCCCTTGCCGAGGAGAAATTCCGCTGGCCTCGTCGTGGTGATGAAGTTGTTTCACTGACAGGACAACAGATCAATTGGCTGCTCGACGGGTACGACATCATGCTGATGACCGGGCATAAAAAATTGCATTATGAGTCTGTATTTTAAAGCTTTTTGTCGCCATGAATGTTATAATTACGCCATGCAATCGGCGATAAAAAAGCAACAAAAACAAGGGTGTTACGAGAACTTATCCATCGCTGAATTACTTGTTGCCCTCGCCGTAAAAGACCAGATTCTTGAAGATAAATGTTTGCTTCTCGAAGAAAAAAACGAGGTTCACCAGAAACACCTCGGCGACAAAAACCACATCATCCTTGAACAGGGTAAACGCATTGACCTGCTCGAGGAATACTTGCGCCTGGCCACGGTACAGAAATTCGGAGCCAGTAGTGAGAAACTGGCGTTTCAGTCTGATTTGTTCGACGAGGTTGAAATCGAAGTCGCCCTGAGTGAGCTCGAAGAGCAGCTGCCTGTTAGCGCCACAGTAAACCCGCAGTTATTTGCCGCAGAATAAAAGAACGACAAAGAGGCGACAGTGATCCGGCTTAACTCCAATCGATCACAGGCTAGAACGGCAGCTCATGATTTACCTCGACACTGTCTGTGTACTCTTGTTGCTCAATCCAGATCTCCTCGTACAGTTGCGCAATCTCATCACCATAGTGATCCCACAGTACCGATCTCAGGTCGCCGAGCAGCTGATAAATACAATCGGCTTGTTCAGCCGTCCAGTAGGTTGTGATTTTTAAGGTTTTCATTTAGCCTTTCCTCGCTTTTTGGTCTCGCGCCGCTTCGACGCACACTCCTGCGCTTCCTTCATGCGGTACGACTCACCCTCAATGGCGATGACCTCGCTGTGATGGACTAAACGGTCAATCAGGGAGACCACACACGCGGCATTGGGGAACACGTCATTCCACTCGCCAAACGGACGGTTCGTTGTCACCAAAGTTGAACATTTCTCATAGCGCCGGTTGATGATTTCAAACAGCAAGTCAGCATGACGATTGCTGTAGGAGAGGTAGCCCACTTCATCAATTACCAGCAAGGCGGGCCTGGCGTAGTGTTTCAATCGACGCTGCAGGGCATTGGCGCCATCCTGACCTGCCAGGTCGTTGAGCATCGCCGCTGCGGTGGTAAACAGCGCCGTATAGCCGTGCATGACAGCGTTATACCCTAGGTTCTGGGCGATCATCGATTTGCCCACGCCGTTGCTGCCCAGCAGGATAATATTGCTGGCCGTGTCCATAAAACCCAGTTGCATCAGGGCATGAATCGCTTGTGGGTCGATAGCGCTTGGCCACTGCCAGTCAAACTCACTCATCGGTTTGAACCGGCCCAGCCTGGCGCTGCTCAGGCGCCGTTCGAGTGAGCGCTGTTTGCGCTCGGCAAGCTCCCAGGCGATGAGCTGTGCCCGCCAGGGGTATTGCTCGTCGGTGATCTCGCCCCAGTGCGCCAGCACGCCGTGGAGCTTCAGTTCAAGTGCCTGCTGTTTGAGTTGCTCGATATCAATCATCGGTATCATCTCCTGTCTCGCTTCGGGTGCCATTGAGCTTGTCGTAATCGGCAAGCCGAGCCAGCTTGACGCTGTAGTGTTTGACCTTCGCCGGCACGGCGACAGCAAGCGGTGGCGGCAGGTGCTGTTCATCACGGCGGCGCTCAAGAACGTGCTGCACCGCCTCCGGGTAGGGTGATTGCCGATCAAGTGCTTCACCCAGAGCTACATGCAGCTCGTCCCGCCCATAATCATCAAGCAGTTGATTGAGTAACCGGACCGTGGTTTTAATGACATGTCCACGCTGTGCCGATTGCTGCAGCAGCGTCTGGGCGTGCGCCGAAGCATGGCTCAGGCGATCCTGACCCCGGTGTAGTTTGGCGTGGGTTTTCTCCAGCCATAGGGCATTGATATGCGCCTCCTGTTCGATTTGCTCCCCTTTGCCAAAGCTGCGCTGATGCTCAGCAATGCATTGATCGCCCTCCACTATCTGGAGCCGCTCCAGGTCAGCGCTCACGCTCAATGGCTTGTGCACGTATTGATGGGGAATGGAGTAATCATTGAGATCGAAGCGAACATAAGGGGTTTTGGCGGCCCGCAGGGGCTGTCTCTCATGGGTATCAAAGGGATTATCCGGCAAACTCACCTGCTCCTGTAAGAAGGCTTCCCTGACCGTCAACGTACGCTCTTCAGGGCAAGCCCGATCAGCACTCACACCCTGGCACCAGTGCTCAGCTTGCGCATTGAGTTCGGCCAGTGTTTGCCAGTGACGAGCGGCAAAGAAATTATCGCGAATATAGCGAATCGCTCTTTCTACCCGGCCCTTTTCATTGCCCCGGGCCACCGCCACCGGGCGTGGTTCGAAGCGATAGTGGGCTGACAAGGCCAGCAAGGTGGGGTGGAAGCGGATGGCGTCACCGTGGCGCTCCAATACGGCCGATTTAAGGTTGTCGTACAGCAGCACCTTTGGCAATCCTTGCCAGGCCTCGAATGCCGCTACATGGCCGCGTAAAAAGTTCTCCATTTGCTGGTTGAGATAAAAGCGCAAGAAGATCTGTCGCGACCAGCTCAGCACCATCACAAACGCCATTAACGGCCGCCGGGCCTTGCCGATCTGAATATGCCCGAACGAACCCCAGTCAACCTGGGCTTGCTCACCGGGCAGGGTTTTTAGGCGTAAATACGCCTCGGGCAGCTTGCGCGGCCGCAGTTCACTGATACGCTGGCGAAACTGGCTGGGGCCACCGGGGTATCCCCGCAGGCGGGCCATTTCATACAAGCGGGCCGCCGTGAGTGTGGGAAACTCCCGCAGGGTGTCGATGACAAAGGGCAGATAGGGGTCGATGATCGACGCACGGCGAGTGCGCTCCACCTTGGGCAGGCCAGCCTGTGCCAGTACCCGATCAACCACTGAGTGGTGAATGCCAAGCTGGGTCGCAATGGTGCCCGTTCGCCACTTCTCAACAAAATGGTAGCGCAGTATTTTTGCTTCAGTTTCTTTGCCGATGGCCATGACTGCCCTCCGATTGATGACTCCTGTCCAGCCGCTGCACTAATGTCGCCGGAATCTGCGCCTGAACTGACTGCTCTGCAGAAAATCACTGCGCAAAAAGGGACCGCAGACCGCGCCACAGTGATGGCAGCGCACGGTGGCGTCAGTTTTACCCGGCATATCGGCCCTTTTGATCTCATCAGGCACGGTTTGCAGTAGATCACGGAGTATTATTGCCAGAGAACGGTGATGCGTTACTTTTTGTTGTTGCCGTTCTCGATAACGCTGTTGGCGAGCGGCATTATTCATGCGACCCGGGCGAGTGGCCTGGTACTTCGCTCTGGCTCGTTTAATGGATTCCTTTCTGGCTTCCTGGCTGCAACCATCGGTGCAATACCGCTGGCCGCGATCACAGTGGGTACAGACGATGACCTGGGCGTAGCAGCGACAACAGTGGTAGAGACGGCTGGATGATGGCATCGACACAAAGGTCGATGAGGGCAGTCTTTTCCAATATGAAATGAGCCTGAAACCCGGGAATGTGGCGGAAGTTGATTCCAACATAAAATGAGCCTGAAATAGTCCTTGTAGTCGTTCATGATCAGCGGATGAAAACGATCATGAGCTTAGAACATCTGAATACCCTGGGTGCCATCAAACAGTTTCTCGACGGCACACAGGAAGTAGCCTTCAACGTGGCCACTGAGAAATCTGAACGCTATCGCTGGGTACAGAAGGCACTGGTGAAGCACCGATACTTACAGCTTGGCAAAACAGACCGGGGAACCGTCACCCGCTACCTGATAAAGGTAACCGGCTACTCCCTGGCCCAGACCAGGCGCCTGATACGCCAATACGTCAAAACAGGCACCGTCTCGGTGAAACCAGCTCGGCGTAATGGCTTCAAGCGCGCCTACACTGACGCCGATATACGCCTATTGGCGAGTATGGATGAGCGACATGGTCAGCCCAGCGGCGCGGTACTTAAAAAGCTCTGTGAGCGGGCTTATCAGCGCTTTGGCCAAGCCGACTATCGACGCCTGGCGGGTATTTCGGTTTCTCACCTGTACAACCTGCGGGCCTCCAAGACCTACCAGAGGCAGCGCTGTGTCTTGACAAAGACACGACCTAAGGCCGCCTCTATTGGCCAGCGGCGCAAACCTTGCCCGAACGATCAACCAGGCTATATCCGCATTGACTCTGTCCATCAAGGTGATCAGGACAAACGCAAAGGAATCTACCACGTCAATGCCGTGGATGAGGTGACACAGTTCCAGATCATCGTCACGCTGGAACGTATTAGCGAGGCGTTTATGCTGCCAGCCCTCAGGCAGATTCTGGCTGCCTTCCCCTTTAAAATACGGGGCTTTCACGCAGACAATGGCGGCGAATATATCAACTACACCGTTGCTGAGCTTCTGGACAAGTTGCACATTGAATTTACCAAATCACGGCCCCGGCACAGTAACGACAATGGTTTGGTTGAGAGTAAAAATGGCTCGGTCATTCGCAAACTCTATGGCTATACCCACATACCTCAGCAGTACGCCACGGATTTCACTGAACTCAATAGCCATCAAGTCTACCGATACGTCAATTTCCACCGGCCCTGCTATTTCCCCACCACCATTATTGATGAGAAGGGCAAGGAGCGGAAGAAATACCGCTACGACGACATGATGACACCCTATGAGAAATTCCGCTCCCTGGCCAAACCCAGCCAATATTTAAAGCCGGGAATCACCTTTAGAAATCTGGATGCATTCGCCAATGAAATGACGGACAATGAGGCCGCTGAACAACTAAATTCAGCACGAGATCACTTATTTCAGCAACTCCATGAGCGACTCAAGATAAGGGCTTAATACACCCTCCCTTCAGGCTCATTTCATATTGGAAAATACTGTCTGGAGATAGATATCGACATGAGCGATTGGTGAAAGCTGGATTAGCTTACTACTTGTCAGAGAGATACGAAGTCGCACTTCGAGTAATTTGGTGCCAGGGATGCGGATGTGGCGCTTGTGGAGATCGGTGGAACGGTTGGTGATATTGAATCATTGCCCTTTCTCGAAGCCATCCGTCAGATGCGCGTTGAGTTGGGCAGAAAAAATACATTATTCATGCATTTGACTCTGGTGCCAGAGATTCATGTGGCTGGAGAAATTAAAACCAAACCGACTCAGCATTCGGTCAAGGAGATGCGCGGCATTGGTATCCAGCCTGATATTTTACTTTGTCGAGTGCGGGAAACCTTACCCGAATCCGCACGACGGAAAATCGCGCTGTTTACTAACGTCGAGGAAGAAGCGGTAATTTCCGGTGTGGATGTGGACAACATCTACGATATTCCCAGACTCTACGTCGAACAAAAAATGGATCAGCTGGTAATCGATCAGTTTCAGCTTGATGTTGGACCGCCTGATCTGACTGAATGGGAGCGCGTCAAAGAAAGCACAGAAAACCCCGAGAATCGAATCCGAATTTCCATGGTGGGGAAGTATGTCAGCCTGACTGAATCATATAAATCGCTTTCGGAAGCGCTGATTCACGCCGGCATCCAGACACGCACTTCGATTGATATCAACTATGTCGATTCTACCGAGATTGAAGAAAATGGAACCGGCATGCTGGATGGCAGTGATGCAATTCTGGTTCCGGGCGGTTTTGGTGAGCGTGGAGTAGAGGGGATGATACTCGCAGCACAATATGTCAGAGAAAATAAAATTCCTTATCTCGGTATCTGTTTGGGTATGCAGGTGGCGACAATTGAGTTTGCCAGAAACGTGGCCAATCTCGAACATGCACACTCCACCGAGTTCAATAAAAAAACACCTCATCCCGTCATTGCATTGATTACGGAATGGATCGACGGCGAGGGTCACATTGAACAACGTGATGAAAATACCGACCTGGGCGGTACCATGCGGCTTGGGGCTCAGGAAATTCACCTGAAGCCTGGCACGCGCTATCGTGAAATTTATGATAGTGAGGTCATTAGCGAACGCCATCGACATCGCTACGAGTTTAATAATAACTATATGCAAAAACTCGAAGACAAGGGGATGGTATTTTCAGGTCTTTCCAGCGACGGTTTGGTTGAAGTCGTTGAGTTAACAGATCATCCCTGGTTTGTTGCCTGTCAGTTCCACCCGGAATTTACCTCAACGCCCCGCGATGGACATAAAATGTTTACTGACTTCATTCGCGCGGCGATTACTCAAAAAGAAACCGTTCAACAAAAATCCAAAGAGGCTTAATCTTAAATGAAACTGCCCAATTTCAAAGCGAGTTCTGAGGATCGATTCTTTCTGTTTGCGGGGCCCTGCGTCATCGAGTCAGAGTCTCATGCACTATCGACTGCTGAAACACTAAAGGATATTACCGAACGTCTGAATATCGATTTTGTCTACAAATCTTCTTTTGATAAGGCCAATCGAACGTCATCAAACTCACCGCGTGGTCCGGGGCGAGAGCAAGGGCTGGAAATTCTGTCGAAAATCCGAAACCAATTGGACCTTCCGGTTATTACCGATGTCCATACGGTTGACGATATCGAATCCGCATCACAGGTGGTTGATGTGATTCAGACTCCTGCGTTCCTGTGCCGACAAACTGATCTGATTCAGGCAGCGGCTCGATGCGGTAAGCCCGTGAATATCAAAAAGGGCCAGTTTCTTTCCCCGAATGAGATGGTTCACGTTGTCAACAAGGCTCGCGAAGCAAAGGCGGATGCTGAAATTATGGTTTGTGAACGTGGCTCAAGTTTTGGCTACAACAATCTGGTCGTAGATATGCGCGGACTGGAGATTATGAAGGCTTTTGGTTGTCCCGTGGTATTCGATGCAACGCATTCTGTTCAGTTACCTGGGGCGGGAGATGGAAAATCCAGCGGACAGCGAGAACATGTTCCGGTGCTGGCAAAGGCAGCCGCAGCCATTGGTGTAAATGGGTTGTTTATGGAGACACACCCGGATCCATGTAACGCATTCAGTGATGGCCCCAACGCATGGCCTCTGGATCAACTGGAAGCGTTGCTTTCCAGACTGATTGAATTTGATGCGTTGGCAAAATCGGTTTAACCCGTGAAAACCCGGATCACCATGCCCGCTGTATTAACAGGCTTAATTGTTAGCCGTTAAAATTCTGATCATTTGCTGCCGTGAATACGATATATTCAGACTTTTACAAATAATTGATTGAGAATAATGTAACGTGAGTTCTGAGCATAATATTAAATCAGTATCTGCAAGAGAGATTCTGGATTCTCGTGGCAATCCCACAATCGCGGTGGAGGTTTTGCTGCAATCAGGTGTTTTGGGAGTTTCAGCGGTTCCGTCAGGTGCGTCAACCGGCAGCCTCGAAGCGTTGGAACTTCGCGACGGTGATAAAGGTCGATATCTTGGCAAGGGCGTGCAAAATGCCGTAGCCAATCTGAATGGTGTCATTGATGACGCGTTGTCCGATCAGAATGCAGAAAATCTGTATGCCATCGATAAGCGAATGATAGAGCTGGATGGAACAGACAATAAAAGTAATCTCGGTGCGAACGCGTTGTTGGGCGCTTCTCTTGCGTGTGCGCATGCGGTTGCGAACGCAAGAAACATACCGTTGTTCCAGCATCTCGGTGAGCTTTACGGAAACAGCAGATTTTCTTTACCCGTACCGCAGATGAATATCATCAATGGCGGTGCCCATGCAGACAATGCCATCGATTTTCAGGAGTTTATGATTTTGCCGATCGGTTTTGACAGTTATCGTGAAGCACTGCGCTGCGGTGTAGAGGTGTTTCACACTTTGAGATCGGTTTTGATCGCACAGGGATTAAGTACCGGTGTGGGTGACGAAGGCGGATTTGCACCGGAATGTAAATCTAATGAAGCCGGCGTGAGTTTGATCATGGAAGCAATTGAAAAAGCCGGTTATCAACCCGGTGAGCAGGTCATGATTGGGCTGGATGCGGCGAGTTCAGAGTTTTTTAGCGAGGGTAAGTATCATCTTGGAGCTGAGAATCTGGAGCTGGATTCAGCCGGATTTACAGAATATCTTGCTGATTGGGTGTCGCGTTACCCAATCATCAGTATCGAAGACGGAATGGATGAACAGGATTGGCATGGCTGGAAGCTGCTCACTGAAAAGCTTGGCGAAGCTGTGCAGCTAACCGGCGATGATCTGTTTGTAACCAATACGGATATTCTGAAAAAAGGTATCGATAGGGGTGTGGCAAATTCCATATTGATAAAATTTAACCAAATTGGCACGTTGTCCGAAACATTTGAAGCGATACAGATGGCACAGGATGCCGGGTATTGTGCGACGATTTCACATCGTTCAGGAGAAACAGAAGACACGACTATTGCTGATCTGGCTGTGGCAACCGCGGCGGGGCAGATAAAGACCGGCTCGCTATGTCGTTCCGAGCGAGTGGCGAAATACAACCGCTTGCTGCGTATTGAACACACCTTGGGGGAAGACGCTATTTATCCCGGGCGAGATGCATTTTCCAATTTGGGATGATAAAATTTTCGGCAGATTATGGTTTTGTGACTTGAATTCACATCATAAGTGCAACGCTTCTCAGGTCAGCCAAAGGGTATATTAAGACTCTTTTAACTGTTATTGTAGCATTGTAATTACAAAGTGCTGAAACAGAGGTTTTTCTGGTGTCGTATCGATGGATACGAGAATATGAGCTAAAAAATCAGGAAAGTTTATAAAAAAGTACGTTGTTTGTGATTTGCGCCGAGTGTTTTGTGGATTATGCAAAAGTCTCGTGACCCAGGTCACGAACAAGGTCAGAAGTGTAAGAACAATGTTCATTGAACCACGAAAGGCCCTGATCAATTGGCTGCGCAGGCAACTCGTCGGGCCACCTGACCGGCGTGATGGTGATGGCCCGGACCTCCGCGGCGTGCTGCCTACAGAACGTTTCCCCTGCGGTGCGCTCTATCCCATATCCCCATCGGGCGAAGGCATCGATCCGGCTAGCGATGACGTGGATGAGATTGAAAGCGCGGGCGAAGTTGCCGGTGAGAGCATTGCTGAACCTGCCATTATACGGCGTTACATTCCGCCGTCGTCGATGGGTTTCTCGTTCTTTATCAAGGGCGACGACATCCGTTTTCAGGTGTTGTGCCGTGCTGTCCGGTATGAACCTGCAGAACGTGATGAACAAGGACGCTATAAAAACGAATGGAAACGCCGCAACCCAGTTTCCGGACAAGGGAACGACGAGGAGGTCGAGAACATCACTTGTCCCGAAAAAGCCCAACACCAGAGCTTTTCTCACCTGGAGGAGAAGGCGCGCATGGATGTTCTGTGGCGTCACTTCGCCGATGGCTGGATCGTCACGGTTTCTCTTTGCAATGCGCAAGAGCTTGCAGATAGCACGACGGGCAGAGAATATGTTTTCGAGCGCGCGGAAAAGACTCTCTTCGAGGCCAGCCTCCGCTGCACGATCGACTCTGGCGAGGTTGGCGTCTACCCCCGCGTCGATCGCAGCCTGCTTGACCCGGAAGAACAGGAGATCGAGCTCCAGTATGCCCATCAGCACATCTACGCGATCGGGCATGGTTGCGCCGCCGACTGGGAGGTGAAGGACGGCAAGGTCGTTGAACTGCGCTCTGAGACGATGCCGGCGGTGGAAGTGCCGCAAATGACCGCAGACACAGGATCGGATGGTGAGCCCGTGCTGTCGTTGACACGTCTGGCCGAAATCGACAACACCCACGCAACCCTCCTGCCCGGGCTGGCCGCTTTCGTCGATGGATACGCCACCTGGGTCACAAGCCAGCAAGGACGCATCGCCGACCTGCCGCCCGATGATCATGCGGCGGGAAATCGCCTGGTCGGCCGAATGAACGGGGCTGTCGCGCGCATGCACACAGGTCTGCGCCTACTGGGCGGTAATGCACAGGCAAGGACTGCCTTCGCTCTGGCCAATCGTGCCATGCTGGAGCAGATGCGCCAGCACGACCGTCTGCTGAACAAGCGCCGCGCCGACGAAGCCTATCGCTGGCGTCCGTTCCAGTTGGCCTTTCTGTTAACCACGCTGGAATCCACGGCGAATGAGGACAGCGAATTCCGCGACACAGTCGATTTGATCTGGTTCCCGACGGGTGGCGGCAAGACGGAAGCCTACCTCGGCCTGATCGCATTCCAGATAGCGTTGCGGCGTCTTCGTCATCCCGATACGGGGGCGGAACCGCCGTCCTGATGCGCTACACCCTTCGCCTTTTGACCCGCGATCAGTTCATACGCTCCACCCGCCTGATCTGCGCACTGGAACTGATTCGGCGCAAACGCGATGATCTCGGCTCGGCCCCGATCACCATCGGCATGTGGGTGGGAGGGTCCACCAGCCCAAACAGCTTCCAGAAAGCTTACGAGTTCGTAAACAAGGCGCGTGCTACCGGCGAGAAGCCCGCCCTGGTGCTTGATCATTGTCCCTGGTGCGGGCAGGAATTTGCAGCGGACCGCAACTACGACAGCAGTACACGGCACTTCCACTTTATTTGTCGGAACCCGGACTGTGGCTTCGGCGCGTCGCCAGATGGCGTGCTTCCCTGCAATGTCGTTGACGAAGCCTTGTATGCTGAAGCACCAACCATGCTGGTCGCCACGGTGGATAAATTCGCCAGACTGGCCTGGGAAGCGCGCACCAATGCGTTTTTCGGCGGTGCGCTACATCGACCGCCGGAACTCATCATCCAGGATGAGTTGCACCTGATCGCCAGTGCTCTGGGCTCGGTGGCCGGCCTGTATGAAGCCGCCATCGACACCGTGCTGCAATCGCGCGGCGTGTATCCGAAATACATCGCATCGACCGCTACCATCCGCATGGCGGATCAACAGGTGAAACGGCTGTATGGCCGCGAGGTCGCCGTGTTCCCGCCATCGGGACTGAGTCGAGACGATGCCTATTTCGCCCGCTCCGTACCACTGGAGGAACGCCCGGGCCGCTTCTACGTTGGCTATTTGGCGCCAATGCTGAACCGCCAGCAGTGCATGGCGCCGTTGGCGGCGGCGTTGCTATTGGCTCCGCACGTTTTGTTCGGGCGCGATCAGAACAAACAGGAACTGCTGGATGCCTGGTGGACGCAGGTGGTGTATCACGGCAGCCTAAAGGCTGTAGGCAACAGCCATACGGCTTTTGCCAGCGCCGTGCGTGACTTCATGCGGTTGTTGTCCGGCACAACTGGCACCCAACCTCAGGAAAACGAAGAGGCGCAAACACAGCAACGCGCGACGTCAGGCATTGCCCAGCTCACCAGCTTGCAAACGGCGGAGCAGAATGCCGAGATTTTCGCCCGCTTGAGCAAGACACGCGAACAGGACGGCTGCCTGGACGCCGTACTGGCCACCAACATGATCTCGGTCGGCCTCGATGTGGCCCGTTTGGCGTTGATGACGATCAATGGCCAGCCGTTGACCACTGCGGAATACATCCAGGCCAGCAGCCGCGTGGGTCGCGGCGAGGTGCCCGGCCTGGTGTTCAGCAACTACTACCGCGATCAGGCGCGTAGCCTGTCGCACTACGAGAGCTTCCGCCCTTACCATGAAGCCTTCTACCGCTTTGTCGAGCCCACCAGCGTCACGCCTTACACCTACCAGGCTCGCAGTCGCGCCCTGCATGCGGCGCTGGTGATCGTGATGCGCCATGCCGGTCTGGGACTGCTTGGAAACGACAACGCTGCCGACTTTGATGCCGATAATTTGCAGGTAGTCGAGGCCGCTAAACGTCTGAAGCGGCGTTGTAAACTCGCGGCTCCCGATCAGGCCGTTGATGTTAACCGGCATATCGAATCTCTCATGGCCGAATGGCAGATTGAGGTGAAATGTTGCCAGGTTGTCAAAAGAAAACTGGTTTATCAGGTTTCGGACCGGGACAATGGTCGTGATCGTCTGCTGTACAACCACGACGACAAAATTCGCGGCTTGTGGCCGACCCTGCAATCGCTGCGTAACGTAGAGAACACCGCCTTGCTCAAGGTGCTATGAACCATGGCCAATGAACTGATTCCCATACGCCTGTCACACCTGCTCGGCCATAGCTGCGTTGGGGCAATCGTTCGCGGGTCGAACGGGCTGGTGGTCGTTCAGGACACCCGTCAATGGACGGACCGACAAGGTGACCCCGCCGGGGAGATAATCCCGTATGTGGAGCGCGTACGTTCCGCACTGGGCATCGAACAGAATCTGCGCCAACCACCGGTGGCGAAAGAGCTGGCGGGTGGTCAAGTGGATGGTGCTTGTGTACCGGCAACGAGATTCCCGTCCTGGATGCGCTGCCGGAGTTGCGGGGCGCTGTACCGATGGCCGTGGCGCGATCAGCCTGATGACGCACCCCGTTGTACCGGGAAGGACTGCAAAGGCTCCCCAATTCTGGAGCAGGTGTCCTGGGTACTGGCGTCTGGCGATGGATACCTTGCCGATGTGCCGTGGCATTATCTGGCACACAAGGATGAAAAAACTTCCGAACAGAGCAACTGCAAGGTGCAAAATCAACTTCGGTTGGTTGAGCGCGGCTACGAAGAGCGCATTTTACGGTGCGATTCCTGCCGCGCTAAAATCCGGTTTCGTGCTAATGAGCGGCTGGGATTCGGCCTGGGCCGAATGCAGCCCTGGACGAAAGACGATCTGGTTCCGCCAGGAGATGGCGTGGAGGAAGATGGCAATGACCTCGCAGAAGTGCTGGTGATCAATGACACGCGGGTCTATATGCCAGTCGCTGAATCTGCGCTGGTGATTCCACCGGAATCCCGCGTGCGCAAAGGAACCGTCGTGGATCTGCTGTACCGCAACTCGGTCGATCGCGCCCGGATTGACCGGGCGCGACCGGGATTGGCGCGGAGAGGCATTATCAGGGAGCTTGCGACGAAATATCGCCGTACCACCGACGACATTGAAGACGCATTGGCTGACCTTGCCAGCGGTTATCCCTTGTACGGTGAAAACCTGACACCCGGACAATTACGAGAAAGCGAGTTCAAGGCGTTTCTGGAAGTGCTGGCAGACCAGCGCGATGACGAGGATCTGGTGACGCGCAACAGAAGCAATGGCTGGCGTGAACTGGGACAAGCAGATGGCCTGGAAAATAATGTGAGCAATATCGTCCACGGCGTCCGGCACCTCGTTCGCGTGGATCGGCTCAAGGCGGTGAAGGTGTTCAAGGGCTTTACCCGCTTAGGGGGAGAAGAAATAGTGCCACCGGACATCGCCGGTCAATCCGACTGGTTGCCCGCCATCGAATTGTATGGCGAGGGCATATTCATCGCACTCGACGAGGAGCGGCTCAAGGGATGGGAGCAAATACCTGCGGTAGTTTCGCGACTGAACCGACTGCTTCCCCGATTTGCCCAATCAGGTCGCGCAGATCGCGATTTCCCCAACCCACTGACCACGCGTTTCATGTTATTGCATACGCTGTCACACCTGCTGATGCGACAAATCGAGTCCGAGGGTGGATATCCCGCAGCGTCGCTGATTGAGCGAATCTATTGCGCCAACGGACCGGAGCCCATGGCCGGCATCCTGATCCATGTTGCTGTTCCCGACATTGCCGGCTCTCTTGGTGGCTTGGCCGAACTCGGCGAACCCCGTCACTTTCTGGGTATTTTGATTCGAGCCCTGGAACATTCACGCTGGTGTTCGCTCGATCCGGTCTGCAGCGAGCATGAAGGCCAAGGGCCTGGCCTGCTCAATCGTGCCGCCTGCCATGCCTGCGCGTTGGTGCCCGAGCCAGCCTGCGAATACGGAAATACCCTGCTGGACCGAGTCTTCGTGGCGGGCGATACCGCCAACGGTCTGCCTTCCTTCTTTGCGGTGTCTTGATCATGCCAGTAGATCGTACCCGCCGATTCACGCTGCTAGGGATTCAGGACCTGAACAAGGATCAGGATGAAGTTCTGGCGTTGCCAATGAAGGGTCAACACCTGATTGTTGGCGGCCCCGGCACAGGTAAGTCGGTGGTGGCGCTGTTGCGGGCACGACGCCTGGCGCAGGACGACAGGCCCTATCGAACTCTCGTTTACAATCACTTGCTGGATCATTCAAACCGCCATTTATTTGGTGATGAACAGCGACTCTCCGCCAAGACCTGGGAAACCTGGTTCCGCGGTATTTGCAAACACTTTTTCGACACCGTTCCAACACACGAACCGGGGAAGGCTGGTGGTTTCCGGACAATCGATTGGGAGGCTGTTGGACAGCTTGTTGAGCAGTTGTCTCAAGAAGAATTCGCTGACAGGCATTTGCGCGAAGAATATTTAGTGATTGATGAAGGTCAGGATATGCCGCCCGCTTTCTATCGCACCTTAACCCATCTCGGCTTCGAGAACTTCTATGTGGCGGCAGACCAGAACCAGCAAATCCAACCTGATAAGTGCAGTTCGCGGCAGAATATCGAGAACATCCTTGCTATCGACCCAGGCAACACGCTGGAACTAAAAATCAACTATCGTAACTCACGGCCCATCGCGTTATTAGCCCAACACTTCTATCCAGCTGACCCGGCCAGCCCCAAGCCTGACTTGCCTGATGCCAATTCATCTGCTGCGATGCCGGAGTTTTGGACTTATGGCCAGACAAACACGCAAACATTCACCGAAATCGTCGATCGAATCCTGCAAATGAGTGACCGAAATCCACGTAGGCTGATTGGCATCATTACTCCAAATAATAATGTGCGGATAAAATTTAAGGATGCGCTTCTTAGTGCCAATCCAAAGCTCGATAACGGGAAACCACCGATCCAGACCTTTGTTTCCGGCCAGCAGGATTTACCGAACTTCGGCCAGGGTGGCGTCATGATCATCAATGCGCAGTCCTGCAAAGGTCTGGAGTTTGATACGGCCATCCTGGCCGATATCGACCAGCACCAACCCAAACGCGACCCGCACGCACTCAAGGCAAGGTTTTATGTGATGGTGGCGCGTGCCCGGGAACAGGTTATCCTGCTTCGTACTGGCAATGTCTGTCCCCTTGTCGATGGGTTGCTGCCCGCCGAACCCACTATCCTTGCTAGGAAGTAGGTCATGATAACAACCCCCGGTTCCCCAAAGAAACGAAAGCCCAAGCGCATATGGCACCTTGTTACCAATCATCAAAATATGCTTTACATGCTGGCCACCGGCATGGTGATGAGCCCTGTGGGTTTTCGAGGCAAGCATTATTCCGATCCCTTGAGCTTCTATCCAGGGTGGATTCCCTTGTTCTGGGACAAGGTTAAGATTCCAGCTGACGCCCTGGAGCGCGCCACTGAGGAACGTAAACATCTGTTACCCTGCATCGCGTCATTCGATTTGAGCGACCTATCTGGTCCCGTTCAGATGCTGTTGCGGAATGGCGATAAAAAATCCGCGATCTTGTCAGCCAAAACAAAAAAAAGCAAAGGTCGTATTGCCATCCTGATTCCTGCGCCATTACCGACAAACTTGCTAGTCAGCATTAACTTTCGATCGCCCGAAGAAATGCAGGCATTCGAAAGCGCCGCCAATGATGTCTCCAATGTCGATTTGTCCCCTCTTCGGATTAACGTTTCGACATTGATGTTTGCCACCGACACGGATGTCAGGAGTCTAACAGCGCCGCCACAAGGGGAATTGATTGGGGATGGTGGCGACAATTTCCCCGCTTTCGGACAGGCGCTTGGCGGCGCGCTTGCGATGCTGTACCTATTCGCCAATCGCAGTGATCTGGGGCTTGCGGCTTTTCGTTCGGTGACTAGAAGCCCCCGCGATAAAGGTGATGGCCTGGCCCAAAGTGACGTCACCACCACCGCCATCCTTGCAGAGCTTCCCAGCTGGATGAACGGGGGGAATATATCCGGCGAAGCAGATACCCGTACACGACTCTTCTGGGGGGTTGTCGAAGCGCTGATCACTGCGCAAACACAGAAACACCCGCAAACACCCGTCGATGTGGCGCTGGAGTATCTGGATAGCCAGCTTGACGATCTGCGGGAAACGGAGGAATCCCAGCGTTTAGAGCGATTGATCGCCGACATGCGTGGTTGCCTCGGCCTCGGTGGTGGAACAATCACCGAACTGCTTGAGCGTCACAAGGGATCTCTATCCAGACCCCTGCTGCTGTTTTGCCTGCGCGAGAATTGCACGGCACTGCTGGAATTTTCACATCCGTTATTGAACGATGCCGAGTACATTCTTACTGGTATTCTATTCGGTGTGCGCGATAGCTGGCTGCAGTTTCCCAAGGAACTGCGCGATCCGGTTTTGTCGGCCTATGTAACTTATCAGATGGCAGCTGCTGAGCACCGGAAGCAAGGTGATGAATTTACCCTGAATAAACCGCCGCCGCGCCCTAAACCCTTACGAGAACTTTTCACTTCCGGCGGTGAGTGGAGCAGCCAGCAAAGAAACGAGGCACTGGAGCTTGCGCGGAAATGCAACTGGAACGATTGCATCCAGACTCGGATCACTCTGGCTGAAGGTGATTATCCAGGGAGTTTCCAACGAAATGGCTTGCAGGTAGTACTGCCAGGCAGGGTAAGGACTGTTACGGAAGAGGTGGATACGGCCACATTTTTACGCCGTTTGGGACAATGGCCACCCCTTGACCCCGAGACCGAGGCCGAAGCGCGCAAGGGTTTGAAAAGCGCGCAAGAAATCGAGGAACAGAAGAACGGGCACAGTTAACCATGCGCATGATTCCCAGCCAACCACTGACCACCAGCAGCCAGGCGGAATTACGCATGTTTGACCAGCTGCGGGCGACATTTTCCGGGCCGGACCAGAACCGGTGGTTTGCCATGCACTCACTCAACCTCCCCCGGCATGAGTACAAACGGTTCGGAGAAATCGACTTTGTTGTCTGCGGGCCTGATGGCCTTTTCGTGCTGGAGGTAAAAGGCGGTGGAGTTTCCTGCCATGATGGCATCTGGGAAACAACGAACCGGTATGGTGAAACCGAGCGATTACGGGAGTCCCCGTTCACACAGGCTGAGGGGGCGTTGCATGGTTTGCGGAAAAAATTCCCGCTTCTCTTGCCAACGTCTTCGTAGTGGGCTACGGCGTTGTCATGCCGGATGTCGAGCGGCTTCCCGATAGTGCGGAGTGGGATCGTGCCGTTCTCGCCGATGGCCGAGACTTTAGGCAATTTGAAAAGTGGCTGGAACGATTCATCAGGCACTGGTGCGCGAAGGACACTCGCAAACCTACCGCAAGCCCTGCGCAATTGAATGTATTGCAGCAGCATTTACGCCCCGATTTCGAGGCTGTCGTACCATTGCACGTTGCTGCCCACGATGTCGAAACACGTATCGCTCGGCTGACAGAGGATCAACTGAGGCTGATCGATGTCGTCGAGGCCAACCCGAGGGTAATATGTTCGGGCGGCGCTGGAACCGGGAAAACAATGCTGGCGCTTGAATTGGCAAAGCGCTGGGGCGCATCTGGAATGAAGACTGCGCTGGTTTGCCATTCGCCGTGGCTCAAACGCTTCCTGGAACGGCAAGCGGTGTCCGGGCTGATTGTCAGCCTGACGGAGTCGATTCATGTCGCCGCCAAGCGTGTCGGTATCAAAAAATTCGATGCATTGATCGTCGATGAAGGTCAGGACATCTTGAACATGGCTGCGCTGGATCGGCTGGATAATGGTTTATGTGGTGGCATAAGTGAAGGACGTTGGTGTTTCTTTCATGACGCCAACAATCAATCCGGCCTGTGCGGCTCGTATGTGCCCGATGCTTATGATTATCTGAAAAGTTTTTGCCCGGTGCGAATCCCGCTGAAAACGAATTGCCGGAACTCACTGCCAATCCTGCAACGGATACAATGTGACCTGGGTGCTGATGTGGGCAATCCAGGGGTTGGTGATGGCCCAGCGGTACGTGAAGTTCATCTCACCGACACAGACAGTGCTGTCCAGGCTCTGGAGAAAGAGCTGCGCGGCCTGGTGGATGGCGATGGATTCAATCCGGCGGACATCGTCATACTTTCGCCGGTCACGTTTTCGCAGTCCTGGACGTCTAAATTACCCGCAGATTTGTGCGACTCAATCTCCGTTCTGGACGATGCCTCTCCTCGTAACGTGAATCGTTATACGATCGGCTTTGCGCAGATTGGGGATTTTAAAGGCCTTGAGAGCGAGGCGATTGTTCTTGTTGATATGCCTGGACCCGGGCAGAGTGAAACTCTGCGCTCCCACCACTATGTTGGGATGAGCAGGGCGCGTGCGCTGCTGAGCATGATCTGTTGCTGAACACGTTGAGCAGATTCCGTTACTTCAAACAGTGTCATTTGCAGAGTGTCGATTGTTGCGCACTCTTTTGCGGCAGTTGTTTTGCGCAATAAAACGATTGAACCCCGAGCGCGTTCTTCCAGAGCTTTAACCCCAGTTTTGCAGGTTCAAATTTTCTTGTAACTATTTGATTTTACTAATAAATCTGGTAACGGGAGAGGGGCTCGAACCCTCGACACGCGGATTATGATACGGACAATAATTTAGGTAAGACTTGAATTCACATCATAAGTGCAACGCTTCTCAGGTCAGCCAAAGGGTATATCAAGACTCTTTTAACTGACTGGAAAAAGGAGTGCATAATGCAGAAATATAGCCATTTGACTGAACCCGAAATACCATATCTAGCTGATGAAAAAGCAGGAATATTCACTTACAACCATTGCCAAACAGATGGATAGAAGCGTCTCAACGGTGCGGCGAGTTCGGCGAGCCGATGAAGCTCCACAGGGTTACCGAAAAAAGAGATGAAAATAGCCACTGATTTAATGAATAACAGACCCGGAAAGTGTCTGGGGTTTAAGACCCCTTTCGAAGTCTTTGCTGATATGATTGGCAAAGACTGTTTTTTTAACCACAGCGTTGCACTTATGGGTTGAATTTGCCTGATACTGGGTAACCTCAGTGCAACATTACGGGCGTTTAAAATTTGAAATCTTCCGGCTTTTTACTTCATCTGACACTGACACTGACAGGGTTGCTGGTTGCGACGCAGTATGCATTGTGGTTTGGTGATAAAAATGCCTTTGATTTATATCGATTAAATCAGACGACGGCACTTCAGGTTGAGGAGAATCAAAGACTGATTCAAAGAAACCAGGAACTTGTTGCACAGGTGATCGATTTAAAATAAGGCGGCGAAACCATAGAAACCATTGCCCGGTCCCATTTTGGCTTGATCAAGGAAGGCGAGACGTTTTATCAGGTGATTGAATAAGTCCGATTTGCCGGGATATACCTCACTGTTCTGTTAATTCATAGGGTAATTCTGTCTGGGTAAAAACAGGACCTGTGGCAGTGCCAAGATGTAATCCCACTTTCCCAATATGTGTCACTGGGACTACTGCGGATACCCAAAAACAGTTATTCGAAACATGCACAGCATCAACCACCACGCCGGACTTTTGATCCGGTCGTTCTGTACTAAAGATTTCATCTCCAGGTTCAACCGATTTGATCGTATCTGCACTGGACAGGTTAATTGTTCCGATGGCCATTCTTTGCTTTGATTTTCCAAGATATTTTAATCTGGCGACAATCTCCTGGCCGGGATAACAACCTTTGCGAAAATTGACCCCGTCTGTAATGTCAAGATTGACGTTTTGGGGGATGAAATTTTCAGAGGTACTGCTGTAGACCTGCGGGATACCGGATTGGATGTCGACTAGCTTCCAGCTATCGCCTTCATCCAGACAGGGGTACGATTCTCGAATACCGGATATCTTTTCTTCACCTTCAGTGCTTACAATAATGAATCGCTTGATATCTCCTTTTGGCTTGATCACCAATAATCCGCTATCCCGTGTGTCTTCGAATTCGCCTATTCCGCCAATGATCTGGTTTTCAGGCATGGTATGAAAACGCACTTTTGCTCGCATTACAAACATGCGCAATCGTTTCAATAAACTCTCTTCGATATCGGCAGGAATCAGCATCCAGTATTGCGCCGATTGCTCGAACAGTTGAAATATTGAAACTGCACGAGTATAGGAAGGATTAATACCCCCTGATTTTGCTCAATCTACTACAAGGTCCCGGCTGCTGGCAATCGACAGGCTGTTATTAGGCCCTCAACTATGCGGTTATTAAGCATAAATCAATGGTGCACCGGCCGTTTTAGCGTTTTGCGCTTTCCGGCCCGCAACCTATCCTACCGGCCTCATCCTTGAGCAGCACCTATCATCCTCTCCCTGTTTTCCTAATCGATACCCACAGCACTCGCTACGCTTATGGGCAGGCCCACAAGCTCTCTTGTGGCGGTGCCCGTGGCTCTGGTATTTGATTCACGCTGGTGGGCCCCCCGGACTTAGCATCCAAGTGAGCTAAAATCTTCTTGATGACCGATGGGTCCTCGATACAGGCAATAATCCTCACCGCGGCACCACAGCGGCTACAGATCGTGATATCGATATTGAATACACGCTTAAGTCGCTCGGCCCACGTCATGGCTTTCAGACGTACAGTTAGCTCAAAGTCTGACTCGAGATCTGCTGTTTCGAAAATTCTGTCATCTTGAGTTAGATAGAGAAGTTCCTGAGGCATCCACCTTGGGGAGATTTCAAACCCGACTGGTCGAGCAGGGATTGTGGGATCAACGACTGGCTGAAATTAACCATCAGCTTGAAGCCAGGAACATTATTATGAGCGAAGGCCGGATTAATATTATTGATGCGACACCAATAGAGGCTGCGCAATCGGGTTCAGGCAACGACAAAGATGGCAAACCAACGCGAGACCCTGAAGCGGGTTGGCACGTGAAGAATGACAGCTGGGGTAACAAGAAGTCCACCTATGGCTTTTCTGTTCCTGCGGGTGTCGATGAAGAGGGCTTTATTCACCGTCAAAGCGTGACGCCGGGTAATGTGCACGACTCTCGGGAGCGCGATACCTTGTTACTGGGAGATGAGACGGCACTGTACGCGGATGCCGCTTACAGCTCTCAACAGACCCGCGATAAGTTGGCGCAGCTGGGCATTGATGATCAGGTTCAGCGCAAAGGTTATCGTGGCCACCCCTTATCGGAGGCTGATCGAATTCGTAACCAGGAAATTGCAGTCACCCGAGCAGGCGGGGAGCGACCTTTTGCAACCTGCAAGAGACACTACAATCTTTCCGGAACACGCTTCATGGGGCTTGCCAAAAACACGACGTTTTATGGCTTGGCAGCCATGGCTGCGAATATCCGGAAAGGAGCCAGTTTTTTAACGCGTTACGGGTTACCGAACACGGGTTATGCAGGATAGTTGCGCCAAAAATCAGGCAAAGGAGCCTGAACCCTGGATAAATTGAAGCAAACCAGCGAAAAGCTTACTTCGATACTGCTTTGAGGTGATTAAAAATATTGCGATTCAAAATATTCGAAAAATTACGGGGTTATACTGAGGTCTCTCTATGTGAATTCCTCTGGTATTGTCGCACCATCGCTTAGAACGTCAAAATTTGGCCATGTCGGCCGACGGTACTATTACCCTTTTGCCGCTAAACCCTTCTCTGTAATATCGAAAAAATATTAGGCGAAAGACATACCCGCTATTCTAAGCCATATTTCCAATGGCTCCACCGAGCCCAATAATAAGAAAATCAGGAGCCCACTGAGTTTATGGATAAGCCAGTAGAAATAAAACCAGGAAATTATGGAGAAAGAGTGCTAGATGATAGTCACCCGCAACCGGAGATCGCTGACAGCCAACCAACTTTGCTCTATGCCCAGAGTAGAGACGGCTGGATGATGGCATCGACACAAAGGTCGATGAGGGCTGGATTTATTCCCATTATGTGCAACACTTAACGGGTCGTGCACCTGCACGGTTTTTTTGGGTATGGCGCCAGCGTTGACCGTCAAATCTGTGGTGGCGTCATACCGTTCTCAGCGACACTTATTCTTATAGTCCCTACGCTTGAATCGTGCCTGCTTATTGGTCGCTCTTGAGTGTGACTGGGCCGCAGTTCTACCGCGCCGATTCTAATACGCCGAGATCCGTCTATTTCAAAATTCGGCAAATAGCTGCGGTTTTGGAGTGGCGTCTACAACATACCGATCATAGACCCCTATTCAGAAGAAATGGTTACCCTGGAGGCGGGGGTCAATATGTTTCAGATACTAAGAGTGCTCGCCGGACTCGGTAAGTCCAGTCTGGAGACATTGGAGTATCGTTTTGCCGCCAAGATAGACTTCAACGGATTTATTCCCACTCAGAGAGTAGAAGAAGTTGGGGTACTGTCGCTGAAGTAACTTAGCGGTTTATCCGACCACTTTTTGCACGAAAATGCCGAGAATAATTACCGGACATACCACCCGCACATACCAGGGCCATATCTTCCAGAACAGGCCGTTTTCCACATTGGGATAGCCTTTGCGTACCTCCTGAAGCAAAGAATCCCGGTGCCATACCCAACCCGCATAGATACACAGCATGAAGCCAAGAAGAGGTTGGCTATAGCGCGTGGTGATACTAACTACCAAGCCAAACATTGTTTCAAAGTTGAATAAAATTACCGTGGCAAAGCAGGCAATAACACCGCCAATCATGATGGCAGCCGTTTTCCTGCCGATGCCATGATCCTCAATGGCATAGGACACGGGGACTTCCAGCATTGAAATCGAGGAGGTGAGGGCGGCGATACTCATCAGAAAAAAGAAGGCGAACGACACGACAATCCCTGCCAGTCCCATGGTATTAAAGAGTTCCGGCAAGACGGTGAAGATAAGTGTATCTTCGGAAATAAGTGCACCACCAGCACCAAAGATTTCCACACCATTGTGCTGAGCAACGTACATCGCTGGCAGCACCAGAAAGCCCGCGAGAACGGCGATGGAGATATCGACTATCGTTACCATGCCGCCCAGTAGGGGCAGGTTTTCTTTGTCGCTAATATAGGATCCGTAAACCAACATGGTTCCGACCCCCAATGACAGGGAAAAGAAAGCCGCTCCCAGGGCACCGATTATTAGGTCGGCTGATAGAATGCGACTAAAATCAGGTAGTAAATAGACCTTCAGCCCCACCATGGCCCCATCCAGCGTCAGTACATAAATAACTAGTAAGATGAGGGCGATTAGCAACATCGGCATCAGGCGAGCTGACCATCGCTCAATACCCTCCTGCACGCCGCTTGAGATGATTCCAACCGTAAGACAGATAAACAGCAGCATGAAGAAAATGTTTCGGGGTATGGCGGAAATGGTTAGCCAGTTTGCCGCATCGTGCATACCCACCAATTCCAGGGCGCCAGAAAGGCAAAACGCGATCATCCAGCCGGCAATAATGGCATAAAAGCTGAGGATCATACTGGCGACAATGAAACCAACGATTCCGGTGCCGGCGCCAATTCGCCGAGTGATAGTCCCGTTTGAAATCAAACTGAGTGCTCGCACCGCGTTGGCATGGGCATGTCGCCCGATAATCAGTTCTGCCATGAGCGCGGGGTAGGCCAGAGTAAAGGCCAATACCAAATACACCATCAGAAAAGCGGCACCGCCATTGCTGGCGGCCTGAGTGGGGAAGCCCCATATATTGCCAAGGCCCACTGCACTGCCGGCAGCCGCCATTACAAACCCAAATCGAGAGCTAAATTCTCCGCGTGAAGACGCCATATAGAGACCTACAGTGTTATTTCTAATTATTTTTGGAGTGTATCACGGCCAGAGCGAAATACCGGCTTTGGCAGCCCGCTTTTCTTGCATTGAGCTGGGGATATTGTGCTATTATGCCGCCGCTTCCAAGGGTGGACTTTCGCTTCACCTCAGTCGCTGCCCGGGTGGTGAAATTGGTAGACACAGGAGACTTAAAATCTCCCGACAGCAATGTCGTGCCGGTTCAAGTCCGGCCTCGGGCACCACTATATTTAAAGCATATAGTGGATTTTCACCAAAAGTGTCGGGCTCTACCCCATTAACGGGGGATGGGCATTCATACGTACACGATTGATTATCCCATCCCACCCACAGTGGGTCAGTACTCTCAACCGATAATTCTCAAAGTTCCTAAAACCATAGGCCCTTCTCGAGATCATTTCCATCTTGTTGTGGAAGCCTTCGGTGATGCCATTGGTTTTGCTGAATCGCCACATAGCGATGATGGGTTCCATCCACCTTGTCAATGTCTTGGCCAGCGCCCGTAGCGGGCTATCCCGCAGCTGTTCAAGCAGCTCGAAGTACCGTGGCAGTTTTGCCTTCATACGCCTGGCTGTGAGGGTTTTTAGCAGCGTAAAGCGCATCAGCTTTTGCTTAGCCACATCGCAGGCCATCTTGATGGCTAATGCACAATTCAAGACCTGACACTTTTTTGCTTCTTTGCTCAGAATTTCTCGCAATCACCAGCAGAGTATTGCCAGAGTCAGGTGGGAATACCGGGGGTGGCCAGGCCATCCCCCGGGAAGTTGCCTAGATGCTCAATTGACCCGAGCGCAGCAAGTAAGAGAGCTCGGCGCGCTGCTCGGCATTGAGCATCGCATGAGTTTTGCTCAGCGTGTCGAGAATCTCATTGCGCAGACGCTCACCACTCTCTAGCCTGGTACGCAACGCCTCTTCGGCTTTGCCAGTATCGAAAGTGTCGCCGTCGAGCGAATCAGCAAGCTCGGCCACGGAGCGCTCCCAGTCGACCACCGCCTGTGCGCGTTCGGTTTTCAGGCGCGCGAGCATCTCAGCCAACTGACGCAACTGATCATCGTCGAGATCTAGTCGATCACTCATAAACCTCAGTGGCCGACGTACACCGAACACCGAGCTATGGCCAAACAGACCATGGCCGGAACGGCGTGACTCGTAGCAAGTGCTGCGTGATTTTTGGGGTGATTGAGGGCCAGCATAGGCCCAGCGGGGGCGCGTGCACCCCCAATAGTAGCGTGCAAACATAGTACTCTCCTTCGCCAGGGCATGTCGCACCGGGCGGGTGTTGTCGCGCGGGCCCGATGCCTCGCGCTAAAAACAGAATACGCCTGTTGGGGCGGCGAGGGAAGCCGGAGTCTTTTCCAATATGAAATGAGCCTGAAACCCGGGAATGTGGCGGAAGTTGATTCCAACATAAAATGAGCCTGAAATAGTCCTTGTAGTCGTTCATGATCAGCGGATGAAAACGATCATGAGCTTAGAACATCTGAATACCCTGGGTGCCATCAAACAGTTTCTCGACGGCACACAGGAAGTAGCCTTCAACGTGGCCACTGAGAAATCTGAACGCTATCGCTGGGTACAGAAGGCACTGGTGAAGCACCGATACTTACAGCTTGGCAAAACAGACCGGGGAACCGTCACCCGCTACCTGATAAAGGTAACCGGCTACTCCCTGGCCCAGACCAGGCGCCTGATACGCCAATACGTCAAAACAGGCACCGTCTCGGTGAAACCAGCTCGGCGTAATGGCTTCAAGCGCGCCTACACTGACGCCGATATACGCCTATTGGCGAGTATGGATGAGCGACATGGTCAGCCCAGCGGCGCGGTACTTAAAAAGCTCTGTGAGCGGGCTTATCAGCGCTTTGGCCAAGCCGACTATCGACGCCTGGCGGGTATTTCGGTTTCTCACCTGTACAACCTGCGGGCCTCCAAGACCTACCAGAGGCAGCGCTGTGTCTTGACAAAGACACGACCTAAGGCCGCCTCTATTGGCCAGCGGCGCAAACCTTGCCCGAACGATCAACCAGGCTATATCCGCATTGACTCTGTCCATCAAGGTGATCAGGACAAACGCAAAGGAATCTACCACGTCAATGCCGTGGATGAGGTGACACAGTTCCAGATCATCGTCACGCTGGAACGTATTAGCGAGGCGTTTATGCTGCCAGCCCTCAGGCAGATTCTGGCTGCCTTCCCCTTTAAAATACGGGGCTTTCACGCAGACAATGGCGGCGAATATATCAACTACACCGTTGCTGAGCTTCTGGACAAGTTGCACATTGAATTTACCAAATCACGGCCCCGGCACAGTAACGACAATGGTTTGGTTGAGAGTAAAAATGGCTCGGTCATTCGCAAACTCTATGGCTATACCCACATACCTCAGCAGTACGCCACGGATTTCACTGAACTCAATAGCCATCAAGTCTACCGATACGTCAATTTCCACCGGCCCTGCTATTTCCCCACCACCATTATTGATGAGAAGGGCAAGGAGCGGAAGAAATACCGCTACGACGACATGATGACACCCTATGAGAAATTCCGCTCCCTGGCCAAACCCAGCCAATATTTAAAGCCGGGAATCACCTTTAGAAATCTGGATGCATTCGCCAATGAAATGACGGACAATGAGGCCGCTGAACAACTAAATTCAGCACGAGATCACTTATTTCAGCAACTCCATGAGCGACTCAAGATAAGGGCTTAATACACCCTCCCTTCAGGCTCATTTCATATTGGAAAATACTGCCGGGGCTTGCCCTATCGGTTGTTGGATCTGTGGTATGGAGAGCGGCTCCCGGAGTTTCTTCTATACTTGTCCAGAGGAAACAACAGAGGTGCAACGCCATGCCAGATCATGTATACAAGAAAATCGAGCTAACCGGATCATCCAAAACCAGCGTAGAAGATGCCATTCAGAATGCAATTACGGTTGCCTCCAAGTCACTTGAACATATGGACTGGTTCGAAGTACAGGAGGTTCGCGGCGATATCCTCGATGGCGCAGTTGGTTACTATCAGGTCACCTTGAAAGTAGGCTTTCGACTGAACGGCTAGATGTCGTTGTCTCCTCGCGTACCAGAATTGCGTCCTGGCCCGGTACCGAGGAAGCTATCCAGGGTCTCCCGGTAATTGGCCATCATACCGATAGAGTTGTGATCCGCCTGACGAATGACTACTCGGGTTACCAGCGCAGGCGCAAAGGCGGCTATAAGTTTTTCTGAACTGGCGCGTGGTATGACCTCGTCCCGTTCGGCCAATAGCATCAGGGTTTGATTTACCAACCCCGGGGCGATGCGCGCGGAATCGTAACGATCCTTGATCAACAAGGCGACCGGGAATATCGGCAGGCTCTTTTGAGCGATGCTCGCAATGCTGTCATAGGGGGTGACCAGAACCAATTTGTCTACATCCCGCACGGAGGCCAGGTGCACTGCCACACCACTACCCAGGCTGCGGCCAATGACATGGACACCGGAATACCGAGGCGTTATGAAATCGAACACCGCTTCTGCATCCGCAAACAAGCCGGCTTCCGAAGGGGATCCGCTACTGCCACCATAACCGCGATAGTTCACCAGATAGACGGTTTGACCCGCAAACATGTCAGCAAACAGCGGCGTATTGTTCGCCACATCTTCCGCATTGCCACCGAAGTAAATGATAGCCCGCCTTGCCCCTGGATTTAACTGCCATACCTGCAGGGTTTCAATGCCGCTGGCAATGCGCAAATCTTGCGCCAGGGGGTTGGCGGATTCGGCGGTCGGGAAATAAATGAGACTGCGCTGGGCAAGGTACAGGAACAGACAGCAAGCCGCGTAGATGATTAGCACCAGCACCACGGGCATGGAAATCATCTCTATCAGGCGCTGCGAATGAGGCGTCATAAAATACCAGCTACCAAAACAACAGATTTAGCTCAACCACTTTGCCATCCGGTTCGACTGGGCGCCACCAAAAAGTCCACTGACACTTTTTGCAGGTTCTAGCCGTGTACTTCGAGGAGATCGATAATAAATATCAGGGTTTCGTTACGCTTGATGCTCGGTGGCGCCCCATCGCGGCCATAGGCCAGCCGCGATGGCACAAACAATACGATACGTCCGCCCTCGCCAATGAGTTGCAGTCCCTCCTTCCAGCCCTTGATAACCCGTCGCAAGGTCGAGGGGGTCAGGTCTTGCGTCAAGAATCGCAGGCCATCTTGATGGCTAATGCACAATTCAAGACCTGACACTTTTTTGCTTCTGAGCGACTCTAAGGCTTGTGTCAGAGACATCAGGATAAAAACGACTTGGAGACAGTCAGTTTAAAAATCAATCGAGTCTGACCCACTGCTGTCCCACTTAGCGGTTAATAAAAAGGCATGAATCTCAACGCCCCTCGTCCTGAGATGGGGGGCCAAAGTGTTATAGTGCCTAAGCCTTTACAATTAGCTGTTATGTTTTCAAAGGTGCTGGAAGCAAGCCTAGATGTTTTACAAATGGGGTGAAGTCTTTATCTTTAAAAACTAGAGTTTAGAGCGAAAGAGCTGTTGTCGGAAGCTTCAATCCCGACTCCTTTTCCTTAATGTTCTCTCAAAACCTGCGTGTAATACAAGCTGCAACGCAATGTTACCCATCTTGTATATAATCTACCGCACCAGGGGCTTGGAATTTTTTGCATCTTTCGTTCCACCAGCTTCGAACGTTAACATGGCGAAAATGTTTTGTCAGACCCAGCCTGATTCTTCCCGCTGTAATAATATCCGGCTTGCGCCATGGTGCATCCGTCACCAGTGGGCCCGCTTTATCACCCAATACCAGCGTCAACAAATGAAGCAGTCCGTAACCTACAGTCGTCAAGTGAACCCAGCGATGCAGCGTTTGGCGCCGTTGCTGCCAGGCTTCTTTGAGCCCCCACAATTGTTTCAACTGGTAGTACATCGACTCAATCGACCAACGCAGTCCGTAATCTTCAATCACTTGTTCGCTCGTTAGAGTCGTATCGGTTGAAAGAAATAATCGAGTCTTGGTCCACTGACCTTTACCCCTGTCTAGCTCGCACCAAACGGCTCTGACTAACTGACCGTCAAGGAACCTTGCCTTGGCGAGCCGACTACGGTATCTCACCTTTTGTTCTTTTCCGTACAGCCGCAGTAGTGCTTCCGTCTTTTTAAAGTGGGCAATTCGCTTGGGTGTGTTTTTTTCGCCATACTTGCGTGGCCGCCCGCGTTGCCCCGGTTTTCGTTCGGGGGGTTCGTCGTAAAGCCGCGTATCGATTCTCGCCTGGCCAATCACGGTAAAACCGTACGCTGTCATCGCGTTGATAAATCGTTTGCGCATATACCAGCAATCGACCAATACCCTCACCGTTTTATCTTCAAACAAGCGGTAAACAGCACGCATGATCACTGTCGCTGCGACCAGCTTGCCCGTATTCCCTGCACTGGGTATCAGTCGGAACAATAGAGGTATCGCCGTCGTCTCCAGCGGTGTGCGCCTGAAAACAGCCGCTAAACTAACCCAGCATTGACCACGAACATAGGCGGCTAAATTCGGCTTATTTCCGTGCTGATGATGTATCTGGCTGCCCGGTGCTTTTTTCGAGGCTCGTAGACTCACCGTATCGTCAATCGCTAAATATAGAACGGGATCATTCTTGGCACTAAGAACCAGACAGACGAACTGTCTTGCCAGCTTCAACCAGGACCACTTTCCGGCTTCAAGCCATTTGTAATACGTCGTCCAGTGCCTTTGCATGTCTAGAAACAAATAGGTTTCGGTGACAAAGCCAGCGGGCGTTAACATAGCGCCGATCAATAGTTCAATGAATGTGCCTACGGATCTTGGGGGTAGCGCTTTGCTTAAAAATGTTATCCAATAGCACAGTTCGCGGGGGATGCGAGCACATCCTGTTGCGTTCATAGCGGCCTCCAGAAGAAATCGATTCATTTCTTTCTGAAGGCCGCGCCCTATACACCTTTTAAAAAGCAAAGCTGTATAGGGCGCGGCAAACTTTTTGCCGCTTTATGTCAAGTTTTTTCGCACACTTTGCGCGATAATCTTCCTCCCCAGACTCTAAACTCTAGTTTTAATATTATTCTTAAATTAACCGACAAGCCCAAGTAGTTTGTGTTTTAGAAAACCGTCATGTAAAGTGATTCAGGTGTTGACGAGTTTCTATGTAGGGATTTGGGCAAACACCTTCTGTCAGCCGCCTAATTTGGCATCAATCTCAAGAAAAGGAAGGCGGATTCAAGTCGCTAGTGCAATCGGTGGGTTGATCCCAAACAGTACTTGGTTGGGGGTTTTAAAGTCCAGACATTTTCTTGGCCGGTTGTTAAGTTTATCAAAGATTCTCTGGACACACTCCGGCGTCATATCATCAAAGCTAGATCCTTTCGGGGCGTATTGGCGGATCAGACCATTTGTATTCTCATTCAATCCCCGCTCCCATGAATGGTAAGGGTGCGCGAAGTAGCTTTCAGCCTGCAGCTGTTGGGCGATAACCTCGTGTAAGGCAAACTCCTTGCCGTTATCATAGGTCAGTGTTTCTACCGGGGCGGCTAAGGGGGAAAGCGCCCCAAGTATCGCTTCCTTGACGGCCTTCGCCGTTTTATTGGGGGCCAGGGCGATCACTGTGAAACGTGTCTTTCTCTCAACAGCCGTCATCAGTACGGAGCCACCCAAGCGCCCAATGATAAGGTCCATTTCCCAATCACCAATACGCTTGCGCTCATCAACAATCGCTGGACGCTCGTCGATACTTACCCGGTTCTTTAGCTGCCCGCGCTTGTCTGGGCTCCCGTAACGCTTCTTACGTTTCTTTTGGCAGCGCAAGTGGGCATGGAGGTCGCCCCCGGCCTTCTTGTCGATCAGAATGTACTGATAAATCCATTCTGGACTAACAGATTGCAGGATTGATTTTGCTAGCCAACCGCTGATCTGCTCTGGACTCCATTCCTCCCTCAGTAGCGATTCAACCCGCTGCCAGGTTATCTCTGTAATACGTGTATGGGTGTGGTGATGCTGCCGTTCAGTGGCAAAACGCTGGGCCTGCTGGGGCCTATAACCACGCAAGCCCGTATTGCGACCAAGCTCTCTGCTAATTGTCCCAGGGCTTCGTCTAAGCTCTCTGGCTATGGCTTTTTGTGTAAAACCAGCTTTTAAAAATGCTTCAATCTGGTATCGTTCGTATTCGGTCAACTGTGTATAGTTCATGTGTAATTTCCTTGGTCGAGAAAATGGCACTGGATTGTACCAGTTGGCCACCTGCTCTAGAAATTGCACTTATGACTTGAATCTAAGGAATAATAAGATGTTGATTATCAGGGATTATCTGCCGGCATTCGTACTTGTGTTTTGTGCTGCTGCGCCGGGGGGCTTGCTCGCCCAATCGTCGGCAGCAAACAGTAGCGGCACCAATAGCGGTGTTGAAAGTGTTGAAAGTCGTAATCCACAGCAACAGTCTGCGACTATTGAAGAGATATTGGTTACTGCGCAGAAGCGAGTCACAAACCTGCAAGACACAGCCCTGACCATCACAGCCTTCACCGGGGATGATCTGGCCAAGTCGGGCATAAACAATTCCATGGATTTACAGCTACGTACGCCGGGGTTGGTGATGAGTTCGAACGGCGGCTGGGGCTTGCCCTATTTGCGTGGTGTTGGCACTGATATTATCGGGCCGGGGGTCGACAGTGGCGTTGCGATTTATGTTGACGGCGTTTACCAGGCGCGCAACGCCGGAAAAATACAACAACTGGTAGATGTGGCGCGGGTCGAGGTGCTGAAAGGCCCGCAGGGTATTCTGTACGGTCGCAATGCCATTGGCGGTGCGATTAATATTATTTCCAAGGCACCGACTGAGGAACTTACAGCCAGCGTTGGCATTGAATTGGGTAATTTCGACCAGACAACACTGCGCGGCTCGATCAGTGGCCCCTTGCTTGATAACAAGGTGTTGGGGCGCCTGAGCTTTGTCAACACCGATAACGACGGTTATACCGAGGATTTGTTAAGCGGCAACCGCTATCAATTCACCGATACAAGCAGTGTGCGGGGCTCACTGGCATTCAGCTTGGCGGACAACCTGGAGGCGCGCATAAACGCATCCTGGTCAGATACAAAGTCAGCTTTTGCCTATACCCCCATCAATCCGGACACCAACCCGCTGTTCACCGTATGGGGTGCAACCATAACCGGTGATTCCAGGAAGGTGCTGAACGACCATCCAAATCAGCAGCAGACGGAGGAATGGGGGGTCAATGCCAGGCTTGATTGGGATCTAGGCGGGTTTGCAATCAGCTCCATTACCGCCTTTAATAATAGCGAGTATGCGCTTATATGCGATCTCGACGGCACGGAAGTGTCTCTGTTTACTTGTGGCAGCCCTTCGTTCAGCGATGAGCCCTATAGTGAAAAGTCCGATTTCTTCTCCCAGGAATTGGTATTGACCTCACAAAATGCCGGCCGTCTGGAGTATACCGCTCTCCTGTATTATATGCGTGAAGACGCCAGCCTGTTTGGTCGCAATGATTTGCCCCTGTTCGGGCCAATTATTACGCGCACCTATGCGGACGCGGAGACCGAGGCGTTCGCTGCCGCTGGGCAATTAGGCTATGCACTCACCGGCCAGCTCAGCCTGACCGGCGGTATTCGCGTCAGCTACGAGAAAAAATCATTTGAGAATTCCTCAAGCTCCAACGGATCATCGAACGGAACGGCTGATGACAAGGATTCATGGACCGTAGCGACACCGAAAGTCGTCATCCAGTATGCGCCCACTGATGATATTATGGTCTACGCCTCGGCTACTCGAGGATTCAAGAGTGGTGGTTTCAATACCTTCGAAATTCAGGACTCTTTCGACGAGGAAATCTTGTGGAGCTACGAGGCGGGGCTTAGATCTACCCTGCTGCAGCAACGGCTGCGAGCCAATCTGACGGTCTTTCACTACGACTATGAAGATCTGCAGATTAACCAATGGAGAATCACCGAAGACCGCGCCGCTGGTTTTGGATTAGTAGAGAACGCGGGCAAAGCGGCAGCCAATGGTGCTGAACTGGAGCTGCTGCTGAAACCTGCTGATAACTTCCAACTGGAAGTGGGTTTGGCTTGGCTGGATGCCGAGTTCAACGAATTCGTCTCTCTCGACCCGGATCGCACCGGAGAGGGTCTCCTTGACCGCGCCGGCAATGCGTTGCCGCGGGCGCCAGATTTTACCGCCAGCATTGCTGCCGAGTATTCCGTACCAGTTGGTAGTGCAGGTATTCTGACGCTGCGCGGCGAGTATTTTTATCGTGATGAGATATTCTTTACGCCCTATGAAGATGATCGCACCAGCGTGGAATCTATCAATATTACCAATGTGCGGCTGTCTTTTGTCAGTGCTGGCGGGCGCTGGCAGACAGCACTCTACGGCAAGAACCTGGGTGACGAGGATTACGCACAATACATTATTACAGCTCAGGGTCTATTCGGACAGATAGCGGTGTTTGCACCGCCCAGAACCTACGGGGTTCAGTTCGACTATAATTTTTAAAAATCTTGTAACAGGTCTATACGGAGAAACCGGTGATCTTCAAGAAAACCCACGCAATAGCACCCGTGTTGTTACTGGGCTTATTGTTTGGAATGCAACTTGCGCCGGTGCAGGCAACCGATAAGGTCACCCTGGAGGCAACATTTACCAAGGTCGCTAATGGCTGGGATCGCGTTGAGCGCTGGCACGATACCGATGCAGGTTTCCAACCCGCAGATTATCCCTCAGATGGACGCATGGATCAGACCGGTCAGCGCTTGACGTTTTTCGGCGTCGCTCAGCCGGCTTCAGGTCAGTTCCTGCTGTATCACGCACCGGGTTGGGATTCGAATACCGATCCGACACCGGTATTGTTGGTGCACGGCGCTTTTGAGAATGCGGACTGGGCCTGGGCCAATCCGAGCGCTAGCGCCCTGGGGTGTGGTGCAAGCTCTTGCCCGCGCTCCGGGCTTATGCAACACCTGAGCGCTCTTGATCGAAAAGTCTTTGCGATTTCCTATCCGCACGCCACCGGAGACAACTATTATTGGGCAGAACAAATCAATGACGCTATCGAAATCATCAAAACCAAAACCGGCGCCGCCCAGGTAGATGTGGTGGCCTGGAGCCAGGGCACCATTGCCAGTCGCATGTTTGTCTCCAGTGTGCGGCAGGATTGGGGGACGCCCTATGCGGATTCCGTTCGCCGACTCATCCTGCTGGGCGGCCTTAATAACGGTTGGGACTGGCCGTTTCGACACGGAGTTTACCCGAGCTGGGCGATATACCCGGAATGCGGTGGAACATTACTCGGCGGGTCGGCGCATGTGAGCCTGAATTGTGAAGGGCTTCTTCACAGTCGCCCAGAACTATTGATTTACAAAACCTCGACGGGTGATTTTTATCCCGGTCTCAGGCAAATGTTGAAGCGATGGGACAGCACATTTTCGCTGCCAATTTTAGACGCGGATTACTTGAGTACCTATAATGGTGGCTGGGGCTTCTATAGCTACAGTAATGGCATTGATGCTGCGACAAACAAACCCCCCTTTATCAACGCTATTCGGACGGCTGGCACACCGAAATCACTTCCGGTGTATCTACTGTGCGGTGGTGCAGCCGATATTCCCAATTGGCACAACGAGCATACCGGCCCTAGCGATGGCACTGTATTCGTCGCCAGTTGTAAGGATGTCGGGGGCATTGGAACCGTAGCCGGAAGTGTGCTGTTAAATGACATCAATCATCTTGAATTGATATGGGAAAAGGCGCCAATGGCTCAAGTTGAAAGTTGGCTGCAGTAGTCGCCTCCAGTGTCATATCGCGCACGAGTTATAATGACCACTAAGCTGTTGCGGGAGCAGCCAATATGCCTTTTATAGACCTGGAAAGCGGAATCCGCATGCACTATCGTGATAGCGGGCGCGATGGCGGAGCGGGGCCGCCGATTCTCTTTATCCCCGGTCTGGCCGCCACACTCGATAGCTGGAACTACCAGATGCTCAGCCTGTCTGATCGATACCGTTGCATCTGCATTGACCTGCGCGGCCATGGCGATTCGGACAAACCCTGTTCGAAATACAGCTATGACGAGATGTGCGGCGATGTTCGTTGCCTGCTCGGTGCGCTTGATCTTCACGATGTGACGTTGGTCGGCTGGTCCATGGGTGCCGGTGTTGGTCTCAAGTATGTGGCCGATGGTAATGCGGATGGTCGCGTGACCAGGCTGGCGCTGGTTGGCCCGGCTACGCCCCGCTTCATGGCGACAGAGGCCGAACCATTCGGGATGGATATTGAAACGGCAAAGGCATCGCTGGAAGGGATGCGTACTGCCTTGCCAGAGACTATGGCTGCGTTTGCCGGTGTCAACTTTCACCGCAGCGACAGGGAGGCGACCAGTAACTGGTTCCTGTCCCAGTGGCTGAAAATGCCGGCTTATGTTGGTTACCGATATTTCAAGACGCTGCTGGAGGAAGACCTCAGAGACAAGCTCAAAAAGGTTAGACTGCCGACCTTGATTTGTCATGGCCGGCACGATCAGGTCGCGCACCCGGGCTGGTCGGAATACATGGTGTCGCGGATTCCGAATTGCCGCCTGATCTGGTTCGAGGACAGTGGTCACGTGCTGATGGTCGAAGAGCCGGACAAGCTTTCACAAGCACTGGCCACATTTGTGGCCGGCTGAACCGTTCATTTTTTGAATTATGCAAAGGTCTATTTATTAAGATTTGAGTACTGGTCAGTCGCGCACGGAAAACCGCAGTGTATAGGGGAGAGGATTTATCCATGAATATAGACAAGCGAGACTGACGCTGTAATCGCGGAAAAAGACAATTAATAGAGATACCCTAAAAGCAAACTTTCCAGATGAGACCAATCAATGAGTTTATGTACATCATTAAGCTCTTTTAGGGCGTCAAGTATTTTCCAATATGAAATGAGCCTGAAGGGAGGGTGTATTAAGCCCTTATCTTGAGTCGCTCATGGAGTTGCTGAAATAAGTGATCTCGTGCTGAATTTAGTTGTTCAGCGGCCTCATTGTCCGTCATTTCATTGGCGAATGCATCCAGATTTCTAAAGGTGATTCCCGGCTTTAAATATTGGCTGGGTTTGGCCAGGGAGCGGAATTTCTCATAGGGTGTCATCATGTCGTCGTAGCGGTATTTCTTCCGCTCCTTGCCCTTCTCATCAATAATGGTGGTGGGGAAATAGCAGGGCCGGTGGAAATTGACGTATCGGTAGACTTGATGGCTATTGAGTTCAGTGAAATCCGTGGCGTACTGCTGAGGTATGTGGGTATAGCCATAGAGTTTGCGAATGACCGAGCCATTTTTACTCTCAACCAAACCATTGTCGTTACTGTGCCGGGGCCGTGATTTGGTAAATTCAATGTGCAACTTGTCCAGAAGCTCAGCAACGGTGTAGTTGATATATTCGCCGCCATTGTCTGCGTGAAAGCCCCGTATTTTAAAGGGGAAGGCAGCCAGAATCTGCCTGAGGGCTGGCAGCATAAACGCCTCGCTAATACGTTCCAGCGTGACGATGATCTGGAACTGTGTCACCTCATCCACGGCATTGACGTGGTAGATTCCTTTGCGTTTGTCCTGATCACCTTGATGGACAGAGTCAATGCGGATATAGCCTGGTTGATCGTTCGGGCAAGGTTTGCGCCGCTGGCCAATAGAGGCGGCCTTAGGTCGTGTCTTTGTCAAGACACAGCGCTGCCTCTGGTAGGTCTTGGAGGCCCGCAGGTTGTACAGGTGAGAAACCGAAATACCCGCCAGGCGTCGATAGTCGGCTTGGCCAAAGCGCTGATAAGCCCGCTCACAGAGCTTTTTAAGTACCGCGCCGCTGGGCTGACCATGTCGCTCATCCATACTCGCCAATAGGCGTATATCGGCGTCAGTGTAGGCGCGCTTGAAGCCATTACGCCGAGCTGGTTTCACCGAGACGGTGCCTGTTTTGACGTATTGGCGTATCAGGCGCCTGGTCTGGGCCAGGGAGTAGCCGGTTACCTTTATCAGGTAGCGGGTGACGGTTCCCCGGTCTGTTTTGCCAAGCTGTAAGTATCGGTGCTTCACCAGTGCCTTCTGTACCCAGCGATAGCGTTCAGATTTCTCAGTGGCCACGTTGAAGGCTACTTCCTGTGTGCCGTCGAGAAACTGTTTGATGGCACCCAGGGTATTCAGATGTTCTAAGCTCATGATCGTTTTCATCCGCTGATCATGAACGACTACAAGGACTATTTCAGGCTCATTTTATGTTGGAATCAACTTCCGCCACATTCCCGGGTTTCAGGCTCATTTCATATTGGAAAAGACTGGCGATTGATTTCCATGCTCGAAGGGGGGTATAATGTGGATGCTCTCGCTCGCAGCGTCGAACACTACCTTGAAGGTACTCAGGCTTGAAGGTACTCAGGCTTGAAGGTACTCAGGCTTGAAGGTACTCAGGCAGGATAGCCGGTTATGCTTCCAGTTTTTGCCAACCGTCTGATACAAGGAAATCTGCTTGACTAAAATTCGCGCTACTCTCGCCCCAATCGTTTTGTTCCTACTGTCAGGGTGCCTTCAGGTTGAACTGGTTGGCCCTGTGGTGGGCGCGTGCGTTTCCATCGCTCCTCTGCGAGATGGCGCGCCAGTTACGCAGGGCATAGTCACCGCCGGTCCCGAGGAAGTTATCAAAGGCATTGGTCAGGAGTTATGGGATTCCCTGGATGCAAAGGCCCGGTTGATAATGCAAGGCGGCATACAAGTTCCCACCGCACAGTTGGACAACAAAACCTATTATCTTGTGACCGCCACTGGTGGTAGGGATATGGACTTCAATGGCGATGGTCGCGAAGATACAAACGGCACACGGGTCGAGAGACCACTGCATGCCATTTTAACCGGGGCACAATTGAAGAAGAGCGCTCGCGTCAATTTAATCAGTGAAGCCATCTATCAGAATGTCAAAGACAAAATAGACGACCTGAGCGACAAGAAATTACGGAAGCTACTGAATGATAGAGCGACTCGTGTCGTAGGAGATGTCAACGGAGATGGCAAGAGAGGGCATCTCGACGTGGCTAATTGGTCACAGTTTATTGGCAATCATAAATACAAGGGGCCAAAGGTGTTGCTCGATCGTCTCCCCCGATCTTACGGCAGCACTATATATTCCGATTCCGTGCACGATTCAGATGTGTCTAACGCCGTTATGTCTGCGCGGTGGAGGCCAGCCCGCTCAGACGGAGAGTACAAAAAAGACCTAATACCCTGTACCCTCGCCGTTCTCGTTGTGGACGTCTGCAACGTTGGCAAGTTCCCGCTGTTGGGCATGGAGCGTTCCAACCCCACAATCGATGATGTGATGGAACGTGTCATAGTTTCTCACACGTGGATGGCCAAACGGTTCGAGGAGTTTCTCTACGAGGCTCCCGAAGATCTGTTGTTGCTGTTTCGTAGCATCGCTACCATTGTGATAGATGCTGATACCAATCCGTCCTTTTACTCTCCTGCTCTGGGCAGTATCAACTTAAATGGTGATTATTTCTGGCGCACAGAAAAAGAGGGGCAAAGTATTACGGCGGAAGAAGACTTTAGAGCCGAGTTTGCCAGCGCAGTAGACTTCGCAGATTTATGGCGATACGTTGCCGACAATGAACGAGCCGTTCCTCGTTTTTACGATGTGGATGAAAACGGGGGTCGTACACTGGATCACGTGGTGAAGCTGGCAGCTCCCTTACTATTTCACGAGTTGGCACACGCGACAGATTCATTCCGACCCGCATTGTTCGCACAAATACCCTCGTCTCAAAAACTATTTGAAGTGAATATTGCAACTGCTTCTAGGGAACTTACCGACTCCAGTCCACTGCTATCACCAGAGTTGTTTGGAATTGCAGACGTATTATTCTTCGGCTCTCCTGCTACAGAAGTGGAAGCAAATTATACTCCCGAGGAAATTGGTGATTTTTTCGAACCCGATGGCGCGTCAGATTTGTACGGATATTTCACGCGGTGGGAAGACACCGCGATGATGTTTGAAGAATCGATGATGGCATTACATTTTGGTTTCACCCGAGATGTGGCGTTTACCACTGTGCCGGACTCAGACGTCGAAGACGATTGCTCAGACTATCGAGTTGGCTGGGGCGTTCGCGGGCGAATTGCGCAGCCGCAAGTCTCCGTCCGTGCTCGTGACATTGTCAGTAAACTTTTGCCTGAGCGAGATTACGAACAGGCGCTTTCGGCCTTGCCAGGCCCGGTATCTATGGACACCAGCCGTGATTGGTGTGACAACATCGATCTCAGTGCTAGCTCAGGCGCACAATCTGCCAACGTCGGGTCTTTTTCGAAACGTCTCAAACCGGTGCCGGCCCCGGAGCGGCGACGTTTTCACTGACAACTTCGCCCGGATCTAGTGTAAAATTCGGGCCATGTTTCAAGAATCCTCTAGCTCCCAAAGTTTCTCCTGGCGTACCTTCGGTGCGCTGTTTTTCTTTTTCAGTGCCATCGTCGGCTTTGAGCTTGGCGTCTCGGTCACCGAGCGGCCCGATGTTGTAGATTCAAGCATTCTGACCAAGGCCTATTTTAGTTTGAGTTTGTTTGTAGTCGGTGGGGTCGACCTGGGCACTCCCGAAGGTGGTCCTTTGATAGGGCGGGCTCTCCTGTGGGCTTCGTATTTCGGCTCGCCCATACTTGCAGCCTGGACTCTGATCGGGACTGTTCTCAGGGCAATAGCACCACAGCGCTGGTATCTTCGACGCCTGAAGGATCACATTGTTGTAGTGGGTGACGGTGAACTTGCCCTGATTACTCTGCGAACACTTCGCCAACAGAATTCCAAAGTTGCTATCGTCGTTGTCAGTTGCAATCCCGTCATCGTCGACGAGTTCAGCCAGGGATTCCAGGCAACTGTCGTTACAGGTGACATCACCCACCGGTATTTTCTAAAACAGCTGAATTTGAAACGGGCCCGTAAGATTCTCTTGCTTGATGACAATAGCTTGCGCAGTTATGAAGCGGCGAGCACTTTTCTCAACCAATTTCCCGGTATCGGCGATCGTGTGGTCATTCACTGCGAAAATTTACGTTTTATGCGCGCGATGGAAAACACCAACGTTGCACAACAATGTCAAACCTTTAACACTTATCATCTCGCCGCCTCTGGATTGGTCCGCAGCCATATGCTTCACCATTTTCGAGAAACTCACGCCAAAGACGTCGTGGTACTCGCCGGATTCGGGCGCTTTGGCCAAACGGTACTGGAGGAGTTACAACGCAGCGCGATAGATGAGTTGGATACAGTCGTCATTATAGATATTGACGCCCATCGCCGTGTTCTCATCGCCGATGAACAAATGGATTTCTCGGGCAAATACAAACGCATTCTCTTTGAGGGCGATATGTCGCACCCAGAGGTCTGGGATAGAGTGGAGCGGGAGTCAAAGCTTGAGGGAGACAGCACCGTATTTGTATTGGGTACAGGAAGAGAGGAAGAGAATCTTCGTATATCTTTGGCATTGAGGCAGAAATATCCCGGAGCCATGGTTATCTCTCGAAGCAGCAAGGAATCTTTGTTCGCCACAGAGGTGGGCAAGGAGCACGATATTTTGAGCGTCAGCATCACACAACTGGTGGAGGATAACATTCCCCAATCCTGGATTTCTGTCGGCTGAACATCCAGCTGAGGGCACTTGTGTAAACCTACTCGGAGTGTGTTCCCCGTCTTTTTTTTGGCTGCAGTGGCTGCTATGCTCTGCCCATCTTACCAGTACAAGATATTGAGGTATTTCTTTGAAGCAAGCGTTGATAAATATGCTGACAATGCAGGCCAACATGAACTCCAGAGTCCATGAAGACTGGGTGGATCAGGATTTTGAGTGGTATCGGGCTATCTGGATAGAGTGTGGCGAGCTGATTGAACACCACGGGTATAAGTGGTGGAAAAAACAGGTCCCGGATCTTGCTCAAGTTCAGCTTGAAGCCATCGATATTTGGCACTTCGGTTTGTCTGCGCTGTTTCAAGATGGGAAATCCATTGAAGTCATGGCCGGCGAGATCCAGGCCGAGCTACAGCAACACCAGCCCTCAGGGTTGGGCGTTCCAGAGTCAACAGAGGCACTGGCTTTGCATTCACTGGACACGCAGAGTTTTTCGCCCTCGCTGTTTTGGGATTTGCTCATTGCCGCTGAACTGGATTTTCAGGGCCTGTATACTGCTTATGTCGGCAAGAATGTCCTAAACTTTTTCCGACAGGACCACGGCTACAAGGATGGCAGCTACATCAAGCTATGGGGTGGCAGGGAAGACAATGAGCACCTGGTTGATCTGCTAGCAGAACTCGATAGCAGCGCAGAGAATTTTTCAGACCAGGTTTACGTGGCGCTCGAGACACGATATCGAGAAGTCGCTCTTTCGGAGTAAGTGATGGCGGCAGAGGAAGCAAAACTATCGACCTCTGCACTGGCACGCGAGCTGGAAATTCCCGCGCAACAGTTGTTTGCTACGCTTAAAGACTATGGCTGGATAGAACGGCACAGTGACAACTGGACTCTCACCAATAAAGGTGAATTTGAGGGAGGGAGTTACCAGAACAGCCGCCGTTTTGGTCGCTATATCGTCTGGCCGAAAACACTGGAACAGCACCCTCTGGTCCAGGCGATTGAGTCCAACCAAAGAATTACTGCCGCCGGGATGCATCGTTACTACAGCGCTCTTCACCCCAGACAGATTAATCGCGCCCTGGCTGAGCTGGGTTTGCAGGCCCACAGTATCCTCGGGTGGGAACTTACTGATTTTGGTAAGCGCTTGGGTGGGCAGCAAGAAGAGAGTGATAATACGGGCGCCTACTACGTCACTTGGCCACACGAGATAGTCGATCACCAGGTTGTACATCGAGAACTTAGTATGCAGTCTGGGGAGGATTCCACACCCGCTGGAACTCAGCAGAGTGAGCCATCTACAGATTTGTTTTCGTCCTCAGAGGTAGTAACGCCGGTTCATCGAGGCGTGGACGGCCACATCTTGTTTAAACCCCTTGAGTTAGCCGTGTGCAATTGGTTGTATATGGCGCAATTGGTGCACGCACATCAGCGTTCGTTGCCAACTTCAGAGGAGGTATCGGCAGATTTCTATGTACCTGCAGGTAGTGTTTACATCGACTGTTGGGACAGTAATGAGCCGGTTGATGCGCTCTCCAGTAAATTACTTAAACGTGAGTTGTACAAAGAGCACGAACTGCTTCATATCGAAATTAGTGCCGAAGATAAAGACCGCTTGGACGAAGTGCTAGGGCGTGGCTTACATGCCTTTGGAATTCGCTGTTAGAGTGGGTCGAAAAGGAACTATCGGCGCTCAAGAAAGACACCACACTCCATATGGTGGGTGTAGGGAAACTGATCAAACAAAGCGAACCGCTTTATCTGGTGAGTATCGCACAAGCTTGCTAAGTTTTTCTCCAGCGTTTCCGGGTTGCAAGAGATATAAATAATGGCATCGAAGCCGGCGACCATTTTTTCTGTCGACTCGTCCAAACCGTAAGCGCACTTAAATCGACCCTATTGATTTTGTCTGCGAGCCGCTAGACAGTAGATCGCTTTACCTCGCCGTTATTCTTCGATTTCCATGTTCCAGGGCAGTAATGCTTCAAGCTTCTCCACCGTATCTGCCGCCGCAATGTGCGCCAGCACATGCTGGAGGTAAGCATAAGGTTCCAGGCCGTTCGCCTTTGCCGATTCCACTAAACTATAACAGGTCGCACTGGCTCGGGCCCCGCAGGAGGTATCTGCGAATAGCCAGGCGCGCCGACCAACCGCAAAGGGCCTGATCGCATTCTCAGCCAGCGCATTGCTGATATTCAACTGGCCGTCCTCGCAATAGCCAATCAGGTACTCCCATTGGTTCAGTGTGTACGTTATGGCCTTGTGGGTCAGGCTATCTTTGGGCACCCGGCTGACGTTCTTCTCCAGCCATGGCTTCAGGTCCTCGAGAATCGGCACGCTGAGTGACTGCCTTGCCTGTTTTTTCTTGTCGTGCTCCAGATCCTTGATCGATTTCTCTATCGCATACAGCCTTCGTATTTTACTGAGTGCAACGTCAGCCTTGGTGGGTTGCCCCACTTTCTTTTTGGTGCTCCTGGTTTCCGCCGCCCGGCTGGCTTCAACGAACTTGCGCCGGGCATGGTCAAAGCATCCAATTCGGGTAATGCCCGCTATCCGGCACACCTTGCTGTAACCGGAATAGCCGTCGGCCTGCAACACACCACCAAAGCCATCCAGCAGGCGCTCCGCCACCGCGCCAGCACGTGAGGGGTCGTATTCGAACAGCACTGATTGTTTATCCGGCGGGCCGCCGCGTATCACCCACATCCATTTATCCGATTGGGCCGTTTTGCCCGTTTCCTTCAAGACTTGTATGCGCGTCTCATCCGCCTGCAGGTAATTCCCCTCAAGCTGAACCTCCCGGATCAAGTTGATCAAGGGCTGGAATACATCCTGAAGCCGTACAATCCAGTGGGCCATGTTGGAGCGGCTGATATCACCGCCGTAACGCTTGAGCATCCCCTCCAGGCGGTATAGCGGCAGTCCATCGGCGTATTTGGAGGCAATGATGTAGGCCAGCAATGCAGGACTGGCAAAGCATTTCCCCAGCGGATGAGCGGGGCGCTGTGCGGCGACAATGACATCTTCACCGTCAATATTGAATACCGCCTTCTCCTGCCAGTATTCCAACACCTTGACCTGGGCGGGAATAAACTCCAGCTCCTCCTTGACCTTGGTGAAGAAGGTTTTGGTGGCCCCATCCTTTTCCTCATCTGAAAGTGTGAGGTGTATCTGCACCCGTTGCAGCTTGTCGCTAAACCCGCGCTTTCTTTTCTTCTTTTGAGGCCGAACCCGGTCTTCTTCAGGCAGTTGCTCTTCGAGCTCACTCAGGGCGACTTCGATTTCAACCTCGTCGAACAAATCAGACTGAAACGCCAGTTTCTCACTACTGGCTCCGAATTTCTGTACCGTGGCCAGGCGCAAGTATTCTTCGAGCAGGACAATGCGTTTACCCTGTTCAAGGATGATGTGGTTTTTGTCGCCGAGGTGTTTCTGGTGAACCTCGTCTTTTTCTTCAAGAATCTGGTCTTTTACAGCGAGGGCTGCAAGCAGTTCCGAGACACCAAGCCCCTCGTAACCGCCTTGTTTTTGTTGCTTTTTTATCGCCGATTGCATGGCGTAATTATAACATTCATGGCGACAAAAAGCTTTAAAATACAGACTCATAATGCAATTTTTTATGCCCGGTCATCAGCATGATGTCGTACCCGTCGAGCAGCCAATTGATCTGTTGTCCTGTCAGTGAAACAACTTCATCACCACGGCGAGGCCAGCGGAATTTCTCCTCGGCAAGGGCCTTGTAGTAGAGCACAAAGCCATTATCTTCCCAGTACAGGCACTTGATCTTGTTGCGCCGCCGGTTGGTGAAGGCGTACAGGCCGCCGTCGAAGGGATTGTGGCCCAGCTCTCGCTCAACGATGGCAGCCAGCCCTGCACTGGCTTTTCTAAAGTCTACTGGGTCCCGGTACAGGTAGATCCGCGACATGTCATCGGCCGGACGGAAATAGCGAGTAGTCACAGCTGCTCCAGTAGCTGGCGCACCACCGGCACGTTATCGGCACAGATACCTCGCACAATGAATCCGTTGGGCAGTGACAAGGTTAGCCCCCGATCGGCGTCAGGTCTGACACTCACTGCGGCAAAGCCACCTTGGTCTTGTTTTATAGAAGACACACGGATGGTATCGTCAAACTTCCGATGCCAGTACACAAAGCGATGGTAAGTCAGGTGATTGTGTTTGCAAAACCGGGTCTGGGACAAGCCCGACAGTTTCCAGGTTTGTATTTGCTGCTTCCAGTCAATACCTTGTGGCTGGGGCTGAGTGATATCGTTCATGATTTGCTCCTGTGTGGTTATCAGGAGAAAGTCTGGCGGGAACTCTTACAAAAAAATAGGTGCTGATTTAGGGGCGCTTACTCCAAACCCGCTCTCGGCGGATCAACAAACACAGTATTTAACGCATACTCTGACAGAGGTTTTGGTAGTTGTGCCAGCCGCCTGAATTCTCTAACGCCATTCATGGCTTCAGTCACTTCTTCCGCCGATAGCCTGATCATTTCTACATTTTCGATCTCATTCGTTGTGAGATTTTCTTTGGCGGCTTTTATGGAAGCCTTGGAAAGCTCTGTTGCTATGACGGTGTCGAAATATTGCGACAGCGGCAGCGTGAAATTGCCGCTACCACAATAAAGTTCGAGTAGGTCTGCATTGAGCCCGGAGGCACATTCGTTCGCCCATTCAATCATGGAGATGTTTACTCGTGCGTTGGGTTGGGTAAAAGCCTGCTCATAGTGTCGATATCGGTAGTCAGTTCCCGAGATTTTTAGTGACTCATTGACATACCCACGCTCCACAATCACCTTTTGTTTGCGGCTCCGGCCAATTATTTGAACATCAAAATCCTGCGCCAACTTTCCAGCCGACTCCAGCCATTCCTCATCCAGCTTTCGGTGGTAAATCAGTGTGACCAGGGTGTCACCGGTAGTCGTGCTCAGGAACTCAATTTGAAATAGTTTTCGCCTCAAAATTTTACTGTTTTTCAATCTCTGCTTTAGGTCGGGCATCAAGATTTGGATAGATTTGCAAGCGATAGGGAATTCGTGAATCGCTACTGGAGTTTTGGGATCATCCCGGCGGTACATTACATAGTCTAGATTGTCGCCATCGTGCCAAATTCTGAATTCAGCACGCATACGAAATGCTTCGTGGCTCGATTCGAAAACGCTTGGCTGTGGTGGGGAGTAGGGCGACAGTAGGTCTTCAACAGTCGCGCATTTTTGATCCAGAAGTGAGGAATATGCCGATGGGTCGAAGGCACTCAGGGGCATTCTTGTATCCTTGTCAGGTCTCTTTGTTCCCACAGCGATAGAGCTTCTTTGTGTGCTGAATCCAAGTTGAGATTCGAGTCAATGGTGGTTAGTGCAACTGCGGTGGTCGCTAACACTGTTGCCAAGCCATAAATGTCAGTGTTGCCATCATGCCAAAGAGTCCGAAGCGGATCGATGGAAGGTGCGTTTACCCGATTCACGCGTTGATCAATCGTACGAGGTAGTACAGCTTCGGTGAACACACCGTCTCTTAGATACATCAAGTGGGTATCGGCTTGTGGCTTCACTTCAACCTCGCCGCTGTCACCTTTGAATACCAGTGCGCAGGGCTGGTTGAGAATATGATCCGCGTCGCGGTGCAGTTGAGCATAAGCAGGGTGAAAGATGCTCTGGATACTGGTGTTGGCTCGGCAGGGATTTAGCATGCGCGCTAAAGTGTGTACCGGAGAGCGCAATCCCAACAGTGGGCGCAATTGAATAAGCTCATTCAGAGGCGCGCACAAGTGGCGCAGCGGAAGATAGCTCAATTGGGTTTCTCTCAACTGGCTCTCTACTTGTTGCCAGTTGCTGGCGACGGGAAGCCCCAACTGCAAGAAGGCCTGTTCAGTGTAGAGCCGCTCAGGCGTGTGACCATCAGCGCCGTGTACAAGAATTCGATGTCCGGCTTGTGTGAGTAGCAGCATCGACAAAATAAACCAGGGGTGCTGGTGTTTTTTTCCAGCGTAGCTGGACCAGTCGAGATCGACCCGAATATTTTTTTCTTCAGCTCCGGATAGCATATTTTCACGGCAGGCAGAAACGAACCCGGCAAGCTCCTCTCCAGTTTCTTCTTTCACCCTCAGCAACATCAGGAACGCGCCCACTTGCACTGGCTCGGCGTCTCCACTGAGCACCATTGCGAACGCTTCCTTCGCCTCGAGCATTGTCAGAGAGCGGGTGCCGCTTTTTCCCTTGCCCAATATTCGAACGTATTGAGCGAAAGGATGTTCGTTGGGCTTTTCTTTGTTTGTTTCGAGGCTGGTCATGCTGGCTTACAAGCAGTTGTCGGGTTTTGGAAGCCCTGCTATTTTGCTGCCGATTTTCGCAGGAGATCCTGGGAAGAGAGACATCAGGTATACGCTTTTCCCTTTGTCGCTCCCGAGCTTGAGTGCACAGTACTTTACCAGTGGACGCATTGCTGGTGATGCCTCGAACTCCTGGTAGTACGCTCGCAGCAGATTCAAGATTTCCCAGTGATCGCGCTCAAGATGTATACCTTCCATCATGGCTATTTGATTCGCGACAGTGGGGTTCCAGTCCGACAATTTACGCAGGAATCCTTCGGTATCAAAGGCATTGGGAGGCAGTGCGTCTGACACTTAATACCACGCCAGATGTCGAGCAAAGCGTTCGCTAAGCGCGACAAAGCCATCGTAATCAATCAAAGTTGCCTGTCTGCAAACCCTTGGTTGGATTCCCGCAGCGCGCGCATCCGTTTCCAGAACGTATAGTTCGGCGCCGCTCTCCACAAGGAGATTGCAAGCAGTGGTATTGTTTATCGAAGCGTAAACACCGTCGCCAGTTAACAACAGTGCATCCCCACCGGAAGCCATTCGCAAGCACTCAATGAAGGCTCCTGTATCGGGTCCGATGTTGAGTGTGTGGAGGATCACTATTAAAAGCTCAACACGTGGTCGTGCGCAGCGATTAACTCACGTATCGTTTCTTTATCTACAGCGCTAACTTGTGGTGGCATGTCTTGTGCGGTGAGTGAGAAGCGCTCAAGGGCATCCTCGTCTGCGTATAGGGTCTCTACATCGTATAGGGGTAGGGAGGCTATCTGTTTCTCGATAGTTTTACTGTCTATCGCTTTCCCGTCCTGCCCACAGATCAGCTGCAGAACACCTTCGCCCAGGAATAAAATGTCTACGGGTTGGTCAAATGCAGCGATGGCCAGCACGGTGTCCAGAGAACTTCTCGCCATGCTGCCGCCATAGGGGCTACGACGAATGACGATTAACTGACTTTTTTTTGTTTGCGTACTCACGGTCAGCCGCCAAAGGTTATAAGACGATCGGAAACAGCGGTGGCATCCACCAGTTGTCCCAGGCCGGAGATGGCAAAGGCGGGGTGAATAGTAGCTGAACCCTTTTCGTAACGCAGGGCCTCACTGTCATCCAGTAGTCCGCGCTTGAGTGCTGAACTAACGCACAGGACGAGGTCGACATTGTGTTGGTCGGCCAGCTCGGCCCACAAATCCACTGGGTTCTTTTCGTCTTGGGGCACCACATGATTGTTTGAACCTGCATGCACACCCTCATCCATAAAGAACACCCGATGCAGTGTGTGCCCGCGCTTGATTACAGCTTGGGCAAATAGCGCAGCCGAACGCGCACTCTGTCCGGAAATTGGGGAGGATAGAACCAAAAGTGAGTAGATCATGATTTTCTGGGACGCAACCAAAAAGCCCCGGCGATAACCGGGGCTTTGGATTTAAAGCCGAGTTGTTTAGTCATCACCACCAAACGCTGTCAGCAGATTCAGCAGGTGAACAAACAGGAGATAGATATCCAAATAAAGAGCCACGGTCGCCCGGATGTAGTTTGTTTCACCGCCGTTGATGATTCTGCTTGTGTCATACAGGATAAGGCCAGACATGATCATAACCATGGCAGCTGAAATCGTAAGAGACAATGCGGGAATATTCAGGAAGATGTTAGCTATCGACGCGACGATTGCTACCAGCAACCCGACCATCAGGAACCCACCCATATAGGAGAAGTTCTTGCGTGTAGTCAGTGCATAGGATGACAAACCAAAGAAGACCACGGCTGTGCCACCAAGCGCCTGCATGACTAATTCAGGTCCGCCGGACATCGCCATGTAGTGGTTCAGCATCGGCCCCAGTGAGGCACCCATAAGGCCAGTGAAGGCGAAGATGGCGACTATACCTTTGGAGCTGTCAGCGGTGCGGTTCACCACAAAAAGAAGTCCGAAAGCGGCCAGGGTCATGATCAGGGCTGCTCCCTGCCCGAGATTCATTGCCATAGCTACACTGGCGGTAATGGTGCTGAAAACCAATGTCATGCCGAGCAGCATGTAGGTGTTTCTGAGAACCTTATTGGTGCTCAGTACGGCCTCCATACTCGGCGCTGTTGAATTTTGTAGACTGTTGTCCATCTCTAACTCCGTTGTGTGTCGCACCAACATCAGGTGCCTATGGTATTTTGACAAGTGCCAATTACTAAAGTTTCACGCTACTACTTTGATTTAATTGCACATTTCTGTCCAGTACTAAATCGCCAAAAGCTGCTTTTTAGTACTTGTGCCATCCAGTATAACCAAATCGATTTTAGCTCGCTACGACTATCTAAGCCTTTCTATATCATGATATTGGGGCGATTTAGTCATAAAAAAAGGCCCCCAAAAATGGGAGCCTTTAGTTTGTATGGCGGTGGGCTAAGGATTCGAACCTTAGGAGGGGACAAACCCTCAACGGTTTTCAAGACCGCCGCTTTCGGCCACTCAGCCAGCCCACCGGAAAACGTATTGTACTTTTTTGACTGCTGCCAGCGCCGCCGCGCGAAGCAGGCAGAATTATACAGTTCTGGATTTCGGACACAAGAGGAAAGCCCCTCGAGTGACGCGAAAGTCCAGAACTATTGTGCCAATGGTTTTAGCCCGTCGCTTCCGAAGTAGTTGACTTCGATCCGGATTCTCTAGGGTCATTGCTCACGCGAACGGACACCTTGCCGCTGGGCACAACCGCTGGAGCTACCTCTTCGGTAAACAGGTTGATATGCGCAGTGGCTATTTCCAGGTCCTGCCTGGGTCGAGGGTTCGCTCGAGGGTCGTTTGTCGCGCGACCGTCCTCAGTAAGTGCTGAAGAAACCACTGGCTCAGGCTCAGGCTCAGGCTCAGGCTCAGGCTCTGGTTCTGGCTCTGGGGATTTCTCAGAAACTTCAGAAATTTCAGGAGTTGGTTCAACCACTGGTTCCGAGGTCGCCTCTGGCTCTTCCACGGGCTCTTCCGCCGGCTCTTCTACCAAAAGTGTTGGGGAGGAGATTTCCACAGTTTCTGTTGCTGGCTGCACAGGCGCTGTTTGCTCTTCTACCGCAGCCGGCCGGTCTTCGACTTGGCCTTGGTTCGCTGCAGCTACTGCCGCGCTGGCCGCCGCCGCTGCACTGGCAGCTGTGAGGGCTGCTATTTCAGCCGCCGAAGAAGACTCCGTTTGATCTGGCTTATGCACAGCTTCAGGCTCGGATGTAATCGGCGTGGCGATCGCTTCATTGCCGGGTTCCGCAACCGTTTGGTCTGCATTGTCTGGTCTCTTTCCGCGGCTGCGTCGACGACGAGGCTGGTCGGACCGTTTCTGGTCGCTAGGTCGTTTTCTTGGCTTATCGTCACGCTGGTTACCTACATCGTCCTCTGATTGCTCCAGGATTTCATTGGCAGCTTCGGGAGCTGGGCTCTGATCAACCTTATCGTTTTTCTCGCTACGACGTCGTCTGTTTTGTGAGCCGCGATTCGCTCCGCTGTCATTGCTCTCGCTGCGGCTTGCCGATTCGGCACGTGCTTCTTCATTGTCTCGATCACGGGGCTGGTTACGGTTGTTCTCGCCACGGGATGAGTTGCCCCCTCGAGAATTTCGATTGCGATTGCTCGAAGGTCTCTGGCCCTGTCTTGAATTGTCTTGCGAAGCTGCTCGTTTGGCAGCTGTTTTTACAGGAGCAGCTTCGACTTCTTCTTCAGGAGCGGCAAACATTGCCCCCCACAACTTTTTCATAATGCTCGCAGCGGGCGCGGCAGCTGTGGTTGATTGAGGGGTTTGCGCAATATTCTGTGGTGCTTCGGGAGTCGCTGTCGACGCTGGCGCTGCTATGGGAGCTACGGCCTGTACGACGGCCTGCTGAGTGGGAATCGCCGCGCTGTGTGTATCACTAACTGCTTCAGCGTCAGGCACAGTGATATCGACTTTATAACTGGTTTGATGATCGCCATCGACTTCATCGTCACGTAATCGGTGTACGTCGAAATGAGGGGTGTCGAGATTGGGGTTGGGTATGACCAACACCCGCGACTTACTCACCTGTTCGATCTCACTCAATGCCGCTCGTTTTTCGTTTAACAAATAGGCAGCCACGTCTACAGGCACAATTGCGCGAACTTCAGCACTACGGTCCTTTATGGCTTCTTCTTCCAGCAAACGGAGAATAGACAGTGCGAGTGATTTGGTATCGCGTATGCTGCCCTGGCCGGTGCAACGTGGGCAGACAATAGCGCTTGTCTCACCCAGTGACGGACGCAGCCGCTGTCTGGACATTTCCAGTAAACCGAAACGGGAGATTCGGCCCACCTGAACTCTGGCACGATCTACTAAAAGCGCATCGCGGACACGGTTCTCAACAGCTCGCTGGTTCTTCGACGCCAACATGTCGATGAAGTCGATAACCACCAGACCGCCCATGTCACGAAGGCGCAATTGCCGGGCTATTTCATCAGCTGCTTCGAGATTGGTTTGCACCGCAGTATCTTCAATATCGGTACCGCGCGTTGCCTTGGCGGAGTTGATGTCGATGGAGATTAGGGCTTCTGTGGGATCAATTACGATGGATCCGCCTGAGGGCAGACGAACTTCCCGCTGAAATGCGGTTTCGATTTGGCTTTCAATCTGAAACCGGTTAAACATTGGAATAGTGTCTTCGTACAGTTTAATTCGGTTTGTGTAGTGCGGCATCACCTGACTGACGAAGTCTGTTGCCTGCTGTAGCGCGTCTTCTGAATCAATAAGAATCTGATCGATATCATCACGCAGGTAATCCCGAATCGCACGGACAATGACGTTGCTCTCCTGGAATAGGAGCACCGGCGCTTTTTCTTCATCGCTTGCGGTCTTGATGGTGTCCCAAAGCTGTAACAGGTAGTTCAGGTCCCACTGCAGCTCTTCCGAAGAACGGCCAACGCCGGCTGTGCGAATGATGACGCCCATGCCGTTGGGGATTTCCAAGGCGCTCATCGCGTCTCGTAATTCGTTGCGATCCTCTCCGTCAATGCGGCGAGATATTCCTCCAGCGCGGGGATTGTTGGGCATCAACACCATGTAGCGACCGGCAAGGCTGATAAAGCTTGTGAGAGCCGCCCCTTTGTTGCCGCGTTCTTCCTTGTCTACCTGTACGATAATTTCCGTACCTTCTTTGACAACGTCACGGATCTTAACTCTACCTTCCTGGCCTTTGGGCGCCTTGTTGAAGTACTCCCTGACGATTTCTTTCATCGGAAGAAAGCCGTGCCTATCTGCACCGAAGTCTACAAACGCAGCTTCCAGGCTAGGTTCTACTCGGGTGATTTTGGCTTTGTAGATATTGGATTTTTTCTGGATTCGGGTTCTGTTTTCTATGTCCAGATCGTACAGACGCTGCCCGTCGACCATTGCTACGCGCAACTCTTCGGGTTGAGTTGCATTGATTAACATTTTTTTCATGGTATGCCATTAGCCTTTTCAGCACAGGCCTGGCGGGGGAAGGAATCAGAAATACAGCCGGTCTTAGCCGGGCATTGGAGTTAGTTTTAGTCTCTAAACAAACAGGTCAAACCACTTGTCACGCTCAGGTGTTCTGTACAGCCAACCAAAAAATATCAGAGGTTGGTTCAACGCCAACCGGAAAACTCTCGTGCAAGTGGCACTGGTCCGGCCTTTTTGTTAGTGTCGCAGCACCTGAAACGTGCGACCGCGCTGTTGTCTTTCGCTAACTGATTCTTTATCCCGGCAGGCTACCTGCGCGGTTAGTAAATGCGCTGGCTACTCTTTACCGTTAGGTTATTTGCCACTCGGGATATATTGTCCGGGGCAAGGGAAGGGCGCCAACACTCTCAATTTAGTTGTTTGCGTGATTCTACTGACGGAACCTTGCATCGATTGGCAGGCCCCACAGTCGTCAGGGAGTAATGGAAACACCGGCATTAATAGAGGGTGTCTGTAACCACACGGGAGCAACTATAACAGTAAAATGTAAGTGCTTCAAATATAAAAGAATTTGGGATTTATGACAAAGGATGAATCAGATCAAATTACCCCTGCTGTGCAATTCCGTACAGTGGATGATGATTACGCCGGCCAGCGCCTGGACAACTATTTGCTGCGTGAGTTGAAGGGGGTACCCAGGACCCGAATTTACCGCGCCCTGCGTAAAGGGGAGGTTCGAGTTAATAAGGGTAGGGTGAAAGCAGACTACCGTCTGAAGCCTGGTGATATCGTCAGAATTCCACCCATTCGGGTTCCTCCACCGGGCGAGGCTCCTACTGTTCCGAATTATTGGGCGAGACAGCTCGAAGAGGGCGTACTTTACGAAGATGACGGCCTGCTGGTCCTGAACAAGCCTTCTGGGCTCGCCGTGCACGGTGGCAGTGGTCTAAATTTTGGAATGATTGAATGTCTTCGGCAGATGAGACCAAATGATCGCTATCTGGAGTTGGTACATCGATTGGATCGGGATACGTCCGGCTGTATTCTCGTCGCCCGAAAACCAGCCATTTTGCGAGAGCTGCACCGCCAACTACGTGAGAAGAAGATGGATAAGCGGTATCTCGGCTTGGTTCGAGGAAGCTGGCCAAAAAGCTGCCGATTGGTAGATGCGCCGCTGGAAAAGAATATTGTTCAATCCGGGGAGCGGATGGTTAGAGTCTCCCAAGAGGGCAAACGTTCTACAACCGGCTTTAGCGTTGTGGAGAAGCTGCCCGGAGCAACATTGATTGAAGCCCAACCCATTACCGGACGAACGCACCAAATTCGGGTTCATACCAAGCACGCGGGTTTTTCGCTTCTTGGGGACGCCAAATACTCTGATGATAAAGGCGAAGCCTTTGCCCGCGAGATTGGCCTCAAGAGGTTGTTTCTCCACGCCCACACATTGAGTTTCTCCTTGCCAGATAAAGAGAAAATAGAGGTGAGCGCTCCCCTGGATAACAACCTAGAATATGTTTTAAGATATCTTCGTAAATAGTTGTTATATATTATTTAGTCGACCCTGAAAAAGCCTAATTGGCCATCACGGCATCGCCGTAATGCCGTGGCTTGATAATAAACTGCGTTAAACGACTCCATAAGGAAGCCGTTTTCGGGGCCAATAAAAACAATCTCATCCACTTCCTGAAGTTAAACGCAGCAGCAGCCATCAGTACGTTAATCTGGTCGCCTTCAAATCCTTTGAGATAACTTTTGTTCAATCGATGATCCGACTTCAGGTGGCCGATCACCGGCTCTATGCCAGCCCGCTTTCTAAAACGTTTCCGCATCAGCACCTGGTAGGCACTATCCGTATCCCGAGTACCTGTGCTGGGCATTATGATCCGCGTGTCATTGATCTTTTTCTTCCCTTTGTAACCCCGATCACATAAGCCAACGGCCGGTTTCAGTTTGTTAAGCCGCTTCAATTGCAACAGCACCTCCGGCAGCGTATGACCATCAAATTTGTTCGTATCAAAGGCCATGGCACCAACAATGATTTTTGAATCCCGAGTTGTCGTGATAGAAACCTTGGTGCCAAATTCATAGCGCTTATGCTCTTTGCCTTTACTCATGCAGTAGACATGGGGTTCGTGCAAGCTGTACAGCTTGTTCGTATCCCCTCGCTTCTGGTTCAGTCCACGATGGAATAGTGCAAAGTCCTCTGCCAGCTTTTCCAGAATGTCGAGTGGCAGTTTACGCTCCAATTCCCGCACTAAACGACCGGCAATGGTCTTTAGCCGCTTAACGGCTTTGCGGGCCTTGGCACGGTTCCTGGGATGTCCCGCAAAACGACATTCCAGTTTTCTTTGCTTAATTTCCTTGGCATAACTGCGGCGAAGTGTTATCCCTTCTTTCCTGGCCAATTTCAGGCAACGAACAATAATCTTTCGGTACAACTTTGCATCGGTGGGAAAGGTGATGTTTTTTTCCTGTACTGTGGTGTCAATACAGACTTCCTCTTCGACCGCTTTCTCACCATGAATGGTGATAGAGGATGCCAATATTTTTTCAAATCCCTTTTCGCCGACTCGCTTGCGGAAGTACACCAGATCGGATGGGTCACAAGGGAATGACCACTGGAATTCAACCTCCCCGCAAAATGCCTGGTAATACGGGTTTTGTACCCAGTGTTGCACGATAACCTCGTCGCTGACATTTTCCATATGCTTGAGAATAGATAAACCCACCATCAAGCGTACGGGTTTGGCAGGCCTGCCAGTTGCCGCATACAAGGGAGCGAACTCCGATTCAAAAAAGTCCCAGGGTATGGTTCGCGCAAGATGTAACAGAGGGTGTTTCGGATTGAGTTGATCCATCAACCCAGCAGCCATAAAACTCATTTGATGGTGATCGGGGGAAGAATCTTTCATCGAGAGCCACCTTTGTTTCGACCGGATTAAGTGCCAAATAGGCTTGAAACTGGTCGAAATCATCTCACAAATACCCAGTATTATCTAATACAATCAACATGTTAAACGTTTTTCAGGGTCGACTAATTATTATCGATAAATATCAAATCCGAATTTAAGCAGCATGCTGGTAAGCGAAATCAGCGGCAAACCCTGTAAACTCGTTGGGTCGTCTCCGTGCAGCCGGCGAAATAGAGTAATGCCCAAACCCTCACATTTAAAACTACCCGCGCAATCGTAGGGCTGTTCTCGGGACAGGTATCGGTCGATAGTGCTCTGTGAAAGTTTGCGAAAATCTACTGAATAACATTCAACATGACGTCTGGTAAACCCCGAGTTCTGGCACTGTACCGCCAGCCCTGTATAAAACTTGACCTGATTGCCGGAGCAGGCTCGCAATTGCTCGCAAGCGGTTTCGTGATCTCCAGGTTTACTCAGAATACGATCTTTGATCGACGCGACCTGATCACTGCCAATGACCAAAGCTTCCGGATAAAGCGATGCCACAGCTAGAGCTTTATCTACAGATAAACGCAAAACGAGCGCCTCAGGTGTTTCGCCTGGGAGTGCGGTTTCGTCAGTATTTGGCGGCACGCATTGAAACGGCAGCATGAGCCGTTCCATTAGCTCCCGACGATAGCTTGAGCTCGATGCTAGAATTAGATCCATGATTTCCGTTTCCGCTTGGTCAAATCCACCTGTGATAAACACGTGAACTGTTTGTATTATAAAGATTTTTTTGACAATTAAGGATTCCACCCCTATGATGCGCGCCTATGTTAACTGAGCCCCTCCCGAATACGCTGGATGTTCGCAAAGCAGCTGTCCGTGGAGTGACTGTTAGTGGTGCGATAAAACCGCTTAATTTACCGCGTTTACGCGAAGTGTTGGCGGCCGACTCGGGCGAAATTCAGGCAACTTTAGCGTTTTCCAAAGATGAGGAAAACAGATATTTAATTGATGCGTCAGTTACTGCTGACATTTCGATTACCTGTCAGAGGTGCCTGGAGCCAATGCCGCTGCGTTTGGAAACGAGCAATACTTTGGCAGTTGTCTGGAATGACGAGTATGCCAGTGAATTGCCACGCTATCTGGATGCACTGATTGTGGCAGATGAGCCCTGTAGTTTATGGGAGCTGGTGGAAGAAGAGTTGATATTGGGCTTGCCCTCGTTCAACTACCACGAGCAAACCGATTGTAATGAAATACTGACTGGGATTTCACAACAGCCGACGGAAGACGAAGGCAAAGATGAGAAACCCAATCCATTTGATGTGCTGGCGCAGTTGAAGCCCAGCAAATAAATAGTACTAGGAGTTAGTCATGGCTGTTCAGAAGAGTAAAAAGACGCGTTCGCGTCGCGGAATGCGCCGTTCACACGACGCATTGTCAGGGTCCACACTTTCAGTCGACCAAACTTCGGGCGAAACACATCGTCGTCACCATGTGACTGCAGATGGTTTTTACCGCAGTAATAAGGTGTTGAACCTTAACAGCGACGACTAATCTGCTGCCCTATTAAGGGCCGCAATTAAAATTGCCTCAAAAAACAGTGAATCTCGCTGTTGATATGATGAGCGGAGACTTTGGTCTTCGCGTCACGATCCCCGCTGCGCTGCAGTCATTAAAAGAAAACCCGCAAATCACACTTCACCTTGTTGGCGATCAACCCAGCGTTGATAAAGCAGTCAGTGGATGGACCGATACTGAGCGCGCTCGTATTCGGATAGTTCACGCTCCCGATGTGATCGACAAGGACATTAAAACCACTGCTATATTGCGCAAGAGTCAGGCAACCTCGATGCGCGTGGCTATAGAGGCGCTTCGTCAGGAAAAGGTCGAAGCCGTTGTGTCGGCAGGTAACTCGGCTGCTCTAATGATTTTATCCAGAAAGCTATTGGGTACAATAGAAGGGGCCACGCGACCGGCATTGTGTTCAATGTTCCCGACAACGAATGATTCTGCGCTGATGCTCGATCTCGGTGCCAACGTCGATTGTTCGCCAGAGCAGCTAGTGTCCTTCGCAGTTCTTGGATCAGTTTTGTTTTCTACGCTTAAACCCAAGCAATCACCGCGTGTAGCGCTGTTGAGTAATGGTATGGAGTCGAAAAAGGGTAATGCACAAGTCAGAGCTGCCGCCGTATTACTTGAGAATCACCCACAGATCAATTACGTAGGATATGTGGAAGCAAATGCTTTCCATTCGACCGATGCAGATGTTGTTGTATGTGATGGTTTCGTTGGCAACGTCGCGCTCAAATCGATTGAGGGTACAGCCCAGCTGAGCGCCCGACATTTTAAAGAGATCTTGGCGAGGTCTACTGAGCTTGGCGTGACGGATAAACAACGCGAGCACTTGCTCAAGGCTTTTGCCGCAGCGATGAATCCTGATTCTCACAACGGCGCTTTTTTGTTGGGTCTGGATTCCCTGGTTGTCAAAGCCCACGGAACTTCGTCCGTACAAGGTTTTGCCGCCTCTATTCACCAGGCACTACAATGTGAAGAAAACAATATGATTGCTAGAATGAAGCAACGGCTTACAGCGATAGCTGTATAGCAAGCATAAGATCATCTACCGGATGTTTCACACAGGATCTAACTATGTCGAGTAACAATATTGCATTTGTCTTCCCAGGTCAGGGGTCGCAAAAGGTCGGCATGCTGGCCGCCGCCCATGATGCTTTTCAATCCGTTCGGGATACCTTCTCGGAGTCGTCTGAAGTGCTCGGATACGATATGTGGGATTTGATATGCAACGGCGAACAAGAAGCGCTAAATCTCACTGAAACTACCCAGCCAGTATTGTTGAGTTGCAGTGTGGCGCTTTGGAGAGCTTGGCTCGATCAGGGAGGTCCTCAACCGACAGTTATGGCCGGGCACAGCCTCGGGGAGTTTTCTGCTCTTGTTTGTGCAGGCGCAATTGAGTTTCGTGATGCAGTAGAGCTGGTTCGTCAGCGCGGCGCATTCATGCAAACAGCGGTACCCGTAGGGGTGGGCGCAATGGCAGCGATTATCGGATTGGATGATGATGCCATCAATCGGATTTGTGCCGAAGTTGCTGCGAGTAGTTCATCTGTTGTATCTGCTGTAAATTACAATTCTCCCGGTCAGGTTGTTATAGCTGGGCACACTGTGGCTGTAGAGACGGCCAGCGCCCTTATTAAGGAAGCCGGAGCCAAGCGTGCTTTGCCCCTGCCCGTTAGCGCACCTTTCCACACCGAATTAATGAAACCGGCGGGTGAGAAATTGCAAGAGGCTATGTCGAACCTCGTGTTTTGCGCGCCTAATATACCGGTGATGCATAACGTACACGGCCAGCCTGAATCCGACCCAAACATAATCCGAAAGCTGTTGGGCGAACAAATCTACAGCCCCGTCCAATGGGTAGTTTGCATGCATGCAGTGGTTAAATCTGGCGCCGCGCGAATAGTTGAATGTGGCCCGGGCAAAGTACTGAGTGGTCTCAATCGCCGAATTGATGATTCCCTGGAAAGTTTTTCCATTGAGCAGCCCGAAAAATTGAATCAGACACGAGATCAATTGGCCGGCTAAATGCCTTATCAAACAATAAGAGATTCAGGAGAAAAATTTTGAGTGAAGATCAGAAAGTTGCCCTGGTTACAGGTGCCAGCCGAGGAATAGGAAAAGCCATAGCGGAGCGGTTGTGCGGGTCTGGGTTTATCGTAGTGGGTACTGCCACCTCTTCAAGTGGAGCCGAGAGTATCACCGCTTATCTGGCTGCGGCAGGGAATTCCGGCTGTGGAATGAAGTTGGACGTTGGAGATGGCAATGATGTTATTGACGTTATAAAGGTTATTGCAGAGAAGTTTGCTGCACCGGCTGTTTTGATTAATAACGCAGGAATAACGCGCGACAACCTTCTTATGCGCATGAAAACAGATGAGTGGGATGACGTTATTAACACCAACCTCAGTGCCCTGTACCGCGTGAGTAAAGCGTGCATGCGCGGGATGACAAAAGCGCGATGGGGTAGAATTGTCAACATTACATCAGTAGTGGGTTCGATGGGGAATGCCGGGCAGAGTAATTACGCTGCAACAAAGGCTGGGGCTGAAGGTTTCTCGCGCGCTCTGGCCAAGGAGTTGGGGTCGCGCTCAATAACGGTTAACTGTGTTGCCCCGGGCTTTATAGATACGGATATGACGAAGGAACTAACCGAGGATCAAAAAAACTTGATGCTAGGCCAAATTCCCCTAGGGCGTTTGGGGGAGCCCCAGGAAATAGCAGCCTTGGTCGGATTTCTCTGCGGTGATGATGCAGGTTATATCACCGGTGAAACGCTGCACATAAATGGCGGCATGTATATGGCTTAAAGCGCTGATAAATATGACAATATACATTGGCGTTGCCGCGCTTTAAAAAACATTATTACTCTCACGAAAAACAGAGTAAAATGCGTCCACAAACCACCATATCGGTTTGATATCGTACTAATTCAGGAGTTAAACGAATCATGAGTAGCATTGAAGAACGCGTTAAGAAGATCGTAGCTGAACAACTTGGCGTAAAAGAAGAAGAAGTACAGACTGAGGCGTCTTTCGTTGAAGATCTGGGTGCAGACTCATTGGACACCGTCGAGTTGGTGATGGCGCTCGAAGAAGAGTTTGAAACTGAAATACCGGACGAGGAAGCAGAGAAGATCACTACTGTGAAACTCGCCATAGATTACATCAACAATAATCTAGCCTGATTTACACTCCCATCCCGAAAAGGCCGTTTCTATGGAAAATAGAACGGCTTTTTTTGTGTGGGCTCATAGACAAATTTGCGGCACAGGAGTTTAGCGGGTGATCGGTAGAAGAGTTGTTGTTACTGGTTTGGGTATGGTGAGTCCGGTTGGACACACCGTCGAGGAAACCTGGACTAATATCCTGGCGGGTAAGAGCGGTGCTACCCTGATAGATAGTTTTGACGTTTCTGCCTATACCACTAAGTTCAGTTCCAGCGTAAAGAACTTTGATATCACAAACTACCTCGCAGCCAAAGACGCCAGAAGGATGGACACCTTTGTGCAATACGGAATGGCAGCGGGCATCCAGGCCTTTGAAGACAGCGGTTTGGAAATCACAGAGCAAAATGCCCCTCGAGTAGGCTGTGCTATCGGCTCAGGCATTGGTGGTATCGGTCAAATTGAAAAGAATGCAGAGATCGTAAACACCAGTGGGCCACGAAAAATCTCTCCATTTTTTGTACCGGGCTCTATTATCAATATGATCGCCGGCAACCTGTCAGTAAAGTACAACATGCAGGGACCCAATCTAGCTATTGTAACCGCCTGCACGAGTGGCACTCATAATATTGGCCTCGGGGCTAGATTGATTGCTCTTGGAGATGCCGACGCGATGCTAGTAGGCGGTGCTGAAATGGCTACAACTCCAGTTGGGCTTGGTGGTTTTGCCGCAGCCAGGGCCTTGTCGACGCGAAATGATGATCCCGAAGCAGCTTCACGCCCCTGGGACAAAGACCGGGACGGATTCATGCTTGGAGACGGCGCCGGAGTTATTATGCTTGAGGAGTATGAAAGCGCCAAAGCGCGCGGGGCAAATATTTATGCTGAGCTCGTCGGCTTTGGTATGAGTGGAGATGCTTATCACATGACCTTGCCTCCTGAAGATGGACGCGGAGCTGCTGCCGCGATGCAAAACGCCGTAAACGATGCCGGTATCCCACTGGATCAGATAAATTATATTAATGCCCATGGTACCTCAACCAACGCCGGCGATGGCGCAGAAAGCCGAGCGGTGGAAACCGTGTTGGGGACGTTAGCCCAGAGTGTTGCCGTTAGTTCTACAAAGTCCATGATCGGTCATTTGCTCGGAGCAGCGGGTTCGGTTGAGGCCATATTTTCTATTCTTGCCATTCGAGATCAAGTTGCTCCACCTACGATTAATCTTGATAACCCTTCGGAAGGGTGCAATCTGAACTATGTTCCGCATAACGCTCAGGAAATGCCTATTAACTCGGTACTTTCGAATTCTTTCGGGTTTGGCGGTACTAATGGCTCCCTTATATTCAGTAAGCTGCGCTGATAGGCCGCGTAGGCTCGGAACCATCAATGCACTGGGTTGATGGTCATCGCGCGGAGTCCTTGCCGCTTCCAGATCGCGGCTTAAACTTCGGGGACGGTCTCTTTGAAACCATGCTCTTTGCGCAGGGGCACCTGTTCTACCCGGATCTACACCTGGCCCGTTTGGAAAAGGGTATCGCAGTCTTGGGTTTTCCCGATTGTCTACCGGCGGTGCAAGAGCAATTGTCGTTGGTAGCTAAGGAGTTGCTCAGCGCTCAGCATACCCAGTATGCAGTGCGGTTAACGCTGACCAGAGGCGATGGGCAGCGCGGATATATGCCGGGCAGTACTTGTACGCCTAGGGTTATCATCAGTGCTGCTCAGTTGGACCAAGATTGGCAGCAGCAGCCCTCAGCTGCCGCAACCTCAGTCGCCAAGATCCGATGGTCACATCAGCCGCAGTTGGCGGGACTTAAGCATCTCAATCGACTTGAACAAGTTCTCGCAGCCCGTGAACGGTTCAACGAAAATGTTGATGAGTTAATTATGCTTGATGGCGAGTCTTCAGTAGTCTCTACCGTAAGCGGTAATCTATTTGCCGTTATTGATGGCGTGCTTCAAACGCCGAGACTGAATAAATGCGGTATCGAAGGGACGCGGCGTCGGTTGATTATTGAAAGGTGGTCCCAGAAAGTGGGGATTGAAACTCGCGAACTAGACATGGGCATGCAGCAGCTGCAAAGTGCCACTGAAGTATTTTTCTGCAATTCTATCGTTGGCTTGAGGCCGGTTTCCAGCCTCGGTGGTCGAGTGTGGTCGACGCACCCCATTTGCGACGCGCTCCACCAGGTTTACTGCGGTGAGAACAGATGAGCAGATCCCTGGCTATAACTGGGCTTATCTTGGTAGCGGTCGTATTTTTTGCGGGCGACCGGGCGCTTCAGCTATGGAAGCAACCCTTAAACCTGCCTGACGAAGGCCTGCAGATAACCGTAAAACCGGGAGAGCGTCTGCGCGGAGTTACTGACGAACTCGAGCAACGCGGCGTTCTAACTTATCCTTATCTTATGCTCCTCTATGCCAAATGGACCGGTCTGGATGAACGTATAAAGCGTGGCGAATACCATGTTAACGCCGGTACTACAGGAGAGGAATTCCTGCGCCAATTGGCCAGTGGTGATGTTGTTCAGTATCAGGTTACTTTTCCCGAAGGAATCACCCTTCGAAAAGCGATAACGCTGTTGGCCGCGGAAAAGGAGCTTGAGCAAGAGCTCACTGGCTTGGACGATTCGAAAATTACCGAGATCGTGAAACCCTACAGTTCTTCAGAGGGCTTGTTCTTTCCCGATAGCTATCACTACGAGAAAGGCGCGACAGACTGGCAGATACTGCGCCGTGCGTATGAAAAGATGCAGCTCACCTTAACGACGCAGTGGAATGATAGGGCCGAATCTCTTCCCTATGAAACCGCTTATGAGGCTCTCATCATGGCCTCTATCGTCGAACGTGAGACAGGAGCCCCCCAAGAGCGAGCGGCCATTGCAGGAGTGTTCGTACAGCGCCTTCGCAAAAGGATGCGACTGCAAACGGACCCCACAGTTATCTACGGTCTGGGTGAAAACTACGATGGGAATTTACGCCGCAGACATTTACAGGATGAATCAAACCCCTACAATACTTATCGACACCGAGGATTGCCTCCCTCACCTATATCAATGCCAGGTTTGGCGGCGATCAAGGCGGCACTTCACCCGGATACATCCCAGTTACTATACTTTGTAGCGCGTGGTGATGGCAGCCACGCGTTTTCCAGTAACCTTAAGGACCACCAAATCGCAGTGCGCAAATATCAGCTAAAACGATCTTCCAATTATCGCTCCAGTCCAGGGAAGAATTAGGCCTGTGGTATCCAGAGGGCTATTCATTACGGTCGAAGGTGGTGAAGGTGTCGGTAAATCGACGAACATAGCTTTTCTTGAAAAGCACTTAAAAGATCATGGTGTGGACTTGGTTGTTACTCGAGAACCCGGCGGTACTCCCCTGGCGGAGAGCATTCGCAACTTACTCCTGCAGGTCGATTCTGAATCGATAGGGGATATCACTGAATTGTTATTGATGTTTGCCGCGAGGGCACAGCATATTCAACAAGTGATAGAGCCAGCGCTGGCGTCCGGCCAGTGGGTATTGTGTGACCGTTTCACCGATGCCACTTATGCCTACCAAAGCGGTGGGCGCCAAATTGATTCTCGGAAGGTCCAGCAGCTTGAACAATTGGTGCAGGGTGAATTGCGTCCGGACTATACCCTACTGCTGGATGCCCCCGTGGAGATTGGTATGGCCAGAGCACGTGGCAGGGGCGAGCTGGATCGCTTTGAGCAGGAGAGGTTGGATTTCTTTGAGAGGGTTCGCCGTACCTACCTGAAATTGGCCCAGGGGAGTAGCGGCCGTTTTCGAATTGTAGATGCCAGTCAATCACTCACTGAAGTACAGGGGCAACTCAACGAAGTGTGTATAGAATTGCTGGCTTGTTGGGGCGTAAGGCGCGCATCGCAATGACCGAATCTGCGGAGCTTGCAGATATTAGTGTACCTATGCCCTGGCAATCTGAAGCCTGGGGCCGATTGCACCACCAGATTGAAGACGAAAAGTTGCCACATGCATTGCTATTGGTGGGCCCTGCGAATACGGGGAAAAATAGGCTCGCACTAGCGCTAGCTAGACTCTTGCTCTGCCAATCACCGTCGGCGGGGCATAACTGCGGGCAGTGTCATTCCTGTGAAATGAGCAGGGCAGGTACACACGGCGATTTTCGTTGGTTGCAACCCCAGGAGAAAAGCCGGGTTATTAAAATAGATCAAATCCGCGCGGTAATAGATTTTAGTAACAAGACCGCGAGCTTTGGGCGCAGAAAGGTCATTGTTTTTTCTCCTGCGGAAAGCATGAATGCCAATGCGGCCAATGCTCTTTTGAAAGCCCTGGAGGAACCGGCGCAAGACACTTATTTAATACTGGTTTGTCATCGCCTGCAGGGCCTCAGCGCTACGATTCGCTCTAGAACCCAATCGCTACGCCTCCCCATACCCAGTGCGCAGCACAGTCTTGATTGGCTGGATGGGCTAACTCAAAAGCGTGAAGACAGCGAGAAATTACTTGAGTTTGCGAACGGGTGTCCTATGCTTGCACAGCAAATTTATGAAGGGGGAGATATCCAAGCTGCCGCAGCAATTCCCACAGCGCTAGATGGGCTCTTGGTGGGGCGAGGAACCGTTCCGCAACTCGTTGCATTGCTCGGGCAGATACCGATCGAAGAGGCCCTGACCCAGCTTGTCATCTACCTACAACGAGCAATTCGAAGTGTCGCCAACGCAGGTATGGCAGCCAGCCGAACTCAGAGCTTCTTTCTAATACTGGATGAAGTGGTGCGCCAGCAGCGAGCTGTAGCTGCTGGCTCTAACCCAAACCCGCAATTGCTGCTTGAGTCTCTACTAGCACATCTTCACAAGGAGTTGGGCCACGCGCGAGCATAGTGATAATATGCCAGCGTTGAACCTGGGAATAGAAAAATGAATGAAAATAGTAATAACAGCCGTAACGGCATTCTCTCCTTGACCATCAAAGACAAGGCCGTGCTGTACTCTGCTTACATGCCTTATTTGCACAACGGTGGGCTGTTTGTGCCGACCAATAAAGCGTACAAAGTGGGCGATGAAGTTTTTATGCTTTTGAGTTTGATGGACGAGGGCGAAAAAATACCGATCGCTGGAAAGGTGGTTTGGGTGACGCCTCGAGGGGCTCAGGGCAATAGAACAGCCGGAATTGGCGTTCAGTTTAGTGAGCAAGATACTGCAGCAAATACAAAAATTGAAAACCATCTCGCGGGTTCCCTGTCTTCTGATCGGGCTACGCATACCATGTGATGTTCGGTTTGGCTCTGATGATACAGGTGGCAAAAAAATGGGTCCCGAAAGGGACCCAATAAGACCATTAGGAGTGAAACACAAAGGAATTGCTTCCTTAAAGAGCATTAGGATATGCCCTGCAACCACTCTGTACTGCTAGGGGATGAGTGATTACACCTTTAGTATCGTCCAAAAGTGTTACTTTTGCACAGCTAACTAGCCCGTTTTTAGCATATTTTTTTATTAGAAATCCCTATTTTAATTTCACGGCGATATAAAAATCGAAGCGACAATGGCAAATCCCCCGTATTTAGGGATCATCGAAGGCTTTTACGGTCGGCCATGGTCTCATGTTGCGAGATTGTCCTACGCCACTCATTTACGCCAACTAGGGTTTAACAGCTATCTATACTGCCCTAAATCTGACGCTTTCTTGCGCAAACGTTGGCGGGAGAATTGGCCTGAGGGTCAATACCGTGAAATGGAAGAGCTGGCCAATTCCTATGCCGAAAACGATCTGGACTTTGGCTTGGGCCTGTCTCCTTTCGAGCTGTATAAACAATACGATACACGCAGCAGGGGAGCCCTGAGAGACAAAGTTCGATATTTGGTGTCTCTAGGTGCGCCAACTCTCGCCATATTATTTGATGACATGCCTGGAGATATGGGAGATCTTGCGAGTCGGCAGGCAGAAATAGTATCTGATGTCCAATCATGGGCGCCGGGTCAGAGGCTTCTTATCTGTCCTACTTACTACTCATTTGACCCCGCATTGGAGAAGTACTTTGGCGCTATGCCACAAAGTTACTGGAAGCAATTGGGCCATAACTTGAGTTCCGACATTGAAATATTCTGGACGGGGAACAAGGTTTGCTCCGAGGCAATTTCGCTAAGCGATGTTGAGCGAATCAACGTCGAGTTAGGGCGCAAGGTGACGTTGTGGGACAATTACCCGGTAAATGACGGCGCGCAGCGCAGTAATTTCCTCTATTGCGGAGAGCTGAGTCAACGCGATCCACAAATCGGAGATAGATTGATGGGCCACTACTGTAACCCGATGAATCAGGCACAGCTTTCACTGTTGGCTCTGGCTGGCCTGCCGAAACTTTATGGGCAAGACTCTGTCGGATTGCGGGCTTACCTGACAAATGTTTTTTCGAAAGAGACATTTGAACAATTACAGATGGACGCCGATGAATTCGAAACTTTGGGTCTTAGTGGCATGGGTAAAAGACGATGCAGCGAGTTGGAGCGTCTATACGCCGGGCTTAAAGGCGAAGTGGCGAGTGAAATTACAGGATGGCTCAGGGAGGAATACTCCTTCGATCCTGCATGCCTTACCGATTGATCGTTTATGAAACACTCGATAGAAATCTCTGAGGCAGTTCAGTATCAATGTGGTCACCCTCTGGAGTGTTATGCCGCTTGGAGCAATGAACCATCAGTACAGGACCGTTTATTGCTAGTGGACTTCGATCTCGAGGCCTATTGGCTGGCGGGTTCTCCGAAGATCTCTTTGACAGCGATTTACTTCGAATCCGAGCGCACAAGCAGTATATCTGTTACCGACAAATCCCTGGTTGGTTTAGGTCTTGCACCTTCAGATCAGTACTTTCGATGGTCTGTTGATCACCAGATAGTGCGGTACTCGCCGGGGCACCTGATCAGGCTGCTGCCCCTGGCTATCCCAAAACCCTGGGGCCAGGAAATTTGGTACACCGGTGTTGAGACCAGGGGAGTATGTTGTTTTTTTCAGGGCGAGCTGAAAACTCCGATACCCTGGTTGCAGGCAACGGTTCCCGGCTGCGGTCTGGGAGATGCTGGCGATGCGTTAGTCTTGCTTAAAATACTCGATCCCGTCGCGGACCCGGTAGTGGGTGATCTCTATTTTGAACTTCACGAAGAAAAACAGGAAGTTTACGTTGTTACCCATGTAGACAAAGCTAGCTGGCCGGATCGAGTAGGATACATCCGCATGGGCTTTAATTCTCAAAAATTAGACAGCTTCGGCGGTGACGCGCAAACCTTTAAAGAATCTTATTTAAGCGTCGTGCAGGACTACGAAGATATTAGACGCGAGATAGATAACCAACCCCAGGGCTCTGTGATACGGCCGGAACAACGGCAGCGGGAAAGCCAATTGCGAATTCGGATGGATAGTTACAGTCAACTGGTACCTCTGGTAGTGGGTGATGTAGTCAAGGTCCCGCTGCTGACCCCGCACTCTTTGCAGCATGGTGTCCGGACGGTCGAGTTTCAAACACCCGTCTATGAGCGAAAGATTCTGTCATTTGCACAGCGGGTAATTACTCAGAACCATTGGGATACCAAGGAGGCCGTTGACATCATGGTCCTGGAGCCTCCCCCTGCGAACGATTTCACGGTCCTGGAAGACACCCCGGGTCAGTTGGTAGAGCGTATAGTCGATTTCAGTGATTTTGACGTGCGCCGCGTTAGTCTTGCCGATGGGACTTCCATGGTTTTTGCCCCCCTTAGTAGCTATGCTCTACTCATGGTCGTAGAGGGGCAGTTGACGCTGGAGAATCTCGAATTGGTCGCTGAGGATGCACTAATTTTACCCAGTGGGTGGAGTGGAGAATTGGCCTTCGCAAAGCCCGAATCTTCAGGCGTTTTGCTGTTGGCCACCCCGAGGCACTGAGCAGTTGAACCACAGGCTTTATTGTGGCAGACTCTGCGCCCTTGAGATTGCCCTAAAAAATCATTGGTCCGCTTCTTAATCGCGGACATTCAGTGAGTTAAAGCTGTTATATCAAGTAGTTTCTAGCTCACGATTAGCTAGTTTTAGTGGGAAGATCAAATGCGGGAGTGGCGAAATTGGTATACGCGCTAGATTTAGGTTCTAGTGCCGCAAGGCGTGGGAGTTCGAGTCTCCCCTTCCGCACCATATTCAAGGCAGGATCCACCCTAGGAATCCACCTTTTTTGAAAGAGCGCTGCTAGCGCTCTTAACTTATTCGATTGTGAGGAAAAACCATGCAGGTTTCGATTGAAACGACTTCAGGACTGGAGCGTCGTTTAACAGTTGGAGTTCCGGCCGCGCGTGTCGACAGTGAAGTGAATAGCCGTTTACAGAAAGCAGCCAAAAATGTCCGCTTGGACGGTTTTCGACCTGGTAAGGTTCCAATGGGCGTTATTCGTCAACGCTTTGGCGAGGGCGTGCGTCAGGAAGTCCTTGGTGAGGTGATGAATCAATCATTTCAGGAAGCGATAATTCAGGAAAAGTTACGTCCTGCAGGACAACCTAGTATCGAACCAAAAAATCTCGATGCGGGGAAGGATCTCGAGTACACCGCCACCTTTGAAGTTTTCCCGGAGATCTCAGTGGGCGAACTGACCGGGCTTGAGATTAGCAAGCCAAGCGCTACTGTCGGTAAAGACGACGTCGACAATATGATCGACATCTTCCGTAAGCAGCAGGGCGGTTTTGGGGAAGTAGAGCGGGCTGCAGCCGACGGCGATAAAGTTAATGTCGATTACACCGGCACCAAAGATGGTGAAGAGTTTGAAGGTGGCAGTGCCGAAGGGTCCGATCTAGAGCTAGGCTCAGGCAGGATGATTCCGGGCTTCGAAGCTGGCATCGAAGGTATGAAAGCCACTGAGCAGAAAACACTGAAGCTTTCTTTCCCGGACGACTATCACAATGAAGATCTCAAGGGCGCTGCGGTTGAGTTTCAAATCACTCTCAATAGTGTTTCAGAGCAGCTTCTGGCAGAGTTAAACGAAGAGTTGTATTCCAATTATGGTGTTGAGGCAGGAGGGGAAGAGCAGTTTCGCGAAGAGATCGCTCAAAACATGACCCGCGAATTAAACAATGCCGTGAAAGCGACAATAAAACAGCAGGTTATGGACGCAGTCCTGGATGCTCACGATTCCTTGGAAGTCCCCAAGGCGTTGATTTCGCAGGAAATTGGCGGTATGCGCAGCCAAATGTTCCAACAATTTGGTGGTGCTGGTGGAGCAGACCTGGATTTGGATTCCCTGCTTCCCGACGAAATGTTCAGTGATCAAGCGGGTCGTCGCGTGAAGCTGGGCCTCATACTCGCGGAGCTGGTGCAGAAGCAAGAGCTTAGACCTGATCCGGAAAAAGTGCGTGCTGCCGTTGAAGAAATGGCCTCCACCTACCAGGACCCTGAAGAGGTCGTAAATCACTATTATTCCAACCCGGATCAGCTCGCTTCTGTAGAATCTATGGTTCTTGAGGATCAAGTGGTTGAAAAATTGCTTGAGAATGCCAATATAACAGAGAGTGAATGCACCTATCAGGAAGCTCTCAGCCAAGCACAAGCGCAGTCAGCGCCCTGATCAGTGCCTCCCCGGGCGGCTCGTAGCCGCCCGTATTCAATAATCTCTAGTCCCGGGAATGGTGCTTTATGTCATATCAGTTCGATGGAATTAACAACAACACAGTCAGAAGCCTGGGTCTTGTCCCTATGGTGGTCGAGCAGACGTCACGGGGTGAACGATCCTACGATATATATTCCAGGCTGCTCAAAGAAAGAGTAATTTTTTGTGTGGGTCCTGTAGAAGATTACATGGCCAATCTGATAGTAGCGCAACTGCTGTTCCTGGAATCAGAAAATCCCGATAAGGATATTCATCTCTATATCAATTCTCCGGGTGGAGCGGTAACAGCCGGGCTGTCCATTTACGACACGATGCAATTCATCAAGCCCGATGTGAGCACAATGTGTATCGGGCAGGCGGCGTCAATGGGGGCATTTTTGCTAACCGGTGGGGCAAAAGGTAAGCGCTACTGTGTTCCCAATGCCAGAACCATGATCCACCAGCCCAGCGGTGGTGCTCAAGGCCAGGCAACGGATATAGACATCCAGGCCAAGGAAATACTCATCATTCGCAAGCGCTTGAATGAGCTCATGGCAAAACACACCGGTCAGAGCCTTGAAACGATAGAGCGGGACACGGAGCGCGATCGCTTCATGAACGCCGAACAGAGCAAGGAATACGGACTGATCGACGAAGTTGTGACCAGCCGGGGCACTGCCGAATAGATCACATCTCTGGCTTTTGCGTGCCTAAATGCTTGTAAAAGCCAGTAAAAAACATCATCGTATTACTGTATAATTCCAATTTGGGCTATCTAGGATATAGGTCTGTTTAATGAGTGACGAAACCACAACTTCGGATGATGACGGCGGAAAGCTTCTCTACTGTTCTTTCTGTGGGAAAAGCCAACACGAAGTACGCAAACTGATAGCCGGTCCATCTGTATTTATCTGCGATGAATGTGTGGATCTGTGCAATGACATTATTCGCGAAGAGGTACAAGAAAACGGGCCTGATTCGCCCAGTGATCACTTGCCTGTTCCACGTGAAATTAAAGGAATTCTGGACGAATATGTCATCGGCCAGAAACGCGCCAAAAAGGTGTTGTCAGTGGCTGTCTACAACCACTACAAACGACTTCGCCATGGGCAGAGCAAGAAGGCCGATGAGATAGAACTAGGAAAAAGCAATATCCTGCTGGTGGGTCCGACGGGCAGTGGTAAGACGCTGTTGGCCGAGACACTCGCCCGCCTGCTGGATGTTCCGTTTACCATTGCCGACGCAACCACGCTCACAGAAGCCGGTTACGTCGGTGAAGATGTCGAGAATATCATTCAGAAATTGCTGCAAAAATGTGATTACGATGTCGAGAAGGCCCAGGTTGGTATCGTCTACATCGATGAAATAGACAAAATTTCTCGCAAGTCTGACAATCCCTCAATTACCCGTGATGTGTCGGGAGAAGGCGTGCAGCAGGCACTGCTAAAGCTAATTGAAGGAACGGTAGCTTCGGTCCCACCTCAGGGCGGGCGCAAGCACCCTCAACAAGAGTTTTTGCAAGTCGACACCTCCAATATCCTTTTCATCTGCGGTGGTGCGTTCGCCGGTCTGGAGAAAGTCATCCGGAATCGTTCCGAAAAGGGTGGAATCGGCTTTAGCGCAGAGGTGAAAAGCAAAGACGAGACAAGCGATGTCGGCAAGTTATTGACCGAATTGGCTCCTGAGGATCTCGTGCAGTACGGCCTGATTCCTGAATTTGTCGGCAGATTACCCGTGATCGCCACTCTTGAAGAGTTGGATGTAGATGCACTTGTGCAGATTCTGACAGAGCCCAAAAATGCCCTGACCAAACAGTACAGCAAGTTGTTTGATATGGAGGGCGTCGAAGTTGATTTTCGCGAAGACGGCCTTCGAGCCATTGCTGAGAAAGCTATGGAGCGTAAGACCGGTGCCCGAGGGCTTCGTTCGATACTTGAAGGCGTGCTGTTGGAATCGATGTACAACATCCCGTCGCGGGATGATGTTTCAAAAGTAGTGGTGGATGAGTCGGTTATTCGAGGCGACTCTGAACCACTGCTGGTCTATCAACGCAGCGAGCCTGCTTTGACGGCTTCCCAGGAAGATTGAATCTCAGCACACCGGTGTTGAGCAGCAATGGACCCACAGCGGTCGCGTCCAGGCCATGCTTAGACGCGATAAGAAGGGCATTAAAAATGCCCCGTCCACCTTCTAATGTGCCCTGACAACCCGTACGCGGGTAGATGTCAGGAGTTTTCCCGCTTCACCTGGAGATATCATTATGGGTTCCTCGTCAATCGTTGAACTTCCCCTCTTACCCCTGCGAGATGTAGTGGTATATCCGCACATGGTACTGCCCCTGTTTGTCGGCAGAGAAAAATCCATCCAGGCGTTGGAAGACGCCATGGCGAACGACAAGCAAGTCTTGTTAGTTGCGCAGCGCAATGCAGCAGATGACGACCCGGGTGTTGACGATATTTATCAAGTGGGAACGGTCTCCAATATCCTGCAATTGCTCAAACTTCCAGACGGCACCATGAAGGTGCTTGTTGAGGGCTGCTATAGAGCAGTGGTCGACAGCGTAAACGATGACGGTCTCTTTGCCGTCGCTGGGGTTCGCGAGGTAGAAAGCGAAGACATCCCGGAAATAGAAGTGGAAGCGTTACAGCGTTCGACGATCAGCCAATTCGAAAAATACGTCAATCTGAGCAAGAAAGTTCCGGCGGAGGTGCTGACATCGCTCACCGGTATAGATGAACCGGGACGTTTGGCAGATACCATCGCCGCCCACATGGGCGTTGACCTGGATGAGAAGCAGCGAATACTGGAAATCACCGGCATACAGGCTCGCCTGGACCACCTGATGGGGCTGATGGAAGCAGAAATAGATCTGTTCCAGGTGGAGAAGCGGATTCGTGGTCGCGTCAAAAAGCAGATGGAAAAGAGCCAGCGCGAGTATTATCTCAACGAACAGATGAAAGCTATTCAGAAAGAGTTGGGGGATATGGATGAGGCACCCAACGAACTGGACGATTTACAGCTGAAGATCGACGAAGCGAAAATGCCCGAGGAAGCGCAGGAAAAGGCGCTTTCCGAACTTAGCAAATTGAAGATGATGTCACCGATGTCTGCTGAAGCATCAGTGGTACGCAGCTACATAGATTGGATGGTAAGTGTACCCTGGTCCAAGCGAAGCAAGGTCAAGCATGACCTCAAGCGAGCGATTACTATACTGGATGAAGATCACTACGGTCTGGAAGAAGTCAAAGAGCGTATTTTGGAATATCTCGCAGTCCAGAAGCGCGTTCGAAAAGTCAGAGGGCCGGTTCTGTGTTTGGTAGGTCCTCCCGGAGTGGGTAAGACATCTCTGGGTGAGTCGCTGGCTAGAGCAACCAACCGAAAATTTGTTCGCATGGCACTTGGCGGCGTGAGGGATGAGGCTGAAATACGAGGCCACCGCCGGACGTATATAGGATCAATGCCGGGTAAATTGCTGCAAAAGATGTCCAAAGCAGACGTTAAAAACCCGCTGTTTTTACTCGACGAAATCGACAAGATGGGCATGGACCATCGAGGTGATCCCGCCTCGGCAATGCTGGAAGTGCTAGACCCAGAGCAAAATCATGCCTTCAACGACCACTATCTTGAAGTCGACTACGATCTTTCTGATGTCATGTTCGTGTGTACCTCCAATACCATGAATATTCCAGGTCCGCTGTTGGACAGACTGGAGGTTATTCGGATCCCGGGGTATACCGAGGATGAGAAGTTCAATATTGCAGAGCGCTACCTCGTGCCTAAGCAGATTAAGGTCAATGGTCTCAAAAAGGACGAGATCTCCATATCGCATGAAGCTATTGTAGACGTGATCAGATACTACACTCGCGAGGCGGGAGTGAGAGCGTTGGAACGCGAAATCGCTAAGGTGTGCCGCAAAATGGTCAAAGCTTTTGCGCTGGGCGAGCAAACAGGAGACACAGATGTCACTGCTCAGATGCTCTCCGAGTTGTTGGGCGTGCGGAAGTTCAACTACGGAATTGCTGAAGAAGAGAATAAAATTGGCCAGGTCACTGGGTTAGCGTGGACCTCGGTCGGTGGGGAGTTACTCACCATCGAAGCTGTCGCCGTCGCGGGTAAAGGGCGTCACGTTAAGACCGGGTCACTGGGTGACGTCATGCAAGAATCCATTCAGGCGGCAAATACTGTTGTTCGAAGTCGTTCCCAGATGTTGGGTATTCCGGCAAACTTCCACGAAAAACATGATGTTCACATCCATGTTCCGGAGGGGGCGACTCCCAAGGATGGACCGAGCGCTGGTGTGGCCATGTGCACCGCCCTGGTATCGGTTTGGACTAGCATTCCAGTGCGAGCTGATGTTGCTATGACAGGCGAAATTACCTTGCGTGGAGAGGTGCTGCCCATCGGTGGTCTCAAGGAAAAACTACTGGCCGCTCGAAGAGGAGGGATTAAGACTGTCATCATTCCCAAAGAGAACGAACGCGACCTGATGGAAATTCCAGATAACATCAAAGATGAACTCGAAATTCGCGCAGTGAAATGGATTGACGAAGTATTGGCCATAGCATTGGAATCTATGCCTCAAGCGATTAGCGATGAAGAGTTTCTTGCGGGTGGCATTGGTTCGACCGGTGAAACAGACAAAGACGAAGAAAATCGAATAAATACGCATTAAAACCAGCGTATTCATTGACTGCAATCCAAGCTGTAGTATAAAGTCCATCCTCTAAATGCTAGGGTATTTAGTAGTCCAAACAAACAACCACGAAATACATTTAAGGTGATAAGTGTGAATAAAACAGAACTCATAGACGCAATAGCAGCAGCTGCAGATCTTCCGAAGGCATCTGCCGGACGCGCACTGGACGCAGTAGTCGATTCTATTACCGGTGCTCTTAAATCAGGCGATTCAGTCGCACTGGTGGGATTCGGTACATTTGCGGTTAAAGAGCGCGCTGCACGAACTGGTCGCAATCCACAGACCGGCGCTGAAATTCAGATTAAAGCTGCGACGGTACCTAGTTTCAAAGCTGGTAAAGCGCTCAAAGATGCGGTTAACAGCTAAATCAGATTATGTGTCGCCGGTTGCGGTTCAGCCTGTAAACCACGCTTAGTAGATCAGTGCCACATTATTGTATAGAAGGCGTACTATTTATAGTGCGCTTTTTTTTAGACATTAGCGGAAACTCTCTATGCTCCAGGACATACGAAAAAGTACCAAGGGCCCCACTGCAAAAATAGTGGTTGGCCTCATAGTGATTTCCTTCTCAATTTTTGGAATAGAATCGATCCTGGTTGGAGGAAGTGGCGGCGGAATAGCCGAGGTGAATGGTGAAGAGGTATCTCCCGACGAGGTCCTGCAGGAGATAAATATTTTAAAGAGAAGGTTGATCGCGCAAAGGGGCGACCAACTGGACCCCACGATGCTCGATGACGAACTACTGAGCTCCAGGGCCCTGCAGTCTGTTATCGCCAAGAAACTGCAATTGCAGGCAGCAGAAGATTTCGATCTTACAGTTTCTGATGGACAAATAGGTGCGCTTGTAAGCTCCATGGAGCAGTTCCAAATCAATGGAGAGTTTTCTCCCGATATGTACAAGAGCATATTATCTGGGGCCGGTTTTACACCGGCTTCATTTAAGCGGGGACTTGCACAGGATCTGCTGTTGTCACAACTTACCAGTGGACTAGCGGGTAGTGATTTCACCACGGCAGCTGAATTGAACCTCAACGCGGTGTATGCGGCTGAAAACCGGGATGTGAGATTTTTGACGATTCCTGCTGAAAAGTTCTCTTCCTCCGACAATATTTCCGATGCCGAAGTTGAACAATACTACCAGGACAATCAATCTCAATCTCAATTTCAATCCGAAGAAACCGTTGATTTGAACTACATAGAGCTAACTCTCGAGTCTTTTAGGAAGCCTGTGGCCGAGGCGATTGTGCTCGAACAGTACGAGCTGGAAAAGGAAAACTACGACTATAAAACACAGAGCCGTGTCTCTCATATCCTCTTTGAGCAAACAGGGGATGAAAGTGACGACGCATTTCAGGTTCGAATTCAAGGTGTACAGGAGAAATTGGCGGCTGGCGAAGATTTTTCTGAGCTGGCCAAGGCCTCGTCGGATGACGTCGGCTCCGCTTCATATGGTGGTGAGCTAGGTTTCACACAGGGAGATACTTTCCCCCAAGAGATGGAATCTGCCATTGCCGCGCTCGCCGTTGGCACGATATCAGAGCCTGTTGAGAGTGATGCAGGTGTACACCTGATCAAGCTAGAAGAGCGGCGTGACGGGCAGATGCCACCCTTTGGGGAACTGCGGGCTGATTTGGAAGATCGGGTGCAGACTCTTGAGGCCCGGCGCGAGCTGAACGCCGTGGTGGAAAAACTGAAAGATATCGCCTTCAACGCTGAGGACTTGGCAGCGCCAGCGACTGAACTCGATCTTGTGGTGAAACAAGTAACAGGGATATCTCGAACTTCACAGGAGGGCTTGTTTTCCTACTCCTCGCTATTAACGGCTGCATTTTCCGACGACGTATTGTTGGAGCGACACAACAGTGACGTGATTGAGCTGCCAGGTGACACATACGTGGCGATCAGTGTTAGCAGCCATAGTGAACCGCAGCCAAAACCGCTTGAAGCTGTGAGAAGGCAGATTCAAAACAGCTTGTCTCAGGACGCCGCACGCCGCGCGATGATAGAAGCTGCAGATTCAGCCCTCGCCACACTCAAAGGTGGGCAATCGATCGAATCATATGCCAATGACAACGGATACGAATGGCAGGTAGAACTCGCTGCTTATCGAGGTAACACAGTAATCCCGCGAACTATATTGCAGCGCGCGTTTGAACTACCCGTTCCAAACCCGGGTGAATCGGTATTCGAATATGTATTGAGCGCGGAAGGCGACGTTCAGATGCTTGAGCTTGCCAGAGTAAGCCCGGGTATACTTAGCGCTCTGGGCCCGGCACAAAAAACCGAGCTGCGAGAACAGGTTAAGGGCGAATTCGCTCGCTTGGCCAATATAGAGTTTCAGCGCGGAGTGCGCGAAAGAGCCGAGATCACGGTTCTTTAATAAGAAGATCAATCGAGGTAAACATGGTTTCCAAAGTTTTAACTCTCAACCAGATTTCTATTAAAGGTCTGGAGCGCTTGCCGAGAGAGCAGTATGAAATAGCCAGTGAATTTTCAACCCCCGATGCGATATTGCTGCGCAGCCATAAACTCCAAGAGGAGGATATAGCGGAATCGGTACTCGCCATAGGGCGAGCCGGAGCGGGGACCAACAACATTCCTGTTCAGGCGTGTAGTAGTCGCGGAATCCCTGTTTTTAACTCCCCTGGCGCCAACGCCAATGCGGTAAAAGAGCTTGTTGCGGCGGGTTTGCTGTTGGGCTCACGTGGCATTGTCGATGGCATAGCCTACGTAAAGACCCTGGGTGATATGGACGATGAAGCCGAGTTAAACAAGCTTCTGGAGGCTCAAAAGAAACAGTTTAAGGGTAGTGAGTTGGTCGGCAAAACCCTTGGCGTTGTTGGACTGGGTGCTATTGGCTCCCTGGTGGCCGAGATGGCGCTAACATTTGGAATGGATGTCGTAGGATATGATCCCGCGCTTTCAGTGGAAGCGGCTTGGAGGCTGTCCAGTAAGGTACAAAAAGCGGATGCGATCGCCGCGTTGTTTGCTCGCTGTGATTTTATCAGTTTGCACCTTCCCGTTCTGGACTCAACCCGAGGACTCATTAACGCGGAGTTGTTGCGGGGAGTGAAACCAGGCACCAGTCTTTTGAATTTTGCCCGTAAAGAAATCGTCGATAATGAAGCCGTCAGAGACTCGCTTGAGAATGGCGGCTTGCGCCAGTACATAACTGATTTTCCCGCCCCAGAATTAATCGGCCGCAAAGACGTAATCCTTATGCCGCACATCGGCGCTAGCACCGAGGAAGCGGAGGAGAATTGCGCGATCATGGCTGCCGATCAGATAAAAGATTTTCTGGAGAATGGCAATATCCGCAATTCAGTCAATTTTCCGCAACTGCAGTTGGATCGTGTGGGTGGATTTCGCCTTAGCATTACCAATGAAAATGTTCCGCGTATTCTAGGCGGTATCCTAGCTATACTTGCAGATGAGAACATAAACGTAATGGACATGCTTAATAAGAGCCGGGATGAAGTGGCGTACAACTTAATTGACGTGGCCTCTGAACCCAGTGAAGCGCTCCTTGCGCAAATGCGAGCACTTGATGGTGTCGTAAACGTCAGGCTTATATCTTAGGTTCCGCGCCGGACTTTGAGACTACGTACATTTTTTTCTCTTCTTCACTTAATTCAATTACCCCGTCCCAGGGCTGCAGACGCTGTTCGGCAAATTGAGCGTGGCTGAGGAAAGGATATTTGATAATATCGAAATAGGGTGAATAGTCGAAGTCTCGTGGGGTGCACAATTTTGGATTCCGCATAAATAACTGAAGACGGTTGTTCTGCACCCTCTTAACGAGTGGCAAAATAGGGAACTGAACACTCCCAAAGGCCTCGGCTATCATCGTTGAGCAAACCGTCTGCGTACTTTTTCCCGGACGCGTGCTAAACAGGGAGGAGCGCCATCGCCTCGGCAGGACAAGCCACGGGAACAAAAACCGCGCAAGATCGAATACCTGCCTCACGTTGTACGCAGAGCCCAATTTACCTGCGCAATAGGTAAGAACTTGCTCACTGTCGGCAAGAGCCAGGTTTCGCGGCCGACATATTCTTAAGTGTTCGTACTCATAGGCTTTGAGAGGGCGCACTATCGTTCCCAGCCCCAACTCGCTTTCTATAATGAGCGGTAGAGTAGGATTTCCGTCATAGAACTCATCTACTATTCTTCCAACATCAGAATCCTTTATTTCCTCCATCGTGCCAATGTACAGGGCAGCGTGGGACCAGGAACTTTGAGTGATGAGTTTTATCACTTCGCTAACCCTGGAGCGTCCCTTGTTGTTAGCGCCACAGTAAACCCGCAGTTATTTGCCGCAGAATAAAAGAACGACAAAGAGGCGACAGTGATCCGGCTTAACTCCAATCGATCACAGGCTAGAACGGCAGCTCATGATTTACCTCGACACTGTCTGTGTACTCTTGTTGCTCAATCCGGATCTCCTCGTACAGTTGCGCAATCTCATCACCATAGTGATCCCACAGTACCGATCTCAGGTCGCCGAGCAGCTGATAAATACAATCGGCTTGTTCAGCCGTCCAGTAGGTTGTGATTTTTAAGGTTTTCATTTAGCCTTTCCTCGCTTTTTGGTCTCGCGCCGCTTCGACGCACACTCCTGCGCTTCCTTCATGCGGTACGACTCACCCTCAATGGCGATGACCTCGCTGTGATGGACTAAACGGTCAATCAGGGAGACCACACACGCGGCATTGGGGAACACGTCATTCCACTCGCCAAACGGACGGTTCGTTGTCACCAAAGTTGAACATTTCTCATAGCGCCGGTTGATGATTTCAAACAGCAAGTCAGCATGACGATTGCTGTAGGAGAGGTAGCCCACTTCATCAATTACCAGCAAGGCGGGCCTGGCGTAGTGTTTCAATCGACGCTGCAGGGCATTGGCGCCATCCTGACCTGCCAGGTCGTTGAGCATCGCCGCTGCGGTGGTAAACAGCGCCGTATAGCCGTGCATGACAGCGTTATACCCCAGGTTCCGGGCGATCATCGATTTGCCCACGCCGTTGCTGCCCAGCAGGATAATATTGCTGGCCGTGTCCATAAAACCCAGTTGCATCAGGGCATGAATCGCTTGTGGGTCGATAGCGCTTGGCCACTGCCAGTCAAACTCACTCATCGGTTTGAACCGGCCCAGCCTGGCGCTGCTCAGGCGCCGTTCGAGTGAGCGCTGTTTGCGCTCGGCAAGCTCCCAGGCGATGAGCTGTGCCCGCCAGGGGTATTGCTCGTCGGTGATCTCGCCCCAGTGCGCCAGCACGCCGTGGAGCTTCAGTTCAAGTGCCTGCTGTTTGAGTTGCTCGATATCAATCATCGGTATCATCTCCTGTCTCGCTTCGGGTGCCATTGAGCTTGTCGTAATCGGCAAGCCGAGCCAGCTTGACGCTGTAGTGTTTGACCTTCGCCGGCACGGCGACAGCAAGCGGTGGCGGCAGGTGCTGTTCATCACGGCGGCGCTCAAGAACGTGCTGCACCGCCTCCGGGTAGGGTGATTGCCGATCAAGTGCTTCACCCAGAGCTACATGCAGCTCGTCCCGCCCATAATCATCAAAGTTGATTGAGTAACCGGACCGTGGTTTTAATGACATGTCCACGCTGTGCCGATTGCTGCAGCAGCGTCTGGGCGTGCGCCGAAGCATGGCTCAGGCGATCCTGACCCCGGTGTAGTTTGGCGTGGGTTTTCTCCAGCCATAGGGCATTGATATGCGCCTCCTGTTCGATTTGCTCCCCTTTGCCAAAGCTGCGCTGATGCTCAGCAATGCATTGATCGCCCTCCACTATCTGGAGCCGCTCCAGGTCAGCGCTCACGCTCAATGGCTTGTGCACGTATTGATGGGGAATGGAGTAATCATTGAGATCGAAGCGAACATAAGGGGTTTTGGCGGCCCGCACGGGCTGTCTCTCATGGGTATCAAAGGGATTATCCGGCAAACTCACCTGCTCCTGTAAGAAGGCTTCCCTGACCGTCAACGTACGCTCTTCAGGGCAAGCCCGATCAGCACTCACACCCTGGCACCAGTGCTCAGCTTGCGCATTGAGTTCGGCCAGTGTTTGCCAGTGACGAGCGGCAAAGAAATTATCGCGAATATAGCGAATCGCTCTTTCTACCCGGCCCTTTTCATTGCCCCGGGCCACCGCCACCGGGCGTGGTTCGAAGCGATAGTGGGCTGACAAGGCCAGCAAGGTGGGGTGGAAGCGGATGGCGTCACCGTGGCGCTCCAATACGGCCGATTTAAGGTTGTCGTACAGCAGCACCTTTGGCAATCCTTGCCAGGCCTCGAATGCCGCTACATGGCCGCGTAAAAAGTGCTCCATTTGCTGGTTGAGATAAAAGCGCAAGAAGATCTGTCGCGACCAGCTCAGCACCATCACAAACGCCATTAACGGCCGCCGGGCCTTGCCGATCTGAATATGCCCGAACGAACCCCAGTCAACCTGGGCTTGCTCACCGGGCAGGGTTTTTAGGCGTAAATACGCCTCGGGCAGCTTGCGCGGCCGCAGTTCACTGATACGCTGGCGAAACTGGCTGGGGCCACCGGGGTATCCCCGCAGGCGGGCCATTTCATACAAGCGGGCCGCCGTGAGTGTGGGAAACTCCCGCAGGGTGTCGATGACAAAGGGCAGATAGGGGTCGATGATCGACGCACGGCGAGTGCGCTCCACCTTGGGCAGGCCAGCCTGTGCCAGTACCCGATCAACCACTGAGTGGTGAATGCCAAGCTGGGTCGCAATGGTGCCCGTTCGCCACTTCTCAACAAAATGGTAGCGCAGTATTTTTGCTTCAGTTTCTTTGCCGATGGCCATGACTGCCCTCCGATTGATGACTCCTGTCCAGCCGCTGCACTAATGTCGCCGGAATCTGCGCCTGAACTGACTGCTCTGCAGAAAATCACTGCGCAAAAAGGGACCGCAGACCGCGCCACAGTGATGGCAGCGCACGGTGGCGTCAGTTTTACCCGGCATATCGGCCCTTTTGATCTCATCAGGCACGGTTTGCAGTAGATCACGGAGTATTATTGCCAGAGAACGGTGATGCGTTACTTTTTGTTGTTGCCGTTCTCGATAACGCTGTTGGCGAGCGGCATTATTCATGCGACCCGGGCGAGTGGCCTGGTACTTCGCTCTGGCTCGTTTAATGGATTCCTTTCTGGCTTCCTGGCTGCAACCATCGGTGCAATACCGCTGGCCGCGATCACAGTGGGTACAGACGATGACCTGGGCGTAGCAGCGACAACAGTGGTAGAAACGGCTGGATGATGGCATCGACACAAAGGTCGATGAGGGCTGGATTTATTCCCATTATGTGCAACACTTAACGGGTCGTGCACCTGCACGGTTTTTTTGGGTATGGCGCCAGCGTTGACCGTCAAATCTGTGGTGGCGTCATACCGTTCTCAGCGACACTTATTCTTATAGTCCCTACGCTTGAATCGTGCCTGCTTATTGGTCGCTCTTGAGTGTGACTGGGCCGCAGTTCTACCGCGCCGGTTCTAATACGCCGAGATCCGTCTATTTCAAAATTCGGCAAATAGCTGCGGTTTTGGAGTGGCGTCTACATCCCTCCATCAAAATGACATCACAGGGCTTAATCTCGTCACTTAGCCTTTGAAAATCGCTCATCGGAGTTTCTGGCAGCGGCTTCTGCCGCTTCAGCCAGGCGACGATCGCATTGCGCAACAGGTCAATCATGTGGAAACTGTGAGATGTTTGTGGGTAACTGGGACATCCCGTTTTATAACCTGCACTAGGCTCAGACGCCAGAGGCAAACGCATGAATGACACACTTCTAGCCATCGGAAAAAAAGTGGGGCGCAATTATGACTCGCCTCCGCTGCATCTTTGGGATCCACCGCTATCGGGAGATATCGATATTCGGATCGATAAGGAGGGGCGATGGGTGCATGAGGGTGTTGAAATCGAACGCGATTCTATCGTCCGATTGTTTGCGAGTATTTTGCGTCGCGAAGATGACACTGAGTACTATCTGGTAACCCCGGGGGAGAAATGGCGCATAGAGGTCGAGGCTTTGCCTTTGTTGGTCATTGACGTTGACAAGGTGAAAGGTGATTCACCGGAGGAGGTGATCGAGGCCACACTTAATACCGGGAAGAGAGTAACCATCGGCTCAGAACATGAATTGTATCTTGAGAACGCTCACGACAATATTGCCGCAATACGTCTCGATCATGGGCTTTGTGCATTGTTTAATCGAAGTGCCTGGTATCGATTGGTCGAAATGTCTGAGCAAATTGAGGGAAGGGCATGTGTTGCTAGCGCCGGAGAAGTATTTCCTATAGAAGTGTAGTTGGGCGGCGATCGTTGAGATACACCGCCCAGTTCATCTACATATTGGGGTAGGTTGGCCCACCAAGTCCTTCGGGTGTCACCCACACAATATTCTGTGCCGGGTCCTTAATGTCGCAGGTCTTACAGTGCACACAATTTTGGCTGTTAATTTGGAAGTGCCTACCAGCGTCATCATCTACGATTTCATAGACACCGGCCGGACAGTATCGCTGAGCGGGCTCATCATACATTGGTAGATTTTTGTCCATCGGGACATTGGGATCAATTAATTGTAGGTGGCAGGGCTGATCTTCCTCGTGATTGGTGTTGGACAGAAACACCGAAGACAGTTTGTCAAAACTAATGACACCGTCCGGTTTAGGGTACTCAATTTTCGGCATATCCGCGGCCGGTTTGAGCGTCGCATAGTCTGGTGTGGTGTCGCGCAGGGTAAACGGTAGCTTTCCCTGCAGTATCCCTTGATCAATAAACGCCAGAGCGGCACCGATATAACTGCCAAATTTATGCAGCAAGGGGCCGAAGTTCCGCCATTTCTGCAGTTCATCATTGAGCCAGGATGCATCGAATTTAGTGGCGTATTCGGTAAGGTCGCCACCAGTTTGATTTTTGCTCAGTGCTTCGAATAATGCTTCACCGGCGAGCATGCCGGACTTCATCGCTGTGTGGCTGCCCTTGATGCGGGCAAAGTTGAGCGTTCCAGCATCGTCTCCAATAAGTAGGCCACCGGGGAAGCTCATTTTGGGTCGCGACTGAGGACCACCTTTGACAAGAGCTCTGGCGCCATAGGCGATTCTCTTTCCACCCTCAAGATACGCCTTAATTTTGTCGTGGTGCTTCCACTGCTGAAATTCGTCGAAGGGGGACAGGTGCGGGTTGTCGTAGCTCAGAGGGACAACGTATCCGATGGCGATCTGATTGTCCTCGCTGTGATAGAGATAGCTCCCAGAAGCCGTGCCTTTGGCTGCTGGCCAACCCGTAGTGTGTATCACCAGGCCAGGTTTGTGTTTGGTCGGGTCAATTTCCCAAATTTCCTTAAATCCAATGCCGTAGTGCTGGGGGTCGCAGCCCTCATCCAAATTGAATTTCTCAATAAGCTGTTTTCCGAGATGCCCGCGGCAGCCCTCTGCAAACACAGTGTATTTGCCGTGCAGTTCCATGCCCTGCGTGTAACTGTCTTTGTGTTCTCCAGATGCACTCACGCCCATATCGCCCGTGGCGATACCTTTTACGGAACCATCTTCGTGGTATAAAACCTCGGCTGCGGCAAAACCAGGATAGATTTCAACACCCATTTCCTCCGCTTGTTCCGCCAACCAGCGGCAGACATTGCCAAGGCTGATGACGTAGTTGCCATGATTGTGAAAACCGGGAGCAAATATAAGAGGTACATTCACAGCTCCCGACTGGTTATGCATGAGCATGACCTGATCTTCGCTCACCTCAACATTCAACGGTGCGCCGCGTTCCTTCCAATCGGGGAACAATTCGTTGATTGCCGTCGGATCCATGACGGCGCCGGATAGGATATGTGCGCCGACCTCAGAGCCCTTTTCAACGACACAAATGGTCACTTCGCGCTCATTTTTCTGGGCCAATTGCATGAGATGACAGGCGGTAGACAGGCCGGCGGGACCTGCGCCCACTATCACAACATCAAATTCCATTGATTCACGTTCCACAGCTATATCCTCTTGTTCCCGGTGGATGGCCCGCGACGAGGTACGCCGGGGCAAATATGGATGCAAGTATATAATTATTCAACAATAAAAGACTATAAATCACGGTGATAACAGATATACCCCTGTTTCTGATTTTGACCCATGAGCTGTCGGCTGTTGCTATTGACCTAGGGGCTGTTTATAGGCAACATACCCGCCCGAATTATGCGGATAGAGCCGAGTAATCGTGCTTTATTCCTTCAAGCTCACCCCAATTGACCTATGGAGAATCCATGAAGGTTCTTGTTGCTGTAAAGCGCGTTGTCGATTACAACGTTAAAGTTCGCGCCAAAGGCGATGGCATCGATGTTGATCTTAACAACGTCAAAATGTCCATCAATCCATTTTGTGAAATCGCTGTCGAAGAGGCGATACGCCTTAAAGAAGCCGGTGTTGCCACTGAGATCATTGCCGTTTCAGTAGGCCCTAAAGCTTGTCAGGAGCAGATCCGGACTGCATTGGCTCTCGGGGCTGACCGCGGCATTCAAGTGGAGACTGAGGGCGCCGTAGAGCCTCTGGTCGTTGCCAAGCTTCTCAAGGGTGTCGTCGACAAGGAACAACCTCAATTGGTCATCCTGGGCAAGCAGTCGATCGATGGCGACAACAACCAAACAGGCCAAATGTTGGGCGCGCTTGCCAACATGCCCCAGGGTACTTTTGCCTCCGAAATTAAGGTAGAGGGTGACAAGCTCTCTGTTACTCGCGAAGTTGACGCTGGTATGCAAACCATCAGTTTGAATCTTCCAGCGATTGTAACCACCGATTTGCGTTTGAATGAGCCTCGGTATGCGTCTTTGCCTAATATCATGAAAGCGAAAAAGAAGCAGTTGGACGTTTACTCTCCTGCGGACTTAGGTGTGGAAGTTAAAACGCACCTCACTCAATTGCGCGTAGAGCCACCACCGGAACGCTCTGCCGGTATCATAGTTGAAAGCGTAGAGCAGCTGGTTGACAAACTGAAGAACGAGGCGAAGGTAATCTGATGAGCACTTTGGTTATTGCAGAACACGACAACAGCAGCATGAAGCCCGCTACTCTCAATGCGGTTGCAGCTGCCCAGGCACTGGGTGCTGATATCGACATACTGGTCGCGGGTGCTGATTGTGGCGCTGTTGGCGAGCAGGCGGCGGCTATTCCAGGTGTTGGAAAGGTGCTGGTTGCAGACAACGCTGCCTATGCACACCAATTGGCTGAGAACGTTAGCTTGCTAATTGCTGACGTCTGCGCGGCCTATGACAACATAGTCGCCCCGGATACGAGCAACGGCAAAAACACCACGCCTCGCGTTGCGGCGCTGTTGGACGTGGGTCAAATCTCAGACGTTATCGCGGTCGAGTCTGCGGACACTTTTAAACGCCCAATCTATGCCGGTAACGTTATCGCCACCGTGCAAAGTGCAGATGCAAAAAAAGTGATGACAGTTCGGTGCACTGCTTTTGATGCTGCAGCGGCCGAAGGCGGCTCGGCTACGATTGAAGCGGTGTCGGCGGTTCACGATGCTGGCATTTCTGCGTTTGTGAGTGAAGAGGTTGCAGTTTCCGATCGTCCTGAACTGACGGCAGCTTCTATCGTGATTTCCGGTGGTCGCGGTATGCAAAATGGTGAAAACTTTAAGTTGCTTGACGGTATTGCCGACAAGTTAGGCGCAGCTATCGGCGCATCTCGCGCTGCAGTGGATGCGGGCTTTGTACCCAATGACATGCAGGTTGGACAGACAGGTAAGATTGTTGCTCCTGATCTCTACATTGCGGTTGGCATTTCAGGTGCGATCCAGCACTTGGCCGGTATGAAGGATTCCAAAGTTATTGTCGCTATTAATAAAGATGAAGATGCACCCATCTTTCAGGTGGCGGACTATGGCTTGGTAGCCGATCTGTTCGATGCTTTACCAGAGTTGGAAGCTGCCTTGTAAAAAAGGCTAATCTCTACGCAAGCGATCGCTAACGGCAATAGGTGTAGCGAAGTTTAGAACTACAATATAGGAGGAAGCTAGAAAGGTAATAATCGTTGTGGCCTGGATAAGTAGTGAGGCTTGTTCCGAAATGAGCGCTCCGCCAACGGCGACGTAAGCGATCAGCAAAGAGAACTCACTGGCCTGTCCCAATCGAAATCCTAAGTCCCAGGCCAGTGCGCGCTTTTCACTCACGCCTTTTAGCAAGAACCGATACACCACAGGTTTTAGCCACAACACCAGAGCCGAAAGTAGTAGCGCTGGGGCGAGAACGTCCCCAATCAAGCCCAGATTAAACCTGGCGCCGACTGAAAAGAAAAACAGTATTAGGAAGAAGTCTCGCAACGGCTTTAGGTTGACTGCTATGTACTGGGATATAGGGCTTGTAGCAATTGTAATACCGGCAATGAAGGCGCCGATTTCAGCTGACAAACCCATCATTTGGGCCGTTTCTGCGAGGCCGAGACACCAGCCAATGGCCAGTAGAAAAATGTATTCGTGAAAACGATCAAATCGGCTGATCAAGGGGAGTAGAACATAGCGAACTATAAGCAGCGCGCCACCTGCTAACACGGGTAGGCCTGCTAAGGAGATGGCCACGTCACTGGCCATGGATTCAGTATTCCCCGATGCGAATGACAGCAGTAGCATCAGAACAATAATTGCCAAGACGTCCTGGATCAGAAGAAGTCCAATCATGAGTTCGCCGATGTGGCGGTGGTGCAGAACCGTCGTTGGGAGCAGCTTTATTCCGATGATTGTAGAGGAAAACATCATTGACGCACCGATAATTAGTGCGTCGAGATCCGAAAATCCAAACAGGTGAGCGACTCCAAATCCCATGCCGAGGAAGATAGCCGAGCTAAACAGTGCGACTACAGTGGATTTCCGCAGGGTGGCCCACAACGCCTGCGGTTGCATGTCCAGGCCCAACAGGAATAGAAGGAAGATAATGCCCACATGCCCAATGTCAGACAGTAGGTTTAAATCCGTAACCATAGATAGGCCGTAGGGACCTATAACAGCGCCCAAAGCAATGTAGGCAATGATTAATGGTTGTCGGGTATACAGGGCAATTGACGCGAATATGGCAGCGCCAGTGAAAATCAGAAAAAAGGAAAACGTGACGCTGCTGGCTTCCATTCAGCCCAAATCCTTAAAAAAACCCGGAGTTAAGAGTGTAAACAACACACTCAACAATAGAAACCGGGAAATAGATTGCCGGAATTGCCTAACGTCGACGAAACAGAGGTTGTGGCTGATCCGCAGCTGCTTGATAGTGCTCGCTGAAGTCATCAAGACTGGACAGTGCCGCGCGCAGCTCATCTTCAGCGCTCAGTTGAAACGCGTTAAAGCCGCAGCGCATCAGGTAGTGCATTTGATCCCGGACAAACCCTCCGATCGCTCTAAGTTCCCCGGTATACCCTGCCTCTCGTAGTTCTCTGGCGTAGGTAAAGCCGCGTCCATCGGTGAGCACAGGAAAACTAATCGCTACTAAAGCCAGGTCCTGGAGATTTTCAAGCAGCTCCGCGGTGCCTTCACCGGGCTCCAATTGTACGGCGGTATCGACCTTGGAGCTCAGCACCAACCATTGCGAGAGCGACGCGATTTGACCGGTTTTTAGAGACTCCGCTTCGTCTCCCACTGGGAGCCAAGCGTCCTCGACAATCTGCGCGTCTCTAATTAGCTTTGGCATACACACGCTCCTTGAAGGGATCCAATCCTACCCGTTTGTAGGTTTCCAAAAAGGACTCTTCATCAGTTCTTAGATCCACAAAAGTATTGAGTATGTTGTCGATGACGTCGGGCATATCGTCTTGCTTGAAGGAAGGCCCGAGTATCTTGCCAATAGAGGCATCCTTGGATTTGCTGCCGCCCAAGCTCACTTGGTAAAACTCCTGGCCTTTTTTATCGACACCCAACACGCCTATGTGTCCGATGTGATGATGCCCGCAGGCGTTCATGCAACCGCTTATATTAAGGTCTAGGGGCCCAAGGTCGTAGACAAAATCAATGTCGTCAAAGCGGCGCTGGATGGCCTCTGCAACAGGAATGGATTTAGCATTCGCCAGGGCGCAATAGTCTCCGCCGGGGCAGCAAATCATATCCGTGAGATATCCAATGTTCGCCGTAGCGAGGTCCGCCGATTGGAGGGCATGCCACAGAGTGTGCAGAGCGTCCTGTCTAACGTCTGCCAGTACAATATTTTGTTCGTGCGTTGTTCTCAACTCTCCGAAGGAATATTTATCGGCGAGATCAGCAAGGATTTCCAACTGCTTGTCAGTAATATCACCCGGAGCATAGCCTGTGGCCTTGAGAGATATGTTGACGATCTGGTAGCCCGGTACATGATGTGCAACCGTATTGCGTTTTACCCAGTTGTGAAATAATGGGTCGGCTTCGCGCTGGCTATCCAGAGCCGATTTACCTGTCTCGCTGTCCAGAATCGCATAATTTGGGGCTGTGAAACAGGCTTTACTGCGCTCGATTTCTTCACTGGTGAGAGTGCTAGGCCCGTCTTTAAGTGATTTCCACTCCTTATCAACGGCTTCGCGGAAATCCTCGACACCCATTGCTCGAACCAGAATTTTGATTCTTGCCTTGTACTTGTTATCCCTTCGCCCGTTTTTGTTGTATACCCTTAAAATAGATTCGAGGTAGGTAAGCAGATGTTTCTTATCGAGCCAATCACAAATCACCGAACCTATCACAGGTGTGCGACCTAAACCTCCGCCAACAATCACCTTGAATCCAACTTCACCGGCGTCGTTGGTCACTAGGTCAAGGCCGATGTCGTGGCTGTGGATGGCGGCGCGGTCTTCAGAAGTGCCGCATACCGCAATTTTGAATTTCCTGGGAAGAAAGGCGAACTCGGGGTGTAGAGTGGACCACTGCCGGATGATCTCGCAATAGGGGCGGGGGTCTTCCAGTTCGTCTGTGGCAACGCCCGCATATTGATCCGTGGTTGTATTTCGAATGCAATTACCGCTGGTTTGTATCGCGTGCATTTGCACCGAGGCCAACTCGGCCAGAATATCGGGGACATCCTCTAAGCGAGGCCAGTTCAGTTGAACATTCTGGCGAGTGCTAATGTGCGCATAGCCCTTGTCATATTTGCGAGTGAGCTGCGCTAGCATTCGCACCTGAGTACTGTTCAACAGACCGTAAGGCACCGCTATGCGCAACATAGGTGCCAGGCGTTGGACGTAGAGGCCGTTTTGCAAACGCAGCGGTAGAAAAGCGTCTTCCGAGATTTTGCCAGCAAGAAACCGACTGGTTTGGTCTCGAAATTGCTCGACTCGCTGGTCTACAATCGATTGATCGTGCTGATCATAAACGTACATTGATAAATCCTGTGTTGCGTCGATTCTCCGGTACAACCGGGGCAAAAAGTGGCGTCACCTTAGCAGAAAAACAGACCGCATAAATAGTCTTGTTTTTCATAAGGTTAGATTGTTTCTTTTTATCAGATATCGATACTGAGATGTTTGAGGAACAACACTTGGGATCCGCGATGATACTGCTATAATGGCGCCCAAATTTCCAGCTATTAACGATGGAGTAATACATGTCAGATTCTCAAGATTTGGAAAGAAAAGCCGACGGAGCAGCTGATGCCATTGCCGCAACCGCTATCATCGCTATCGTGATTGTGACGCTCTACTTTTGGCTTTCCGGGATGCCGTCCTGATAGATACAAGCCGCTGAGTGTTTGCAGGAGAAACACGGGGGTCTAGTTCCCTGTGTTTTTCAAGACCAGCTGGACGACCCCGTAGACGGTTCCCATAAACAGTAAAGTAAATACAATCCCGGCAGCCACAAATACGCCAAACTTCCCCTGCTTGAAATCCCTCTCGCGATTCTTGCTACTTTGAACACCTAATCCAGCGGCAAACACGCTGCCAATAACCTGCATAGGTTTCAGGGAGCCGGTTTTTTTCCCGGTCTCGTCCTGTTCAGTTGAGTCTTCGTGATTCATATCAGTCATGCGGTATACCCAGTACTCAATAGTTTAGATTGGGAGCCAGCCAACGCTCCATCTCTGCAACTTTCTTGCCTTTGCGCTCAGCGATACTTTCTACCTGGTCACGTCCAATTTTCCCTACAGCGAAGTAACGAGATTCCGGATGGGAAAAGTAAAACCCGCTCACAGCGGCCGCTGGGGACATGGCATAGTTACTGGAAAGGCTCACCCCACAGGTATTTTCGGCATCCAGAAGCTTAAACAAAGTCGCCTTCTCGGTATGATCAGGGCAGGCGGGATAACCCGGAGCGGGGCGAATCCCTTCATACTTCTCTTTGATTAACTCTTCGTTGCTGAGCGCTTCGCCGCCGGCATAGCCCCACAACTCGGTCCGCACCAAGCGATGTAGATGTTCTGCAAATGCCTCCGCCAGACGGTCGGCCAACGCCTTGATCATAATGCTATTGTAATCATCATGGTCTGCCTCAAACGCCTTGGCGAGCTTATCGACACCGTGACCGGTGGTGACGCAGAATCCACCCACATAGTCATTGAGCCCACTTTCTTTTGGTGCCACAAAATCTGCGACGCTAAAGTTTGGCTTGCCATCAACTTTTTCGATTTGCTGGCGCAAATGATGCAAGGTGGCCAGTGGAGTGTCCCTCTCCTCACTGTCGTAAACTACAATTTCGTCACCATTGGTCCGCGCCGCCGGCCAAAAACCGATGGTTGCGCTCGCCGTGAGAAGCTTTTCGTCGAGGACGCGTTTCAGTAGCGCCTTGGCGTCGTCGAACAGTTCCATCGCCTGAGTACCGACAACCTTATCCTGTAAAATTTTTGGATACTTTCCCGCCAATTCCCAAGTGATAAAAAACGGTGTCCAATCGACCGTATCGAGTAAATCTTGTAATGGAAAATTCTCAAATACACGAGTGCCAATGAAACTGGGCTTAGGTGGTTGATAGTTATCCCAATCCAGTTTGGCGCCACGCTTGACAGCCTCGGAGTAGCTAAGTTGTTTTCCGCGCGGCTTGCGATCGCCTATCCGCTTTCTCACGACCTTGTAATCCGCACGCGTGCTGGCGATGAATTCTGTCTTGGATTCATTCATCAACTTGGTTGCCACAGACACACTGCGGGAAGCATCGGGCACATAGATCGTGGCATCGGCTGAATATTTTGGTTCGATCTTCACAGCAGTGTGCGCTTTGGACGTGGTTGCGCCCCCGATCATCAGTGGTATCTGAAAGCCCAGGCGCTGCATTTCACTGGCAACGTGGGACATCTCTTCCAGCGAGGGTGTGATTAATCCACTGAGGCCAATAATGTCGACTTTTTCTTCTTTTGCCGTTCGCAAAATTTCGTCGCAGGACACCATGACTCCAAGGTCAATCACCTCAAAGTTATTGCACTGCAGTACAACACCCACAATGTTTTTGCCGATGTCGTGGACATCGCCCTTAACGGTGGCCATCAGAATCTTGCCGTTGCTGCTGCTCTCGCCAACGGCTTTCTCCTCCTCGATAAAGGGCTGTAAGTAAGCAACTGATTGCTTCATAACGCGCGCGCTTTTAACGACTTGTGGCAAAAACATTTTGCCGTCGCCGAACAAATCCCCTACCACATTCATGCCGTCCATCAGCGGGCCTTCTATGACTTCGATGGGGCGATCAAATTGGCCTCGAGCCTCTTCCGTATCCTCGATTATCCAGGTGTTTATGCCTTTGACCAGCGAGTGCTGAAGCCGTTGAGCAACCGGCTCTTCTCGCCAACTCAAATCCTCAACACGCGCAGTTGTAGTACCGCTACCGCGAAAACCTTCGGCGAGATCTACGAGTCGCTCAGTACCGTCTTCCCTGCGATTGAGAACGATGTCTTCTACTGCCTCTCGAAGGTCTTTGGGAAGATCATCGTAGAGCGCCAGTTGACCGGCGTTGACGATGCCCATGTCCATGCCCGCCTTGATGGCGTGATAGAGAAACACTGAATGAATTGCCTCGCGTACCGGATTGTTGCCACGGAACGAAAAGGACACATTGCTCACTCCACCGGACACAAGTGCTTGGGGCAGGTTTTGCTTTATATACCGGGTAGCCTCGATAAAATCGACGGCGTAATTATTGTGTTCTTCAATACCCGTCGCTACCGCAAAAATATTCGGATCGAAGATAATGTCAGCCGGGTTGAATCCCACCTTATCGACCAGAACATCGTAGGAGCGCTTACAAATGTCCATTTTGCGTTGCAGGGTGTCTGCTTGTCCGGATTCGTCGAAGGCCATGACAACAACGGCGGCACCGTAAAAACGGCACAGGCGCGCTTTGTCGATAAATTCCTCTTCACCTTCTTTAAGGCTTATTGAATTCACAACCGCTTTACCCTGGATACACCGTAAACCAGCCTCGATAACGTCCCATTTGGACGAATCCACCATAATAGGCACTCGGGATATATCCGGCTCCGACGCTATCAGATTGAGAAAGGTCACCATGGCTTCTTCGGCATCGAGCATGCCTTCATCCATGTTGATATCGATGACTTGGGCGCCATCCTCTACTTGCGTGCGAGCTACGGTCAAAGCGGCTTCGTAATCACCGTTTAAAATAAGGCGCTTGAACGCTGCCGACCCGGTAACGTTGCAGCGCTCACCGACATTCACAAATAGGCTTTGTTCGGTGATATTAAAAGGCTCAAGACCACTGAGGCGACAGGCGGGTTCTATGTCCGGAAGCTTGCGCGGCGCGACGTTCTCCACTGCCTCCGCAATGGCGTGAATATGTGCTGGCGTAGTTCCGCAGCAGCCACCGGCCAGATTGAGAAATCCCCGTTCGGCAAAGCCTTGCATATCATCGTGCATATCGTTGGGTGTTTCGTCGTACTCACCGAATGCATTGGGAAGGCCGGCGTTAAAATGTCCGCTGAAATAACACTCTGCCGAATTAGCCAACTCCTCAACAAATGAGCTGATCTCTTTAAATCGGCGACCGCAGTTGGTACCGACAATCAGGGGCTTGGCGTGTGCGACCGCATTCCAGAATGCCTCCGGGCTTTGACCCGATAACACGCGGCCGCTGATATCGGGAAATGTCACCGAAATCATAATTGGAAGTTCGGTTCCTCGATCCTTGAAAACCTCCAATACTGCGAAAATTGCCGCTTTCGCGTTGAGAGTGTCAAAAATGGTTTCGATCATGATGAAGTCAACGCCGCCATCGATCAGGGCGTGAGTTGCCTCGGCATAATCTCTGCGCAGAGTTTCAAAATTGATATTGCGTGCGCCGGGATCATTGACGTCAGGAGACAGAGAGGCTGTGCGCGGCGTAGGCCCCAGTACACCGGCTACAAAGCGCGGTTTCTCAGGGTCTTGTGCCGTCATTTCATCCGCGACCTCCCGGGCAATCTTTGCTCCGGCCAAGTTCAGATCGCCAGCATGCTCACCCAGGTCGTAGTCCGACTGGGCAACGGCGGTGCTATTGAAGGTATTGGTTTCAATAATATCGGCGCCGGCTTCCAGAAATTTCCGGTGGATACCGGCTATCACTTCAGGTCGGGTCAGCGACAGCAGGTCGTTGTTGCCCTTAAGATCGGTGGGGTGATCCCCAAAACGCTCGCCCCGATAGTCCGCTTCTACCAAACCCTCGGCTTGCACCATAGTTCCCATAGCACCATCAATCACCAGAATCCGGTTTTTGAGGGCTTGCGCCAGGGGATGATGTGCCAAGTGATGAGCGGTCATTGTGTTACTCGTTCCTGTATTGCTTGTTTCTATAGTGCATAGGTGGCGAAGCGCCAAAAAAGCCGACTATTCTAACAGAATGACTCAACTTTTGGGGTCAAGGGCGTGAGTTGTCGCGCAATTGTGCATAATTTTGGTAGAATACTTGAGTAAATCACTCGGATTGGAAATTGAGATGGTAACCATCACTGAATCGGCACAGGATTACCTGGCTGAATTGCTGGAAAAACAGGAAGGCGCGCTGGGTGTAAGGGTATTTATTAACCAGCCAGGAACCTCTCGTGCGGAGACGTGCATCGCCTATTGCAGGGAGGATGACCTCGCTGAGGAGGACGAAAGGCATGAATACGACAAATTTTCTGCCTGGTTTGAAGGCCGCAGTATTCCCTACCTCGAAGATGCGCTGGTAGATTATTCCAAGGATCGCATGGGCGGGCAGCTCACAATCAAAGCGCCCAACGCGAAAATGCCTCGTGTCGATGAGAATAGCCCTATAGAAGACCGCATTAATTATGTGCTGTATAACGAGGTTAATCCCGCTCTGGCTGCCCATGGGGGCGAGGTGAGCCTGGTTGAGGTGACTGAGGAAGATGTCGCCATTCTTCAGTTTGGCGGCGGCTGTCAGGGCTGCGGCATGGTCGATCAAACCCTCAAAGGCGGGGTTGAAAAAACACTACTGGAGCAACTTCCACAGCTCAAAGGTGTTCGTGACATGACCGATCACACAGATACCTCTCAGGCGTATTACTAAGTAATGGGCAGCTCGCTCCCACAGCCATTGGAAGTTGATATCGTGTCAGACGTTGTGTGCCCCTGGTGCATTATCGGATATCGACAATTCGAAAAATCTCTCGAGCTTATGGCTAACACACCTGAAGTAATCGTTCGCTGGCATCCTTTTGAGCTAAACCCGCAGATGCCCCAGGAAGGACAGGACGTAGGGGAACATTTGGCGCAAAAGTACGGCACTACACCGGAACAAAGTTCAGGGGCAAGAGAACGCCTTACGGGCCTTGGAGAATCTCTGGGCTTCAAGTTCGATTATTCCCCTGGTATGCGAATGGTCAATACCTTCCGCGCACACCAGTTACTTCACTGGGGGAGCCTGCAGGGCAAGCAAACGGAATTGAAACTGGCCTTGTTTGAGGCTTTCTTCAGTCTTCGGGAGGATGTCAACGACGTTGAGGTGCTGGTAAAGGTGGCGGAGCGTGTTGGTTTGGTGGCTCTAGAAGCCCGCTCGGTGATAGAAGACGGGCGGTTTGCTAGCGACGTTCGTAAAGAGCAAAGCAGATGGCTGGAGCATGATGTCCATGCAGTTCCCGCCTTCGTATTTAACCATCAGCACATGGTGTCCGGAGCACAGGAAGCCGAAACCTTTGCTCGAATTATCACCAAAATCCAGGACAAGCAGGCCGTTTAAAAATATTGAATTTGTAGGGGCGGCCCTACTAGTGTTCTAAAACTCGAATGTTCCGGTACCACACCTTATCCCAGTGGTCCTGCAAACCAATATGACCTTTGCGTAGGCTGCCATAGCGTGGTCTGTCAGTAAATTTACTGGCCTGATACTGAGCTTCCCATTCAGAACTGCCCAATTCAAAGGAGGCGGTTTGACGGCCGTTGAGCCAGAATTCTACCTGGTCACCCCGTGACAGGATGTGTACTTTATTCCAGTGCCCTACGGCTTGTGTGGTGTCATGATCGGGTGCAATCATATCGTAGTAGGCACCGGACCGATGGGTGGGATTGCTTGCGTCCCAGTGGCCGACGTTATCCAACACCTGCATCTCAAGCCCGGTTTGATGAATGGAACTGCCTTGTTCATCACCGAGAATAAAAATCCCGCTGTTGCCTGAATCAGAGATTCTCCACTCCAGTTTCAATTCAAAATTCTCGAATTGATCTCTGGAAACAACATCCCCTGCCCAGGCTACGCGAGTGAGACAGCCATTTTCGCTGGCCCAGCCATCACTCAATTCTTCCTCTTGATAACTGCGCCATTGTTCAAGACTTTGACCATCGAAGAGTAAGCTCCAACCTTCGGTCTTCTCTTCGACTGTAAGTCCATTGATACACTCACTGGCATCAACCACTGGATCTTCGCTGCAACCCGCTAAAGAAAGACCCGATATAGCACACAGTGCGAAAACAAAAGTTCTAGTGTGGCTTATCATCGGCCCTGGCTATATTTTGTTAAATCTGGTTATCACAAAAAAGTCTACGACAAGCGAGCAGGTAACACATTTCTAAGTCGATCCGCCGTATCCAGCAAACACTTTTCCGTGGTGTCCCAGTCAATACAACCGTCGGTTACTGATACACCATATTCCAGTTGACTCAGATCTTTTGGGATCGATTGATTGCCCGCTCTCAGGTTGCTTTCGATCATCAGTCCGACAATGGATTGATTGCCTTCAAGAATCTGGTTCGCTACGTTTTCCACGACCAGAGGCTGCAGCTCCGGTTGTTTGTTGGAGTTGGCGTGGCTGCAATCGACCATGATGTTTTTCTTAACACCTGCTTTTTCCAGTGCCTGTTCACACAAACGGATATGCACGGAGTCGTAGTTGGGCCCAGTGCTGCCGCCACGTAAGACAATATGGCCATAGGGGTTCCCGCGTGTAGTGAATACCGAGACCTGTCCCTGACGATTGATACCCAAAAAACGGTGAGGGTTTTCGACTGAATTCAAAGCATTGGTAGCAACCGTGAGCCCGCCGTCAGTACCGTTTTTAAAACCCACGGCCGAAGACAAGCCGCTGGCCATTTCCCGGTGGGTTTGAGATTCTGTGGTGCGAGCTCCAATGGCCGACCAACTGATCAGGTCCTGCAGGTACTGGGGTGAAATTGGATCCAGTGCCTCGGTGGAGGTAGGCAAGCCTAGCTCCAGGATATCCAGCAGTAACTTGCGGCCAATGTGCAATCCCTCTTCGAGTTTGAAGGTATCATCCAGGTAAGGGTCATTGATGAGACCCTTCCAGCCAACGGTGGTTCTGGGTTTTTCAAAGTACACCCGCATAACAATGTAAAGGGTATCGGATACCTTGTCGGCCAGCTCTCGCAGCTTGTGAGCATATTCCAACGCAGCGTCGGTATCATGGATTGAGCAGGGGCCTACGACAACAAAAACTCGGTGATCTTTGCCGTCTAAAATATTCTGAATCACTTGCCTACTGCCGGCCAGATTGGTGGTGACGGCCTCTGACATAGGCAACGCCTGCTTCAATGCTTCAGGTGTAATTAATACATCCTGGGATCCGACGTTGACGTTGTGTACTTCGATGTTGCTCATTGATAGATACCTGATAGAGTACTTTAAAGCCCGGAAGCTCCATGCGCCGGGGCGCGATATTCTATAGCAGAGCCGGCTTTTTGTGTACTGTAGTGGGGTTTGCACCTGCAGTAATACCGGCATCACACTCAGCATTGGAGTCCACCTTGCCCAATCAGGCCAGGCACAGTCTTTACAATTTGGAACCCCTCAAACCGCTAATTGAGGCCGACTTTACGCTCCTGACCCCAAACTTCCGTCTTGCCAGACGCATTAAAACTGTTTGGGATACTCAGCAGGTGAAAGAGGGGAGGCGTGCGTGGACTCCAGTAAAAGTGATGCCGCTGGAAAGCTGGTTAGTTGCCCAGTGGAATCTGGCCGTCGAGTGGGGCTTACTTGATGCGAATATTGTGATCAGTGAAGCGCAGGCGATTGAAATTTGGCAGAGGGTGATCGTCAAACATCAGCACACATCTTCCCAGTACAGCCTTTTAAGGCCAAGTTCCGCGGCGACGATCGCGCAGCAGGCTCGGGAGAATCTGATTCGGTGGCAGGTTGATCTGTCATCGCCAGCTGTGAATCAGGAATTTGAATTCGATGCAGATTGCTCTACTTATCTCGCCTGGCAATCGCTGTTTGAAGAAGAACTGCAGGCGGGATCTTTAATGACTGCCTCTGATTGCGTCTCCAAACTGCTTGGGGTCGCCAATCAGTTGCCCCGGCTTTCTGTAGCGTTGTTGGATTTCGATGATATTCCGCCGCTTCACCGAAATTGTATTGAGGCCTGCGCCGCTAAGGTCGAGGTCATAGATCCCGAGACAAAGCCAGGGAAAGCTATCGCAAGAGCCTTTCCTGATAAACGCTCCGAACTGAAAGCCGCTGCGCAGTGGGCAAAGCGCCATTATGACGAAGATCCTCAGTCAACTTCAGCCATCATTCTTCCATCCATGGCGGAGGATCGAGCCACGCTTGAGCTGTTCCTGGGAGTCGAATTTGACTGTGAGGGAGAAGCATCCACGACACTGCCCGTTAACTTCTCTGCGGGTGTGAGCCTCGATCAAACGCCTGTGATTCGTGATGCGATGAAGATTCTCAAACTGGCATTGCCCACCGTGCGGGTTCCTGAAGTCGTCGCTCTATTGCAATCCCGGTTCATAAAAATACCTGATGCAGCCGGGCCGACAGCTATAAAATTCGTTGCCGATTTATTCAGTAACGGGCGTGAGGAAATTGATATTGGAGAACTGCGCCACAGCGCCAGCAACGTGCGCGTCGGCGGGGAAAGTGGGTTTGTATTTGGCGAGCAATTGATGGCCCTGTCGCAACTTAGAAGCATTAAAGCGCAGCATGTGCCTTCGGAATGGGTAGCTGAGTTTTATCAGGTTCTCGATATTTTTGGCTGGCCGGGAGAGGGGCCTCTGAATTCTGTTGAATATCAGCAAGTTGAAATGTGGTATCAAGTAAGGGAAACATTTGCTGCGTTTGACGCAATTACCGGTCCCCTAAATATCACCGAAGCACTGCAACTTCTTTCACGTTGTTTAGGCCGTCAAATTTTTCAACCGCAAACCCCCGATAGTGCAATACAGGTGTTGGGTCTGCTGGAAGGTGCAGGACTTAATTTCGACAACTTGTGGCTGTGTACTATGCAAGCCAGCAGCTGGCCACCACCAGCGCGTCCAAGCCCTGTCATTCCCATGTCGCTGCAGCGAACTTTACAAATGCCTCATGCGAGCGCGGAGCGAGAGTGGACCTTTGCCTCAGGCCTAATGAACCGCTACGTCTCCTGCGCATCACAGATCAATGCGAGCTATGTGCGTAGTATAGACGGCATCCCGGAACTTCCGAGTCCGTTTTTGGAGGATTTCGAGTGGATGCCCGAGGCCTCTAACCAGCCAGTTCACAATTCACAATGGTTATCTATACGTGACGCACTGAGCATGGAATCGATATCGGATGATTCAGCGCCCCCCGTCGATGCTGCGGAGGTGCCCACCTTACGTGGGGGCAGCGGTTTGCTTGAGGATCAATCCCACTGTCCTTTTCGCGCTTTTGCCAAACGCCGTCTGCGTGTTCAAGCCCTCGGCGACTTTCAGATTGGCATGTCGCCCGCAATGCGTGGCTCGATATTACACGACGCTCTGTATGCGTTCTGGGGAGAGGTGATAAATAGTGACGGGCTGGCAGCTTTATCTGATGCAGATTTAGACCAGGTTATTGTACGCGCCGTAGAAATCGCTTTGCAGAATATCCCATCGCGGCAAAGACTTGCTCACGGGAACGCCTATCTAAGCCTTGAGGGCCGGCGGTTGCAGCAATTGCTGCAGGAATGGATACAGGTCGAAAAAGATCGCACACAATTTAGTGTTCATGCCCGAGAGCAAGATGTCAGTTTGAGCATCGAGCCCTTGGAAATACAGCTGCGAGTCGACAGGGTTGACCAGTTGGCGGATGGTTCGTTAATGATCATTGACTATAAATCGGGCCGCGGCGATGTGAAAGATTGGTTGGGAGAACGCCCCTCTAAACCCCAGCTGTTACTTTATGGAGTAGCAGCGAGTGTTGATGAGAATAGCCCGACAGTATCTGCACTCGCTTTTGCACAAGTGAGAGCCCGCGATTGTGGCTATCGAGGAGCAGGTAGTGTTGCAGCCGCTGCTGGCATTCGCACCGATATCGAGAAATTGGTGGAGGGGAAAAATCCGGCTCAGGATTGGCAGAGTTTGAACGAAAACTGGCGAGAAATTCTAAAACAGTTAGTTGCCGATTTTGTTATCGGCCAGGCACAGGTATCGCCACTGGCGCCTGACAGTTGCAGCTATTGCGGCTTGGAATCACTGTGCCGAATTGGACTGGAAGAGGATTTAGTCCAATGACAGTGGTAGATCAGCAACAGCGTCTGACCGCATTAGACCCATTGTGCAGCTTCTGTGTTACGGCCCCAGCTGGTTCGGGTAAAACGGAACTGCTTATCCAGCGCTATCTCACTCTCCTGGCCAGGGTCGAACGGCCGGAACAAGTACTGGCGATAACCTTTACTCGCAAAGCAGCCGCGGAAATGCGTGCCAGAGTGTTAGAGGCATTGATCAGTGCGAGAGCGAACAATCCCTGCGAAGGAGAACATCAACAGCAAACGCGACTACTCGCAATTGAAGCGCTGGCCGCCGATGAAAAGGGGCAGTGGCGGCTAATAGGCAACATCTCACGAATCAACATAAAGACCATCGACGGTTATTGCGCTGCGCTCACTCGCCAGATGCCCATATTAAGTGAGTTTGGCGGCCAGGCAGACGTGGTTGAAAATGCCAGCGAACTGTACGGCGAAGCGGTGGTTGAGCTGTTCAAACTAATCGAAGCCGAGGATGAATTGGCGGCTGATCTAGCGGCGCTAATGCTGCACTTTGACAACAACTGGGCTCGGTTGCAGGAGTTGTTGATCTCCATGCTGGCCCGCAGGGACCAGTGGCGATCCTACATCGGTGTGCACCATCGCCCGGAGGAGGCCGAGTCTTATCTGTTGCATACGGTAGAGGGAATTGTCGTTGATGCTCTGACAAGTCTGTCGGCAAAACTGGCACCTTACCAGCAGGATATTCTCGCGCTGCAAATCTATGCAGCTGAAAATTTGGATACCCGTTCACCCTCGAGGTTTCCCGGATGTGATCCGGATGAATTGGCTGCCTGGCGGAAAATCAGAAGCTTGTTACTGACTGCCGGGAAAAATGGCAACTGGCGAGCAAGGGCTGACGTTCGAATGGGCTTCCCACCAGGCAAGGGTGTCGCGCAGGAGCAAAAGGACAAACTTGCCCGGACCATCGCCGAGTTGCGAGAGATAGAAGGCTTACTGGATGGTCTCAAGGCCGTCGGCAATCTTCCGCAAATAGGTGCTCAGAGTGAATCCTGGCAACTGGTTTTGCATCTTTCCCGGATACTTCCAAGGCTGGCGGCCGAGCTGTTATTGGTATTCCAACGCCGTGGCCAGGTCGACCACAATCAAGTCTCGCTTTCCGCGCTTCAGGCACTGGGCGAGGATGACGTGCCGACCGAGCTGGCGCTGCGCCTGGACTACCAACTGGAACATATTTTGGTAGATGAGTTTCAGGACACGGCCATCAATCAGTTTGAGTTGGTCCGCAGGTTGACTCGTGGATGGGGCGAACATAATCACCGACACCCGGACCGTCCCAGAAGCCTCTTCATTGTCGGCGATGGAATGCAGTCCATTTACGGATTTCGCGATGCCAATGTTGGCTTGTTTATTCAGGCTCGCAATGAAGGCTTTAACGGTGTGCAACTGGAACCACTGTCTCTGTTAAGCAATTTCCGTTCAGATGCTGGAATAGTTGACTGGGTAAACGACAGCTTTAACCAGGCGTTTCCCAGCGCGGAGGACGTTAGTAAGGGGCAAATTCGTTTTTACCCGGCAAACCCCGTGCGGCCCGCAAAACCTGAAGTGGCTGTCTCATTGAGAGGGTTTTATGGGGAGGATGCTGCGCGAGATGAAACCATCGCGATCTGTGATGCGGTGCAGGAGGGGATAGACAGCGAGGCTTGCCAATCAATCGCCATATTGGCGAGGACTCGGGGGCATTTGCAAGGAATTCTGCAGCGATTAAAGGAACTGGGTATAAGCTATTCGGCTCAGGATATTGATAGTCTGACGAGTTCACCCGTTATCGTGGATTTGATGAGTTTATGTCGGGCTTTAGCGAATCCGGCAGATCGGCTTGCCTGGATGTCACTATTGCGAGCACCCTGGTGCGGACTATCCCTCAAAGACCTGCATGTCATTGGTACCGCCGGAGACACTCCCGCCTACACAGCAGTCAGGTCACTGCTAGAAGCTCCTGATGTTTTGGCGAAGCTGTCGCCACAGGGAATGATCAGAGTAGGGCACGTATCCACCGCAATGCATGCGGCACAGCTCAACCGAGATCGTCTGCCGCTGCGTACCTGGATAGAAGGGCTATGGCTTGCGCTGGGAGGGCCTAGGACCGCGACACACGCGGATTCGCTGAACGATGCAGAGAGATTTTTTCAACTGCTGGAGCAAGCAGAGCGAGAAAACCAAGGCTTAGACCTCTCATGGCTACAAGGCAAGTTGGAAAGGCTCTATGTGCAAGCCGAGAACCCAGATAGCAAAGTTCAGGTAATGACTCTGCACAAGGCAAAAGGGTTGGAGTTTGACTGGGTTGCTATTCCCAGCTTGGGTAAAACCACTCGTGCCAATAGCAAACCGCTACTGCTTTGGGATGACCACAGTGCGCAAAATGGTGAGCGGGGTTTTCTGCTTGCCGCGGACGACCACAGCAGCGATGACGAGCCGACCTTGTACAACTGGCTCAAGGTGCAAAGGGCCAATAAGGAAATACTGGAAACAACCCGTTTGCTTTATGTTGGTGCGACCAGAGCAGTGCAGCGTTTATTCCTGACCTCGTGTCTGAAATACGATTCGCGTAAAGAGGACTTTCGGGATCCACCAAATCGTTCCTTACTCTCGTGTATTTGGCCGCTCTATAAAGAACAAATGTCAGTTCATGAATCTTTAGTAAGGGAAATCGAAGGACGAGATTCTGAACAGGCCGGCAGACGGCTTCGGCTCGATGAAGAATCTGTTGTGTGTCTAGAGGTTAAGGACCCGGAGGGTAGCGTGGAGAGTATCGAAGGGGGAGCAAACATTCCCGAGATTTCACTCAATACGATAGACCGGTATGTGGGTACCGTGGTCCATCTTGCTCTGGAACAAATTTCCCGACTTGGCGTCATACCAGATCGAAGCACGGAGATTGACATCCGGCGATGGCGAATGGCACTTGCCAGCCTGGGGCTGCACGGCAATGCCCTTGATTTGGCTGCTCATCGGGTTGAAAAATCGGTGTCGTGTGTATTGGCTGACCCGGATGGGCGTTGGATTCTTTCTCCAGACAACGTAGATGGAAGCAGTGAGTTTACTGTTACCACGGCGGATGAGCAGGGAAAAATTTCCGATCTGATCATTGACAGAACATTCGTAGATAAGCAGAGCAACACCCGCTGGGTGATCGACTACAAAAACAGTGAGCCCGAGGAGGGGGAATCCCTAGAGGATTTTTCACGCAAAGAGGCGGGGAGCTACACCGAGCAATTATCCAGATATAAGAGTGCGCTAGAAACGCTTTATGAACAGCCCGTACAATGCGCCTTGTACTTCACAGCTCTTGGACACTTGCACAAACACTCTCACTGAGTCAGGCGCTTGCGCCGCCTAATGACGTGTATCTGACGTCAGTTTACGAACAGCATTACTACTTTCCCATTAATTCCATCAGGGCTAGAACAGTGGCCTCAACACCGCTAGTAACTGCTGGCTCGGGAGTGATTTTGAATAATGGGCTATGGTGACTCGGCACGGGTGTGCCGCCTTTTTCTGCTATTGCAAAATCTTTCCTAGGTGTACCGCCGATGGAGAAATAAACACTTGGAATATAAGGGGTGGTGGTAAAAAATGGGTAGTCTTCTGCCCCCATCCCTTTATTCGGCTTTTCCGACAGTATTTTTTTGCCCATATTCTCGATCCATACGGCGCGTAACCGCTGCGCCATTTTGGTATCGTTGATTGTGGGAGGCACACTCTCGTGTGATACCGTTACTTCAGGTAATTTATTATCCGGCAGGCCCGCTACGCGTCCCATGTTCTCTGCGATTCGTTTAATACCGTCTAATAAAGTCTTACGAGTCTCCAAACTGGTATTGCGCACAGTCAATTGAAGAACCGCTCGGTCAGAAATGATGTTGTGCTTAGTGCCCGAGTGAAAAGACCCGACGGTAACAACACCTGGATCTCGGGGTGGTAATTCACGGGCAACCAGGGTTTGAAGAGCCATGACGATTTGCGAACCAAGCACTATTGGATCTTTACCCGCATGGGGGCTAGCACCGTGAGCACCCACTCCGTGAATGACAATATCCACCGTATCCGCTCCAGCGAAGGGACTACCGTCAGTTACCCCAATTTTCCCTGCTTCAATGTCAGAGCTAACGTGAAATGCCAAGCCATAATCGGGAGTTCCAAAGCGCTGATAGAGATTATCTTCCATCATCATTGTAAGCGAAGTAGTGGGACCTCTACCCGCCATTGAGGCCCGAGTCATTATTCGGCCCTAGCTTGGTAAGTCCTGCACCGCGCGTGCGGCCTGATCTATCGCTGCATGGGTATAAGCATCAGCAGCGGCATCGGAATTGGCCACAGCGATATTGCCGAAGGTTTGCCGTGCAATTTCGTGCGGCGCTTCGCCGGGAGCCCAGTCCTCGTCCCAGAGGTCGAGGTAGTCGTAAGAGTAACCGTGAGGCCAGCGATTTACCGTAATCGCAAGGATGTCGTTCTCAACATCAAAGCCCGCCGGTCCAAGCAAACCATCGAGCACCGTTCGCACTTCACGTTCATAATCCTCAAAGCTAAGTTCAAGCATGATCCCTCGTGAAGCGCGGTGCTGTGCTTTCACCTCATCAATACCGGCCGGTGGCGATATGGACCCCCAAAAGACCACTGATACCGGGCCATCATCCTCCAAGTCATGTTCATAACCGCCGGTGTTTATCCCTCGAAAGGTAAACAAACGGGCGTGCATCCGGCCGGGACAATTCACCGCATCGATACCTAACTTGTCTAAAGCACGGGTATCGCGGATCAAGACATTGGTCAGAATCAATGGCCGTTTGACTTGGTACGCCAATGCCTCCCTCTGCGCCGCAGGAAAATCCGGACACAGGTGAGGAATAATTGCGTGGTAGCAGGCCATCACGCAGTGTTTGGTATTGACCTCGTGGTGCGAACCGTCTTTGATAAAGCTTACCGCCACAGAGCCATCCCGATTCGCGGCATGTACAACGGTAGAGTTTAAACGCAGGCGAACCGCACTGTCGGGGAGATCTAGCGCGTCATAGTTCACGGTGCTCAAACTGACATTGTCGGCGGTCGTGCCGGGGGCTGCTTTGGGAATTAAAGAACACACCTGCAAACGTGCAAAGCTGGCGTTGCCATCGGGCCACATTGCCGCTGGGTAGTTGAATTCCGAGTCCTCTGGTTCTCGGCCCAGCAGATTCATGCCCGGCATGCCGCTCTCAAGGCACTCCATCGCCGATAGCGCGCTGATTTCTACACCCCAACTACCGTGCTCAAGCTTGTTAAACAACTGTCGAGCCTCTTCCCCAAGGCCGCCATGCTTGCGCAGAAAGACAGGGTAAGAGATAGATTGCAGGTAGGCTTCTGCTTCGGCGTCGTCCATCTCAGCAAGTACATTACTGCGCGTTGCTAAAAATTGTTTTAGCTCTTTACGCGACTGCTCAGGCAGCGGCAGATGATCTACCAGATCGGGTGACAAGCCCGCAGAATCCCTGAGGGAGAATTTCGCAACCAAGCGATCAACACCATAAGTTTCTCTATCAAACCAGGTTGCCGGACTATTCGGCGCATTGTGCCCGTAGTTGAACTGCTTCTTTTTGAGCATCTTTTGCGTGTCGACGCCCAGTCCCAGAAGATAGGCTTTTACAGTGTCACTAAAACTCCACCACTCAAGATTGTGCGTGCCGCCAAGCGACAGGCGCATCTGACCACCCTGATGAAACTCATTGCGGCGTGCATGCCCACCAAAAATCATCGTGGTTCTCGAGCAGCAAAATTTTGCTGTCGCGCCCAAAGCGTTGACGATAGAAATGCGCCGCTGCCAGGCCGGAAATACCAGCACCGACAATGACCAGATCGCAGCTTTCGTCCAGTACCTGTGGCTTGGCAAAAGACTTGCCCTGCCTAGCGATGGCGTGCGCTGTCTCGAAGGCGCCGGGGTGTGATCCTCGCAGGCCGGTGTCCGTGGGCGGATAATATGAAGGAGCTACGACGGATGATGTCGTGGGCTCTTCTGAGCTTGCGATCCCACTCGGTATCTGTGCCCCCAGGCTCAGACCAAGGGCAGCTAGTCCAACATCCTGAATAAGATCGCGTCGAGTGATCTTCGCGCCCATACCTAGTTCGCTATCTGTCTTTTCGCTACCGGACGTCACGACGCCTCCTCCTCGGGATAGTAAACATAATAAGGACAAGCGGCAGTGCCGTGATAATTTTCAGCGGAGGCCTCGATTAGCGTCAATGGAGTACAGGAAGGATTATTACTCTCATTTGGCTCAATCTACAATAAAAAGCAGTTTAATGCAGGTCTTACCCACCCGCCCTGAGTGGCGTCAATTAGGTTTTAATCATAGGGGCTGATAGTGCTCGCTTCTAGGGCAGACTGGGCATGGCAGTCGAAGTCATAGCTGGTAGATATAGGGTGGATTTCCTTAAAGCCTGTGTGTGGCGATTGCAGGTCTTCATCCGCCGACTATCGGTTCAGGCAGATCAAATTGACCCTATCACTTCTGGTGTCTAACTGATGATTCTGGGTGTTGGAGAAAACTAGTTGAGGCTACTATATCTGGCCTATACTGGATGACATTACGAAGCTACAGAGCCCCCGTCCCGGGCTTTGAGGAACTAGCCGATAGCACTCCTGGAGATATACATGAATGACAATTCGATGTTGAAGATGAACGTTTTACATTTTTCTATCTCGCGCATAGTGCTACTTTTTTTCTTTAGCTTGTCCGCATTCGCTGGACCCACGGATTCGGTCACGGTAAGCCAGCCCCCCGAAGGAGAGGGAGAGGAGGCCTTTGTTCCGGGAACTCGGCTTGTTGCAGACCTGCGCAAGCCCTATGTCGAAGAGGAATACATAATATCGGGCCAGGCAACGCTCTTCAGCTACGCTGACAATCCACCGGCAGGTCCAGGCGACATCACTGCTATCGAAGAAAATATGCCATACGCCACCCGTATCATCGTCCGGCGCCCCAAGCGTGCAAAACGCTTTAATGGCACCGTAGTTATTGAATGGTGGAACTCAACCGCGACTTTCGACACCGCCCCTGCCTGGGACACATCGGCAGAGTATTTTGCTCGTAAGGGTGTGGTTTATGTGGGCGTTACCAACAGCGCAACTTCGATATCACACCTGGTGGGTGGCTGCAGCACGTTCGGGGCTCCACCTACCTGCGGAACCCGCTACGCAGAGCTGTCCATCCCCGAAAACGGCCTAGCCTATGAAATGATGAGCCAGATAGCTACATTACTTAAAACGGGCGGAAGCAATAGCCCGCTTCCGGCGAGCTTTCAGGTCAGGAACCTGATCCATGTTGGCGAGTCGCAGCAAGCGGGCTCCCTCGTGACCTACGCCAGCGCATTCCACCTGGACGGGGTGAATGACGGCTATTTTGTCCAGGCGGGTATCAACGCTCGTCCCATCAATTTTGGGCCCACTTGTGATGAGGAAGATTCACAACCGTTTCCGGAGTGTACCCCGCGTCTTCAGTATCCGGACAGCCTCGTACGAAACGATTTGCCGGTACCGGTTTACCAAGTGGTCACACAAACCGATTTCGAAGTACTAGGTTTTAATGTTAATGGACGTCAGCCGGATACCGATACCTACCGTTACTATGAGGTAGCGGGAGGCGGCCATGTTACGACGCACAAAAATATCGAATTATTCCCTGCGGGTTCGCTGAGTGAAGATGCGATTGGGCTGGAAGACCTCTGCGGGGCCGAAATGAACACCATAGCCGACGGGCCGGTTTTTTCGGGTTACGTCATAACTGCTTTGTGGAAACGTATGCAGGAGCAGATTGAGCAAGGCAGCGTGCCACCGGCCGGGATTCTTATGGAAGACATTGACGGGGTATTGGTTCGCGATGCACTTGGCAATGTGCAAGGCGGTGTGAGGTTGCCTTCCATGGAAGCGCTGGTAGCCACTTATCTGTCAACCAATCTGGCTGATCCAGATTTGCCACCTAACCTCGTAGGCATTGGCAACCTGGCTTGCCGACTGAGCGGTGCGGTCAGTCCTTTTGACCAGACAACGCTCGATGATTTGTACCCAAACCATGGTGTTTATGTGAAACAAGTTAGCTAGTACTGGGGCTTTGGCGAACAGTGGGCTGTTGCTGCATACAGAAGCAGTAAAAATAAAGAATGCCGCGGCGCAATCGGATATCGGTAATTAGTTAGCGACAGATATTTCTCTGGCCCTGCACATAGTGTCAAATCTATATCTACTGCGGAAGCTAGTTAATCAGTTTGAAGCGGGTGAGCCGTGTGTCTCAAACTTGGACGAAGGAGACACCCTGGGCCAGTGCGCCAGCGGTCAATACCGGTCATGCCGGTAAAGAAAAGAATTCGTCCAGGGGCTCATGCCACTGAGTTGGACGGATCGTTTTGTGCCATAGCCGCGAGATATCCCGGCCGCGATGCAACTCGGTCCCGATATATTCCCAGAGGCGCTGGCAGGTCCATGCCATAGTGCAAGGCCCAGTCTAGGCATGACACTAGCAGTATATCGGCGGTCCCAAAGCGTTCTCCCATGACAAACAGCCGTCCATCATTAAACCATCGCGACGCCTCTTGCAGGCTTTTGTGTGCATACTGCTTGGCAGCCTCTACAGCTGCAGGCGCTGCCCCGTAGATTTCGGAAAGGCCCGCCGGCGGCTCACCATGTAGGCGGACGGTATACATCCGGGCATCGATCTCAGTCATGATAAACATCGTATAATCCTGCAGCATAGCCCGCTCTTGTGTACCCGGCACGGGCATGGGTAGCACATCTGCGCCATACCGGTCGGCAAGATAGCTTACGATCCCAGCGCTCTCGCCCATCTCCACGCGTTCGTCCTGGTAAAATGGCACCTTGTGTCGCTCGGTGAGCGCACGGAAACGAGGATCATCCATCCCTGGGCCGCGTGGTAGGATTTTCTTGTGATCGTAAGCCAGTCCGAGCTCGGCCAAAGCCCAAAGTGGACGCAACGTACGGGGGGTTCCGATGCCCCAAGCTATTCTCATAATGTCCTCCTATGACTACGAATCGAATTTGCTAATCACATCGTCTGAGTAGCGCTTAAGCCCATCAATTTTTTTAACCAACTCATCCGTTTCGCCGTGATAAAAAGGCCAGGGCATGGTTAGTATATGGGTCACTCCGGCATCTTCGAGTCGTTTGTATCCGTCCACATCGTAAACGTCACTGGGTGTTGCCATTACTTCAAAGGGCTCGTTGTGCCGCCCCAGTTCTTTTCTCCAAGCTTGAATCCGATTTAACGATGCGACGATGTTTTCACCAGTTTGCAAATCACTCACCCAGCCATCTCCCAGCTTGGCCGCACGCTTCATCGCTGGGTCAGAAATTCCGCCAATCCAAATAGGAATGTATTCGCTTGGCGCCGGATTCATCTCCATAGCGTCAAACTGATAATACTGGCCCTGGTATTCCACCATTTTTCCCGTCCACAGTAGACGCAAAATTTCCAAAATTTCGTCCGTGCGTTTGCCACGGGTTTTAAAGTCTTGTTGCATCAGCTCAAATTCATCGCTTGACCAACCGACCCCAATCGCTGGAGTCACCCGATTGTTGGAAATAATAGCTGCAGTGCTGATTGCCTTGGCTGTTAGAAAGGGGTTGCGCATGGGAAGCACAAAAATATTATTGGTGAACCGCAGCCGAGTGGTAATGGCCGCTAGTGCACCAATCATCACCCAGGGGTCAGGCCAGTCCGTGAAAGACTGCCAGCGCCGCTCTCCGTTTTCAGTGTAGGGGTAGGGTGTGGTGATTTCTTGCGGGTTTACCACATGATCTGAAAATGACATGGCGTGCCAGCCGTGACTGTCAGCCACTGGGGCCAGAGCGGTCAGGTGAGATACCGAACTAAACGAAGTGGAGATAACAAACTTCACGGGATTTGCTCCTGGTAGGACGTGTCAAAGTTAGTGGGTAACTTTAAGCGGTGGTGCGCTGTTTTTCTAAGCTATTTCTTCGCCAACCAGACAATGAACTTGCCGTTGTCTGATAATTTATCCACCTGTGAAAAACCGCGCTTTAAAGTGGACAAGTATTTTAGATGCCGGTTAGCCACTAGAGCGAGCCTACCGGCTTTTCCAAGTTGATCTGCGCATTGCTTAAGAAGTCTTTTTCCCACGTATTCTTCTACCGCGTGATTGGCGTGGAAGGGCGGATTGCATAGGATTAAATTTGCTTGCGGCCCGGTATAGTTCACTAGGCCATCGCCGTGATGGAAGCTGATTTTCTCAACTTTCTCGGGCAGTAAAGTCGATGCATTGCGTGCGGCGGATTCGACTGCCATTGCAGACTCATCACACAGCATGAGAGTGCTGCAAAGGCCCTTTTTAACAGCGGATAAACCCAGGATGCCATTACCACAAGCCAGATCAATCGCGTGTGTCGCTGGTTCCAGGTTCGCAAAGGATTCGATCAGAAGACGGCTGCCACCGTCTATTTTATCTCCACTAAATACGTTAGGCAGGGATACCAGGTCTCCGCCTAAAGTCTCGACGTGATAGTTTTGGGACGACTGGTAGGATTTGTTGGGTGCTCCTTCGCCTCGTGTGGCAGAAAAGCACCTGGCCTTTGATTTTCCGCGGTGACGTGTCGTCGACCCGATATAGTGTTCGAGCAGGCCTACAACTCTCGGCGATAAGTGTTTGTCCATGCCCGAGACAATAACAACAGCTCCGGCGAGCAAGCTCGAATTGAGTTGGGCAAGCTGATACTCAAAGTAGGATATCTGCTTGGGGACTTTCATGGCCACCACGGAGAATTTCTCTGGTGGAGCTTCAATGCTGCTGATGATGGGAGGCACTTCTAGGCCGTTGCGCGCGCAATTTTCTCTTACAGCGATCATCGATAAAGCGGAGTCGGTCCATAGGACCGCAGGATGCAATGCAGTTACCAGCGCCCCGTGCTCATCGTTCACTGCCAATATGGATGACTGCTCTGCGCCAAGTTCCAGTACTTGTTCCACCAATAGGGTGTCTGCCGAATTCCAGGCCTTGAGCGGTTCTTCTTTTCGCGAGGGGTAGCGGTGGAGTTCGAATTCTCCCGCCGACGTTAAAAAGTGATTATCACTGGGAATAGATTTTGTCACTGACCGGTAGAGCTCTTAGGTTTCACCCACATAGAGGGTTAGTTTTTGTCCGGGCTTTAAATAAGCCCTTCGGTTCAGAGAGTTCCAGGAGACTAATTCATCGATGGAAACTTTGAATTTCCCTGCAATTCGATACAGGGAGTCACCGCGTCTGACCTTGTAGCCGCGTCGGGTGCGTACGCTAGAGGTAGAGGCCAGTGCCAGGCTGTTTGCCCAGGCTTCGCCGTTGGGAATCATCAAGGTGTCTCCGGCTCGAATTCTGCTCCCCTTTATGTGGTTTACCTCTCGAATCAGGTTCACCTGGGTACCAAAGGACTTGGCGATACGAATCAAACTGTCACCTCGCTTAATCCGATAGTGCTGCCATTCAACTCTGTCATCGGGTGTGAGCTTGGCCACAGCCTGCTTCAATCGATCGCCCGCACCGATGGGTACGAGAAGTTCTTGCTTACTCCCCGGAGCGGTTGCCCAGCGCAAGTGGCCGGGGTTAAAGGCGCGCAGGGTGATCAAGTCAACTTGAGCCAGGTCTGCAGCTTTGGCCAACTCAATCTGACCGAGCGTGTCGACAACCTCGAAGGCGGGTTCATTGGCTATTGGCTCCAGCTTCACTTTCCAGATATCCGGAAAGGCCACAAAACCACTTAGGGCAATGAGCCGGGGTACGTAATGCTGTGTTTCTCTTGGAAGTTTCAAAGACCAATAATCCGTTGGTAGGCCCTTCTTCGAATTGGCTTTCATAGCGCGCAACACACGCCCTTTACCTGAATTGTATGCGGCCAGGGCTAGCAGCCAGTCGTTGTTCAGATCAGCGTGCAATTCTTCGAGATAATCCAACGCTGCAGCGGTAGAGTCGCGAACGTCTCTGCGACCGTCGAACCACCAATCTTGTGCTAAGCCCAGATCCGAGCCAGTACCAGGCATAATCTGCCAAAGGCCTGAAGCATGCGCAGACGATAGGGCGAAGGGGCTGTAGGTGCTTTCCACTATGGGCAGTAGTGCTATCTCAACAGGCATGCCCCGTTTCTCCACCTCGTTGACGACGTGATACAGATAGGGTGCCGCGCGCTGGGATACATGTGGCATGTAGTTTTTCTGCCGCATATAGTGCTTGCGTGCCGCGACAACACTTGCGTGTTCAATGGTGTGGAAGCTGAGCTGTTCGCGAATCCTCACCCATAAGTCTTCTGGTTCGGTCTCGACTATGGGTTGTTGAATTTCGAGGGCCTTTTCCTCCTGGACAAGCAGTGGTGCAGCCGCTGCTGCAGCTTCTTTTGGTGCGGAAACGGGGTTACCTTTCCCTAAAAAATCAGTCCCTAGAGTCCCGCAGCCTGGGATGATAAAGGATATAGAAACGACTGTAATTAATTCTCTTAAATTCATGTAAACTAGAGTTTAGAGCGAAAGAGCTGTTGTCGGAAGCTTCAATCCCGACTCCTTTTCCTTAATGTTCTCTCAAAACCTGCGTGTAATACAAGCTGCAACGCAATGTTACCCATCTTGTATATAATCTACCGCACCAGGGGCTTGGAATTTTTTGCATCTTTCGTTCCACCAGCTTCGAACGTTAACATGGCGAAAATGTTTTGTCAGACCCAGCCTGATTCTTCCCGCTGTAATAATATCCGGCTTGCGCCATGGTGCATCCGTCACCAGTGGGCCCGCTTTATCACCCAATACCAGCGTCAACAAATGAAGCAGTCCGTAACCTACAGTCGTCAAGTGAACCCAGCGATGCAGCGTTTGGCGCCGTTGCTGCCAGGCTTCTTTGAGCCCCCACAATTGTTTCAACTGGTAGTACATCGACTCAATCGACCAACGCAGTCCGTAATCTTCAATCACTTGTTCGCTCGTTAGAGTCGTATCGGTTGAAAGAAATAATCGAGTCTTGGTCCACTGACCTTTACCCCTGTCTAGCTCGCACCAAACGGCTCTGACTAACTGACCGTCAAGGAACCTTGCCTTGGCGAGCCGACTACGGTATCTCACCTTTTGTTCTTTTCCGTACAGCCGCAGTAGTGCTTCCGTCTTTTTAAAGTGGGCAATTCGCTTGGGTGTGTGTTTTTCGCCATACTTGCGTGGCCGCCCGCGTTGCCCCGGTTTTCGTTCGGGGGGTTCGTCGTAAAGCCGCGTATCGATTCTCGCCTGGCCAATCACGGTAAAACCGTACGCTGTCATCGCGTTGATAAATCGTTTGCGCATATACCAGCAATCGACCAATACCCTCACCGTTTTATCTTCAAACAAGCGGTAAACAGCACGCATGATCACTGTCGCTGCGACCAGCTTGCCCGTATTCCCTGCACTGGGTATCAGTCGGAACAATAGAGGTATCGCCGTCGTCTCCAGCGGTGTGCGCCTGAAAACAGCCGCTAAACTAACCCAGCATTGACCACGAACATAGGCGGCTAAATTCGGCTTATTTCCGTGCTGATGATGTATCTGGCTGCCCGGTGCTTTTTTCGAGGCTCGTAGACTCACCGTATCGTCAATCGCTAAATATAGAACGGGATCATTCTTGGCACTAAGAACCAGACAGACGAACTGTCTTGCCAGCTTCAACCAGGACCACTTTCCGGCTTCAAGCCATTTGTAATACGTCGTCCAGTGCCTTTGCATGTCTAGAAACAAATAGGTTTCGGTGACAAAGCCAGCGGGCGTTAACATAGCGCCGATCAATAGTTCAATGAATGTGCCTACGGATCTTGGGGGTAGCGCTTTGCTTAAAAATGTTATCCAATAGCACAGTTCGCGGGGGATGCGAGCACATCCTGTTGCGTTCATAGCGGCCTCCAGAAGAAATCGATTCATTTCTTTCTGAAGGCCGCGCCCTATACACCTTTTAAAAAGCAAAGCTGTATAGGGCGCGGCAAACTTTTTGCCGCTTTATGTCAAGTTTTTTCGCACACTTTGCGCGATAATCTTCCTCCCCAGACTCTAAACTCTAGTTCATGTAATATACGTTATTTTATAGTTGAATTGGCTTCACGTGGTTTGCTCGCAGTGCTAGAAATCGTCTGCGTGGGTACTACACGATATTTTTTCGAGGATACCAGTGTTTTGTTCAGCTGATCGCAATTAAATGCAGTAATATGCAGATAACTCCTCAAACTAACCAATTTGGGCACATCGTACCGATGGCTACTCTATCAAAGGACATTTATACCGAGCTGGATTCCTGGTATTCACGTAAGAATGGTGAGTATTTGCTGGGAAGCCTCAATCAGAATATCGAGAAGTCACTCGAGACGGCCTTTGGATACCATTTGCTGCAATTGGGTGTCACTCACCATCATGCGCTGTTTCACCGCACTAATATCAATCATCGAATATACGGAGCGGAACGCCCTGGTGACCAAGTCGGGCTGATAGTCAATAATGGTGAGCTCCCGCTGGAAAGCGATAGTATCGATGTGCTCATTGCTCATCACAGCCTGGAGTTTGAAGATGACCCTCACCAGGCATTACGTGAGATGCACAGAGTACTGGCACCCCAGGGCCATTTAATTATTATCGGCTTTAATCGTTACAGTGCAGTTGGAGCATCGACATTTCTCAAGGGGCGTTCCAGCAAATCCAGTTGGCACCACCACCAACCGGTAAATCCACACAGAGCGAGCGATTGGCTGCGTCTGATGGGTTGCGAGGTGCAAGATTGCCAGCACTTGTACAGTGTTCCACCCATAGGCGGGAATCGCTTGCGCAACTGGATGATTCGTTGTGATTCGTGGTTGGGGGAGCACAACATACCGGTTGGCGGCCTCTATATAATGCATGCGATTAATCACGTCCCTCGGCTAAATCGCCCGCGAAGACGCCTATTACAAGCCCGTAGGAGACTTATTGGGCTCGCAGTTCCCACCACCAGTGTGGGTAATAGTTCGACGCCGCAGCATGCGGCTAAACACGGAGAAGACACTGTTTGAAAAATATTGAGATATTTACCGATGGCGCTTGCCGAGGAAACCCCGGCCCCGGCGGCTGGGGTGCCTTGCTGCGCTATCAAGGTACAGAAAGTGAGCTGTATGGCGGCGAGAAAGACACCACCAATAACCGAATGGAGCTACAGGCGGCAATAGAAGGGTTGAAGGCTCTCAAAGAGCGCTGTTGTGTAGTGCTGACAACCGATTCGGTCTATGTCCAAAAAGGCATCACGGAGTGGCTGCCGGGCTGGAAGAAAAAGGACTGGAAAACTGCCGCGCGTAAACCAGTGAAGAACGCGGATTTATGGCAGCTGTTGGACGTGCAAAACCAGCGGCACGACGTCACCTGGTGCTGGGTGAAAGGTCACAGTGGTCATCGCGAGAATGAAATAGCGGATGACCTGGCAAACAAAGGCATAGATCAGTTAAGTTAACGACACCCTTCACCCACAAGCGCTAGGAACAACTTTGAGACAGATCGTACTGGATACAGAAACCACCGGACTTGAGGTCAATCAGGGCCACAGAATCATTGAAATCGGTTGCGTTGAGCTTTTGAACAGAAAGCTTACAGGCAACCATTTCCACTGCTATATCAACCCCGAACGCGAAATTGATCAAGGAGCGATTGAAGTTCACGGCATCACCAATCAGTTTTTGGAAGACAAACCCTTGTTCGATCAAGTCGCTCAGGACTTCATGGATTTCGTCGGCAGCGCAGAGCTTGTTATTCACAATGCGCCTTTTGATATCGGTTTTTTAAACAGCGAATTACATCGTCTGGAGAGGGGCTATGCATCTCTGGCTGACCTTTGCTGCGTAATAGACACGCTCGTTATGGCCCGGCGTAAGCATCCGGGCCAGAGAAACAACCTCGATGCGCTGTGCCAGCGCTATGGGTTTGATAATTCCCAGCGGGATTTACATGGAGCGCTGCTCGACGCCGAGATTCTCGCAGATGTCTATCTGACGATGACTGGTGGGCAAACCGCATTACTACTGTCCGACAGCGCTGCAAATGGAGAGGACGGTGGCTCCAGTGGCCACCTGGTTAAACGCTTGCCCGCGAATCGCAAACCACTCCCGGTGATCTCCGCCTCTACTGAGGAGTTAGCAGCACACGAGTTGCAGCTGGATGTGATTGCCAAGCAAAGTGAAGGTAAGGTTTTATGGCGCGAGTTATCTAAATAACTCGCGCCAGATTCGTTCCTTTAGATAAACAGGCTCACACACAATGCGCCTACGCCACCCATGACAACGGTGTAGGGCAGGGCCATGATCACCATTCGCCCATAGGAGAGGCGAATTAATGGTGCCACCGCAGAGGTCAGCAAAAACAGGAACGCTGCTTGACCGTTGGGTGTTGCGACGCTGGGTAAGTTGGTACCGGTGTTGATGGCAACTGCCAAGGCGTCAAATTCCTGGCGGTTGATGGTGCCAGCATCCAGTGCAGTCTTAACCTCGTTGATATAGACGGTCGCCACGAATACATTGTCGCTAATCATTGACAATATACCATTGGCCGCAAAGAACATGACTGGGCGAATATCGGCGTCCAGAGCCAAAACATAATTGATGACAGGGCTGAATAAGTGCTGGTCATGAATCATTGCAACGATCGCGAAAAACACAACCAATAGCGCAGTAAAAGGGAGTGCCTCTTCAAAAGCGTGACCGATTTGGTGTTCCTCTACGATACCGTTGAAGGCCGTAAGCAGCACAATAACCGAGAGACCGATGAGTCCCACTGCCGCCAGGTGCATGGCCAAGCCAACCACCAGTATCACGGCGACAAGCGCTTGAATAATGAGCCGAGCATTCGATCGTGCGTTGCGTGATTTCTCTTCTTTCTCCTGATATTCCTCCAGAACTCTGCGCACATTGTCAGGAATTTTCGCGCCGTAACCAAAACTACCGGTAAGTTCCAGCAGGTAGCAGGTCAAGAGTCCACAGAACAATACCGGGACTGTAACCGGTGCCATGATTGTGGCAAATTGTATGAAATCCCAACCAGCGACTGTGGCTATCAGCAGATTTTGCGGTTCGCCCACCAAGGTGCAAACGCCTCCGAGTGCTGTACCCACAGCGCCGTGCATCATCAAGCTGCGCAGGAAGGATCGAAACGACTCCAGGTCTTCGTGATGGCTTTCCTCAACGGCATCATCATCGGAGTGATCGTGGTGGTCATCGTGATTCAGCTTTTTCCCCGAGGCGACCTTGTGGTACACCGAATAGAAACCGATCCCCACACTAATCAAAACAGCTGTGACGGTAAGAGCGTCAAGAAATGCTGACAGAACAGCGGAAACCAGGGAAAACAACAATGACAGTGCCGCTTTTGATTTAACGCCCAATAAAATCTTTGTAAACACGAATAGCAGAAGCTCTTTCATGAAGAAAATTCCCGCCACCATAAACATAAGTAGCAGGATGACCTCGAAATTCGCCAGGGTTTCGTCATAGACCATCTGAGGAGAAGTCATGCCCAGCAATACCGCTTGGATGGCGAGCAGCCCGCCAGGCTGCAGTGGATAGCACCGCAGTGCCAGTGCCAGCGTGAATATGAACTCGCCAATAATGACCCAGCCGGTCGCGAAAGGGCCTATGACCATAAGTAAGATAGGGTTGGCTAAAAGAAATGCGACGATGGTCTGCTTATACCAAGTGGGAGAAGAACCGAGAAAGTTCTTCCACAGGGCGTGCACGAGTGATTCGGCCATGAAAAGTCCGCTGCTATTATTGAATTTAGGTGGGTTTAGTCTACGGGATTAAGCGCTGTGTTCGAAGCAAATCCGAAGAAAAATTCACCGCATCAACGATCCCACCTTGCCCGGATTCAAGGCTGCGCCTATTATAGCCCGTCAATTTCACATAACTTTTGGGAGCTCAGATGTTCCAGCCCGCCAATTTGCCCCCCGAGTCCTATGATGGGGGATTGCACATCGTATTTCAGCGTGGCGAACTGGTTTCCGACCTGCGCTCTGCTGAACCTTGTATGATAGATGCCAGGCAACTGGCACTAAATGGCTGGCGAGAAAGCCAGAGACTATTTTTGGGCTTTTGGCACGATCAGGCCTGTTTTGCCGTGGAGATAGAGCCGAGCAACGAATTAGACCCCATGCAGTTTCAGCGAGGAAACCTATACCAGGTATTGGGGCGAATAGACGAGCAGTTGTTTGCGCTGGCAGGTAGAGCCTCGCAATTGCTTGCCTGGGAGCGCGACCACCAATTTTGCGGGCGCTGCGGATCGGCCATGGCGATGGATGTGAAAGAACGCGCCATGCGCTGCGACCCCTGCTCTGTTATCAACTACCCGCGTATTGCGCCGTGCATCATCGTTCTGATTACCCGCGGTGAAGAACTACTGCTGGCACGCAACGCTAACTTCCCCAGGCCAATGTACAGCACCCTCGCCGGGTTCATCGAAGCGGGGGAGACCGCTGAAGAAACGCTGGTCCGAGAGGTAAAAGAGGAGGTTGGTGTCGAGGTCGAGAACATTCGCTATTTTCAATCGCAATCCTGGCCGTTTCCCAGCCAGCTGATGCTGGGTTACTTTGCCGAATATGCCGGCGGAGATATCGTTTGTGATATGGAAGAAATCGCAGACGCACAGTGGTTTCACTATCGCGAATTGCCGATGATCCCGCCGGTATCTTCCATTTCGGGTCAACTGATACAGCACTACATCAATAGCTTAAATTAATCTGGAGTTTTACTTGGAATATTTATACGACTACGGGCTGTTCTTAGCCCAGGCAGGCACCATAGTGGCCGCCATACTCATTGTTGTAGGCGGCATTATCACAATGAGCCAAAGGCACAAAGGTGAAGACGAAGGCCACATTGAAATCCGCAATCTCAACGAAAAGTATCGCGCTATCAACGATACCTTAGAGGAGGTTGTTTCAGACGAGGAAACCTTAAAGCTTCAGGCAAAACAGAAAAAGAAAAAGGACAAGGACAAGCAGGAGGCTAAGGACGCCAAGAAGAAAAGAAAACAGGCCAATGCGGAAGACGATGACGATAGCCGAAAACGCCTTTATATACTGGATTTTGACGGCGATATAAAGGCCAGCGCGGCGGAGAATCTCAGGGAAGAAATCTCAGCAGTACTGCCACAAATTCGCGCCGGAGACGAGCTACTGGTGCGCTTGGAAAGCCCAGGCGGCATGGTCCATAGTTATGGTTTGGCTTCCAGTCAGCTCAACCGCATTACCGATGCGGGAGTTCCGCTGACGGTGGCTGTTGACAAAGTTGCAGCCAGCGGAGGCTACATGATGGCCTGCGTCGCTGACAAGATACTAGCAGCCCCCTTTGCTGTTATTGGTTCTATTGGCGTCATAGCACAGTTGCCTAATTTTAGTCGATTGCTGAAAAAGAACGACATAGATTTTGAAATGCTTACGGCGGGTGAATACAAACGGACGCTCACTATGTTTGGTGAGAATACAGAAAAAGGTCGCGAGAAATTCGTTGAAGAACTAGAGCAAACGCACGATTTATTCAAAGAGTTTGTCAGCGAGAACCGGCCCGAACTTGATGTTGACAAAGTGGCCACCGGTGAGGTTTGGTATGGACGCAAAGCGCTCGAGGTGGGTTTGATTGATGGCCTGCAAACCAGTGATGCTTTTGTACAAGAAAAATTAAAGGACCTGGACGTGTACGAGGTTAAGTTTGTACACAAGAAGAACTGGCAGGAAAAGATGGGGATGGCCGCCGAAGGAGCCCTGGAAAAAGCGTTTCTGAAAATTTGGCAAAGGGCTCAGCAGCGAAATAACTATTGATAGGACGCTAATACCTAAAGAGATGTGAGCTTTTGGTCGCTAAGGGAGCTATTGCCGAAGTGAAACTGGAGGCCCGTTTTTCACTTACGTATTAACACTTAGATCACATGGACTAAAATAATGAAAATTGTCATCCTCCTTCTTCTGTTTTTCAACCCTGCTTTAGCCCTTGCGTCTGGTTCAGAGCAACCGCTGCTCGACTTAACCAGTCACTGGGTCGGATATATTTCGCTAGCAGTTTGTCGGACTCAGCTCCTGACGGGCACGATTTAATACTCCAGCGTGCTACAGGGCTGTCAGGACACCACGCAGAAGATGTGATTGTCCCAGGGCAGCCACGTCAACCTTCATCACGCCTTTATCCAGCCCTGTAATGGGCATTTATGCGGCAAATGACCGCTTAATTATGCCATTCTCAGCACATTCATACGCTTTACATTCCATGCCAGTGTCGCCAGCGTCCATTCGCCCGCAACCTTGTCCAAACCTCGCATCGAGAACTGCCTCAACCCCATAACGTGTTTGATGATGCCGAACACTGGCTCTACCGTTTGCTTTCTTAATGCGTACAGCGCTCGACCGGATTGGGTCGTCAGTTGATGTTTCATGAGCCTCACCTGATCATCCGTTATCGGAGTGGGGGCGTCAGGGGCAAACCGATCAAAAACGCACGGTGATGGTGGTCACGCGCTACTGCCAGTAAAGGCTGGATATTATCCTCTACGCAAGCCTTTACATTATCACCGCTAAAATAGCCTGTATCGGCCAGCAGGTCGGTCACCTTGCCCAGTTCTTCAGGCAGGGTATTCAGCTTTGTCAGGGCCGGCTTTATTTGTTGTTTGTCGTTCGGGGCCTGTGTCATGTGTGTACTGACGACGAGCATTGTATCGGTGTCAACACTGGCCTGGGCGTTGTAGCACTGCTCAAAGCCGCCGCCAGATACCGGCATGATACGCGACTCTTCATCGGTCAAATTCATCTGGTCTTTATCTCGAGGGCCGGGAAGCGGTGGCTTAGGCTCCCGGCCCCGGGGCTTTTTTCCAGTATCCCTCTGAGCTTGGCGTTTGGTTTGTTTTTGTTGGTATTCGGCTTGTTCACGCGCAAAACGCTCCTGCGCCCGTTCTTCAATTTTTACTTTGGCCGCAGCCAGTGCCTCAAGTCGTGTTTCGCGCCGGGAAATCTCCGCGGGAATGTCCATGCCATCCGCTACCGGCGTTTGATCTGCCGCCTCTGCCTGTGCAGTGAGAGCGCTGACTTCTGCCTTGAGCTGTGCTTCGATTTTCTTTAAGTGGCCATAAGAAAGCGCCTTATGCTTGCTGGCATTCGCCTTGATCTTGGTGCCATCCAGGGCGATACGCCCAAGCTTCATGAGCTTCATTTCACGCGCCAGCAACAAGACCTGAACAAAAAGTGCTTCAAGCTGAGGCAAAAAACGGCGTCGAAAGGTCGCTATAGTGTCGTGATCCGGATGCGTGTTGGCCGCCAGGTAGCGAAACGCAATGGAGTCGTGGGTGGCTCGCTCAATCTTACGGCTGGAAAACACACCGGTGGCGTAACCGTAGATCAGCAAACTCAGTAGGACCGCTGGATGGTGAGCCTTTGATCCACGCCCGGCATATTGACGGGTGAGCTCAGACAGATCGAGCTGATCAACGACCTCCACGACAAACCGTGCCAGGTGGTGTTCAGGTAACCAGTCCGACATAGAGGGAGGAAATAGATAGTCCGTCTCTCGATCAACGTTTACAAAATTGGCCATCACTTATTCCCGGTTACTTTTCAGTGTGACCACATTATCTCATGATGACGTTGTTGGGTTAAGTCCGACAGGCTGCTAGGCCTATTTATAGCGGCCTATGTTCTGGTGATTTTCGAAGAGCAGTTACACCTTCGAAAATCCAAGCCGGTGTTATTGGCGGCCGGTTTGATCTGGGTTCTTATCGCCTTCTATTACGGTAGTACCGGGGACCACCACGCCGCAGAAGTGGGTATACGGCACAATTTCCTGGAGTATTCGGAGCTTTTCTTTTTCCTATTGGTGGCGATGACCTACATCAATGCCATGCTGGAGCGCGGCGTGTTCGATTCGTTGCGCGACTGGTTGGTACTTAAAGGTTTTAGCTACCGGGCGCTATTTTGGTTAACGGGCATTCTGGCCTTTTTCATCTCTCCCATCACTGACAATCTCACGACGGCATTGATCATGTGTGCGGTGATTCTGGCCGTCGGTAAAGACGAACCAAAGTTTGTCGCCATTGGCTGTGTCAACATTGTCGTAAGTGCGAATGCCGGCGGCGCTTTCAGTCCCTTTGGGGATATAACAACGTTAATGGTTTGGCAGAAGGGTATTGTAGAATTCGCTACCTTCTTCAAACTCTTTGTGCCATCAGTGGTTAACTACCTGGTTCCTGCGCTTATCATGCAGTTTGCATTGCCCGAGGGCAGGCCAGCAAAAACTGAAGGCGAGCCCGCACAAATTAAACCGGGTGGGCTGGTGATTGTTGGGCTGTTTCTTCTCACCATAATTACCGCCGTTAGTTTCCACAATTTTCTCCACTTGCCACCGGTATTCGGAATGATGACTGGCCTGGCCTATTTGAAATTTTTCGGCTACTACCTACGCAGGAAAGGGCAGGCTCAGTTCGACCCCTCGGATAACCCAACCAGCAACAAGATTGCTGATGATTTCGATATCTTTGACAAGATTGCCCAGGCCGAGTGGGACACCTTGTTCTTCTTTTACGGGGTGATTCTGGCCGTAGGCGGCCTCGGATTTATTGGATATCTGGGCATGACGTCCGAGTTTATGTATGGCGAACTTGGCGCGACCACGGCCAACGTTTTGGTTGGAGTTTTGTCTGCAATTGTTGACAATATTCCGGTGATGTTTGCGGTGCTGACCATGAATCCTGTGATGGACGAGTTTCAATGGCTACTGGTCACCTTAACTGCAGGTGTTGGAGGCAGTATGCTCTCGATAGGCTCCGCTGCCGGCGTTGCACTTATGGGGCAAGCGCGAGGGCAGTATACATTTTTCGGGCATTTGAAATGGACCCCGGTTATCGCATTGGGGTACGCGGCCAGTATCTGGGCTCACTTTTTAGTTAACGGCTAAATCGAAGGGCTTGGTCAATTCGATTCGGATGCTTACGAGCCGCTGCGCGGCTTCACGGACATTCTCTTGGTCTGGATTGCCGTGCTCATCCATGTGGACATTCGAAGGTTTGGCATCTCGCGGTGAAATTTTGAGGAACATACTCAATGTTTCCGCGATTTTTCGAGATTTTCTAACTCAACATTGGCTACTCCCTGATGGCGGTTTCCCTGGATCAATAGGGTAACTTGAGTGCCTCCGCGCAGATTCCGCCACCAGCGCTTTTCTCTGCCAGTAAATAAGTAGACCTCATCGCCTGATCGAACATAGCTCACTGGGAGTATATAGTCGCTGCCACTTTTGTTGCCCACGTATTCCAGTAGCAGGGTGTTACTGCTGAGCGTAGGATGTAAAGGTGAGCGAAGAATAAACTTCACGATGGGGTCGATGATTTTATAGATACCTTTCACGCTTATTCTCCCTCGCATTTGCCGCGCATTAGTATCGCTCGATTTGCCAGCGCGTCCTGATCACCGTTCGCCTCACCAAGCACAGATGCGCTGATATCAGATTGAGGGTTCGCACACGGGTCTTCGTCCGACCTTGTTAGCCAGGCCAGTGCAGCGATCAGTGTAATGACCGCTAAAACGGATACAATTTTCAGCGTTTTTTTGTAGTTCATGTCACTCATCTATCTCCCGATACTACAGCTCTTGAAAAAGATCGTGGAAAGCACATTATATCCATCTATGATTACATAAACCCGATATCCCAATAAAAATAGTTTCGGAAGGAGAGCGAACTTGGTTGCAGCGAAAAGTCTATCGGGCCGTTAACAACAAGCGGAGCAGTAGCATAGTTAGGGCGCTTTTGCAGCCGGCGTGTAGACCCCGGTGAACCAATCTTTCCAAAGCTTGGACTCGCCGTCCCACTCGCGAAATTCTTGTAATACCGAGCCGTCTTTCCGCAAAGTCCAGACTCCAACAAATTTGGCGCTACGCTTGTCCTTGCGATAGTGAATCTGGCCTTCAAGTTTCATTGCCCCGTCATCCGTTAGGCCCCCGGCGTAATCAATGACTGCCCCCTGGCTCACCCACAACTGATGCCACTTGCCTGTGTCAGGTCGATAAAAGTTGTAGCTCTGGCCAGTACTTCCCTGGCTTCCCGACCATTTTTCTAGTATCAGGCAACCACCTTCTTCTTTAGTGATACTGTTGCTGCCCTGAAACTGGTTGTCTGGGGAGTGAACCTGCCATTCTCCCAACCAGAAGTCGAAGGCCTTATACACTGCTGATTCGCATGGTTTTTTGGCTGGGTCGCTATAGACGGGCGTAGCTGCTGCGAATATCCAGAGCAATAAATATCTCATAAGCCTGACACCTTGGTTAATCACCAGCTTAGAAGCTGGCTTCACATTGATTAGCATAAACTGATTGTATGAAGAATTATGTTCTATACTTGAAAAATATTCTCAGTTCATTGTTCGGATTAGCCTATGAATCCAGATACTCTCAGTAAAAACCCCATCCACCTCGGCCTCGGTGCCACCGCACAGATTGAACCAGAGTTTTCCGGCCAGATGGAGTGGTACGAAGCCTATGGCGAGCGGCATGCGAAAGACGGTGTGGAGGGGAGATTGGTGAGTATGCACACCTTTCAGACCTCCTGGGATACCTGGGAAATGCACCCATTTGGAAGCGAAGTAGTTTTGTGTACCGCTGGTGTTCTAACGCTACACCAGGAGGCCGCCGATGGTGTGGTAACGGCGGTTACTCTAGAGGCGGGCCAGTACTCGATTAATCCCCCAGGGGTGTGGCATACGGCCGATGTGATCGATCAGGCGTCGGCGGTGTTCATTACTGCCGGCCTGGGCACCGAGATACGACCCAGATAGTTTCTGGTACTTCGGTCTGTATATCCGGTTATGAAAGTCCGCAGCGGGTAGTTTATAATGCCGCATTAACTCAGCGCTGAAAAACCATATGAAACCAGCATTAGTTCTCTCTGGCGGTGGAGCCCGAGGTGCTTATCAAGTAGGCGTTCTCAAGGCGATTGCCGACCTACACCCCAAAGATAGCCGAAACCCTTTCTCAATTATTAGCGGAACCTCTGCAGGGGCAGTGAACGCGGTTGCGCTGGCTGCATCGGCCAATAATTTCCGGCTGGCCGTGAAAAAGGTAGAAAAAATATGGAGTTCAATCCATGTCCACAAAGTTTACAAAGCCGGTGGATGGGATTTAGTAAAGGGCCTGGGTCGATTAATAGCTTCACTGTTTAATCAGGGGATCGGCCGAGGGCGAGTGCTTTCCCTACTTAACAATGACCCCCTGCGCGAGCTACTCAATCACTCCATACAGTTTCGCAATATACAAAAACGCATCGACAAGGGTTATCTGGATGCCGTAGGGGTCTCTGCAACAGGGTATACCTCCGGCGAAAACGTCACCTTTTTTCAGGGTCTGGATCATATCGGAAAATGGCGGCAGGGCAGGAGGGTGGGGGTACCTACCCTGCTCAATGTTAGCCATATCTTAGGCTCATCCGCTATTCCCGCAATTCTGCCTGCGGAAAAGATCAGTCGCGAGTATTTTGGTGATGGCGCATTGAGACAGCTCGCACCTATAAGCCCCGTTATTCGAATGGGTGCCGATCGGGTGCTTGTGATTGGTGTTAGCGGCAATGCGACCCATGTTCCAAAGCATGAGCAGGAACCTCACTCGCCGTCGTTGGCGCAAATGGTGGGGCATATATTTAACAGTGCATTTATCGATAGTCTTGAACACGATGTAGATACACTGACAAAAGTAAACGATTTGATCGGCTATGTTCAAAACGAAAACCCGCACGCTGCACCGGACGGACTGCGGAATATAGATCTTCTGGTTATCTATCCCAGCGTCGCCTTTGATGAAATAGCTGCAAAGCATATTGACGACCTACCCTGGGCAATGCGCCTTGCAATGAAGGTTATTGGTGCCACGCGCAAAGGTGGCGGCACTAGCTTGGCCAGTTACCTCCTGTTTGAGAAAAACTTCTGCAAGGAGTTGATCGAATATGGATATAACGACGCCATGGCGCAGCGCGAAGACATACTGGCATTTTTTGACCCGGATCCCGTGGTGCCTTACAAGAGCTAGAAAATGAAGAGAGATAAAACAGACTATAGAGCCTACTTAGGGATTTCCTTTGAAATGAAAAAGAAATTTAGACATCTAGGAGCGTTGGCCCTGTTTGCTTTGTACGGTTGCACGGCGAGTGCTGATTTTTGCGAACTAACCGGGGATAACTATCTGCAAAACTCAAATTTTTCCGCAAAAACACGATCGGGGAGCGCTCTGAACTGGACAGCAGTCCAGCACGCCGGCGAACCCTCATTCGAGGTGAATTATGAAGGTGATGAAGTCACTATCAATAAGATAGGTACGCAATCGTGGCTAATGCTTAAACAGAGGTTGAGAGATACCGACCTGGGTGGAAAAAAGGCTGCATTTACTGCTGAAATCAAGCTCGATTTGCAACCACCCGCAGTTCCACACGGTTTCAAGCAGGGCGGTGGATTGCAGTTAACAGCGACTTCCAGATCTTCGGCGAGGTTGCTGCTCAAATCCACTCTGGATCACACTCCCCGAATGGGAAAAAGCGATTGGGAAAAAGTACAGGTTGTAGTGAAGTTCCCCCCAAAAGCGAGCACCGTAGAGGTGAGTTTTCTGCACCAAGCCGATGGTGTCGTGCAAGTTCGCAACCCCTCCTTGCGACTGGTGGATGAATCTAAAGGAAAATGTAAGAGAACCCGAATTAAAAAAAATAAACCCGCGTCGAACATGGTGAAGACACTATGACTTATCTATATCTGGCTGTCGCAATTTTGGCGGAAGTCATTGCAACCAGTGCGCTAAAAGCTTCATCGGAGTTTACCAAGCTGATTCCCAGCATTGTTGTAATAGTAGGCTATGGTGTCTCCTTTTACCTGATGGCAATGGTACTGCGAACAATGCCCATCGGTATTACCTATGCAATATGGTCCGGCGTTGGCATCGTCCTGGTCGCGCTAGTGGGTGCTTTTATGTACCAGCAGGTTCCCGATACACCAGCAATTCTGGGGATGGTGCTTATCGTTTCCGGGGTGGGGGTTATTCATCTTTTCTCTGGAACGGTCAGCCACTAGTACTTTCTTTCGAAAGGCTGTCTATCTTTAGACATCAAATCTATATCCAATTAGTACTTTGATATTGGAATAAATAGCGTGAGATCAAAAGTCTCATCCTGTTCCAGAAAATGATTTTTTCTATACTCTACAAAGGCTGGTGTTGTCGACATTTTTAACCCCGATGCCGGCAGCCATTCATCCTGAACTCGACTTAGCCAGGGAAGTAACTCGCCATATTTTCCCGTTAAGTCAAACGCGGCATGCAGGCCCCCTGGCAGCATCATTGCACTGACAGGACCGCGCCGAACAATGGGTTCGTTAATGGGTACGTAGGCCACATATCGGCATTGATCCAGGTCCACCCATGCGGGATTAGAATGATGCAGGCCAATTTGGTTTTCGAAGGGCCGATGTCGCGTAAGACACCATGCCTGAAGGGTCTGCCAAGGCCCGCTGTTAGCGCCACAGTAAACCCGCAGTTATTTGCCGCAGAATAAAAGAACGACAAAGAGGCGACAGTGATCCGGCTTAACTCCAATCGATCACAGGCTAGAACGGCAGCTCATGATTTACCTCGACACTGTCTGTGTACTCTTGTTGCTCAATCCGGATCTCCTCGTACAGTTGCGCAATCTCATCACCATAGTGATCCCACAGTACCGATCTCAGGTCGCCGAGCAGCTGATAAATACAATCGGCTTGTTCAGCCGTCCAGTAGGTTGTGATTTTTAAGGTTTTCATTTAGCCTTTCCTCGCTTTTTGGTCTCGCGCCGCTTCGACGCACACTCCTGCGCTTCCTTCATGCGGTACGACTCACCCTCAATGGCGATGACCTCGCTGTGATGGACTAAACGGTCAATCAGGGAGACCACACACGCGGCATTGGGGAACACGTCATTCCACTCGCCAAACGGACGGTTCGTTGTCACCAAAGTTGAACATTTCTCATAGCGCCGGTTGATGATTTCAAACAGCAAGTCAGCATGACGATTGCTGTAGGAGAGGTAGCCCACTTCATCAATTACCAGCAAGGCGGGCCTGGCGTAGTGTTTCAATCGACGCTGCAGGGCATTGGCGCCATCCTGACCTGCCAGGTCGTTGAGCATCGCCGCTGCGGTGGTAAACAGCGCCGTATAGCCGTGCATGACAGCGTTATACCCCAGGTTCTGGGCGATCATCGATTTGCCCACGCCGTTGCTGCCCAGCAGGATAATATTGCTGGCCGTGTCCATAAAACCCAGTTGCATCAGGGCATGAATCGCTTGTGGGTCGATAGCGCTTGGCCACTGCCAGTCAAACTCACTCATCGGTTTGAACCGGCCCAGCCTGGCGCTGCTCAGGCGCCGTTCGAGTGAGCGCTGTTTGCGCTCGGCAAGCTCCCAGGCGATGAGCTGTGCCCGCCAGGGGTATTGCTCGTCGGTGATCTCGCCCCAGTGCGCCAGCACGCCGTGGAGCTTCAGTTCAAGTGCCTGCTGTTTGAGTTGCTCGATATCAATCATCGGTATCATCTCCTGTCTCGCTTCGGGTGCCATTGAGCTTGTCGTAATCGGCAAGCCGAGCCAGCTTGACGCTGTAGTGTTTGACCTTCGCCGGCACGGCGACAGCAAGCGGTGGCGGCAGGTGCTGTTCATCACGGCGGCGCTCAAGAACGTGCTGCACCGCCTCCGGGTAGGGTGATTGCCGATCAAGTGCTTCACCCAGAGCTACATGCAGCTCGTCCCGCCCATAATCATCAAGCAGTTGATTGAGTAACCGGACCGTGGTTTTAATGACATGTCCACGCTGTGCCGATTGCTGCAGCAGCGTCTGGGCGTGCGCCGAAGCATGGCTCAGGCGATCCTGACCCCGGTGTAGTTTGGCGTGGGTTTTCTCCAGCCATAGGGCATTGATATGCGCCTCCTGTTCGATTTGCTCCCCTTTGCCAAAGCTGCGCTGATGCTCAGCAATGCATTGATCGCCCTCCACTATCTGGAGCCGCTCCAGGTCAGCGCTCACGCTCAATGGCTTGTGCACGTATTGATGGGGAATGGAGTAATCATTGAGATCGAAGCGAACATAAGGGGTTTTGGCGGCCCGCACGGGCTGTCTCTCATGGGTATCAAAGGGATTATCCGGCAAACTCACCTGCTCCTGTAAGAAGGCTTCCCTGACCGTCAACGTACGCTCTTCAGGGCAAGCCCGATCAGCACTCACACCCTGGCACCAGTGCTCAGCTTGCGCATTGAGTTCGGCCAGTGTTTGCCAGTGACGAGCGGCAAAGAAATTATCGCGAATATAGCGAATCGCTCTTTCTACCCGGCCCTTTTCATTGCCCCGGGCCACCGCCACCGGGCGTGGTTCGAAGCGATAGTGGGCTGACAAGGCCAGCAAGGTGGGGTGGAAGCGGATGGCGTCACCGTGGCGCTCCAATACGGCCGATTTAAGGTTGTCGTACAGCAGCACCTTTGGCAATCCTTGCCAGGCCTCGAATGCCGCTACATGGCCGCGTAAAAAGTGCTCCATTTGCTGGTTGAGATAAAAGCGCAAGAAGATCTGTCGCGACCAGCTCAGCACCATCACAAACGCCATTAACGGCCGCCGGGCCTTGCCGATCTGAATATGCCCGAACGAACCCCAGTCAACCTGGGCTTGCTCACCGGGCAGGGTTTTTAGGCGTAAATACGCCTCGGACAGCTTGCGCGGCCGCAGTTCACTGATACGCTGGCGAAACTGGCTGGGGCCACCGGGGTATCCCCGCAGGCGGGCCATTTCATACAAGCGGGCCGCCGTGAGTGTGGGAAACTCCCGCAGGGTGTCGATGACAAAGGGCAGATAGGGGTCGATGATCGACGCACGGCGAGTGCGCTCCACCTTGGGCAGGCCAGCCTGTGCCAGTACCCGATCAACCACTGAGTGGTGAATGCCAAGCTGGGTCGCAATGGTGCCCGTTCGCCACTTCTCAACAAAATGGTAGCGCAGTATTTTTGCTTCAGTTTCTTTGCCGATGGCCATGACTGCCCTCCGATTGATGACTCCTGTCCAGCCGCTGCACTAATGTCGCCGGAATCTGCGCCTGAACTGACTGCTCTGCAGAAAATCACTGCGCAAAAAGGGACCGCAGACCGCGCCACAGTGATGGCAGCGCACGGTGGCGTCAGTTTTACCCGGCATATCGGCCCTTTTGATCTCATCAGGCACGGTTTGCAGTAGATCACGGAGTATTATTGCCAGAGAACGGTGATGCGTTACTTTTTGTTGTTGCCGTTCTCGATAACGCTGTTGGCGAGCGGCATTATTCATGCGACCCGGGCGAGTGGCCTGGTACTTCGCTCTGGCTCGTTTAATGGATTCCTTTCTGGCTTCCTGGCTGCAACCATCGGTGCAATACCGCTGGCCGCGATCACAGTGGGTACAGACGATGACCTGGGCGTAGCAGCGACAACAGTGGTAGAGACGGCTGGATGATGGCATCGACACAAAGGTCGATGAGGGCTGGATTTATTCCCATTATGTGCAACACTTAACGGGTCGTGCACCTGCACGGTTTTTTTGGGTATGGCGCCAGCGTTGACCGTCAAATCTGTGGTGGCGTCATACCGTTCTCAGCGACACTTATTCTTATAGTCCCTACGCTTGAATCGTGCCTGCTTATTGGTCGCTCTTGAGTGTGACTGGGCCGCAGTTCTACCGCGCCGATTCTAATACGCCGAGATCCGTCTATTTCAAAATTCGGCCAATAGCTGCGGTTTTGGAGTGGCGTCTACACCTGGAGCCAGAAGGCGGGATGTACTTCGGTGTTTAAGTGGTTCCTTTATCAGGCAGGTTTGTATGAGCAGGCGACTGAATATGTCTCCGAAGCCCAGGGGCTGAATGTTCATTCTTACGAACAGGATGTGCTCAGGAAAGCTCCGGGCTATAGAAAGGGCATTGCGAAACACCTTGAGGCGGGTAAGCCAGTTGTGAACTTCTTGCGCTGCCCTTACCAGCGTGCTTTTAGCAGCTACATGCATTTGAGTAACCGATTTTTCATTAGTCAGGTTAGGGGCGGTATTTCCTCACCCGGTCTAAAAGTTCGCGAAGACGTGGTCGAGTTTGTCTATGGGCCCGGCGCGAGCATCGAATACCCCGTTTCCTTTCTGGATTATCTGGAATGGCTGGCTTCTGGTGATAACGAAGTAATTGATCCTCATCACAGGCCGCAGCATTCCGAGATATTCAACTATCGCGACATGAAGCATTACCGACTGGAGGATTTTCATCACGCCATTGGTGAGTTAGAGCGCGAATTTGGCTTGCGATCGTCGCAGAATAAGAAGTCCGAGTTTTCCGCGGGTCACCATTTGAACAAGGTGATAGTTCCCCGACGATGCGCTCTGAGGCTCCTGGAAAAATCGATTCCGCTGAATCCATCTGAATTGTTTCGTGTTCCTACTGTGAGCAGGCAATTGCTGGATGGCACCCGTTTCGATGAAATTATTCGCATCGTGTTTGCTCAAGATCTCGCACTGTATGACACTCTCTAGAGCCCTTGCCGGCGGCTTCCACAGCCATCTGTTTCATTCGGTTCAGTACGTCTTTAATAGTTCGAGCCCTCAATCGCGGTACTGAACTGCCGATCTATACCCTCTACCATGTCTGTCTTAAAAGGGCCGGGTTGAATTTTCACCACGGGGATATCTAACAGCGACAATTCCCATCGTAGTGAATCAGAATAAGCTTCTATAGCATGCTTGCTGGTGGCATAGGCACCGTTAAAAGGCGCGCCACTTTGCCAGCCCGTTTCCGAGCTGATGTTGATAATTCTTCCCCCGCGCTTTCGCACTAGTGGGAAAAAGGCGCGATTGACTCGAAAGGTGCCCATGACATTTACATCCAGCACTCTTTGCAGTGTCGATTCCGGGATATCGACCATCGAACCGACGGCGAGTATTCCCGCGAAATTGACGACTGCGTCTAGCCCGTCCACCTGTTCCGATACGGTTGTGTAGGCCTGGGCAACGCTTTGCGTGTCTGTTACATTGATGAACACTGGAATGATATTGGATTCTTTTTCAATCTCAGCGAGCGAGGCTTCGTCAAAATCTGCAGCAAACACCCGCCACCCTCGCTCAGCGAGGTAACGACTTGTTGCGCTCCCAAGGCCGCCTGCACCGCCGGTGATAAACGCATTTTTTTGCCTGAAATACGGAGATTCACGGCGATAATAATCGATAGACTCCGTCATGCCCTCGGCTACCGACTTTATGGGTTGATAGCCAAAATCCCGTTTTGCCGCTTCAGAATTGATGACGTGGGATATGGTTAGCTTGTTTAATTCGTGTGGCGAGAACAGGGGTTCGGCAATACCCAGTTTAAAGTGCAGCCACTGCCACGCGCGCATCATCGTGCGTATGGGTGCTGCGGGTATATTCGCTGTGGGTACCTGATGGCCCAGGCCCTCGAAAAAAGGGCGCACAAAATCAAACATGCGCTCCGGTGCCCCATCTGAAATAAAATACGCCTTGCCGTTGACCGGGCTATCTGGAGCCAGCGCCGCTGCAGCGAGCAAGTGCGCGTGAACCAGGTTGTCGACATGCACATGATCGTGCAATGCACCATCGCCGCCAATACGAGCAACCATGGTGCCCAGGGCCAATTGTTCGGAGAGCTGATCCAGCATGATGCTCCCCCCAGGCCCCCAGATGCCATCGGGTCGGAGAGCGCAGCTTAGTAAACCGTCTTGGCCACTGGCGGCGAGTACAGATTGTTCTGCGAGTATTTTGGTTTCTGTATACAGACAGTTGAGCCGCGTGGCGTAGGGCGTATGTTCGTCCATGTGCACATTTTCTTCAGTGTTGAAGCATACATCCACCGAGCTGGTGTGGATTAAGCGGGTCACCAGGGATTTCCTACTCGCTTCAATTACGTTGCTAGTTCCCTCAACGTTAATCGCGTAGGCCTTGTCGCGATAGCTCTGGGTGGCTGCCGGGAAATCCGGCTGCTCCGGTCACCAGGCAATAACCGGGGTCCTTGCTAATTGGTGTTTTATCCGTGGCGTTCATATAGGGGCCTTTAGGAGGTCAATGGAGAGTGATTGAAAGGGAATAATAATCTTTCCCGCGCTAGAGGTATTGTCAAAAAATGGGAATTGAGGGCTTTTGTCAGGAAATAACTGACCTCAGTATATTTTACGGTATTTGCACAGTGGTCTATCGTTTCTGGTCTGTGCGAATTGATCAAAGGTAGTTCATGGGGCCGGCGAGTTCGTAAAAGTGATGTAAAAATCGCCTTTCGGTCCTGTTAGTTAAAATTATTCGGTCTACTTTTAACTATCAGAGGGTTATTTTTTCGGGTATCAGAAAGGGACGCCAATGTGTCGGATGATGTCAGGAATAGACGCAAGCATGAACGAGTAAGTGCCCAAGTGGCGATCTTTATAGAGGTTGTCGGCGGAAGGGGCCTTACCGAAGCGCACAATACTATTTTTCGCTGCGAAACTCTGGACATTTCTGCCAAAGGGCTGAAGGTCTGGGTTCCTCTGCTAATCCCAAAGGGTTGCACACTGAATATCGCAGTACCGGGTGAGGACTTGATAGACAATTTGGAATTGGTTGGAGAATGTATGTGGGTTCAAAAGGCTCAGGGTAAATCTGGGTATTGGGTCGGTCTGCAACTTAAGGACTCCAGTTCAGACCATATGCAGAGATGGTTTAAGATTGCTCATCAAATGAAGCACGACTCTTGAGAAATTGCTAATAACCCGAGCTTTTCGTGTTCCGGGCAAGCATATCGAACATTTGAGTTTTGAAACTGTCCAGGCGCTGCCAGTGCAAACAGGAGGAACGTCAGGGGCGTGGTATCCGCCACAGCCTTACTCAGGTAGAAGAAGGCGCTTTTGCCGTAGAGAAGTGGCGCCACTAAATACCCGGAAATTCCCAAACAGAAAAACACCAGGGTCTTCGCCAGGTAGTGACGCCAATACAGGATAATGGAAACCAAAATCCACGCGCAGATAAGACCAATCGATAATCCGCGCAAAAAAATGAACCACTCTTACATAGGCTAACAGTGTAGCTTCGAAAGCATTGAGTCAATCCTCGTTGCAGGAAAACTGCGTCCGATTACGAAAGCCGCCTAGCCATTTGTCGATGTGCTGCTATTGTTATACGCATTGAGCGCAACGCGCGAGGAATAATCACCACGGGGTCCCAATGCAGCTTGACTACTTTTGGCTAACAACAGAATTCGGCATCCTGCTGGAGATTGTCGGTGCAGTGTATATTGTACTTGGCAGCCTTCGCGCTCGTAGCAAAATCGATCAGATGTTTAAAGGGTTTGAAGGTTTGTTGGAAATTCGCAATATCAGAGAGATACTCCGCAGCCAGGCTCGAATGGAATTCAACGGCTTTCTCTTTCTTAGCACGGGCCTAATTATGCAGTTTATCGGTGGTTTGGGTCCCTAGAGAAAACTCCTGCGCAGTCACGGGAACTCACGCCAACTCATATGCAGACACATACGGACTACTTCTCCTTAGCGGATGAGCATGCGCTCGAATTGCCGGGTCTTTCTATGCTCGTGTTCGATCGATCAATTCCCCCCCTAGCCTACTTATCACGCGTGCCATGTCTCTCGCCAGGTTAAGTGTCATGAGCCCGAAATCCAGAGGGTAAGCTTGATGCAGTTCATGGAACAGTTCACTGGTAATTTGCAGCACTATGCTGTCTTCTTTCGCGACCGCGCTACCACCTTCTTTGTGCAGATCAATCATGGCTACAAAACCGACCTCCTGGCCAAAGGTCGCGGTGCGGATAGGGTGAAAATCGCCCTTGTGGTATTTTAGAAAATCGATGGCGCCCCGGCAAACGACATAGAACCTGTCGCCGCGATCGCCGTAATTGTAAACAGAATCGCCCGCAACAACCTCGAAAATTGTTCCGCGTTCAAGTAGAAATTGGGTCGCCTCAGTGCAAAGAGCACCAAAAATGGATCCCGATGCTAAATCAGAGGGATCCATTAGCTGCTTAAAGCCTTCGACGCTTAATGGTTTCATCGCGGCTCCAGTATAGAGGAGGCGTTCGGATCGACAAGCAACAAAGTTGTCCCAGTTCACATTCGCGCTAATCTTTTAGTCGGAACCCCGGGTGACAATCCAAAATGTCTAAGCTGACAGTAGGGCAGGCAAAACAAAAGCCGCAACGAACCCGATGCACCACATGATTCCTGAAAACCCAATAAATCCGCGGTTCCATTTATCTGCTCGCTTGCACGCTGCAGCCAGATCAGGGTCGAGGGGGCATGAGCGACCAGGCCGGTAAACCGCCCAAGCAGATAGTGCGATCAGTCCACCGGATACGGCAAACATCCATCCCTTGTACATGCTCAACTTAATGAGCCAGGGCGCAGAGGATGCCATGGAAGCTACGGTAGCACCCAGCCCAAGACTGACCAGAGTAATTGGGATTGCGCAGCAGATCAGGGTTCCTGAGGTGGTGAACAGTAAAAGCCAGCTCCAGGACTTTGGTTTTGATATTGGTTTCATGGCTACCTCCTAATACACGATGCCGATGGCGAGGCTGAAAAATCCACCAGACCAATCGCTGTCACGCTCCCACAGGAGAGCTTTGTATTCCGCCCGAAACATAAGGTTCTCTTTGAAGTACACGAAAACGGGGCCGCTCTGGATTCGATCGCCATCTCTCGAGGTCAGTACAGATACATCCCACAGTGCGAAAATACCACTACCTTTGCCGGGAAATGCGAACCCGGCGTTGATGTCCAGACCAGTCCGGTCTCCCCAGGTATACAGATCGTAGAGTTGATAGAAAGTAGGCGTTTCCGAGCTGTAAGAGACGCTCAAACCAGAGTCCCATTCCCCGTCATCTCCAGTGGGCAATTGCACTGAGGGCGTGATGCTCCAATTGGATGTGCTTGGGCCATCATTCTTGTACTTCTTAAGAGGCAGGCCGAGAATAAGATCGCCAAAATTACCGTCTCGGTAGGGCAACTTGAAGGTCGCGCGGGTGGATTTGTCCCAAGTATAGACTCCTTCTGTCCAGGTAGTGGTGTCCGAATCGAAATTTTCGACACGAGTTTGAAAACCATATCCCTCTGACCACCGCGGTGCCATGTCCATGACGGGTTGGTGGGCGAGCGCCGCGCTACTCAGAGAGAGCGGCCACGCGAGTATTGTCCACTTCATTGCTGATACGCTATCAGTTTGCCGTCTTGCGTCAGCTCAAATATTTCGACAGGGTTGTAGCCGCCGGATTCGATCGCCGAAAACAGCGCGTCTTTATCCAGCTTGGCATCCTTCTTGATGGCGATGGTGACCATCTGACTTTCGATTTCTACCTGGACGCCCTTGTTGTACTTTTTGCGATCGATAAAGGGCAGCTTGGAGACTTTCTTGGTCACGCCGATGGAGCAAAACTCGCAGACGATACCGTTTACGTTGATTACATAATCTTTCGCCAGTGCAGGTGTTGAAACTAGCGCGAGGATCAGCGCCATTGTTCTGAATAGGGTTAACATTGAATTCACCTTTCGTAGTTCGTTGTGGGGCCCGCCTATTAGCGGACGTAACGGTATTACGAAAAGAGCGTAATGGGAGGTCGAAAGGGCGGGTCTATTCCGCTTGAGGGTAGTGAGATGACGGGAGTAGGGTGGGTCTCAGGACTGCTTGCAACGCCTGTTTTTAGCGCCGGTCCAGGAGAGATCATGGTGACGCAAATCAAACAGCAATCGCCAGTAGGCTCATTGATATCGATGCTCTCAGACGAGTGGCAAGGAGCCTCCTCTACCTGACTATTTTCAATGAGGTCGAAACAGCATGCACTGAACGCAGCGGAGGTTGTATTCAACAGGAATACAACTGCGGCAATCTGAAAAAGTGCGACTACAGTTTTGTTTTTGCGCCTCATAACTCCTTCGACATCGCATCTGCAGGAAGTTCCCTGGATTTTATTCTACTACTCCTGGCTCAGATCGGCTAGGTAGTATCAATCCATGCCAATACTAATCATTCTGCGCGTCATCGCCCGCTAGGAAAAGTGCAATACAATTTCCCGGGAGCCGGGATGATGGCGATGCTCCCACAAGTAGATTCCCTGCCAGGTGCCCAGCATTAAGCGGCCATTTTGAAAGGGTACGCTGATTTGAGTCGCAGTAAGTGCGCACTTGATATGTGCGGGCATATCATCCGGGCCTTCCAGGGTATGGGTGTAGAGCGGGTCGTTCTCGGGAACCAGTCGGTTCAACCAGTTTTCGAGATCGACACGAGCTGAGTCGTCGTCGTTTTCCTGTATTAGCAGGCTAGCAGAGGTATGACGGATAAATAGGGAGCACAAGCCTTCTTTGCTTCCACAGTTAGCGAACTCAGCTTTGACCTGATGCGTGATGCTGTGAAGGCCCTGACGTTGCACAGGCACTCGAAGGGATATTATCGACATGGTGTTTTTTCCATATTGTGACTCTATCATATACCGACCAGGCGGGACGTGGGTGGCCGTATCCCCTGCACTGGAGAGCCATGGTCTTGAAACCGCTTGTCAGAATCGTCACGTTGTGGAATTATTTTGCCACGCGACGGGGGTGAATAGAAATGACGGTAAGAGGCGACGAAACGAATTCTGGTGATGGTGTGTGTTTCAGGCCTTATAATGAAGCGGATAACCTGGCTTGTACCAAGATCTTCGATGCCAACTGTCCCGAGTATTTCGCGCTTAACGAGCGCGAAGACTACGAGGTTTTTCTTAAGTCTGCGCCCGAGGGTTACCAAGTCTGTGAAGTAGAAGGGCGGGTGCTTGGTGCTTTCGGTTTACTCGACGAGGGCCAAGACGAGAAGAGACTCAACTGGATATTGCTCGATCCGCAATCACAAGGAATGGGCATCGGAGAAAAGATCATGGAGCGAGTGATCCGTGTGGGTCGCGAGTCTCAAGCAGTGACGGTGAACATTGCAGCCAGTCATAAGTCCGAACCCTTTTTCGCCAAGTTTGGTGCGAGGACTACCTTGTTCACCAAAGATGGCTGGGGGCCTGGGATGGACCGTGTCGATATGGTGCTCTCGGTTTGAGATCGACGGCTTGGTCCTTGAAATGGTCGGTTTGGCCCGGATTTCTAATCTAGCTAGTCCCTATCCATAAACTTTCAATCCATTGAAATATAAGGAATATTTTTCGCAAGGTATTAAAAAATCCTCTTGAATTTGTTAAGTTCAAGGTGCGAACAAAAAAACAAAAAAACCAAGAGGATTCCGCATGCGAGAAACCCGCATTGCTCAGGCAAGTATATTTGAAAACTACTCAAAACACGAATTTGGAACTCAGCTTCGGGCGTTATCAAATCGACTGGATCAACATCCAGAAGTACTACTGTTGGTCGCCGATGATCTCATTGATGCGTCAGTAGCCAGGGTAGGTCGAACAGGTTTAACCGTTGAAAATGTTTTTCGATGCTTGCTCCTGAAGCAGCAGTTGCGCGTCAGCTACGAGCAATTGGCGTTTCATTTGTCAGACTCGATGACCTGCCGTACGTTTGCCCGGCTGTCTGCCACAACAATGCCCAGTCGATCTGGGCTACAGTCAACGATACGGAGTATCAGGCCAGAAACGCTGGAAAAAGTGCAGGAGACCCTCTGTGTCAGTTGGCTTAAAGCAGGCATACTATCAATGGAAAAATTACGCATCGATAGCACGGTTGTCGCCAGTAATATTGCGCCACCCAGTGACAGTCAACTCCTGAATGATGGTGTTCGAGTGCTCAGCCGCCTGTTGATGAAAAGCAAAAATATCACAGGGGTAAAAATTCGCTTTACGGACCAGCGCAAAGCCTCGAAGTCGCTGGCATTTCAGATTTTTAATGCGAAAAAAGCTGGAAAAAAAACACTTTATCCAAAGTTGTTGCAGATTCCAGGAATTGTCCTGAAGCAAGTTAAGCGGGGGTTGGAAGCCGTAGAAGTGGGTGCCTGTGACTCTGATAAAAAGAAGCAATGGGTAAGTCAGGTAGAGCAGTACAGGGATTTAGCACTGAGGGTCATCAATCAAACAGAGCGCCGCGTCATCCAGGGGCAGAGCGTCCATTCCTCAAAAAAAATCGTGAGCTTATTCGAGTCACACACCGATATTATCGTCAAAGGATTTCGTGACGTTCAATATGGCCATAAGATAAATCTGAGCAGTGAGAGAAGCGGATTCATCACGTACCTGTGTATTGAAAAAGGGAACCCGGCGGACTCCAGCTTGTTCATGCCGGCGCTGGATTTTCACCAGTCGAAGCTGCACCGTCTACCGCACTCGGTGGTGGCTGACGGTGGCTATGCCAGCCAGGAGAATGTGGCAAAAGGAAGGGGGCTGGGTGTTAAGCGTGTGGCCTTTCATAAGCCGGTCGGTTTATCACTTCACGCCATGGGCGTTAAATCGAAAACGTTTACTCAATTGCGCAATTTCCGGGCGGGCGTCGAAGGGAATATCTCAGAGCTAAAGAGAGCATTCGGTGCAACGAAGGCCAATTGGAAAGGCCTTGATGGCTTTAAAGCCTATGTCTGGTCATCGGTTCTGAGCTACAACCTGATGCGTTTGGCGAGACTTGACTCCGGCTAAGCTCGAAGCTGGCCCAGGATAGGAAATATTTGTAGGCTTATGGGTAGTACAGCGTATTTCTGCGATCCGAATTCAGGATAATGGACCTTTAAGCAATGATTCTCGTGATTTTATGGCCGCTAAAAGCCGGTAGCATTGTGGGCCGGAACGTAAAGACTAAAACGGGATGGTTTTTTAGAAAAACATTGCGGATTCAAGTCGCTAGTGCAATCGGTGGGTTGATCCCAAACAGTACTTGGTTGGGGGTTTTAAAGTCCAGACATTTTCTTGGCCGGTTGTTAAGTTTATCAAAGATTCTCTGGACACACTCCGGCGTCATATCATCAAAGCTAGATCCTTTCGGGGCGTATTGGCGGATCAGACCATTTGTATTCTCATTCAATCCCCGCTCCCATGAATGGTAAGGGTGCGCGAAGTAGCTTTCAGCCTGCAGCTGTTGGGCGATAACCTCGTGTAAGGCAAACTCCTTGCCGTTATCATAGGTCAGTGTTTCTACCGGGGCGGCTAAGGGGGAAAGCGCCCCAAGTATCGCTTCCTTGACGGCCTTCGCCGTTTTATTGGGGGCCAGGGCGATCACTGTGAAACGTGTCTTTCTCTCAACAGCCGTCATCAGTACGGAGCCACCCAAGCGCCCAATGATAAGGTCCATTTCCCAATCACCAATACGCTTGCGCTCATCAACAATCGCTGGACGCTCGTCGATACTTACCCGGTTCCTTAGCTGCCCGCGCTTGTCTGGGCTCCCGTAACGCTTCTTACGTTTCTTTTGGCAGCGCAAGTGGGCATGGAGGTCGCCCCCGGCCTTCTTGTCGATCAGAATGTACTGATAAATCCATTCTGGACTAACAGATTGCAGGATTGATTTTGCTAGCCAACCGCTGATCTGCTCTGGACTCCATTCCTCCCTCAGTAGCGATTCAACCCGCTGCCAGGTTATCTCTGTAATACGTGTATGGGTGTGGTGATGCTGCCGTTCAGTGGCAAAACGCTGGGCCTGCTGGGGCCTATAACCACGCAAGCCCGTATTGCGACCAAGCTCTCTGCTAATTGTCCCAGGGCTTCGTCTAAGCTCTCTGGCTATGGCTTTTTGTGTAAAACCAGCTTTTAAAAATGCTTCAATCTGGTATCGTTCGTATTCGGTCAACTGTGTATAGTTCATGTGTAATTTCCTTGGTCGAGAAAATGGCACTGGATTGTACCAGTTGGCCACCTGCTCTAGAAATTGCACTTATGACTTGAATCTAAGCATCCATTTATGGATAGGCACTAGTTAAGGTCTGGTTCATCTATATGCGATAACATCGGCGCCCACTCAATACGCTGGCTCAAACATTGCATCTGAGAACCACAGCTTTGGTCATCTTTTTCCTGTTGTCGTTGCCCCCGGGCCGCGTTCAGGCGAGTGATGAGTCGGCTGCGAAACAGCAAATTTCTGCTGTCCCTCCCAATGCGCTCGACCCAGATGCCCCAAACCCCGATCTGTCGGGTACCGCTGCCAAGGAGCCCGCGACAGCAATGCTACCCGCGACTAAATCTGATGTACCCAGGGAGGGAGACGCCATCTGGCTTGAGGAAAAGATAGCCCCTTCGACGCGCTGGATCGAAAACCTGGTTAAGCCCATCACAGTGTGGATGGAGCGCAAGATTCAAAAAGAAAACCCGGGCTCCAAAACCACGGCAATCACTACCCTGCGTACTCCGGCAGCAGACAACCCAGTCGTTGCAGACAGGAATGTAAAAACCGCAATAGTGGAAACACGGAACAAGATCATAAGTGTCAGCGAGGCCTCAGCGATTGCTAATGCGCGCATCCCCGGGAACATTCTGCGAGTAAAACTTCTTGAGCGGGAAAATGCCAGCCCGAGGTATCGCGTGAAGATAATATCCACGGATGGAGAAATGCACATTCTATATATCGATGCTTTCGGTCAAGAGTTGATGACGCCGCAACCGTCGAGCGAGCAACCCTAATGCGAGTACTGCTAGTAGAAGACGATATGGAACTTCAGGGCCAATTGCAGCGTCAACTGGAACGTATGGGTTATCAGATGAGCGTCGCTGCAGATGGGCAGGAGGCATTGTATTACGCGAGCGAGTACGACATTGATATAGCCATTGTTGATCTGGGGCTGCCGAAGATGGACGGCATCGAGCTCATCCAGCGTCTGCGGGACAGTTCTTACAGTTTCCCTGTGCTAATACTCACCGCCAGGGCGGGCTGGAAAGACAAGGTCAAGGGCCTGGAAGCGGGGGCAGACGATTATCTCACCAAGCCATTTCAATTGGAGGAACTGGCTGCCAGGGTCAAGGCACTGCTTCGCCGCGCTGCAGGGTATACGAGCCCCTCATTAAATATTGGTGCAATTTCCCTCAATATCTCAAGCAATGAAGTCAGAGTAGGCGGGGAAGAAATAGATCTTACGGCGTTCGAATACAAAGTATTGGAGCACTTCCATGATGAACCCCGGAAAGATCACAACCAAGTCCATGCTTATTGATAGACTCTATGGCGATAACGAGGACAGGGAGAGCAATGTGGTGGAGGTCATCATTGCTCGATTGCGCAAGAAGTTGGACCCCACCGGAGAAACTCAACCGATTGAAACACTGCGCGGCCGCGGTTATCGCTTTGTGGGCAGGCGAAGCTGAATCCGTGAAATTGTCGCTCACCTCCAGGTTGTTTCTCTCCACCGCACTTGCGCTAACCCTTTTTTTGGGCGCCACGGGATTCTTGCTGGACAGGGCATTTGCCGTAAGCCTGGAAAAGGTAGAGCGCGAGAAGCTGCAGTCGCATACTTATCTGCTTCTCTCAATCGCCGACAATGAAAATGGGTCCATTGAGCTCCCAAGCCACCTGTCTGAGCCTCGCTTTAATGTGCCGGGCGAATCACTTCTGGCGATTGTGACTGATATGGATGGAAGAGAATCTTGGCGCAGTCTGTCTGCGGCAGATCGCAATTTCTCCGTTCCCCCTCCCCAAGAGGGCCAGTGGCTGTTTGGCCGTGCTCAGGATGTGAGTGGAGATTTCTATTACGTCTCAAGTTTTAGCACCCGATGGTCTGATGCCAGGGGAAAAAAAACGACTTTCGTGTTCACGGTTATGGAGGGAGCCGACTACTACCGCACTGAGCTGTTGGACTACCGCATGGCTCTGGCCGGGGGTTTGCTTGTCTTTGGCCTGACTCTGTTTGGATTGCAGGGGCTGATACTACGCTGGGGGCTCCAACCCTTGCGTGGGGTCACAATGGATGTGGAAGCAATGAACAAAGGCGAGTTGCAATCTTTCGAGGACAGTTATCCGAAGGAACTCCAACCACTTACCGAGAACTTGAATTTGTTGGTAGCAAACGAGCGCAGACAGCGAAAGCGCTATAGAGATCGTATGGCGGATTTATCCCACAGCCTGAAAACGCCTCTCTCAGTTTTACGGGGAATCGAATCCGACATCGATGAAAGTGGTAAGCCGATTTCCCGCCCCGAGCTTGTTGAAACTCTCAACAGGCAAGTAGCGAGAATGAGCAATATAGTCGACTACCAACTGCAGCGCGCCGTTTCTGGCGGTGAATTCACCAGCTTTGTTGCCATCAACATTGCGGGTCAAGTTGAGACTATCGTTTCTGCACTCAACAAGGTCTATTTGGAAAAAGGGGTGTCGGTTGACGTGCAGGTCGATCCAGACTTGTCTTTTTACGGTGATGAAAATGACCTTATCGAACTCCTGGGAAACCTCTTGGACAATGCCTACAAGCATTGCGCCCATAGAGTTTGCGTGTCGGCCACCCGGCGGCAGACTGAAGATGAGGAACTGTTGCTAGTGTAGTGTATTAAATAGATTGATGATATAATGATTACTTCATTCACTACCCGTGTGAAGCTAATGCCCGCCCAAATAAATATAACTTTAACAGCGCAAGAGAAAAAGCAGTTGGAAAAAATGTTAGAAGCAAAACGACACCGGTTCGATTGGTAGAGCGCTCAAGGATTATTTTGCTCGCTGCAAAAAATGTTCCCAACTACAAAATTGCTGAAGAGCTGGAAATTGATGTCAACAAGGTAGGCCGATGGCGCAATCGTTTTTTTGAGAGAGGGTTTCGGGGAATAGAAAAAGATTTGCCAAGAGGGGCTAATCACGGCGGCAAGAATTCTGCGGACCAGGCAAAGCTGCGGTCGAAAGTCATCAAGATAACCACGCAGGAAAAACCCAAGGATGGCACCCACTGGACAACCCGGGGTTTGGCAAAAGTGATGGGCATTAATCACTCCTTTATAAATAGAGTGTGGCGAGAAGTTGGTCTGAAGCCACACCTGGTTGCTCAGTTCAAGGTGAGCAACGATCCTGCCTTTGAAGAAAAGCTACGCGATGTTGTTGGCTTGTATTTATCGCCGCCAGAGAATGCAGTTGTTTTCTGTGTTGACGAAAAGAGTTCCATTCAAGCGCTGGACAGAACGCAGCCGGGATTGCCGATGAAGCCCGGGCGCGGCGGAACCATGACTCACGACTATAAGCGTCATGGTACAAGCACCATGTTTGCGGCACTGAACACCCTGACTGGTGATGTTATCGGTGAGTGCAAAAAGCGTCACCGGCACCAGGAATTTTTGGCGTTTCTGAAGACTGTGGAAAAACAAACACCCAAGGAGTTAGACCTTCACCTTATCGTTGATAACTACGCGACGCACAAACACGAAAAAGTGAAGAACTGGATTAAGCGTAATAAAAGGGTTCACTTACACTTTATTCCAACCAGTTCTTCGTGGCTAAATCTGGTGGAGAGATTTTTTGGTTTGTTGACAGAAAGGCAACTGCGCCGTGGTGTATTCACATCGGTACAAGAGCTGGAAGAGACCATCATGGATTTTATTGAGAGGCACAATGAAGATAAAAAGCCATTTGCCTGGACAAAGTCCGCAGAAGAGATTTTGGAGAAAGTGGGGCGCGCAAGGCATGCACTCTCAAATCATCAGTCAGTTTAATACACTACACTAGTGTTGGCAGTTGAAGACGACGGAGTCGGTGTCCCCGAGGCACAGCGCGAGCGCATATTGCGGCGCGGCGTCCGGCTGGATTCAACCTTGGAAGGGCAGGGCTTTGGCCTGGCAATTGCCGTTGAAATTATAGGTAGTTACATGGGTTCATTGGCGATAGCTGATTCGTCATTGGGTGGGGCCTTGTTTACCGCGAAGCTACCATCGAGACAATACAAATGAGGATCACAGCAATGGTCAGTTCAAATTTACTTCGAAAATGTACTGCAATGGTGGTACTGGTCGGTTTATCGGCCTGCTCCAGCGTCACTATTCGCACGCAGGGGGGCGAGAAGGATACCTCTGTGCCCAGCTATATGGACAGTTGTAGACGCCACTCCAAAACCGCAGCTATTTGCCGAATTTTGAAATAGACGGATCTCGGCGTATTAGAATCGGCGCGGTAGAACTGCGGCCCAGTCACACTCAAGAGCGACCAATAAGCAGGCACGATTCAAGCGTAGGGACTATAAGAATAAGTGTCGCTGAGAACGGTATGACGCCACCACAGATTTGACGGTCAACGCTGGCGCCATACCCAAAAAAACCGTGCAGGTGCACGACCCGTTAAGTGTTGCACATAATGGGAATAAATCCAGCCCTCAGTATTTTCCAATATGAAATGAGCCTGAAGGGAGGGTGTATTAAGCCCTTATCTTGAGTCGCTCATGGAGTTGCTGAAATAAGTGATCTCGTGCTGAATTTAGTTGTTCAGCGGCCTCATTGTCCGTCATTTCATTGGCGAATGCATCCAGATTTCTAAAGGTGATTCCCGGCTTTAAATATTGGCTGGGTTTGGCCAGGGAGCGGAATTTCTCATAGGGTGTCATCATGTCGTTGTAGCGGTATTTCTTCCGCTCCTTGCCCTTCTCATCAATAATGGTGGTGGGGAAATAGCAGGGCCGGTGGAAATTGACGTATCGGTAGACTTGATGGCTATTGAGTTCAGTGAAATCCGTGGCGTACTGCTGAGGTATGTGGGTATAGCCATAGAGTTTGCGAATGACCGAGCCATTTTTACTCTCAACCAAACCATTGTCGTTACTGTGCCGGGGCCGTGATTTGGTAAATTCAATGTGCAACTTGTCCAGAAGCTCAGCAACGGTGTAGTTGATATATTCGCCGCCATTGTCTGCGTGAAAGCCCCGTATTTTAAAGGGGAAGGCAGCCAGAATCTGCCTGAGGGCTGGCAGCATAAACGCCTCGCTAATACGTTCCAGCGTGACGATGATCTGGAACTGTGTCACCTCATCCACGGCATTGACGTGGTAGATTCCTTTGCGTTTGTCCTGATCACCTTGATGGACAGAGTCAATGCGGATATAGCCTGGTTGATCGTTCGGGCAAGGTTTGCGCCGCTGGCCAATAGAGGCGGCCTTAGGTCGTGTCTTTGTCAAGACACAGCGCTGCCTCTGGTAGGTCTTGGAGGCCCGCAGGTTGTACAGGTGAGAAACCGAAATACCCGCCAGGCGTCGATAGTCGGCTTGGCCAAAGCGCTGATAAGCCCGCTCACAGAGCTTTTTAAGTACCGCGCCGCTGGGCTGACCATGTCGCTCATCCATACTCGCCAACAGCGTTATCGAGAACGGCAACAACAAAAAGTAACGCATCACCGTTCTCTGGCAATAATACTCCGTGATCTACTGCAAACCGTGCCTGATGAGATCAAAAGGGCCGATATGCCGGGTAAAACTGACGCCACCGTGCGCTGCCATCACTGTGGCGCGGTCTGCGGTCCCTTTTTGCGCAGTGATTTTCTGCAGAGCAGTCAGTTCAGGCGCAGATTCCGGCGACATTAGTGCAGCGGCTGGACAGGAGTCATCAATCGGAGGGCAGTCATGGCCATCGGCAAAGAAACTGAAGCAAAAATACTGCGCTACCATTTTGTTGAGAAGTGGCGAACGGGCACCATTGCGACCCAGCTTGGCATTCACCACTCAGTGGTTGATCGGGTACTGGCACAGGCTGGCCTGCCCAAGGTGGAGCGCACTCGCCGTGCGTCGATCATCGACCCCTATCTGCCCTTTGTCATCGACACCCTGCGGGAGTTTCCCACACTCACGGCGGCCCGCTTGTATGAAATGGCCCGCCTGCGGGGATACCCCGGTGGCCCCAGCCAGTTTCGCCAGCGTATCAGTGAACTGCGGCCGCGCAAGCTGCCCGAGGCGTATTTACGCCTAAAAACCCTGCCCGGTGAGCAAGCCCAGGTTGACTGGGGTTCGTTCGGGCATATTCAGATCGGCAAGGCCCGGCGGCCGTTAATGGCGTTTGTGATGGTGCTGAGCTGGTCGCGACAGATCTTCTTGCGCTTTTATCTCAACCAGCAAATGGAGCACTTTTTACGCGGCCATGTAGCGGCATTCGAGGCCTGGCAAGGATTGCCAAAGGTGCTGCTGTACGACAACCTTAAATCGGCCGTATTGGAGCGCCACGGTGACGCCATCCGCTTCCACCCCACCTTGCTGGCCTTGTCAGCCCACTATCGCTTCGAACCACGCCCGGTGGCGGTGGCCCGGGGCAATGAAAAGGGCCGGGTAGAAAGAGCGATTCGCTATATTCGCGATAATTTCTTTGCCGCTCGTCACTGGCAAACACTGGCCGAACTCAATGCGCAAGCTGAGCACTGGTGCCAGGGTGTGAGTGCTGATCGGGCTTGCCCTGAAGAGCGTACGTTGACGGTCAGGGAAGCCTTCTTACAGGAGCAGGTGAGTTTGCCGGATAATCCCTTTGATACCCATGAGAGACAGCCCGGGCGGGCCGCCAAAACCCCTTATGTTCGCTTCGATCTCAATGATTACTCCATTCCCCATCAATACGTGCACAAGCCATTGAGCGTGAGCGCTGACCTGGAGCGGCTCCAGATAGTGGAGGGCGATCAATGCATTGCTGAGCATCAGCGCAGCTTTGGCAAAGGGGAGCAAATCGAACAGGAGGCGCATATCAATGCCCTATGGCTGGAGAAAACCCACGCCAAACTACACCGGGGTCAGGATCGCCTGAGCCATGCTTCGGCGCACGCCCAGACGCTGCTGCAGCAATCGGCACAGCGTGGACATGTCATTAAAACCACGGTCCGGTTACTCAATCAACTGCTTGATGATTATGGGCGGGACGAGCTGCATGTAGCTCTGGGTGAAGCACTTGATCGGCAATCACCCTACCCGGAGGCGGTGCAGCACGTTCTTGAGCGCCGCCGTGATGAACAGCACCTGCCGCCACCGCTTGCTGTCGCCGTGCCGGCGAAGGTCAAACACTACAGCGTCAAGCTGGCTCGGCTTGCCGATTACGACAAGCTCAATGGCACCCGAAGCGAGACAGGAGATGATACCGATGATTGATATCGAGCAACTCAAACAGCAGGCACTTGAACTGAAGCTCCACGGCGTGCTGGCGCACTGGGGCGAGATCACCGACGAGCAATACCCCTGGCGGGCACAGCTCATCGCCTGGGAGCTTGCCGAGCGCAAACAGCGCTCACTCGAACGGCGCCTGAGCAGCGCCAGGCTGGGCCGGTTCAAACCGATGAGTGAGTTTGACTGGCAGTGGCCAAGCGCTATCGACCCACAAGCGATTCATGCCCTGATGCAACTGGGTTTTATGGACACGGCCAGCAATATTATCCTGCTGGGCAGCAACGGCGTGGGCAAATCGATGATCGCCCAGAACCTGGGGTATAACGCTGTCATGCACGGCTATACGGCGCTGTTTACCACCGCAGCGGCGATGCTCAACGACCTGGCAGGTCAGGATGGCGCCAATGCCCTGCAGCGTCGATTGAAACACTACGCCAGGCCCGCCTTGCTGGTAATTGATGAAGTGGGCTACCTCTCCTACAGCAATCGTCATGCTGACTTGCTGTTTGAAATCATCAACCGGCGCTATGAGAAATGTTCAACTTTGGTGACAACGAACCGTCCGTTTGGCGAGTGGAATGACGTGTTCCCCAATGCCGCGTGTGTGGTCTCCCTGATTGACCGTTTAGTCCATCACAGCGAGGTCATCGCCATTGAGGGTGAGTCGTACCGCATGAAGGAAGCGCAGGAGTGTGCGTCGAAGCGGCGCGAGACCAAAAAGCGAGGAAAGGCTAAATGAAAACCTTAAAAATCACAACCTACTGGACGGCTGAACAAGCCGATTGTATTTATCAGCTGCTCGGCGACCTGAGATCGGTACTGTGGGATCACTATGGTGATGAGATTGCGCAACTGTACGAGGAGATCCGGATTGAGCAACAAGAGTACACAGACAGTGTCGAGGTAAATCATGAGCTGCCGTTCTAGCCTGTGATCGATTGGAGTTAAGCCGGATCACTGTCGCCTCTTTGTCGTTCTTTTATTCTGCGGCAAATAACTGCGGGTTTACTGTGGCGCTAACAACAGGCCACTATCGGAAGACAATAGATCCAAATCCAATATTTCTATATAAACATCCAGGCGTTCCTGGGCGTCTAGCTGGCTTTCAAAAGGGCCCTCAGTGGATCCTTCTCTGGTATAAAAATACCAGCGTCCGGCACTTTGAAACATTCGCTCTGTGCGGAAGTTAGATCGGCTGGCGGGGCCGTCTTCTTGTCTTCGAGTCATTGTGATTTCCCGGGAAGTTCTATTGGAATACTATGAAAGCATTATCCAGTAGGACCTGGGAACTACAAAATTCGAACTGTGACGGATGTCACAATTTTTGCTTATTCTGTCTTGAATGGTACTAATTGGGGTGTTTTTTGGGGTGTTTTTTCGTAAGCGCACTTAAATCGACCCTATTGATTTTGTCTGCGAGCCGCTAGACAGTAGATCGCTTTACTTCGCCGTTACTCTTCGATTTCCATGTTCCAGGGCAGTAATGCTTCAAGCTTCTCCACCGTATCTGCCGCCGCAATGTGCGCCAGCACATGCTGGAGGTAAGCATAAGGTTCCAGGCCGTTCGCCTTTGCCGATTCCACTAAACTATAACAGGTTGCACTGGCTCGGGCCCCGCGGGAGGTATCTGCGAATAGCCAGGCGCGCCGACCAGCCGCAAAGGGCCTGATCGCATTCTCAGCCAGCGCATTGCTGATATTCAACTGGCCGTCCTCGCAATAGCCAATCAGGTACTCCCATTGGTTCAGTGTGTACGTTATGGCCTTGTGGGTCAGGCTATCTTTGGGCACCCGGCTGACGTTCTTCTCCAGCCATGGCTTCAGGTCCTCGAGAATCGGCACGCTGAGTGACTGCCTTGCCTGTTTTTTCTTGTCGTGCTCCAGATCCTTGATCGATTTCTCTATCGCATACAGCCTTCGTATTTTACTGAGTGCAACGTCAGCCTTGGTGGGTTGCCCCACTTTCTTTTTGGTGCTCCTGGTTTCCGCCGCCCGGCTGGCTTCAACGAACTTGCGCCGGGCATGGTCAAAGCATCCAATTCGGGTAATGCCCGCTATCCGGCACACCTTGCTGTAACCGGAATAGCCGTCGGCCTGCAACACACCACCAAAGCCATCCAGCAGGCGCTCCGCCACCGCGCCAGCACGTGAGGGGTCGTATTCGAACAGCACTGATTGTTTATCCGGTGGGCCACCGCGTATCACCCACATCCATTTATCCGATTGGGCCGTTTTGCCCGTTTCCTTCAAGACTTGTATGCGCGTCTCATCCGCCTGCAGGTAATTCCCCTCAAGCTGAACCTCCCGGATCAAGTTGATCAAGGGCTGGAATACATCCTGAAGCCGTACAATCCAGTGGGCCATGTTGGAGCGGCTGATATCACCGCCGTAACGCTTGAGCATCCCCTCCAGGCGGTATAGCGGCAGTCCATCGGCGTATTTGGAGGCAATGATGTAGGCCAGCAATGCAGGACTGGCAAAGCATTTCCCCAGCGGATGAGCGGGGCGCTGTGCGGCGACAATGACATCTTCACCGTCAATATTGAATACCGCCTTCTCCTGCCAGTACTCCAGCACCTTGACCTGGGCGGGAATAAACTCCAGCTCCTCCTTGACCTTGGTGAAGAATGTTTTGGTGGCCCCATCCTTTTCCTCATCTGAAAGTGTGAGGTGTATCTGCACCCGTTGCAGCTTGTCGCTAAACCCGCGCTTTCTTTTCTTCTTTTGAGGCCGAACCCGGTCTTCTTCAGGCAGTTGCTCTTCGAGCTCACTCAGGGCGACTTCGATTTCAGCCTCATCGAACAAATCAGACTGAAACGCCAGTTTCTCACTACTGGCTCCGAATTTCTGTACCGTGGCCAGGCGCAAGTATTCTTCGAGCAGGACAATGCGTTTACCCTGTTCAAGGATGATGTGGTTTTTGTCGCCGAGGTGTTTCTGGTGAACCTGGAGGAGCTCGTTTTTTTCTTCGAGAAGCAAACATTTATCTTCAAGAATCTGGTCTTTTACGGCGAGGGCAACAAGTAATTCAGCGACGGATAAGTTCTCGTAACACCCTTGTTTTTGTTGCTTTTTTATCGCTGATTGCATGGCGTAATTATAACATTCATGGCGACAAAAAGCTTTAAAATACAGACTCATAATGCAGTTTTTTGTGGCCTGTCATCAGGGAGATATCGTAGCCGTCCAGCAACCAATTGATCTGCTGGCCGGTGAGGGAAATCACGTCGTCGTCAGGGTGCGGCCACCGGAACTTCTCTTCCGCCAGTGATTTGTAGTACAACACAAACCCATTGTCCTCCCAGTACAAACATTTTATTTTGTTGCGCTGGCGATTAGTGAAGGCATAGAGGGCACCCTCAAAGGGGTTACGACCCAGTTCTCGCTCCACAATGGCGCTAAGGCCATTGACCGATTTTCTAAAATCTACGGAGTCCCGGTACAGATAAATCTGTGGCATGTCATTGGCCGGGCGGAAGTAGCGCGCCGTCACAATTGATCCAGTAACTGCCGCACCACCAACAGGTTTTCGGCACAGATACCTCGCACAATGAATCCGTTGGGCAGTGACAAGGTTAGCCCCCGATCGGCGTCAGGTCTGACACTCACTGCGGCAAAGCCACCTTGGTCTTGTTTTATAGAAGACACACGGATGGTATCGTCAAACTTCCGACGCCAGTACACAAAGCGATGGTAAGTCAGGTGATTGTGTTTGCAAAACCGGGTCTGAGACAAGCCCGACAGTTTCCAGGTTTGTATTTGCTGCTTCCAGTCAATACCTTGTGGCTGGGGCTGAGTGATATCGTTCATGATTTGCTCCTGTGTGGTTATCAGGAGAAAGTCTGGCGGGAACTCTTACAAAAAATAGGTGCTGATTTAGGGGCGCTTACCACTTAACAGGACATGTTATTTTCTAAATGCACTCATATTCGAAATTTTAATAAAAGTACTTTATGAAATTGAAAATAATCAAGCTTTTGAGAAAACCCATGATTTAGAGAAAGTATATAAATTTTTCTAGAGTTTAGAGTCTGGGGAGGAAGATTATCGCGCAAAGTGTGCGAAAAAACTTGACATAAAGCGGCAAAAAGTTTGCCGTGCCCTATACAGCTTTGCTTTTTAAAAGGTGTATAGGGCGCGGCCTTCAGAAAGAAATGAATCGATTTCTTCTGGAGGCCGCTATGAACGCAACAGGATGTGCTCACATCCCCCGCGAACTGTGCTATTGGATAACATTTTTAAGCAAAGCGCTACCCCCAAGATCCGTAGGCACATTCATTGAACTATTGATCGGCGCTATGTTAACGCCCGCTGGCTTTGTCACCGAAACCTATTTGTTTCTAGACATGCAAAGGCACTGGACGACGTATTACAAATGGCTTGAAGCCGGAAAGTGGTCCTGGTTGAAGCTGGCAAGACAGTTCGTCTGTCTGGTTCTTAGTGCCAAGAATGATCCCGTTCTATATTTAGCGATTGACGATACGGTGAGTCTACGAGCCTCGAAAAAAGCACCGGGCAGCCAGATACATCATCAGCACGGAAATAAGCCGAATTTAGCCGCCTATGTTCGTGGTCAATGCTGGGTTAGTTTAGCGGCTGTTTTCAGGCGCACACCGCTGGAGACGACGGCGATACCTCTATTGTTCCGACTGATACCCAGTGCAGGGAATACGGGCAAGCTGGTCGCAGCGACAGTGATCATGCGTGCTGTTTAGCGCTTGTTTGAAGATAAAACGGTGAGGGTATTGGTCGATTGCTGGTATATGCGCAAACGATTTATCAACGCGATGACAGCGTACGGTTTTACCGTGATTGGCCAGGCGAGAATCGATACGCGGCTTTACGACGAACCCCCCGAACGAAAACCGGGGCAACGCGGGCGGCCACGCAAGTATGGCGAAAAACACACACCCAAGCGAATTGCCCACTTTAAAAAGACGGAAGCACTACTGCGGCTGTACGGAAAAGAACAAAAGGTGAGATACCGTAGTCGGCTCGCCAAGGCAAGGTTCCTTGACGGTCAGTTAGTCAGAGCCGTTTGGTGCGAGCTAGACAGGGGTAAAGGTCAGTGGACCAAGACTCGATTATTTCTTTCAACCGATACGACTCTAACGAGCGAACAAGTGATTGAAGATTACGGACTGCGTTGGTCGATTGAGTCGATGTACTACCAGTTGAAACAATTGTGGGGGCTCAAAGAAGCCTGGCAGCAACGGCGCCAAACGCTGCATCGCTGGGTTCACTTGACGACTGTAGGTTACGGACTGCTTCATTTGTTGACGCTGGTATTGGGTGATAAAGCGGGCCCACTGGTGACGGATGCACCATGGCGCAAGCCGGATATTATTACAGCGGGAAGAATCAGGCTGGGTCTGACAAAACATTTTCGCCATGTTAACGTTCGAAGCTGGTGGAACGAAAGATGCAAAAAATTCCAAGCCCCTGGTGCGGTAGATTATATACAAGATGGGTAACATTGCGTTGCAGCTTGTATTACACGCAGGTTTTGAGAGAACATTAAGGAAAAGGAGTCGGGATTGAAGCTTCCGACAACAGCTCTTTCGCTCTAAACTCTAGTTTAGTAGACATACGGGATTCATTAATTGCCAACCAGACATATTTAATTTCATCGTCAGATAACGATCTATCCCCTACACCTTTTTTAAGCTGCAAATCCTCCCTAGCATTGATGCCTGTTAGGGCACTCTCAGGAATAAGTTTACGCCTCACCGCCCATTTAAGCATTTGCTTACCGTTGGTTAAGATACGGTCAGCAATGGACGGGCGCTTTTCAGCATGCTCTTCCAAGATCGCAAGCCACTGGTGAAGGGTTATTTTCTCGGCGGGTAAATCACCAATAACCGGCAGAACATATAATTCAAAGCTGCGTTTGATCTCGTGATGCATTTTCTTATTCTTTTTACAGTAGCCTTCATACCACTGTCGAAAAATAGATTCTAATGAACCTGCATTGATGATCGCCTGTTTTTCGAGCTTCCTAACGATTTTTGGATTATGCCCTTGCTCAATCTCCTTTCGCAGCCGGTCATTTTCATTCCTCGCCTCTTTGAGAGATATTTTAGGATAGGAACCAAGATCAAGGCGGCAATGTTTATTGTCATAGCGATAGCGCATTTGAAAGGTTATCTTGCCGAGAGGAGACACCCGAATACCCATATTATCGCGGTCTTTAAACTCTTCTACTTTCTCGCGCTTCCTACCTAAATTTGCTTTGAGCCAAGCATTTGATAGAGACATAATCTACCTCTCAACATCCTTGCGTACATATTTCTTAAGAGCCTTAAAATTCAAATTATGTACGCCAATATGTACGCAACTGTGAAGGCTCAGCCTGTCTTTTAGTGACTTCCATTAACGTATATATGGGAAGAATATTCAATAAATACGGGGAATTAGGGGGTTTTTGACTCTAACTGTCAGTCAGTAACTTTGAGGGATAGATCGGGGCGGGAGATGATCGCGAAGGTACGCCTGGCGGAAATGGCCTTACTTGGGTCTGACATGATTTACTCGGTGAAAAAGCGCGAATTATACGCGCCTTTGGACAATGGCGTCAGGCCTAAGCTTTACGCAATAATTACGCGCAGGATTTCAGGCGCTGCCGATATTACTGGGCACAGGGCCAACGGAGGATATAATAAAAATATGAACCCCGGCATACGTAGAACTCCCGCCCGTTATAATCCATCCGCGGACAATCTTAGAGGCCTGCTCATAATGCGCAGCGTTGCACTTCTGGGCCAAACAGCTGTGATGGTGTATGTCTGGGCAAGCGGAAGCGGTGAAATGGAAATTGCCGGCCTGAGTATCTGTATCGGCATATTAGCCCTCATAACGATTGCCAGTCTGTGGCGATGCACCAGCTACTGGCCCATAACCGACCCTGAATTCTTCGGCCAGCTACTAATCGACGTCTTGGGCTGGACCAGCCTGATGTATTTCAGTGGAGGCGCCAACAATCCCTTCGTGTCCTATTACATCGTCCCGTTAGTAGTATCTGCCGCGGTTTTACCCTGGCGCTATACCTGGTTTGTAACGGGTTCTTCTTTGGCAGCCTATAGCCTGCTGCTCTATTACTATCTCCCCTTCCCGCTGTTTACCCCTCACGCCAACATGAATATGGGTGATGGGATCAACCTGCATATCCTTGGGATGTGGTTCAACTTTTTATTTAGTGCCGGACTCATCACCTATTTTGTTGTGCGGATGGCCAGTACACTGCGCGCTCAGGAGCAGGAGGCCGTTGCACGCAAGGAAGATAGTTTGCGCAATGATCAGATTATGGCTGTCGCCGGACTTGCCGCGGGGACTGCGCATGAGTTTGGTACACCCCTATCGACCATCAGTGTTCTTTTGGAGGAGTTACTCGCCGACGAAGAAGTCAGTGAAGCGGTAAAGAAGGACTGCTGCGTGATGCAGACTCAACTGGAGCACTGCAAGTCGATTCTGCAGGATCTTTCGCGCACGGCGCAGCTAAGCTCAACCCACGAAAAGCAATCTCTACCTTTGCAGGATTGGGTCACCGGCGCACTCAAACGCTGGGCCGTACGCAGACCGCAGGTGATCTACACCCTCAGTTGCGCCGGCGATGGCGAATCCCCCTTGGTCGAAATAGACCTCACCCTGACCCAGGCATTGGAAAATTTACTCAATAACGCCGCAAACGCCTCTAGCGATCAGGTGGAGGTTGAACTGGGCTGGGCACGCGGCTGGGGGCATATAACGATTGTTGACCATGGACCTGGTGTACCCGCTGAATTACTACAGAAATTAGGCAAACCTGTAGTACATGCCAGTGATAGCGGCCTGGGGTTGGGTTTACTGCTCAGCCATGCCACTGTGGAGCGCTACGGCGGGAACATTGAACTTCGCAATGCCCCCGATGGAGGCACAATCGCAACACTCGGCATTCCTCTCCCATTGGCGAGTCAACATTCATGAAGACCCCAGGGAAACGAATTCTTCTGGTGGACGATGACGTTACTTTTACCGAAGTCATGAGCCGGGGATTCACACGCAGAGGATTCGAGGTAGAAGCGTGCAACAATGCCAAGGCTGCCGTTTTGGCCTGTCAGCAATGGCAGCCGGATCTGATTCTTCTGGATTTGAATATGCCGGATTCATCAGGCCTGGTAATACTTCCGGGTCTACTGGCGGCCGCACCAAAAGCTTCGCTGGTCGTGCTGACCGGATACTCCAGTATCGCCACCGCTGTGGAGGCCACCAAAGCCGGTGCGCTGAACTACCTGTGTAAGCCGGCAACCATTGAAGAAATTCTACGCTGCTTCGGAGGCGAGGATGTTACTCCCTCAACTTCTGAGATTCCCGCTGACCCGCTATCGGTCGATCGACTGGAGTGGGAACATATACAAAAAGTACTGCAGGACAATGACGGCAATATCTCGGCGGCGGCCCGAGCACTGAACATGCACCGGCGCACCTTGCAGCGCAAACTGCAAAAGCGGCCGGTACGCCATTAGACGGACAGCCGCTGAGTAACCAGATCCAACAAACGGCGCCCTATCCCCTCCATATCTACCGATTTCCCGGGCAGACACTGAGCCACCGAAGTCACTTCCAGACCTTCAAAGCCACAGGGGTTGATACGCTCGAAGGGCTCCAGGTCCATATCGACATTGAGAGACAAGCCGTGATAACTACAGCCCTTGCGGACCCGCAGCCCCAGTGCGGCAATCTTACTGCCATCGACATAGACTCCCGGTGCGTCTGGCCTGCCGCTTGCATCGATAGACAGCTCCGCTAACACATCCACCAGAGTGCCCTCGATAAGATCAACCAAACCACGCACGCCCAACTGATGGCGGCGCAAATTGACCATGAGATACAACACCCATTGACCGGGACCGTGGTAAGTAACTTGTCCACCGCGATCTACCTGAATCACTGGAATATCACCTGGTGCGAGCACGTGTTCAGCCTTCCCCGCCAAACCCTGAGTGAACACTTTCGGGTGTTGAAGCAACCACAACTCATCGGCCGAGTCTTCGCTGCGAGAATCGGTGAAGTCTTTCATTGCCTGAAGTGTGGGTTCGTAGGGCACCAGACCCAACTCTTTATGAACGATCTTTCCCATGACTGTATTCAGATGACCATTTTTACAATACCTGTCGCAAGCAGGCCTTGATGTAGCGCGTCCAGCTGATTGACGCCAGTGGCTGTAATCGTAATCGTGATGGAGCTGAAGGTTCCTTTCTTACTCACATTGGTGATCGTTGAGTTCCGATCAAAACCAGGCGCGAATTGTTCGAAAACGGAAAAAATGACCGACTCGAAATCCTCGCCACTGCGACCCAGAACTTTAATCGGATACTCGCAGGGAAACTCTATTTTTGGAGGGTCGGGTTCCTGCATGGGGAGAATCTCCAGCCTCGGAAAAGTGACAGTATAAGTTAGCTGGTAAACAGGTCGGCAATGAACATCAGAACCCAATCCCACAGACGCGCAAAGAAGCCACCGGGCTCGACGGCTTCCAGTGCCACTAAGGGAGACTCATAGACGATCTCTCCATCGAGGCTCATCACCACTCGCCCCAGCTTGTCTCCCAGGGCAATAGGAGCACTAATGGTCTCATCCACTTCGATTGAGGTATCCAGGTTTTTCTTTTTGCCACGCGGGAGGGTTAAAACAACATCGTCCATCAATCCAACTGAGACATAGTCCTGCTGACCTTTCCAAATGCGCGGTTTTGCCAGTTCCTTCATGCCCTCTTGCAAGGTTGCTGTCTCAAAAAACCGGAAGCCATAGTTGAGCAAACTTCGGGTTTCGTTTTTCCGCGCATTGGTGCTGGAGGTTCCAAGCACTACCGAAATAAGACGCATTCCACGACGCTCGGCAGAAGCCACCAGGCAGTAGCCCGCCTCTTTGGTGTAACCTGTTTTCAATCCATCCACCGATGCATCTTCGGCCATCAGTGTGTTGCGGTTGTACTGGCGTATATTGTTGTAGGTAAACTCAGATTCCTTGTAGAGCTCATACTCTTCCGGGAATCTGGAGATCAGTGCCTGGGCAAGGGTCGCCAGATCCCGCGCCGTCGTCAGATGATCCGGTGCCGGCAGACCGTGTGAATTAACGAAATAACTGTCGACCATGCCCAAAGCCTCGGCATAACCGTTCATCATATCCGCAAAGGCAGATTCATTGCCCGCAAGATGTTCGGCAACTGCGACCGTCGAATCATTGCCCGAAGAAACCACAATTCCGCGATGCAGGTCCGCGATAGAGACATCTTTGCCCGGCTCTATCCACATTAACGAAGAGCCATTAAAAACCGGATTTTGAGACCAGGCATTCTCGCTCACCACCACCATATCGTCTGCAGCGACACGCCCTGATGCGATTTCCGCCGTCAGCACGTAACTGGTCATAAGCTTCGTTAGGCTGGCCGGAGGCAGGGGTAGATCAGCGTTCTCCTCCACCAGGACCTCACCACTGTCGGCATCGATCAAAATGTAGGATTTAGCTGCGACCTGGGGCGGTGAAGGCACAATGCTTACGGCCTGTGTACCGGCTGCACACATCATCAATATTAGAGCTAGGGAAAAGCGTGTCATAAATTCAGGAACCAGTTGTCATAAATCGATGGAGAAAGGGTCCAGATGTTAACCCATGGCTCCCTACAGCGAAAGAATTCAAGCCCTAACTTTCATCTTCCAAAGTTACACTTTGTGCTGGGATTTTCAGGGAATGGGCTGCCCGGGGGCATAACCTAATGCTACTAACTGACGTCGAACCCGCCCCATGGTATCGCTATCTGCCACCGGCCCAACGCGAACCCGATACAGCAAGTTTTTCCCCGCCAACACCGGGCTCACGAACACGGGGGTTGCCAATACAGCGGCCAACCTTCCCTGTAACTCTATTGCGGAAGTCTCCACGCCAAAGGCCCCTACTTGCAAAAAGCGGTAGTCACCTCCCAGTGAACCGCGCCTGTCATCAACACCCGATACAGTGACAATTTCGACTTCTACCTCAGCTGTTCCACTGGCCATATAACCTAATTTCACAGCGCCGGCATAGGAAAGGTCGATGACTCTGTCGGGGTGAAATGGACCCCTATCGTTTACCCGAACGACAATACTGCGGCCATTGTCCAGGTTGGTTACGCGCACATAACTCGGTATAGGGAGAGTCTTATGGGCTGCGGTGGCGCTGTAGAGATTGTAAATTTCGCCGTTGGCGGTCTTGTGACCTTGAAATTTGGCGCCATACCAGGAGGCGGTACCACGCTCCTTGTAAGAACTTGCGTCCTGCAAGACATGGTAGCTTACCCCTCGAACACGGTAGGGACTGCTATTGCCAGCGCTGGTAATCGGGTCTGCAACGGGTATGGCATCCGCAACATCGTCCGGCCCGATCGCATGCAAAGGCGCACTATCATGACGAACTGTGTATGGCCCGGACGGTGACCAACTGCAGCCAACCACCCAAAGCGCGAACAGGATAAGGTGTGTATTGCGCAGCTTTTGCAATCGGCGCTCCATTACTGAGGAAATTTCTCCGCTAGTCTCTCACTCAACTGATGAACACTCATAGCGTACATCGCACTGTGGTTGTACCGAGTAATCACGTAAAAGTTGTGCAGCCCCAACCAATACTCGTAACCGCCTTCGAGTTCAAATTTCATAGCGGTGGCTAGCTCACTACCGGGACGCTCGTGCTCGCTCGTAATACCCGCCAGGGAAAACTCGGCAATATTATTCTTTGGTTTCAGATCGGCTCTACTTTGCACAAACCACTCATCTGCAACGGCCTCGCCCGCCTGCGCCGGCACTACGACCGTCTCCCCAGAACGCCATCCGTGCTTTTTGAAATAGTTGGCGACACTGCCGATAGCGTCCACCGGGTTGTTCCAGATATCGATCAGGCCATCGCCGTCAAAATCTATCGCATAGCTGCGGTAACTGCCGGGCATAAACTGGCCGTAACCCATCGCACCGGCGTAGGAGCCCTTAAAAGCCAGAGGGTCAAGACCCTGGTCGCGCGTGAGCATCAGGAAGTTTTTGAGTTCCTTGGTGAAAAAAGTAGAGCGCCTGGGGTAATCGAAGGCCAAAGTGGACAGGGCATCTATCACTCGGTAGCTGCCAGCGTTTCGACCGTAATAAGTCTCGACACCGATGATGGAAACAATCACCTGGGCTGGAACACCCAATTCCCGCTCCGCGCGCAGTAGGGTGTCGCGATGCTCGATGTAAAACTCCACCCCCTGCACTTCACGTTTTTCGTTGAGAAATATCGCCCGGTACTCATACCAGGCTTTGGTTTTTTCGGCCGGCCTGGCGATCGCTTCGAGAATAGTGTCTTTGCGTTCGGCAGCCGCAAACAGGGCGAGCAATTCCTCGCGCTCAAAATCGTGCTCTTGCACCATTTCTTCGATCACTGCGGCAGCAGCCGGGTTTCCTGCGTAATTGGGGTCCGAACACGCCATTGCCGACCAAAAAGCTGTCGCAATCAGCATTACCTTGAAAATTACCGCCATGATTTGAATCTCGTTGTTTTAGAAACTATGCTGGATGAGAAAAGCGCTGTGCTGATTGGTTCAACGCAACACCATTCTATTTTCGGTACTGATCGCCATGAGAATTCCAAAACCAGCCATCAGGGTAACTACCGAGGTACCCCCGGCGCTCACCAACGGAAGGGGAACCCCCACCACGGGCAGCAATCCTGCAACCATACCCATGTTAACAAAGATATAAACGAAAAAGGTGAGTGTTAGACTGCCCGCCATCATTCTACCGAAACTGGTTTGGGCATGGATGCCTATCCAAAAACCGCGCAGCAATATCAACAGGTAAATGGCGACCAACACCAACACACCGCGAAGACCAAACTCCTCGGCAAGAACCGCGATAATGAAATCGGTGTGACTCTCCGGCAGAAAGTCCAACTGTGACTGGGTGCCATTGAGCCAACCCTTGCCCTCCCAACCCCCGGAACCGATGGCCGTCTTGGATTGTATGATATTCCAGCCCGCGCCCAATTTGTCACTCTCGGGGTTAAACATCGTCAAAATTCGCTGCTTCTGGTAATCCTTGAGGACAAACTGCCATACCGGCCAGGCCGAGGCTACGGACACCACCACTGCACCGACAATATAGCGCCAGCCAATTCCTGCCATGAACAACACGAAAATACCACTGGCAGCGATAAGTAAGGCCGTACCCAGATCGGGTTGCCTAAGAATCAATACAGCGGGTAATCCCAAAATCATAAGAGAACCAATAACATACTTAAATCGTGGCGGGAGTATTCGTTCTGCCAAATACCAGGCCAGCGTTAAAGGGACAACGAGTTTCATAATCTCGGCGGGCTGGAATCGAAACCCCGCAATCTCCAACCAGCGCTGTGCACCTTTGGCTCCCACACCTACGTAAAGCACCGCCACCAAGGATAAAACGCCCGCTGCATACAACCATGGCGCCCAGCGTTCATAGCGCTGCAGTTGGATCTGGGCCGCGAAGATCATGAGAACATAGGCCACAAGAAAATATCGACCCTGCCGCACTACCGCTGACATTTGCTGTCCTGAAGCACTATAAAGAACAAACAACCCAAAGCCGGTCAGCACCATAAGTAATATCAGCAACGGCAGATCGATATGAAATCGCATTGCCGCGCTGGGACGTCTCGCCAGGTCGGCAGAACCGGGTGGAAGCTGGCGTACGTAATCGCCCACTAACCCGACTCCCCGAGAAGCCAGGTATCGATAACCTTTCGCGCAATGGGGGACGCGGCTGAGCTACCACCACCGTTTTCAACAATAATAGCGACGGCAATAGTCGGTGCCTCCATGGGTGCAAAAGCGATGAACAAGCCGTGGTGGCGGTTGCGCTCTGACACTTCATCCTCGTTGTAGACCGCGTTTTGAGCGATACCAATCACCTGAGCGGTGCCGGTCTTACCGGCCATCGTGTACTCAATACCTTTGGACAAGGTTTTGGCGGTACCTCGTTCGCCATGCACTACCTCACGCATGCCATCATAGACGGCGTCCCAATGCTCGGGGCGGGCCTCGGCAGAGGGTAATTTTGTCGGTTTTATTTCCTCGCCATCAATCTCTTTCAAAAATTGGGGAGTTCGTCGCTCTCCACGACTGGCGAGGACGGCGGTGGCAACTGCTAGCTGCAACGGAGTGGTCAACATATAACCCTGACCAATTCCTGCACTGAGAGTTTCGCCGGGATACCACACAGTTGCACGGGCCTCTCGCTTCCAGCGCGTCGAAGGCAATACACCGGGGCGCTCACTGGTCGTGTCAATCAAAGTGCGCGAACCCAGACCATAGGGTTTTAGCTGCTCGTGCATTCCATCAATGGTTAAACGTCGGGCCAGGTCGTAAAAATACACGTCGCAGGATTCCGAGATCGCCATTTTCATGTCGACCTCGGGCGCATGACCGGTTCCTCTGACTCTCAGTATCCAATCGCGATAGCGCCGGGAGTCACCCGGAAGTCGATACCAGCCGGGATCGGGCACCGTGGTTTCGGGAGTGACCAACCCGGTCTCCAGGCCCGCCATGGCCATCATGGGTTTAATCGTCGATCCGGGCGGATACTGGCCCTGCACAGCTCGATTAAAAAGCGGCACGTCCGGAGAATCACGAAGCGTATTGTAATTGAGCGAGCTAATGCCATTAACAAATAAATTGGTATCGAAACCCGGATTGGAAACAAGCGCCAACACCCCTCCAGTTTTTGGATCTATCGCAACGACAGCACCGCGGCGGCCATCCAGAGCATCGTAAGCCGCCTGTTGTATACGCGAATCCAAATGTAAAACCAGATCGCTTCCCGGAATTGGGCTATGACTTTCCAAAACCCGTAGAACCCGGCCATGGGCGTTGGTCTCTACATTTTGGTAGCCGACCGTTCCATGCAGCGTATCTTCATAGTATTTTTCCACGCCAACCTTGCCGATATGAAATGTTCCGCGATAATTCACTTCATCGAGGTCGTATGCTTCGTTCTCACTGATTCTTCCCACATACCCCAGGGCATGAGAAAACAATTCACCGCGCGGGTAATACCGCATCAGCTGGGCGTCAACTACAACACCCGGCAGGCGATACCGATTGACCGCTAAGCGAGCGCGCTCCTCTTCTGTCAGGCGAAAACGCAATGGCACCGCCTCATAGGGGCGGCGTCTGTTCAACTTTTTGTGAAAGTTATCCAGGTCGCGCTCGGTGATGGGTACCATTTCCTGCAGCTGTGCAAGCGTTTCGTCGAGGTCGGGCACACGTTCGCGAACAATAGACAATATATGGCTTGGCCGATTGTCAGCAAGCAACACGCCGTTGCGGTCATAAATCAACCCGCGTTTGGGGGGCAGCGGCTGCAACTGCACCCTGTTGCGATCGGACTCTGTACGGTATATCTCATACTCGGTAATCTGTAGTGAAAAATATCGCGTAACGAGAATTGCCAGTAAGCCCGACACCACCAAAATTGCAGTGATAGTGCGAGCACCGTAGATGCGCGATTCTCGGTAGGGATCCTTTAAATGGATTTGATTGAGCATTTAGGCGTTTTCGATCCGCATGAGCGTCGGCTACTTACTCGCGATGATACGGGTGGTTGGCGGTAATTGTCCAAGCCCGATACAGTTGCTCTGCCAGTATTACCCGAACCAGTGGGTGAGGTAATGTCAATTCACTCAAAGACCAGCGCTGGCTCGCTCGTTCAAGAACGGGAGCCGACAAGCCATCCGGACCACCTATTAAAAGCGTGTAGTTGTCACCCGACATCTTCCAATTCGTCAGCTGGCCAGCGAGTTGCTCCGTAGTCCAGCTCTTGCCTTTGACATCAAGTGCAATGACGGCATCCCCTGCGGGAATTGCTTTCAGTATTTTCTCGCCTTCGGCCAGCCTTAACATCCCGGGGGTTGTGTCTTTGCCTCTCCTAACCAATGAAATCTCTCGCCACTGCATTTTCAGTTCTCGAGGCATTCTACGTTCGTACTCTCCGACTCCCTCTTTCACCCAGGCGGGCATTTTTCCGCCTACAGCGATAATGCTTAACCGCATTAACTGTTGGGTTCCGGATTTACCCAGAGGCGCTCGAGGTCATAAAAATCTCGGGTAGCCGGCTGCATGACGTGAACCACGACATCGCCAAAATCAACTAACACCCACTCTCCAGCATCGCCGCCCTCTACACCGATTGGGTGCATACCGAGCTTTTTCGCTTCGACACCAACGTTGCTGGCTAGAGATTTGACATGGCGGCTTGAAGTTCCACTGGTGACAATCATGTGATCCATGACATCGGTCAATGCAGACACATCAATGCTTACCGTGTTGACTGCCTTGAGATCTTCAAGGGCGTCGATGACCAATTTTTTGAGCGCCTCAGCTTCCATAGGGGCCGCGCGCTTGAGTCGGAATAACTACTTGCTTCATATGTTCCTCAGTTTTAAGTGTACAAACCATGCTTCGAAATATAATCGATGACAGATTCAGGCAAGAGAAACCTCGCTGACTGCCCGTCTTTAATGAGCTGGCGAATCTCACTGGCAGATATAGGAAGGGGCCGAAGCTCCTCCACTAGTATCACACCGGCGCTGCTGCTATGCAGTTCTTCGATTGCGGCACAGGCGTTGTCTCCAAGCCAGTTGGCAATGAGGCCTTGTTTCGGGAGTTGCCAGCCCGGCCTCGCGATCACTACCACGTTCGCAAAATCCAGTAATTCATTCCAACGATGCCAGCTGCTGATGTTCAGGACCGCATCACAGCCCATGATTAGGCAAATGCTACGCTCTTGCCCAAATTCTTCACGCAGTTCGATCAAGCTATCGATGGTATAGGAGTGACCCTCCCTGTCCAGTTCGCGCCGGTCGCATACCAGCGCCGGATCACCTTCAAGGACCCCCTCAAGCATGGCGGCCCGATGTTCGGCGCTCGCCTGGGGTGCATCTCTATGCGCGGGATCGGCGCAGGGCATCATACGAAGCTGTTCCAGATTCAAGCTCTGAGCCAGTTCCAGCGCCGATCGCAAATGCCCGTTGTGAACCGGATCAAAAGTCCCACCAAAAACACCAACGGGTGTTAGAGCGTCAGTGGAATGGGTCAAGAGCGAATCTGCCCCTCACCCAGAACTACATATTTTTGTGAGGTTAACCCTTCAAGACCCACCGGGCCTCGAGCGTGCAACTTGTCGGTGGAAATACCGATCTCCGCACCCAGACCATACTCAAAGCCATCCGCCAGACGCGTAGAGGCGTTCACCATTACCGAGCTGGAATCTACCTCCCTGAGAAAACGCATTGCGCGGCCGTGGTCGTTGGTGACGATGCTGTCTGTATGGTCTGAGCTGTAAATCGCTAGATGCTGTATCGCTTCATCCATATCTGTAACGACACGAATAGCGAGTATCGGAGCCAAATATTCGGCGTGCCAATCTTCGTCCGTAGCAGTAATCACAGCGGGCAAAATTGTTCGCGTTTTGTCACAGCCACGAAGTTCAACTCCAGCCGCCGCGTAGGCATCAGCCACTAAAGGCAATACCTCAGGCGCGACAGACTCGGCAACCAGAAGCGTCTCCATAGTGTTGCAGGTACCATAGCGCTGGGTTTTGGCATTCACGGCAATCTCAACGGCCATCGGAATATCGGCCCCATCATCAATGTAAACATGACAGACGCCATCGAGGTGTTTTATGACCGGAACCTTGGCATCACGACTGATCCGCTCAATCAGACTCTTCCCACCCCGAGGGATAATGACATCAACATATTCTGGCATGGCGATAAGCTGACCCACCGCTGCTCTATCCGCTGTTTCCACCACTTGAATAGCAGCTGCGGGTAACCCGACTTCGAGTAGCGCACTATTAAGAGCGCTGGCGATAGCGCAATTAGAGGCCAAAGCCTCTGAGCCTCCGCGAAGAATAGTGGCGTTACCTGACTTTAAACAAAGACTGGCAGCTTCTACCGTCACATTGGGACGGGACTCGTAAATAATTCCAATGACGCCCAGCGGCACACGCATCTGACCTACTCTAATACCAGAGGGCAAGGTATTGAGTTGACTGATGCTACCAACCGGATCAACCAAAGCAGCAACCTGGCGCAAGCCTTCCAGCATGGCCTCGATTCGAGGTTCCGTCAGTTCCAGTCGGTCCATTAGCGGCGCGGATAAGCCGCTCTCTTTTCCGCGGGCCAAATCCTGGACGTTTGCTTCAATGAGCGCAGCTCTGGATTCATTGATTGCATCACAGGCGGCCAGCAAGGCTGCATTGCGCACTGCCGTAGATGAGGCGGCGACGATCCGCGACGCTTTGCGCGCCGCTTGACCCAATTCGCTCATATACGTTTCAACATTCATTTCTTGGAACTCTGGATTTCAAAGGGGGCGATTATACCTGAACGTGGCGGCTGTTGTGATAAGCTCCGACGCAAATATTGAAGGTACAATGATGGCATCACTACCCGAGCTAGAGTTTTTCTACGACTGCTCCAGCCCCTGGACCTACCTCGCCTTTGCCAGGGTAATACCGCTTATGGAAGAACTCGAGTTACCCATACGTTGGCGGCCAATCCTGGTAGGGGGCGTGTTTAACGCAGTGAACAAACGTATCTATGCCGCCAGGGAAGGTATGTTCGCCGACGAGCAGCGACTGGCACATTATTTCAAAGACATGAAAAACTGGTCGGAATTTACTGGTATAAAGGTTGAGCAACCCGACGTCTTTCCCGTGAACAGTGTCAAGGCTATGCGCGGTGCTTTCTTTGCACAACAGTGCGGTGTGATTGTTCAGTACTCCGAGGCGCTGTTCAAAGCCTACTGGGGTGCCAACCGGGATATTTCTGACGATGAGGTTCTGCTATCTATCGTTGAAAGTGTGGGCCTCGACCCGAAAGCCTACTTTGCGGCCATCGCGGAGCAGCGTTTCAAGGACTTGCTGCGCAGTAACACCGAAGAACTCATATCCCGAGGCGGCTATGGCTCTCCCACGATGTATGTGAATGGCGAGGATATGTATTTCGGCAACGACCGCCTGCCGCTGGTCGAGCACAGGTTGAGGCAACTGTTGTCGGCGAGACAGCTCAAATGATCCTCAATCGCATTTCGTGTTGACAATCATTCTCATTAAGATTAGTGTATCAATCCTAGATCACACGTAAACCTAATCGAGACCAGAAAACGAATGTACGTCTGCATTTGCAAAGGCATTACCGACACCCAGATCCGCGCAGCGGTTGAAGACGGTGCCAGCTCAATGCGTGAAGTTAAAAAAACCCTGGGTGTTGCCAGCCAGTGCGGCAAATGCGGCGTTCTTACTCGTGAAATTGTTCGCGAATCCCTCAATGATCTAGCCGACAACGAACAACTCTTCTACGCCGTAAGCTAAACCTTCCCGCTCCTGTAAGCCCAACACCTCCTTTTACATAGCTAAACACTCACACCTTGCTGTGTGTGTAGCTACAACGAAAACGCGTTGATAACTATTTCGATTATCATTATAAATAACGAGTAAAATCAATAACTTACGTTGACATTAGCCAGCGAGAGGCGCATCATCCCATTTTCCCCCGCGACAGAGGTTTACCATGAAGGGTGACGCAAAGGTCATAGAGCATTTAAACAAAGTACTCGGCAACGAAATGGTTGCCATCAATCAATACTTTCTCCATGCGCGTATGTATAAGGATTGGGGTCTTCAGGAGTTGGGAGACCACGAATATCACGAATCCATCGATGAGATGAAACATGCGGACAAGCTTATTGAGCGCATCCTATTTCTCGAAGGTCTCCCCAATTTGCAGGATCTAGGCAAGTTGCTTATCGGTGAAAACACCCAGGAAATGCTCTCCAGTGACCTGAAACTTGAGCATCTGGCCCACACCGATCTAAAAGCCGCCGTTGGCTACTGCGAGTCCAACGGAGACTACGTGTCCCGGGATTTGTTCGTGGAGATCATGGAAGCCGAGGAGGAGCACATCGACTGGCTTGAGACCCAACTGGGCTTAATTGATAAGGTGGGTTTGCAAAACTACCTTCAAACAGCGATGAATACGGTCAAGCCGGCTTAAGGGGTGGACCTGGAATTCAACAAAGCCGGCCTTATTGTCTCTGGTGAGTGTTGACCCGAAGAGAGCAAAAAGGCAGGCCAATGGCCCGCCTTTTTTATTGGCAAAACTTGCTGCTTTTATTGGTTCTACTGGGAATCCTGTGGGTAGAGGTTGAGTTTTCCACAGTGGAACAGAATTGAAACTCGATAGTTTTCGAAGTTTCTAAATCCTCGGGCAGCCGATTTTATTGTCTGAATCTTTGAATTAAATCCTTCTGCGGTCGCATTGGTGATGCGATGTTTCAAGTAAGTCATTATGTTGTCGAGATGTTTCTTTAGCATCTTGGCGACTGATATGACCGGCTTTAGACGTGAATGTGTCGCCCACCAGTACCCTTTCTTAAAGAACGCCCGGGCTGGTTTATCGTAGCTGTAAGTCCACAGGTCAAGCAGCGTCTCTTTGATTGCCCAGGCTCGGGCAACCTTCAACCCCTTTGATTGAAGGCCATAAAAAGTGGCTTCATCTTTTTCACTCCAGTTGTCGGGATTGCGTAACCAGGTATAGCGAGACCCGACCAGGTCATTGATACCGGCGGCTCTTAATGTTTTATTTTCTTTGCGCCTGACTTGGTCAACCATTTTTGTAAGATAACTGACAATATGAAACTTGTCGTGAACAATGGCGGCGTTCGGTAAAGTCGCCTCAACTGCCGTCATAAATGGAACCCACATATCCACGGCAACAGCAGCTACTTCATTACGCTGCTGTTCTGGAAGCGTGGACAGCAATGCGGTTGCCGATTCCGTCGTTCTATCTGCCACGACCTCAAGCACTCTGGACGCATTCAAATCGTACAGCAGGCTGGCATAGGATTGCCCCTTGCGAAAACTTTTTTCATCGATGCCAAGGTGTTTCACTTCCTCAACAGAGCGTCTGTCCATCCCTCTTTTCACTGCTCGGGATTGAATATGATGCACCTCATCCCACGACAGACCAAGTAGTTTTGCGGCCTGTGTCTTGTTGCTGGCAGCCGACAGCACATCAATAGCGAAACGCTCAAATAAATGCGTAAAGCGTGCCTGCGTATCTGCCCACGGTACTTTCAGGCTTTTGATTCCATGCGCTTTACAATGAATACGCGGAACCTGAGCAACTAACTGCGTCTTGAACTGCATCGTATCAAGGTGTCGCCATGTGCGTTGCTCACGATGGTCGTAAACCGAACAAAGGGCATGGCAGACACTACACGCGCCTTTCGTTCCCTTTGGCCAATCTATCTGGAGGGTAATTGATTTGTCGGTCAGACCCGGAGTAATAGCCGTGATTTTCCATGGGTCGCCAAGCCCCAAAAGTTGAGTAAACAACGCGGTATCTTTCATTTGAATATCTCCATAAAAAAAGACTCTTGTACCACATTCTTGACCATTGTTTGGCTTTTACCCATAGGAAACTCGGAAGAACCCTTTTATTCAGATTCAGCCACAGCTGAAGCTCCCGCTTCTTTAATCAGCTGCTGCAGCTCGCCTGACTCAAGCATTTCAGTGACAATATCACACCCGCCGATCAACTCGCCCTTGACCCAAAGCTGGGGAAAGGTAGGCCAGTTTGCGTACTTGGGTAGATGCTCACGAATCTCCGGGTTCGATAATATATCGACGTAGGCAAAACGTTCACCACAAGTCATGAGTGCCTGCGTCGTCTTGGCGGAAAACCCGCACTGAGGTTGGTTGGGCGAACCCTTCATGTAGAGCAATATATCGTTGTTTTCAATCTGGTCTTTAATTGTTTCTATAATTTCCATTTCCTGTCCTGCCTGCTATTGCCTTGATGACCATATCCCCTGGGACATGGCGCGTTGAGAGCCGGCTATTCTACCCCTATTGCGGGCAAATTTCCCACTTCAGCGCCGGCAATTTGCCAAGCATAGGTGACAGGGGATATAGTTCGCCTAATTGAGGCAGCAACCGCTGCCTTTTTGCGTTTTTGAGAGGACAGGAGCTATGTCGGCGCTAATGGAAACTTATGCCAGGCAAGAAATAACATTCAGCCATGGTGAGGGTGTTTACCTGTTCGACACTCAGGGTAATCGATACCTGGATGGTATTGCCGGCATAGGTGTGAACGCTCTTGGGCACGCTCACCCCGCCGTATTGGCTGCAATCAATGAACAGGCTGCAAAACTGATTCACACCTCTAACCTCTATCGAGTTGAAGCGCAGGAGAATCTGGCCAACAAGCTCACTGAGTTGACGGGGATGGACGCCTGTTTTTTTGGCAATTCCGGCGCCGAAGCCAATGAAGCAGCGATTAAGCTGGCGCGCCTCTACGGCCATCAAAAAGACATTAGCAAACCCGCCATTGTCGTTCTTGAAGGCGCGTTTCATGGCCGCACGCTGGCCACACTGACCGCCACTGGTAACCGTAAAATTCAAGCGGGTTTTGAGCCGCTGGTAGCGGGTTTCACCCGGGCGCCCCTAAATGACATCGATGCACTCAAACAAATAGCCAGTAACAACGCGGATGTTGTGGCAGTACTAATAGAACCTATTCAGGGAGAAGGTGGAATAAAACCCGCGGATGCACAATACCTGTTGGCTGTCAGAGAGCTGTGCGACACTCAAAACTGGCTGTTAATGTTCGATGAAGTACAAACAGGTAATGGCCGTACGGGTACTTATTTTGCCTATCAGGGCCTGGGAGTGATACCCGATGTAGTCACCACGGCAAAGGGTCTGGGCAATGGCGTACCCATAGGCGTCTGCCTGGCGCGAGGCGCTGCAGCAAAGGTTTTTTCTGCGGGCAACCACGGTTCTACCTATGGTGGTAACCCACTCGCCTGTACCACCAGCCTGGCGGTTGTGAATACATTGATCGAACAGGACTTACTCAGTAATGCCACCGCGATGGGTCAGATCATTTGCGATGAAATTACCGGTTCTCCAGCAACGAGTTCTGTCGTCGTTGAAATTCGCGGTAAAGGATTGATGCTGGGCATTGAACTCGATAGAGATTGCACCGAATTGGTTGAAAAAGCGCTTCAACGCGGCCTACTCATTAACGTGACCGCTGGCAATACGGTTCGGCTCTTGCCACCTCTGATTATCAATGCCGAACAAGCGCACTTACTGGGCAGCGGTGTAGCCGAGCTCATTGGCGAATACGCACAGCCCTGATCGGCAGCTGGGAAATATAGGACTTCAACATGGCTACTCCAAGACATTTTTTGACCCTGTTGGACTTCAGTCCCGATGAACTACTTGCGTTGATTGGTCGGGCAATACAACTGAAAACCGAACACCGCAATGGATCCGATCAGCGCCAATTCCACGGAAAAGTCCTGGGTATGATCTTCGCCAAATCCTCCACTCGAACCCGGGTCTCCTTCGAGGCCGGTATGGCCCAGCTCGGTGGCCACGCGATGTTTCTCTCGGACAGAGACACTCAACTGGGTCGGGGTGAACCCATTGAGGACAGCGCCATCGTTATTTCATCCATGGTCGATATCATTATGATCAGAACTTTTGCACACGACATCGTTGAGCGATTCGCGAGCAAGTCCAGCGTGCCGGTGATTAACGCTCTGACAGATGATTACCACCCCTGCCAACTCCTGGCGGACATGCAGACGTGGACAGAACACCGGGGGGAAATAGCCGGTAAAACCGCCTGTTGGGTTGGAGATGGGAACAACATGTGCAACTCATACATCAACGCTGCGCGACAGTTCGATTTCGAACTCAAAATCAGCTGCCCACCGGGCTTTGAACCCGACGAGAGACTGTTGGATGCCAATCGGGATCGAGTTTCCGTGGTACACGATCCTAAAGCCGCTGCACAAGGTGCTGACCTGGTAATAACGGATGTCTGGGCCTCCATGGGGCAGGAGGACGAGCAGGCTGAACGAGCCAAATTGTTTGCCCCTTATATAGTCGATGAAAACCTCATGTCATCGGCCGCTAGCGACGCTTTATATATGCACTGTCTGCCGGCACATCGCGGAGAAGAGATCAGCGCCGGGCTAATGGATGCGCCCGACACAGTGATATGGGACGAGGCAGAGAACAGATTGCACGCGCAAAAAGCGTTGATGGAGACTCTGTTGCTGGCAAATAGCTGAGTTACTGGTAGCTGTTGGGATGCACCTCCAACCTCAAAATGTCGTAGCTCAGAAGCTGGAAGATCTACCAAATAACCAAAGCGTATATCTGGTTATTTTCTTATAAAAAAATAACCAGATAAGCCTAAATCTCGTCTTTTATAGGGTAATTTTGGCTCGCTCCCCGCGCCCTCTGGCCTGCGAAGTTAGCGGCCACAGACAGACCCTGTTGTGCACACCTTATCCACAACATAAACCCAAGCTATTACTCTTGCAATATGCCCTATTGCGCATTATCTTGTACCCAAGTCAGCCATCAACCCCCATATATTGGGTGTGCCGCTCAAAAAATAGCCAGAATCTGATGATACTTCTGGTGATAATACAGCGAGCCGGCCAAAAGCTGATCGGTAACCGGAAATACAGATAGTTTTAGCGCCACTAGAGATGACAGGATCGGCGCTAAATTCTGCGGGGCATTACACAGTGAAAGACCAGGGGACCATCGGCAGCACGACTTCGAGCCCGACTGACCACCAGCGGCGGTGGTGTATCGGACTCCAGGTGTGTGGGCATCTCCTTTATTAAAACCGCAAAGCATTAAATGGAATGTCACGCCCAGGGCAGCATCCACCAATTTTAATCAAAAAAATAAGGCCCTTGGGCCACACGTCGGAGAAGACATGCAAACAGAGATCAGCCAGCTAGGGTCAGCCACCATTGCACCTAACAACCCGGAGCAGACCGCATCGGTCAGTGCCGAGGTAAGTGCCACTGCACCGGGGCAAATTCGCCTCATCAAGCGCAACGGGACGGTGGTTCCCTATGAAAACAGTAAGATTTCTGTAGCGATTACCAAGGCTTTTCTTGCGGTGGAAGGTGGCACGGCCGCCGCGTCCAGTCGCATCCATGAAACGGTCGCGAAATTGACGGACCAGGTTACTGCGACATTTCACAGGCGCATGCCTTCTGGCGGCACTATTCATATTGAAGACGTTCAGGATCAGGTAGAGCTTTCCCTCATGCGCGCTGGCGAACACAAAATAGCTCGCGACTATGTTATCTACCGAGAAGAACAATCGCGTAAACGAGCAGCAAGACAGGCCCTCTCTCCAGCTACCCGGGCAGCCGCCGGAAACATTAATGTCGTACAGGCAGATGGCAGCCGGGCACCTCTGGACCTAGAACGCATACACACCATTGTTAGCGAAGCCTGCACCAATCTGGATGATGTCAGTGAAGCTAATATTCTGGATGAGGCGCTCAAGAATTTATACGACGGTCTCTCCGCGGCAGAACTGAGCACTTCTTTAGTCATCACTGCCAGAACCATGATTGAGCAGGAACCGAATTATTCTTACGCGGCGGCCAGGTTGTTGTGCGACAACCTTCGCGCAGAGGCGCTGAGCTTTTTGGGGGTGGCCAGCAGTGCCACCCAGGCCGACATGACTTCATTATATAAAGAGGCACTGCCCGCCTACATAGATAGAGGTGTAGAGCTCGAACTGCTGTCTCCTCATTTGAAAGATTTTGACATCGAGAGAATGGGCAACGCCCTTCTACCCGAGCGAGACCTTCAGTTTACTTATCTGGGCCTCCAGACGCTATATGACCGCTACTTCATACACAGCAATGAGGTGCGCTTTGAATTGCCGCAAATATTCTTCATGCGCGTCGCCATGGGACTGGCGAGCGAAGAAGAGGATAAGAACACCCGGGCGATTGAGTTTTACGAGCTACTGTCTTCTTTCGATTACATGAGTTCTACCCCCACTTTGTTCAACGCCGGAACATTGCGTCCACAGCTCTCCTCTTGCTATCTGACAACGGTTCCGGATGATTTGCACGGTATCTATGGCGCGATTCGCGACAATGCGATGTTGTCCAAATTCGCTGGCGGACTCGGCAATGACTGGACACCCGTTCGAGCTTTGGGTGCTTACATCAAGGGTACCAACGGCAAGTCTCAAGGTGTAGTTCCGTTTCTGAAAGTGGTCAACGATACCGCGGTTGCCGTCAACCAAGGTGGCAAACGTAAAGGTGCCGTCTGCGCTTACCTTGAAACCTGGCACCTGGATATTGAAGAGTTTGTTGAGCTGCGCAAAAACACGGGCGACGATCGACGTCGTACCCATGACATGAACAGCGCAAACTGGGTTCCCGATTTGTTTATGAAGCGCGTTTTTGACGGCGGAAACTGGACACTGTTCTCTCCCAATGACGCTCCTGATTTGCACGACCTCTACGGCAAGGCCTTTGAAACTCGCTATGAAGAGTACGAGGCAATGACACGCAGCGGCGATCTCAAACTGTTTAAAACCTTAAAAGCTGAAAATCTGTGGCGCAAGATGCTGGGCATGTTGTTTGAAACAGGACACCCCTGGGTGACCTTCAAAGATCCCTGTAACTTGCGATCGCCGCAACAACACGTAGGCGTCGTGCACTCGTCGAATCTGTGTACTGAGATCACACTCAATACCAGCGAAGATGAAATCGCCGTGTGTAACTTAGGGTCAATCAACCTTCCTCAGCATATCGATGAAAATGGTCTCGATCAGGAGAAGCTGGCTAAAACCGTCCGCACCTCCGTGAGAATGCTCGACAACGTTATCGACATTAATTATTACTCGGTTCCCCAGGCACGCACTTCCAACATGCGCCACCGCCCCGTTGGACTCGGCCTGATGGGTTTCCAGGATGCACTGTACAAGCAGCATCTGGCCTACGGTTCCGAGCAAGTTGTTGAATTCGCTGACCGCTCTATGGAAGCCATCAGCTACTATGCCATTGAAGCTTCAAGTGCATTGGCGGCTGAGCGAGGAAGCTACGGCAGCTATGAAGGCTCACTGTGGAGCCAGGGCGTGTTCCCCATCGACTCCCTCGACCTCCTCATTGAAAACCGTGGCGCCGAGTATATTAAGGTAGACAAGAGCCAAACCCTGGACTGGGATGCTCTGCGCGCTACAGTGAAAACTCAGGGAATGCGCAACTCGAATGTGATGGCGATCGCTCCTACAGCGACCATTGCCAATATCACCGGGGTTTCGCAATCCATTGAACCGACCTATCAAAACCTGTACGTAAAATCGAATCTGTCCGGCGAATTTACCGTAGTTAACCCTTACCTTGTGAAAGATTTGAAAGCGCGTGGTCTTTGGGATCAGGTCATGGTCAACGACCTTAAATATTACGATGGTAGCGTGCAGGCTGTAGAGCGCGTTCCGGGCGACTTGAAAGAAATTTATTGCACAGCCTTCGAAGTAGAGCCTCGATGGTTAGTGGACTCCGCCAGCAGACGTCAAAAATGGATTGATCAGGCTCAATCTCTCAACCTTTATATCAACAATGCCAATGGCAAGAAGCTCGATATCACTTATCGCATGGCTTGGTATAGCGGGTTGAAAACCACTTACTATCTGCGTTCGCTAGCCGCCACTGGAACGGAAAAGTCGACTATCGACACAGGTTCATTAAACGCGGTTTCGTCTGGACCGGAGCAAGTGGCACAACCGGCTCCCGTACCTGAGGCTTGCTCGCTGGATGATCCAGACTGCGAAGCCTGCCAGTAACTCGGCGAAATAATGATCCAGGTCGAAAACAATAGAACCATTTAGGGAATAGATTAGATGTTGAATTGGGAAGATTATTACAGCGAGGATGGTGCTGCCGTACCCGCACAATCAGTTGCAGAGCCCGAAGTTGCCAAAGCGGCTCTCGAAACAGTTACAGCGGAAGTTGCTAGTGCGCAGAGCGAGAACACTGCGGCATCGGTTGCGACACCGGTGGCGGCACCCCTAGCGGCAGAAGATGCCATCGATCCTGTAGCACAAGCAGCAAAAACCCTGGAAACCCTGGATATAACCAAGGGCATTGAAGAATTGGAAATGGGCGCTGCCCGAGTCTCCGTAGACGAAAAAGCCATGATCAACTGTCGAGCCGACTTGAATCAGTTGGTACCGTTCAAATACGAATGGGCATGGCAGAAATATATAGATGGCTGCGCCAATCATTGGATGCCACAAGAAATCAACATGACGGCCGATGTGGCTACCTGGAAAAACCCTGAGGGACTTTCGGATGACGAAAGACGCATAATTATGCGAAGTCTGGGTTACTTTTCCACGGCGGATTCTTTGGTCGCAAACAATTTGGTGCTGGCGATTTATCGACTTATCACCAATCCCGAGTGTCGCCAATATCTCCTGCGCCAAGCGTTTGAAGAAGCCATTCACACCCATGCCTACCAATACTGCATCGAATCCCTGGGCATGGACGAAGGTGAAGTCTTCAACATGTATCGTGAGGTTCCAACCGTTGCCAAAAAGGCCGCCTGGAGTCTCAACCATACCCATGACCTAACCGATCCCACATTCACAACCGGTACCTTGGAAACAGACCAAACGCTGCTGCGCAATCTAATCGGTTTTTATGCAGTGACCGAAGGTATTTTCTTTTACTGCGGCTTCACCCAGATATTGTCTATGGGAAGACGCAACAAAATGACTGGCGTCGCCGAACAGTTTCAGTACATTTTACGCGATGAATCCATGCATCTTAATTTTGGTATTGATGTGATCAACCAAATTAAATTGGAAAACCCTCAGCTTTGGACCGAGCAGTTCAAGCAAGAGGCTATTCAAATGATTCTGGAAGGCACGCAGTTGGAAATAGAATACGCAAGAGACACCATGCCTCGCGGAGTGTTGGGAATGAACGCGGCAATGATGGAAGAGTACCTGCAGTTCATAGCCAATCGACGCTTGTCCCAACTGGGTCTGCCAGAGCAGTTTCCAAACGCACAAAACCCCTTCCCCTGGATGTCGGAGATTATGGATTTACGCAAGGAAAAAAACTTCTTCGAAACCCGGGTAATCGAATATCAGACGGGCGGCGCCCTGATCTGGGAATAAGAAAAGGAGGTCTGATCATGAGCGAGAGTGAAAGCGAGAAGAACCCGAAAGACACCGAGACCATCTTGATGGCCCTAGATCAAATCAGCCAAACGATCGACGTAATAACCAGTGTTGTGGGTCGCCTGCGCAGTTATTTACAGCAGCAGGAAGCCACCGCAAACACTGAAAAACACAAGGATCTGCGCGACGAGATGCAACCGGGGCGCATCCTCCACTGAGCTCAAGCAATAGCAGTCCTGCAGGGCTGCCTACTCTGCCGAATCGAAAAAACGTAAGCGCCCCTAAATCAGCACCTATTTTTTTGTAAGAGTTCCCGCCAGACTTTCTCCTGATAACCACACAGGAGCAAATCATGAACGATATCACTCAGCCCCAGCCACAAGGTATTGACTGGAAGCAGCGAATACAAACCTGGAAACTGTCGGGCTTGTCCCAGACCCGGTTTTGCAAACACAATCACCTGACTTACCATCGCTTTGTGTACTGGCGTCGGAAGTTTGACGATACCATCCGTGTGTCTTCTATAAAACAAGACCAAGGTGGCTTTGCCGCAGTGAGTGTCAGACCTGACGCCGATCGGGGGCTAACCTTGTCACTGCCCAACGGATTCATTGTGCGAGGTATCTGTGCCGATAACGTGCCGGTGGTGCGCCAGCTACTGGAGCAGCTGTGACTACTCGCTATTTCCGTCCGGCCGATGACATGTCACGGATCTACCTGTACCGGGACCCAGTAGACTTTAGAAAAGCCAGTGCAGGGCTGGCTGCCATCGTTGAGCGAGAGCTGGGCCACAATCCCTTCGACGGCGGCCTGTACGCCTTCACCAACCGGCGGCGCAACAAAATCAAGTGCCTGTACTGGGAAGATAATGGCTTTGTGCTCTACTACAAGGCCCTTGCCGAGGAGAAATTCCGCTGGCCTCGCCGTGGTGATGAAGTTGTTTCACTGACAGGACAACAGATCAATTGGCTGCTCGACGGCTACGACATCATGCTGATGACCGGGCATAAAAAATTGCATTATGAGTCTGTATTTTAAGGCTTTTTGTCGCCATGAATGTTATAATTACGCCATGCAATCGGCGATAAAAAAGCAACAAAAACAAGGGTGTTACGAGAACTTATCCGTCGCTGAATTACTTGTTGCCCTCGCCGTAAAAGACCAGATTCTTGAAGATAAATGTGGCTCTTCTCCGCTTTGTTGAGTGATTCTAGGTTTTCAAATAGAACATAGATTGATTATCTGGGAGGGATGATTGTCTAATTTTGAGTTTGAAGTACTCGGTATCCCTGATGCCCCTGGCGCGCTTACGGATCATTCCTATACTGACATTACCAGCCTCTATCCTGGCGCTTGTTAGCTTGTGTTTTGCATAATTGCAGATGCCGACACAATGTTTTCTGAGCGATTTTGCGAACTTTTTCAGATAGAGCATGTGTGACTGATCTGCTATCAAGCACCAACTTTCCAGTTGCTCTGCCATCCCCTCAAATGAAGTGGCACTCCACAGATACTGAAGCTGTTCTTTTAAAACGTAGAGCGCATTCAGGTTGCTATTGCTATCCAACAACGTTTGCAGCTTGTTACTTTGTTTCTCACTCAACTTATCCGCATTTTTGAGCAACAGATAATGCGTCCCCTTCATCAGTTTTTTACCATTCGGATCGGCCTTCCTGAACTCAAGCCGGCGCTGATTATGGATAGCTTTGCTGTAATTTTTCATGACGTGAAAACGGTCAAACACAATGTCTGCCAACGGCAAGCACTCCCTGACAGCCTTTTGATAAGCAGGGCCCATATCCATAGCTACGGCCTTGATTTTACTGGATGTATCCGGGGAGAGATGTTTTAGAAATCTTGCAAACACCTCGGCAGTTCGACCAGCTTCCACCCAGACCAGATGACCTCCGACCATATCGTAGACCACCGTCATATAGTCATGGCCTTTCGCCCTGGCAACTTCATCGACACCAATATATTCCAAGCCAGTCAACTGTGCAGGATCAAGCGCAGGGAGCGTTTCCATCAGGTATGCCTTGTCGATATTCTTTACTGTCTCCCATCGTATCCCCAAATGCCTGGAGACGGCCTGAATAGACATATGGCGGCATAATCCACTGATCAGTCGGCAAAACCGGTGGGTGAAACGGCACCCTTTATCGACAAAATCACACGCCTCAATGCGGCGCTCACCCTTGCTAATAAACACTTGGGCCAGTTCAATGTCGAGCACACATGGATACCCAAAAAGGGGGATATCCTTAACCTGCCGGCGAATATGCTGGTTGATAGTTCCCTTCTTGCCTGTGGTGGGGTCTATAGTGCTCCTGCGGGCGTCCCGGCTACAGTGAATAACAATCTTGTCACCCTCTTCGTCCAGTTTAATTTCATTTACACGTTGCCCCGTGAGGTTTAAAATATTCCGTGAGATGTTGATGGTCATATACCTGCCCTATGTAAAGTTGTCATAAACCAAACATATCAACAGGTTACTTGATGGTCAGCATCTTTTTTCACTCAACAAAGCGGAGAAGAGCCATAAATGTTTGCTTCTCGAAGAAAAAAACGAGCTCCTCCAGGTTCACCAGAAACACCTCGGCGACAAAAACCACATCATCCTTGAACAGGGTAAACGCATTGACCTGCTCGAAGAATACTTGCGCCTGGCCACGGTACAGAAATTCGGAGCCAGTAGTGAGAAACTGGCGTTTCAGTCTGATTTGTTCGATGAGGCTGAAATCGAAGTCGCCCTGAGTGAGCTCGAAGAGCAGCTGCCTGAAGAAGACCGGGTTCGGCCTCAAAAGAAGAAAAGAAAGCGCGGGTTTAGCGACAAGCTGCAACGGGTGCAGATACACCTCACACTTTCAGATGAGGAAAAGGATGGGGCCACCAAAACATTCTTCACCAAGGTCAAGGAGGAGCTGGAGTTTATTCCCGCCCAGGTCAAGGTGCTGGAATACTGGCAGGAAAAGGCGGTATTCAATATTGACGGTGAAGATGTCATTGTCGCCGCACAGCGCCCCGCTCATCCGCTGGGGAAATGCTTTGCCAGTCCTGCATTGCTGGCCTACATCATTGCCTCCAAATACGCCGATGGACTGCCGCTATACCGCCTGGAGGGGATGCTCAAGCGTTACGGCGGTGATATCAGCCGCTCCAACATGGCCCACTGGATTGTACGGCTTCAGGATGTATTCCAGCCCTTGATCAACTTGATCCGGGAGGTTCAGCTTGAGGGGAATTACCTGCAGGCGGATGAGACGCGCATACAAGTGTTGAAGGAAACGGGCAAAACGGCCCAATCGGATAAATGGATGTGGGTGATACGCGGCGGCCCACCGGATAAACAATCAGTGCTGTTCGAATACGACCCCTCACGTGCTGGCGCGGTGGCGGAGCGCCTGCTGGATGGCTTTGGTGGTGTGTTGCAGGCCGACGGCTATTCCGGTTACAGCAAGGTGTGCCGGATAGCGGGCATTACCCGAATTGGATGCTTTGACCATGCCCGGCGCAAGTTCGTTGAAGCCAGCCGGGCGGCGGAAACCAGGAGCACCCAAAAGAAAGTGGGGCAACCCACCAAGGCTGACGTTGCACTCAGTAAAATACGAAGGCTGTATGCGATAGAGAAATCGATCAAGGATCTGGAGCACGACAAGAAAAAACAGGCAAGGCAGTCACTCAGCGTGCCGATTCTCGAGGACCTGAAGCCATGGCTGGAGAAGAACGTCAGCCGGGTGCCCAAAGATAGCCTGACCCACAAGGCCATAACGTACACACTGAACCAATGGGAATACCTGATTGGCTATTGCGAGGACGGCCAGTTGAATATCAGCAATGCGCTGGCTGAGAATGCGATCAGGCCCTTTGCGGTTGGTCGGCGCGCCTGGCTATTCGCAGATACCTCCCGCGGGGCCCGAGCCAGTGCGACCTGTTATAGTTTAGTGGAATCGGCAAAGGCGAACGGCCTGGAACCTTATGCTTACCTCCAGCATGTGCTGGCGCACATTGCGGCGGCAGATACGGTGGAGAAGCTTGAAGCATTACTGCCCTGGAACATGGAAATCGAAGAGTAACGGCGAAGTAAAGCGATCTACTGTCTAGCGGCTCGCAGACAAAATCAATAGGGTCGATTTAAGTGCGCTTACGTTAAGTGGAAGAAGATTTTCTTTTATATGGGGCGGATTCAAGTCGCTAGTGCAATCGGTGGGTTGATCCCAAACAGTACTTGGTTGGGGGTTTTAAAGTCCAGACATTTTCTTGGCCGGTTGTTAAGTTTATCAAAGATTCTCTGGACACACTCCGGCGTCATATCATCAAAGCTAGATCCTTTCGGGGCGTATTGGCGGATCAGACCATTTGTATTCTCATTCAATCCCCGCTCCCATGAATGGTAAGGGTGCGCGAAGTAGCTTTCAGCCTGCAGCTGTTGGGCGATAACCTCGTGTAAGGCAAACTCCTTGCCGTTATCATAGGTCAGTGTTTCTACCGGGGCGGCTAAGGGGGAAAGCGCCCCAAGTATCGCTTCCTTGACGGCCTTCGCCGTTTTATTGGGGGCCAGGGCGATCACTGTGAAACGTGTCTTTCTCTCAACAGCCGTCATCAGTACGGAGCCACCCAAGCGCCCAATGATAAGGTCCATTTCCCAATCACCAATACGCTTGCGCTCATCAACAATCGCTGGACGCTCGTCGATACTTACCCGGTTCTTTAGCTGCCCGCGCTTGTCTGGGCTCCCGTAACGCTTCTTACGTTTCTTTTGGCAGCGCAAGTGGGCATGGAGGTCGCCCCCGGCCTTCTTGTCGATCAGAATGTACTGATAAATCCATTCTGGACTAACAGATTGCAGGATTGATTTTGCTAGCCAACCGCTGATCTGCTCTGGACTCCATTCCTCCCTCAGTAGCGATTCAACCCGCTGCCAGGTTATCTCTGTAATACGTGTATGGGTGTGGTGATGCTGCCGTTCAGTGGCAAAACGCTGGGCCTGCTGGGGCCTATAACCACGCAAGCCCGTATTGCGACCAAGCTCTCTGCTAATTGTCCCAGGGCTTCGTCTAAGCTCTCTGGCTATGGCTTTTTGTGTAAAACCAGCTTTTAAAAATGCTTCAATCTGGTATCGTTCGTATTCGGTCAACTGTGTATAGTTCATGTGTAATTTCCTTGGTCGAGAAAATGGCACTGGATTGTACCAGTTGGCCACCTGCTCTAGAAATTGCACTTATGACTTGAATCTAAGTGGTTATTTAGTGCGTCATTATCTAAGGGCTTAATCGTAGATAAAAGTTCTACACTTTTAATAAAACTCTCAACAGCATCCATCTTGTCTTTAATGGTTTTTTCATAAATTTACTTTCCACAAATTAGTTTAAAGCCTCCCTTTGTACATCCAACACCTAAAACCACTAAATGTCAAAAAAATTTGGAAAACAGGGCGGGATAATTTGATTGGTTTTTATCAGAACTGATTGCAAAAATCTGGTGACGGATGATCTGAACGGAGCCGCCGCCAGATCAAAAATCAACAGCGCGAAAACAGCCTTTCGGATGAGTGGGGTTCTGGGAAAAGCTAAGGGGGCTGTTCACGCCGTTTATACATCAAACTCGAAGTTTGATGTATAAACGCGCCTGTTTCAAAATTTACAAAATTTCGCTGCGGATGGTTTAGGGAAACCGCGCCTAAACCATCCGACTTTTGATTTTCGCAATTTAGACAATTCGACCAATTTGTGACCCACGCTTCCTTTCCTGAGTATAGGAAGGATTAAACTGCCAATTGAATGACGCGCTCTGGCGTTTTTTCCAGCAATTTTTCGAAGGACAGGGATTTTAGACCACCTGGAAACCCGGAGTGAGTATGGTAGATTTTGCCCTTTGCCTTGTTGCCGCTTACCTTTACCTTGTCGGCATTGATTACAACAACGAAATCGCCTGTATCCACATGAGACGTGTACTCGGGTTTATGTTTACCGCGTAGGCGTGTCGCTATCTCAGTGGCCATACGGCCTAAAATTTGGCCTTCGGCATCTACAAGAAGCCATTTTTGCTCAACTTCATGAGGTTTTGCGCTATAAGTCTTCATTTTTCTGTCATTGGGCTTTGCTTTAAGGAGCGCGAATACTACCGGAGCAATCTCAAATATTCAAGCGAATTCAGACCCGGGATGTAGATTTTTCGGATGCTGGCGATTAAGCCAGATCAATCGGTTTTCACCCTCAATGGGGTTCGTGCAGGGAATGCGCGGGGTAATGCCGCGCGGCTGGCACCGGCGAAGTGTGCCGCCAAGTTGTTCTGCCGTGCCCCCTGCGACAAACATTTTTTTATCACTGGCTGTCAGCTATCAAGGGCTGACATATCAGCCCTTGATAATCAAACTGGTTAATTAAACAGATCAAGCCAATCCCGGGCACTGTGCCAGAATGCCCGGAAACCAGGCACTAAAAGTTGTAAGACGCCTGAACATACAAGGTGCGCGGACGGGATACAAAGCTGTAGAAGGTGTTGGTTTTAAAGCTGCTGCCCGACAGAGGCGTGTTGCCCACATAGGTCAGTTGCTGTTTGTCGGTCACATTCTGGGCCAGCAACGCAATCTTCCAGTTGTCGGCATACAGCCCTAGCCGCAGGTTCACCCTGGTGAGTGCATTCACGTTATACAACGGGTGCAGGTTTACGTGGGTATTCTGATCGTCCACATAGCTGACATCAATGCCACTGCGCCACTCAAGCCCGCCAATAGGCCAGGCGTGATCCAGTGAGAAGGTGCCAGTCCGCTCCGGTGTATATTGGCCAGCCTTGCCGCTATAGTCACATAGTTGCTCCCCGTCAACAATATCACCGTCCGGCACCTGGCGGTTGTAGCAGTTGCCGTTACTGTAGTCGTTATACACATGATCGAGGTAGGCCAGGCTGTAGCTCATGGTCAGGTTGTTGGTGATTGCCCAGCGGCCGTCAACCTCCACGCCCCGTACGGTGGTTCTTTTGGCATTGCCTACGGTGAAGCCCAGGGTGCCGTCAAACTGCGAGACTTGCAGATTGTCATATTCAGTGCGATACAGGGCTGCGTTCAATTCTACCGAGCCGTTCAACAAGCGCGTCTTGGCACCGATCTCATAGGTAGTGGCCTCTTCCTTGTCAAATTCCCAGGAACTTGGCTTGTTGGAGCGGGCATCAAAGCCACCAGACTTGAAGCCAGTACTAAAAGCACCATACAGCATGACGTCATCAGCAGCATCCCACTGGATGTTCAGCAGCGGCGTAAAAGAGCTTTCGTCACGCTTCCCTGCCAGGGAATGACCCCCACTTTGCTCGCTATCAATGGCAAAAGCTACCTTGTATAAAACCGGTGCTACCGCATTGAGCGCGGTAGCCTGGGTGCTAGTGTCGAGAATGTTAATTTCCCGCGTGGCTGTCTTGTTTTCGGAGGTATAACGGGCACCGGCAGTCAAGCGCAGGGTGTCGGTCATATTCCAGGTGGCCTGGGCAAATATCGCCCGCAAATCTGAGTCTGCGGTGTAGGAACGGGCTGCCTCGGTACCCAGAATAGGCCGCAGGGCTCCGCCTCTCACCCGCCCCAGCACACTGTTGTCAAAGACGCGGATGGCATCGCCATAGGTCAATTCGCTGGTCTGGTAAAACACACCGGCAATCCAGTCTACCGTCTCACCGCCGGGTGATACCAGGCGGATCTCCTGGCTGAACTGGTCGTACTCTTCATCCAGGAGAGCATCAAAGATAGGTGCCGCCACAAAGTCGCAGTCACAAATTTCGTCAAACTCATAGCCTACCCAGCCAGATACGGCGGTCAGGGTATTGTCGCCTATTTGATAGTTCAGGGTCAGGGTATTGTTGTCAACCCGGTTGTTGCTAAACTCAGCGGTGTCGGCCTGGCGCTCATTGTTCTGGAGGCTTTCGGTAAGCGCACCGGGGTCGCCCAGAGCACCCAGAATCGTCCCGAATGGAGCGCCAGCCAGCGGGTGGCCAGCGGGAAAGAGAAGATTAGAGTCATCGCGAACAATTTCAATCTGGCGTCCGCTCACATCAAACCTGTCACGCTCCAGCTTGAGGCTGATATCCAGCTTGTCGGTTGCCTCCCAGAGCAGGGTTCCGCGTACGGCAAATTCGTCTCGACCGGCTTCGTTTTTGCCCTTGAAGCTATTCTTTATAAAACCATCTTCGTCATACTTTCGCACCACCAGGCGTGCACTCAGAGTGTCGCTGAGCGGCCCTGAAACCATGCCCTGAAACTCTTTAATGCCGCCAACGCTGGCATAGTTGGCGGACAGCGAGCCTTCCCATTCGTTGCCAGGCTTGGCGGTAGTCATGTTGAGAGCACCGGCAATGCTGTTCTTGCCAAACAAAATACTCTGCGGGCCACGCAAGACTTCCACCCGCTCCAGATCAAGGAAGGGCATACGCAGTAACTGTTGCCTACCGTAGTAAACACCGTCTACATACTGACCCACAGATTGCTCAAAACCCTGGTTGTTACCCGTGCCAATACCGCGGATGTAAATCTGGGTGCTGATACCGGTTTCGCTCATGGACAGGTTAGGAGTGAAGGTTTGCAGGTCTTCTATCTTGAATACACCTGCCTCTGCCATTTTCTCGCCAGAGACGGCGGTAATGGAAATAGGAACATCCTGCAGGCTCTCCCGCCGTTTTTGTGCGGTTACGATAATTTCTTCAAGCATACCGCCACTGGAACGTGTGGCCGCGTCTTGAGCCAATGCCGGTGTGGCTATAAGTGTTGCGCTGAACATAAGCACTGGTAGTATTTTTTGTATTATTTTTTTTGTATTATTTTTTTTCATTTTGTTACAACATCTCCGTAAATTTAAAAATGCAACCCACCTCCAACACGCAAGATCATCCTGAGATATTCTGCGGAAGAAAGTGATGATTTTGACCCCTGGAAAGTAAAGTGCTGATGATTCAGCTATTTTTCTCCTGTTTCCCTGCCGATACAACCCACTTGCATTCACAGGCACCTTGTCTTTGCTAGCAGACGCAGCGCATCATACACAATACAAGCTGCTTTGCAAGGGCTAGTATTTTCCAATATGAAATGAGCCTGAAGGGAGGGTGTATTAAGCCCTTATCTTGAGTCGCTCATGGAGTTGCTGAAATAAGTGATCTCGTGCTGAATTTAGTTGTTCAGCGGCCTCATTGTCCGTCATTTCATTGGCGAATGCATCCAGATTTCTAAAGGTGATTCCCGGCTTTAAATATTGGCTGGGTTTGGCCAGGGAGCGGAATTTCTCATAGGGTGTCATCATGTCGTCGTAGCGGTATTTCTTCCGCTCCTTGCCCTTCTCATCAATAATGGTGGTGGGGAAATAGCAGGGCCGGTGGAAATTGACGTATCGGTAGACTTGATGGCTATTGAGTTCAGTGAAATCCGTGGCGTACTGCTGAGGTATGTGGGTATAGCCATAGAGTTTGCGAATGACCGAGCCATTTTTACTCTCAACCAAACCATTGTCGTTACTGTGCCGGGGCCGTGATTTGGTAAATTCAATGTGCAACTTGTCCAGAAGCTCAGCAACGGTGTAGTTGATATATTCGCCGCCATTGTCTGCGTGAAAGCCCCGTATTTTAAAGGGGAAGGCAGCCAGAATCTGCCTGAGGGCTGGCAGCATAAACGCCTCGCTAATACGTTCCAGCGTGACGATGATCTGGAACTGTGTCACCTCATCCACGGCATTGACGTGGTAGATTCCTTTGCGTTTGTCCTGATCACCTTGATGGACAGAGTCAATGCGGATATAGCCTGGTTGATCGTTCGGGCAAGGTTTGCGCCGCTGGCCAATAGAGGCGGCCTTAGGTCGTGTCTTTGTCAAGACACAGCGCTGCCTCTGGTAGGTCTTGGAGGCCCGCAGGTTGTACAGGTGAGAAACCGAAATACCCGCCAGGCGTCGATAGTCGGCTTGGCCAAAGCGCTGATAAGCCCGCTCACAGAGCTTTTTAAGTACCGCGCCGCTGGGCTGACCATGTCGCTCATCCATACTCGCCAATAGGCGTATATCGGCGTCAGTGTAGGCGCGCTTGAAGCCATTACGCCGAGCTGGTTTCACCGAGACGGTGCCTGTTTTGACGTATTGGCGTATCAGGCGCCTGGTCTGGGCCAGGGAGTAGCCGGTTACCTTTATCAGGTAGCGGGTGACGGTTCCCCGGTCTGTTTTGCCAAGCTGTAAGTATCGGTGCTTCACCAGTGCCTTCTGTACCCAGCGATAGCGTTCAGATTTCTCAGTGGCCACGTTGAAGGCTACTTCCTGTGTGCCGTCGAGAAACTGTTTGATGGCACCCAGGGTATTCAGATGTTCTAAGCTCATGATCGTTTTCATCCGCTGATCATGAACGACTACAAGGACTATTTCAGGCTCATTTTATGTTGGAATCAACTTCCGCCACATTCCCGGGTTTCAGGCTCATTTCATATTGGAAAAGACTGGGCTTGTCCTGGTCTTGTCCAATGGGGTTATTCTGCTGAACTAAACCTTGGAATCTGCATAATCTTGCCGCTAGCAGTTTGTCGGACTCAGCTCCTGACAGGCACGATTTAATACTCCAGCGTGCTACAGGGCTGTCAGGACACCACGCAGAAGATGTGATTGTCCCAGGGCAGCCACGTCAACCTTCATCACGCCTTTATCCAGCCCTGTAATGGGCATTTATGCGGCAAATGACCGCTTAATTATGCCATTCTCAGCACATTCATACGCTTTACATTCCATGCCAGTGTCGCCAGCGTCCATTCGCCCGCAACCTTGTCCAAACCTCGCATCGAGAACTGCCTCAACCCCATAACGTGTTTGATGATGCCGAACACTGGCTCTACCGTTTGCTTTCTTAATGCGTACAGCGCTCGACCGGATTGGGTCGTCAGTTGATGTTTCATGAGCCTCACCTGATCATCCGTTATCGGAGTGGGGGCGTCAGGGGCAAACCGATCAAAAACGCACGGGTGATGGTGGTCACGCGCTACTGCCAGTAAAGGCTGGATATTATCCTCTACGCAAGCCTTTACATTATCACCGCTAAAATAGCCTGTATCGGCCAGCAGGTCGGTCACCTTGCCCAGTTCTTCAGGCAGGGTATTCAGCTTTGTCAGGGCCGGCTTTATTTGTTGTTTGTCGTTTCATGTGTGTACTGACGACGAGCATTGTATCGGTGTCAACACTGGCCTGGGCGTTGTAGCACTGTTCAAAGCCGCCGCCAGATACCGGCATGATACGCGACTCTTCATCAGTCAAATTAACCTGGTCTTTATCTCGTGGGCCGGGAAGCGGTGGCTTAGGCTCCCGGCCCCGGGGCTTTTTTCCAGCATCCTGAGCTTGGCGTTGGGTTTGTTTTTGTTGGTATTCGGCTTGCTCACGCTCAAAACGTTCTTGCGCCCGTTCTTCAATTTTTACTTTGGCCGCAGCCAGTGCCTCAAGTCGTGTTTCGCGCCGGGAAATCTCCGCGGGAATGTCCATGCCATCCGCTACCGGCGTTTGATCTGCCGCCTCTGCCTGTGCAGTGAGAGCGCTGACTTCTGTCTTGAGCTGTGCTTCGATTTTCTTTAAGTGGCCATAAGAAAGCGCCTTATGCTTGCTGGCATTCGCCTTGATCTTGGTGCCATCCAGGGCGATACGCCCAAGCTTCATGAGCTTCATTTCACGCGCCAGCAACAAGACCTGAACAAAAAGTGCTTCAAGCTGAGGCAAAAAACGGCGTCGAAAGGTCGCTATGGTGTCGTGATCCGGATGCGTGTTGGCCGCCAGGTAGCGAAACGCAATGGAGTCGTGGGTGGCTCGCTCAATCTTACGGCTGGAAAACACACCGGTGGCGTAACCGTAGATCAGCAAACTCAGTAGGACCGCTGGATGGTGAGCCTTTGATCCACGCCCGGCATATTGACGGGTGAGCTCAGACAGATCGAGCTGATCAACGACCTCCACGACAAACCGTGCCAGGTGGTGTTCAGGTAACCAGTCCGACATAGAGGGAGGGAATAGATAGTCCGTCTCTCGATCAACGTTTACAAAATTGGCCATCACTTATTCCCGGTTACTTTTCAGTGTGACCACATTATCTCATGATGACGTTGTTGGGTTAAGTCCGACAGGCTGCTAGCGCTAAGCCAGATGCTGGTCGCGCAGGTATTGCTCTGACTGCATCTCTATCAGTCTGGATCTCGTTCGTGCAAACTCGACCCGCAGTTTTTCTCCTGTATACAGCGCCGAAATCGGAACCTGTGCCGAAATGACAAGTTTTACGCGGCAATCATAAAGCTCATCGACCAGGCTAATAAATCGTCTCGCGCTGTCACTGGACTGCTCGTTCATTTGCGGCACATCGGCCAGAATTACCGCGTGATACATCTTTACCAGTTCCACATAGTCAAAGGCACTTCGTGGCCCTTCGCAAATTTGCTGAAAGCCAAACCAGGCTACATCATCTGTGCAATACTGCGAATCTATGCTTCTTTCGAGTATCTCGATACTTTCGTTCTTTTTGACTTTCGCTGGATCTGCCGCAAGCTGGTAGAAACACGATAACAACAAGCTGTCGGAGTATAGGAAGGATTAATACCTCCCTGATTTTGCTCTTAATAACAAATTCTGGCAAAATGGTAGTTAACTTATCAGTACCGAATAAACGGCTAGTGTAGGTCGTCGTAAATAGTGTACCATATAGTCTCTTCCCTATATAGAGAGCTTGTCGTGCGTGTTGCAGTAGAAATTGTTTTGTCTGATGACGAAGTTTTGGGTTTGAGTAAGTTATCTAAATCGCGTTCTGTCTCGGTCCGATTGGCGGAGCGTTCGCGAATTGTTCTTCTGGCCGGCAAGGGCATGACCAATGAAGAGATCGGTTTTGAACTGGGCATTACGAGACAGAAAGCGGGCCGCTGGCGAGAACGCTATGCAGACAGTGGAGTCGAAGGCATCAGCCAGGATGCGTATCGGCCAGGGCGAAAACCGAAAATCAGTTCACGCAAGGTTGCACAGGTGATCAGACTCACGACGCAAGAGACACCGGAAAACGCTACGCATTGGAGCCAGCGTCTCATGGCAGATAAGGCCGGCATTAGCATGTCCTCGGTGGGCAGGATATGGAAAAGCCACGGTTTGAAGCCACACCGAATAAATACATTCAAGGTATCGAACGATAAAGAGTTTGCCGAGAAGTTGGAGGCAATCGTCGGCCTTTACTTATCACCGCCAGAAAATGCCATTGTTTTCAGTTGTGATGAAAAGAGTCAGATACAAGCACTGGATAGAACGCAGCCGGGCTTGCCGATGAAAAAAGGCAGGGCGGCGACAATGACCCATGACTATAAACGTCATGGCACCACGACCTTGTTTGCGGCATTGAACATCTTGACAGGGGAAGTGTTAGGTACCTGCGCCGAACGGCATCGCCATCAAGAATGGTTGAAGTTTCTCCGCCCAATAAATAAGTCGACGCCCAAGGATAAAGAGATTCATATTATCTGTGACAACTACGCCACACATAAGCACCCGAAGGTAAAAAGCTGGCTGAAATATCACCAGCGATTCCATGTGCACTTTACGCCAACCAGCGCATCGTGGTTAAACATGGTGGAGCGGTTTTTTCGGGAGCTAACTGAAAAGCAATTGAAACGAGGTGTCTTTAGCAGTGTGGAAGAGCTTGAGCAAACAGTCATGGCGTTCATTGAGACTCATAATCAAGCGCCAGCGCCTTATATCTGGACCAAATCCGCGAGTGACATATTGGAGAAAGTGAAGCGTGGCAGAGAGAAACTTAATAAGTTACAAACTGTTTGACGACCTACACTAGATCGATCAATGTTGTAGCGATTTAGGGGGCTTTTCGGAGCTTTTCTGTTCAAGTAGGCCGATGTCTATTTGCAAAGAACAGGAGGGCTTGAATGGAAACAGTCATTATTTCCCCTGTATACTACTAAAATTTTGGACGAGACCATGACTAAAAAGAAAAAAGAAGATAAATTGCCGATGTATTTTTTGTCGCTTGCCCTTGAAAATGTTAAATGCTTTGGCTCGAAACAGACATTAGATTTGTCGAATGATAACGATGCGCCTGCGCAGTGGACTTTAATACTTGGTGACAATGGCGTGGGAAAGACCACTTTACTTCAACTTCTAGCATTAATGCGACCAACACCAGCCCCTCTACCAGAGAAGCAAAAAAAAGGTGAGATCGCAATTAAAGCCACAATAGATAGCTTTGAAGATAACGATGAATATGAGCGGCTCTTACGTGCGGGGAAAAATGAAGCCCTTTCCGTTAAAATTGAGCTTTGTAACGGTGAGAAATTAAATGCAGGTTCTCCGAAAAGTAGAGATAAATTAAGTTATGAGATAAAAGCTACAAGCAGGAATGGCAAGCTTACTGATTCAAGGAATATAGTTGGATACCTGAAAGAATTTAATGCTCCAAATGTTTTTGCTTATAGTGCATCCCGGCATATGGTTAGGAATAATAGTGATCAATCACGTCTTAGGGATTCTGTTTCAAATCTATTTTCGGAAACAGGCGAATTGTATGATGCTGAAGAAATTCTATCGAACCTTGACTATAAGCAACTAAAAAATTACCAAGAGCAAAAGAAGATCTTATTAAAGGGTTCTACTGGGAATCCTGTGGGTAGAGGTTGAGTTTTCCACAGTGGAACAGAATTGAAACTCGATAGTTTTCGAAGTTTCTAAATCCTCGGGCAGCCGATTTTATTGTCTGAATCTTTGAATTAAATCCTTCTGCGGTCGCATTGGTGATGCGATGTTTCAAGTAAGTCATTATGTTGTCGAGATGTTTCTTTAGCATCTTGGCGACTGATATGACCGGCTTTAGACGTGAATGTGTCGCCCACCAGTACCATTTCTTAAAGAACGCTCGGGCTGGTTTATCGTAGCTGTAAGTCCACAGGTCAAGCAGCGTCTCTTTGATTGCCCAAGCTCGGGCAACCTTCAACCCCTTTGATTGAAGGCCATAAAAAGTGGCTTCATCTTTTTCACTCCAGTTGTCGGGATTGCGTAACCAGGTATAGCGAGACCCGACCAGGTCATTGATACCGGCGGCTCTTAATGTTTTATTTTCTTTGCGCCTGACTTGGTCAACCATTTTTGTAAGATAACTGACGATATGAAACTTGTCGTGAACAATGGCGGCGTTCGGTAAAGTCGCCTCAACTGCCGTCATAAATGGAACCCACATATCCACGGCAACAGCAGCTACTTCATTACGCTGCTGTTCTGGAAGCGTGGACAGCAATGCGGTTGCCGATTCCGTCGTTCTATCTGCCACGACCTCAAGCACTCTGGACGCATTCAAATCGTACAGCAGGCTGGCATAGGATTGCCCCTTGCGAAAACTTTTTTCATCGATGCCAAGGTGTTTCACTTCCTCAACAGAGCGTCTGTCCATCCCTCTTTTCACTGCTCGGGATTGAATATGATGCACCTCATCCCACGACAGACCAAGTAGTTTTGCGGCCTGTGTCTTGTTGCTGGCAGCCGACAGCACATCAATAGCGAAACGCTCAAATAAATGCGTAAAGCGTGCCTGCGTATCTGCCCACGGTACTTTCAGGCTTTTGATTCCATGCGCTTTACAATGAATACGCGGAACCTGAGCAACTAACTGCGTCTTGAACTGCATCGTATCAAGGTGTCGCCATGTGCGTTGCTCACGATGGTCGTAAACCGAACAAAGGGCATGGCAGACACTACACGCGCCTTTCGTTCCCTTTGGCCAATCTATCTGGAGGGTAATTGATTTGTCGGTCAGATCCGGGGTAATAGCCGTGATTTTCCATGGGTCGCTAAGCCCCAAAAGTTGAGTAAACAACGCGGTATCTTTCATTTGAATATCTCCATAAAAAAAAGACTCTTGTACCACATTCTTGACCATTGTTTGGCTTTTACCCATAGGAAACTCGGAAGAACCAAAAAATAGAACAATTGAGTGATATTGACTGTACCGTGGAGAATGGCGGCGTGATTGCCGGGTATGTCTGCCACCTGTCTAGGACGGTATATGTTACTTATTTGTTAGATGCACCTGAAGGCAGTACACAATCGCCTGATCGATTTACCTTAATGACAACGGGGTTGGAAGGAGTGTTTGATGAAATTCACAAAAAGACAAATGGGCAAATCACTTTTTTGGGAACCTGGCACAGTCATACTCAGCCCACGCCACCGTCTGAGATTGACAGGAATACATTGAAAAAATTGCAGAGCCATTATGATTTCCCCATTGTCATGTTGACCTATACAGGAGGACGCTTAGTGCGTGTCTGATTTTGATGAAACTTAGCAAATATTTTGATCATTACACAATCAACGCCAGATTCATGCCCGCTTTTTTTTCGGTGTTGCCTTTTGTCTTAACCATGATGGCATGGTGTCCCAGTGCGAAAAGCATCATGGGTGGGACGCTGACAATATTGATTGGTTTTGGCGTGATGACTTTTATTTCCAGCTTTATTTCCAACGTGGGGAATAAGAGGCAAAAAACATTATTCATGGTGTGGGGTGGCGCACCCACGACGATGATTCTTAGGCATTCTGATCTGTTATTGGATAAGTACACGAAACAGCGCTATAAAAAATGGTTGAATATGAAAATTAAGAGCTTGGAATTTCCATCATTAATCGAGGAGGAAAACGACCCCAGCGATGCGGATCAAAAATATGCAAGTGCCATCAATTACCTCAGAGAATATACACGGAATAAGGAAAAATATCCGGCGGTCTATCGCGACAATGTCGGCTACGGATTTTCACGTAATTTGCTGGCGGTTCGTCAGTCTGGTTTTCTCGTTGCACTGTTTAGCTTAGGAATAAACATCTATTTTCTATGGCCCAATTTCAATGCTGATTGGGTAACAGATATATCGCTTATTTTAAGAGAGAATTTGTTGGGTGTTGGGTCGAGTCTTGTGGCAACACTTTTTATGTTGGTTTTTTGGCTGGTTGTCAATAATGATTTTGTGAAAGAGCGGGCATTTCGATATGCTAAGACATTACTGGAGTGTTGTGAAGAAGCGTCTTAAAGTGGAAATAAGTGTCATGTCTTGGTGAGCGGTGACTAAGCTAGCTTCGTAGATAATGAAGCTGTGCGGGACGCGGGGAAAAATATTTTTAATTTGAGGTATTCCCCGTTATTCTGAAAATTGGTTTGGACAAGGACTGTACTGAAGGGACTGCAATAATGGCAAAGAAATTCCTCAACAAAAAGACCCATCGTTTCTACTTTGTTGCCGCCAACGGCAAACGAAAAAGCTATGTACTCACCTTTGGCGATGAAGTGAACACCCGTAACGGTGCTGCACCCAGTGGCGAAAAATACAAACGCATTGCGTATCGCGGACAATTAGGCGAATGGAAGCCACCCGCTGTCACAAGCAAACACAGCCTGGAAATGTATTTCCATGATATAGGGCAGAGGGATACAGCGTTTGTGGTTACCCCTAACAATACCAAAATTCTGGTTGATGGCGGACTTCGTGACCGCGCTCTGGGTTTTTTGATCTGGAAGTACCGGCTGGATATTGCCGGTAATAGGGTAACTATCGATCACCTGTTTTTGAGTCATGCCGACAAGGATCACGTCGAAGGGCTTATCCCTTTACTCAATCATCCACAAATTACTGTAACTAATATTTACCATAATGGCATTGGCCTGTTCGATTCCGGCTTTAACACCGATATTGGCAATCGAGCGAATGACCGATTAACCACGTTGCATGATTCAACCGCTGATCTTGATGGGCTGGATCTGACATCAGGGCATTCATCCGTCTTTGGGGATTGGATACAGGCGGTCAAGACTCCAATGCTCACATACCAGCGACTCGATCAATCTCACGGTGTCATTAATGTGGGTGACCCTGATATTACGGTGGATGTTATTGGCCCGGTATTGGAATCCGATGGTCAGTCACTCAAATGGCACACTGGGTAATAAATCCCATACGTTCAATGGCCATTCGCTGGTGTTTCGGCTGACCTATAACTTTGTACGAACCTTCTTTTCGGGTGACCTCAACGAAGAGGGCAGCGAGCATATTTTGGCTGTTCCGAATGCGCCGTTAGCCGTCAATGCCCATGTCTTTAAAACCCCTCACCACGGTAGCCAAATACAGCACAGAACTTTTCAATGCGGTAAAACCTATGGTTACGGTGGTGTCTTCCGGTGAAGTGCCTGACCACGGCCATCCACGAGTGTCACTCAAATTTTCGTAATCCGTTTGGCGCTAATCTTGTTCTCGTTACCTATATTCGCAATAGCAGCATTAGTTGATTGTTCGGCGACAATGAGGGTGACCGGCGGACAAGATAGTTGACGTCAGACAGTTGATGGCTTTGGTGGAGCGAGACCTCAGGCGTTGGGGGTGGGCGAGAGAGTAGTAATGTCTTCAATCTGGCGAGAAGATCAATTGTGCCTGCGTTTGTAGCGGCCTGTGTGGTCTATATCAGTTTGCCGTTTAGTATCAACCCGATAATTGTCATACTGCCCTTTGCCTGCCTGTTGGGAATGGCAGTTCGTATAGCGTTTGAGCGGATGAAAAAGTATTTCTAGTCCGTGCTAAGTCGAGTTGGCTGCCATTTCTCGAGAATAATAGCTTGGTTGTGGTTCATTTGATTTTAGGTGTTTCCTCTTGGTGCTAGGCGAGCGTGCAATAAACCATAGTTAGTAACGGGTGGTTTAGACCTGTTTTCAGCGTTTTACCTACCAAAAACCCTTTAAAAACAATAGAATAGCCCAGAATATCATGTGACATTATTAACTAATGAGCAAAATTCACCTTGCTAGCAGAATTGATTAATGTATTATCCACCCCCTTGCGGAACTTACCATAATGGTAAATACTCTTAATGTTAGCCAGTATGATGGCTCGCCACCCCCGGATAGCGAAGATGGCGACCATTCAATAGATGGCGGCCCTTTATACTCTCCTTCAGATGTTCTGGGGATTTTGGGCGCAGGGGAGGATGCAATTACATTATGGACAAAGAACTGCATCCGTGATGTTCAGAATATGAGCATGGATAATGCTGATGTCGCAGCACTTATTGGTATTGCACTCCGCCAAGGGAGATATACCAACTCCCAGTGGTGTGTAGCCAAGTCAGGAGGGGCTTGGGTGGCTTGCGATGCATATAGTGTCACTCGGGAAGAGTGGATAGTGCATGCGCATAAATACATGGATATTGAGTATTACGTTAAATTTGCAATTAATAGATCCGGGAAGCTGGTACTGACGGTTTCCTGCCATGGTTCGAGAGGTTAGGAGGATATATGGCTAATATCGAAAATAGGTGCCCTATCTGTGAAGAGGGTGAGTTAACGGCCCATAATGGTTTTGAAGAGCAAGACTATCGCGGTCAAACCGGCAATATTCCCTTCGTATATTCCGAATGTGTTGCTTGTGGTAGTGAACAGGCAAGTACCGCGCAAGCTCGTGCCAATAAAAGAGCAATGCTTGCGTTTAAGAAGGAAGTCGACGGCCTATTAACGGGCCAAGAGATTAAAGCTCTGCGGAAGCGCTATAACTTGACTCAGGCTCAGGCTGCTTCAATTTTTGGTGGCGGCCCTGTAGCGTTTTCAAAATATGAATCTGATGATGTCATGCAGTCCGAGCCGATGGATAACTTATTGCGTGTCGCTAGCCAGATTCCCTATGCTGTAGCTTGGTTGGCTCAGCGGGCAGGTGAGCAGGCTGTTGCTACTAACTTACTAAGAGAAAGCTTCTCTGTCTTGCGAACACAAATCAGCAAACAGTACGTCAGTGGACATTTCTCTGATGGATTTAACCTGAAACGGTCTAACCCGTCAGTGATGCGTTACGAGCAGGCCTCGGCGGCTAATGACATCGAGTACCCAGAGGCCGTATTTGGTTGATCTTATGGAAAATAGAATCGAAGCATCGCCACTACAGTTAAAGCAATTGTTGTACTCGAAAATTCAGGTTGAAGCTGTTGATGCTCCCCCTGAAGATATGTGGGCTCCAACCTTCAATTTTGAAGGAATCGTGATTAATAGTGAAGTTCTCCTCGTTGTTCAGGAGGGGCAGGAAGAAGATCCAAGAGATTTTATGATGCTTCTTAAACTGTCTATTAGGAATGATTCAGAAGATGGTGGAAAACTGTCTCCATATACGTTTGATATTCACAGTCAAGCATGGTTTGAGATGGCTCCAATTTTTGATATTGAGAAGAGTGAGTCTCTAGTTCGTATAAACGGTGCCTCCATGATCGTCAGCGCGATGAGGGAACTGTTAACTCTGCTAACAGCTCGATCTTCTCATGGCCCAATGACTTTGCCTTCATTACGTTTTTTGGCAAATGGCGAACCTGAGAAGCAGCATTAGCTGACCAAGGGTGATGATTATTTCAAGGAAGATATGAGATTTAAGAAATTACTCACTCTCGATTTCATTCAAGAATTTCAGCGGCTCTTATCGACCGATTTTGAGCATGAGTTGCTGGTCGCCAGCCTTCGCAATTACGCCTCACACGGCAACCCCCTACGTTTCCATAACTTTGCCTTTTCAATGTGCGAGTTGGTTTTACAAATTATTGAAAGGCAAGCCCCACCCAAGCTAGTAAAGCAGGCTGTATGGTATGAGCGTGAAAGTGAGCTGCGTGAGGTAACCAGAAGACAGCAGTTAAAATACTGTGCTCAGGGGAATATCTCTGATGACTACTTTGATGGTGACTTAATATCAGAGCTAAATGAGGGCATCTCAGAGTTATGAGGGCATCTCAGAGTTTTTAAAAGAGTTTCAGTTCTTCAATAAATAGTCGACCCTGAAAAACGCTTAACATGTTGATTGTATTAGATAATACTGGGTATTTGTGAGATGATTTCGACCAGTTTCAAGCCTATTTGGCACTTAATCCGGTCGAAACAAAGGTGGCTCTCGATGAAAGATTCTTCCCCCGATCACCATCAAATGAGTTTTATGGCTGCTGGGTTGATGGATCAACTCAATCCGAAACACCCTCTGTTACATCTTGCGCGAACCATACCCTGGGACTTTTTTGAATCGGAGTTCGCTCCCTTGTATGCGGCAACTGGCAGGCCTGCCAAACCCGTACGCTTGATGGTGGGTTTATCTATTCTCAAGCATATGGAAAATGTCAGCGACGAGGTTATCGTGCAACACTGGGTACAAAACCCGTATTACCAGGCATTTTGCGGGGAGGTTGAATTCCAGTGGTCATTCCCTTGTGACCCATCCGATCTGGTGTACTTCCGCAAGCGAGTCGGCGAAAAGGGATTTGAAAAAATATTGGCATCCTCTATCACCATTCATGGTGAGAAAGCGGTCGAAGAGGAAGTCTGTATTGACACCACAGTACAGGAAAAAAACATCACCTTTCCCACCGATGCAAAGTTGTACCGAAAGATTATTGTTCGTTGCCTGAAATTGGCCAGGAAAGAAGGGATAACACTTCGCCGCAGTTATGCCAAGGAAATTAAGCAAAGAAAACTGGAATGTCGTTTTGCGGGACATCCCAGGAACCGTGCCAAGGCCCGCAAAGCCGTTAAGCGGCTAAAGACCATTGCCGGTCGTTTAGTGCGGGAATTGGAGCGTAAACTGCCACTCGACATTCTGGAAAAGCTGGCAGAGGACTTTGCACTATTCCATCGTGGACTGAACCAGAAGCGAGGGGATACGAACAAGCTGTACAGCTTGCACGAACCCCATGTCTACTGCATGAGTAAAGGCAAAGAGCATAAGCGCTATGAATTTGGCACCAAGGTTTCTATCACGACAACTCGGGATTCAAAAATCATTGTTGGTGCCATGGCCTTTGATACGAACAAATTTGATGGTCATACGCTGCCGGAGGTGCTGTTGCAATTGAAGCGGCTTAACAAACTGAAACCGGCCGTTGGCTTATGTGATCGGGGTTACAAAGGGAAGAAAAAGATCAATGACACGCGGATCATAATGCCCAGCACAGGTACTCGGGATACGGATAGTGCCTACCAGGTGCTGATGCGGAAACGTTTTAGAAAGCGGGCTGGCATAGAGCCGGTGATCGGCCACCTGAAGTCGGATCATCGATTGAACAAAAGTTATCTCAAAGGATTTGAAGGCGACCAGATTAACGTACTGATGGCAGCCGCGGCGTTTAACTTCAGGAAGTGGATGAGATTGTTTTTATTGGCCCCGAAAACGGCTTCCTTATGGAGTCGTTTAACGCAGTTTATTATCAAGCCACGGCATTACGGCGATGCCGTGATGGCCAATTAGGCTTTTTCAGGGTCGACTAAATAGTCGACCCTGAAAAACGCTTAACATGTTGATTGTATTAGATAATACTGGGTATTTGTGAGATGATTTCGACCAGTTTCAAGCCTATTTGGCACTTAATCCGGTCGAAACAAAGGTGGCTCTCGATGAAAGATTCTTCCCCCGATCACCATCAAATGAGTTTTATGGCTGCTGGGTTGATGGATCAACTCAATCCGAAACACCCTCTGTTACATCTTGCGCGAACCATACCCTGGGACTTTTTTGAATCGGAGTTCGCTCCCTTGTATGCGGCAACTGGCAGGCCTGCCAAACCCGTACGCTTGATGGTGGGTTTATCTATTCTCAAGCATATGGAAAATGTCAGCGACGAGGTTATCGTGCAACACTGGGTACAAAACCCGTATTACCAGGCATTTTGCGGGGAGGTTGAATTCCAGTGGTCATTCCCTTGTGACCCATCCGATCTGGTGTACTTCCGCAAGCGAGTCGGCGAAAAGGGATTTGAAAAAATATTGGCATCCTCTATCACCATTCATGGTGAGAAAGCGGTCGAAGAGGAAGTCTGTATTGACACCACAGTACAGGAAAAAAACATCACCTTTCCCACCGATGCAAAGTTGTACCGAAAGATTATTGTTCGTTGCCTGAAATTGGCCAGGAAAGAAGGGATAACACTTCGCCGCAGTTATGCCAAGGAAATTAAGCAAAGAAAACTGGAATGTCGTTTTGCGGGACATCCCGGGAACCGTGCCAAGGCCCGCAAAGCCGTTAAGCGGCTAAAGACCATTGCCGGTCGTTTAGTGCGGGAATTGGAGCGTAAACTGCCACTCGACATTCTGGAAAAGCTGGCAGAGGACTTTGCACTATTCCATCGTGGACTGAACCAGAAGCGAGGGGATACGAACAAGCTGTACAGCTTGCACGAACCCCATGTCTACTGCATGAGTAAAGGCAAAGAGCATAAGCGCTATGAATTTGGCACCAAGGTTTCTATCACGACAACTCGGGATTCAAAAATCATTGTTGGTGCCATGGCCTTTGATACGAACAAATTTGATGGTCATACGCTGCCGGAGGTGCTGTTGCAATTGAAGCGGCTTAACAAACTGAAACCGGCCGTTGGCTTATGTGATCGGGGTTACAAAGGGAAGAAAAAGATCAATGACACGCGGATCATAATGCCCAGCACAGGTACTCGGGATACGGATAGTGCCTACCAGGTGCTGATGCGGAAACGTTTTAGAAAGCGGGCTGGCATAGAGCCGGTGATCGGCCACCTGAAGTCGGATCATCGATTGAACAAAAGTTATCTCAAAGGATTTGAAGGCGACCAGATTAACGTACTGATGGCTGCTGCTGCGTTTAACTTCAGGAAGTGGATGAGATTGTTTTTATTGGCCCCGAAAACGGCTTCCTTATGGAGTCGTTTAACGCAGTTTATTATCAAGCCACGGCATTACGGCGATGCCGTGATGGCCAATTAGGCTTTTTCAGGGTCGACTAAGTAGCTTACCAAAACCAATCTTTTAGCGGCCGGCCTTCGGGGGATCGAAGTTCCGAATACACGCTAGTTAACAATCATCGCCCCACCGTCCACGGCTAACCCGTGACCAGTAATGAACTCCGCATCCGACGAGGCCAAAAACAAAACAGCCCGGGCGATATCGCTGGGCTGGCCCCAGCGGCCCAAAGGACTTTTGTCCTCCCGGAATCTCCGAAAGTCACTGTCAACTTCGATAAGGTCCCGGGTAATCCCCGTCACGATCGCACCCGGTAAAATATAGTTGACCGTAATGCCGTGTTTACCCCACTCGGCCGCCAAGCTTTTCGACAAACCCGCAACACCGTGTTTTGAAGCCGTGTAGGCCCCCATCCCCTCATTGGCAAATCGGGCAGAAACCGACGCGGTGTTGACCACTCTTCCAGCCTCGCTTAGCTTTAACAACGGCAGCGGTCACATCCACCACGACATTGGGGCAATCCAGGACCTCGGGGCCGGGCGCGGCGATATCTACCGCCAGTACTTTCGCCCCCTCTGCTAGAAATGCTTCGGCGGTGGCACGCCCGATACCATCTGCTGCACCTGTGACCAGTACTCGTACACCCTGAAAACGATTCATTATTGTTTGATCCCAAAAGTAATATTTACCATCACGCGATAACTGTTTTCTCCAGCGGCGACGGGCACAGCCTCGGCGGCCCGGTACATCCATATTCTTTCTGCGGGTACGAAAAAAAATGCCCCGCAAGCGGGGCATTTTCAAGTATCGCGTCGCAGACCAGTTAGTCTACTGGGGAGCGGCGATAGGCAGCCTAGAAATTACCAGAGATTTGCAATCCATATTCTGAGCCACCTGTAACGCCCGCAAATGCAATCGTACCCGGAATAGTAACCGCTGAACTAAATTCCTCTTCATCACTCAAGTCGCGACCAAATGCGGTGATCTTCACAGTGCGATCAGCACTCCATTCCCACTCATATGAGAGGGTCGCATCCCAAACTGCCCGATCGGGCAGTAGGCCACGCGGATCATTTGATACTTCAACCCAGTACTCATCGGTATAACGATATCCAACGAAGGCTGTAAAACTTCCCGGCCCCATTTGCCTGGTATAGGTACCGTTGACACCCCCGGTCCACTCTGGAGTACGGCGCAACTCGAGACCGCTGTTGTCGGTGGCGATACCGTCGCCATTGAGGTCGGCAACATACTCGTCATAGTCTGAATCGAGGAAACCGAAGTTGGCATTGATTATAAGATTTTCGCTGGCCACCCAGGTGAATTCTCCTTCGACACCGAAGGACTCAACCGTAGACGCATTTCGCACCACGGTATTGGAACCTCCAAACCCATCCGGCTCAATAATCTCTTCCTGCTTGTCGCTGTAGTCGGTGTAGAACGCAGCGAGGTTGATACGAATGGTGTTATCGGCAAAGTCACCCTTCATGCCAATTTCATAGTTGTCTACAAACTCGGGGTCAAAGGGGCCAATGTTTTCTGGCTTCTGGTTCCGTCCATTGAAACCACCGGAGCGGAATCCTTCCGAGTAGCTTATGTAGGTGAGGACCTCGTCATTAACCTGGTAATCAAGACCAATTTTCGGGCTGAACTCCTCCCAGCTCTCTTTGCCCGATGCCCCACCCAAGGGGATAAAAATAGGCGTTCCGAATACATAGAGATCCGGCTCTATGCCGCCACCATCGGGTAGATAGCCGGCAAAACCGCCTCCGCCAATAAACTGTTCTCCGGCATATTGCTTCTCTTCTTCAGTGTAGCGACCACCCAGGGTGAGATTGAGTTTCTCTCCCAAAGCGAAGTGTACTTCACCGAATACAGCCCACACATCACGTTCATGGTCGGCCCGGGGGTTCTGGAAAATGGCGCCGTCAGGACCTCCAAAAGCGGCGATGGAGGTTCGCTGCTCCAGTTGATACTCGTCTTCAAGCCAGAACAACCCCGCAACGAAATTCCAGCTATCGCTAAATTTGTCACTGGATGCAAAACGCAGCTCAGTGCTGGTCTGCTCAGAAGCCTGCAGGCGATTAGCATGGAAAAAGTTCAGGGAGGTAGCGTCAAAGTCCGTTGGTACAGCTTCGTCCGTTTCCTGATATCCCGTGATCGAAGTCAATGTACCAATACCCAGATCCCAGTTCATGCTCAAGCTATAGCTATCCCACTCAAAATCAATCGGGTTGAAATAGTCCTGAGTGAAATCGCTAATATCAGTGACGTCGTCACCACAAACCATGCCAAATACAACTGCAGGGAGTAGGCAGGGGATTTCTGGTGCTGGGTTAACCGGGTTATTGACATTGAAAGAGGTAATATTCTGCAGCCCGATTCCGTCGTTCTCGTCCTCGTACTTCACGTAGGTAAACAACGCGTCAAAATTCTCGGTGGGAGTGAAAAACAAGGTTGCGTTGAGCTCAGTGTTGTCTGCATCTCCCACCCGGTCGCCAGTTAGAATATTCTTACGCGAACCTCCATCTCGCTGAGAGGCAAAGCCTAACTTACCCGCCAGCACATCTTTTGCAATCGGGAAATTCAGTACCGCCTTGATGTCTTTACGATCATTCTCTCCGGCCGTTAATTCATACTTTAGGCCCAGTTCACCGGTGGGTTTGGTTCTGGTGATATTAATGACACCACCGGTTGTGTTGCGCCCAAACAAAGTGCCTTGAGGACCACGCAGAACCTCGAAAGACGCAAAATCGAATGTATTTGCCATGGAACCGTTAACGAACGATAGAGGTACACCATCGACAACGACACCAACGGCGGCGTCAAAACTCCGTTCAACTTCCTGGGTACCCACGCCTCGAAGATAGATCGATGCACCGGCTGGCGCCACGCTGACTGCGTCAATTATCAGGTTGGGGATAAAACCCTCCATCTCCCGAATATCGCGCATTACCAGGTTACTGATGGTTTCGCCGCTAAAGGCAGATACCGCGATGGGGACGCTCTGCATAGATTCGGAGGTCTTCCGCGCGGTGACGATAACCTCCTCCAAAACGGCTGAGTCCTGAGCAAAAACAGCTGGAGTCATCGCCATTGATGCCCCTGCAATCATCAGGCCAGTGGCTATCCGAGAAAAATGAAATCGTGAGTGCTTAACAATCATAGGTTTACTCCTGCCATGCCACTTTGTGGCGTTTATTATCGAGATCTATCATTGCCCCCCGGATTCTCTTCCCTGAGAAGCTGCGGTAAAACAGTAGACGGAGTTATTGGCAAAAAAAGACAATCAGCCCTGCTTGTTTTTCCAGTATCAACCGGTTTGGGGTGAAAATGCAACTACAGGGATGGTAATTTTGCAGCCCATACCCAAGAGGGTTATTGGGCACGGTCTTTTGGGCGAGATCTCCGTCTGCGTCGGCTAAGAAGCCCCAAATCTAACCGCATCCGCAGTGGCTATCTGGTTAGTGCCGGTTAAATTGGGCTATGCTACTTCCGTTCTCAATAGAGGTTCAGATGCCATGCCTGTACTAACAATAAGACTCGCGCTTTTTTCGTTGAACATTCTTAGCTTCGCCACCGGTGCAATAGCCTCCGATTACTCTCCCTACATCGACCGAACAGGCCTGGAAAAGGTCTACTGGGGCGATACCCACCTGCATACCCAGTATTCAACGGATGCGGGCATGATAGGCACCTCTTTGAAGCCCGAGGATGCCTACCGCTTTGCCATGGGTCAGGAGGTCACCACCAGCACAGGCTTGCAAGCCCGTCTATCGAGGCCACTAGACTTCCTGGTTGTTTCGGACCACGCGGAGAGCCTGGGCCTGCCCATTGCCATTGAGGAATCCATGCCCGCCCTGCTCGCCAACCCCTGGGGGCGAAAAGTTTACGATCTGGAACAACAAGGCGATGGTTATGCCGGTTTCTTCATGTGGGCGATGGACGGCATGCTTCCTGGTAAAGATCCAATGAACGAACCCCAAATCAACAACAATATATGGCAACGCCAGGTAAAAGCCGCAGACCAATTTAACAACCCCGGGTATTTTACGGCCCTCATTGGCTACGAGTGGACCACCACAAAAAACGCCAAGAACCTTCACCGGGTGGTGATTTTTAAGGACGATGCCAGTAAAGCGGGCAAAATTATTCCCTTTTCATCATTCGATTCCACCGATCCCGAAGACCTGTGGTCATTTCTGGAGAAATACGAGGAAGATACCGGTGGACAGGTTTTCGCCATCCCCCACAACGGCAACCTCAGCAACGGTTTGATGTTTGCACCGCTACGCCAAAATGGGCAGGCGATGGATGAGGACTACGCAAGACGCCGAGCTCGCTGGGAACCATTGACAGAAGTCACTCAGATTAAAGGCGACGGCGAAGCACACCCCTGGTTATCCCCGAAAGATGAATTTGCAGATTTTGGAACCTGGGACAAAGGTGATATTGGCGGGCAAGACGCCAAGACAAACGATATGCTCGAATACGAATACGGCAGACCGGCGCTCAAGAATGGCTTGAAATTCGAAGCCTCGCTGGGAACCAACCCCTTCAAGTTTGGCATGATCGGCGCCTCCGACTCGCACACGGGTCTGGCGGGTACGCGAGAAGAAAATTATTACGGAAAATTCAGCAAGAGTGAACCCGCTCCCGGGCGCTGGAAAGAATTTATTGTCCAATCGAGAACTGATGATGCGCTCTCGCTATTGGCCTATGAGGAACTCGCATCCGGGCTGGCTGGCGTCTGGGCAAGAGAAAACACGCGTGAGGCGCTGTTCGATGCGATGGAAAAGCGCGAAGTTTACTCAACCACCGGTTCCCGAATTGTGGTCAGAATGTTTGGTGGCTGGGACTATCAAAAAAACGATGTCGACCAATCCAACATGGCTCGAATTGGCTACAGCAAAGGCGTGCCTATGGGCGGCGATTTAACCCCACGACCCGACAAAAGGTCGCCGGTATTTATGATCGCTGCCAGTAAAGATCCGGACGGCGCCAATCTGGATCGAATCCAAATTATTAAAGGCTGGCTCGACGAAGATGGCTCAACCCAGGAGCAAATCTTCAACATTGCTTTGTCTGATGGCCGCAAGGTGAATCGAAAGGGAAAAGTAAAGCCGGTTGGTAACACCGTGAACATTGCACAGGCCAGTTACACCAATGACATAGGCGCGCCGGAGCTCAGAACGGTTTGGACGGACCCCGACTTCAGGCCTTCGCAACGAGCATTCTATTACGCACGAGTACTGGAAATTCCGACACCCGCCTGGCAGGCCTATGACGCAAAGACATTTGGTGACCAAATGCCAGGCTCCGTCGAAATGAGCATTCAGGACAGGGCTTACACCTCACCGATCTGGTACACACCAAGGAAGTGAGGCAAATTTTCGTCGCCAATAGTATAGGCGTCTTGACGTGGTTGCTGTTGACCGTGCTGTTTGCGATCGCCGGTTGCACTTCCAACAACGTCATAGTCCTCCCGGTTGTGCCTGGTGTCTCATGGGGTCTGGCCCAACACCGATCCAATACGCTTTCGAAAATACACTACCGCCTGCGCTTCGAAATACCCGGCGACGCCAAAGAGGGTATTAACTCTCTACTCGAACTGAGCTTTGATCTGAACAGTACCCGCACGCCATTGCAGCTTGATTTTACCGGCCCTAGAGAGTCGATCTATCAGGTATTGTGCAATGGTATCAACAGCTCCTTCGAAGTTCGCAACCAGCATATCGTAGTGCCCAAATCCGCGTTGCGCACCGGCCGCAACCATATCGAAATCACGTTTATTGCAGGGCAGTCTTCTCTCAACCGAAATCCCGACTTTTTATATACACTTTTTGTACCGGATCGCGCGAGAACTGCCTTCCCTCTTTTCGACCAACCCGACTTAAAAGCCAAATACGATCTCACCTTGATAGTGCCATCGGAATGGACTGCGCTTTCCAACGCACCACTAGTTTCTGTTAGCCGGGAAAATGGGGCAACCCAATACCAATTCGCCACCACCGATTTGACCAGCTCCTATCTCTTTTCATTCGTAGCTGGGAAGTTCGAAACAGTGACCCGGTCACGACAAGGTAGATCGATGACGCTGCTTCACCGGGAAACAGATAAAGAGAAGGTCTCGCGGAACCTCGATGCCATCTTTGAACTGCACTGGCAGGCCATTGACTGGATGGAGGCGTATACAGGCATCGAGTACCCCTTTCAAAAATTTGATTTCGCGCTGATTCCCTCTTTTCAATACGGGGGCATGGAACATGTCGGCGCTGTTCAGTACAGAGCGTCATCTTTGTTGCTCGACGAGTTTCCCCCGGTGGCCCTATTACTGAACCGAGCAAGTCTCATCGCGCACGAAACCGCGCATATGTGGTTCGGCAATCTGGTTACGATGCTGTGGTTCGACGATGTATGGACGAAAGAGGTGTTCGCCAACTTCATGGCGGCCAAAATAATAAATCCCGGCTTTCCAAACATCGATCACGAGCTCAACTTTCTGCTGCGGCACTACAACAGGGCCTATAGCGTGGACAGGTCCGCCGGCGCAAACCCCATTCGGCAGGAATTATCGAATTTGAATGAAGCCGGAAATCTGTACGGCCCTATCATCTATCACAAAGCACCCATCATGATGCGGCAGTTGGAAATGCTGTTGGGAGAAGAAAGATTCCGCGAAGGTATGCAGGAGTACCTGAAGAACTACGCATTTGGAAATGCCACCTGGCCACAATTGATCCAGATATGGGACTCCAGGACAGACACGGACCTCGCCTCATGGAGCCAGGTCTGGGTCAACAGTCCCGGCCGGCCCAATTTTGAGCTAAAAGAAAACAATGCCGGTGGCTTCTCAATCCATCAGTTAGATCCCTCCGCGCAAAGTAAAATATGGCCACAGCAGTTTTCATTGAGCACTGCAGGCGAGACGGGAAGAGAATCAGTGTCTGTGAGTTCGCGGACAATAGAGACCGCAATTGACAGCGTGTTTGTCGACGAGAGTTCCCAGCTGCTATTTAACAGCAATGGTCTGGGCTATGGCCTGTTTCCAACAGACATTCAAATCCTGAATAGTTCCGCCAATTTAAGTGAACTCGAACGGGGCTCCACACTTGTTAACTACTTCGAAAATCTACTTGAGGGTAATAATGAGAAAGTACTGGAGTACTATGCAACCCTACGGACCATGGTTCAACGCGAGAGCAACCAGCTTCTGAATCGACTCATTCTTTCGCAGCTCCTGCGAATTCATCACAGTTTTTTATCCGAGGCGCAACAAAGTGCCGTGCAAATAGAAACCGAAAATATCCTGTGGCAGCAGATGCTGGCGCAGAAAGAGGCCAGCGCTGTAAAGACTTTCTTCAAAACATTCGCGGCTGTCGCCTCTTCAGCCGAAGGGCTAGAAAAGGTATATGACGTTTGGATCGAAAAAAGTAAACCAAACTTGCTTAAACTGGCTGAGAATGACTACATAGCTCTCGCCGAATTATTGGCCATTCGCCTCCCCGAACAATCTAAAGCCATTGTGATAAAGCAGCTTAAGCGAATCGACAATCCGGATAACCGCCGCCGGTTCGAATTCATCGCGCCTACATTGTCCGCTAATGTGGCAGCGCGAGATGTCTTCTTTGAATCCCTGGCGGACGAGTCGCAACGCAACACCGAAACCTGGGTATTGGATGCCTTATCCAATCTGCACCACCCCAGCAGAGTTCGGCAATCCCAGGCTTACATTCTCCCAAGCCTGGAACTGCTAGTGGAGCTCCAGCGAACGGGAGATATTTTCTTTCCAGCGGCTTGGCTAAATGCCACCTTGAATAATCACCACAGTGAAGAGGCCATCGAGACAGTAGAAACTTTTCTTGCTGCTCGCCCCGATTACAACGCCCAATTGCGCATGAAGATTCTACAGTCTATCGATTTCCCCCGCAGAGCAGCACGTCTACGGCAACAATGAACAATTGGGTGCGCTATAAATGGTCACCATCAAGGTAATACCAGATCCCTTCAATTTTTTTGAAACGGCTGCGCTCGTGTAAACGGTATCCTTTGCCAGTGATTTTATAGCGCACCACAAACTCCACTTCCCCATCATCATCGGCTTCCAATCCCCCCACTGTGGATTTGATGGTCAAACCCAGCCACCGTTGCCCGGCGTCGAACCTAACCCTGGAGGGCCGGGTTTGCGGATGCCATGTTGCGAGTAGATACGCCTCCTGACACTCCACGAAAGCACTGTAGCGAGAGCGCATGAGTATCTGTGCGCTAGCAGCATTCGATCCGCCCAATATTATGGAACCGCAACATTGACTGTAGGACTGGTCGAGGCCGCAATGGCAGCGAACGCTCTTGTTGTCTGAATTCAAAGTAAATACTCCGGGACCCAGGAGGCAGGGACAGGTCGTCGTTGAAGTAATTTTTAAGGAGTGGACCTTTCAGCGGTCATGTTTGTTCGATATTGGAGCCGGGCAAATATGGACCAAAATACCTTTCAAGTCCAATCATTCTTGTTGATACTAAAACACAGCAAAGGCTTTGCCCGATTGTTGTATTGCTTACAATGCATACCTGCCCTGGCTACAGGAGAACAAATTAATGCCAATCCTTTTAGGCCAAAGCGAGCAAGGCGAGAACGTATTCGCGATTGATTTATCAAACGCCAGAGGTGATTCTGCCCGCGTACTTTCTCTCGGAGGTATCCTACAAAGCCTCAACATCGCCACAGCCGACCACGGGGTGATAAACACAGTACTGGGCTATGAGGACTGGACCGAGTATCTGAGAGATACAGTATGGATGGGGCCACCGCCGGGCGCTATTGCAATCGCATCGCAAACGCCAGGTTCTCAATTGACGCCTCGGAGTATCAGCTGGAGCGCAACCAGGGAGATCACCATTTGCACGGCGGCACTGGATTTCCTGCAATTGCAGCCATTGTCCGAGGTGCTGGATAGCTCAGATCCGATCATCGCCAGATGTCACGGCCTGGACCACAACTGGGCGCGCGGAGAAACTTCTGAACCTCAGCCTGCGGCTCAGTTGTATTGCCCGGATACACAGCTCTTGCTCGATCTTAAAACAACACTCCCAGGACTGCAGTGCTACACCGGCAATCATCTGGCTGATCACGGTTTGCACCACGCGCATGCGGGAATCGCTCTCGAGCCCCAGTACTACCCGGACAGCCCAAATCAGCACCATTTTCAGTCTCCCATCTTGCGCAGGGATGAAGTCCGAGAGCACGAAATCCAACTGCACATAGCCGCAGCGGCGGCCAGCTGAGCGGGCTTCCCAATACTGGTCTACACTTCTGTTAGTTTACCAATACTTCAATTTGGAGTATTATACTCCAATTAAGAGTATAGATTCAAAGGAGCATAGCCGTGACCAAACTACAGTTTTTGATTCCCAGCCTCATTTTCGCGACTGCTATAGGATGCAGCGACTCCAGCAACCGGCGCTCCTCAGTCATCGCACCAGAGGTTCCACCGCAAGTCACTGACGTGGCGGCATTTAACGCGACCTTGCATCGCACCGAAGGAGGCATTCCCCACATTATCGCCGAGGATTGGGGCAGTATCGGCTACGGTACGGGCTACGCGGCCGCCCAGGATCACTTTTGTACGCAATCCAGAAACCTGTTGAAATTCCGAGGCCAATTGGCGCAGCACCTTGGCCCAGACGACGGCAACCTCGACTCCGACGTGTTCTTCGCCCTACTGGAAAAACTGGGCATTTACGACGAGGTGATAGATCCGGAGTTTGACGCTTTGTTTGCAGGTTATGCTGCGGGCTTCAATCGCCATCTGCGCGAGATGGGCATCGACAACATCAGTGATCCAGCCTGCCGGGGGGCTGCCTGGGTACAAACAATGACGGCGGAAGATGTTCGACGATTCCACCTGACCCCGGCTTTTTTACCTAACTTTGCCCGATTCATTGTACCGGCCATCCCCCCTGTAACCGTCGCCGCCACAGAGTCCGATCCGGTGTCTCCTGTTGATCAAGTGCTCGGCAAGGAGCCGTTGCCAGCCCCCCATTTCATGACCGAACCCGAGAAGATTCAGTTGGCGGCCCTGGCGAATTCTGCCATTAACCCCTACGACAAGGGGAGTAACGGAATAGCTATCGGCGGGGAATTGTCGGAAGACGGCTACGGCCTGCTGTACACCAATCCACACCTGGACTGGGTGAATTTCGATTTCCGCATGTATGGCATGCACCAAATTATTCCCCGGTTAAGCAATATGCTCGGCGCAACCCAGGCCCAACGCGCCCATGTGGGATTTGGCACCAATGGCAATGTCGTGTGGACCAACACAGTATCGACCTCCCAGGCGTTTATGTTCTATCGCCTGGACCTGGTTCCGGGAGACCCACTGGCCTATATATTCGATGGTGAGAACCGCGCTATGGAAACCATCGACGTCACCGTGAATACTCTGGATGAAAGCGGCAATGTCAGTGAATTCAATCGCACCTTTTACCGATCGCATTTGGGGCTGATGATGGGTGGCCAATTCCCCTGGGCAGAGACATTTGCCTTCTCACTGCGCATTGCCAACGAGGGTGCGCGTGGGTTCCAGGGCGGCGCGATGGCTATGGCGCGATCCACCAATGTTCGAGAATTAAAAGCCGCTATTAATACCTATCAAAGCACCCCGGGTATCAACACCATAGCAGCGGATAGTTCGGGAGAGGTTTTATATGGCGATCTGGGGCCAGTCGTTAACTTCACCGATGAGCAATTGGCCGAATGCAATTTTACCGGCCCCGTCTTCTATGGTCGCAGTAGCGATTGCGAGTGGAATACGGATGAAGATTCAGCGGTACCCGGGTTGCTCGGCGCCAGCAAACAGGCCAGCTTGTTCCGCACAGATTATGTCACCAATTCCAATGACAGTTTTTGGTTGGCTAATCCGGCGCAGCCGATTACCGGTATTCCACTCATACACGGGGACACCGGCACCGAGCGATCTATGCGGACGCGCTCAGGTCTGTACATGGTCGAGGCAAGACAGAACGGCACTGATGGCCTGCCCGGCAACATGTTCGATCTAGAAAGCTTGATAGATCGTAGCTTAAGTAACTTAAGCGTATCGGGGATGTTGTTGAGGGATGACCTGGTAACACTGTGCGACAACAACAGTTCGGTCGACTTAGGCGGTGAAACCATCGACATCAGCGCAGCTTGCCCGGTTCTAGCCGACTGGGATCTTAGTGCAAACCTGGACAGCCGCGGTGAACATTTATTCCGCGAGTTCATGCGGGCGCTGGGTGGCAGCAGTACACTACCCGCGGCGATAAATCCCAAGGTTCCTTTCGACGTCAACGACCCCGTCAACACTCCAGCTGGTATGGACAACAGTGACAATCCCGTCGCGCTGACAGCACTGGCGACTGCGGTGAAATTGCTCAACGATGCAGGGATTGCCCTGGATGCTCGTCTTGGTGATATCCAGGGTGTGACTCGCAACACAACCCGTATCCCTTTGCACGGAGGCGAACAATTCGAGGGTATCTTGAATAAAATGTCCTACAGACTCGAAGACGGAGAGTACTCCGTCGGCACCGCCTCTGGTGCCAGCTGGGTAATGGCGACTAAGGTTGCAGGAGATGCCACACAGGTGAAGGGATTAACCGCTTATTCTCAATCGTCCGACCCGACCTCTGATAATTACTTCAACCTCACGGAACAGTTCTCGGCGAAGAATCTGGTCGATATCCCCTTTCTGCAAGAAGATGTGGAAGCGGCGGCATTGCAAACTGACCAGTTGAGTGTTGGCACTTCAGATTGCGCAGACGAAGGCTGGCAGGACTTCGCGAGCGAAAACTTTTCCAGCGAGGAGGCATGCCGCGAGAGTTTTCAGGCGATTTACGACAACCGAGTGACGGGATTCAGCAGCTAGCTGAAGCCCATCCCAGAAGTACATCGTCTAAACGGCGTGAACTATCGCATCTACCAACTCACACTGAGTTGGTAGAAAAACGGTGACTTCGAACGTGTGTGCGCTACTGAGAAATGGTCTCGCGACGAACTTCCTGGGTATCCCTGTCCGCTTCACAAAACGGCATATCTATCCAGCCGCCGTTAGAATATAACTCGGTGCTATCGGCATAATTATCCGAAGCCGGATCTGTGGACTGTGAGTAGGTCAGCATGGCATAGGCATCGGGACAATCGGTCTCGTCCCACGTCACCGCTTGCATATAGCTGTTGCCGTGGCGAATATTGGAGTATCCCTCCTGTGGCACAAGGCTAGAGGTAATAACGCTAAACATCATACTGCTAGCACCACCATGAATGGGATATCGCACGCCATTCTTCTCATCGAACTGAATCTCGCCCCAGGGCCTGTCCATGGGTATGCCCGCATCTACCAGGATCGCCACAGCAGCGTCGGCGTCATTCAGTTCACGGGGCGTATTCACTGGATCGGTGGCGTCAAAGGGAACGGCCCAAAGATTTTCGGTTTCGCGCAGCAACTGCCAGAATTCCCAAAAGACATGCGGACCCACACTGTCGACATTGAATCCAGGATCACCTAAGCCATCCGTTCCAGCCAAACGTTCTTCCGCCTGGACGAACGTCGCGCGAGTACGCAAAGACTGCTCCACTTCCTCCTCGCCCAGGACTGGAGAAAAACCACTCAACAAATTTCTTGGATTGGCGAGCCAGTAGCTGTCGTTGGCATTGGCGCCATACTCTCCTGTTTCCAGCTTGGGTAAGCTATCGTAGCCAAATATACCCTCCGCAGTATCCTCATCTTGACCCCATTCACATTCGGAGTCGCTACCATCGAGGGTGATAAAGCCGTTGTCGGTGAGCAAAGTCTGCAGTGTTCCGCGAACACAGTTTCCAAACTGGGACAACGATACATTGGGCGTCACTGAAATATCACCATAGAAAGCATTACCATCCCGGCCCGCAGCGATGGTGTTGACTCAGGGAATGCCCAAAGGGCGCAAAGCCTCTTTAAACTCATCCATGTTCGCCGCTTGGCCCATACGGATCCACTGCTCCAATCCGCGCAAATTATCCAGGTTGGCATCACGATAGGTGAGTAGCGTTCACACTGCGTTTGGCCAACCGGAAAGGAGGGGTGAAACTGTACCCAAGTTAACAATAGGGCCAAAATGTGAGAGATAAAAAGTGTGCTCCACAGTCTCAATCCTGCCATCGGCCTGCATGACTTCAGCACTTACCCTGCGCGGCTCTAGTGCTCTGATCTCCCCGTCGTAAACATATTCCATATTGTTGTCAGGATTCAGCGCAAGTTCGTAAAACGTAAAACGCGTGGCCTGACTCACGGTGTGAGACCAAGCCACTTGCTCGGAAAAACCAATAACCGGTGCAGGAAGGCCCGCCAAAGCGGCACCCATCACATTGTATTCATCACCCATAGTTAAGTGGGCCATAAAAAACCGCTCGGCACCCTGCCAGGGGAAATGCGGATTCCCGAACAGGACACCGGCATTACCTTGCGAAGCGTCTTCGCCAACTGCATAGGCGTTACTGCCCAACTCCCACCCTTCAGGCATAGCCATTGCTCTGGACAGGGCGTCACCGTCGATAGCTGCAACCATTTTTTCAACCTGGGCTGGTGACTCAAGCTGTACAACCGAATCTTCAGGCACGGCAGCAACACTGAAGTCGGCCAGAGGACCCGAACTACCGCGTAAAATGGACTTGTGAATTGCTCGCGCTTATATCGCGCAAGCTTATCTCGCGAACCCAGGGTGCGTCTCTACAGCCCTCGTCGCCTTCGGCCAGCTGGTCAACACCTGTGTCCTCAAGGTAACGGTTTATACCTGCCGCGTAGCCTTCGAGCATCTCTACGACAAATTCTGAGAGTTCTTCGTTAAGTAGTCGATCAATACGCTCATCGTCGTTGAACAATTTGAAGACGAGATCCTCGTTGATATCCCCTTCATCCCCAAAATAGCGCGCCGATTCCCCATTGGCCCGTACATATTCCTTCATAATCACACAGTAATTTTGCTGGGCGTAGGCATAGGCGTTGCCGTAGCCCAGGCTGCCCCAATCGTTCGCGGTAATGTGGGGTATACCAAATTCTGTCCACACAATATCGGCGGTATAGGTGATCTGCGGCTCAACATCCGGGACCGTGACAACAGCGGACCTTCTGTCAGAGGAGTCTGAGCAGGCAAGCAGCGATAGGCTCAAGAGAACTGTCAGCATCAGGTGGATGCTTTTCACCAAAACATTCGGTCATCGGGTAGTCCTTATGGTTTATTTTGCGAGCTAGTCATCATATAGCGCAAAAGATCGATTTGCAGCTTTTAGCGGATATTGAGTATAGGCGAAGTTTTCCTTACTATTGAAGTTGCCTATACCGGCAAAATTACAGACCTTGAAAGGACAGTCAATGGAAATTGCGGCAATTGTTATCCTGTTGGCCCTCGTTGTGGCCCTGTTTCTAAAGTTTCGCGGCGGGTCCACACAAACTGATAAAACTTGCCAAAAAGGCTAAAACCAGGAAAGCAGCTAGCTCTTCCGAGCACGAGGCAACCGCGTCCAAGTCTTTCACTGCAGTCACGCTAGCGCTTGGGCCAGGTGCTTGTGAGGCAGTACTAAGCTTCGGGGAAAGGCGATTCCTCTCCGGAGATGCGCCAATATTACCGCTCACTGATTGTGGCTCCACCTCTTGCACGTGCAAATACGTGCACTACGAGGACCGACGAGACATTAGTGAGGACCGCCGCCAGCCCTTTTCTATGCGGACAGATCTGCACGGTTCAGCTGGTGAAGAAGAGAGGCGCCAAAGAGCAGGACGACGCGGACCTGATAAAGTTTAGTAAGCCCTAACCGCTAGAGCGCGAACCGACTACAGGACAACCACAACCAGTAGAACAATCACAGCGAATACCCCTACTGCCTTATAAATCCCCTGCTTCGTCAACCCGGGTTTTTGCTCGCGCTTCTCCTCCATAACTAACCTGGCCATCAGTGCATCTACATCGCCGCCGCCCAGTCGCTCGACCTTGGGAATGTGCTGGCCAGAATGTCCAGCGAGTTCCGCTTGACTTCGCTTAACTGAACCGGCCGGCCTTGTTGCCGCGCTCTGGACTGCCTCTTTTGAAATGCCATCTTGAATCCGGACTGCTTCGAGCAATGCGATAAGCTCGGTACGATCGGCCTCGGGTATATTTCGAATAGCGTCAGAATCGCCGGCGCTAACGCGATAGGTGGCGCCGTTAATGACAAAAGTGATCGCACTTGAATTCATAGATATCTTCGCAGTATTTGTTGGTGTTTACAGACCAAACCAATTTTATTGTAGATCCGACCTTAGCACAGCTCCATTGTCCGAACAGGCGCGACTTAACTATCCTTATCCGGTTTGCGTATTCGATCCAAAATAATGGGGCCACTGCCTTCCGATGCCAGCTTATCTTCCGCATTGTAGATAGGGCAATTTTTCATGGACAGACAACCGCAGCCAATGCACCCCGTTAGGGAATCCCTCAGGCGTTCAAGATAGGCAATTCTCCCATCGAGCTCGTCGCGCCAACGTTGGATAATTTTTCCCAATCTTTCGCGGTGGGTGTGCGCTTATCCGGCAGGCTGGCAAACGCATTCTTGATAGCATCCAAGGTGATCCCCATTTTCTGCGCTGCCTTTATGACCGAAATCCGTCGCAACACATCGGCTTTATAGCGCCTCTGGTTGCCCGCATTGCGCCAACTGCGAATCAGGCCTTTTTCTTCGTAGAAATGCAGGGTACTAACTTTCACACCACAGCGTTGTGCTACCTTTCCCACCGTCCAGTTTGATTCTTTCACAGTAACTCCTTCAATCTCAACTTTTCTTAACTGTAGAGAAAAAAATCTTTACCTCAAGTTAACTTGAGGTATTAGTATAGCTATCAAATCAAACTTCAGACGAAGATTAGGAGAACAACATGCTTCAATTAGAACATTTAAACCTGGTAGTGAGTGATATCCCAGCTACCTTGAAATTCTATCAAGCGGCCTTCCCGCACTGGCGAGTACGAGAGTCGGGAGACAGCGAATGGGCCGGAAAGCCTCGTAAATGGCTGCACTTTGGAGATGACTATCAATATCTGACGCTAAACGACAACGGCGTTGGCGAAAACAGAGACCTGAGCGGTCATCAAACAGGATTGGCACATTTCGCGTTCGTCACCAACGAGATAAACTCTGTGATAGAACGTCTGGGCGAGGCCGGGTTTACCGTGGGCAAGGACGGTGCGGACGAGCCCTACCGCAAAAATGTCTACTTCATGGACCCCAATGGATTCGAAGTGGAGTTTGTCGAGTATTTGAGCGACATACCCGAGCAACGAAATTTTACGAAGCCAGTTAACTAAAAACACGCCGCCAAAAGCAGCGACACAAGAATTTGTTTGACTGGGCGTCTCGAATTGACACCAAAGTGTTTCAGCAAAAACCGATGGTGTATCTGTCAACTTCACCCGGACCGGGAGGTGCCAGAAATGTACTCGCTAGTGCTGTGCAGTCGGGCCCGCATTTCGGTGCCGATATAAAATCCAGCCTGAGCGTAGGGAGTTTCCACGCCAATTTCGATACGGAGAAAAATACTGTTACCAACAACGAGATCCAGCGCGACCTCGAGCGGGCAGTACAGATGCTAAACCCCCGATAGAGCAGGCTCGACGCCAACCCTAAAATCCTGCAACATCGTGCACCTACTTTTCCAACGGGACAATCCATGCGAACACTGGATTTTGAAGTTTTACAACACGCCTTAAACTGGTGTAAAAATGGACAATCTCCCTGGTTATGTACGATCGTGCAGTCCGTGGGTTCCGCGCCGCGACCGATCGGATCCATGTTGTGCGCCCTGGAAAGCGGGATTCAAATAGGTTCAGTGTCCGGCGGCTGCGTGGAGGAGGATTTACTGGAGCGGCTGCACGCCGGAGAATTCAACCAACGCACTACACAGCTGATAGAATACGGGGTGAGCGCCGAGCAGAATGAACGCCTTGGCCTGCCCTGCGGTGGTCGCCTGCACCTTCTTTTGCAACGACTGAGTCATGACGACGAGCCGTGGTTGGCTGGAATACTAGAAGCTCTGGTGGAACGTCGCTGCGTTGAGCGAGAATTGCGTGTCGATTCCTGCGAAACACGGCTAACCCCAGTTGATCACTTTACCCCCCTGGTTTCGGACGAAACGCATTTGCGACAATGTTTTGGCCCGCGTATGCGGATGCTGCTGGTGGGCGCAGGACAACTTGCACAGAGCCTGGCCGAACTCGCTTTAGCGATGGATTATGAAGTCATCGTTACCGACACTCGCCAAAATATACTGTCGCAGTGGGAGGGCCCCGAGGTGCCATTGTTACAGGGTATGCCCGATGACATCGTCCGCGAACAGGCCTTCGACAAGTTTTCCATTGTCATCACCCTAACCCACGATCCACGCATAGATGACATGGCGCTCATGGAGGCGCTAACAACTGATGCATGGTACATCGGTGCATTGGGGTCGCAGCGGACAACCCAAAAGCGACTGGAGCGCTTAGCTCAGCTGGATTTAACCGAGGCGCAAATTTCCCGCCTTCACGCCCCGGTTGGTTTGGACATCGGCAGTAAAACACCGATAGAAATCGCGGTTGCGATTATGGCTCAGCTCACTAAGCTGCGTCGAAGATCAGCTAGTCAGTGAACGTATTGTCAGCTTGCCCAACTGTGACATATGCACTTCGTCTGGACCATCCGCAATACGGCAGAAGCGTGAGGTTGTGAACGCCGTGGGAATCATCGTGTCCTGACAGACCCCAGCACCCCCAAAAACCTGCATAGCTCGATCAGAAACTGTCTGGCACATTTGCGGCGCGACAATTTTTAACATCGAGATATAGGGCAATGCCGCCTTCACCCCTTCCCTGTCCATGACCTCCGCTGCTTGCAGCGTCAATAAACGGCACTGTTCGATGTCGCAGCGACTGCGAGCTATCTCGTGCTGCACACTGGTCTTCTTGCTCAATTTCTCACCAAAGGCAACGCGCTGTTCAGAGCGCTCACACATCAGTTCAAGGCATCGCTGAGCCATACCCACGAACATCATGGCATATTGAAAACGCCCTGGCCCAAGGCGACCCTGGGCAATTTCAAATCCGCAGCCTTCGCCTTTGATCATATTGGTGACGGGTACTCGCACATCCTCGAACAGCAACTCGGCCTCTCCACCAGGGGAGTGCTCACCGCCAAACACTCGCAGTTCACGTACGAGTGTGACACCCGGTGCATCCCGCGGCACCAAGATGGTGGAGTGTTGACGGTGTCGATCAGCGTCCGGGTTGGATTTACCCATCACCAGCATAATCTTACAGCGCGGATTAATAGCGCCGGTAGTCCACCACTTGCGACCGTTAAGAACATACTCGTGCTCACGCGGATAAATGTGCTCGCGCATAAATGCTTCAACTTGCGCGTTAAGCTCCACAACTCTATCGGTTAGCTCAAATCCCATGATGGGTACTCCTCATTTATTAGTTTGACTGACTACATGGTGGTTTGCGACGTGAAGGCGAACGAGGCGCTTTAGCTGGTCGTTCGAGTTGATCAAATTAGCTCTTATCTATGCGAGTGATATCCAAAATGGTCTGCACGCAGGCTTCCGGTTGGTCCTGTTGCAAGAAATGTCCCGCATTCTCGATCGTGCGATGGGCTACACCGCTACATCCGGGAACTTGCTCGATAAATTTCCTGTCGCCACCGGCAGTCACCGGATCGCTATCGGAGAACGCCAGCATGAACGGCTTGTCGAATTTGCGCAGTATTTCCCAGGCGGCTTTGTTTTCTTCCACCTCGGGTTCATCGTGGAACACTGGCACCAGGGAAGGAAACTGACGCGCACCCGACATAAAGCTCTGATCGGGGAACGGAGCTGAGTAAGCATTTTGAGCCGCCTCTGGCATCGAACCCCCGGAAACGCTGCCCATTAATTGGCCGATTTCTAGATCCGGGCTCTCGGCGCAGAATTTGCGCCAGTAAAGGAAGCCTGGGATACCCGAGGTATCCCGGAATCGCTCACCGAGCTCTTCGGCCTTCACCACCGCTAGGGTTTTGTAGGCCTCTTTTAGTGGCTCGGTGTATTCTTTGGAAATCGTGCCAGCGGGCATTCCGCCATTAGACAGGACCACGCGGGAAAACCGGTCTGGATACGCCGTTACCAGACGCAGGCCTATCAAACTGCCCCAATCCTGAAAAAACACCGTGATGTCGTTCAGGTCAAGCTTGGTCAACCAGTCGCTCATCCACGCGACATGCCTGGCGTAGGTATAGTCTTGAGGGCGGGTCGGTTTGTCGGAGCGGCCAAAACCTATCAGGTCAGGGGCAATAACACGAAATCCAGATTCAACCAGCGGTGGGATCATAAATCGATAGAGGTAAGACCAGGCCGGCTGCCCATGCATCAACAGAATTACCGGACCATCCGCGGGCCCTTCATCCAGGTAATGTAGGCGCAATTCACCACCTTCCGAATCATCAATTTGCAGATAGTTGGGTGCAAAGGGATAGTCCGCAAGGTTGGCGAAGCGCTCATCGGGTGTGCGTAGGTATTCCATGGTAAACCTCGGTTTGCTGTGGTTCGTTTCGGCGCGTGCGCGCCACTGACTTTAATGGCACACTATATGTCATTTAAATTTCCGGAGCAACGATTGTAACCGGTAGCATTCCAGTAGTACTAGAACCAGACTTCCAGGTTATCTTGCCGCCCGAGCTGACGATCCAGTCGAGCTGTGAGGATCTCAGACAGCCCGCAGCTTGCCAGCATTTCATCCACGGCAGCTTTACCATTTGCTGCAAGCGCATCGTAAGTCTGCTGAACTCGCTGCAGCAGATAGAAGCGATAAGGCTGTGCGACCGACGAAATGGATTGATCCCGTACGGTGAATTGCACAGGACCCAGCATCCGCTCGGCTGCCGTCCCCGCTTCGGGACTATTATCTGCTAGCCACTGGTTGATGGTGTCCGCAGCGGCCCTTGTTTCAGGTACAAAATCCTCGGCGATAATCTTCAATACCGCAATTAAAGTCTCGGGTACTTCATCCTCGGCAAGGAATTGTGTGCCCACCTCAAAGTACTCGGGCGCATCTTGATCGGCGCGGTTCATGCGCTCGACCCAACGATACACGCTCACAGCTTGCCGCTGCATCAGCCTGGCGGGATAGGGGTCTCTGCCCAAATGAGCATACATGGGCGCAATGAGACCGAAGTCGCCAATGCAGGGGCACCCACCTAGCAAGTAGGGGTAGCCTTCGAGATGGGCATTCAGTGCGTGCAGGTATTCGAGGTACAGGCCCTCCACCAATGCCTTTGTTTCGTCATTGACCCCCCAGATCTGGGCGACATGACGCATCTTGTTCATCATGTATTCTGTCTTTTCACCTCGCTGTGGCGTATCGCGCCGGGAGTGGAAGAAGTGGTAACGCACAAACTCAAGGTTGTCCTCGGGAAAATTCCAGCGATAGTGCATTGCCGGACGCAGTAACCCGTCTGTGCCGATGACATCAAAAAGCGCACTCACAATCTGTTGCTTAGCCGTGAGCGGTCGACATGGGCGAGCATTGCTCGCCTCAAAATGCTCAATAATGGCGGCACCGTCTCGAATAACTTCACCCTGGTTGGTCAATAAAGTTGGAATAGTGGGCAACTTGCCTTTCGGCAAAATATCCGTTTTGAAACTCTCGTGCCCCGGGGACAATTCACGAAACGCGATTCCATTTTTGATCAGGTAGGAACGCGCCCGCCCTGAGTATAGTGAGTGCGTGATCGCGTATAGGGAGTGAATCTCAGACATCTTTTTACTTCCTGGCATTGACTAACTCTCGGCAGGTATTCGGCTGGCGGCGAACATTAGCAGACCGGTAACAACCACCTCAACTGCTATCATTTCGGTTGCGAAAGTTGCGCCATGTAGCAACCACGCCAGTACGCGAAACACTGCTGTAAGACCCAGCAGTATTCCCGCTGCGTAAAACCAGCTGCGCTTTTGCACGATGACTCCAATGAGAATAAAGACCGCAAGCGCGGTGAAGAACGCCCCGAGATCACCCACCTGGGAACTCAGGCCCACGCCCTCGAGAAGCGGCATGCCAAGTTCCGGGGCCATACCGGCGGGTGCAATGACCCAGCGGAGACCAAAGCTTAAAAATAAAATGGCTGGAAGTGCCACGACTACTCGAAGAATTTTATTCATTTGCCTCTCCCATCAAACGTTAGATAATGACATTTATTATGCCAGTATGTTTTAGAAAGATATAGGAGCAGGCCGTGACACCCAAGGAAAACCAGTCCGTGCGGGGAGTTGACCGTCTGATTACTCCGCCCAACGCGGTAACGCTCTCCAGGACGAGATATCCGGCTCATGCCGCAGAAACCTGAATACACCGATCGACGCAATACCAAATAGAAAGTGCACCGCAACAATTGGCGGCCATCCCATCAGGAAAATAATATTGTTCGCCAGTCCAGCTTTGAACGGGCCCCCACCGAAAGCCAGCCCCCGAGTCTCAAAAAAAGCGTTCGCCATTGCCGGTAGAGTGAATAACCAGGCGGTGATCAGAGCCGTCCAGAACAGAGCTTTGAACTCCTTCGCACTCAGACGCATAAACTGGCCGCCGAATGCGAGTGCCATTAGCAGCAGGCCCTGGGTGATGGCCTCCATATGCCCCATGCGAAACCCCCTGGAGTCCCCGGGTATATTCACCTCTATGTGTACGGGTAAGGGCCACACAACAATGGCTTCGAGCAGGTGAAAAAACCATACCCATCCAAACAAAATTCCGACAATAAACAGTCCCGGACCGTTGAGGAAAAAAAGAGCTTGCATGCAGGTAGCTATGGTTTGCGTGAGTGAGTCTTCCATGGAGATTTCCTATTGTTAGGCCGCAGAAGCTACTGCCGAATCACTATCACCAAACAGGTACTTCCGCTCCTCTATCAGCATATGCCCCACTGCCAGAGCCATCGCTTCAAACCCCTCAGCATAGGCCAGATTGAAGCGCGCTGATCGTTTTTCGCCCAGGCCTGCGTAGTCCAAATCCAGCTTGCTCTCAAGCTCGGATACACTCGAATATCCTGCGGCTGCAATGGTCTCATTAAATTTCTTATGCTGGTGCGCATGGGTGGCCTCCTGAACAATGTACAAATCAAGATCTTCGCGCAGCGCTGGGTCGGTGATCGTCGGACGCGCCTCACGCATTATCTTAACTAAATACGGTTCCAGAAAAGGCATCGCAAGAGAGGCAGCGTTCACCACGTGGGAAAACTCCGGTTTGTCGCTGTTCCAGTGTGCCGTCGTATTAACGCTGTAGCTAAGGGGACCTTTCTTATTGACATGCGCGAGTGCGCGGTGAGATCGGTTGCTTCGGATGTCATTCAATATCTCCACAATAATTAGAGCTTTTACTCTATTTTTAGAATAATACCTCTATATTTGGGGAAAAGTCAAACACATCCACTGTGACTGACGACCCCGGTCTGATATAAAGTAACCGTCGGCTACACACAGCAATGGAGACAAGAATGGGGAATCATGCGCGCATCGTGACTCAATGCAGGCGCTTGATGAACGCGCACGGTGCCCAAGCGATAGGGACAACCCAAATCACCGAAGCACTGGGTATCAGCCCAGGCAACCTCTACTACCATTTCAAAAACAAGGAGGAAATCGTTCTGGCTGTGTTCGATGAACTCGAGCGTGACTTTCGCGATGCGATTTCCATAGATATCTCCCCGCCCATTAGTGCCCAGCGGTTTGCGGAGTTTTACTCGCGCAGCCTGGAGGTCTCCTGGCGCTACCGATTTTTCTTCGGAGGTTTGTTACACCTCCTGAGGAAAGATGAAAACCTCGCCTATCGCTACCGGAAATTACAAAGCTGGGCTCTGGACGTGCTCGAGAATATAGCCAGGCAAGTTGCCGCAGATGGCAACCTGCATAAACCACGCGGAAAGAACGGTTTTAGATCGCTCGCGCTTAACACCTGGTTGATCTGGAGTAACTGGGTTCGCCATGTTCAAATCAGCGATGAAAATCACGAAGTGTCTTACTCAGACATGAGGGATGGGGTTGATCAAATCTTTGGAGTTCTATCCCCGTACCTCACCGCCGAGTATCACCGCGCCGCAAGGCGTGCACTTGCACAGGATTTACCTGAATCATTGCAACAAGAGCTTTAAGTTCACTATGACGAACACTGACACCAACAATACGCTCTGCCGCAACTGCAACACAGCACTGGTTGGTAACTACTGCGGCGCATGCGGGCAGAAAGAAAGTAATCGCGATATTCATTTTTCCGATTTGGCAGGCGAACTGCTCGGTGACATTTTCGTCTGGGAGTCCGGCATCTGGAAAGCGCTGGTCCCACTGCTTATTCGTCCCGGCTTTCCAAGCAAAGAGTATTTTCTGGGACGCAAAGCGCGTTACCTGCCTCCCCTGCGGCTCTATCTTGTCCTGAGTTTCCTTATGTTCCTGCTGGTATCTCTAAATTCCGGCAACAGTACAATAACTATCGATGCGGATAGGGGCTCCCAGCGCAATCAACTGACAACCGATGGTACGGACAGCGTTGATGGACGAACCGACAAGCTTGCAGCAAATCCGGATTTCTGGGAACCCGGCGAAAAACCGGTTGGGGCCATCGATTTGGAACAGCGTCTACAGACCAATATCACAGCCATCGAGGAGAACCCGAGACTATTTCTCGATAATTTTATCGAGCGCCTGCCCTACCTTATGTTTCTTCTGCTACCGCTGTTCGCCGTTCTGATAAAACTTGTCTATTTGTTTTCTCCTTTCCACTATCTGCAACATCTGATCTTCTCGCTACATTATCACAGCGCCGTTTTTCTACTTTTCACCTTGGGGATTATCTTTAACGCGCTCACGGACTATGAGTTTGGGTTGTGGATATTGCCCTGGTGTTTGATCTACCTGCCCGTGGCGCTGGCCAAAGCCTACGATTCAAGTTATACACCTCAGCCCTGGGGAAATCCCTCCTGATCGGAATAGGCGAAGCCATGATGCTCGTCGTTACACTTTCGATGCTTGCAATTGTCAGTGTGGTGACTCTCTAACCCGGTAGCCCGGGCTACAGGCTCAGTAACGACCAACTGGCACAAAAAATACTCACTATTCTTGCGCTCGGGGCGCTACTTTTAGTCCCCATCAACATGGTGAAGTACAAGGTGTATGAAAGACAGGCCTATCTTGCGGAGGCGAGACACAAGGTCGCGCAAAGTTGGACTGGGGAGCAATTAGTCATCAGCCCGTCCTTGTAATTCCCTACACAAGCAAAATTATATCTACGTCCGGATTTTATACCGAGCAGGCATTGTCCGAGGTGGGAAAATCTGAATTCAGCCACCTGGAATTTGTCGTGCCGAATAAGATGACGCAACACGCTATCGTCGACAACAGCAGCGTATTCAAAGGTATCTATGAAGTTCCCGTCTACCACAGCAAGATCGATGTTTCCGGGCAATTCAGCGAGGTCAGCACCGCATCGTCCGGAGTCGCTTTCATTGAGCCCGTAGACATCTATCTCCAATCCGAGCGGTCGATAAAATACGCTGTTCTTTTTATTGGCCTGAGCTTTATCACTTTTTTCATTCTCGAACACATGAGCCGCCAACCCATACACCCTATCCAGTACACCTTTGTCGGTCTGGCAATTGCAGTCTTCTATCTGCTGCTAATTTCCCTGGCCGAACACCTGCCATTCCATTGGGCATACCTGACAGGAGTTTCATGTTGCAGCTCGCTAATTCTGTTTTACGTGCGATATATGTTACGCAGTGGGCTCGCCGCCGCCGGTTTCGGTGCGATGATTGTGGGCCTATACGCTCTCCTTTACGTCATCGTTCAGGCGGAAGATTTTGCATTGCTAATGGGATCGGTACTCGTGTTCGGTGTTCTTGTAGCACTGATGTATGTTACCCGCGATATTGATTGGTATAGCATTCGCGATACAGAAAAATCACTCGCTTCGGGTGTTTAGGCGGAGATTTTGATAGGGGTTGTTAAAGCCCCAATTAATACCCTCCGTTGCCAGCCAATAGCTCATTGCAATAATTCCTATCCAACTGCTCGTATCGGGCACCGCGAGGTTTGCGAACATAGATAAGATCCTCACCCACCTTGTCCAATTGGAAAGCCTGATCGCGTAACTCACCCTTCAGCAATTTGAAAGTCACTGTGGTTTCCGCCGAACGGAGGACGCGTATGAAGACGGGGTGAGCGTAGGCTGGAAGATCACCTTCCACTAACGCCTGAAATTCTTCGAGATCCAACTCAACGCCTTCATCCAATTCAAAAGCCACCATTCCCGCGCGCCCCTCTGTTCCCGGAACTTCAATTCCGTACACATTGGCCATATTGATCTGGGAGTGCGCATTGAGAACTTCAGCCACCTCGTTGGTTGAGACGTTCTCCGCTCGCCACCGGAACGTGTCGCCTGTGCGGTCGACAAATTGGTAGTGTTTGTTTCGGTTGCGTCAGGGTTGGTGTAGCCGTCAAATCTGGCCTTGGCGTTAATTTGCCCCAACAATAACCCCGGCTCGCCCAGGGGGACCTCTATACACCGCCCGGACCTGTTTCGCGCGATCTCATCGGTCTCGTTGTCGTACTGTACCAGCGCGACCTTACTTATCGCCGCGCCAATCGTTTTGTCCTTGTTCAGTAGGTTAAGAAAAGAAGTATTACCTTCGCTCGCGCCATACATCTCACAGATACGCGGCACGTCGAAACGATTTTTGAACTCATCCCAGACGTCCGGCCGCAGCCCGTTGCCCATCATTTTTTGCAGTGGGTTATCTATTTCTGCGGACACCCAACGCGACCCGACCCCTCACCGACCGCGAGTATCTTGCGGTGCGGCATGATCGCGGCCTTGGGCAGGCCAGTGGTGCCAGATGTGAAAATATAAAGGGCGGGTTCCCCGGCTGTGATCTCTCGGGTGACCGGCAGATTTTCAGCGGGCATATTGGCCATGGCTGCTATCGCATCTTCCGCCCACTGGGGTACTGCAGATGCGCCTTCATCGGGCACCCAGAAGTAATCCCTGCCAGATTTCAAATCCAGATCGCCCAACACTTCAGCGAGCACGTCCGCACGCTCTTCACCCACTACGCAGCGACTGGCATTGGTAGCGTTAATACAATGCACCAGGCCCGCCCCACTCAGGCTGCTATTCACCAGGCTTGCACTGACGCCGAGCTTTACCAGGGCCAGCATCGTCAATACAAACTCAGCCCGATTCTCCATAAACATCGCGACGGTGTCACCCCGTACCACTCCGCGATCACTCAACAGGTGAGCCAATTGGTTTACTTCAGCGTTGAACTCGGCATAAGTCCAATGTCGCCCCTCGAACAACAGCATGCTGTTATCCGGGTAGCGTTCTACTGTATCTTCAAACATGGCACCAATACTGTAATTATGGAAATCAGCCTGCCTTCGGACACCCGAATTCTTCAGTTACAACTACCGAATGCTGTGCCTGGACAAGAGATGCCTCCAACGCAATGTACAACGGGAACTACATTTGTAAGAATCGCTTAAGATGAACAATAAAATACTGGAACAGGGGCGTTTCGCGAGCACCATGATCGACTACTTTCGCATACCGATGGGCTACTCCACCATGCTCTATTTCATAGCGCTTGTTCTTTTTGTGGTGTCCCAACACTCTTGGGCCAACCCCGTTACCCAGGAACGGCTAATCGCTGGACCCGAAGAAGGCAGCGACTGGCTCGCACATGGACGCGATCTGAGCGAAACGCGCTACAGCCCTCTCCAGCAAATTACCTCAGAAAACATCTCCGGTCTGGGACTAGCGTGGAGCTTTGACCTCCCCTACGCACGCGGACTAGAGGGCACCCCACTCGTCGCCGATGGAGTGATGTATGTCAGTGGAAACTGGAGCGTCGTGCATGCGCTGAACGCCGCCACTGGCAAAAAACTCTGGACGTATGATCCAGGTGTTGATCGCAAGCGAGCGAACGCGTTTTGTTGTGGTGTCGTCAATCGAGGGGTTGCTCTGTGGGAAAACAGCGTGTTAATTGCAACGCTAGTGTAGTGTGGTGTATTAAACTGACTGATGATTTGAGAGTGCATGCCTTGCGCGCCCCACTTTCTCCAAAATCTCTTCTGCGGACTTTGTCCAGGCAAATGGCTTTTTATCTTCATTGTGCCTCTCAATAAAATCCATGATGGTCTCTTCCAGCTCTTGTACCGATGTGAATACACCACGGCGCAGTTGCCTTTCTGTCAACAAACCAAAAAATCTCTCCACCAGATTTAACCACGAAGAACTGGTTGGAATAAAGTGTAAGTGAACCCTTTTATTACGCTTAATCCAGTTCTTCACTTTTTCGTGTTTGTGCGTCGCGTAGTTATCAACGATAAGGTGAAGGTCTAACTCCTTGGGTGTTTGTTTTTCCACAGTCTTCAGAAACGCCAAAAATTCCTGGTGCCGGTGACGCTTTTTGCACTCACCGATAACATCACCAGTCAGGGTGTTCAGTGCCGCAAACAAGGTGCTTGTACCCTGACGCTTATAGTCGTGAGTCATGGTTCCGCCGCGCCCGGGCTTCATCGGCAATCCCGGCTGCGTTCTGTCCAGCGCTTGAATGGAACTCTTTTCGTCAACACAGAAAACAACTGCATTCTCTGGCGGCGATAAATACAAGCCAACAACATCGCGTAGCTTTTCTTCAAAGGCAGGATCGTTGCTCACCTTGAACTGAGCAACCAGGTGTGGCTTCAGACCAACTTCTCGCCACACTCTATTTATAAAGGAGTGATTAATGCCCATCACTTTTGCCAAACCCCGGGTTGTCCAGTGGGTGCCATCCTTGGGTTTTTCCTGCGTGGTTATCTTGATGACTTTCGACCGCAGCTTTGCCTGGTCCGCAGAATTCTTGCCGCCGTGATTAGCCCCTCTTGGCAAATCTTTTTCTATTCCCCGAAACCCTCTCTCAAAAAAACGATTGCGCCATCGGCCTACCTTGTTGACATCAATTTCCAGCTCTTCAGCAATTTTGTAGTTGGGAACATTTTTTGCAGCGAGCAAAATAATCCTTGAGCGCTCTACCAATCGAACCGGTGTCGTTTTGCTTCTAACATTTTTTTCCAACTGCTTTTTCTCTTGCGCTGTTAAAGTTATATTTATTTGGGCGGGCATTAGCTTCACACGGGTAGTGAATGAAGTAATCATTATATTATTAATCTGTTTAATACACTACACTAGATGGCTATCTGATCTCGCTGGATAGAAGCGGCGGCTCGGAGCAATGGCGCACCCTAACTATCGACCAAGGCGTAAATTATTCTATAAGCGGCGCGCCCCGGGTTGCGAACGGCGTTGTTATCATTGGCAATGCCGGCTCCGAGTACGGTGTGCGGGGATATGTGGGCGGCTATGCAGCGGATACCGGTGAGTTGCTGTGGCGCTTTTACACAGTGCCGGGAAATCCCGCCGATGGATTCGAATCACCACTAATGGAAATGGCCGCCAAGACCTGGAACGGCCAGTGGTGGACCATGGGTGGTGGCCTTGAACCAGGGATTATCAAACTACTCACCGACCTCGCGCAGCCGGTCGCGGTGGAATTGGGCGAGCATTTCTTTCGGGAAGGAGATGAAACCTCCGCCATGTATGTTCTGCAAACTGGCCAGGTGGAGATCTACAAAACCTGGAATTCAACATCAAAACTACTGCGCACTATGAGCGCGGGCGATTGTTTCGGAGAGATGGCGTTGATCGATCTGTCTCCGCGCAGCGCTTCCGCACGTGCGGTGGCACCCTGCGTGGCCCTACAAATCACGCCACCCATTCTTCATGAAATCTCACTAGTGTCCGGTTAATTATTGAATAATTTCAATTGGTTAGATAATGTATCATTTTCAGCGCCATGTGATCTGTCGAGAAAGTCCTTATTTAAAGGGATTTTCTCGAAAAGAGTGATCGAAAATATCTGTAATAAAGTGTAGAGCGAGGCATCCAGGTTGAGCCGCTTCTTGATGATGGCTACGAGCACGTACATTGAGACCGCCGTCCATATTTGGGCCTTCACTGCGTTCTCCGAGGTTCCGTAAAACTGCTTTATGCGTAGATGCTGCTTGATCCATTTGAAAAACAATTCTACTTGCCAACGTGCTTTGTACAGAGCGCAAATGGTGGCCGCCGGAGGGCCAAACAAATTGGTCAGGAATATCAGGGTTTTCCCCGTCTCGGTATCTTTGAACCGAATACGCCGTAGATGCAGTGGATACTTCCTTTGACTGTAGAAGCCCGACAGTGCCACCGTTTGGTCGCAGATAATCCCTTGCTCTCGATCGTTTGGTGCCGAGTAGATGCGTCGGAAATCGGTGTTCGATTTGGCGCGAGTAACGAAGAATGCGCCAGCCTGGTGAAGCGAGAAGAGACGGTCGAAATCCAAATACGCTCGGTCCATGACGTAGATCGCCCCCGGTTCGGGAATCATCAGATCGAGCGCGTTGACATCGTGCAGTTTGCCGTCGGAAACGTGGATAAAACTCGGAATATTGCCTCGCAAATCCAACAGCGTGTGCATTTTGACTGCCGCTTTGGTGCTGCGAAACGGCGCCCATGGAAACACCGACAAGCACAGATCGATGGTAGTGGAATCCAACGCGTATACCGTATTGGACAACTCCAACCCCAGGTCCTCTCCGGCGTAAAGTTTGCGGGCTTGCATGATCAACCGTTGGGCGAACTCGGCATAGATGCGCCAGTCTCTCCTCTCGTTGGCGTCGGCCAGGGTCGATCGTTTGACCGACGACTGAATACCCATGTGGTAGAGCTTGGCCGATTGCGCCCAGAGACACGCTTCGATGTCGCGAAGGCTTTCTCGATAGGTCAACTGTGCAAACGCCAGGACTCGAAAATGTTCGGCACATGGAAGCGTACGAATACGAAGATTGCCGTCGTAACGATCGACGATTCGAGTAAAGGTCGTCCAGGGCAGATAGTCCATCAACTGCGCAAACAGGGTTTTGCCGGTGTACATGGTGAATCCTCAGGGAAGTTCTCCCCTGAGGGTCTCGTGAAATGGCACCTGCGTTCAAGTCGACACCACAATAATCGTCCGAAAAGAATATATGTTTCATAGGCTTACAGGCAATACTCATCAAGTTAACCGGACACTAGTGATGAAATCTATCAACACAATCTCGAACAGTTCACCATGCTACAGATGAATATGGGCAGGGAAGTCAGCCGCCGTCTTCGCGTAATTGACCAACTATTGTTCCGTGCTTTGATGGGCGAAGAGCTGCCCGAAACTACGCTTAACGATCTGTCGTAAACGCATCTTCCAAGATCACGACTCCTGCAGTGCGACCAAACTCCTCTTCGGCCGAACGCAACAGGCGTGATTTTTTAGGCAACTGCCTCCTGTTGACACTCAATGGCTGCCTCTTGCGGCTGCAATCCCCGCCATGTCATCCTGTAAACAGGCGCTCCTTTTGACACCATGATTTGCTCAATGTCACCGAACACTTTTTGGTATTGATAGAACGGTATGCGTGGAAACAGGTGATGAATGGAGTGATAGTTCTGGAATCCCCATGCGTAGGTAATGAGTTTGCCCCCTCGCCTGGGTGGAAGTATTGTCGAGGTATCCAGATAGCGGCCCTCATTTTGATGAGGGGCGTGTACTATATAGGCGAATAAAAACATCAATAACATCACACCCCCAACCCCGGCCACTACAAATAGCATTGATCCTTCGTACCAAAACCCCTGAGCCAGTATCAAAACTCTAAGCCCGAATGCTGCAACCACTTCCAGGCAAAATTTCACGTTCTGATCTCTCGGCGCAACCTCCCAGCGATGCTTGGCGTAGTAGATGTACTGGGCGGTCACAACTTTAACGGCCGCTCGAATTGCATGCAGCGGGGTTCGAGTCATATCTGCGACCACTAAATCGGGATCAGCCTCCGCATGATTGGTATTGCGATGATGTGCAAGATGTTCATGTCGATGTGCGGTCAGAGGAATCATCATTATCCAGGCCGCCAGATAACCCATGGCCTCGTTCACCCAGCGCAATTTCTGGTAGCTGCCCGATATCGAACCGTGCGCCGCGTCATGCAAAACTGTGTAGGAGAGGTAGGTGGTAAGCAACATCAGCAGCGCGCCTAAGGAAAGCGGTAAACCACCTGCCAGAACTGAAAAAAGCGCAACGAAATAGAGGCTGGTAACCGTGAATCCAAGAATCACTGTTGGCCATCCAAAACTGCCCATATAGGGCTGTGCGAGCGCTCGAGCTTGTTGGTCCAGGGAATCTTGCCGCTTCATAATACATACCTATTTTCGCTGTTTGTGTGGATAGATCGCGCTGCTGGGAATCATTTGGCAGCGAGATACTCTTGCATCTGATGAAGAGTGAGTATGGATGCGGAGCCTAATTTCTATAATAGGACTTTACGACACAAGGGTGTCATAATACGCCAAATGATAGTTTTTAAGCCTACCGCAAGCATAGACGCCTTCTACGCACGTGTCCTCGTTCGCCATCTGACGAAGGACGCGCTAGAGACAGCCAACTTATTGGCTGGTACAGGGCTGGTGCTGCCGTCCCTGTGGACACAATCGGAGGTGAAAATTGAATCCTTCAAACAATTGCTAAGCAACGCAGAAACGCTTTTTGAGGGCATACCAGTGGGGTTCCTGCTGGGTCAATATCACAACACGATGGCTTTAGGTCCCATGGGCGTGGCGATGGGAGCCGCACCAAATGTGAGGGAGGGCCTGCAGATTTTGGACAGTTACACCCGGCTGCACGCCAGTTACATAAGAGCCGAAACCAACTCGGGCCTACGGCAGATGACACTGAGACTCTACTTCCTCGAAGAGTTGGGTGAAACCCAACGACATCACCTGGAAGCTACTCTAATGTTTTTCGAAAACTACATCGAAAACATCACCGGCAAAAAATTGGAAGACGCATGTTACAAGGTAGCTTATAGCGCTCCTGCGTACGCAACAGACTACACAGAGTATCTGCACAGCACAGTGGAGTTCGACCATCCGTACTACTCCATAGAACTCCCGACACACTGGCTGGAGACACCTTCACCGTATTTTCATGAGGAGCTCTGGCATCAGTCATTGCGCCAACTTTCTGCAAGCGTTAAAGAATTGGGCAAAGTCGATACAGCTGCATACAGCAAGCACCTAGGAGCTTTGCTGCGAGGGTACGCGCCACCATTTCCCGGTATCGCTCCCATCGCCGAGCGATTGCATATATCCATGCGCACACTCAACCGCCGACTCGAGCAGGAGGGAACCAGTTTCAGAGAAATTCGCAATACAGTACTGGACCAGTGCGCCTGTCAGCATCTGGCTGAAACACACGAAAGCGTAGAAGCCATCTCCATGGTGTTGGGGTATCAGGATACGGCCAACTTTCGCCGAGCGTTTAAGACTCGGATGGGTATGACCCCTAGTGAATATCGGAGTCAGTTAGTTTAGGTGCGCTCTCAAAAGAAGCCCCTGAGCATACTCATAACTTCGCTACATTGAACTTCGGATAAGCACCGAGTTCGTAAGTCACCTCAAGGCGTTCACCAGCGCGCACATCCGCCAATTCTGAACAGCGCAGCGGCAGTGTAATTTCCGCTTCGTAATCTGCGAGATGGTAGTGTGCAAATATCTGAAGGCGGGTGAACAAAAGTACATCAAAACCATCTATATTCGATCCGATAGGAATATTGACTGCCCTGGACATTAGTTCCATTTTCCCCGTGCTTTGATTACGGTTGGCATTTTCCGCAAGCGTTGCCGCTTCGCGCGGCCACAAAGTAAATACAGTGTCGAGTGGAATGCGCGCGCCGGCCTGTGACAGTGACGCTCTATCGACCGCGCCCTCTCGCCGAAACAGTTCCAGCTCTTGCTCCAACCTCCCCAGGCATAACTCAACCTCTATTTTCTGAGGAATGAAGACCCCACCGGTATTCAACTGCGGTGCTAAATTAGCCGTCACAGCAAACTGGGGTTCTTGCTCCAAAGCCTTTTGCATGACTTCTGCAATAATCAGATGCAGCGGCTGTGGGTGCTGGTAGTCACAGGCATCGGCCCGGTGTAAATTTATTTTGTAATCCTCACAGCCAAGAAATTCGATCAATTGATCGACGCTATCAAGTGATTGTTGGTGAAAGTCCAGCAGGGTTAGATCGAGCCTGTCGGGGTCGAACCTTTCGAGAAGAGGTAGTATTAGTGTCGCGTAAGGTCCGCAGCCCGCATACAAGATCTTTATGGGGTCATTCGGGAAGCGATTTAGCAAAGCCGTCAGTGCCGCATTGATTCCTCTAAGAAAAACCACCGTGCGCCGGTAATCCGTAACGCAGTGAGCGGCCGCCTGGGAGTTGATGGCAACCCCACTGTCCAGAAAGGAATCTTCGGCCCAGGCGTCAAAGCTACTGTTGGCTTCTACGCCGCCTGCGCGACTACACTGCTGTGAGAACTCGCGCAACACACCCTTCAGTTGCTCAGGCGTGCCGGTTTCATCCAGTACTGTATTGGCAATTTTCGCGAGATTCATTTTGGTAGCGTATCAATGGTTAGCTACCTACATCTGACACTAACTCCCAAAGAATGTAAATCGACGCCCTCTGGGTTTAGGGGTTTTTAGAGATTGGGGTAGATGGCAGAGCCTATCCATATGGGTGGTGCTGCCATCGGCGTACTCCCACACCAACTGTTCGCCCTCGAGGTAGCGCTTGACAACAACAGGCCCCCAGCCAAATACATGGAAATCCAGCACATCATCATTCCAGATCATACTTGCCGATGTCCGGCCGCAATATTCTTTTTTACCAATAGTGAACAGTACGCTGCCTTCTGTATCGTTGGAGTTCTCCCCAAGAGTACTGTTTGGACCCGCATCGTGAATAATCCCCGAGCTGGTAACGACTACACGTCGGCCGCACTGCTCAACACGTTCTACATGCCCAACAGGCCCTCCCTCTACACCTATCCACAAACCTCGAATATCGGCGGCGCCTTCAATCAAGGGCTCGGTGCACTGCGCCAAAACAGGCAGGGGATAATGATCGTAAGCACAACCGGGAGTGTTGCCTTTGGGGATATCAGCGGCAGCTTTACCGTTTCCATCCAGAACGGGTAGTTCGCAGTAATTGAGCGTACTGCCGTCCCCAGCCAGCGTCGCCGGGTCTGTGGTCAAGGGCGGTCGAGAGGAGAAGTACAGCATCCAAAATGCGGCCAATACGAACACCACTAATACGACTATCGCTCGAGCAAGAAATTTTTCATGAATGATTACCTGACCAAAACAATAAGCCCACTGGACATCTGAATTATTACATAATGGCAGTTATAGTGCCATTATATTCCAACGAAAGGCAATGAGTGTACTCGGCAACTAAAGTAGGATGTAAGTGACCGCAGAGAATATGGCCATTCCCGGACCACTCTCCGCAATTCGAAAATACCAGCACGAGGGTTTTGAGTGGCGCGAACTAGCTTATCTTTGGCCGAGGCCAGACGAGTATGTCTGGCGGCACAGGGCTTTGATCGTCCGCGCCCAAAAGGTGCACCGGATCGGCGACATATCCGAGCAGTAATCAATCGCCTGGGATTGCTACAGCTGGACTTCGTCAATGTGCTGGTACCGGCGCACTACTTCGTATTGTTTTCGCGTCTTGGCCCCTACGATCGCAAGCGCATGAACCTATTGGTTTACCAAGGCTGCGATTTTATCGAGCACTGGGCACACGAGGCTAGCATAGTGCCCACGGAGTTATGGCCACTGCTTGAATATCGCCGTCAGGAATATGAGCCCTGGAAAAGTTCGCCCATCATGAAACTTTCCGGTCGCACGCAGTACCTGAAAGACGCGCTTGAGAAAGTCCAAAGCCAGGGGCCTATTACAGCGCAAGATCTGCCGCCCGTGCCAAGACCAAAGGGAAAACCCGGCGACTGGAAAAAGTCGGTGCCACGCTGGGCTCTTGAATATCATTTCGGCAAAGGGGATGTGTCCGTTACCGACCGACTGCCAAACTTCCAACGCGTCTACGATGTGTCAGCAAATATTGTGGCCGAACCACATTTCTCCACATCACTAACCAAGGTGGAGGCACAAAGAGATTTGCTGTATCGCGCGGCGGGCGCCTTCGGCGTGGCCACGGTTCACGACCTGGCCGACTACTATCGAATGTTACCTCGTGAGGCGGCACCACTCATTTCAGATCTGGTGGAGGAGGGGAAACTTGTCGGGGTTAGCGTTGAATCATGGAAAGAAATCGCTTATCTAAGGACCGACGCACGGTTGCCGAGGAGCATAAGTGCAAGGTCACTCCTCTCCCCCTTTGATCCCCTCGTGTGGTTTCGCCCCCGAACGGAAAGACTATTCGACTTTCATTATCGGATCGAAATCTATGTCCCAGCGGACAAGAGAAAGTGGGGCTACTATGTCTTGCCGTTTCTACTCAATGACAACATCGTTGCGCGTGTCGATCTGAAGGCCGACAGAAAGTCGAACAAGCTGCTGGTTCTGGCCGCCCATGAAGAACCCGGAGCAGACCTCAAAGCAACCAGTACATCACTGGCCGAAGAGTTGTGGACACTCGCGGGCTGGTTGGGGCTTGATGCGATCAAGGTGACACGTCGCGGGAAACTGGGTCGCGCGCTAGCCGAAGAATGTCGGAGGTAGAACTGCCTTTGTTTATGCATCTAAAGAATTGTACTTCTGGAGACATTCTCGAGCGGCTGTTATTTTCGCTGCGAGCTAAGATACTTCAACAAATTCAGTGTATCTTCCGCATCCGTTCTGCCAACGGGAGAAGAACTGTAGGTAGAATGCATCACCCTCCCTTTATGATTGAGGATGAATTCTGACGGCTGTATGAAATCGTGCTTTTCCTCCCACCAGGCACCAATCAAATCTCCCTGTTCGCGGCTCACTTCATGGGCCACCGGGAAAGGCAGCCTGCCCCCCACTTCTTCAGCTTTCTCACGCGACTCATGGCTGGCAGCCACAATGGAGATATTCAGTTCGGAAAACGCATCAAAGCGTTCGGCGTAGGCGTCTAACAGACGCCGGCAGAAAGGTCACCAGTGGCCGCGATAAAACAGGACGATGTTGTAACCGGTCTCTTTCGCCTCGGGCAGCGTCAGCACACCATCGCCCACTTTTAGCGACAGTTCCGGGAACTGGTTACCTGCGTTTAATTTTTCGGCCATCGAAAACTCCTTTGAGTTAACACAGTAGCCCCGGGGCGACCAGCTCCGCAAGCTCCAGCGATGAAAGACCAGACAGCGTTAGCGCTTTTTCGCTGACTTGGGGGCAGCTTTAATACCCATCATCTTTGCAATTTGTCCGGTGGCTTGCATGCCGGGAGCTCAGCAGCACTGCGGGATCTATGCCACGGGCCTTGGTATCTTTGGCAGCTAACTTGAGGATTGCTGACAAGTTTTTTAGCTGGTGAGTAAAAATCTGCGCTGACGACCGGTACATGATTGAACTCATGGGGACTGCTCCTGGTAATGGGGAAAAAGAGCCACGAAGATACACACTGCTTCGCGAGCATTCAATTAAAATTACACTTTATCGAGGCGCGAGTATGCGGCGTGAGTATTATCGCAACGCTGTGCTAACATCCCTCAATGAGTCAAATAAACCGCCGTATTATCCTCTCCAAGCGCCCTTCGGGTGAAGTCACCCCCGATTGTTTTTCTATAGAGACCCAACAACTCCCCGAACTCGAGCCAGGCAAGCTGCTCATTAAGGCGTCTCTTTAGTGCGTTTTCGTTGGCCCAGGCTCATTTAACAAAAAAGTGGTGCTATGCCTTTTTTTCAATCTGACGATATAGACATTTACTTCGAAGCGTCCGCCCCGGAAGGCCGGCCCAAGCTTCTTTATATCTCGGGTACAGGCGGAGACCTTCGCAAGAAACCCGGTGTTTTCGATGGCCCTCTCCCCGACTTGTTTCAACTACTTTCTTACGATCAAAGAGGGCTCGGCCAGAGCGACAAGCCGGATCGCCCTTACTCAATGGCAGATTACGCTACTGACGCCCTAAGATTAATGGACCATCTGGGCTGGGAGAACGCACACGTACTCGGAGTGTCTTTCGGGGGCATGGTCGCCCAGGAGTTGGCCATCAATCATTGTGAGCGAATTGAACGTCTGGTTTTATGCTGCACCTCATCGGGTGGCGAAGGCGGTTCTTCTTACCCCCTGCATGAACTACACTCTTTAAACGAAGATGAAAGGGTTCGAAAAATGCTCACGATTTCCGATCTTCGCTGCGACCAGCGATGGGAACATCAAAACCCCGAGCTTTATGCCAGTATGTTCGAAGAGGTGTTGGCCACATCGCAATTTGCAGCCGACGAACAAAACCACACCATGGGTGCCTGGCGCCAACTCGAAGCGCGCAAATATCATGACAGCTACGATCGCCTCCCGGCTATCACTTGCCCTACTCTGGTCTGCGGCGGCAAACACGACGGATTGTCCGCCCCTGACAACCTGGGTGCGCTAGCCGAAAAAATTCCCTCTGCTAGTCTAGAATTCTTTGAAGGCGGACACATGTTCTTGTTGCAAGATCCCAGAGCATTCCCACGGATTGTAAAATTTCTGCGAAACGAATAAGAGAAATAATATGACACTTGATATAGATTTTGTACACGCCCAATTTCCCCAATACAGCGACGCTCCCGACCGTGTTTTTTGTAGCAACGCCGGGGGCAGTTATGTGGCGCAACAGGTCATAGACATACTACAACGGTATAACGAGCACACCCGGGTTCAACCCTACTACCCCTTCGCTCCCTCCCGGGATGCAGGGGAAGCCATGGATGTAGCACGGCATGGTTGGGCACAGGCACTCAATATCGATTTGGATGAACTGACAATAGGACCATCCACCTCAATGAATACCTATGTCATGGCCCAGTCGCTTGGCGCGAGCTGGAAAAGTGGCGATGAGATCATTGTGACCAATCAGGATCACGAGGCCAATATTGGGGTATGGCGGCGCAAAGCCGAAGAAAAAGGTGTGACGATCCGTGAGTGGAAAATTGACCCGGTCACCGGTTTGTTAAACCCCGAGGATCTGGATCAACTGCTGAGTCCACAAACCCGATGGCTTTTTTTCACCCAGTGTTCGAATATCATTGGCACTGTGAATCCGGTCGCTGATATTGTGCGCAGAGTCCGCTCCTTGAGCTCCGCAAAAATATGCGTGGATGCCGTCTCTTACTCGCCCCACCATATCTGCGATTTAAAGAAGTTGGGCGTAGATATGTACTTATTTAGCCTTTACAAAGTGTTTGGCCCCCATCAGGGGGTCCTCTACGTTAGCAAGACTCTGGCTGAGACACTCGAGGGCCAAAGCCATTTTTTTAATCGGCAAGATGATAGCAAGCGATACAACCCCGCCGGCCCACAGCACGCACAAATCGCCGGCTGCCAGGGAGTATTGGACTATTTCCACGCCCTGCACGAACACCACGGCGGCGATAGCAACGCTAGCTCCAGCGACAAGATGAGTTATGTACATCAGTTGCTTGCCGAGCAGGAAAAATCCCTGATGATTCCGATACTGGATTATCTTCGGGAATCCCCCACCATTCGCCTGCTGGGGAAAACCCACTGCGATGATGACGACAGAGCGGCAACCATCGCCTTCAAACCGCTAAAGAAATCATCAAACGCAGTGGCCGCCGCAATGCAAAAAGCGGGCATTGGTACAGAGAATGGAGACTTTTACGCACCCCGCGCTGTGCGGGCCCTGGGCCTGGAGGACGACGGTGGTGTCGTCCGAATTTCCCTTCTGCACTACAACACCCAAAAGGATGTAGAACGCATTCTCATCAGCCTGGATCAGGCCTTGTAGCTATATTCGCCTCAGCGCGGATCACGATGGTTATCGATAAGATCACCCATACCGCCGGTGGTCAGTGCCTGTACCAAGGGCTTGTCGAAGAAATCATAGGGGTGACCATAGGCAATACCGCTGACTGCTTCGAGTCGCGCCAGCTGCTCATCATCCAGGGTTAGATTGAGACTGGCCAGGTTGTCTTCGAGCCGGGACAAGGTTCGCGCTCCCAGAATTGGGATCGTGTCGCGCTGTCTCACCCAGGCAGGCGCGTCTGACAAACCTATATAAAGAATTTTGCCCGCTCGCACAGCGTCATCTGTAGACGCCACTCCAAAACCGCAGCTATTTGCCGAATTTTGAAATAGACGGATCTCGGCGTATTAGAATCGGCGCGGTAGAACTGCGGCCCAGTCACACTCAAGAGCGACCAATAAGCAGGCACGATTCAAGCGTAGGGACTATAAGAACAAGTGTCGCTGAGAACGGTATGACGCCACCACAGATTTGACGGTCAACGCTGGCGCCATACCCAAAAAAACCGTGCAGGTGCACGACCCGTTAAGTGTTGCACATAATGGGAATAAATCCAGCCCTCATCGACCTTTGTGTCGATGCCATCATCCAGCCGTCTCTACCACTGTTGTCGCTGCTACGCCCAGGTCATCGTCTGTACCCACTGTGATCGCGGCCAGCGGTATTGCACCGATGGTTGCAGCCAGGAAGCCAGAAAGGAATCCATTAAACGAGCCAGAGCGAAGTACCAGGCCACTCGCCCGGGTCGCATGAATAATGCCGCTCGCCAACAGCGTTATCGAGAACGGCAACAACAAAAAGTAACGCATCACCGTTCTCTGGCAATAATACTCCGTGATCTACTGCAAACCGTGCCTGATGAGATCAAAAGGGCCGATATGCCGGGTAAAACTGACGCCACCGTGCGCTGCCATCACTGTGGCGCGGTCTGCGGTCCCTTTTTGCGCAGTGATTTTCTGCAGAGCAGTCAGTTCAGGCGCAGATTCCGGCGACATTAGTGCAGCGGCTGGACAGGAGTCATCAATCGGAGGGCAGTCATGGCCATCGGCAAAGAAACTGAAGCAAAAATACTGCGCTACCATTTTGTTGAGAAGTGGCGAACGGGCACCATTGCGACCCAGCTTGGCATTCACCACTCAGTGGTTGATCGGGTACTGGCACAGGCTGGCCTGCCCAAGGTGGAGCGCACTCGCCGTGCGTCGATCATCGACCCCTATCTGCCCTTTGTCATCGACACCCTGCGGGAGTTTCCCACACTCACGGCGGCCCGCTTGTATGAAATGGCCCGCCTGCGGGGATACCCCGGTGGCCCCAGCCAGTTTCGCCAGCGTATCAGTGAACTGCGGCCGCGCAAGCTGCCCGAGGCGTATTTACGCCTAAAAACCCTGCCCGGTGAGCAAGCCCAGGTTGACTGGGGTTCGTTCGGGCATATTCAGATCGGCAAGGCCCGGCGGCCGTTAATGGCGTTTGTGATGGTGCTGAGCTGGTCGCGACAGATCTTCTTGCGCTTTTATCTCAACCAGCAAATGGAGCACTTTTTACGCGGCCATGTAGCGGCATTCGAGGCCTGGCAAGGATTGCCAAAGGTGCTGCTGTACGACAACCTTAAATCGGCCGTATTGGAGCGCCACGGTGACGCCATCCGCTTCCACCCCACCTTGCTGGCCTTGTCAGCCCACTATCGCTTCGAACCACGCCCGGTGGCGGTGGCCCGGGGCAATGAAAAGGGCCGGGTAGAAAGAGCGATTCGCTATATTCGCGATAATTTCTTTGCCGCTCGTCACTGGCAAACACTGGCCGAACTCAATGCGCAAGCTGAGCACTGGTGCCAGGGTGTGAGTGCTGATCGGGCTTGCCCTGAAGAGCGTACGTTGACGGTCAGGGAAGCCTTCTTACAGGAGCAGGTGAGTTTGCCGGATAATCCCTTTGATACCCATGAGAGACAGCCCGTGCGGGCCGCCAAAACCCCTTATGTTCGCTTCGATCTCAATGATTACTCCATTCCCCATCAATACGTGCACAAGCCATTGAGCGTGAGCGCTGACCTGGAGCGGCTCCAGATAGTGGAGGGCGATCAATGCATTGCTGAGCATCAGCGCAGCTTTGGCAAAGGGGAGCAAATCGAACAGGAGGCGCATATCAATGCCCTATGGCTGGAGAAAACCCACGCCAAACTACACCGGGGTCAGGATCGCCTGAGCCATGCTTCGGCGCACGCCCAGACGCTGCTGCAGCAATCGGCACAGCGTGGACATGTCATTAAAACCACGGTCCGGTTACTCAATCAACTGCTTGATGATTATGGGCGGGACGAGCTGCATGTAGCTCTGGGTGAAGCACTTGATCGGCAATCACCCTACCTGGAGGCGGTGCAGCACGTTCTTGAGCGCCGCCGTGATGAACAGCACCTGCCGCCACCGCTTGCTGTCGCCGTGCCGGCGAAGGTCAAACACTACAGCGTCAAGCTGGCTCGGCTTGCCGATTACGACAAGCTCAATGGCACCCGAAGCGAGACAGGAGATGATACCGATGATTGATATCGAGCAACTCAAACAGCAGGCACTTGAACTGAAGCTCCACGGCGTGCTGGCGCACTGGGGCGAGATCACCGACGAGCAATACCCCTGGCGGGCACAGCTCATCGCCTGGGAGCTTGCCGAGCGCAAACAGCGCTCACTCGAACGGCGCCTGAGCAGCGCCAGGCTGGGCCGGTTCAAACCGATGAGTGAGTTTGACTGGCAGTGGCCAAGCGCTATCGACCCACAAGCGATTCATGCCCTGATGCAACTGGGTTTTATGGACACGGCCAGCAATATTATCCTGCTGGGCAGCAACGGCGTGGGCAAATCGATGATCGCCCAGAACCTGGGGTATAACGCTGTCATGCACGGCTATACGGCGCTGTTTACCACCGCAGCGGCGATGCTCAACGACCTGGCAGGTCAGGATGGCGCCAATGCCCTGCAGCGTCGATTGAAACACTACGCCAGGCCCGCCTTGCTGGTAATTGATGAAGTGGGCTACCTCTCCTACAGCAATCGTCATGCTGACTTGCTGTTTGAAATCATCAACCGGCGCTATGAGAAATGTTCAACTTTGGTGACAACGAACCGTCCGTTTGGCGAGTGGAATGACGTGTTCCCCAATGCCGCGTGTGTGGTCTCCCTGATTGACCGTTTAGTCCATCACAGCGAGGTCATCGCCATTGAGGGTGAGTCGTACCGCATGAAGGAAGCGCAGGAGTGTGCGTCGAAGCGGCGCGAGACCAAAAAGCGAGGAAAGGCTAAATGAAAACCTTAAAAATCACAACCTACTGGACGGCTGAACAAGCCGATTGTATTTATCAGCTGCTCGGCGACCTGAGATCGGTACTGTGGGATCACTATGGTGATGAGATTGCGCAACTGTACGAGGAGATCCGGATTGAGCAACAAGAGTACACAGACAGTGTCGAGGTAAATCATGAGCTGCCGTTCTAGCCTGTGATCGATTGGAGTTAAGCCGAATCACTGTCGCCTCTTTGTCGTTCTTTTATTCTGCGGCAAATAACTGCGGGTTTACTGTGGCGCTAACATCATCCAAGGTGCGCATCGCCTCATCGATAGGCGTTGTAAAATCCCAGTTGTGCATCCAGTACACATCGATGTAATCCAGCTTCATTCTTTTTAAGCTGGCATCCAGAGACTGAATGAGATTTTTGCGCTGATTGCCTGCGGCGTTGGCATCACCAGCGCCGGGAAAAGCGTTGGAATATTTAGTTGCCACTACAAAGCGCTCCCTGTCCTTGGCGACAAACTCCCCTACCAGCTTTTCACTCTCGCCATGAGTGTAGATGTCCGCGGTGTCTATAAAGTTACCACCGGCTTCTACGAAGGCATTAAACATTGCGTGGCTTTGCGCTTTATCTGCACACCAGGCTTCGTCCGAACCGAATGTCATCGTGCCTAAACAAAGCTCGGACACCCGAAGGCCACTGTTTCCCAAAAGTTTGTATCTCATTCTTTATTCCCTATTGTGGTACTGACTCGAAAGTTACACTGTGCTCATAATAGACGGGCTGGCCTATCATAGGCGAAATAAATTTGATTAGACCAACAGGATTTCGGCAACTACTGAGCTGGCGCTACAATATGTCTGCCCCGCGGACAAAATGAGCTTTATCTGGCCTATACTTGCCACTAAAGTAACCCTCTGAATGCAAACTTATAAGGAATAGAACATGCAGCAAATTGAGCTGAAGCCGCTGGGTAGCATGGAGATTGAACTTAGCGACCCAATCAATGTGGGCGAAGGCCCAAAAGGTACAAGGCTTGTCGTGGATGTACTCTCGGTCAAACTCACGGGTGAGAAGATCAATGCGGAACTAGCGGCCAACGACGCTGCTGATTGGCTTACCCTGAGCGACAATGGCAAATTGGGGGCATTGGACGTTCGCCTGACGCTTAGAACAGATGATGGCGCCTTTATCTATTTCGACTATAAACATTCTGTGTTTTCGGCTCGATAGTTGTGCGTTTAAGCTCGAGCTTGGCGTCGAATAGTCGTGCCTCATAGCAGTGAAGGCCGAAAGTAGAAGTAATCCTGAAGCCTAATTGTTTAACGGCGTTCGGGGCGATGTTTGCTTGATATGCAGTGTGGTTGAGCGCGGGATCGGCTTTGTCATCAACTATTGTGCGGAGGCATTGCGAGCGCAAATGACGATAATCGTAGGTAATGGCGATCTACAAATATTCGGCAAAGTCGAGTTCGATGACCCGAAGACGGATTGTGCACAATGGCAAAAAATCGGCTCGGCAACCAGAAACAAGGACAGAACACTAGAGCTTCGATTTGGTCTTTGGCCATGCAACATTAAGCGCATACAGGTCCGTGAGTGTCCTTCAGTAGAATTTTCGATTGACGGTGATTAGTACGCTACTGATAGGTGAGTTCGATGACATTGAATGAAGAAGTCGGTGTCGCGAAACAGAACCAGACCCAATTCCCTTGAACCTTGCGCGATCTGGAGTGTAAGCGATACCTTTATTGACATTTGTCGTGACTATGGGAACTAACGCTTGAATCGGGGGAGACCTACATAGAGCTGTATGGCGTGTTGATCGGCGATATCCTATGTCCGGTGTTGGGATGTGGCGCAGCCGGCTTCGAATTCGAGCACGTAGCTTCCAAATTCGGGACACCGCGACATGCTCTCGCACTGGCAACCGCCATACGTGCGGGTCGACAAGGTGTTTTTTCGACAACCGAAACTCCTGCGGCGGACAGTGACAAAAACGATTTCATTTCGATTCACTACACACAGGGTAATACCGCGTTGTCGAAAGGCGTGACGATTAGAAACACAATCATGACTCTAATTAGCGATCCCGAGGATCACCGTGAGTAAGGAAGATGAAGTACCTCAGTCGCCTTGCGGTCTTCTTCATGCGCACGCCGATCGTAGCGTTGCGTGGTGGCGGGATTCGCGTGGCCCGCGAGTCTCTGTACTGTCAATAGATCCTTATCTTTTCTCAACAATTGAGTCACGAATGAGCGCCGAAAATCGTGCGGCGAACATTTTTTAACCCCGGCCTGCAGAGCTCGACGCTTCGTCACGTTGTAGACAGCTTGATCACTCATGCGACCATTGTCATAGCGTATCTGTCCATTCTTCAAGACGGCGAGGAGGAGGGGACCGTCAAAGTGGCCTCGTACGTCGAGCCAGTCGGCAATCGCATCACGCGTGCCCGAGTCCGGAAATACCACTCTCTCTTTATGGTTCTTCCGAGTTTCCTATGGGTAAAAGCCAAACAATGGTCAAGAATGTGGTACAAGAGTCTTTTTTTATGGAGATATTCAAATGAAAGATACCGCGTTGTTTACTCAACTTTTGGGGCTGTTAGCGCCACAGTAAACCCGCAGTTATTTGCCGCAGAATAAAAGAACGACAAAGAGGCGACAGTGATCCGGCTTAACTCCAATCGATCACAGGCTAGAACGGCAGCTCATGATTTACCTCGACACTGTCTGTGTACTCTTGTTGCTCAATCCGGATCTCCTCGTACAGTTGCGCAATCTCATCACCATAGTGATCCCACAGTACCGATCTCAGGTCGCCGAGCAGCTGATAAATACAATCGGCTTGTTCAGCCGTCCAGTAGGTTGTGATTTTTAAGGTTTTCATTTAGCCTTTCCTCGCTTTTTGGTCTCGCGCCGCTTCGACGCACACTCCTGCGCTTCCTTCATGCGGTACGACTCACCCTCAATGGCGATGACCTCGCTGTGATGGACTAAACGGTCAATCAGGGAGACCACACACGCGGCATTGGGGAACACGTCATTCCACTCGCCAAACGGACGGTTCGTTGTCACCAAAGTTGAACATTTCTCATAGCGCCGGTTGATGATTTCAAACAGCAAGTCAGCATGACGATTGCTGTAGGAGAGGTAGCCCACTTCATCAATTACCAGCAAGGCGGGCCTGGCGTAGTGTTTCAATCGACGCTGCAGGGCATTGGCACCATCCTGACCTGCCAGGTCGTTGAGCATCGCCGCTGCGGTGGTAAACAGCGCCGTATAGCCGTGCATGACAGCGTTATACCCCAGGTTCTGGGCGATCATCGATTTGCCCACGCCGTTGCTGCCCAGCAGGATAATATTGCTGGCCGTGTCCATAAAACCCAGTTGCATCAGGGCATGAATCGCTTGTGGGTCGATAGCGCTTGGCCACTGCCAGTCAAACTCACTCATCGGTTTGAACCGGCCCAGCCTGGCGCTGCTCAGGCGCCGTTCGAGTGAGCGCTGTTTGCGCTCGGCAAGCTCCCAGGCGATGAGCTGTGCCCGCCAGGGGTATTGCTCGTCGGTGATCTCGCCCCAGTGCGCCAGCACGCCGTGGAGCTTCAGTTCAAGTGCCTGCTGTTTGAGTTGCTCGATATCAATCATCGGTATCATCTCCTGTCTCGCTTCGGGTGCCATTGAGCTTGTCGTAATCGGCAAGCCGAGCCAGCTTGACGCTGTAGTGTTTGACCTTCGCCGGCACGGCGACAGCAAGCGGTGGCGGCAGGTGCTGTTCATCACGGCGGCGCTCAAGAACGTGCTGCACCGCCTCCGGGTAGGGTGATTGCCGATCAAGTGCTTCACCCAGAGCTACATGCAGCTCGTCCCGCCCATAATCATCAAGCAGTTGATTGAGTAACCGGACCGTGGTTTTAATGACATGTCCACGCTGTGCCGATTGCTGCAGCAGCGTCTGGGCGTGCGCCGAAGCATGGCTCAGGCGATCCTGACCCCGGTGTAGTTTGGCGTGGGTTTTCTCCAGCCATAGGGCATTGATATGCGCCTCCTGTTCGATTTGCTCCCCTTTGCCAAAGCTGCGCTGATGCTCAGCAATGCATTGATCGCCCTCCACTATCTGGAGCCGCTCCAGGTCAGCGCTCACGCTCAATGGCTTGTGCACGTATTGATGGGGAATGGAGTAATCATTGAGATCGAAGCGAACATAAGGGGTTTTGGCGGCCCGCACGGGCTGTCTCTCATGGGTATCAAAGGGATTATCCGGCAAACTCACCTGCTCCTGTAAGAAGGCTTCCCTGACCGTCAACGTACGCTCTTCAGGGCAAGCCCGATCAGCACTCACACCCTGGCACCAGTGCTCAGCTTGCGCATTGAGTTCGGCCAGTGTTTGCCAGTGACGAGCGGCAAAGAAATTATCGCGAATATAGCGAATCGCTCTTTCTACCCGGCCCTTTTCATTGCCCCGGGCCACCGCCACCGGGCGTGGTTCGAAGCGATAGTGGGCTGACAAGGCCAGCAAGGTGGGGTGGAAGCGGATGGCGTCACCGTGGCGCTCCAATACGGCCGATTTAAGGTTGTCGTACAGCAGCACCTTTGGCAATCCTTGCCAGGCCTCGAATGCCGCTACATGGCCGCGTAAAAAGTTCTCCATTTTCTGGTTGAGATAAAAGCGCAAGAAGATCTGTCGCGACCAGCTCAGCACCATCACAAACGCCATTAACGGCCGCCGGGCCTTGCCGATCTGAATATGCCCGAACGAACCCCAGTCAACCTGGGCTTGCTCACCGGGCAGGGTTTTTAGGCGTAAATACGCCTCGGGCAGCTTGCGCGGCCGCAGTTCACTGATACGCTGGCGAAACTGGCTGGGGCCACCGGGGTATCCCCGCAGGCGGGCCATTTCATACAAGCGGGCCGCCGTGAGTGTGGGAAACTCCCGCAGGGTGTGTCGATGACAAAGGGCAGATAGGGGTCGATGATCGATGCACGGCGAGTGCGCTCCACCTTGGGCAGGCCAGCCTGTGCCAGTACCCGATCAACCACTGAGTGGTGAATGCCAAGCTGGATCGCAATGGTGCCCGTTCGCCACTTCTCAACAAAATGGTAGCGCAGTATTTTTGCTTCAGTTTCTTTGCCGATGGCCATGACTGCCCTCCGATTGATGACTCCTGTCCAGCCGCTGCACTAATGTCGCCGGAATCTGCGCCTGAACTGACTGCTCTGCAGAAAATCACTGCGCAAAAAGGGACCGCAGACCGCGCCACAGTGATGGCAGCGCACGGTGGCGTCAGTTTTACCCGGCATATCGGCCCTTTTGATCTCATCAGGCACGGTTTGCAGTAGATCACGGAGTATTATTGCCAGAGAACGGTGATGCGTTACTTTTTGTTGTTGCCGTTCTCGATAACGCTGTTGGCGAGCGGCATTATTCATGCGACCCGGGCGAGTGGCCTGGTACTTCGCTCTGGCTCGTTTAATGGATTCCTTTCTGGCTTCCTGGCTGCAACCATCGGTGCAATACCGCTGGCCGCGATCACAGTGGGTACAGACGATGACCTGGGCGTAGCAGCGACAACAGTGGTAGAGACGGCTGGATTTATTCCCATTATGTGCAACACTTGACGGGTCGTGCACCTGCACGGTTTTTTTGGGTATGGCGCCAGCGTTGACCGTCAAATCTGTGGTGGCGTCATACCGTTCTCAGCGACACTTATTCTTATAGTCCCTACGCTTGAATCGTGCCTGCTTATTGGTCGCTCTTGAGTGTGACTGGGCCGCAGTTCTACCGCGCCGATTCTAATACGCCGAGATCCGTCTATTTCAAAATTCGGCAAATAGCTGCGGTTTTGGAGTGGCGTCTACACTTGGCAGTTTATGAAACTCTTTTCCTATAAAAACCGCCCTTTCCACCTGGGATCCTATCCTCTGGAACGGCTGTCTCGCACAAACCACACTCCTGAGCATACTCGGGATTTAGTAAAGGGCCTGGGTCGATTAATAGCTTCACTGTTTAATCAGGGGATCGGCCGAGGGCGAGTGCTTTCCCTACTAGTTGAGGGCCTAATAACAGCCTGTCGATTGCCAGCAGCCGGGACCAGTAGATTGAGCAAAATGCAGCCCGCCGCACAGGCCTATTCAGAAATAGACTCGCTGCCGATTTCCTGGTCGTCCATGGCCTGTTCACAAAACGGCATGTCAATCCAGTTGCCGCTTGAATATAGAGCTGTGCTGTCAGCGTAGTGACCTGAAGCCGGGTCAGTGGACTGTGAATAGGTGAGAATGGCATAGGCGTCGGGGCAATCGCTTTCATCCCAGGTTACGGCCTGGATGTAGCTGTTACCGTGGGTGATGTTGGAGTATCCTTCGCCATCGTTGAGATTGGAGGTAATGACACTGAACATCATTGAACTGGAACCACCGTGTATAGGGTAGCGCTCCCCGTTCTTCTCCGAGAACTGCACCTCACCCCAGGGCCGGTTCATGGGAATACCAGCCAGCACCAGCCGAGCGACACCATCGGCCAGTGACTGTTTCACCGACTCGACAACGGTTGCATCCGATGTATTCAAATCGCGCGGGGTGTTGATCGGATCCGCAGGATCAAATTCGACAGCCCAAAGGTTTTCGGCTTCACGCGCCCTTTGCCAAAACTCCCAGAAGATGTGAGCTCCCACGCTATCGATCAAATGCGTTTTGTCCCAGGCCTCAAGCACCGAACAGGCCTCAGCCACCGTTGCTGAGTCACTCGTGTAGGGCGACCAATCCGTAACGCTCTTACAGATGGTAACGACATCGTCGACGACTAAACTGGCTGTGTAATTGGTAGCTTGATAGTGCAATTGTCGAATGTTGTCGATATTGAAACCGGGCTCTCCAAGGCCATCGGTACCCGCCATGCGATTTTCCGCCTGCTCAAAGGTATGGCGAGTTCGCAAAGTTTGCTCAATTCCCTCCTTGCCAAGGATGGGTGAAAAACCTTCGAGCAACATACGCGGATTGGACAGCCAGTAACTGTCATTGGCATTGGCGCCATACTCCCGTGTTTCGAGTTTGGGCAGATTGTCGTAATTGAAAATCCCCTCCCGCACATCCGGGTCAACGCCCCATTCACACTCTGAGTCAGACCCATCCATGGTCAGACGGTTGGCGTTGGTCAAAGTCTGCTGCAGAATGCCTCTTACGCAATTGTTGTACTGGTTTGTTGTGACGTGCGGAACGGTGGTGATGTCACTGTAGAGGGCATCGCCGTAACGATCTGCAGCGATGGTGTTTGCCCAGGGGTTTGCCACCGCCCGCAAGGCCTCCTTGAACTCACCCAGATCCGCCGCTTTAGCCATATTGATTGTCTGGTCGATGATACCGAGGTTTTCCATATTCACGTCCCGGTATGTCACGAGCGTGCCAAGAACATTAGGCCAACCCGCAAGCAATGGACTGAGACTGCCTAAGTCTACGATTGGGCCATAGTGAGAGAGATAAAAGGTATGGTCTATGTTTTCCAGGGAACCATCTTCGCGCAGCAGTTGTGCACTCACCGATTGAGTCTCCAGATCACGCGGTTCACCATCGTAAATATACTGCAGTGAATTTTCTGGATTGAGTTCCAGCTCATAGAAAGTAAACCGCGCGGCCGTGCTAACCGTGGCAGTCCAGGCAAGATCTTTAGTAAAGCCGATCAGGGGAGCTGGTGCTCCATAGAGCGTAGCCCCCATCACATCAAATTCATCGCCCATGGTGAGGCGGAGCATGTGGAACCGAAGTTGACCTTGCCACGCGAAGTGCGGATTGCCCAACAGGATGCCTGAATCGGATTGCGAAGCCTGCTCTCCAATCGCGTAGGCATTGCTACCCAGAGTTTGCTCTTCGGACACTCCCGTCGCTGTGTCTACCGATTCCTTGCTTACCGAAGCCAGCAACAGTTCTTCCAGATTGTCCCGATTGGCCGGCGCGAGCTCGGCCACAGCGTCCTGAGGGCTGGCTGCTACCGCAAAATCTGCCAACTGAACTGTACTGGCAAACAATACGGTCTTGTGCAACAGGCGAACGGTATCCATCAGATCAATTTCGCGAACCCATTCGCCCCCTCTGCACCCGGCCTCTCCCTCGGCGAGATTATCCACGCCGGTTTCGCGCAAATAGCGGTTAAAACCCGCTGCGTAGCCGCTCAGATTCTCGACAATATAATCGGGTAACTCATCAATCATGCGGTTGACTCGCTCATCACTATTCACGAGTTTCATGACCAGGTCTAAATTGGGATCACCGTAGTTAACCGGCGGAAATGTTGAATTGACAGGGCTATCGGTATCGTCGCCGAAATAGCGTGCTGACTCGCCTTTTACCGAAGCGTAATCGCTCATCAGTGCGCAGAAGTTCTGCTGCGCAATGGCATAACCGTAGCCGTAGCCCAGACTACCCCAGTCTTGCGCCGTAACGTGCGGAATGCCGTATTCAGTCCACACAATATCAGCCTGATAGGTCAATTCGGGTTCAGTCGGAGTATTAATCTCGTCGTCAGCCGAATTGCCTGAATTACGAGAATTGCCGGAATCACTGCAGGCCAAAACTGAAGCGCAAAGAACGGCTGCTATAAACAATCTGGGCCGAAAAGAAACAAACATATTGGTGACCTCTTTTTATAAATATCTGCAATCATAATAGCGGCAGGCGATACAGTAGTCATCTCATTATAAACCGGTATCACTGTCGCTACGCCAGGATTATCACGGCTCAAACGCACCAGGTCTGGATATCTATGCTGTTACCACGAGACCGCAGACAATCGTTGCGTCAGCGCTTGCACACCTTTACCTTTGTTACCGATTTTCCAGGCTAGATAAACCTCAGTAATCGTTTCCTCTCCCAGCTCTAAAGGTATAAGCGCCCCACTACGAAGGTGCTCCTGGATGCGTTGTCTCGGCAAGTGACCTATTCCGATCCCCGCCATGATCGCCTCCACTTTCTGATCAATATTCTGTACGTAGAACATTTGCCCGTCGCTGCTCAGACCTTCGCTGCGGGCTACATCAACCATCGACGTATCGTGCGTAATGACTCGACGCAGTTTAGCAAGAACCTTCTGGAAGGCTTCGGGCTTTCCGACTAAGCCCGCCAATTCATGCCCAGCGGCAATCACTGGCACCAGATCGGTATTGGCTAACGGTATGGCCCTATAGCCCTTTTGCAGCGGGACCGGCCCTGGCGAACCGACAATCAAATCAACGCGACCTTGCTCCAGAGCCTCCCACCCGCCGTTGAGCACCGATTCACAGACGTCTATTTCCATTTTGGAATGCTCCTTAAGAAAATCGCGCAGTACGCCAAATAGAATAAGATTGATGCGGGGCTCCCAGCCCGTGGCTACTTCCCTCGCCTTGCTTGCCAGGCGAGCCGTGGTTTGAAGTATTTCCCTACCCTCGGCCAGAATTAAACGCCCTGCGGGTGTTAGCACTGAACGCCGCCCCTGGCGTTGAAACAGGGCAATATCCAATTGCTCTTCAAGCTTTTGCACCGCGTAGGAGACCGCAGAAGTAGCTTTGTTCAGTTCTTCGGCGGCTTGCTACTGATCATCGGATTGCTGGTACGTCCCGCAGCGCTAATGTTGGCGATCACCATGGTCGTAGCGATCATTACAGTGCACTTGCAAAACGGCCTCTTCATGGCGAACAACGGCTTCGAATTTGGCCTGGCCTTACTGGCGGTCAGTGTTGCGCTGATATTCAGGGGCGCAGGCAGCTTGAGTGCTGATCACCTCTTGCAAACACAACTGACGAAGTAAAAGCCGGCAATTGTTAATTTCAACAATATTAAAGGAGTGGTCCGATGGGACTTTTACAGAAAGGTAAATGGGTAGATCAGTGGTACGACACAGACAATAGCGGCGGCGAATTTCGCCGCCAGGATAGTCGCTTCAGAAACTGGTTGACCCCTAACAGCGAAGCAGGCCCCGGTGGCGAGCCCGGTTTTAAAGCAGAAAAGGGACGCTATCATTTGTACGTGTCGCTGGCTTGCCCCTGGGCGCATCGCACATTGATTTTTCGCCAGCTCAAACAGCTGGAAGACTATATCGAGGTCACTGTGGTTGAACCAATCATGCTGGAAAATGGCTGGGAGATGAGTGATCCGCTTTACGACCTGGACTTTCTCTACCAGTTGTATTTAAAAGCAGATGCAAGCTATGAGGGTCGCGTCACGGTGCCGGTATTGTGGGACAAGCAAACAAAAACCATTGTTAGCAACGAATCCTCGGAGATTATCCGTATGTTCAATACTGCGTTCAATCATTTGACCAGCAATACTCAGGATTACTATCCAGAAGCTGTACGTCTGAAAGCCGATACCCTGCACCGGGCAACAAGCTCCTGAACAAGGTCGGCAATGGATAGCCTGGACGGCCTGTTTTTGAGGCATAAATGGTGGCGAGTAGTTTCTCTATCTCTGACCATTGTAGTAACGCCCCGGTATCATCAAGACTGTGGAGGACGGGATGATTCAAAGTAGCGTTTGAAACGAATAATCGGGGCTGTGTTGCGAAGGATTTTTGCCTACGAAATTATACCGGGAATTTGTCTGCATTGTTGAGTTATGCTGAGGTCTCTCATTATAATTTCCTCGCTATGGTGATTATGAACCGGGGCCAATTACTAAACAAACTGGACTGAAATGCATTTCATTCGATTTTGCAATAGATTTCAGTTATCTTTATAGTTATTCGTAATTAGGGGGTTTCTTCGGTGGCATTCATCTCCCACAGTTATAAGAATTAACATTCAGGAGAGTCCGGCCGCAGCCGGCATGGAGCTATCGCGCAGTGTCAAAGAAGCACACCGTTACCATGGACGACATAGCCGAGTGGGCACAGGTATCAAAACCGACGGTATCACGCGCGCTGGGCAACAGCCCGCTAGTCAACGCCAAGACTCGAGACCATGTACTAGCGGTGGCTCGCAAGCACGGCTATGCGGTGAATCGCAATGCCCAGAAGTTGCTCCATAACCGCAGCAACACCATAGCAGTTTCGATAGATTTTTCATCGCATCAAAAGAATCATGTCTCAGACCCTTTCATATTTGAATTGCTCGCCGGCGTTTCAGAAGCCCTGGGCGAACTTAACCAGGACTTGCTACTAACCGCACCGTCTCACAATGACATGGACTCGTTTCAACAAATGCTGCTCTCCAGAAGCGTGGACGGGTTTATTTTTCTGGGGCAAGGGCATCGCGAAAACGTGATCGAAGAATTGGCAGCGGTCGGAGCACCGGTTGTAGCCTGGGGGGCCCGCCGCAAAAAAACGGGCTATTGTGTGGTGGGTAGCGATAACTTGCTTGGAGGCGCACTCGCCGGACAATATTTCTTGCAACAGGGACACCGCAATTTCCTGTTTATAGGGGATACGTCGCACAGCGAAAACTTCTGGCGGCGCGAAGGCCTTAAACAAGCGGCGGACAGCTGCGCTGAACAGGTCGCATTAAACGACATAGAACTCAGTAATTTCTCCTACGAATCGGCATTCGAAGCCGCCAAAGAATATCTCGCTGGTGTTAGCGAACCTCCCGATGCGGTCTTCGCCTACGGCGACACTGCCGCGATGGCTTTTATTCGCGCATTTTCCGACATGGGCTTGAAGATTCCAGGAGCAGTTTCCATTGTGGGCTACAACGATATCCCCTCTGCCCGTTTTTTCAGCCCGCCCATTAGTACCATTCGGCAAGATACCTACAACGCCGGTGAACTATTGGTTAAAAAACTGATGAAAATCATCGACGGTAAAAGAGTCCGCTCAGAAATGATCAAAACCGGGTTGATCATCAGAAAAACCTGAGAGTGACACCTTCCATGCGCTATTCAAGCACTATCAAACGCCTGTCCGAACTGGGTCACGACAAATGGGGGATTTACAAGCGCGCTAGAGAACTCGTATCTCAGGGAGTCGATGTCATCGAACTCACCATTGGAGAACCCGATGTGCCGACCCCTGACTATCTCATCGACGCCGCCGTGGATAGCTTGCGCAGCGGCCGGACCGGTTATTCACCCGGTCCGGGGGAAACGCCCTTGCGTGAAGCCCTTGCCCAAAGGTATTCAATACAAGCTGGTTGCGCCATTTCAGCACAACAAATCCTGTGTTTCCCGGGAACTCAAACGGCACTGTACTGTGTTGTGACAGGGGTGGCAGGGGAAGGCGACGAGATACTCATAGGTGACCCGATGTACGCGACCTACGAAGGAGTAGTGACTTCCAGTGGCGCCCGAATCACCCCCGTACCTCTTAGCGCGGAAAACGGTTTTCGCATCAAGGCGATCGATATCGAAAAACGGATAACTCCCAGTACGACCGCCATCCTGATCAACACGCCGCACAATCCTACTGGCGCGGTTTTAACCAGCAAGGATATTGCCGATATAGGAGCGCTGGCGCGAAAACATGATTTGTGGCTAATAGTCGATGAAGTCTATGACGAATTATTGTTTCATGATGCGAGCTTCTCTACCCCCCTATCACAACTTGATCTCGCTGATCGCACAATCGTTGTTTGCTCAATCTCAAAGTCCCATGCGGCACCCGGCTTTAGGAGTGGCTGGTGTGTCGGTCCCGAGACGTTTTGTGAGCACCTCCTCCCTCTTTCGGAGGCCATTTTATTCGGCAATCAGCCTTTTCTGGCGGATGCCACAGCGCTTGCAGTAGCTAAGCCATCCCCCGTGGCGGCGGGTATGCGCGTACGATTTGCAGCTCGTGCTGATCGCCTGGCAGCGGCGTTGCACGCCCACACCAAACTCAAAGTTCACAAACCGGACGCGGGTATGTTCGCGCTGATTGATATCTCCGCAAGCGGTATGAATGGCGAGGAGTATGCATGGGATCTTCTAAACAGCGCTGGCGTGGGTGTTATGCCGGGTGCCTCATTCGGTGATTCGCTCAAGAATTGGGTACGCGTATCGCTGACGGAAACTGACGAGAACTTCGATGAGGGATGCAAGAGGATTATTGAACATGCCAGGAGCTGAAGCACAGGCCTCTCCGACCAGCGGCGGACTGAGACGCCTCTTGTGCTTGCTGCCCCTGCTCGCAGTCCTGGGATTCTACTTTGCCTATCTAAACCAGCACGCCATCAATGTCCCGCTGGCTGACGATATCTACGATGTATTGGAGCCAATGGTGCAGGTGAGTAACGCCGACAATGCCAGGACCGCGCTGTCATCTCTATACGAGCAGCACACCGATCACAGAACCCTTGCATCGCGATTCGTTTACGGGGCGGTCTACCTGGCCACCGGAGAGATCAACTTCCGCACGCTTAATTTTCTCGCCAACCTGGCTTTGCCCCTGCTGTTGCTGGCGCTATATATAATGGCCTCGGGTAGCCCGCGCCGACTGCTGGTATTGCTCCCAGCAACACTGCTGTTACTGCAATTGAGGGCCTACGGCATTACTTTTTGGGCCATGGCGTCCTTCGCCTATTTCTACGTTTTCGTCTATGGCTTCTTTTGCGTGCTACTGCTGCAGGAGGCTAACCGAGGCCGTTTTATGGCCGCCGCGCTCCTGGCGATGCTTGCCAGCCTCACTCTAGCCTCCGGGCAGATGATCTGGTTGATTGGCTTGGCGAGCCTGGCGCAGCAGAGTCTGATACGACGCAGTCTGTCGAGACATTACTTGTTGTACTGGTTGTTACTCACCCTCATTATTCTGCCACTGTGGCGAGTGGGGCTGCACGACCGGATACCTCTGGTGACACTGCTGGGGAGCTTCTTCCATGACCCTGGGCACTATGTGCTGTATACACTGACTCTACTGGGTTGTGCCGTGAGCGAATCCAGCGTCGCTGCAGCATCTGTTGCAGGGGCTCTGATGTTGCTTAGCCTCAGTGCCTGCACGGTGCTTCGATGGCGCGACGAGGATATTCGGCTGGAACTGTGCTGTTGGTTCATCGTGCTATCGGTGATGACCATGGTGCTGGGACGGGGCTTTGCCTCTGTCGATTACGGGCTTTCGTCCCGTTACAGTTTTCCCTCCGTACTGATGCTCAGTGCTACCTGGGTATTGCTCGCCATGCGATTGCAACTGCATCGATGGCTCGCATTGCTACCCGCCGTTGCGCTGGCGCTGTTGTACAACAGCTATTCCTTTAGTATTTATTCACAGGCCCTACAGCCCTATATGGAACAGCGAGTAGAGGATTTTAATCGCGGGCGCTATCGCGCTTGGCCCTACCCGGTGACACAGAGCAACCGCATAGTCGAGGAAGCTATCGAACTGGGCTTTTACACTCCTCCCTCAAGCCCCCTGCCACCGGCGTCAGTTGCCTTGGGCCAGTAATACCCGCGGCACCACTAAAACTGGAAGTACAGAAACTCGCTGGCTTTTGAAATCATCATTACCGAGAAAACAAAAATCACCACTTGCATTATCAACACCGCTTTTGCGGGCTTGAACCTGTCTTTCAAATCCATACTGTTTGGCGCTAAAGCTACCACGCCAACGAAGAAGACAATCATGGCACTGAGCACCCAAGTGGCCCACTGATCTTTCTGAGCTGCGTTCGATGCCAGGGTAAAAAACCAGGGTGCATCCAAACCCATGAGTTTGCTGGCAGCCACATGTAAACTGTTGTCATCCAGGCCCAGCATGCCTTTGTAGATTTTAAAGACATCAGACCAATTCGTGGCCCTGAAGATCACCAGCGTAAAGCTGAAAAAGTGGAAGGTAATAAACCAGCCGAGCCAGGAAGGCATTCCAATGCCGGATTTGCGCCACAGATGGTTAACTACAATCGCCGCGCCATTGAGAATTCCGAAAACCACAAAGGTCCAGGCAGAGCCATGCCAGATACCACTGACTATCATCGCGAGAAAGCTCGCCGCCATGCCGGCTTTGAAAGTTATCTCGGGGAAGGAACGGAGAATGGGTTTGTAGACATAGGTGTTGATAAAGCGGGTAAGCGTGATATGCCAGCGCTGCCACAGGTTGATGATACTGGTACCTTTGTAAGGGCTGCGGAAGTTTACGGGCAGTTCAATGTTGAACATTAACGCCAGACCGATGGCCATGTCTGAGTAGGCAGAGAAGTCGAAATAAAGCTGAAAAGTGTAGCTGTAGTGAACCAGCCAAGCCTCCAGTAGATTGAGCGTTTCGGCGGTATCAAAGCCATGGTTGACTAGAATCTCAAATGAATCCGCTATCACCACCTTCTTGAACAGACCAATGCTGAACACGAACGTGCCGAGAATAAAATTGTCGGCTCGAAAAGTTCGATTATCCGTTGTCCCAAACTGAGGCATGATTTCGCGGTGGTGAACAATCGGACCGGCGATCAACTGTGGGAAAAATGAAACGAATAGAGCGTAGTCTACGGGGTCGCGTTCCTTCAGACCCGTGCGATAACAATCCACGATGAACGCGATTTGCTGCAGGGTGAAAAAACTGATTCCCAGGGGCAGAGCCAGACGCAAATATCCAAATTCGACGCCCGGCAACAAGTTGGCGTTAAAGATAAAGAAATCCATGTACTTGTAGTAAGCCAGAAGGCCGACGTTGAGGCTGACCCCCAAAATCATCAGGCGCTTTTTAGGTGGAATGATTTCCCTGGACCTGCCGTAGGCCTGGATTTTCCCGGCAATCGTGTAATTTATCACGATAGAACCGAGTAGCAGCGGTAGATAGATGGGATTCCACCAGCCGTAAAATAGCCAGGATCCACCCAGCAGCCAGAATTTCCCAGCTCGCAAATGACCCAGGTGATTGAGGCTGTAATAGCCCAGGAGCACCAGCGGTAGAAAGGCAAAAATGAAAATGTAAGAGTTAAAATGCATTCAGTTATCGATTTGAGAACATCTGTAAGGTTGGAACATCCATCCCCAGAAGTTCGTCTGGCAACGCCCAGTTCGCACTGTTATCACTATTGGAATGCCGATCTGGATAGATTGAGGAGTATATACGTACTGGCTGCCTCGGTACCAGAGATTGAATCGCGCGAGCCACCCCGGGGAGCTGCCGGATGATATACACACAAGATGAATAATGTATACTTTCCCCATTCGCCCCGGTGTAAATGATCTCCCTTCGGCAATGCAATCAAAATCCTATTTAACGCTATTCCTGACACTGACGTTACTCGCTTTTTTTTGCGCTGGGGTTTTCAACTACGTGGTCGACCCCTATCGATTTTTTGATTCGCCGGATCGCCCGGGAATCAATGAATATCGGCATAAGTTTTTCCTGGGGCAATATGTATCCAAGCCTTACGCCCTCAGGGAACAAGCACCCGAGGCTGTAATCCTGGGAGTGTCCCGCGCGGGTTCATCTCTTGCGACCGATCACCCCGGATGGGCTGACACCCATGTTTACAACTACGCGATGGCAGGCAGCACCGCCTATTTGCTGTGGCGCAACTATCAACATGCCAAAGCCACCAGCGCCCCCACGAAAGTTGTCTTGATGCTGGACTTCTACATGTTCAATGTTCATCTGGTGCAGCGCCCCACCTCGGGTCACATCACAAGATACGAGGAGCGCTTGGCCGTGACCCCTCAATACAAAAATAATAGCGGTTACCCCATTCGCCTATTTAAAGACACCCTGACATCTCTGATCTCTTTTGAGATGTTGTATGAAAGCTGGAATACAGTGCTTGCCCAAGCAAAAATTGCCGACGATGAACTGTATAAATCAACCCTGACCCCCACTGGTTTCTGGATCAACGACCCGCCGCCGACAGGCACTCAGCGCAAGTTGTTTCGGCAGGTCGAGCGGCAGTATATGACCGTTACCTGGTACCCAAACCCCGAAAAGAAATTTGCCATGCGCCGGGACGATGGGAGCTCCAATCTGGTTTATCTACAAAAAATAATAGCCGATGCCCATCGTGAGGGAATCGACTTGCGACTTGGCTTCATGCCCTTCCACGCGCGAATGGCTGAGGCCATGCGAGCGGTTGATATCTGGGACGACTTCGAGCTTTGGAAGAAGGATGTCGTAAAGCTAATTGAAGACGAGGCCGCACGGGCCGGGCAAGCAGTCCACCCCATTTGGGATTTTACCGGTTACAACACCATCACCACGGAACCGGTGCCGTTAAACAAAGACAAAACGACCCGCATGAGATGGCATTTGGACCCTAGCCATGTAACCCGGGCAACCGGTGACCTCATTCAAAATAGACTTCTTGGAATCGAAGGCCAAGACTACGACGACTTTGGGGTGAAGGTCACTGGCGAGAATATAGACTCGTACATAGAGCGCACCCGCAAACGCAGGGAGCGCTATGTAAAGAAATTCCCCAAGGATCTAAAGGAGGTTCTGGAGAAGGCGGTGCAGACAAGCTCCTGGCGCACGGCTAACGGTGCTTAGGAATCGAATTCCTCTAGTACTCTAATCACCTTGGCGTAGAAGAGGTTCATTGTGTTGGCTTCATCGATATCGAACTCTCCGAGGTCGATATCCAGGTAGGATTCAACTTCCAGCACCAGGCTGATACCCGTCAGAGAGTCCAGGCCATAGTCACCGAAATCTTCGTCATCATCGATTGTGACTTCTTCAGTTTTCTTCAGTACTTTCTTGATTCCGGCTTTTACAGCTTCGCGAAACTCGTCTTGCGTGAACATAGCGCCCCTTATTTTATTGGCTTAAGCAAAATTAAACTCTTTCAAGAACCGATGTGGCCCACGACAGACCCACACCAAACCCTGAGATTAAAATCATTTTCTCATGACTATCCATGTACTGCTCGAGCATCAGCGGGATAGAGGATGATATTGTGTTGCCGGTCTCGGCGGCCAGAAATGGAACCTTGTCCTGGGGCACATCCAGCAGTGGTACCAAATTGTCTACGATGTATTTGCTGCCCTGATGCAGGAGATACAAGTCGACGTCGTTTTTATCCAGTTCGTTTAACGCCAGACACTTCTCAATCTGAGGAGGCACTTTGGACACTGCAAACTTAAAGACGTTATTTCCCATCATAGTCAGCGTCCGTGTGTTTTCGTCGACCTTGATTGAGTGGGATAGTTTGGCATTGGTGGCAAAGGTGGATTTCTTCGAGACGAAAACCGGATTTTCCGCGATATAGGTCACGGCGGCAGCGTCACCAAACAGCAATTCTGTATTGTAATCCTTAGGGTCAATGACCTTTGAGTAGGGATCGGCGGTAAACAACAGCCCATGCTGCATTCCCTGGGCACTCATAAAAGACTGTATGACATCCAGCCCGTACACGAACCCGGAACAACCCAGAGACACGTCAAAAGAAGCGACATTTTCGGACAGCCCGAGCTTGTGTTGCACAATGGCTGATGTGTGAGGCAAACCGGACCCATCCGGATTCTGCGTCACTACGATTAAACAGTCGATTTGTTCCCGATCGATCTCAGGCGTTTTCTCAAGCAGAGCCTCAAAGGCCCTGACGCACAGGTCGGATGTCTCTTCTTCGTCACTCTTTCGTAGCAAAGCCGTAAAACCCACCTTGTCGATGATAAATTCTACGTCCTTCCCCACATCTTCAGCGCGATCGACATTGCTGACCCGTTGTTCAGGAAAATATTTAGCAATAGCTTTTATGCCGATCATTGAGCTCTCCAGGGCTTGCTCGATGGTTCGAACAGGCGCCATGCCAATTGTGAATCATTTCAAGTTGATTGCACACCCCACTGCGGTAGGGTGCTGCCGGGTGTGAAAAAGCAGCACCGGACTACTGCGTAATCAGCTCGTAGCCAAAGGTAGTGAAATCCTCCTCAAAATACTCGTTTATTATTTTTCGGGATGATCGTGTCCAAAGCTGCTCTGCGCTGTGACGATTGTCGCTGGACCTCAATACCGGTAGCGCCTCAACCCCGTATTTTCAGGTGTTCGCACACAGTGGCATAGTCTTCTTCAAGCGCTTCGAATTTGCCCACCCTGTCAACTTGCAGGCCCATGTTGTGTGGCGCGATAAAGTCTACCTGCCTCAACAGAAGCTCTTTCTTGGCAAAGTCGCGAATAAAATTCTCGAAACATACATCGCCGGTGTAAAGATGATGGCGAGGATGGCTGGGGTCGGCCATCTCTTTGCGCTGGCGATAGAAATACCAGGACTGCATGAGATCATAGGGATTCCTGACAAAGGCAAACTTAAAATAGCTGTCCCAGGTTTCCCTCGGCAAATCTCGCTGTAGTTTTAAACAGGTGGCGTGCTTATTGAAGCTCTGCGTGATCGGCGCCCGGTATGGCCGCAGCGCAATTTCTATGCTGCTGGTACCCGTTTTTGGAACTGCCAGAAAGATGAATTGATGAGACTCAGAAATTACCATATCAACTACAGCTAGATGTTTGCGTATTGAGTACTCCCGAAATCCACATCCGGGATGTTCCGAGCGGGTACAGCGCTTAAGCTAAGCGAATCCCTCGCATCAAGCAAGTAATCGACGGACCTAAAGTATCAGTGGGTTTTGTCCGTCCCCGTTGAACTCTCTCGGGAATTTGTATACTAAGATACAATCTGCAAACACAGATGCCAATCTGGAAACACCCTCCCGGTTAACCGGTTCCAGTAAACTTTGCCCCCCGGGGAGTATTGAATGACCCAGAAACATCGCGCCATACTAATCCTGCTGGGACTGCTCGCGCTGCCCGGGTGCTACCAGGCACAGATCAAGGGACCTGTTGCTTCGGCTTCAATCAGTGTCTCTGAAATCAACACAGGTAAGTCGATATCACAGGCCTCTAGTTGGGACTCTCCATTGCTTCTGGAACTACTGGGGCAGGAAACGCTGGATAGCTTCAGCGATTTCAATCAGCTAATTTTACTGGGCGTATTCAGCTCCGACGACAAGCAGTTTAAAAACAACAGATTCTATTTACTAACCGCCAGCGGTGGGGAGGATTTTGACACCGACCAAAATCTACAGATTGATACCTTGGGAACTCCGGTTCTATCTGATTGGCATGCGATAACCGTCGGCAGAGACCTTAAGAAAGCGGGGCTACAAGTATCTGTGCTGACCGAGGTGGTCTATCAGTATTTGTCTCCCAGGCTGTCCAACCTCACTAAGAAAGACCTTAAATTACAACTTAATCTGCTGGCCGAGCGGCTTCTTACCGATATAACCCAAGACAATAAAGTGAACTATCGAGACGTATTGGAGTGGAGCCAGATGTTTGATCGCCAGGCGCTGCTCGTCGATACAGCCCTCGTGGCAGACTTCGAAGATGCATTGCTGTCAGGTGCCGAGGCTTTTACGCTGCGACAACTGGCAAACTCCATTGTTGATTCCGGTACGCCTCGGACCGGAGAGATGGTCTATCGATTCACCCAGCCAACCGGCAACAGCTTCACATGCGCATCCTGCCATGCCCTCGAAGAGCCAGCCTCCAACGGCATCGACCGACCAGGACATCCGCTGGGCAGTTCTACCCACCGTCCCACCTACAAGGATGGCCAGCTAACTGAAATGCTCGACGCGGTAAATTCCTGCCGCGACGAATGGATGAACGCTGACCTGTGGACCGAATCAAGCCCCGACTGGCTCGCCCTCGCCCAATGGCTGGAACAACGCGCTGCTCCCGGCGACGCTGACGTTGTGGATATTCAAATTGCTGAAATCCCAACTGACCTCACCGGGGGCGATGGTACTCGCGGCCGCAGCAAATTCAACACAAGCTGTTCTGGTTGTCATGCCAAGAATGGCAGCGGCAGTATACAAGCGCCACCCATCGCCGGTTTTGGTCTCGATCCCGAGTTGATCGCCAATAGAGTGCGGCTCAGCGGTAGAACCAACAGTGGTGTATACCAGGGGTTAACAGGCGGCATCATGCCATTTTGGGGTGGCAATCGCCTGAGCGACTCCGACTTGCTAGATATTATTGCCTACGTATCCCAAGGCGAAGATGCTAATACCGGTGGTGGAGACGAAGGCACCGACGGCAGCACAGATCCTGACAGCTGCGGCGCTGACCACCCCAAAGTAGGCCAGTCAACCACTCTTATCACACGGCAACACCGTGTTAGCGGCACTGCAACCATCGTAGACAACTGCACGATTGAAATTGAGAACTTTAATTACGATGGTCGGGGCATTGTTGTTCAGGCTTATAGCGGTGTTGACGGAGACTTTAGAGGGGCCAATGGCGTCGCTTTAAGCCCTGACCTGGTCGGGCCCAATTACAATAACACTACACTCACCGTTAACCTTCCGGACAAGGTGAGCCTGGACAACTTCAATTCCCTCAGCATTTGGTGTGTAGAGGTTGGCATTAGTTTCGGGGATGGGATCTTCCAATAGACGCCCCTGGTATTGATGCCGGCCGGACTGGACCTGTCGGGATAGTTCGCGGCTATAATAGGGGCTGATACCCCTATAGGCCGCCCCATGTACAAATCAGCCGCTGCGCAGTGCGCAGTGCTACTCACCCTTGGTGGATGCAATCAGAACGAACCGGAGATCAAAACTCCGTTTCGCGTGGTAACCGATGTACACCACACCATGGAATTGATTCTGGGTCCTGCGGCGGACCTCATATGGAGTTCTGCCGGAAGCATCATAACGGCCGAGGGTGAAACCGACTTATCCCCCACCACCGATGAAGGCTGGCATACCGTGGAACGCAGCGCCGCCGTTGTCACCGAAACCGGAAACCTGCTGATGATGCCCGGACGGGCCGCGGGGGCCGACTGGATTCAATATTCACGGGGACTGATCGATGCGGGAGAACTCGCAATGAAAGCCGCATTGAAGCAGGACGCCGATGCACTGTTCGACGCCGGAGGACGTATCTATCAAGTCTGCCTCGCCTGCCATACCCAGTATTGGCCGGACGAGGGAGCCTCCGAGGCTGCGGACGGCGAGTAGCTAAATGGGGTCAGTTGAGCGCCCTCTTTTCATTTCACATATACTTCCACGAAATACTTAAGAGCTCGAATCAATGGCAAGAAACTTTTTCGTAGTCGCGGTCCTTATCGCGTTGATTGCATTGTTTTCAGATTTTGGTGGCGGTGATTACTATGGTCGCCGCCAACCCGATTCTTTGGCAAAGGTGACTATTTCCTCGGGGGATATTGTCGGATTCGAAGATATTCACAATACCTTCGCCTGGCTTGGAATTCCCTACGCCGGCGTGCCTGTAGGGGAGTGGCGGTGGCGAGCGCCAAGAGCCGTAGTACCCTGGGAACAGGCTCGCGGAGCCCTGGAGTTTGGCCCTGCATGTCCTCAACTTCAGAGTATTTTTTCAGGGGTGAAAGAAAACGGAAAGGAAAGCGAGAACGGAGTTCTGGGCTCTGAAGATTGTCTGTCTCTAAACATTTGGGCGCCTAAAGACGCTCTCAATACCAGCAAGAAGCCACTCCCTGTCATGTTTTGGATTCACGGGGGAGGCAACAAGGTGGGCAGTGGCAGCGCATACCCTGCACCTCACTTGTCGGGCAGTCAGGAAGTCGTGGTCGTTTCAATTAATTATCGGCTTGGGGCGCTGGGATGGTTTAGCCATTCGGCGTTGCGGGAAACGGCGGCAACACCGGAAGAAGCTTCGGGAAACTTTGCGGTTTTGGACATGGTGGCCGCACTGGAGTGGGTCCGCGACAACATTGCGCAATTTGGCGGCGATCCGGATCGTGTCACAATTTTTGGTGAATCAGCGGGCGGGCGCAATGTGTACGCGTTGATAGTATCCCCACTCGCAAAAGGCTTATTTCACCGGGCTATCTCTCAAAGCGGTTCCATTTCGAGCCAAACCAGAACGCTGGCAGAACATTATGTTGATGACCATGAGCCCGGGCTCCCCAATAGTTCTGGAGAGCGAGTTGCGGCCTTGCTGGTCGATGCGGGGTTGGCGAATGATCGTGATGGCGCAAAAACACTGCAGAAGTCGCTAAGTGATCAGGAACTGAGCCAATTCCTGCGTTCGCAGACAAGCGATCAGCTGCTCCGCGAGATCGGCCCGGGTGGACGCAGCCTATCCGCACCACAGCTTTTTCGAGACGGCATTGTTCTCCCGGGCGCACCGCTTACCGAGGTCCTCGCAGATCCTGCTCGGTATAACAGCGTCCCATTGATAACGGGGGCAAATCGCGACGAACAAAAACTGTTTATGGCGGTGAATCCCAAGTATTCCAAGCCGCTGTTCAAGGTAATCCCCAGGATTGATGATCCGGAAACCTTTAATCGAGACTCCGCCTACCTCAGTGATCGCTGGCGGCTAGCGGCGGTAGATATCCCGGCAACTATTATTGCCACCAATGGCGGTGCCCCGGTTTACAGCTATCGTTGGGACTGGGATGAAGGCGGTGACGCATGGCTGGTCAACTGGAGCACCGCACTGGGCGCGGCACACGGTATGGAACTGCCCTTTGTATTCGGCGACTTTGAACGCATCGTGCCCATACCCCTTCTTTTTAATAATGCCAACAGAGCCGGTGCAGAGCGCCTCTCCTCTGTAATGATGGCCTATTGGGCAAACTTTGCCCGCAGCGGGGAACCTGGGCGTGGCGCGGGAACCTCGCCACTGTGGCGGGCCTGGGATGCCCGCAGCGGTGGAATTATGTTGTTGGATACGGAGGCAGATGGTGGTGTGAGGCTGTCCGGGGATCGCCTGGCTGTCGCGGATTTTACCAACAAGTTGATAAAGGATACCGGCTTTTCCAGTGTCGAAGAACGCTGTGTAATGTTCGTAGATTTGTTTTATACCCCTCGCAGAGGTAGGGAGTTTTTTGATCGCCAGGAATATGAGCGGCTGGGGTGTGTGGAGTTTGATGCGGCGGCGCTTGTCGGTGTGTCTGGTAGATAGATCTTTTGGTGTCTGTTCACTTGGTGGCGGATAAATGGGGGAAGGGCGCGAGGGATTGATCACAACACCCTTTCAGGGTCTTGTGACCCTGCGGGCGTCTTCGCTGCGCTGCAGCGTCTAAATTCGCCTGTCCTGTGGCAATTACTAAATCAAGCCGCCATCGGCAATTCATATAAACCGTTACAGTGCTTCTTCCACTGGTAGCGGTTGATTGAAACAACCTTCTCGTCCGGCTCTTCACCAAAGGCCATTGTCGCTGGAGTTTTCATGCCCAAAGATGAATGCGCACGAACATCATTATAATAGGCTTGAAACCGATCAAGTTTATTCTGCAAATCACGCTCATTAAAAAACAGCATATGATCCAAATATTCTCTTCTGGTGGCACCAATCACACGCTCAATAAATGGATGCGAAGTCGGCGTGCCAGGTACTGATTTCAGTTCCTCAACGTCAAGGACCCTCAAGTTGCATTGCCATCGATGAAACAGGAACAGTGGATCATTATCTGAACTCAAATACTTCGGCAGTGATTTGTGAAAAGCAAGAAGCGTGGTGGGTTTAATGATAACTGCAATCTTTTTAAGCCGATTTCCACTGATAAAAACGGCCAGTATTCCAAACAGAAACCTATCCGGTGTAGTGAGAACGGGTGATCTTTTCTTGCCTCGATTCATTACTATGAGTTGCTGTTTTATCGCCAGCGATTCTTCCATTACAACTTTCATTCCGCCAGGCTTGAGTAGTTTGATGGCAGAGACAAAAAAATGGATTAGTAGCTCGATGAATTCAGACATGATGATATTTTAGTGGCGTGGAATTTGAATACAAGTTCGTATAAGCTGCTGTATCTGTTTTGACATTACCAACTCGCACACCATACGTTAACGGCTAAGGGAGAACCAGCCCATGCAAGCAGCCAAACAGGATGCCCTGAACACCATTAACCAGTTGCCCGATACCGCCGATATGGAGGAGATCATGTACCAGCTGTATGTGCTGGATAAAGTGCGTAAGGGGCAGGAAGATGTCGGGCAAGGCCGCCTAACCCCCGCAGATGACCTCAAGCATGAGATTGAGAAGTGGTAACGTGGCCGGATCACGCCAAGTCCGACTTGCGCCATATCCATGACTTTATCGCGACCGATTCCAGGCACTACGCCAAGAACGTCACGCAGGATATCGTCGATAAAACCCTGCGTCTTTTAAAGCTACCTCGTATCGGCAAGGTAGTGCCGGAAATCGACGATGAGAACATCCGCGAACTGCACATGTACTCCTATCGCATCTTGTACGAGGTCAAAGCCGATCATATTTACGTGCTGGCGGTCGTTCACAAACGGCAGGATTTTCAGCCAGAGGAATTACCTTAATACGCCAACTTTGCGACATTAGAATCCTGCTTGTCGCAATTATGCTCGCAGCGACAGCTGTTTATTTGTCTTCGGGAAAAGCTGTCCAGTAGGATTGAGGGTCTGTGGGCATAAGCGGAACCTTTTCATCGCTAAAATAACAATTAGCACAGGACAGCATCAAAAGGCGTGAGGATGGTCCCATGGTGATCCCAAAGTCATCCCGGAAATTCGGCCAGTGACACTGTTTATATCCTGGCGCTTCGTGTAACCCTTTTCTTTTAGAGACAAGCTGTCCCGCCTTATCGCGTATATGCCGTCCGAATAATCACTTTTAAATACATCTTTAAAAATGTATTATCGGATTGTTATTATGCACCCTGGAGATGCTCCTGATGGAATTTTTGCTGACCAAGAAGACTATTTCTGTTACTGAGCTAAGGGAGCCAAAGAAAGTTATTGAAAATGCAGGCTCCCAACCGGTAGCGGTTCTCAATCGCTCTAATGTCGTAGGATATTTTGTTCCCGCCAGTGCCGTGGAGAAATTGGAATTCAGCGCCGCAACCAGCGCGGAGTTGGATAAGCTAATGAATACTTTGGACCCGGGTGTGTTGGCGGTCAATGATTATCTAAAAGATAAGTGATGCGCTTTTTGACAACCGACCAGGTGATCAGAATTCATGAAGGTGTTATCCAACCAAATGAACTGCAGGGTATGGCCCACAATAAATCAATCGAAGCAGTACTAGGCCGCATAGAGAATCGGTTGGCTTATGGCTTGATTGGCGATGCATTCGATCTTGCCGCTAGTTATGCCTGCTACATAGCGGTAGGCCATTGCTTTCATGACGCTAACAAGCGCACGGCGCATACTTCGATGCAGCTGGTGCTTGCATTGAACGGAATCCCGATTCAGTACTACGTGGCGAAAATGGGCGACAAAATCATCGCCGCTGCGCAAGGGTTGATTGAGGAAGACGAGCTCGCTAACTATTTACGCTCATCCGCAAACTCTATTTCGGGATAGGGTACGAGAGCACCGCAATGTCTGGGGCAGCCATTCGCGCTGGGCCTCCAGGCTTGTTGTAATTGATTGTATCCACTGAATAATTTCGGATAGTGCCGTGGGAGTCAATCCAAATTACCCCACACATTGCGGTGCTCTCTTAAATACGCGTCAAACCACAGGCGCGGGATAATACCACAACTGCTTAAAAATCAAAGTACCAGTCTTTTCCAATATGAAATGAGCCTGAAACCCGGGAATGTGGCGGAAGTTGATTCCAACATAAAATGAGCCTGAAATAGTCCTTGTAGTCGTTCATGATCAGCGGATGAAAACGATCATGAGCTTAGAACATCTGAATACCCTGGGTGCCATCAAACAGTTTCTCGACGGCACACAGGAAGTAGCCTCCAACGTGGCCACTGAGAAATCTGAACGCTATCGCTGGGTACAGAAGGCACTGGTGAAGCACCGATACTTACAGCTTGGCAAAACAGACCGGGGAACCGTCACCCGCTACCTGATAAAGGTAACCGGCTACTCCCTGGCCCAGACCAGGCGCCTGATACGCCAATACGTCAAAACAGGCACCGTCTCGGTGAAACCAGCTCGGCGTAATGGCTTCAAGCGCGCCTACACTGACGCCGATATACGCCTATTGGCGAGTATGGATGAGCGACATGGTCAGCCCAGCGGCGCAGTACTTAAAAAGCTCTGTGAGCGGGCTTATCAGCGCTTTGGCCAAGCCGACTATCGACGCCTGGCGGGTATTTCGGTTTCTCACCTGTACAACCTGCGGGCCTCCAAGACCTACCAGAGGCAGCGCTGTGTCTTGACAAAGACACGACCTAAGGCCGCCTCTATTGGCCAGCGGCGCAAACCTTGCCCGAACGATCAACCAGGCTATATCCGCATTGACTCTGTCCATCAAGGTGATCAGGACAAACGCAAAGGAATCTACCACGTCAATGCCGTGGATGAGGTGACACAGTTCCAGATCATCGTCACGCTGGAACGTATTAGCGAGGCGTTTATGCTGCCAGCCCTCAGGCAGATTCTGGCTGCCTTCCCCTTTAAAATACGGGGCTTTCACGCAGACAATGGCGGCGAATATATCAACTACACCGTTGCTGAGCTTCTGGACAAGTTGCACATTGAATTTACCAAATCACGGCCCCGGCACAGTAACGACAATGGTTTGGTTGAGAGTAAAAATGGCTCGGTCATTCGCAAACTCTATGGCTATACCCACATACCTCAGCAGTACGCCACGGATTTCACTGAACTCAATAGCCATCAAGTCTACCGATACGTCAATTTCCACCGGCCCTGCTATTTCCCCACCACCATTATTGATGAGAAGGGCAAGGAGCGGAAGAAATACCGCTACGACGACATGATGACACCCTATGAGAAATTCCGCTCCCTGGCCAAACCCAGCCAATATTTAAAGCCGGGAATCACCTTTAGAAATCTGGATGCATTCGCCAATGAAATGACGGACAATGAGGCCGCTGAACAACTAAATTCAGCACGAGATCACTTATTTCAGCAACTCCATGAGCGACTCAAGATAAGGGCTTAATACACCCTCCCTTCAGGCTCATTTCATATTGGAAAATACTATAGTCAATACAGCGGAAACTGCGGGAGAACATGTTCATTTTTTGATCAGTAAATGTAAATATCTGCTCGTTTCTTGCGTTTGGTTTTCAACCTCGCTAGAGTCGAAACCGTTGTCAGTGGTAGCTGTACCAGGTCGATTACTTACCCGTGAGGTTAGTAGTGCGGGCAAGTGACCTCCATAAAGACCCTTTGGGATAAGTGGAACTCGGATGCAAAGAGGTATAACAGTAACGCCATTTTGCCGACAGATCGTGTTAAGCGACCTGCCAGGGCCCCATTTGTTTTGCGGTTTTGTCTCTCAAGTCAGCACACGTCACGACAACCCTCTCTCATCTGTTAGTTCCTCTCAGCGCTCAATTCCAGTTCTGAGGTCGCCAGTTTGAACGAAGCTGGTACCTCACTCTGGCCCTTTGTGGTTTATGCCCTGGCTGTTTTAGCACTGGTCGCGACGATGTTGGGGCTGTCTTACATTTTGGGGCAGCGACGGGCCAACAAAGCGACCAATATGCCTTTTGAATCAGGCGTTTTATCCGTGGGCACTCCCCAGATACACATGTCCGCAGAGTTCTACCTGATCGCCATATTCTTTGTAATCTTCGATCTGGAAACCGTGTTCATATTCGCCTGGGCCGTTGCCTTCTTCGAGCTGGGGTGGGATGGATTTATTGCCATCAGCGCCTTCATTTTTATCCTTGGCGTCGCACTGGTTTATGAATTGCGCTCCGGTGCACTGGACTGGGGAATCAAAACGCGAACCGGGCTTCCCAAAGGAGGGCAAAACTGATGGAGTGGAATCTTAGTAAACCTGAGGATCTCATCACCAGCGCACCCGGCGGAGCGCAAAGTATCGAAGAACAAGTTAAACGCAATGTCGCCTTCGCCAAACTTGAAGATCTAATCGCCTGGGGGAGAGCACACTCTCTGTGGCCTTTTAATTTCGGCCTCTCGTGCTGCTATGTGGAGATGGCCACTTCGTTTACCAGCCGCCACGATATCGCGCGCTTCGGCTCAGAAGTTATTCGAGCGACGCCCCGCCAAGCCGATCTGATGGTGATCTCCGGCACTGTTTTTCGCAAAATGGCACCGGTAGTACAACATCTTTACGATCAGCTGCTCGAACCGAGATGGATTATATCCATGGGCTCCTGCGCCAACTCCGGTGGTATGTACGATATCTACAGCGTAGTCCAGGGTGTGGACAAATTTATACCGGTTGATGTGTACGTACCCGGCTGTCCTCCGCGGCCAGAGGCGCTGATGCAAGGCTTGATGATGCTTCAGGATTCTATCGAGAAAGAGCGACGCCCTTTGAGTTGGGTTGCGGGGGATCAGCGCGTAATCAAACCAGACATGCCATCCCAGCGCGACTTGCTACAAGCAGATCGAAACCGGGCGAGCGAACTTCGCTCTCCGGACGAGGTATAGCGGACGAGAATAATCGCGTCACCTAAAAAAAGTACAGGGCCTAACCCGCCCCGGGAAATGTAATGCTGAACGCAAAGATGTCAAACAGCAACAGCACAGTGGACGATTTATTCGCCCACTTTGGTGCCGCTGTATTTGATACACAGCCGACGGCAGACCACACTCCCACCCTGTGGGTGGATCGCAGAAAATTGCTCGACGTGCTCACCTACTTAAAGAAACAATTTCCAATGCTGCTCGATTTGTTCGCGGTGGACGAGCGAATGAGAGAGCACAAGCCTGAAGCCGCGGCAGACTTCAGCGTTGTCTACCACCTCATGTGCTTTACTCCGGTCGCGGAAATTCGGATTAAGGTTGCCGTTTCGCTCTCCGACATTAGTGTACCCTCTGCGGTATCAGTATGGCCCAACGCCAACTGGTACGAACGCGAAGCCTGGGATATGTACGGGGTTGAATTCAGCGGGCATCCTAACTTACGCCGAATTCTCTTGCCTCCCACCTGGGAAGGCCATGCGCTGCGCAAAGATCATCCCGCCCGGGCGACTGAAATGGAGCCCTTTAGTCTCGATGAGGAAAGGCAAGACCAGGAACAGGAAGCCCTGCTATTTAGGCCCGAGGATTGGGGCATGGCTCGGTCTACGCCGAACACAGAATTCATGTTTCTCAACCTGGGACCAAATCATCCTTCCGTACACGGCGTTTTTCGCATTGCACTACAACTGGACGGTGAGGTAGTCGTCGACTCCGTTCCCGATATTGGTTACCACCATCGCGGCGCCGAAAAAATGGCGGAGCGCCAAACCTGGGCGTCCTATATGCCCTACACCGATCGCATTGATTATTTGGGCGGTGTGATGAACAACATGGCCTACGTAATGGCCGTGGAGCAGCTGGCTGATATAAAAGTGCCCGACCGTGCCAAGGTAATTCGAATAATGATGGCGGAGTTGTTTCGTGTCTCCAGTCACCTGGTTTTCTACGGCACCTTCGCTCAAGACGTTGGACAAATGTCACCCGTTTTTTACATGTTTGCCGATCGCGAGCGACTACTTGGCATTGTCGAAGCCATCACCGGTGGACGTATGCATCCCGCCTGGTTCCGCATAGGCGGTGTGGCGCAGGATTTGCCTAACGGCTGGGAAAAGATGATGCGAGAGTTCATCGATTTCATGCCCGCGCGCCTTGACCACTACCAAAAGATGGCGATGGACAACAGTATCTTGAAGCAACGCACCGTTGGTATCGGCACCTATAACACAGAAGAAGCCCTAGACTGGGGGATTACCGGACCGAATCTGCGCGCCACAGGAATGGACTGGGATTTGCGTCGCGATCGGCCCTATGGCGGTTACGATCAGTTCGAGTTCGAAGTTCCTGTGGGGAGTAAAGGTGACAGCTACGATCGCGCGGTAGTGCGAATCGAAGAAATTCGCCAGAGCCTGCACATCATTCGTCAATGCATGGACAACATGCCTGAGGGGCCATACAAGAGCGAACACCGTCTGACCACGCCGCCACCCAAAGAGCGAACCTTACAAGATATTGAAACCCTGATTCACCATTTCCTGAACGTGAGTTGGGGGCCGGTGATGCCTGCCGGAGAAGCTTCATTTCCTATCGAGGCAACCAAGGGCATTAACAATTACCACTTGATTAGCGATGGAGGCACAACCTCATATCGCACCCGTATACGCACTCCCTCATTTCCAGCGCTGCAACAAATTCCTCTGATTAGTAACGGCTTGATGATTCCGGACTTGATTGCAATTATTGCCAGTATAGATTTCGTGATGGCGGATGTGGATCGGTGATGAAATGACCAATCAACTGATTCCCGTTTTGAGCGATACCGAACTTCAGGAGATTGATCGCGAGATTTCCCACGCACCTTATCGGCATGCGGTCGCAATTGATGCACTAAAAATTGTTCAGTCACATCGGGGATGGGTATCCGATGAAAGCCTCAAAGCCATCGCGCGCCACCTGGAAATGTCCGCAGAAGAATTGGACGGCATCGCCACATTCTACAATTTGATTTTTCGTCGACCCGTAGGCGATAAAGTGATTTTACTTTGCAACAGCGTGACCTGCTGGATTAAGGGCTACGAAAAACTGGAGCAACAGATTGGCGAGCACCTGGGAGTCTCGTTGGGAGAAACCACCGCAGACAATCAATACACCTTCTTGCCAGTAACCTGCCTTGGCGCCTGCGACAAAGCTCCGGTGATGATGGTCGGGGACGACTTGCACGAGAACATAGACGCATTGGACCTGTCTGAGATTTTTAGATCAGCTAATGAGGCCCAGGCGTGAACAGCACTGTTCTTGATAAGCCGCTCACTCGCAATGTTCATTCCGATCGCAGACCGGTCGACTTGGCTGGCTATGAAGCGAATGGCGGCTACCAGGGTTTGCGCAGCGCAATGGGTAAACTATCGCCCGCCGAGTGTTTGAAAATTATCCAGGATTCAAATCTGCGGGGCCGAGGCGGTGCCGGTTTCCCCACCGGCATGAAATGGAGTTTCGTGCCCATGGAGAATGTCAGCCCCGGGCACAAGTATCTAATCTGCAATGCCGATGAGATGGAACCGGGAACATTTAAAGATCGCCTGTTGTTAGAGTGCGATCCCCATCAATTAATCGAAGGAATGATTTTATCGGCCTATACCATTCAAGCCGACATTGCCTATATTTTTATTCGTTCGGAATACCTGGTGGCAGCAAACTTACTGCGAAAAGCCATTGAGGACTGCTACGCGAAAGGCTATCTGGGCAAGAATATTCTCGGCAGCGAATTTTCTTTGGATATGCATGTTCACGCCAGTGCCGGCCGATATATCTGCGGTGAGGAAACCGCACTGATCAGTTCTTTGGAAGGTAAACGGGCCAACCCCAGAGCCAAACCTCCCTTCCCCCAGGTCAGTGGACTGTGGGGGCGACCCACCATCGTCAACAATGTCGAAACACTTTGTAACATTCACCACATCATTGAGCGGGGAGCAGATTGGTTTCAATCACTGGGGCTTACAGAAGACTCCGGTACGAAGCTCTACGGGGTCAGCGGTAGGGTGAAGAATCCAGGTTGTTGGGAACTGCCCATTGGCACTCCCGTAAGAGAAATTATCGAAGACTATGCAGGTGGGATGGAAGATGGTTACCAACTGCGCGGCTTTCTTCCCGGTGGTGGTTCAACCGATTTTCTAACAACCGACCATCTGGATCTCGCCATGGACTACGACACCATCGGCAAGGCCGGAAGCCGCATGGGCACCGGCACCATGATTATTCTCGACGATAAAACTTGCCCGGTGGGATTTGTAAAAAACCTGGTCGAATTTTTTGCCCGCGAATCCTGCGGCTTTTGCACACCGTGCAGAGATGGCCTGCCATGGTCGGCGCAAGTTCTCGATGATATCGAGCGAGGCCGTGGTCAGGAGGAGGACATGATAACCCTGGGGCGCCAGGTTGAGTATATCGGCGCAATGGGAAACACCCACTGCGCGTTGGCCCCCGGCGCTATGGAACCACTGGCGAGCGCACTAAAATACTTTCGAGAAGATTTTGAGCGTCATATTAGTGGCCAAGCCTGTCCGTGGTGTGATGGGGGGAAACACTAAATGCCTGTCATCCAAATAGACGGCCAGGAATACGAAGTCAACGCGGGAGATAATCTCCTTCAGGCCTGCCTGTCATTGGGTTTGGACTTACCCTATTTTTGCTGGCATCCCGCGATGGGTTCGATAGGCGCCTGCCGTCAGTGCGCTGTGGTGCAGTATCAAAACGCCGAGGATCAACGCGGCCGTATCGTAATGGGCTGCATGACACCAGTAACAGATGGCGCGATCATTTCTTTGTCTGGTGACAAGGCCAAAGGATTTCGCGAGGCGATTGTGGAATCACTGATGTTGAATCACCCCCACGATTGTCCGGTTTGCGCAGAGGGCGGCGAATGTCATTTGCAGGATATGACCGTAATGGTTGGCCACCGGGATCGACACTACCGCGGTCTGAAAAATACCCATCGCAATCAATATCTGGGCCCACTAATCCATCACGAGATGAACCGGTGTATCACCTGTTATCGCTGTACGCGCTACTACAACGACTACGCCGGTGGTTCGGACTTGGCAGCGATGGCTGCGCACGATCACATTTATTTTGGGCGCCATGAAGAAGGTGTCCTGCAGAGCGAGTTTGCCGGCAATCTGGTAGAAGTCTGCCCGACAGGAGTTTTCACCGACAAGACACTGGTTCACGAATACACCCGCAAATGGGATTTACAATCTGCACCGTCCGTGTGCACCGGCTGTGCGGTGGGGTGCAATACGCTGCCGGGTGAGCGCTATGGGAAACTCAAACGCGTTCACAACCGATTCAACGCAGAGGTCAATGGATATTTCCTATGCGATCGCGGCCGTTTCGGAGCCGGATTTGTTAACGACGATAATCGATTCGATTATCCGGGCTTACGCAACTCCGCCGGCCAATTTGATGCGATCAATCAACAACAGGCAACAAAGACTGTGTTGCAGTATTGTTCACAAGGCGCCGTCGCCGGGATAGGTTCTCCTCGCGCTTCCGTGGAATCAAATTATCTATTGCAAAACCTGGTTGGCCCTGAGAATTATTGTCCAGGTTTCAGCGCGGCAGAACAGGCACTTGTGAATATCGCATTGCAACTGCAACAAAACACTAAGGCGGTGATTCCCGACATCCAAACCATCGAGTCTGCCGATGCAATAATTATATTGGGTGAGGACATAACCAATACCGCCCCGCGCATTGCTCTCGCACTGCGACAAAGTGTACGCAACAAAGCCTACGAGCTGGCGTCACAATTAAAACTTGAGCCCTGGCAAGATGCTGCGGTACGCAATTTGGCACAGGACCAACTCAGCCCATTGTTTATGGCCAGCGTGGCAGACACACGCCTGGATGACGTGGCCGAGGAAACAATTCATCTCGCGCCGGACGATATCGCCCGCTTTGGTTTTGCCATCGCCGCACAGATATCCCGAAGCGACGGCGATGCTGCCGACGCGGGATCGGAAAAAGCCAAAGCAATAGCGCAGACATTGCTGGAGGCGAAGCGGCCGCTCGTTGTGTGCGGTACGGGATGCGGCAATGCGCAAGTCATGTTAGCTGCTGCGCAGATAGCTAACGCACTGTGTGCAGGCAGCAATCGTGCGATGCTGTGTGTTGCCGTCGCTGAAACTAACAGCCTGGGTCAAGCAATGCTGGCTGGACCCGACGCACCTGACATAAAAGCACTGACACAACGTGCCGAGGCCGGAGAGCTGCAAACACTAATAGTCCTCGAAAATGATTTGTATCGACGTGGACCGGAATCCGAAATAGATGCCCTGTTAAGCCATGTACCGAATATCATCACTTTGGACACGCTGGACAATAGGACACTCTCTGCAAGCTCTCTGGCTTTACCGGCAGCGAGCTTTGCCGAATCCGAAGGTACTGTGGTCAGTATGGAGGGCCGCGCTCAACGCCACTTCCCGGTGTTTGTACCCAAAGCAGAGCGCAAGCCGAGCTGGGTATGGTTGTTAACCGCCCTAAAGGAAATGGGCCGCGCGGAATCCGAAAATCTCCATTTGTTCGATGATGTTACGAAAGCGTGCGCTGCGCAGATTCCCGCTTTGGCGGGTATTACCGCTGCGGCACCCGACCATTTGTTTCGAAACGCTGGCGTAAAGATTCCCAGACAGACTCATCGTTACAGTGGACGCACCGCAATGGGTGCGGACGTATCAGTTCACGAACCGAAACAGCCCGAGGACGGTGAGTCTCCCCTGGCCTTCTCCATGGAGGGGCTAAATGATTCTCAGCCTGGATCGCTGTTGCCCTATGTGTGGTCTCCGGGGTGGAACTCAAATCAGTCTCTGCACAAATTTCAATCTGAGGTCGGCGGGCCTCTTAAAGGCGGAACGGCGGGAGTCAGGTTACTGCTTCCTTCAAACCAATCTACAAATATTAGCGAAAACGAAATCCCAGCACCGTTTAGCTCGCGGGAGGGACAGTGGCAGTTAGTCGCCAGACACAGAATATTTGGCAGCGACGAACTGAGTTCATTCAGTCCAGGAATCGCCGAGCTAGTCGAGCCCGCATCAATAGAGATCAGCAACGCAGATGCTGCCGCTTTACACGTTATCGATGGCGATGGGATTGATCTCGCCAGCGGAAAAGCAACACTGGAAGTAAGAATCAACGATAGCTTGGCAAAAGGATGCGCCGCCTACAGTGCTGGTCTTGCAGGAACTTTCAATCTCGCAGTGGGCGATTGGGTGACACTGGAAAAGGCCGATGGCTGGAAACGCCGCAAACCGCAATTGATCGGTTCCGATGGAGGTGGCCATGTCTGAAATGGGCACAATCGGCTTCGGCCTGTTTATTATTCTCGCTGCCGTGGGTGGCGCGGCTTTTCTAACCTGGTTTGAAAGGCGGCTACTTGGGATATGGCAGGATCGCTACGGCCCCAATCGTCTCGGCCCCTTTGGGGTGTTTCAGGTTCTGGCCGATATGCTAAAGCTGCTCACCAAGGACGACTGGATTCCGCCCTTCGCGGACCGGGTGGTTTTTGTTTTTGCACCCACCGCCATCGTAGTGGCGATGATGTTGGGTTTTGCAGTAGTGCCTTTTAGCCCTGATTTATACGTTATCGATCTCAACATTGGACTACTATTCTTTCTCGGTATGACTTCCTTAGCAGTTTACAGCGTGCTCTTGGGCGGGCTCGCATCCAACAACAAGTACGCCCTTTTAGGGGGCCTGCGCAGTGCAGCGCAAATGGTTAGCTACGAAGTGTTCATGGGCCTGTCTCTTATGGGTGTCGTTATGCTCACCGGAAGCTTTAGCATGCGCGATATCGTCGAAGCGCAACGCGACATGTGGTATTGCATCCCACAATTTCTCGGACTCTATGTATTCATCATCGCCGGTATAGCTGAAAGTCACCGGCTCCCCTTCGACCTCCCGGAGGCGGAACATGAATTGACCGCCGGTTTTCACACCGAATACGGTGGGATGAAGTTCGCGATGTTTATGCTCGGAGAATATCTCGGCCTGATACTAATTTGCTGCATGATCGCGACGCTCTTTTTTGGCGGATGGCTGGGTCCCTGGCTACCTCCTGTTGTGTGGTTCTGCCTGAAAGTCGCGCTGTTGATATGCTTTTTCATTCTTCTGCGTGCAGCGATCCCAAGGCCTCGCTACGACCAATTAATGTCCCTGGGCTGGAAATACATGCTGCCCCTGACTCTTTTCAACTTGTTGCTTACCGGCGCCATAGCGCTGGCCCTGGAGGGATAGGGAATGTTCATATCCCTGCGCAGCCAGCTCACCACCATTTGGACGATACTGCAGCATAGTTTTACCCCCGCGGAGACTGTCCAATATCCCGAAGAAAAGCCGTATTTGGCTCCCCGGTATCGCGGCCGGATTGTGTTGACCAATGATCCAGATGGAGACGAGCGTTGCGTCGCCTGCAATTTATGCGCGGTGGCCTGCCCCGTCGATTGCATCGCGCTACAACAAGGTGTGAGAGACGATGGCCGGTGGTATCCGGAGTTTTTCCGTATCAATTTTTCGCGCTGCATTATGTGCGGCATGTGTGAAGAGGCCTGCCCCACCAACGCCATACAGCTCACTCCCGATTTCGAAATGTGTGAGTATGACCGGCAAAATATGGTCTACGAGAAAGAGCACCTGCAGATCAACGGGACTGGTAAATACCACGACTATAACTTTTACCGCGTGTCGGGATTGGCAATTGAAGGGAAAGATAAGGGACAAGCGCAAAATGAAGCTCAACCCATTGACGTAAAGAGCCTGCTGCCATGATGGAGGTTCTCTTTTATATCGCTTCGACCGTCGCGCTCTGCGCCACCGGGCTCGCCCTGAGTCGCAGCAATGCAACTCATGCACTTATCTACTTGATCGTTTCACTTCTTGCCGTCGCGGTTATGTTCTTTCTTTTGGGTGCTCCCTTTGCAGCCGCTCTGGAAATTTTGATTTACGCTGGCGCGATCATGGTTTTGTTTGTGTTCGTGATAATGATGTTAAACCTCGGAGCCGAGGGAGATGCGCGAGAACGGGCTTCATTGAGTCCCCGTAACTGGGTGCTACCTGGAATTATGTCGACCCTACTTTTTGTAGAACTGCTATTTGCACTCTCGCACAGTTCAGACTCCATTTCCGGAGTTGTTGTTGACCCCAAAACCGTGGGACTAGCACTGTTTGGACCCTATGTACTGGCAGTAGAAATCGCCTCAATGTTACTGCTGGCCGGACTAGTAGGAGCCTATCATTTGGGCCGCCGTTTTCTCGTTCGCGACGGGGAGGATGACTGATGGGCGGTCTGAATGTACCTTTAGAACATGTACTACTTCTGGCATCCCTCTTGTTTTGCCTGGGTCTGCTCGGGCTTATGCTGCGACGGAATATCATTTTCATGCTCATGTCCCTGGAGGTAATGTTGAACGCGGCTGCACTTGCTTTCGTCGCCGCCGGTGCCAATTGGGGCCAGGCAGATGGGCAAATCGTATTCATGATAATCCTGAGTGTGGCCGCGGCGGAAGTTGCAGTCGGCCTCGGCCTCGTCCTCCAGATCCAGCGTCGCTTCAAGACACTGGACATGGACGCGGCGAATAGGTTGCGGGGTTAACGAACGATGAACCTACTTCCAATCATTCCGCTGCTACCCTTATGCAGTGCTGTTGCGTTAATGATGTCCACAGGCCGAATGCCAAAAGCAATGGTGACGATCCTGGGAGCGGGATCGGTTGGCTTGGCTGCGTTGTGTGTCGCCTCGGTGGCCGCCGATTTTCTTGCCGATGAACAGGTCATTCAAATTACCTTGTGGACTTGGATGGCTGTGGAGAACTTTACTCCCGGAATCGCATTTTATGTCGATGGCCTCACGATTGTGATGATGTCGGTTATTACCGGGGTGGGCTTCCTGATCCACCTGTATTCCCTCGAGTTTATGGCTGACGATGAGTCTTTCTGCCGTTACTTTGCCTACATGAACCTGTTTGTCGCCGCAATGCTTGTTCTGGTGATGGCGGATAACCTACTGCTTTTGTATCTGGGATGGGAAGGTGTGGGCGTGTGTTCCTACCTACTGGTGGGTTTCTGGTATCGCGATGCCAACAATGGCAAAGCGGCGCGCAAAGCATTTGTTGTCACCCGAGTTGGCGATACAGCGATGGCGCTCGGTTTGCTTTTACTATTCACCGAACTGGGCACGCTGGAGATTCAGGCACTGATGTCTGAAGCCGCCATCAATTGGGAAGTCGGTGGAGTCTTGCCTACCTTGGCTACCGCACTGCTACTGGGTGGGGCCGTCGGAAAGTCAGCCCAACTCCCTCTACATACCTGGCTACCCGATGCCATGGCCGGTCCCACGCCGGTAAGCGCCTTAATACACGCGGCGACCATGGTGACTGCGGGGGTTTACCTCATTGCCCGCACACACGGTTTGTTTCTACTCGCGCCCGCCACGATGGAAGTCGTGGCCTGGGTTGGATTGCTCACCCTGCTGCTGGCCGCTTTTACGGCCCTGGTCCAGAGCGATATCAAGCGCATTCTCGCATTCTCCACGATCAGTCAAATCGGCTACATGTTTATGGCTATGGGTGTAGGCGCATTCAGTGCAGGGATCTTCCATCTAATGACTCACGCTTTTTTCAAGGCCTTATTGTTCCTGGCCGCTGGCGCTGTCATTCACTGTCTACATCACGAACACAACATTTTCAAAATGGGTGGGCTTCGAACGCGCATTCCCGTGGTGTTCTGGAGTTTTGTATTTGGCTCGGCAGCACTGGCCGCCCTGCCCTTAACTTCAGGGTTCTTCAGCAAAGATGCCATATTACTTTCCGCCTGGAATCAAGCTGACATCGGAGCCTGGCTTTGGGGTGGAGGAGTGTTGGGCGCACTGCTGACATCCATTTACAGCTTCCGCTTGGTATTCATAGTCTTTTTCGGCCCCGCGAATACGGAGCCGGACAGACAGCCGGGGTGGAAGATGGCAACCCCACTCATAATGCTGTGCGTGTTATCCGTTTTAGGAGGCGCGATTGCGTTGCCACTGTTGGGGGTATTCCCCGAATCTGGCGACATCGAAATTAACCATACAGTTGAGTACATCTCCATCGCCGCCCCGCTGGTGGGGCTGTGCATCGCATATTTTCCATTCCTGGGGCGTCAGGTTTCCATTGCACCACTTGCCGACAGCGGTATCGGAACATGGCTCCAGGAATTTTGGCGCAGCGGATGGCAAATGGATGGACTGTACAACCTAATCCTGGTGCGTCCTTTCACTACACTATCTCACTGGTGGCGCAATGAACCAGTCGATTTGATCTACAACGGCATTGTAGCCGTGAGCCAATGGTCACACCGGGGCCTGGCAACGCTACAAACCGGTGAACTTCGCTGGTATGCCACCACGATGGTATTTGGTTTTGTCTTGCTCGGCCTTGTGATGCTGAGGAACGCATCGTGAGTATGACAATACTACTGCTGATACTCGTTGCAGGCGGGCTAATCGCCTGGCTTAGCGAGCGCATTAACCCGGATTTGCCGCGCGCCATGTCGCTGGTGGTAATTTCCATAGCGCTTGTATTTCTGCTAAACCAAGTGGGTGCTCTGTCCCAGGGTAGCTTTGCCCTGATACCCAACCCGACCGATCCCGGTACCTGGCTGATGCATTTGCAACTGGAGTGGATTCCACGCTTCGGTATCAGTTTCGAGCTGGCTATGGATGGATTGAGCCTGATGCTGGTGGTGCTGACTCTACTGCTGGGACTCGTCGCCGTTGCCGCATCCTGGGTTGAGATAGATTTTAAACCTGGTTTGTTCCAGGCCAACATCCTGTGGACCTTGGCCGGGGTCATAGGCGTATTTCTAGCCGTAGATTTATTTCTGTTCTTCCTTTTCTGGGAAGTGATGCTAATACCCATGTACTTGCTGATCGCGATCTGGGGCCATGAGAAAAAAGCCTACGCTGCGATGAAGTTCTTTATATTTACCCAGGCATCGGGGCTTCTGATGCTGGTATCTATCATGGTGCTGGCTTGGCAGGGGAACGCGGCTAACGGAAGCTATAGCTTTAGTTACTTTGATCTATTGTCCCTGGAGCTCAATGGGAAGCTCGGCTTTGCGGTTATGCTCGGCTTTTTCGTTGCTTTCACAGTCAAACTGCCAGTCTTCCCTTTCCACACATGGCTGCCCGATGCGCACACCCAGGCACCCACAGCGGGCAGCGTTCTACTGGCAGGTATATTGCTCAAGACCGGAGCATACGGTCTGCTTCGATTTGCCATACCCCTATTTCCCGAAGCCTCCATGCAGTTCGCGCCGGTGGCCATGGGCCTGGGCGCCGCAGGAGTAATATACGGAGCAATACTTGCGTTCGCCCAAAGTGACTTCAAGCGCCTGGTCGCTTACAGCAGCGTCAGTCATATGGGTTTTGTACTACTGGGACTTTACGCCTGGAATACCTTGGCGCTGCAAGGTGCCGTAATGCAGATGATTGCCCATGGAGTGAGCACTGCGGCGCTATTCATGCTGGCGGGCGCATTGCAACATCGTCTGCATACTCGCGATATGCATCAGATGGGTGGACTGTGGCATAACATGCCGCGCATGGGTGCCTGTGCGATGTTCTTTGCAATCGCATCCCTGGGCCTTCCGGGTCTAGGTAATTTCGTTGCCGAATTCTTAATTCTAGCTGGGCTGTTTGCGGTAAACCCCTGGATCACAGCTATCGCTGCGTTGGGGTTGGTTACGGCCGCCATCTATTCTCTGTGGATGATTCAGCTTACCTTCCAAGGTGAGCCTGACAGGGATCGCAAACTGCAAGACTTTGCCGGCAGAGAAATGACAACAATGGCTTTTCTAATGGCTGCACTAATTTGGCTTGGGCTCTACCCGCAGCCGGTTCTCGACATGGCCCAGCCCGTGCTGGAAAGTTTACAATACTCGGTTGGAAGATCGATAGAAATAGTGGGGTCAGGACAATGAACGCGGCCGATTTTCAGGCCCTTTTACCGGTATTGATACTGGCCGGCGGAGCGACGTTCATCATGCTTCAAATTGCTTTTAAGCGCAGTATTAAGCTTACCAGTGCAATGACGCTACTCACATTTCTTGCGGCTGCAATAGCATGTTTTTGGGCTGCGGATGTCGCCCCCAAAATGGTAACGCCGCTGCTAAAGGCCGATCACATGGCCTTGCTTTTCTGTGCCGTGTTCTCGTTGGCGGGTTTTGTCACGACGGTTCTGTCCGTTGACTACATGGAACAGAGAGGAGATGAGCCCGAAGAGTATTTTCTATTACTCTTGCTCAGTACCATGGGTGCCTGTGTACTTGCCTATTCAACGCACCTGGTTTCGTTGTTGCTGGGAATGGAACTGCTCTCTGTTGCGTTGTACGCCTTGATCGCCTATCCCGATAAATCGATACTTCCCCTGGAAGCGGCCATAAAATACCTGGTGCTCTCGGGTGCGGCATCTGCAACTATGCTGTTCGGCTTTGCCCTGCTTTACGCGATGACGGGCACTCTGTCTTTTTCTGAACTCGGAGTTCGATTAGCTGCTACCGAAACTAGCAATGCGATATCGCTATGCGCTGCAGCACTGGTGTTTGCCGGGCTGGGCTTCAAACTGTCGCTGGTGCCTTTCCATATGTGGACCCCGGATGTCTATGAAGGCGCCCCATCGCCCGTTACGGGATTCCTAGCGAGCGTTTCAAAGGCCGCAGTTTTTCTCGCCTTGCTTCGCTGGTTTTTGGAATCAAATCTCTTTCAGTTTCCTGCCCTGATCAAAATCATGGGTTTGATCGCAATTCTTAGTATGATTATGGGAAATCTCTTGGCGCTACAACAGGACAATATAAAGCGCCTGTTGGCTTACTCCTCTATTGCCCATATGGGCTACCTCATTATTATTTTTATGGCGGCTGGGAATATTCACAACCGTGCGCTGGCCACAGAGGCAGCCATCTACTATTTGATCGCCTACACGGTGACAACGCTAGCCGCATTTGGCGTGCTCGCACTCATATCGGCCGAGCAAAGTGATCGGGAGAAAGTGGAGATCCATCATCTGGCGGGTCTACTGTGGCAGCGCCCACTGCTGGCCAGCCTGATGCTAGTTGCTTTACTTTCTCTGGCCGGGATACCACTCACCGCAGGATTTATCGGAAAATTTTATATATTGAGTGCAGCTGTAAGTGGTTATCACTGGGGGCTATTGGCAAGCTTGGTTCTCGGCAGTGCAATCGGCATCTACTACTACTTGCGCATTGTATTCCACATGACGAAAAAGCCAGACGAGCACCACTATCAGGTCAACGCAACCCAGTCCTGGATGGTTCGCGCGGTGTCCGCATCACTTATTCTAGGTATCTTACTCCTGGGGACGGCGCCGCAGCCCCTAATGGCGTATATAAGGTCTATACTATAGTCAGGTTATATCAGGGAGATAGAAATGCTTCAATCAGTTAACCTTCGCGACTACATGCAGACAAATCCCGTTAAAGTTCGGGAAGACGATAATGTACTGGAAGCTATGCAGGTCATTATCGACAATAAAATCTCTGGTGTCTGCGTCATCGATTCCGAACAAAAACTGGTTGGAATTCTGTCGGAGCTCGACTGCCTCAGAGCAGTACTAAGTGCCGTTTACAATGAAGGCGGTGTTGGCAGGGTCAAAGATTACATGGCAAGTGACAGTCTAGTAGTCGCACACCCCAATGAAGATATCGTCGACGTTGCCCAGGATATGCTGCTCAAGAACAAGCGGCGCCGACCGGTCGTGGAAGATGGCAAGTTGGTGGGTCAGATTACCTGTCGGCAATTACTGAGCGCAGTTAAAAAGTTTCAAAGCTGAGCATACCGCGCACACTCTGAAAATAGGGGTCTTTAAGGGCCCGCGAAATCTTGACATTTGGATATTCGATCCAAATTGAATCCTTCTATCGTATTGCTGGTCCTGCTGTCGCATAATGTGTTCCAGTGCTCTAAGCCCTCCTATTCAATTCCCCATATAAGCCACAAATAATATGATTAAACCGATACCTCAACTCATCGCGGACGAACTCGGCGTGCGTGAAGTTCAGATTAGTGCAGCCGTAAAACTGTTGGATGAGGGCGCCACGGTGCCTTTCATTTCGAGGTACCGAAAGGAAGTCACCGACGGTCTGGATGACACTCAAATGCGTCGGGTAGAGGAAAGACTCAACTACCTGCGCGAACTCGATGACCGTCGCCAAACCATACTTAAGAGTGTAGGTGAACAAGGCAAGCTCAGCCCGGAACTGCAACAATCGATTTTGGAAGCGGAGACAAAGAATCGACTCGAAGACCTCTACTTTCCCTACAAACAAAAACGTCGTACCAAGGCCCAGATCGCAAAAGAGGCAGGACTTGAACCCCTAGCACTCGCGCTTCTTGAGGACCCCAGTTTGGAACCCAAAACGCTGGCCGAAAATTACCTAAACCCTGAGCTTGCGATTGCCGACAGCAAAGCTGCGTTGGACGGTGCAAAACAAATATTGATGGAGAAGTTCGCAGAAAACGCCGATTTGCTGGCGATGCTTCGTTTATTCCTCCACGAAAATGCCCTGGTCGCATCGCGTCTGGTCGATGGCCAGGAGAATGAAGGGGCAAAGTTTAAGGACTATTTCGAGCATACAGAACCATTGTCGAAAACACCTTCACATCGTGCGCTGGCCATGTTTCGCGGGCGCAACGAGGGCATTCTAAACATCAACTTGATTATGGATGTCGATGAAAAACCCACTGATACACATCCCTGTGAGGCGATGATTGCCGATTTTTGGCATATTAAATTCCAGGACAGACCAGCGGATAAGTGGCTGGCTGAAGCCGTGCGCTGGACCTGGAGAGTAAAACTTCTGACCCACCTTCAAACTGACCTGTTCGGCGCACTTCGCGAACTGGCTGAGCGGGAGGCCATTCGTGTTTTCGCCGACAATCTGAAAGATCTGTTACTTGCGGCACCGGCCGGAGCAAAAGCTACCATCGGACTGGACCCAGGATTGCGTACCGGAGTAAAGGTTGCGGTCGTCGATGCCAACGGCAAAGTACTGGACCACGGTGCGATATTCCCAACGCTACCTCAGAAACGTACCCAGGAAGCCCAGGCGACACTGCTCCATATGATTCGAAAACACGAAGTAGCGTTGATTGCCATCGGGAACGGCACCGCCAGTCGGGAGACCGACAAGTTTGTCGGAGATCTACTGAAATCGAACCCGGATTTGAACGTGCAAAAGGTGATAGTCAATGAGGCCGGCGCCTCGATTTATTCCTCATCCGAATTGGCCGCAAAGGAGTTCCCCGATTTGGACGTCACCATTCGCGGTGCCGTCTCGATTGCCAGGCGTTTGCAGGATCCCTTGGCGGAATTGGTCAAGATTGATCCAAAATCAATTGGGGTGGGGCAGTACCAACACGATGTGAGCCAGGTCAAGTTGGCACGTCAGCTCGACTCGGTCGTTGAGGATTGTGTAAACGCAGTTGGCGTTGACGTGAATACCGCATCCACCCCATTGTTGGCACGCGTATCGGGACTAAACCAGACCATAGCCGACAATATCGTTTCACTTAGAGACGCCAATGGCAGCTTTACAAATCGTAAGGCTCTGCTGAAAGTAGCGCGATTCGGTGACAAAACCTTCGAACAAGCAGCGGGCTTTTTACGAGTCATGAGTGGTGACAATCCGCTGGATGCCTCAGCCGTACACCCCGAAGCCTATAGCGTGGTGGTGTAGACGCCACTCCAAAACCGCAGCTATTTGCCGAATTTTGAAATAGACGGATCTCGGCGTATTAGAATCGGCGCGGTAGAACTGCGGCCCAGTCACACTCAAGAGCGACCAATAAGCAGGCACGATTCAAGCGTAGGGACTATAAGAATAAGTGTCGCTGAGAACGGTATGACGCCACCACAGATTTGACGGTCAACGCTGGCGCCATACCCAAAAAAACCGTGCAGGTGCACGACCCGTTAAGTGTTGCACATAATGGGAATAAATCCAGCCCTCATCGACCTTTGTGTCGATGCCATCATCCAGCCGTCTCTACCACTGTTGTCGCTGCTACGCCCAGGTCATCGTCTGTACCCACTGTGATCGCGGCCAGCGGTATTGCACCGATGGTTGCAGCCAGGAAGCCAGAAAGGAATCCATTAAACGAGCCAGAGCGAAGTACCAGGCCACTCGCCCGGGTCGCATGAATAATGCCGCTCGCCAACAGCGTTATCGAGAACGGCAACAACAAAAAGTAACGCATCACCGTTCTCTGGCAATAATACTCCGTGATCTACTGCAAACCGTGCCTGATGAGATCAAAAGGGCCGATATGCCGGGTAAAACTGACGCCACCGTGCGCTGCCATCACTGTGGCGCGGTCTGCGGTCCCTTTTTGCGCAGTGATTTTCTGCAGAGCAGTCAGTTCAGGCGCAGATTCCGGCGACATTAGTGCAGCGGCTGGACAGGAGTCATCAATCGGAGGGCAGTCATGGCCATCGGCAAAGAAACTGAAGCAAAAATACTGCGCTACCATTTTGTTGAGAAGTGGCGAACGGGCACCATTGCGACCCAGCTTGGCATTCACCACTCAGTGGTTGATCGGGTACTGGCACAGGCTGGCCTGCCCAAGGTGGAGCGCACTCGCCGTGCGTCGATCATCGACCCCTATCTACCCTTTGTCATCGACACCCTGCGGGAGTTTCCCACACTCACGGCGGCCCGCTTGTATGAAATGGCCCGCCTGCGGGGATACCCCGGTGGCCCCAGCCAGTTTCGCCAGCGTATCAGTGAACTGCGGCCGCGCAAGCTGCCCGAGGCGTATTTACGCCTAAAAACCCTGCCCGGTGAGCAAGCCCAGGTTGACTGGGGTTCGTTCGGGCATATTCAGATCGGCAAGGCCCGGCGGCCGTTAATGGCGTTTGTGATGGTGCTGAGCTGGTCGCGACAGATCTTCTTGCGCTTTTATCTCAACCAGCAAATGGAGAACTTTTTACGCGGCCATGTAGCGGCATTCGAGGCCTGGCAAGGATTGCCAAAGGTGCTGCTGTACGACAACCTTAAATCGGCCGTATTGGAGCGCCACGGTGACGCCATCCGCTTCCACCCCACCTTGCTGGCCTTGTCAGCCCACTATCGCTTCGAACCACGCCCGGTGGCGGTGGCCCGGGGCAATGAAAAGGGCCGGGTAGAAAGAGCGATTCGCTATATTCGCGATAATTTCTTTGCCGCTCGTCACTGGCAAACACTGGCCGAACTCAATGCGCAAGCTGAGCACTGGTGCCAGGGTGTGAGTGCTGATCGGGCTTGCCCTGAAGAGCGTACGTTGACGGTCAGGGAAGCCTTCTTACAGGAGCAGGTGAGTTTGCCGGATAATCCCTTTGATACCCATGAGAGACAGCCCGTGCGGGCCGCCAAAACCCCTTATGTTCGCTTCGATCTCAATGATTACTCCATTCCCCATCAATACGTGCACAAGCCATTGAGCGTGAGCGCTGACCTGGAGCGGCTCCAGATAGTGGAGGGCGATCAATGCATTGCTGAGCATCAGCGCAGCTTTGGCAAAGATGAAGTGGGCTACCTCTCCTACAGCAATCGTCATGCTGACTTGCTGTTTGAAATCATCAACCGGCGCTATGAGAAATGTTCAACTTTGGTGACAACGAACCGTCCGTTTGGCGAGTGGAATGACGTGTTCCCCAATGCCGTGTGTGGTCTCCCTGATTGACCGTTTAGTCCATCACAGCGAGGTCATCGCCATTGAGGGTGAGTCGTACCGCATGAAGGAAGCGCAGGAGTGTGCGTCGAAGCGGCGCGAGACCAAAAAGCGAGGAAAGGCTAAATGAAAACCTTAAAAATCACAACCTACTGGACGGCTGAACAAGCCGATTGTATTTATCAGCTGCTCGGCGACCTGAGATCGGTACTGTGGGATCACTATGGTGATGAGATTGCGCAACTGTACGAGGAGATCCGGATTGAGCAACAAGAGTACACAGACAGTGTCGAGGTAAATCATGAGCTGCCGTTCTAGCCTGTGATCGATTGGAGTTAAGCCGGATCACTGTCGCCTCTTTGTCGTTCTTTTATTCTGCGGCAAATAACTGCGGGTTTACTGTGGCGCTAACAATTAGTGAGCGCATCGATGCCGATGCCGCCCTAGTGGCCTTTTTGTCTATTTCCAATCAACTGCTGACCGAAGCGTCTACTGGTACCGCTTAGCTATCGCGCCCGGGTCTGCGGCTCCATCACACTGATCGGTTGACGTCTAATACCTGACTCCGTTCAGGATACCACGCCACCCGTTCCGCTCACTTCTAGTGCTGAAGTGATGTTGACGAACATCTGCACCAACTGCCCACGAAGCAAGCGCTGAGTTCTTTAGGCCACTGCTTCATAAGGGCGTGCCCCTTCAACCGAATGAGGCAGTGGCCTAAAGAGCTCAGCGCGGGTTTAAAACGCCGATGTAACGACGCTCCGAAGCAGAGCCTGTCCCTCTTTCGCAGACATAAAAAAACCCTCCAGCACAAAGCACTACGGGGTTTGGTATTAAAGCCTGGCGAGGGCCTGCCCCGCTTTATCGGGTATGACCGTAGGACATCGCCATGTGTAACGATTCTCCGAGACATAAAAAAACCCCGTAGTTCAAGCGAACTACGGGGTTTAGGGTTTAAAGCCTGGCGATGACCTACTCTCACATGGGGATACCCCACACTACCATCGGCGATGCATCGTTTCACTGCTGAGTTCGGGATGGGGTCAGGTGGTTCCAATGCTCTATGGTCGCCAGGCAAACTGGCTTGGATGATTCAGGGCTTAAGTACACGTTGCAGGGTCTGCCCCGCTTCCTGGGTACGGCCGTCCTCTGTCCAAATAAGGCGGTAAATCAAACTGATGGTCTTGTTCTGTTCAACGAGTCTCACTCTCTTACTTACTGTGACTTGCCACAAACACCCAACTGTCTTCAAACAACTTGGATTATATGGTCAAGCCTCACGGGCAATTAGTACTGGTTAGCTCAACGCCTCACAACGCTTACACACCCGGCCTATCAACGTCGTAGTCTTCGACGGCCCTTCAGGGGACGTAAAGTCCCAGGGAGAACTTATCTTGGGAGGGGCTTCCCGCTTAGATGCTTTCAGCGGTTATCCTGTCCGAACGTAGCTACCCGGCAATGCGTCTGGCGACACAACCGGAACACCAGGGGTTCGTCCACTCCGGTCCTCTCGTACTAGGAGCAGCTTCCCTCAATTCTCCAACGCCCACGGCAGATAGGGACCGAACTGTCTCACGACGTTCTAAACCCAGCTCGCGTACCACTTTAAATGGCGAACAGCCATACCCTTGGGACCGGCTTCAGCCCCAGGATGTGATGAGCCGACATCGAGGTGCCAAACACCGCCGTCGATGTGAACTCTTGGGCGGTATCAGCCTGTTATCCCCGGAGTACCTTTTATCCGTTGAGCGATGGCCCTTCCATACAGAACCACCGGATCACTAAGACCTACTTTCGTACCTGCTCGACTTGTCAGTCTCGCAGTCAAGCGCGCTTGTGCCTTTACACTAACCTCATGATTTCCGACCATGATTAGCGCACCTTCGTGCTCCTCCGTTACTCTTTGGGAGGAGACCGCCCCAGTCAAACTACCCACCACACACTGTCCCCGATCCAGATAATGGACCCAGGTTAGAACCTCAACGTTACCAGGCTGGTATTTCAAGGTTGGCTCCACCATAGCTAGCGCCACAGTTTCAAAGCCTCCCAGCTATCCTACACAAGTAAAGTCAAAGTCCAGTGTGAAGCTGTAGTAAAGGTTCACGGGGTCTTTCCGTCTAGCCGCGGGTATACGGCATCTTAACCGCAATTTCAATTTCACTGAGTCTCGGGTGGAGACAGTGTGGCCATCGTTACGCCATTCGTGCAGGTCGGAACTTACCCGACAAGGAATTTCGCTACCTTAGGACCGTTATAGTTACGGCCGCCGTTTACCGGGGCTTCGATCAAGAGCTTCTCCGAAGATAACCCCATCAATTAACCTTCCGGCACCGGGCAGGCGTCACACCGTATACGTCCACTTACGTGTTTGCACAGTGCTATGTTTTTAATAAACAGTCGCAGCCACCTGGTCACTTCGACCGACCAACGCTTAGGGAGCAAGTCCCATCACCCTAGCCGGCGTACCTTCTCCCGAAGTTACGGTACCATTTTGCCTAGTTCCTTCACCCGAGTTCTCTCAAGCGCCTTGGTATTCTCTACCTGATCACCTGTGTCGGTTTAC
>OZ253569.1:1250000-1735000 GCA_965262875.1 Halioglobus sp.
AAACAGCAGCCCGCGAAATCGACTCTCTATTCAATAGAGCTTTCTCAAGTCCATACCTTTATACAGGCCGGCAACTTGCTCCTCGTAACCATTGAAGCGCGCAGTGGGTATTCGGTTTGGCCGAAACAGTGTGGAGGGTAATCGCCGCTCGGACTTCTGACTCCAGCGGGGATGATCGACATCAGGATTTACATTCGAATAAAAACCATACTCACCCGGACCCAGAGTATTCCATGAAGTCTTTGGCTGACGTTGCGTCAATCGAATGCGAACAACAGACTTGATGCTTTTAAAGCCATACTTCCATGGAACCACCAAGCGAACTGGAGCGCCGTTTTGATTGGGCATGGTCTGTCCGAACATACCTACGCTCATAATTGTGAGTGGATGCATCGCCTCATCCATTCTAAGACCTTCTCGATACGGCCAATCTATTGTGCTTGTGCGTGAACGTGTGCCACGCATCTGTTTGCGATCGTGCAGAGTTTCGAAAGAAACGTACTTGGCTTTACTGGTGGGATCGAATTCGGCTAACAGGGTCGCAAGTGGAAAACCCACCCAGGGAATAACCATCGACCAGGCCTCGACACAGCGCAAACGATAAATTCTCTCTTCCAGACCGTTTCGTGAAACGAGATCTTCCAAGTGCAGCTTGCCAGGCTTGTTGACCTCACCTACAACCTCTACCGACCAGGGATCGACCGACATCTCGTGGGCGTATTTAGCGGGATCGCCTTTATCGGTACCAAATTCGTAAAAGTTGTTATACGCGGTCACATCGTCATAGGGGGTAATTGCTTCTGTGGTGTGAAACCCTGAAGCACCCGCCGCAGCCGGAGTAAACTTAAGCGGGGATAAGCCTGGGGCGGCCAAAGCCTGCGCAGCCGACATACCTGCAAGCAATGGCAGCGCAGCGACTCCCGCCTTCATTAAATCGCGACGATCGATGTACGCAGATTCAGAAGTAATCTCAGAAGAGGGAATGTGCGGACCTAGAATTTTCTTAGCCATAAATATGCTACATCTTCATTGTGGATTGCCTGGTACTCAGATACCCCCAGACGAAAATGGTTCCACAGAAAAAAAGCACGAACTGCGCGAAATTACCTAACCCCTTGCCCTTTTGCGAAACTTTACGACCTGCATCACAGGACCCGAAAGCGCATAAATTACAGCGGCGGCTAGCAGTATCCTGGGTGGATCTACGGTGACAAGTCCGAAAATGAGAACAACGAAGAAGATAACGACGAAGGGAACTCGCCTGCGAAAATCAATCCCTTTGAAACTGTAGTACGGGAAATTGGCCATCATCAAAAAGCCTGTTATCGCAGTCAGCAGCGCCATTAAAACCGACGTCTCGTAAGACAAAGAAGCGCCGTCCCATCCCAGGTCGTGGCAGACCCATACGGTACTGACGAGAACACCTGCGGCTGCAGGGCTGGCAAGCCCGGTAAAGAAGTTTTTATCGGCGGTGCCTATTTGCGTATTGAAGCGGGCAAGGCGTAGCGCCCCGCAGGCAACGTAAATAAAGGCTGCGCTCCAACCCAGTTTGCCCAGGTCCCCCAACCCCCAACTAAACATAACGAGCGCGGGAGCGACACCAAATGAAACCATATCAGCCAGACTGTCATACTCCTCACCAAATTTGCTGGAGGTATTGGTAAGCCGGGCTATTCTTCCGTCTAGGCCGTCAAAGACCATAGCCACAAACACTGCTATAGGCGCGCTTTCGAAGTCCCCTCGAAAAGCCGCAATGATGGCATAAAATCCGGCGAAGAGACCGCAGGTGGTAAACAGGTTGGGGAGGAGATAAATGCCCTGGCGACGAACAGTCTGCCCATTCTCAGAAACCTCTTCCTCATGTTCATCAACGAGTAAGTCCAGGGAAGGCGCTACCTTCGTCCGATCCTCCTTATCCCCAGTGCCAATGGGGTCAGTAGGGTTGTCGTCTTGCTCACTCATAGAGTTATCCAGTCTTGGGATTGTGTGGCTATATTAACAGGTGTCGCTGGGTAGGTCTTCCCGGCTACCTCCCACAAGGATCTGACAAAAGCGCTCTTGAGGCGCTGTTTCAAACTGCACAAACCTATGCTCAGGGGTGGCAGCTCCAGGGCAACGGGCAGGTAATTCACTTTGTCGGTCATGCCACTGGCCTCTACAACCAATTCGGGCGCTACACCAATCCCCAGACCCAGCCCCACCATTGCGACGATGGCCTCATGTCCCGCTACCTGAGCATAGATATTGGGTTTGATTGCTTGCTTGCGGAACCATTGCTCCAAAACATCTTTGGTTATCCCTCTCTCCGGCACAATAAAGGGAATAGATGACCAGTTGAAGTCGGGAGAAGCTGTACTGCCAGCGCGCAATTCATCGCGAACCGCACAGTCTCCGGCGGGAGCGCAAAAACGAAGCGGTGAATCCTGCAGCGGGAGAAAATCCAGCCTCGACGAGAGTTCAGCGGGCCTACCACTGACAGCAATATCGTTTGAGCCAGATAGTACGCGGTTAATACCATCCGCCTGATCTCCGGTATACACTTTAACCTCCACAGCCGGATAGGCTTTGCGGAAAGCCGCCAGAATCGGCGCCAGCACACGATAACTGGCGGTAACAGAACAGAACAAACTGATTTCGCCCTTCAGTTCAGAGTCGTCACCAAATCGATGCTTCAGCTGGTGCCAATCGGCCAGAGTGCGCCGGGCATAGATACGAAACTCACTACCGACGAGGGTCAAACGAGTACTGCGGTTGTCGCGGTCGAACAAGCGTTGGCCCAGCTCCTCCTCCAGACGTTGCACGGTGCGGCTCACAGCGGACAGGCTCATGTGCAGCACTTCACTACTGCGACTATAGTTGAGCGTGTCTGCCACAGATAAAAATACTGTTAATGTTCTCGTATCCACACCGGCGCCCTAATGTTGCGTTTATCGCAATACAATATCCACATTATAGCGTTTTACGCAATAAATTAAAGCGCGTATCGTTCGCACTGAAATTGAGCCAACCCTACTCAACTATTTCCCGGAGAACATTATGGGCCAGAACTACTTCAACACCTTGCCACTGCGCCTTCAGCTGGAACAGCTGGGCAAATGCCGTTTTATGGATCAATCCGAATTTTCCGATGGCGTAGAAAGATTGCGCGGCAAAAAACTAGTTGTGGCTGGATGCGGAGCCCAGGGTCTGAATCAGGGGCTGAACCTGCGCGACAGCGGCCTTGATGTGTCCTATACACTCCGCGACAGTGCCATTGCTGAGAAGCGCCAATCCTGGAAAAACGCCACTGAAAACGGTTTTACCGTGGGAACCTATGAGGAACTAATACCCCAGGCCGATCTGGTACTGAACCTGACTCCAGACAAGCAACACACCAGCGTTGTAAACCAGATCATGCCTTTAATGAAGCAAAGCGCATGTCTGGCATACTCCCATGGTTTCAATATCGTTGAAGAAGGGATGCAAATTCGGGATGACCTCACTGTCATCATGGTGGCTCCCAAGTGCCCGGGTACTGAGGTGCGTGAGGAGTACAAGCGCGGTTTCGGCGTACCCACTCTTCTAGCCGTACATACAGAGAACGACCCTCAAGGCGAAGGACTGGAAATAGCCAAAGCGTATGCCGCCGGCACTGGTGGACACCGCGCAGGTGTTTTGCAGTCCTCTTTCATCGCCGAAGTAAAGTCTGATTTGATGGGCGAACAAACTATTTTGTGCGGCATGCTCCAAACTGGTTCCATACTGTGCTTTGACAAGATGGTCGAGAAAGGTATCGACGCCACTTACGCCTCCAAACTGATTCAGTTCGGATGGGAAACGGTGACAGAAGGCCTCAAGCACGGCGGCATTACAAATATGATGGACCGCTTGTCCAATCCCGCCAAGATCCGAGCCTTCCACCTGGCGCAAGAACTCAAAGACATCATGCGCACTCTTTACGAGAAGCACCAGGATGACATTATGACTGGCCATTTCTCGAAAACGATGATGGAAGATTGGGCCAATGACGATATCAACCTTTTGTCTTGGCGCGCTGCGACTGCTGAAACGGCTTTCGAAAAATCGGCAAATACCGACGCAGAAATCACCGAGCAGGAATTTTATGACCACGGCATATTGATAGTCGCAATGGTCAAGGCGGGCGTCGAGCTGGCTTTTGAAACGATGGTCGCCGCCGGCATCATTGCAGAGTCTGCATACTACGAATCTCTACATGAGACGCCTCTGATTGCCAATACTATCGCGCGCAAGAAGCTCTACGAAATGAACGTGGTTATCTCGGACACTGCAGAATACGGTTGCTACCTGTTCGATCACGCCTGCCGCCCACTACTGGCCGACTTCATGAAGGACATCGATCTGGACGCTATAGGCAAGGGGATTGCCGGTGACAATGGCGTAAATAATCAGGAATTAATCGCGGTGAATGAAGCGATTCGAGTTCACCCGGTAGAAATCGTGGGCAAACAGCTGCGTGGCTATATGACCGCCATGAAACGAATCGTTTAAAGCTCTCGAGCCAAACTGACAAAAAAAGGGGCGATACCATTGGTATCGCCCCTTTTCTATTAGCCCAATGTCATAGAAGGCCCAAACGGAAGACCTAAAGACTAAGAACTTTCTCCCCTCTCGAGATTCCCGCGACACCCGAGCGCACAACTTCAAGAATCCCGGACTCACCAATGGCGGCAACAAAGGAATCCAGCTTGTCACTAGTTCCCGTCAACTGGATCGTATAAACACTGGGGCCAACATCAACAATCTGGCCGCGAAATATGTCCGTGGTGCGCTTTACTTCGTCTCTGGCAGGACCCTGAGCACGAACTTTGATCAGCATTAAATCCCGTTCGATATGAGTACCTTCCGATAAATCGACAACTTTAACCGTATCAATCAGTTTATTGAGCTGTTTGGTAATTTGCTCAATGGTTCGATCATCGCCAAAAGTAGTCAAGGTTAGGCGAGACAGTGTTGAATCCTCTGTCGGCGCAACGTTCAAGGTCTCGATGTTATAGCCGCGCTGAGCAAACAAGCCTACCACTCTAGACAATGCGCCCGCCTCGTTTTCCATCAATATTGATATTATGCGTCTCATATCAAGTCCTCTCATTCTTGCTTAACCACATATCCTGCATCGATCCATCGGGAGCCACATGCATTGGATAGACATGCTCCATTGGATCGATATGGATATCGAGGAAAACCAGCTTGTCTTTCATTGCGAAGGCTTCTTCCACTTTGCTATCAAGCTCTTCGGGTTTAGTTATCAGCATTCCTACGTGGCCAAACGACTCCGCCAATTTAACAAAATCTGGTAGAGAATCTTCGTAAGTGCTCATGGCATAGCGCCCTTCGTACTGCATGTCCTGCCACTGCTTAATCATCCCGAGATAGTTGTTCCGCAAGTTGATAATTTTGACCGGCGTGTTGTACTGCTTGCAGGTGGAAAGCTCCTGAATGTTCATCTGGATACTTCCCTCGCCGGTTACACAGGCCACATTCATATCCGGAAATGCCAATTGAACACCCATCGCGGCGGGCAAACCAAAACCCATGGTACCCAGGCCACCAGAGTTGATCCAACGCCTGGGCTTATCAAACGGGTAGTACTGCGCAGCGAACATTTGATGTTGCCCCACGTCAGAGGTGACATAGGCATCGCCACCCGTCACTTTGTAAAGGCTCTGAATAACCTCCTGCGGCATAATGCTTTTACTGGTCCCATAGCGCCTGCCCGCTAACAACCCATGATTGCTGCGCCATTCCTCAATTTGCGTCCACCAGCGATCCAGCGCTGCCGTTTCTGGCAACTCTTTGTCCTGCACCTGGAGTTGCTCAAGCTGCGCGATCAATTCGGTTAACACAGGGCGAACCGGCCCAACAACAGGAATATCCGCCGCTACTGTTTTGGAGATAGATGTCGGGTCAATATCAATATGGATAATCTTGGCACCGGGACAAAACTTATCTACGGTGTTGGTCACGCGATCATCAAAACGGGCGCCTACCGCCAAAATGACATCGGCGTGGTGCATAGCCATATTAGCTTCGTAAAAACCATGCATGCCGAGCATACCCAAAAACTGCCTGTCAGTAGCGGGGTATCCGCCCAAGCCCATCAAGGTGTTGGTGACAGGATAATTGAGCTGCCTGGCGAGCTTGGTCAGCAGATCGCAGGCCTCACCAATAATCACCCCACCACCACTGTAAACAATCGGGCGCTTGGCACCGAGCAACATTCTGGCGGCCTTCTTAATCTGGCCCGTATGCCCGCGCCGCGCGGGAGAGTATGAGCGCAGCTTTACTGATTCAGGATACTGGTACTCAAATTTCTCATCCGGCCGCGTGATGTCTTTCGGGATATCAATGACAACCGGGCCGGGACGACCCGAAGATGCAATGTGGAAAGCCTTCTTGATGGTAAGTGGTATTTCGCTGGCGTGCCTGACCATGAAACTGTGTTTAACAATGGGGCGGGAAATACCGATCATGTCGGTTTCCTGAAAAGCGTCCTCCCCTATCAGATGACTTTGCACCTGACCGGAAAAAACTACCATTGGAATAGAATCCATGTACGCAGTTGCGATGCCGGTTATTGCATTTGTCGCACCGGGGCCAGAAGTGACCAAGACCACTCCGGTCTTGCCCGTAGCTCTGGCATAGCCATCGGCAGCGTGTGTGGCCGCCTGCTCGTGGCGAACCAGGACATGCGGCACCTTACAATCCTTAAACAAGGCATCGTATATATGCAGCACAGTTCCACCGGGGTAACCGAAGATGAAATCAACACCTTCGTCTTCTAATGCGCGAGCGACCATCTCGCCGCCGGATAACAATTCCACTTTACATCTCCTATCAAAAATCCCCGACGCGTAACCCTCGCCGAAGCATTCAAAATAAAAGTGTGGAAACGTTGCTGAAAGAAACCCGAACGGGTTTTCTCTATGCTACGCCACCCCCTTTGGCTCGACACACTGCCCCTCAGATCACCCTTCCGGATGTCGTTGGGACGCTTCGGGAGGGTAGTTCGAACACAGAAAATACCAGTGTATCGGTCGCCCTGCGGGATAGCGCAGTGTCTGGCCCTCAACCCAGCCAATTCGACTCGGATTGAATACGGGACTTACAGGCAGCTACTGCGAATAATCGTATCGGAGTAGTGAACCAGGGACCGAGGGTACTCGATGTGGTTGTTTCCACTTGTAAGACGGCTGCATTGTTGCCACTAAACGCTGGATAGTCAACCACTTGGGATAATAAAGTGATTTATACCTGACATCCGCGAACGGTTGCCTAGGGATACACTATTAGGGTACTTTTGATCCTGCGGACACCATAGTAACCTGGAGATATAGCCGTGAAAGGGACGAAGCATATAAGCTTGTGCGCAGCACTCGTAGCCATGCTGGGGATAATCAGCGCCGACACAATCGCGGGCAACAGTTACTACCGCTGGACGGACACTGAGGGCAATCCAGTGCACAGTGATCGCCCCCCACCTGCCGGCACCAACTATGAGGTGGTTTCGACGGGCACAAGCAAGGTTCGAAAAATATCTTCTTCCGAGGGTGCGGTCGCTGCCGAATCAGACACCAGCAAAGAAGACGAATTTGACGGCTTCGAAGAATCCAGGACAGAGGCTCCTGCTAAAAACCCGGAGCTATGCAAAGGCGCCAAGTCAAACCTGGATACGCTCGAGTCCAAAGCACGAGTTCGGATCAAGGGTGATGACGGCGAGTATCGCTATCTTACGATGGAAGAAAAAGAAAAGCAGAAGAAGACTGCCCGAGATCTAATAGCCTCTTACTGTGAGTAGAAAGCCTGCTTTAGAATAAAACCTCAAAGGCTCCTCAGGGAGCCTTTTTAGCATTTAGCGCTGTAAACTTTGCGGCGCCCTCTAGAAAATCGACAACAACCACACTCCCGCTTTGAAAATCTCCAGCTAAGATTCCATTAGCCAAAGGATTCTCCAGTTTTTGCTGGATCGCGCGTTTCAACGGCCGGGCACCATACACAGGATCGAAACCGGCATCCACCAAAGCATCCATAAAGCTATCACTTAGCTCAAGGGTAATTTCGCGTTCCGCCAAACGGGTCCTGAGAGATTGAAGTTGAATCTCTGCTATTCCGCGGATTTGCTCTTTAACTAGCGGATGAAACACTACAGATTCATCTATCCTATTAATAAACTCAGGCCGAAAATGACTGCCTGCAACCGTCATAACAGCAGATTTAATCTGCTCGTAATTCTCGTCCCCAGCCATTTCCTGGATAATGTCGGAACCCAGGTTTGAGGTCATGACAATCACCGTATTGCGAAAGTCTACGGTGCGACCTTGTCCATCAGTCAGTCGACCATCCTCTAATACCTGCAGTAAAACGTTAAATACATCGGGATGCGCTTTTTCAACTTCGTCCAGAAGCAGCAAGGAATAAGGACGTCTGCGCACAGCCTCGGTCAGATAACCGCCCTCTTCGTAGCCAACATATCCCGGTGGCGCACCTATCAACCTTGCCACGGAGTGCTTCTCCATAAACCCGGACATGTCGACCCGGACCATGGCCTGTTCACTGTCATATAAAAAGTTCGCCAAGGCTTTGCAAAGCTCGGTTTTACCGACGCCAGTTGGCCCCAGGAACAGGAACGAACCATTGGGGCGGCCAGGATCTGACAAGCCCGCTCGGGAGCGTCTAACGGCATTGGAAACGGCCACTACAGCCTCATCTTGCCCGATGACCTGACCGTGCAAAGATTCTTCCATACGCAGAAGCTTCTCCCTATCACCTTCCAGCATCTTCGCGACAGGGATTCCCGTCCAGCGGGATACAACTTCGGCGACCTCCTCATCCGTAACCTTGTTCCGCAACAAAGTATGTTCGAGGGTTTCAGCCTGCGCAGCCGATTCCAGCTGTTTCTCCAACTCGGGCATGCGGCCATATTGCAGCTCCGACATGCGGGTAAGATCGCCGGCGCGGCTCGCTGATTCGAGCTCCAGCTTTACCTGCTCAATTTCGCTCTTTATTTTCGCTACGCCCTGCACAGAGGCCTTCTCTGCCTTCCAGACTTCTTCGAGATCGGAAAACTCTCGCGCTACTTTCTCTATTTCCCGGGCCAGTATCTCCAGTTGTTTCAAGGCAGCCGGATCACTGTCTTTTTTAACCGCCTCCCGTTCGATCTTCAGCTGAATAAGACGGCGTTCCAACTTATCCATTGATTCAGGTTTGGAATCGATCTCCATGCAAATACGGCTCGCCGCCTCATCTATCAGATCGATTGCCTTATCCGGAAGCTGTCGGTCGGTGATATAGCGTTGTGATAACCTGGCCGCAGCGATAATCGCGCTGTCGGTAATGTCTACACCGTGATGCACCTCGTAGCGCTCTTTCAGACCGCGCAGAATCGCAATGGTGTCTTCCTCACCAGGCTCCTCTACCAGGACCTTCTGAAAGCGCCGTTCAAGTGCCGCATCCTTTTCCACGTATTGCCGATACTCATTTAGGGTAGTGGCTCCAACACAATGCAATTCCCCGCGAGCCAGCGCGGGCTTGAGCATATTGCCAGCGTCCAAAGAACCCTCAGCTTTTCCGGCTCCTACCATGGTGTGGAGTTCGTCGATAAAGAGAATGATTCGTCCTTCCTGCTTTGTCAGCTCATTGAGCACAGCCTTGAGCCGTTCCTCAAAATCGCCGCGAAACTTCGCGCCCGCCAAAAGCGCGCCAAGATCCAATGAAAGCACACGTTTTCCGCTGAGGCTTTCAGGTACCTCAGCATTAATAATTCTCTGGGCCAAGCCTTCGATAATGGCAGTTTTTCCGACGCCGGGTTCACCAATTAAAACAGGATTGTTCTTCGTTCTTCTTTGCAGTACCTGAATGGTCCTGCGAATTTCGTCATCCCGGCCGATTACAGGGTCAAGCTTGCCTTGTTCCGCGCGTTCGGTGAGATCGATAGTGTATTTATCCAAGGCCTGTCGCGATTCTTCAGCTTCAGGACTATTTACCCCCTCACCTCCCCGAACCTCCTCAATGGCCTGCGCTAAACCCTGCACGGTCACGCCACTAGACCTCAGCAGCTCCCCGACAGATGTCTTGCTTTCCAACATCGCCAGAATCACAAGCTCGCTGGAGATATAGGCATCCCCTTTTTGCTGCGCCAGCTTGTCGGTGGCATTCAGTATTCTGCCCAACTCATTGGACATGTGGACATCGGCACCACTGCCGCTAACCTGAGGCCGCGCATCCAGCGAGGACTTCACTCCACTGGCAAGTGACTCGAGCTTGGAACCCGCTTTTTGCAAGAGCGGGCGCACAGCACCACCTTGCTGTTCCAGTAACGCCTCGAGCAGGTGCACAGGCTCAATAAAATTGTGGTCGCGCCCCAGCGCTGCGGATTGGGCATCGCCCAAAGCCATCTGCAAGGGGTTGGTAAATTTATCAATTCTCATACTAATAAGTCTCCTCGGAGACGACACCCAAGATGCCCTCTCACTGTCTCTATGACCTATTAAATGGGGTTTAGTGGCTGTTTTTCAAGTACGGAGGCTAGATCGCCTTGATGCAGATCAATGTCGCCATGCGACCAGTTTGACCGTCGCGCCGGTAGGAAAAGAAATTGTCAGAATCAGAATAAGTGCACAGTGCTCCACCGTAGATATGGCGCACGCCAGTTTTATTGAGCCGCAAACTTGCCAGTGCATACAAGTCGGCCATATATCGCTGAGAATCTGTGGGGCTGCGGGTAAAGGCATAGGCTTACCTCGCTTGGAGAACTCGCTCCTGCCGCCTCCATGAACCTGGACCTTACTTCAGGACCTACCTCAAAAGCCGCAGGGCCAATGGCGGGCCCCATCCATGCAAGAAGATCTTCCTTGTCACAATTCATTGCATCTACGGTCGCCTCCAAAATTCCATTGAGCAGGCCTCGCCATCCCGCATGGGCTGCGGCCACAACCGTACCGCGTGTATTGCACAAAATAATACGGGCAAACAATCGGCACTCAGTATCGCGCAGGCATCGGCCTCAGGGTATCCATTTGCGTCACCGGCTCGAACGATCTGCGTACCGTGGGTTTGAGACAACCATTGAACACGGGTGCCATCGGGCAGAACATTGGCTAGCAGTTCCCGGTTGGCCGCAACGATAGCAAGATCATCGCCAACGTGATGACCCAGATTCAAACCCTTATAGGCGCCGACACTGCAGCCACCTGATCTGGTGGAGGAAAAAGCAACGACATTCTCGGGTGCCGGCCAATCTGCTTTAATATAACGTCGATTCACGACCAGCCACTGGATCCTCGGACTCTAACGTTCTCAACAAGCCGGCCATGTCTTCAGGCAAATCACAGCGAAATGACACCTGCTCTCCTGACTCGGGATGGATGAGTCCCAACTCCTGAGCATGCAGAGCTTGTCTTGGAAACCTTCGCAGCGTTCCAATCAACGCTGTAGATGCTCCCCTGGGTATTCGAGGTCTGCCTCCATAGAGCGGATCGCCAATCAACGGATAGTGCCGGTGGGCCATATGCACCCTGATTTGATGGGTACGGCCAGTTTCCAGATTCACTGCAATTTGTGTGAAGTGAGCAAAACGTTTAACCACTCGATAGTGAGTAATTGCGGTCTTCCCACCCACTGTTGTTACCGCCATTTTCTTCCGCTGCCCGGGGTGACGATCCATAGGCTCGTTAACGGTACCACCGCCGGTCATGGCACCCACACACACAGCAACATACTGCCGCTTGACCGTGCGAGACTGTAGTTGGTCTACCAGGTGGTGGTGAGCAGACAGTGATTTCGCCGCGACCATTATTCCGGTCGTTTCCATATCGAGCCTGTGAACGATGCCGGCCCGAGGCAGATTGGCCATGTCGGGCTCATGGTTGAGCAATGCGTTGACCAAAGTACCATCTGCGTGCCCTGCAGCAGGATGCACCACCAGGCCCGTGGGTTTGTTTACAACGAGAATGCTGTCATCTTCATAGATAATATCCAGTTCGATTTCCTGTCCTTGCCACGAGACCTCTAGCTCCGGTGTTGCCTCGATTGTGAGGTTTGCCCCAGCTGCTACTTTATCCCTGGGACGCAATTGTTCGCCGTCAACCAGCAACTCGCCCTTTTTAATCCAGGTTTGTAGCCGGGATCGGGAATAATTGGGGAACAGCTGGGCCGCCACCTGGTCCAATCTCTCATAGCTCAAAGAGTCTGGAATAGTCGCGCTGAGCTGAATTTTCTCCGTCATCATATTTCCTGTTTATGCGCCAGTCCGCCTGTGTTTAAATAGCGCACCGCAGGCGTTTTGAATGCGCACATACTAACACGCAGACCTTACATTATTTGGTGAAACCCTTGAAACACATCCTGGCCATCTTACTAAGCCTCGCCATTGTGGCTTGCTCCAGTACCGAAGAGTCCCGGGAATTTGCGGCTGATACCGGGGAGCAGCAAATGTATGAAGAGGCCCAGCGCTATCTTCGCAACAGCAACTTTGATCTGGCTGTGCGCTCTTTACAGCTGTTGGAATCTCGCTTTCCGTTTGGAAAATACGCCGAGCAAGCCCAGTTGGAGCTCATCTATGCCCACTTTGGTTCCTCCGAACACGAAGCCGCAGTAGAAGCCGCCGACCGATTTATTCGACTACATCCCCAACATCCCAACGTAGACTACGCCTACTACATGAAAGGCCTTTCTGCTCATACAAGCAATCAGGACATATTTTCCCGCTTTCTTCCCGGCGACGAAACCTCACGAGATACCAGCCACGCCAAAGAAGCCTTTGCCGAGTTCTCTCAACTACTGTCGCGCTATCCAGACAGTAGCTATGCCGCCGACGCGCGAGCGAGAATGGTTCATCTGCGCAATTTACTGGCACGTCACGAGATAACCGTAGCCAATTACTATTTCCGACGTGGCGCTTATATGGCAGCGGCCAACAGAGGGCGCTATGTGGTAGAGAACTTTCAGCAAACTCCCGCGGTAGCGGACGCCCTGGTGGTGATGGCTCAAGGCTATATTCTGCTGGGTCTGGACGAGCTGTCACAGGATTCTATCGATGTTCTGGTTCTCAATTATCCCGACCATCCTTCGCTGGACAAAAATGGGGAGTTTCAGAGCGCCTACTCCCTGGATGGACAAGACAGGTCCTGGATTAACCGGCTGAGTTTTGGACTATTCGATCCGCCTAAGCCGCCCCAGTTTGACAGCCGCGCGCAGTACAAAGGTTAGCACTGCCCCATTCAATGATGGCTCACTCTCTATCGCCCAACCCGGGGTAATCGAGTAGCAGCGATTCGTGCTCAAACCGCGGCCTACTACTCGCACCGCATTGGTGCATGACATCGCTAGCGTTCATTGATTTCCACGACTTCGCGAGCGTTGCCTGCGAAGTCACCGGCCAGGGTATTCAGCGGGGACATTAGAATGTTTGAAGCAGCCATCAGAGTCGCTGTAACGCGCGCTGTAGCCAGCCAAAATCTACTGGCCAAATGTGTTTATACCGCCTTTTCTACATCGAAATGCCTGTTACACTTAGCGCAAAACTAATCCAACGAATTCAATAAAGGCTCGCTCGGAAAGTGAACCGTCCCGCCATTCTCACCCAACCCGGCCCCCTGGTTAGCAGCAACCAGAATTATGCTCTGTTTCGCATCTACGCGGGATATCGCTCCCTGCTATCCGTTGTCTTACTTATCATGCTGGTAAGCCCCAATACTCGACAACTCGTCGGTGTTCTCAACCCCGCCTTATACACTACGGTGGCACTAGCTTACCTGGCGACCAACGTCATCTTAATGGGTTCAATTTTTGGCGGGCTCAATCGCCGCCAAAACTTACTGCTCACTGTATTTCTCATCGACATCGTTGTAATAACTTTACTGTCTGATAGCAGCCGCGGCATGAGTAGCGGACTACCCGTACTGCTAATTATCACCGTGGCAGCCAGCGCAGTCCTGATTGCCAACCGAACTTTTGCGACCCTCATAGCAGCGCTAAGCGTGCTGGCCACGCTAGCGGACACCGTAAGATTGATACTGCAAGAGGAGCTATCGGTTAACTCTTTGTTTCCCGCCGGCCTATTGGGTCTATTGATCTTTGGTGTCTCGCTAATGGTCCAGGCCATTGTCGTTCGTCTGGGTCGCGCTGAAGAGTTGGCGCGCCACCGCGCAGGCGACCTGTATAACCTGCAGAGACTGAATGAACAAATTGTGCAGCACATGCAGACCGGTATTTTACTGGTTGGTGATGATGGCATTGTCCGGGTAATGAACAAATCCGCCTCGGGCTTGCTGGCACCCGAGCGCCCAATTGCAATGGATCAGGGACGGCAGCTAGCGGAATACAATCAGGAGCTGGCCTACCAGTTTGAGCACTGGAAAAATACCGGTTTGCACAGAGCCAAACCCTTCAAAGTGATGGATGGCTCTCCCGAAGTCATCGCAAATTTCAGGCAGCTGCAGCCCAGCACCAACCGCGAGTCGCTGGTATTTGTTGAAGACTACACACCCGTCACCGCGTATGCGCAATCGCTAAAATTGACATCTCTTGGAAGACTCACCGCGAGCATAGCGCATGAAATCAGAAATCCGCTGGGAGCGGTCAGCCATGCTGCACAACTACTACAGGAGTCACCGGAACTCAGTGCCGATGATAAACGCATGGCGGATATCATTGTTCACCAATCCGAACGAATGAACAGCATTATAGAAAGCGTCATGCAGATATCGCGAAGAGAACCCCCCAAACCCGAGTACCTCTTGCTCGCAGACTGGCTCGAGGAATTTTCCAGAGCTTATTTAACTTCCCTCAATCGTCCTGCCGGGCTCACGATAGAATGTGAATATCGCGAACTACTGGTAGAGTTTGACCAGGAAAACCTACAGCGGGTGATGAACAACTTGTTGGACAACGCACTACGTCATAGCAAGCTGGCTTGCGGTGTGGAGCAGGCCAGGATAAAAGTAGAGCAGGAGCTTAGTTCCCAACGCACCCTGCTTTCAGTGATTGATGCCGGCACCGGAGTGCCACACGCGGATCAGGCCAAGTTGTTCGAGCCATTCTTCACGACAGTGGCTGAGGGCAGCGGAATGGGCCTGTACCTTTGCAAGGAACTTTGCGAAATCAACAACGCCACGCTAACCTATCTGCCAACCCCTGGCGGGGAGAGCAGTTTCTGTATCGCCATGAGCCAAAGAGCCCGATAGAACAAAGTCATGACTAAACAAAGTGTACTGATCGTAGATGATGAGCCGGATATCCGGGAACTACTGGATATAACTCTGGGTAGAATGGGCCTGGATACCCATTGCGCTGCAAACTTGCAGGAGGCGAGAGCCATGGTCGCCGAGCTACAACCCGACCTTTGCCTAACCGATATGCGGCTTCCCGATGGGAACGGAATTACTCTGGTAGAGTATATTCAACTGGAGTTCCCCAATATTCCCGTCGCGATGATCACCGCTCACGGAAGTGTCGAGACTGCGATACTGGCACTCAAGTCAGGCGCTTTCGATTTCATCAGCAAACCGATAGAGCTGGAGAGCTTGCGCAAACTGGTGAACACGGCATTACAGTTAGACGGAGACACGAGCAAACTCGCAGACGCTGTGGGTCAGGACTTGATTGGTTCCGCTCCGGCGATAGTCACCCTTAGAACCCAAATTTCTAAGCTAGCCCGGGGACAAGCGCCCGTACACATCAAGGGCGAATCAGGCAGCGGTAAAGAGGTAGTAGCCCGACTAATTCACAACAACGGCCCCAGAGCCACCGGTTCTTTTGTTGCCGTCAACTGTGGCGCCATTCCACCGGAGCTGATGGAGAGTGAACTTTTTGGACACGTAAAAGGCAGTTTTACCGGAGCGGCGCAGGATAAAACCGGACTGTTCCAGGCAGCGTCCGGTGGCACATTGTTTCTCGATGAGGTAGCCGATCTGCCCCTGCTCATGCAGGTGAAGTTGTTGCGTGCGATTCAGGAAAAAAGCGTTCGACCGGTAGGGGCCAACGAGGAGCAACCGACAGACATCCGCCTATTGAGCGCTACACACAAGGACCTCGCTGCTGAAGTGGAAGCGGGAAGATTCAGAAATGATCTATATTACCGGATCAACGTTATCGACGTTCACGTACCTAGTGTCAGGGAAAGGTCAGAAGATATTCCCGAACTGGCCAGAGCGCTGCTGCAGCGAATAGCATCCGGGGAAGGCAATGAAAACGCCCAGCTTGATCAGTCCGCACTCAAAGCGCTTGGAGAATACAGTTTTCCGGGCAACGTTCGCGAATTGGAAAACATGCTGGAAAGAGCTCTCGCACTATCCGGCGGTGAAGCCATTTCGGCACAGGATTTGCAGTTTTCTACCAAGGCCACGCCTGCGCAACTCACGGGAGAACGCACACCCCCTGAAGGCAATGGCCAGACCTGGTCTGTTCACGAAGCGTACGGCGATATGGAGGGATATCTAGAGGATATTGAGCGCAATATTTTAAGCGCTGCTCTGGAAGAATCCCGGTGGAATAAAACAGCCACCGCAAAACTACTGGGAATTAGTTTCAGAAGCCTCCGGTATCGGCTAAAAAAGTTGGGACTTGAAGAGTAAGTACTCAGGCTACCAGCAGAGAATTCCCGCGCCAGTACTCGTAGATTTTCCGCCCCGGGAAGTTAGTTCAAGGCTACCACAAAGACTGTCCCTGGCCTGGTTGAGTTGTGGTACTGCCTTTAGTTGGTAAAGAGCAGGAGTGAGTATGTGCAGCTCGATGTTGTAAATCCTGTCAACGGCCAATACTGCAACATCCTCAGCGTTCGAATTTATCGCATAGGGACTGCCAGAATATCCCAACAGGTCAAGCGTGGGAGCGTAGCGCTTATTGTTGGCAAAAAACTGTTCCTGCCGAGCGCGCACCGCCAAAAGTTCAGCACTGGCGAGAGCGCGACTCGTTTTCAGTTGGTACTGCTCAAAGGTGGGCAGGGCCACCAAAAATAATATCCCCACTATCGCCAGAACAATCATAATTTCGATAAGGCTAAATCCATCAACCTGGGCGGACATGACAGGGAGAGAGTTGCGCACTAGAGCTGGTCACTGCCAGGTTGGCGCCAGTAGACACGCTGCAATAGACCTGCGGAACTGGCGCAGAGCTTTCCCGAGCAGGGTGTTTCGTTCGGATCGCGAGGGTTTTTGGCGTTAATTCCTGAACCTGGAATTACCAGCGCCCCCCCTGTGGTTAATAGTTGAGGCGGTATCCCCGGACCCACCGTGAAAGTTCGGCTGCTATAGGCCGCCGTACCATCGACCAGGTTCACAACGGAAATAACGCCACTCCCGGGATCCACCAGGCAGTTCGAAGCCTGAGGCGCTGGCTGATAACTGCTGAAAAACACCTTCCCACCATCCACAAGTGGAGTCGCGAGCCCCTTCTCACCCATGCCGAGCATTTTTATCTTCCAACCGAGGGGCAGCCCGGTGGCGCAACCGGATTCAGAGCCCTTGATACACAAGGTCTGGTCGGAGAGATTTTTGGCAGGCGACGCACCGGAAAACGCTATGGGTGGTCTGGACTTCACCGCGCTATCGCCGCTGCTCACATACCGATCTTTAAGGTAGAAATGATAGTTCGCGACCTTGGTCTCCTTCGGATGCGCTCGATCACCACTGGAAATAACAACACCGTCAAAACTACCCCGGGAATCAAACGAGGTGAACAGATCAGGGGCATGAAAGAAGCGCCTATCTGAGCGTATCGTAGATCCGTCATTTCCAAGTTCGGCGACTTTGCCAATAAACCACTTGCTTGCCCTTTGATCCGAACTCAACTGCGGGAGATCCACTCGCCAAACAGCTCCCCCGGTGTCTCCGACATATAGGCGATGTATTACTCCGCTACGGTTGTGCAATGCTGAAACAGTCGAGGGAATACCATCCTCAAGGTCAGGGTGCTGAAATACTTTCGACGTAGCATTGCCAGTTCCCTGTATCGCTTTCCACACAAGCTCACCCGTACGCGCATCGACTATATAGATAGCATTGCCGAAACCAGTATCCGGTTTGGAATCAAAGTCTTTACCAATGCGACTCGTACCTTTCTTGTCCCAACCGCCATGGTAACCACCGGCAAATATAACAACATCCAAAGGGCTGCCATTAAACTGGACTTTTCCCACGACAGGCTTTGAAAAGGTCAGGCCAAGTTCATCAAAATCAGCAGCCGAGGTTCGCGTAATACTCCATTGTAATTTTGGTGCTTTGTCCGGGTCACTTACATCCAGGGCATAGTAACTGCTGCCACCGCGTCGCAGGCCGAAATAGACAAATGCTTCATCTCCCCCTAGGGGAGCCGCACCAGAGGCGACCAAATTCCCGTCCTGATTGTTATCGACAATCAATGCTGCGGGGGTACCGTCGACACCATAGTTCATTCTTAAACCCGACCTCGAGTCATTCTTTCTCACGGCAATATTCCCCAACAACTCGCGAGGATAAAAACCAAACACTTCTCTTCCCGATTCAGTGCCGGACGTCGAAGTGTTCTCGATGGCGCGAAAGAGCCCTTCGCCGCTACCTTGAAAGAGGCGTATATTGGGGTTTGACGAGCTGTAGCCACCTACAGCTCCATAATTGACTACCAGAGGATTCGAGTGCGGTGATTCAGAGGTGATCCAGGTTCGGGCTGTGGCTCGAGCATTGTCAACATTTTGTCCGCGCCCCCATCGAATTAGGTCCAGGGTGTCCGAGTCGCTCATCGCCGTATTTCCAAAAGCTGCTTTAATTCCCGGCAATGCCAATGTCGCCGCATCAACATTAAAATCATCGAGCGCCTTGCCCACCCCATTGATATTACTGGCAGGCTCCAGGAAAATTTGCCTATGACGTACGCCGGCCGGTGCTGCGTTTGTATCACCAATTGCTAACAACGGACTCGGGACGAAACCATCAATCTTCTGGCCCGATCCGCCCCGCGCAACTACTGCCCCATCGGCGTTTGGTGGAGCAAGCGTACCTGAAATTGCAGGTAGCGAAGAGGAGTCCGTCCAGAATGTGAGTGCATTAAAATTGATTTGGCCTTGCCTGGGCCCCGAGGCTTCGAAGCCAGTTTCCGGACTTGGACTGCTCGCATCAATTACCTTGTCAAATATACCGTCAGCGTCACTATCAAGCAGTTTTAGTTTTTTGATGTTTCCCGCCCAATCTGGTGTCTCTTTCGCGGCAAAGACCGACACGAATAAGTTGTCCGAATTCTGCGCGCGGCCAAAAGCACCTACCGGGGTGAAAGCTGTAGCCACCGCCTTCCCCGAGCTTATCATTTGCTTCATGGCGTTTAGCAACCGCCCTTCCAGCATAGATGGATTTTCAATCTGCCAAGGAGAGCCGGTATTTCCTGCCAGCGCCAGTTGTTCGCCAGCCAGTAAAGAGGCGGAGTCCGATATGACCCAGGTTTTATCCAATGGATTGACTCCACCCAGAAGTACATCATTTACCAGATCTATATCCTGCGCATGTATTCGCATTAAAAATTCACGGAGGGACAACTTTCCTCTGGTGCTGATATTCAGGCCGCCGTAGAGCTTATTAGCGATAATTCGATCAAGATGATCGTCGTTACGTGAAGGCCCCATGCTTGACAAAATGGAGAACATTTTCGAGCAAGAGCTGGAATTCTTAAACGGGGAGATATAGTGAGTGCCTTGAGGGCGAAGAATCGAGGCGTCGAAATCAGGCGCGACTCTACTGCTAACGGCAGAGTTAAAATTCCCGCTGGTATCCTTTCCGTGTATCACAGCGCCCCCATTGAGATAACGAAACCACTCTAAATACGATTCCTTGGGCTGGAGGTCGTGATTCCTCGCTCCCGGAGCCGGAGTAGGTATCGAGCCAAGGACAGCAACCAACTTCTGCGCACCCGTGATGGCACCGGGGGTCCCGGGAGGAACTTGTAAATCTGTGGGGTCAGACGGATCATAATACGCACCAAGACGCTTGTATCCTTGCAGCAAAGTACCCCCGTTGTTTAAGTTGGATACCAACAACGCCACGGACATATTGGCAAATTGGCTGTCCATGAGAGCGGTACTATAAATAGCCATCAGCGCATCCCATTTAGTGATGCGCTCACCCTTTACGGGGGTACGCGGTGCCAGAAGTTGCCTATAGGCATTGCGCGAGAAACACACCCCAACCGGACAACTTCCATCGAGCTGAACAATCTTGCAACTGAGGCCAAAGGTACATAGAGAATCAGAAGCGCCCGGACCGTAATCCAGCATCAGGTGCAAGTACGGAGGGCTACTTACAGGAGGATTCTGAAGATAAATATCCAGGTCGTCAGCCAAGACATAGAAGGTTGCGGTACTAAAGAGAACCGCGAAAAAAAAGTAAAACCTGGTCATATTCGTTTTCACTCCATATCTAATGATCGCTGCTGACTGTCAGCACAGCTACTCCGAGGGCAATCCTGGCCGCACCTTGACCCACCATAGTGGCGTCTATTTCGACCTGCGTTTCAAACACCGCAGCATCGTAGGTCACACTGCTGGACACTCGACCCTCCCCCAGCCTCACCGGGAACCCTTTTTGCAGCAGTGGAGCGACCCGCCGCACCCGATAATCCAAGGTGACTCCTGCTGGAACCGTGACCAGATTCGGATCAAGTACCGCAACGCCAGCGCCGCAACCAGGCGTATTTTTGACGTCTTTGCAGATCACATGATTTAAGTTTCCGGCAACAGGAAAATTGTCGTTGTCCCGCGATATTGCGGAGGCGACACCTTGAGCAAGCTGAAACGCTTCCAGCTGAAATTGATTATTCCTGGCCATTCGAAGCTCCAATATACTTGTCTGCATAACAGTGCCCGAAAGCAATCCCAGCAAAGCGAGAAATATCAAGGAGAGGATCAGGATCGCGCCGCCCTCCCTAGCGAGAGAATTCTTCCCTTCCAAGCTCTTTGCTCCCACTACTGGAAAGCTAGACACCGACGTTCACAGAATTTCTCAACTGCAAGGTGCTCGTCATCACACGGCGTAAAAAGGCATCGTTCTTCGGGGAAATCTGTTTTGCGCCCAGCTGAAAGGATCTGCTGTTGATATATCCGGAAATCGGGTTGGCACCACGCAATAGCACTGAGACCCGTGCACTCACAGCACTGGCCATCTGCGCCACATCAGGATCTGAAACGAACTGATTGGCCACTCCGTCGCTATCCGTGTCTATCCCATAATCCAGCTGCATATCCTCTATCCCCTCTATGAGACACTCTGTGTCCATTCCATTGCCCGCAAGCATGGCGACACACAGCGTTGGCAGATTGTCAGATGAGACCACCGCATATTTTCTCAGGTAAAAAACTTTCGAATAAAATTCCCAATAATCCGTCTTCGACCCCGAGCCAATGTCGCGCGCCGGAAAACCAGAAGTGTTGTTGTAAAACCAGGATTTTGAAGCACCGTGATTTCGAATCCTTAAATACCACTGGGTGTCCTGAGCACTCTTCACGCCACCGGGATAAACACCATCTTTAAGGGTTGGCACACTGGCGGTGCGTTTGACAGAAAAAATATCGGCATTGGGTTGAATTCCTGATGCTTTAAGACAACTCAGGGAAGTACCTGCGCCCGTCAAAAGCGTCCCGCTAAAATCGTCGATATGCTCGATAGCGTGTTTTGCATCCAAGGCCCAATATCCAGAGACGGTACAATCTTTTGGAAGATTTTCTGGCGCTATTTTATCTACGGAGAACTGTCCACCGTACAAGCCTGCCTGCATGAGCTCCTGCCCCAATAAACCAAGTGCGAATCGACCATTTTCCTGAATTCTTGCCATATCATCGTCGACGACGTACTGACGCATACTCTCCAGATATACTTTGACAATTCCCAATGCGAGCAAAGTGCCCAGCAGTATCGAAATCAGCAGTTCAACCAGAGTTACACCTGTCATTCGGGATGGAACATGCGATGCAGAGCCATTCACCCCTACAAAGGTCCAACGAAGGATTTCACTAACAACAGCCTCCGCCTCTCGTGTGACGCACCGTACAGGCCGCTGGCCTGTCCACATTTGGAACCACCGGGATTTGCGGAATCCTCCGCTCCCCGCCACGCAATAGCCACGGTTACAGAACCGTCCTGTACCGCTATACAAGCTCTGGAATCCACGAGGCCACCGGCATAGGAGGTAACCCCAGCTATCGTAATTCGCTCGGATACACCAGCGAGCAAGCCACTCCATTCGTACAGATCGAAAGCTGCCAAGTCCGCAGTAGAACACCACGACGTATTGCAGTTAACAGTTGCCGGGAGCGCAGAGCTACCCACTTCTTTAACTGCGTAGGAAGTTAGCTCGCCGGGATTTCCGCGCATCCGTTCCAGGATGTCGCTTGCCAAACTGCTTGCGATAGACCGCTGAGTCGCCGCATAGCTAGCCTGCTTTGCGGCTAGCTGGGTTGCACTCAAACCCAATATTCCCACCGTGAAAACCAGTAAAGAGACCAGTATTTCGACAAACCCAACACCTGCCTGCAAAGAAAAAGCCACAGTGGGTATTCTTGAAGCAGGCATGTCAGGGAGGCGCTGCACAACTTGGGAGGCGCGCTTTTTCCAGGCAGGAATCAGGGACACAGCCCCCAGCCCACCGCATGCCTGGGCCTGCCCATTCGATTCATCACTACGCTCCGGGAGGGAATCGCCGCCCCAGCGGGAGAGCAGATCATCAGGGTCCGTGTTCTTCGAGATGAACCGTCGGAGAAGTAGGTTATCAACCCCTTTGCGGCTTTGCTGCCCGCGCGATTTGTAAGGGAATAGCCGTCAGACAAGCCCTCGAACACAGCGACAATTTCGTCCGTCCCGGGGTCTATCACCGTGTCCTGATTTGGGTTCGAAAAGACAATCCACCCATCTTTGTAACTACCGGAACACACAGGAACCCCAGCGGTCGGGGCAAGTGAGGGACACATGCTGACTGGAGTATTTCTCGCCACCGCCTCACTTCGAACGAGATTGATAGAGGTGAATAGCCGACCCAGTTGTGCGCGCATTTCGGTTTTGTACAGAAGATATCGCATGGACGGAGTAGCGACAGTGATGGTGATCGCCAATACGGCCATTACCGCCAGTAGCTCAACCAGAGTAAATCCACACAATCGGTCCGATGTCATTTCAGCGCATGCCTCCTTGCCAGGACAAGAATAGGCAACCCATCAAAGAACGCGAGCAAATGGCCTAATTGGCCTTAAACCGTTCTGAATTGACGAAGTGAGGCTTAGTGGAAAGGGAGCAGCTGTCTCTTAGGGTCGTTTCATATTGGCAGCGCAGGACTTGCCAGCGTATAAGAGCTAGATGTTTTTTACGTCGATGCGCAGTTCTCTGGGCATCGAGAATGTGACATTTTCTGGACGGCCTTGCACCTCGATTGCCGCATCAGCGCCCAGTTCGCAAAGCCCATCCAGGACTTGTTGCACCAGAATCTCCGGAGCAGATGCTCCGGCAGTAACACCAATTCGGCTTTTGCCCCGCAGCCAGTTCGGATCGATATCCCCAGCACCGTCGAGCAAGTAGGCCTCAGCACCCATTCGCTCAGCGAGCTCACGCAGCCGGTTGGAATTTGAGCTATTGGGCGACCCTACAACAAGCATCAGATCGCAATTGGCCGCCAGCTTCTTGACCGCATCCTGGCGATTTTGCGTGGCGTAGCAGATGTCGTCCTTGCGAGGCCCTTGTATACGAGGGAATTTCTCTCGCAGAGCATCGATAACTTTGGCTGTATCATCCATGGACAAGGTCGTCTGGGTGACATAAAAAAGCTGGTCCGCATTTTCTACAACCAGTGCAGATACCTGCTCCTCATCTTCGATGAGATATATATTGCCACCCTTACCATGGTCGTACTGGCCCATAGTTCCCTCCACCTCCGGGTGGCCGCGATGACCAATGAGAATACACTCCTGACCATGCTGACTGTATCTGGCCACTTCCATATGGACCTTTGTAACAAGCGGGCAAGTCGCATCGAATACCTTCAGGCTGCGCCTGTCGGCCTCGGTGCGCACGGCCTGAGACACCCCGTGGGCGGAAAAAATAACAATGCAATGGTCCGGGACCTCATTGAGTTCCTCGACAAATATCGCGCCCCTTTCCCTCAGGTTCTCAACCACAAATTTATTGTGAACAACCTCGTGCCGCACGTAGATGGGAGCACCAAAAACATCCAGTGCGCGATTGACAATATCAATGGCGCGATCGACACCGGCACAAAACCCGCGCGGGTTGGCAAGTTGAATTTCCATTAGTGCAACTCCGCTGGTGCCACTCGGTGAACCAGCACATCAAACAAAATTTTACGACCCGCCAGAGGATGATTGAAATCGACTTGCACCTCTTCATCGTCAAACGAGAGTAGCATTCCCGGTACCTCCCCGCCCGCTGCGTCGGCAAAGGAGAAAACCAAACCCGGTTCCAAATCAGTATCGTCGTCAAAGTGCTCCCGGGAAATGGCCTGCACATTATTATCGTTAGGCTGACCAAAGGCATTTTCCGGAAGAACCGTAAATAAATTGCGCTGCCCTGCTGTCATTCCCAGCATCAAGTGTTCAAAGCCCGGCAACAGGCTGCCATCGCCATAAACAAAGTCAACCGGATCACCGCCAAAATTGGAATCGACCCCGGAGCCATCTTCAAGGCTGAGAGAGAAATTTAAAAAAATGCGAGTCCCTTCACTCACCGGCACATCAATAAAATCCATAGCTTTTAGAACTCCTCTTACTCGCTGGCCGGATCATTTTTCTGTAAAAAACTTTCCAGCAACATACAGACTGCACCGACACTGATCGCGGAGTCGGCTATGTTAAAGGCCGGAAAATATCTTCCCCCATAGTGGACCGAAATAAAATCCACGACGTAGCCAAGCGTTAAGCGATCCCACAAATTGCCCAGCGCTCCGCCTAGAATGAGACTTAAACTCAAAGCGAGCAACCACTGGCCTCTCTCAAGTTTGAAAATCCAAACAGCTAGCACTACGCTGATTACCATCGCCACGGTGCTGAAAAATATCGCTGCCAGCCGCCGGCCCCACTCAAAAAACTGAATGCAGCGCCAGTATTGTGCGCAAGGGTGAAGTTAAACCAGGAAAATACTTCGACCGGTCTTCCGTAAACCAATTCCTGCGTAGCCAGGTTTTTTGTGTAAAGGTCCAGCAGCACAACAAAAAGTGCGAAACCGTAACACCACAATAACCGCATTGAGCTAGACAAACTGACGACTCTCTCCTGCGCCGTCAATATTTTCCACGCAACGGCCACACAGGGTTGGATGCTGTTCAATCTGACCCAATTCGGGGCTACGGTGCCAACAGCGCTCGCATTTTTCATCAGCTGAAACCGCAACCTGCAGTTTCAAGCCCTCAATATCCGTCTCGGCGCTATCGGGGGACGCATCGTCTAAAGCAGCCAGGATTGCACCCGAGGTAATCAGCAAGAATCGCAGTTCATCGCCAAGGGCATCCAATGCCTTGAGTAAATCAGGGGAACAGAAAAGGGTTACCACGGCATCGAGAGAGCCTCGCAAAACACCCTCCGATCGCCGGGATTCCATCTCGCGATTTACCGCAGTTCGGACTTCCATGGCTGCTCGCCAGTACTCTCGGCCCATGGTGACGTCAGCGCCCATGGTGTTCAGATCATCATACCACTGACTCAGCTGTACCGATTCAGACCTGTCTCCCGGCAGATTTTCCCAGATTTCTTCGGCCGTATAACTGATAATCGGTGCGACCCAGTGGGTAAGCGCACAAATAATATGATACATCGCCGTTTGCGCTGAACGTCTTGCGACGCTCCCGGGGGCAGTGGTGTAGAGACGATCTTTAACCACATCGAGGTAAAATCCACCCATATCATTGGAACAGAAGTTGTGCAGCTTTTGGTAAATCACATGGAATTGATAGGCGTCATAGGCGTCCTGAATTTCGCCTTGCAACTGGGCAGCTCTATCCACGGCCCAGCTATCCAGCGACAGCATATCGCCGGACGATAGCACATCGCTTTCCGGGTTAAAGCCGTCCAGGTTCGACAGCATAAAACGCGCGGTGTTACGAATTCGTCGATAGGAATCTGCCGTGCGTTTGAAAATTTCATCACTCACCGCGACTTCGCCACGATAATCTGTCGAGGCGACCCATAGACGCAAAATATCCGCGCCCAGATCATTCATCACTTTTTTCGCAGGAACGATATTGCCGATCGACTTGGACATTTTGCGACCATCACTGTCCACAGTGAACCCGTGGGTAAGTACCGTCTTATAGGGTGCTTCACCAAAAGCGGCCAAACTGGTCAACAATGAAGACTGAAACCAGCCACGATGTTGATCGGAACCCTCCAGGTACATATCGGCGGGTGCGCGCAGACCTTCACGCTCCCGAAGAACGCATGCGTGAGTAACACCAGAGTCAAACCATACATCGAGGGTATCAGTCACCTTCTCATAGCCGGACGCTTCTTCACCCAGTAATTGTTCAGGCTCAAGATCAAACCAGGCTTCGATTCCACGCTGCTCTATGAGAAGCGCGACTTCTTCCATCAGCCTAGCGGTGTCAGGGTGCAGCTCAGCCGTTTCTTTATGTATGAATAAAGAAATGGGAACACCCCAGGTTCGCTGTCTGGAAATGCACCAATCCGGACGGCTGGTGAGCATGCTATCAATACGCGCCTTGCCCCACTCGGGCAACCACTGGATTTTCTCCACCGCGTCCTGTGCACTTTTGAGCAGGCCGTTTTGTTCCATACCTACAAACCACTGCGGCGTAGCTCTAAAAATAATCGGTGTTTTATGCCGCCAGCAGTGCGGATAAGAATGTTCATATTCCTCACTGAAAAGTAAAACGCCGCGCTCGCGCAGTAAATCGACGATTGCGGGATTGGCTTTAAGCACATGCTGGCCCGCAAACAATTCGGTATCGGGCAGGTAAACGCCGTTACCCCCAACCGGGTTGTAAACCTCCAGGTCATATTGCTGGCCGACCACGAAATCGTCCTGTCCATGTGCAGGTGCCGTGTGTACCGCTCCGGTTCCGGCTTCGGTCGTAACGTGTTCACCCAAAATCACAGGCACTTTGCGATCGAGAAAGGGATGCTTCAGAAGCAAGTTCTCCAGTGCCGCGCCTTTACAGTTACCTAGTATTGCCGGTTCGCCCAGGCCAAAACGATTGGCACAGCTTTCGGCCAAATCCGCTGCCACCACGAGTGCCCTGCCCTGAGCTGAAATCAACACGTAATCCAGTTCCGGATGCAAGCTGACCGCCATGCTAGCGGGCAATGTCCAGGGCGTGGTCGTCCAGACAGGAACTGCTATCTCGCCCACATAGGTAGTGCCGAGAGCACTGTTAAATGCCTGTGGATCTATGGCTGCATAGGCGACGTCTATCGCTGACGACATCTTGTTCTGATACTCAACCTCGGCTTCAGCCAGTGCTGATGCGCAGTTCATGCACCAGTGAACGGGTTTAAACCCCTTGTGCAGATGCCCATTTTCGACAATTCGCGACAGCGTACGCACAATACTGGCTTCAAACTCATAATCCATGGTGAGATAGGGTTTGTCCCAATCACCCAGCACGCCCATTCGCACAAAATCTTCGCGCTGGCCATCGATTTGGCGAGCCGCGTAGGCACGACACTTTTCTCTAAATTCTGCCGCTGTAATTTTTACACCCGGTTTACCGACCTTCTTTTCAACATTTAACTCGATGGGTAAACCATGACAATCCCAGCCCGGAACATAGGGTGCGTCATAGCCGCTGAGGGTTTTGGATTTAACAATAATATCTTTCAGTATTTTGTTAACCGCATGCCCGACGTGAAGATCCCCGTTGGCATAGGGAGGGCCGTCGTGGAGAATAAAGGTTGGCCTACCGGCACTGACCTCACGAATTTTCTGGTACAGCCCCATCTTATTCCACGCTTTCAAGCGGGCAGGTTCGCGCTGTGCCAGGCTCGCCTTCATGGGAAACGCGGTCTGCGGCAGATTTAATGTGTCTTTATAATCAGTCATAGTTTGTGTGTCCAAGCTCCCCTACAAGCCAAACCAGGCCCGTGCCCGCTCTATATCCTTTTGAATATTTTTTTTCAGTTCGTCTACCGAGTCAAACTTCATTTCGTCTCTTAATTTGGTACAAAAAGTCACCTCGATTGTGCGCCCGTAGAGGTTGCCTTCAAACTCAAGTAAGTGGACTTCAAGATTCGCTTTAATGCTGTCATTTACGGTGGGCCTAACCCCTATATTCGCAACACCCGGCGCATTACTTAATCCCGCCCCGGATACCATTACCGTGTAGACACCCGCCAGTGGAGCCCGCAAACGATGAAGCTCCAGATTGGCAGTAGGCGAACCCAGTGTACGACCCAGTTGCCGCCCATAGACCACTTTTCCAGAAATCTTACAGGGTCGCCCCAAAAGCTTTTCTGCCTCAGAGAATTGCGCCTCCTCCAATGCCTTGCGGATACGAGTGCTGCTAACCCTTTCGTGGCCAAAGGTGTAGGTCGTTGTCGGAACCGCTTCAAAACCAAAGCGCTGCCCCTGCTCTTGCATCAGCTCGAGGTCACCTTCGCGATCGTTTCCAAATCGAAAATCATCTCCCAATACTACGTATTTGCTGCCCAGGCCGGTCACGAATATGTCCTCAATAAATTCCTGAGCGGACATGGTCTGCAAACGTTCTGTAAAGCGGATACGTAGAATACGATCTACACCCAGGGCTTCCAGCGCCTTAAATTTCTCCCTGAAACTCATTAATCGCGCGGGGGCTTTATGGGGCGAGAAATATTCTCTGGGCAAAGGCTCAAAGACAATCACCACCGAAGGTAATTCTAACTCGGCTGCTTTCTCAAGCAGTGCGGCGATCACGGATTGGTGCCCCAAATGCACACCATCAAACGCACCTATGGTTGCCACGCAACCGCGGTGTCTAGGCCGCAAATTGTGTAGGCCGCGTATCAGCTCCATCAGTGAGAATTTACCCTGTAGAATCAAGCACCTCAGTATATCTAAATACCCGGTGCCAGCCTATGGGGGGCATTCAATATATGTGCTTAGCTGGAATGTCAGGGCGCAATTGGATTTCGCAGATGATGCATTCGGGTTCCCAGCACAATATGAGTCAGTAGGTAGACAACTCCGCCTGCTATACACAATTGAGCCATTTCCCACGCGCGTTGATGCCAGCTCCAGCCTAACCAGACCTGAGCTTCAGGAAGCAGATACGCAATAACCGCAGCCATGGCAATGCTGGCGCCCAACAGGCGACCGCCGTAACTCCACCAGCCCACCTGGGCCCGGTAGATTTTCTCACGCAACAATCCGCGTAGTAAAAGCCCTGCGTTTAGGTAAGCGGCCAAACTGGTGGCCAAGGCGAGACCCAAATGGCCAATATTCCAGTAGTACATGAGTGGCAGCACAAACATCAGGTTCATGATCATATTGGCTGCCATGGCAATAATGCCAATGCGGACAGGGGTTACCATATCCTTGCGGGCGTAGAAACCCGGAGCCAGTACCTTAATCAACATAAACCCCATCAGGCCCAGGCTATAGGCGCGCAAGCTCAACGCGGCCATACTCATATCACGCGGGGTCATTTCACCGTACTGGAAAAGGGTGATTAGTATTGGCTCTGCCAAAATGATCAAGGCCACAGCAGCGGGTACGCCAATTAACAAAACTGAGCGAACCGCCCAATCCAGAGTACGCTGAAACCGGCCCTCTCGGGATGCAGATTTATCCGCTGACAGATTGGGCAAAATAACAGTGGCAATAGCGATCCCGAATACGCCCAGGGGCAACTCGGTGAGTCTGTCTGAATAATACAACCAGGACACACTGCCAGTGGGCAAAAAAGAGGCCAGCACTGTATCTAGCAGAAGATTGATCTGACTGACAGATACCCCGAATAGTGCAGGCACCATCAGTTTAAGAATGCGCCGCACACCTTCGTCCCGTGTATCCCATATAGGCCGCGGGACAAGATCAAGCTTGTACAAGAAGGGGAGTTGAAAAAGCAGTTGAATCACCCCCGCTAGAAAAACCCCCCAAGCCAAAGCATACACGGGTTCATCAAACCAGGGCGCCGCAAAAATCGCCGAGGCTATCAAGGACAAATTGAGGAAAACAGGGGTGAAAGCCGGTACGGCAAACCGCCCGTAACTGTTGAGAATTGCGCCACAAAGTCCCGTCATAGAAATCAATAGCAAATAGGGAAATGTGATGCGGATAAGCTCAGTCGTAAGTTGAAATTTCGCCGTATCTGACACAAAACCCGGAGCGAAGATCGCTGCTATGACGGGAGCGGCAACAATTGTAATGCCAGTCAGAACAAGCAGTGTGCCTCCCAAAACGCCGGCAATTCGATCCACCAGGGCTTTTACCGCTTCTACACTCCCCTGCGCCTTGTAATCCGCGAGTACGGGAACGAAAGCCTGGGAGAAAGCTCCCTCAGCAAATAGTCGCCGGAGAAAATTGGGGATTTTAAAGGCTACAAAAAAAGCGTCGGCGTTGGCACTGGCCCCAAGCAAGGCCGCAATAACCACATCGCGTAGCAAACCCATAACTCGGGAGAGCATTGTCATCACGCCTACGGTAGCACTAGAGCGCAATAGCCCCGGGGAACCTGTCTTTTTCGTTGTTTGAGGTGAGTCTGCCATTTAGGAGTAAGTCCGGAGCATAGAATGCTCAAGCCCGCTTTTCCCGGACAGTGTGGGCATGAACTTGCAGCCACTGCAGTGCGATCAATGTATGCCCGTTGGTTATTTGACCCAATGCGAGCATTTCCAGCGCCTCGCCCCGCGGGATGCTGTGGACCAAAATATCCTCGCCTTCAGTATCCAGTCCGTGAACTTCGCCGTCCTCCACGACACCTGCAATCAGTTCCAACATCCAGGGGCTATCATCTCCACGAATGGCTCCGGGACGAAACTGCCCGATAAATATCAGCGAGTCAGAAACAGGATCATAAGGCAGGACACCCACCGCATCGCCGCGCTCAAACAATTCCCGGGTAAGTGGTTCACTCCAGCCACCCGCGAAAAGACGATGCTGCAAACTCAATTTGCGCATACGGAAATGGCCTTGGTAGACGGTATCATCGCTGTGAATTTTTACATCCTGTGCAGAAAACTTTAACTCGAGCGCCACTAAAAGCGACGCTCGGTAAACCAGTTGACATCGCGGGAATGTGCGTCGACCTGATCAACAACATCCAGAATCAGAGCAAACAACGCCATTCGGACTAGAACCCCATTGTCGGTCTGCCGGAATATGGCTAAATTCGGATTGTCATTCAAATCGTCATCAAGCTCTCGCGCATTGTCCCTGGAATCTCGAGGCAATGGGTGCATGATGACTGTATTGGGCTCACAGTTTTTAGTGTACACGCTCTGATTTAAACGAAACCTCCCTCGGTAGAGATCCGCCTCTTCCTGGCTGGAAAAGCGCTCCTCCTGTATGCGGGTGGAGTAGACAATATCAACGTGGGAGATACTTTCCTCGAGCACACCGGACTCCAGCACCTGGTGTCCGGCCGCCCGCAACTGTTCCACTATCTCCCCCGGCATTTTCAGTTCCTTGGGAGAGACGAGTACAATTTGAAGCCCGCTAAAGAGGCAGAGTAATTTACAAAGCGAGTGGACAGTACGACCGTAGCGAAGGTCGCCCAACATGGCGATTCGCAGTTGGTCCAACCCGCGACCACGTCCTGCCAACTCACTTTGGATGGTGTAAAGATCGAGCAAAGCCTGGCTGGGATGCTCGTTACTGCCATCCCCACCGTTGATGACCGGAACTCTGCTGGCCGCTGCAAATTCTCCCACCGATCCCTCACCGGGGTGGCGCATGGCGATCACATCCGAATAGCCGCTCAGTACACGTGCGGTATCGTAAAGAGATTCGCCCTTGGCAATGGCGGAGTTTTCGAAGCCCGTTGTCTCCCTTACCTCGCCACCCAGTAAATTGAAGGCGCTACCAAAACTCACCCGGGTTCGAGTGCTGGGTTCAAAAAACATAGCACCGAGAATAGCGCCATCGAGCACCCTGGTTCTGCGCCGCCTGCGTGCATAGGGTTCCATTTGATCTGCCACCGCAAAGATTCGCTCCACATCTTCACGCTGAAACTGCCCAACAGATAAAATATGACTACCGGCAAACTGCACGCTGTACTTCTCCGGGATTCACGATGGAGCTCACCCCCAACGCGTCCATCCATTATTGTGACTGTAGTATAAGTGGCGGGCAGGCTTCTGCCCATGGTTGAAATGCCAAAGATCGCCTAGGTCAGCAAAGTATCCGAGTACTCCAAGAGCTGATGAAGGACATTCTGCTGGTCATCTGAAAGCGTTTCACCTGCCAGTAACTCATCGAGTATGTGATGAAACTCTTCCAGGCAAAGACTGGCGCCGCCTTCAGGCTCGGTAAGATAGGCAAAGCGATGCTCCTCCCACTGTCCCTGCTCATCCGTTGAAAGGCTCTCGGGATAATTGCGCGCGCGGTAGCGGAACAGCATTTCTGCCAATCGGGGATCATTAAAGGGAAAGCTGTGGCCGGCAAGTTCCTCAGGAGTACTCTCGCGGACCTGATCCATGAGTTTTTTGTCGCTGTCCCTGAAAAAACCGCCACTGTACAACATACGGTCTGGATCGTTTTGAGGGGGAAATTTTCTCCCGGCGTAAATTTGTTGCACCTTTCGATTGAACCCCAGAGCATCCCTGTCACGGTATTCTCGTAAAGCGGCGAGATGCGCCCTGCAGGTATCACCACTGATACCCAGCCTTGCGGCCGTAGCTGGGTGGTCCGCCATCTTTGCCGTTACAAGGACAGGACAACGATTGATATGAACTGATTTCAGCCCCGGGCGCTCCACACCGTCCGGCAAATCAACGGTCGGGGTGTATAAAAGACCGGATATCTCCTCCGGAGGGAGATCGAACAAGGTGCCCGGGTTACTGCTAAGGTCGAAGCAAATCACTTCGTTTTTGTTACCCGGATGCTCGGCGAGAGGAACGATCAAGCCGGTATTATGGCGCGCAGCCCCAAACATACCGGATACGTGAAGCACCGGCTTCATGGCCGCTATGTCTAGCTGATCCATAGCTGAGCGCTTGTCGCGGTGGTTGATCAGGTAGTCGAAAAGTCGCGGTTGCTTCTCTTTGATCAAGCGCGCCATAGCAATGGTCGCGTGAACATCGGACAAGGCATCGTGGGCCGCTTCGTGGCTGATGCCATTCGCAGCTGTGAGTTGTTCTAATCTAAAGCCGGGTAGGCCATCTTCTCGCAATGGCCACTCAATACCGTCAGGCCTAAGCGCATTGGCAGCTCTGACCATATCGATAATATCCCAACGGGAATTGCCGTTTTGCCACTCTCTGGAATAGGCGTCATGGAAGTTTCGGTACAGGGTATGACGGGTAACTTCGTCGTCAAATCGCAGGGAGTTGTAGCCCACACCGCAGGTTCCGGGGCGGCCAAGTTCCTCGAGAATTTTCCCGATAAACTCGCACTCAGGCACGCCTTCCTCAAGGGCTTTCTGAGGAGTGATGCCTGTAATCAAACAAGCCTGCGGGTGCGGCAGAACATCGTTGGCAGGCTTTGAGAATATGACTAGCGGCTCACCAATAATATTTAGATCGCTATCGGTGCGCAGGCCGGCAAATTGCACTGCCCTGTCCCGGGACGGATCGGTACCAAAGGTCTCGTAGTCGTGCCAGTAAAAGGTATTAGACAAGCTCCAAAGCCTGCTCTTCAATCCTGGCCTGCCAGATTTTGGGTCCGATATCGTGAATCGATATACCGTCAGTATCTACCGCTACAGTGACCGGCATGTCTTTTACTTCAAATTCGTATATCGCTTCCATCCCCATCCCGGGAAAGGCGACTACCTTGGCCGCTGTAATCGCTTTGGAGACCAGATACGCAGCTCCGCCCACTGCCATAAGATAAACAGCGCTATGTTTTTTGATGGCTGCAATACCAACAGGGCCGCGTTCGGCTTTGCCAATCATGCCCAGCAAACCCGTCTGTTCGAGAATAAAATCCGTGAATTTATCCATACGCGTGGCGGTTGTTGGGCCAGCTGGACCCATGACTTCATCTCTTACGGGGTCAACTGGACCCACGTAGTAGATAAAGCGCCCCTTGAGATTCACCTCGGGCGGCAAACCCTCACCACTTTCGATGAGCTCTTTCATCTTCCTGTGCGCAGCATCTCGACCTGTGAGCATTTTTCCCGAGAGCAACAGCGTATCACCCGGCTTCCAAGTGGCCGCCTCCCGGGGGGTCACTGAATTGAGATCCACCCGGCGAACATTTTCACCGACTTCCCATGTTATATCGGGCCAGTCGTCGAGATCTGGCGGTGTCTGCAGAGAAGGCCCTGTTCCGTCCAGTACGAAATGCGCATGCCGTGTAGCTGCACAGTTAGGAATCATGGCTACAGGAAGCGAAGCCGCGTGGGTCGGGTAATCCATAATTTTGACATCGAGCACCGTTGTCAAACCCCCCAAGCCCTGCGCGCCAATGCCCAATTTATTCACGGCGTCCATTATTTCCAAACGAAGCTCTTCGGCTCTGTTCGCCGGTCCACGCTCTCGAAGCTCTTGAATATCCACAGGCTCCATCAATGACTCCTTAGCCATCAATGCAGCTTTTTCTGCGGTGCCACCGATGCCTATACCCAGCATTCCTGGTGGGCACCAACCCGCGCCCATCGTCGGAACCGTTTTCACAACCCAATCTACTATGCTGTCCGAGGGATTCAACATTGCCATTTTGGATTTGTTTTCTGAGCCGCCGCCTTTGGCAGCCACCTGCACATCGAGAGTATCCCCTTCGACGACTTCCATGTGGATAACTGCTGGCGTGTTGTCTTTGGTGTTTTGTCTGGCACCAGCCGGATCGGCCAGAATTGAGGCGCGCAGGATATTGTCAGGATGCGTGTACGCTCGACGAACTCCCTCGTTCACCATGTCTGCCACCGACATTGTGGCGTCCCACTGGACGTTCATTCCTATCTTGAGGAATACGGTCACTATGCCGGTGTCCTGGCAGATTGGGCGATGGCCCTGTGCACACATCCTGGAATTGATCAGTATTTGGGCCATGGCGTCGCGCGCTGCCGGGTTTTGTTCGCGCTCGTAGGCCTGGTGTACTGCCTGGACAAAGTCGACCGGATGGTAGTAGGAAATGAACTGGAGTGCGTCTGCTACGCTGTCGATTAAATCGTCCTGGCGGATGACTGTCATGTTTGTGGTCCTTGATGCGGGGGGTGGAGATTGGCCGGGTATTATACACTTGGGGGCTTGGGGGTTGTCTATTTCGCTGGTGCCCGGTTTTTGTTGCGGAGTCCGATCTTCTGCGGGGTTTATAGGGGTGTTCGAAACCGGCTATAAGGCGCCTGATCATTCGAACACCCCTATAAACCCCACAGAAGCTCTATGTGCTCTGGCGAACACTTCCGGTGGGTAAAAAGTGCTAGGGCGTGGCTTCCAGGGCTCTGATGGAACCTTGTAGGCGCGTCAGCGTAGAATTGACCTGGCGTCGGAACGCATCTACTGAACCTGTCCATTCATCATTGCCTTGCACTTGTTTTCTCAGTTTGGCGATATCCAGGTTCATGCGATTGAGTGTATCTGCTACGCGTTCAACCTCGGCTTGATTGGTTTTCGCGCTCACCATCAGGCGATCTAAATCGCCCGCCACTGATTTCAATTTGGCGATATCAGCTGTCATGCTCTTCAGTCGGGTTTGATTGCTGGCCAATGCTTTTTCGCTGCCCGCCGCTTTCCTGGCAGTGCTGGCACTTTGCTTCTGCAACGCTTCTATTTGCGCTTTGTTTTTTCTCCAGGCTGAAGCCCAGAGTTTGTCCACCTCAGAGTAAAGCTCTTTAATTTTAACCGCCATTGTGGCGCTGCTCTGATTCAAACCTTCATCGGTGTCGGACAGACGATCTTCCAGGTCACTAACACGTTCTTCATAACGTTCGAGCAGATGGCCACGCTGCTCCAATCGCTCCTGTAACTGCCAGGCCCATGCGCAGGCGACTGCTGCCACAACCAATGCCAGAGTGATACATAAGCGAGCGAACAGACCAACCCCCCCAGCCGAGGAGGGACGTTCTGGCTTGCGCCCTTTCGAGGCGGACCGGGAACCACGAGTATTGCCCCCTGGATTCCCGGGAACACCATCTCTGGTGGCGGTGATAGCTGGAATGTGATCGAGATCGTCGTGCGCCATGGGTGGAGACACCGTCAAGTTAAGTTGGGAAATTATACCCCTGGTTAAACACCCCCTGGCAGAATAATCCGGGCATTAACTAACAGAAAACAGGTACAAAAAAGCCGAGGTAAACATCCCGGCTTTGGATTGCTACGACCTATTTACAGGAACGCGAGCAATGCCCAGATCGCAGCGGTTAACGCAATGCTGCTGTGGATAACACCTTTGACGCTGGCCATAGGGCCCATTTTTCCAACAAGAGCGTTAACTTGAAGGACGACGATCAAAGCGAGGCAGGCGTAAAAACCCGTTGCGCTCATGTCCGCGATGTAAAGGTGTTTGGAACCCAACATACCCAACAGCATTGGGCCTGAGAACAAAGTGTTGGTCCGGGAAGCCAGGCCAGCCTTTGCCGCTGATGCCGGGCCGTCACCCTCCTTCATACCCAGCACTACTTGCTGAGCGGGCCAGATCACCAGCCATACGTTCAGGAACATGAAGATACCGGCAACTGCACCGATCCAGATGATGGGCATACCCACAAAATCTCTGGTCGCACCAACAGCATGCAGTAAATACAGGCCTGTTATAAAGGTAAACATCGCACCCCAGCGGAACCACCAAAGTGCACGTGGAGCCAACTTTTTCATAGCGTCGGATTTGGCGTCAGCCCCGGCTTCCCTGAAGTACTCGCCCTGCACGAAGTTGAAGTAATACAGCATACCAATCCAGGTTATGCCGAACAGTACGTGTGCCCATCTAAAAATAAATTCGAGAATCATGGTTCTCTCCCCTTCCAGTTATAGAATTGCTGTTATAAAACCGTGCTTATTGTACACCTTTGTGGAAAAACGGGACAGGAAAAATAGACCCGGTTGAGGTATCTGCCAAACTCCAGGACAAAAAAACCCCACTAAAAAGCGGGGTTTTTGTTTACCCTGGTGACTGAGCTTACATCATGCCGCCCATACATTTTTAACTATTTGATTTAATTACCTATACACTCAACTTTCCAACCTGATACCCCTCATTATACCCCGCCTGATCACTTAAGCTGTACTGACTCATGCTTGATCAGACACATTTACAATGGAATTGATCTTTGAGGTACTGTTGCCCTTTATTGGAAGGTTGCTAGGTTATTTATTTATAGCGTTATTCTTACACGGCTTGTTACGCCTGCTGCCTTGATTCAACCCATTGTATGATTGCACTTTCATGCCACCCCACCGAACGGGCACCCGTCAATTGTATTTGTTTCGGAAACTTTCCCTTGGCAATCTCCAGGTAAATTGTTGAGCGAGATAACCCTGTTATTTCCTTTACTTCCCTCAATCTCAGAATTTTACAGCTCATTTCACGTCTCCGTCTTTGTGTACAGCGGCCTTATGCCATGCACAAAGACGGAGAAAACAATGGAATATCCGTACAGACCCGGAAGAACTTTTATCGCGCAGAAAACTGTTCGGCAGAGTGGCCCGGCCATTCAGTACATTGAAAAAATGTACTTCACACCTTGAACGGTTTTTGAGGGTTACGGCTAAGGGTTTTATGTTCTAGTGGTGGCACTTATCTGTGGCAGCTACAGACTTAGCTGCAAGCAAGTCCTACATGCGCAGTTTGCATGTAGGCACATTGGTTCCACTGTAACCAATGCGGTGAATGATTTGATCCCTGTTTAATTCTTTAATCGGGGGTCACAGGCATTCACCAACGAACCATTCCATTAACCCACACACCTAAAAGGAGGTGATGCCAGCAAAAATGAGAAACCGGCAACGATGCGCCAACCCGTCTCTGTGGGCACTTTACACAGAGACGGGTCTGAAAATTCGGCAATAATCGTAGTCAATACAATGCATTAGCAGCCACACCGCTGATACAAAAGCAGTAAAAACGCCGACACAGGCACCCATGCGACCAACGACTAAACCCTATTTAAAGGTTTGATCAATTGGCACAGTACACAACCCGCAGGCATTAACCCCTGTTCAGGCGTACCAAGCATGAGGAGCCAGTCATATTTGTCCTGGAGGTTTTAACCCTCCGCAGGCTGAGCGTACCAGCACAGCACGACCGGTGCTTAATCCGGTTTAACACTTACCAGTTTCAGGGTTTATATGGGCAACGTGGGCGGCAATCGTAATTATGGTTATGGCAAACAACTGGCATGGGCGGGTAAAAACGCACTGGCTGATCGTTATGGTCAGGGGCATTTCAGTACCCGTGCTACCCATGAAGAGCGCTGGAACCAATTTGTTCATTTTTTAAAGGGCGAAGGAATTAACGATGCTAGAAATATTACCCCGACCGTTCTGAACAAACATAATCAGCTTTTGAAAGAATTAGTTAGTAAGGGAGAAATGAGCGTGGCCTATGCTCAAAACCGCCTATCAACGGTGAATGTGATACTGGAAACCATGCGTAAAGATACCGTGCTGACGATTAAGCCAGCGCAGATTATAGGACAGCGTTCCCACATCCGTTCAACCATTCCTGCAACGTTTAAAACCGACGTGCTAAAAGCCATCACCGTTAAACACGGTCAAAACCGGACGATGCTAATTGCTCAACTCACCCGTGATCTGGGTTTACGTTTTAAAGAGGCTTCATTACTTGATACCTGCAAAGCCCTCCGGCAGACCAGGCAACACGGGCGTATCAATATTACTCAAGGCACCAAGGGCGGAAGAGGCAAAGGGTCAGACCGGTGGATACCCGTCAATAACCAGTGTCTGCAAACCCTAAAATCCGCCACTCTCATACAGGGCAAGGAACAGAATCTAATCCCGCCAAATTCCAGCTACAAGCAATGGCGAGTCCACCGGTATAATCAGTGGCACTCAATGACAAAACAGACAGCCATCAATGGCTTTCACGATATGCGAGCCGCCTATGCCTGTGAACGCTACAAAGCCATCACTGGTTATCCTGCTCCTGTCATTACCGGAAAACGACAAGCCGATAAAGTGCCGGATAAAAAAGCCCGTATCATTCTCGCCCAAGAATTAGGCCATAATCGTACCGATGTGGTGGCGGCCTATATCGGCAGCAGTAAATAACATGCGTCCAGCCAATCAGCACCAGGCAGAAAAGCATATGGAACATCTACTCAGCCGAAAGCTAACTGGCAATCGTCACACCAAGATTAAAGAACATTCACAGCGTGCAAAGAAAATTGCGGCTTTAATATGGAAAGGTTTCAAGTTGGCCCGTACCAATATCAACTTAAACATCTGAAGTGGTATCTGGATACGCAAATCCGACACGTTAAAGCAGCTACGCAGTATCGTCATTGGCTGACGGTAAAGAATATCAGCCATGCTTTGTACAAAGAAAATGAATGGGATATCCTTTTAGTTCTTGATATATAATTACTAGAGTTTAGAGCGAAAGAGCTGTTGTCGGAAGCTTCAATCCCGACTCCTTTTCCTTAATGTTCTCTCAAAACCTGCGTGTAATACAAGCTGCAACGCAATGTTACCCATCTTGTATATAATCTACCGCACCAGGGGCTTGGAATTTTTTGCATCTTTCGTTCCACCAGCTTCGAACGTTAACATGGCGAAAATGTTTTGTCAGACCCAGCCTGATTCTTCCCGCTGTAATAATATCCGGCTTGCGCCATGGTGCATCCGTCACCAGTGGGCCCGCTTTATCACCCAATACCAGCGTCAACAAATGAAGCAGTCCGTAACCTACAGTCGTCAAGTGAACCCAGCGATGCAGCGTTTGGCGCCGTTGCTGCCAGGCTTCTTTGAGCCCCCACAATTGTTTCAACTGGTAGTACATCGACTCAATCGACCAACGCAGTCCGTAATCTTCAATCACTTGTTCGCTCGTTAGAGTCGTATCGGTTGAAAGAAATAATCGAGTCTTGGTCCACTGACCTTTACCCCTGTCTAGCTCGCACCAAACGGCTCTGACTAACTGACCGTCAAGGAACCTTGCCTTGGCGAGCCGACTACGGTATCTCACCTTTTGTTCTTTTCCGTACAGCCGCAGTAGTGCTTCCGTCTTTTTAAAGTGGGCAATTCGCTTGGGTGTGTGTTTTTCGCCATACTTGCGTGGCCGCCCGCGTTGCCCCGGTTTTCGTTCGGGGGGTTCGTCGTAAAGCCGCGTATCGATTCTCGCCTGGCCAATCACGGTAAAACCGTACGCTGTCATCGCGTTGATAAATCGTTTGCGCATATACCAGCAATCGACCAATACCCTCACCGTTTTATCTTCAAACAAGCGGTAAACAGCACGCATGATCACTGTCGCTGCGACCAGCTTGCCCGTATTCCCTGCACTGGGTATCAGTCGGAACAATAGAGGTATCGCCGTCGTCTCCAGCGGTGTGCGCCTGAAAACAGCCGCTAAACTAACCCAGCATTGACCACGAACATAGGCGGCTAAATTCGGCTTATTTCCGTGCTGATGATGTATCTGGCTGCCCGGTGCTTTTTTCGAGGCTCGTAGACTCACCGTATCGTCAATCGCTAAATATAGAACGGGATCATTCTTGGCACTAAGAACCAGACAGACGAACTGTCTTGCCAGCTTCAACCAGGACCACTTTCCGGCTTCAAGCCATTTGTAATACGTCGTCCAGTGCCTTTGCATGTCTAGAAACAAATAGGTTTCGGTGACAAAGCCAGCGGGCGTTAACATAGCGCCGATCAATAGTTCAATGAATGTGCCTACGGATCCTGGGGGTAGCGCTTTGCTTAAAAATGTTATCCAATAGCACAGTTCGCGGGGGATGTGAGCACATCCTGTTGCGTTCATAGCGGCCTCCAGAAGAAATCGATTCATTTCTTTCTGAAGGCCGCGCCCTATACACCTTTTAAAAAGCAAAGCTGTATAGGGCGCGGCAAACTTTTTGCCGCTTTATGTCAGGTTTTTTCGCACACTTTGCGCGATAATCTTCCTCCCCAGACTCTAAACTCTACTTTTTTAATTAAAATTTTCTATTGCCACAGTGTATTCATCGGAACTGCATAACAATTGTCTTGAGTCAGCGGCAAGGTGTTATTGCCACAATAGAGTAAGATGCCACCCTGAAAGCGCTTACCTGCCTGAGCGGCCAAACGGGCCAGACCTGCACTGTCTTTTGGGTTGATACTGGCTGCTTTTTTTACTTCTACTCCCCAAAGCTGTTGGCCACGTTCTATCACCAGGTCAACTTCTACCTGGTCTTTATCGCGGTAATGGCTGAATTTAAAATCACTGCCTATCCAGCTGGCCTGACAAATCAGCTGCTGAACGACAAAGCTTTCCAATACTGGGCCAAAATTGCTTTTATGGTTATTCCAATCGTCGGTTTTTAACCCGCTGAGTGTCGTCGCAAGGCCGGAATCAATAACGTGTACTTTGGGTGTCTTCACCAATCGTTTGGACTGGTTACGATGCCAGGCGGAAAGTCTGCGCACTAAAAACAGGCGCTCAAGTATGCTCAAGTATTTTTCAGTGGTCTCCCGGGTCATTTTTAACTCATTAGCCATGCTACTGACGTTGAGTAAAGTGCCTGTCCGGTAGGCCAGCATTTCCATTAAGGAGAGCATTTCATCTTCATCCCGAATGGCCGCAATATCTTTAACATCGCGCTGAATAATGGCATTCAGATATTGCCGATGCCATTGTCTGGCTCTGGCAGCCGAGCGAGTATTCGGTTCTGGGTAGCCACCCTGGCATACCGCTTCAGCGACACCCTCAATAACACTCTGCTCTCCAATGATTTGCGGCGCTATTTTTCCGCTAATCAAAGAGCTAAGCAGGGAGTTTTCACTGCGATGTTTCTCCTGTTCCGTTAATGGAAACAGATTTAGTACTTCAACTCTTCCTGCCAGGGATTCTTGTACCTTTGGCAATAGCAACAGATTTGCCGAGCCTGTCAGTAGAAAGCGACCCGGTGTTCTGCGCTGGTCAACAGCAGCCTTGATAGCTGGCAATAATTCAGGTGCTCGCTGCACCTCATCTAAAATCACTTGTTCTGGCAAGCCCTGAATAAACCCCGTAGGGTCTTGTTGCGCAGTGTTCAGTAGTGTGCTGTCGTCAAAGCTGATGTAGGAATAATCAGGGCAGTATTCCCTGGCTAATGTGGTTTTACCCACCTGGCGAGGCCCGAGTAAGCAGACGACTGGAGTATCGCTTAGTGCTTCCAGCAGTAGTGGGGCGATAACTCTTGGGAGTAAGGATTTAGCCATAGCGTCCAGGTGCTGGTTATGTTGTCGTCTAATTGACTGCTATATTACCGTCTAATTGACTGCTACTCTATCGTCCAATTGCTTGTTTCAAATATCGTATCATTAGGAAGCTGGGAGCTAACTTCTCAAAAATGGCAGTTTTTGATCAAGACAACAACAGTGCTCTCCTATTTTATGAAATTTTAGTGGTGAATTATTGAGCTGTTGAGAGACACTGGGAAATAGGGTTCGCGCAGCTAAATGGCCAGGTTTTTATGTAACACTTAAAGTAACATTGTTATTTTTTTTATTAAATAAACCAAGTAAAACATATAGTTAGATATTTAAATCAAGTCCTCTCCTCCTTCGCTCCTATTGACACCACATCAGCACCATCACGCACCGCTTCGAGATAGTCAGCTCAGCTCTGCATCATTGTGGTTCTCTCAGATAAATAGATCGACCGGTTATAGGCTCTAGAAGTGGCTGTGCCTGTTAGATGAGCCAACTGAGCTTCAATGACCTCTGGTTTCCAGCCCTGCTCATGTAAGATAGTGGATGCCGTAGCTCTGAACCCATGAGCCGACATCACATCAGCAGAATAGCCGAGTTTTCTCAGCAGGTTGGTCATGACGTTTTTAGATAGCGGCTTGCCAGAATCGCGCTCATTTGGGAATACATACGATGAATAACCTGTTATCTCTTGAACTGCCTGTAAGTGCTCGATGACTTGATCAGCCAGGGGAACCAGATGTTCCCTACCGCGCTTCATATCTTCAGCAGGAATGACTAGTATCTTTTGATCAAAGTCGATGTAATCCCACCGAAGGTTTCTAATTTCTCCAGGTCTCAGGAATAACCTGGGAATGAGCTTCAACGCCTCAGCAGTGCAATAAGCTGCCTAAGTCTGAATTATCGATATCACGGATCAATTGACCTAAATCCTTAGATCGAGTAATTGCCACACGATGTTCAACCTTCGGCATGGGTTTAAGAATATCGCTAAGGGGTAAACCTTGAGCTGGATTATTACGTGTAAACCGGTGAGCCAGTGCATAACCGAAGATACGGTTGATCACCGAGAGTATAACGGGAGCTTTGCGAGGATGACCTCCTTTCTCAATTGACAGCATCACTTCCGTAATATGCCCTTGATCGATAGCATCAACCGACAGCTTACCGATAGACTTCAACTCTTGCTCGATCCATCGTTTTACCTTCTTTGCGTGATCAGAAGACCACGAGGACTCTTGCTGTTCCCACCAGGCTAATGCAATGATTTTGAATGTTCGCTCTACTGCGACAGTTTCACGCTTTCTGGAGCGCCGCTCTGCTGTAGGGTTAATACCCTGTACCAGGAGAGCACGGGCCTGGGCAGCCAGGTTTCGAGCTTCAATGAGGGGTATCGTGGGGTACTGACCTAAAGCCAGTTCCTGGTACTTCCCAGCGTACCGATAACGCATACGCCAAAGCCTGGAAGAATTGCTTTTTACTAGTAAAAACAATCCATTACCGTCACTCTTCTTAATTTGACTCCGCCCTTCTGGACAGGTCAGCTTCCTTACTTCCATTGCTGTTAATGCCATCAAACCACCTCATGAGGGGTATCGATAGGGGGATCAATGAGGGGTATCGACGGCAAAACAACCAAATATTCAAACATGTGATTCAGCCGATACCCCTCATTAAACCCTAAATACCCTGCTATTTACTGGGACAGTATAGGACTAAACAAGACGAGCAGGCAATAAAAAAGCCCGCAAACACTCGGCTTGCGGGCCTTCTTGAGACTTACTAGGTTTTAAGCAGCTTGCTTACATCATGCCGCCCATGCCGCCCATTCCACCCATGCCGCCCATATCAGGCATACCGCCAGCACCGCCTTCTTCGGCAGAATCGCTGATCATCACTTCAGTGGTGATCATCAGGCCTGCAACTGAACCAGCCGCCTGAAGAGCAGTCCGTGTCACTTTCGCAGGGTCAAGAATTCCCATTGCGATCATGTCACCGTATTCGCCCGTCGCAGCGTTGTAACCATAGTTACCTTCGCCGCCCTTAACTTTTTCAAGTACGACAGAAGCTTCATCTCCGGCATTGCTGACGATCTGACGCAGAGGCCACTCCATTGCGCGCAGCGCAGCGTTGATACCGTGAGTCTGGTCTTCGTTGTCACCTTTTAGGCCATCGATTTCCATCAGTGCACGAACCAGAGAGACGCCACCACCGGCAACCACGCCCTCTTCTACCGCAGCGCGAGTCGCATGCAGTGCATCTTCAACACGTGCTTTTTTCTCTTTCATTTCGATCTCGGTGGCGGCGCCAACTTTAATGACAGCGACACCGCCTGCCAATTTAGCAACACGCTCCTGAAGCTTTTCACGATCGTAATCAGACGTAGTATTTTCAACCTGAACGCGGATCTCGTTCACGCGTGCTGTGATAGCGTCGTGATCGCCAGAACCATCAATGATAGTGCTGTTGTCCTTGTCCATGGTGACACGCTTGGCGCTACCCAGATGCTCCAAAGTAGCAGATTCAGGATCCAGACCCACTTCTTCAGAAATCACGGTACCACCGGTAAGAACGGCTATGTCCTGCAGCATCGCTTTGCGACGATCGCCAAAGCCAGGTGCTTTACAAGCGGTGACCTTCACGATTCCACGCATGTTGTTCACAACCAGTGTGGCCAGCGCTTCGCCTTCAACGTCTTCTGCAACGATGACCAGAGGCCTGGAAGCCTTGGCTACTTGCTCCAGCAGAGGAAGCAGTTCACGAATGTTGGAGATTTTTTTGTCGATCAGGAGAATATAAGGTGCGTCTACATCGGCACTCATGCTCTCTTGATTGTTGATAAAGTAGGGAGACAGGTAGCCGCGGTCAAACTGCATACCTTCCACAACGTCCAGTTCATTCTCAAGACCTGAACCTTCTTCAACCGTGATAACGCCCTCTTTTCCAACTTTGTCCATCGCTTCAGCGATAATTTCACCAACCGCAACGTCACTGTTAGAAGAGATTGACCCCACCTGAGCAATCGCATTACTGTCTTCGCAGGGAATAGCCTGGGCAGATACTTTTTCTACCGCTGCGGCAATCGCCTTATCGATACCGCGCTTCAAATCCATAGGATTCATGCCGGCAGCAACTGATTTCAGGCCTTCGTTCACAATAGACTGAGCCAAAACGGTTGCAGTCGTGGTGCCATCACCAGCCACGTCAGAAGCCTGAGAGGCCACTTCCCTGATCATCTGTGCACCCATGTTTTCGATCTTGTCTTTCAGCTCAATTTCTTTCGCGACGGATACACCGTCTTTGGTCACGGTAGGTGCGCCAAATGATTTGTCCAATATAACATTGCGACCCTTGGGCCCCAGTGTTGTCTTTACGGCGTCAGCCAAAATGTTTACGCCGGCCAGCATGCGCTGTCGGGCACTGTCACCAAAGATTACGTCTTTAGCCATGATATGAATTCCTTCCGATTAAATCTGAATTTGCTTGCGGGATTTCGATAACTAACGGCTTATTCAACAATACCGTAGATTTCGCTTTCGCCCATGATGATCAGTTCTTCGCCATCGATTTCGATGGTGTTGCTACCGGCGTACTGGCCGAACACAACTTTATCGCCGACTTTTACGGCCAGCGCGCGAACATCGCCACTGTCCAGTAACTTGCCTTCACCTACCGCGACCACGTCACCCTGATTGGGCTTTTCTTTAGCGGAACCGGGCAACAAGATGCCACCTGCAGTAGTTTCTTCCTCTTCGTTGCGACGAACGACCACGCGATCGTACAGCGGACGGATTTTCATGTGTGTTGCTCTCCTGGTAAATATTATGTGTCCCCTTAATGAGGCTACATGGACAATTGGGGCAGAATAAACGAATTCAAGGCCCGATTAGCACTCTTCTTGCGAGAGTGCTAATTCTAGTCGCAGATTCCGTATAGTCAAGGGGAGAACAGCAATTAAACTAAAACCGCTAAGGTCTAAAGTTCTTCTTTAATTACAAAGAGATAAATGGGAAACGGGTCGTGCCCTGGTCGTCAATACGCCGGAACTCACCCTCTATGGTGGTATTTCCGGTTTGATCCTGCTCCGCTGCATAGGGCTGAGGCGCCTTGGGCGTGAACCAGCTTGCAATTCGCCTCCGCAGTGGGCCAATCATCACAATCACTGCGGCGACATCCGAAATCATACCGGGGAAAACCAGCAGCAATCCCGCCAGCCCTATCGCCATGTCATCCACCAGTAGCTCTGGACCGGGAATACTGCCATCTTGCGAGGCGCGCAGGCGATCCATCATACCCACACCCTGTCGACGAATCACCGCTATTCCAATAATCAACGTCGCCAGAACATAGAGCAGTGCGGTCAAAGCGGTGGTCTTGATACCCAACTGAATCAGCGTAAATAGCTCCAGCCAGGGCAAGAGCATAAAAAGAAGCCGCATAAAATTTCTCCGTTCCTTAAAATTATGGGGCCCGAACAGGTATTTGCAAGTCCTGCCTGCACACAGTGGCAACCGGCCGCGCACTTTCTTTCGATATACACCGGTCTATCAGGTACAATTCCGCCTCGTTTAAAAACACAACAACAGGAATTGGCAGACTTGAATGCCGAACTTCCCGATGTTGCGGTACAGCAGTGCAAGGAAGCCGGGGAAATCGCTGATACTGCCGTGTTTATTTTCGAAAACGACTATCTGACTGGCCGGGTTATCGAAACCGATGGCGGGATTCGGCTGTAATTCCCAGGAGCGAGCGCCGTAGTGACCGCAGACCCAAGCCCGGATATTAACCTCAGGATCTGGCAAGTCATTGCCATGATCCCCGAGGGCAAAGTTTCCACCTACGGAGACATCGCCAAACACGCCGGATTGGCCAAAGCAGCCCGTCGGGTGGGTATGGCGCTGCGAGGACTACCCGAAGACACCCGAATTCCATGGCACAGGGTGATCAATTCACAAGGCAGAATTTCGCTACCTGAAGGCTCCGCCTCTCAATACAGACAGCGCGAAAGGCTGGAGTCCGAAGGAGTTGTATTCAAAGCAAACAAGCGTGTGGATTTGAAAAAGTATCGCTGGGTTCCAGGCAACTGAGGCGGGTGTTAACTCACTTGCGATCACAGCTGTTTAAGGTGCACATTTCGGAAGAGTAGTGCAGAAATTTCTGCGCTTGAGGAGGAAACTGCCCGAGAAACACCGGGTTGGTAACCGGGTTTACGTAATCACCACCGCGAAGCTGTCGATACTGCTTCTTCGATGAATCCATATAGGCCCCGGTAACGCTTTCCTCTTCTCCCCCTGTGGTTACGCCCCCATGAAACTGATGGAACGTTCCCTCCCCGGGAATAATCACGTGCTGTACTCCCGGGAATTCGCAGGCTCGCTTGTACAGGTCGAGGTTGGTGAGGCCGCCCCCGCGCAAATTAAACCGGGGGTCGCATCCTCCAAGCTCAGCCCAGATCTCCCCCGGAATGCTAATACAGTTGCTCTCGCTGTTCGGGAGGAAAAAACCCGGTGCTGATGAGCCACTAAAACAGGCGATATCAAACAATCGATAGCCATTGCGAGGCCAATCAATTGATTCAATAAGGCTGCGCTCGGATTCTACTCCATAACCACTTTTGACAGCTTCTTGCTGCAACTCATGCCCGATGTGGTAGCCCGGAATGGATACCACCGCGTTGTCGTGCAAGCGATGACCGAGTATCAGGTTTTTCACAACGCCCGGTGTCAACATGCGCGCACCATCTATCATCAGGCATATGTGCTTCCCGATGGCTTGAGAGGCACCGTAGTTGACCGCGTAGACGGGGGTAGAATGAGATTCTGCGCGCTTAATATATCTAAAGTTTTCCGGCAGTAACTGCACAACCTCATCACTAATCAGATTCGGGGATTCATTTTCGACAACTAGAACTTCATAATCCGCTTCCTTTACGCCCTGCTGATAGTCGGCGGACAAAGAGGCGATGGTATTTAAGGCCTGAAATGGCATGTCGTAGACAATAACGATAATACTGATTAACGGCTGCGCAGACGCCACAGAGAGTTCCGCTTTAGTCAGTAACTGTTTTACGTGTTTCAGCATCAATTTACCGGCTCACAAGCATATCTTGAGCAAATGGTCATACAATCGCTGGACCTTCCAGGGCAACGGCTCGTGTTGGGCCCGATTGGATGTCCTGAGCTCGTCGTCATAAAAGCGCTGATCCTTGTTCTCGCCACCCAGATCCAAACTCTGGATAGCGCTATCTAACTTCTGATGAAACACTTCCTCATCTTCGTCGAAACAAAGTACCGGAAACAGGCCGCTACGACACTCTTTATACAGCAATTTATTGTATTTGTACCATAGGGCCAGGGCCTCTGATCGGGGCATATTCTCCCGATTCAGCAAAGAGGCCGCAACCGCATTAGGGTGTCGCATGATGCCAATAAATTCAATATCCGGGTATACCTGCTTCCAGCCTTCCAATACCAGCAGAGTGCGTGGATCTTTGAAGCCCAGTGCTGTAACTTCCCTGTGGCGCTCCAGTATGTCCGATGCCTTGCGTGTATGCTCAAGGTGCCAAACCGGCTTTCTGGGCGGTTTGTTCCAGGCACCATCGTTTGCTGCCAAAATTTCATCGTTCAGGTCTACAAACTCGGCATTCTCACGATTTCCCTTGCGGTTAAACGGGTTCCAGGTATGGCAATCGCCAAGAAAAAGCCCTGCATCCTGCAAAGAACCCGTCAAACAACTGGTGCCGCTGCGATGCATCCCGAGGACGCAAACAAGTCTGTCTGGTTGACCCATATTTTACGGTATCTGACTTCTGGTGATTATCTTCGCTGAGTTCTGACGAGCACTTTCAGGGCACTCGAGCATCGTATTATATTTTGTCTGATGGTGGCAGCGCCGAGATGCATTATATCTCCGTAGTTGGAAATTGACTACTTGAACACCCCACGGATCAAAATCTCCAGACTGATCGCTCCCGCCAGGGAGCAACCCAAAACAGCAGCAACATTCCCGGAAGGGCCAACACTGCGCACAGGATAAAGAAGTTGAACCATCCAACCTCCTCCTGAAGAAAGCCTGTGCCGGCATTGGCAAACGTGCGCGGGACGGCTGCCAAGGCAGTAAACAAAGCAAACTGGGAAGCGGCATAGGCACGGCTGGTTTCCCGGGCGATAAAGGCGGTAAAAGCCGCCGTGCCCATTCCCACGCCCAGATATTCGAAACCGATCACGGCTGCAAGCATCCATAAAACAGGACCGGCAGCAGCCAACATCGCAAAACCAAGAATACTGACCAACTGCACAACCCCGAACAACCATAGAGCCCGATTAATACCCAGGCGTATCATGACAACACCCCCGAAAATGCCGCCAAATATCGCCGGCCAAAGCGCGGCATTTTTAGCGACATAACCAATTTGCGACAAGGAAAAACCGGTATCGAGATAAAACGGCGTCGACAATGCAGTCGCCATGTTGTCGCCCAGTTTGTACAGGAACATGAAGGACAGTATCAAAAGTAAGCTTCGCCAACCGCGGCGGCCGAGGTATTCTTTGAGTGGAGCAACGACTGCCTCTCGCAGGTTCCTGGCTTCCGGTAGCTCCGAATCCGGTTCCTTTATCAGCACGGTAAGCACTAGACCGACTGCCATGAAGGCACCAACAATCCAGAAAACACTGGACCAGGGCAGCGAATCGGCTAGCACCAGCGCCAGCGAGCCGGGAATCAAGCTCGAAACGCGGTAGGCGGTCACATGAACAGAATTGCCCAGGCCGAGTTCTTCATCGGGCAGTATTTCTCTACGGTAGCCATCGAGGACAATATCCTGGCTGGCACTAAAAAATGCGACGGCCACCGCAATGACGGCAATTACCCCTGTCGACTGGGCAGGTTCATACATACCCAGGCCACCAATCGTCATCAAGAGCGCAGCCTGGCAAACAAACATCCAGCCCCTGCGGCGACCCAAAAATGGCGGAAAATACCGATCCATCAATGGAGCCCAGAGAAACTTCCAGGTGTAGGGGATGCCAACGAGTGCGAACAATCCAATATCGGCTATCGAGATTCCACCCCGACTTAACCAGGCCGGGACGAGTTGGAACAGCACATACAGCGGCATTCCCGAAGCGAAACCGGTAAACACACAGATCAGCATACGGCGATTTAATACGGCCTGCTGCCAGGAAGGGTTTTGTGCAGTCAATGAATCGTACTTAGCGCAGTTAAACGAATACCCAGTGTATCAAGGTCTGAAGCCGATGCGGCAATATGCGCGTCGCTTTTCCAGATTAAATTGAAGCCAGCAAAGCGGACCTGGCGTTGGGCTCAAGTATGGACCAAAGGTCTTGTTCAGCGAGGATAAGAAGTGCAGCCCTGGCAAAAAGACCCCTGTGTTTGTCGAGCCCCCCTTGTGCTATCTCACGCACAATGATTCGCAAAAACTCCGCTATAACCTGCTTGTCGGTTTCGTACACCAGCACCTGATCCGCCCGGGGAATTTCTTGCTGGAAAAGCGCCTCATTATCCAGAAATTCTTCTTCCAGCCTTCGATTGACATGGACCCAGTCTCTACGCAGCTGTCTATAGCGTCGCTTCTTAACGTAACTGCACTGCGGAGTAGGCTCCTCAGGACACAGCAACATAATCTGCTCCACGACTGCTTCATTCTCTCCCTTGTCGAATCCTGCGCGGTTAAGACAGCGCTTGAGATACAGTTGGTGAATCCCAAAACCACTATTGCTACTGGCACGCCCGGATTTCAAAGAGATGGTATTCACCAGCGCGCAAAAATCCTGAACAATATCCCCATCGGGCCACTGCCCGGATTCGTAGGGCCGTATAAGCACATTCTCCTTGCCAAAGGAGTCGCTCCAGATTCTGAGAGACTTCAAGTAGTTGTGCTCGAACACCTGGTGAGTGTCGTAAAACTGATAGGCACAGTGTGCCCACTGCCTGACGCCCTTCACATCCTGATTGAAAAACGAGCTGTACATTTGGTCTTGCCTACGCAGATAAACGACGATCTTAATTTCATGTCCGCGTAAATGCGCCAGAATGTCCTGGTGCATCGCATCAATGTTCCTGGCCTGACCAAAGAACAGTTCCGAGCTGAGCACTACCGAATGAATTTGATCCTTATGCGCCTCCATGTCGGCCTTGAGCTCTTCCCAGGCTTGGCCTCTCGCCCGATCTCCATACCAGAAATCGGCCATACGATGATCCTGGTGCTTCTCTATCAAGTCGCAAATCAAAAGGTGATGGGCATCTCCATGTCGAGCAGATTGCGGGTACAGGACCCCGTTTTTTAAAAGCTTTTTATAGTTCCTGGAAAATACAGTTTGCAGAGTAGAGGTGGCGGTTTTGGGGGTGCCTATGTGGAGGTAAACAGTGGCCATTGAGTATTCCAATTTTAAGGTCGGGAATTATGCCTTAAAAATACTGAGGGGGCTATGGCCTATGCCTTTGGATCTCTTGCAAACCCAGTTGGTCAACCACCGGCAATGTCGTGCATCGGCCTGGACGAAAAGCGGCGCTTGATTGCCTGTTGCACTCTGAAAGGGATAAGGGATATCAGCCTGGATATCAGCCGCGATCGACTTATCTTCCAAAGCACAGCGAGAAAACGCTCAGAGCGGGTGAGAGCCTCAGTATGCGCGTGGTAGTTGTTCTGAAGCTTTTCCATGGTGTTTGCATTCAGTTCGCCCGCCTTTGCAGAAACCCGCTTCAAATAACGCCCGGTATAAAATTGCGTATCGAGCGACCCGAGGTCTAATTTCCCGAACAGGCAACTCTCAGGTAGAGCGCGATCAGTTATCACTTGCGCCCAAAAGGTAGCCCATTCATCAGTGCTGCGATTCCACTCACAAATTACGCTGAGGGACCTGTCCTGAACACGTTCCACAAAAGCCCCGATATTGGGTACAACCACGGGTAGTCCGCAATGTAGAGCAATGCTCAGGGTATAACTATAAGTCTCTGGCCAAAGCGCGGGATACCAAACAACGTCCGGCGCGATATCGTCCACCAACTCATAGACCTGCCTGTTATCGTAGGGGCCGTGCGTAACAATGCAGCCTGACAGAGCTTTGTAGGCGTAGCCTAAAAGATGAAATTCAATACTTTTGTTGTTCAACGCTGTCGCAACTGCCTCGAGTTGGTCCGCACCTTTCTCCCGGCTCAGCGCACCCAGTACAAGCACCCGTAGAGGCCTGTCCGGTGAAAAATCCCAGGTGGGCTGAGGGTAAGGCTGGGAGGACAGATAATCCGGATGCCAGGCAACGACGGGATTCTTGATATCGAAAAATTTTCTAAACCGCAAAAAGCAGTCCCGGGAGGGGAAAATCACCCGGTCAGCGTCCTCGACAAGCAGCTTCTGGTTTTCCCGCCACTGGACCGCCGTCACTTCGGGTGGCAGGGGATAGTGGCCAGCACACTCAGCGTCGAAATTTGCCGCCTCTTCACTCACGAAATGAGCCTGGGCGTCAGTCAGGGTGGGGTTTCCATTGAGTATGTAGTAGTCGTGTACGGTTAGATCATATGCACACTCCAAGTCACTGGGGAGGCGCCACAATCGGGGATGCAACCCCATAGCGTGATGAAAATGCACGTGGCCAATACCCAACTCAACGAGAAATAGCTGGAGTAGCTCATACTCCGTTTCAACGTTGAAATAGAGCCCGTCCCTGAGTCTTTTCCCGTCATCAATACAGCACAGGACGACAGATTGACCATCCTTGTCGGGAGTAATCTGCAAGAACATGGCTTCGTCCTGATAATGAGAAGCCAGTTCATCGACATGCTGTTGTGCTCCGCCACCCAGTTTATGCGTTATCAGTAATACCCCGGGTTTGTCCCGCCTGGCGAATAGACCGAAGATAGCTCGAAGCCTGAACGCCCTGGCGGCATCCGCTGTAATAAAGCTCTGAACATCTGAGTGATACCGCGGGTACCTGGCATCGAGGATTTCTTGAGCGCGTGTAATTCCCGGGTTGTGCTCCGCTCCGAAACTAACACCGCCTTTGTGATACACAAAGCAGTTCGCCTGATGCAAATTCTTCAGCCCCAGCTTCAGAGCCCGTTGACACCAATCGTTTTCCTCTCCATAGCCTTTGCCAAAAGTTTCAAGATCGAAGTACCCCACTTTTTCCAAGCTATCTCTGCGAATATACATACAGAATCCAACACCCGTGGGTACTTCAACTTTATCCTCCGCTGTGAAGTTCTCGGCAAAGTATGTGTTGAGTTCCGCGACCGATAGCCCAAACAAAGGGCGATTATCCTCACAGAAATTGGGGAAACTACAAATTGTGGCATTGTTGGAAAACGGTGTAATACTGGCCACCAAAGGTTCACGGTAAGCAGCTTCACGCAGCTTCTCAAGCCAGTCGCCCGCCACCTCTACATCGCTGTTCAACAGCAAAACATCTCGTGCGGTATCGTGGGACAGGCCCCGATTTGCGGTGGCAACAAAGCCCAGGTTCCTGTCATTTTCGAGCAGGACGATCGCCTCATCACCGGCTGAAAACTCCCCAAGATATTCGGTGATTCGGGGATTTGGAGAACAATCGTTTACGAGAACAATCCGCGCCCAATCAAAATCGACACTTTGTTGTACTGAGGATAGACAGCTTACCGTCTCCTCATATCCATCATAAACGGGTATTACAATGTCAACCTTCTTCACGAGACCACAACTTTCTGAATATTCGCCCGACTACCGGGAGGTCGAACATCTTTTGCCTGGTCTCGTCTAATAGCCGGATCTGCTGGTCCCGCTCGTTAATCACTTCGAGCGCATAGCTATGCTCCGCGCCGATTTTTTCCAGACGCTGGTTCAGCTCTTCGATTTGTGAATCTCTTTCGGGGATCACGGCCAGGGCATCAGATAGATGTATGCCCGCAGTTTCAAGGCGATCGCTCTGAACCGCTATCTGGGCATCTCTTTCATCCAGGGTTGAAAGTGCAACTATGTGCTGCGCTGAGATTTTCTCCAGCGATTCTTCGAATTCCAGGCCTTTGGCGGTTAGTTTCTGCCCTCTGTGCACGAGTGACTCAGCTAGCTGTCCAGGGAGTTCGTCTCGCGGGTAACACTTTGCGATCTCGGCATCCAGGGCTTGTAAATCCAAATCGACAGAATCAGCCGCATCAAGTACGGAGCCACTGTCACCACCACTTTGGTGTCTCAGCTCTGATCGCACAGCCATACCGAGCTCATTGTTGTCCAGTGTAAGTGGTATTTCCTGCGCAAGCGTGGACATCATGGCAACTGGATTCTCAAGCAAATCGTTGTAGCCAACAAACGTCGCGTCAGCAGGTGTATTTGCGGCAATCATTTTTCGGTAAGTCGCGTAGAGCCTTAACCCAAACCCCAGGGGAAAACCATCACGCTTCAGCAGCGAACGCGCAACATCCAGGGGGGCTCGACCTGTAATACATACTCGGGCCTGAATTTCCAACGCATCACACAGGGTTAGCCAAAATGGTAGTGTGATGCAAAGCCTCGGATCCTTTACAGCCGCAAGCTGGCCGTCGCCAAACCCCCGTTTTAGTAGCGCACTGGCTTCCTCTTTCAACTCCAACCAGCGATTTCCGGAAAGTTCGGCCACTGGAGCCAGGTTTGAGTGAACCGTATACCAGTTGACCCCTAGCAGATCCAGGATCTGGTCGTTGATTCGCACCAAATCAACATCCTCCCAAAAACCCTCGTCATTCACACCACTCATAGGGTCTAGCAGACTGCTGCCAAAGGTGGCGCCACATGAGCGCAGGGCTGCACACAACGCGGACGTACCGGAGCGGTGCATCCCAACGACGAACAGTAAATTTTTCTCCGGGGATGTACTCATTTGAACGGGTGAATCTTTAAATTAGCGAAGGCTATAGTAGCATGCAGCGAAGCTAGCCGGGGAATAGCGATAGGTATCCGGGTCTGATTCCGGAGTGATCATTCGTACCTGCGCAGCCACTTTTTTGTTGGTCAGAGCAAAATTGATCAACTCAAGGCGATCACCCGGATTGTCTGCTGCGGCACTTTGCATCTCTGGTGTCCAATGCTTCACCAGCTGCTCCATCTCCTGCTGACTAATAGTCACGCCTTCGTCTTCAACGACATTTTGCGCACTGGCAACACCACTCAGGAAACAAACCACCAGTAATGCTGCGAAATAACTGTTCAATTTCATCACTTTCAAATTCTCTTCTGTCCGTCAAAAAAAAACCGGCGCCTTACGGCACCGGTTCCCATTCCAGCTACTACCTGGTCTTACTTGAAGCTGTGATCAATCAAACGACCGTAGTTTCTACTAGGGTTCAGCGAGAAGCTACGCTCCCAGGCAACGAATCCTACCATCGGCACTGCTGGGGTGTGAACAATCAGTTAGCAAGCATAAAGTTCAGTTCCATCTACTTGTTTGAATGGTTGGCAGTGATGAGTAAGGGAGTTCGAAGTCACAACTAATTCCAGCATCTTCCGACGCATTGTTGCCCACAGAAACTTCCCGCCCCCGCGACTCAAGGGCTTGCATGGCTTCTTCCAGTTCGGTCTGGAATTGATTTTCAGTTTTTGGTATCATGTTAGCCTCCCAGTGCTAAGAAACGTGGTTTGGTGTGAATTGCAAATTCTGCACCCACCTTACCACAGTAATCAATGAAAAGATCGTAGTATTCACGAACTGCCCTATTCAGATCAGGGTCATTTCCGAAATTGCTGATCTTGAGTTTGATCAGATCAGACTCAAGGACGCGAAGTGGAATGCCGCGCCCGTGGGAATTCCAGTGTGTCGCGTCCCCAAGCAGTTCAGCAATAGCTTTGGCTCTTTTCGCTTTGTAAGCATTATCTACCTTGCCACCGTCCGTCTCTCGGTGCGTCCAGTCCTTAAACTTATACTGACAGAGCCATCGCTCAATCAGGTCAGACGAGTGAGTCTTTGCTTGCTCCAAAGCAAACAGTTCTGCGGGGTCAAATTTCCGTATCAAGAACTCAAGTTCTGCTTGGGTTATTTCATTTTTACGGCTTTTTTCCACCAAGGCGTTATATTTTTCAAGGTATCCGAGACCAGGCACCCACCGACCTTCGCGATTCCTAATTTGAGGATCTATTGGCCCCAAAACAGAGTAATAATCCATGTAAATAGTGTCGCCCGACAACGTAAGAACGGTTCCCGCTGAGTAAGCCACATTTGGGATCACAAAAACTACAAATTTGAAGTGGTGTCGAAACACATCACTGATCCGTTCAACCACCTCAATCGAACCGCCATTGGTTTCAAGAACCACAATTTTCAAGAACCACAATTTTCAAGAACCACAATCAGTTGGTCACGACACCCCTGTTTCGAGGCTACATTCTCAATCTCGCGTCGCACAACGTCCTCTATACTCGGAGCCATGGGCGCGCGGATCAGGATGACTTCGCCATTCAACTTTGTTTCAAGTGCCTCGCATTTATCACGCAAAAGTTGCTGGATAATATCGTCGGTTTTGATTGCATCCATTACCCTTTGTGCCTCGCCTGAGCAGCAATTTTGGCAATTTCTGATCGCCGTTCGGGAGACAGGGAATTAGCGCGCGCTTTCGCACCAGCCAAGCCGCTATTGCGCTTGGCTGTCTGATATAATCTGGTGTCTTGTTCTTCGCCTGTAGCTATCTGGACTGCATTACCAATCACATTCGCTGGGCGTCTTTGTCCTTGCGGCCCCTTGGCATTTTCTTTCTCCCGTTCTCCCGTTTGTGAAACATTTGTATCATACTTTCTTTCAACTATCAATTCTTGGTCTGTACCCAAGTTTATCAAGCCGCAGTCTCTCTTAATATACACTGCGGCTTGAATTTTTAAAGAGTGATTAAAGACATAGTTTATTCCACGCCACATGGAAATCAGACATTTCCTCTTGCAAATATGTCAGTTCAGACTTACCTGCGGATATGAATTTTTGATACCCAATGTAACCACCAAAAGATTTTTTGGAATTTACTTCACCGCAAGCTATTGGAACACCTAAACCTCTGTTGAAATATACATTGCGAAACTTCGCCGACCGTGAATTTTTCAATTTATCTTTTACAAGAATCTTACAATACTCCACCCATGCGATTTCATCGACGCTATCTTCATTTCCAGCAATTACCACTTGCGCTTGAACTGAAATAATTGTCAAAGCAACGATTGCAACTTTAAAATACATTTTTATTCTCCTGTTTGTAGGTTCTCGACCGAAGTCGGGTTGTTACCTACAACGCACAAGAGTACGTCCCGTCCCAGCAGCCGGGACCTTGTAGTAGATTGAGCAAAATCAGGGGGTATTAATCCTTCCTATACTCTGTAATAATCTTGGTGTGATGCGTTTGCGGGGTAGAATGTTGATGCGCCCAAGATAGGTGTCACGATTTTCTGACCCAGGGCAGACGCGGCTTCAATTTTCGCTTTTTCGGCGGCAGCCTTTTGTACGGTACCTTCAGCGAAAATAGCGGTGCGGTAGCTAGGCCCGCGATCACAGAATTGCCCACCCGCGTCTGTTGGATCGACAGAGCGGAAAAATTTGGCCAACAGATCGTCGCGTGATACGACATCTGGATCAAAGGTTATTTGCACGGCTTCATAGTGGCCAGTCCCGCCAGCTGACACTTGTTTGTATGTCGGATTTGCGGATTTCCCGCCTGCAAAACCGGAGACTGCTTCTTTGACGCCTTTGACGCTTTCGAAATCAGACTCGACACACCAGAAACACCCACCTGCAACGGTTAGGGTTTCGCTGCCTGCTTGCGCCGTTTGTGATTGTGCGAACAACCCCAGTGCGGCAACCAATGCGAGGGTCGTGGATTTGGCTGAGTGGATAAATGTCATGTCAGTCTCCTTTGAGCACTAGATTGGGTATCACCATGCGAATAACAACTCACAGCACTGCGAGGTCACGTGGAGGTGAGAGTGATTACAGATTGGCAACGTAATCTCTTCGACCTAAGTTCCCTACAATCAGGAGGTATAAATGGATCAAACTAAACGTATCGCGATGTGGTCAGGACCGCGTAATTTGTCGACAGCGATGATGTACAGTTTTGGCGGCCGTGACGATTGTTCGGTTATAGATGAGCCGTTTTATGCAACCTATTTGGCTAAGACTGGGGTCGTGCATCCGATGCAAGATGAGATTTTAGCGTCGCAGTCACAGGACGCAGATAAGGTGACTGATCAATTGTTGGCCTGTGTCGCCACGCCTGTATTTTACCAAAAACATATGACCCAACATATGGTTGATGGCGTTCCGCGGGGTTGGATGAGGCAAATGACGAATGTATTTTTGATCCGTCACCCTGCGCGTGTCGTTGCTAGCTACGCGAAAAAACGCGAAGGGCCAAATTTGGATGATATCGGATTTCGCCAACAGGCTGAGTTGTTTGATCATGTTTGTGCATTGGGCCAAACGCCAGTTGTTATTGATTCAAACGATATTCGACGTGATCCCGAAAGGCTGATGCGCGCGCTTTGTGCTGCGATCGAATTGCCTTGGGATGATGGAATGTTGCGATGGCCAATAGGTGGTCACGCGTCTGACGGAATTTGGGCGTCACATTGGTACGCCGCGGTTCATGGTTCAACTGGATTTGCGGATCCCGAACCGGATTTACCCATATTAGAGACTGAGTATGCAAAGGTTACTGCGCAAGCCATGCCGTATTACGACAGGCTTGCGGCGGTAAAGTTGTAGCTTACTTATACTCCACTGCTTAAGGATTTGTAATGGCAAAATGTAAAAATTGCGGATCGTCTGGCTGGCTGCTCCCTGTGGATGACAAAGGTCTTTGTTCGCAATGCCAGCAAATACATTTGCCCATGATTGATAACCATTGTCGAATTGTGGCTGAGTCTGTCCAAATAATATCGCGGACCAAGAACTTCGCCACCAGGATTTCGAGGATAGAGGTGGCCATTAGCAGCCTGATTAAACTTATCCCCTATGAAAAAAAGGAATTCCAACGTTGGAAACAGAACCATCGTGTTCGGTGGCAATATTAGAAGATATAAGGCAGGAAGCCATTTCAGAAGAGATTCAAAAACATATAGTCAATGCGCGCAATAAAGCCAAAGATGCGACAACAGATGCGGCGAAGTTGGGTGGGTACGCCAAGGCAATTGAAGTTCTTTTTAAGTTAATGAATGAGACACAAGACGTGAGCAAATTGGAAAATGCAATTCATTCGTTTAGAAGTGAACGCGATGCACTCAGCGTGAAACTGATGTGTCAGAAAGCCTCTTGTTGCGCCTCCAGGCTCCGCACCCTCTTGCCGATATGCTCCGAGAACTCCAGCAAGGCTTGCGCCGTATCTCCGGACGATTTCAGCGAGGCGGCGCAAGCCGCCTCCAAAGTCTCGAACTGTGCGAGCAAAGCCCGCTCGAACCCCGTCAACTGGTCCATGATCTACTCCCCCCTCGGCAATACCACGCAGGGTAGACCGTATCGAGCGGCGGCTGGAAATCGCTGAAAACTAAAAACAAAAGAACAAAGGGTCTAACCCAACAAAGCTCAGTCAAGCGTATTAAGGCAGTATTTTCCAATATGTGCAACACTTAACGGGTCGTGCACCTGCACGGTTTTTTTGGGTATGGCGCCAGCGTTGACCGTCAAATCTGTGGTGGCGTCATACCGTTCTCAGCGACACTTGTTCTTATAGTCCCTACGCTTGAATCGTGCCTGCTTATTGGTCGCTCTTGAGTGTGACTGGGCCGCAGTTCTACCGCGCCGATTCTAATACGCCGAGATCCGTCTATTTCAAAATTCGGCAAATAGCTGCGGTTTTGGAGTGGCCTCTACACCTGCTGACTAATACTCACGCCTTCGTCTTCAACGACATTTTGCGCACTGGCAACACCACTCAGGAAACAAACCACCAGTAATGCTGCGAAATAACTGTTCAATTTCATCACTTTCAAATTCTCTTCTGTCCGTCAAAAAAAAACCGGCGCCTTACGGCACCGGTTCTTATTCCAGCTACTACCTGGTCTTACTTGAAGCTGTGATCAATCAAACGACCGTAGTTTCCATCAGGGTTCTGCGGGAAGCTACGCTCCCAGGCAACGAATCCAACCATCGGCACTGCTGTATTGACAACAGGCTGACAAACCGGAGTTGCAGCAGAACCCACCGTGTGTGAACGTGCAACCGATGTACTCCAAGCCGGAACACCCGCAGAATTGCTGTTGTTGCTAGTCACATCAAAGTGACATATGCGTTGACCACCGGGTTTGGAGCTAACAGCCAGTGATGCCCAACCGAAGTCACCCAGTACAGAAGGATCTACCGTGGTGACATAAGCGCTACCCAACACAGGAGTGTTTCTTCCACCGTTAGTCCACTCAATCACGTTGACTTCGTCAGGAAGCAACAGTGTGTTGGTGGTACCAGGAACGGCTGGAGAAATTACCAGGCTTCCGGAAGCGCCTGCGATCACGCCTTCTTCACGATCGTACAGAGTCAAGGCCGCAGTCACGGGAATGTCACGGAAATCACACAGTGGAACCGCAGGCCGGGCGGTAGCAGTAATTGCTGTCTGTCCGCACTTGGCTGTTGAGAAGCCCTGTGAAACCCATACCCAGTAATCCAGCATGGTGTACTGACCCGGGAAGGTAACAACCCAATCGGTAGATACGTTGCGGGCAGTAGCCACAGACCAGTCATTCAGCACGTTGGCTGAACCCAGCACTGTACTGCCACGCAAGGTTTCAAATTTCCCGCGAAGAGCTGTGGAACTACCTTCAGGGCTAAACGGACCACCGTCCAGATCAGGGTAGTCAAAACCAAACCCGTCGCCGCTGAACAGACCCGTTTCCTGGTTTGTCATCCAGGGGGCGGGGCTGAAGTCATTGATGTGAACCGCGTTGCCGCCCATCTCAATGCCAGTAGCCGCATCGCGTATGAAATAAGACACCGACAAGGCACCTGGTACGCTATTCATGTAACTGTTTTCACACACACCACCCAAGGTCGGAGTTGCAGCAGTGATTAAATCACCAGCAGCGGTATGGCACAAAACAGCATCAGAAGCAAGACCAGAAGCAACTCCAGCAGCAGCAGTTTGATTAGTCAGTGCGTTGCCGCGGTTTCCCTGGGCATATTGACTCTGAGTAACAGGAGCGCCACCGACGGCACCAGCCATGTTCGCAAAGAAGTTAGACTGGACAGCGTCGCAGTCGTTTGGAACACCACCTGCGTGCTTGGCAGCAACGGCGATTGGCATAGCTTCGCTAGTGGGTTGCCCCATGGCGATAACTTCGATGTAGCCTTCTTCTGCGCCAGCAGCGTAGATAGCAGGCATTACGAACTGACCACTAGCCATCAGAGGTGCAGTACAGCTTGCATCATCGGTTGAAAAGATAGTGGTGCCCGTGCTGTTATCCAGGCTACCCGTCCACTCGTCTTGGGGAGACAGAATCAGGTTAAAGTCCAGCGCGTCAGCAGAATCTGATGCACGACGCAGACGGAGTTTAACCACCTGGGTAGCTTCGCTGGTGTTGATAATGTGAACGCCGGTTGCCCAGTCGTCCTGCACGGTGTAGTAAGGAACGATAGCGAGATCGCCAGCATTACCCGCAGCACGAGTTACAGTCACCGGGGCGATCTGCCCAGAGATGTGATGTATGGGGCTGTCGGGAGGCGTCGCGGACCCTACTGCGTAGGCGTTGTTATTATCAGCAATGTGTACGGAGATTAAAGATCGAGTGTCAGGAGGAATAGTTAGTTTGCTCCAACTAGCGCCACCATCACTAGTGCGAAGTACGATTCCACTACTAGGCATCGATCCTACACTAGGCACCGATCCTACGGCCAAGCCATTGTCAGCGTCAATAAAGTGTACAGAGCGTAAGAAACTTGGCACAGTCAAACCGAGTTCATTACCTTGTTGATCCCAGGTACTGCCGCCATCAGTGGTGTGAAGTATGATTCCAGCAAAATCAAGATCGCCTACAGCCCAGCCGTTGTGATCGTCAGTAAAGTATACAGATCCCAGATCAATCTTACTCTTGTCAGTAATAACTGAAGATGAATCAAGAACAATTGTACTGGCTGCTGCAGTCCAAGTATCACCACCATTAACAGTGTTAAGCATGCCTATACGAGGACGCCCGGCAGCACCAGCAGCACCTACTGCCCAGCCCTTGGAGCCAATAAAGTGTACGGATTCTAAGTCAATCCCAAAGATGGGATGAGTACTAGGTTTGATTGCTTGCTTAGTCCAAGTAGTGCCACCATTTGCAGTGTGAGCTATGTTTCCACCATTACCTACTACCCAGCCGTTTTTATCGTCAGTAAAGTATACAGAGTTTAATACCGCATTGCCGCTGAAATCACTGGTTTGCCCAGTCCAAGTCATGCCGCCATTAGTAGTGTGAAGTATGGTTCCAGTCTTACCTACTGCCCAGCCGTTTTGATCATCAGCAAAGTATACAGAGTGTAACTGAGGGAACTGAGGGGTAGCAGGGGTAACAGGGGTAACAGGGGCTTGTAAAGTCCAAGTGATGCCGCTATCAGCGGTGTGAAGTATGGTTCCTGTTGAGCCAGTACCTACTGCCCAGCCGCTGGAGCCAATAAACTGTACAGATTGTAAACCCACAGTACATCTACTATCAATACCACCACAGATATTTGTCCCATCCACAGAAGTAAGAGTAAGTTCATCAACTGTTTGGGCACTGTCTTGGGCACTGGCATCATTGCCTGGCTGGGCGATAAACAGCAGGGCGAAGAGGATGGCGCTAAGGAAGCGCGACCGGGGCGCGGTTAAAATGCCAGAAGGCTTCGACTTTTCTGGCTGGCCTGTTTGTTTTCGTGTTCCGGGTATTAGTGTGGTTGAAATCATTGCCCCAACCGCCATAAGCGTCTTGCGACTGTGGTGCGAATTTGGGGGGGGTAGTATATAATCGGCAAACAATCTGGTTATTTGTAAAAATTTCATTGTTGACTCCACTGTATTATTTTCAGAGTGACAGACATTATCCCTGAGATACCTCAGTATAGCCACCGATATTACCACCGATATTACCACCGATTTTGATCGATATCGTTAAGCCTCCGTATGTTCTCGCTCGTCAATCAAGCAGTTTGGCAGGGCGTTTAACGCGGTTTTATCCCGGTTTTTAGTCCCTTTTACGGATTTTTGGCGCAACTATCCTGTAACACACGGACCTGTAACACACGGATCTGCTTGTAACACACGGATCTGCTTGTAACACACGGATCTGGCAAGCCGTAACGCGTTAAAAACCTGGCCCCTTTGCCCGCATAGTTGAGGGCCTAATAACAGCCTGTCGATTGCCAGCGCCGGGACCTTGTAGTAGATTGAGCAAAATCAGGGGGTATTAATCCTTCCTATACTCTGCCTTTTCTTGTTGTGTGCGGATCTCACTTCGAGCGCCCATCATTGTGAGATCTCACTACGAAATCCTTGGCTACCGGCTTGCCCGTGCGCTCCTTTATCAGTGATCGAACATCATACTGTGGGAGCATATCAGCTATCTACTCTACATCATAGTGGTAGTCTTTTCCAATATGAAATGAGCCTGAAACCCGGGAATGTGGCGGAAGTTGATTCCAACATAAAATGAGCCTGAAATAGTCCTTGTAGTCGTTCATGATCAGCGGATGAAAACGATCATGAGCTTAGAACATCTGAATACCCTGGGTGCCATCAAACAGTTTCTCGACGGCACACAGGAAGTAGCCTTCAACGTGGCCACTGAGAAATCTGAACGCTATCGCTGGGTACAGAAGGCACTGGTGAAGCACCGATACTTACAGCTTGGCAAAACAGACCGGGGAACCGTCACCCGCTACCTGATAAAGGTAACCGGCTACTCCCTGGCCCAGACCAGGCGCCTGATACGCCAATACGTCAAAACAGGCACCGTCTCGGTGAAACCAGCTCGGCGTAATGGCTTCAAGCGCGCCTACACTGACGCCGATATACGCCTATTGGCGAGTATGGATGAGCGACATGGTCAGCCCAGCGGCGCGGTACTTAAAAAGCTCTGTGAGCGGGCTTATCAGCGCTTTGGCCAAGCCGACTATCGACGCCTGGCGGGTATTTCGGTTTCTCACCTGTACAACCTGCGGGCCTCCAAGACCTACCAGAGGCAGCGCTGTGTCTTGACAAAGACACGACCTAAGGCCGCCTCTATTGGCCAGCGGCGCAAACCTTGCCCGAACGATCAACCAGGCTATATCCGCATTGACTCTGTCCATCAAGGTGATCAGGACAAACGCAAAGGAATCTACCACGTCAATGCCGTGGATGAGGTGACACAGTTCCAGATCATCGTCACGCTGGAACGTATTAGCGAGGCGTTTATGCTGCCAGCCCTCAGGCAGATTCTGGCTGCCTTCCCCTTTAAAATACGGGGCTTTCACGCAGACAATGGCGGCGAATATATCAACTACACCGTTGCTGAGCTTCTGGACAAGTTGCACATTGAATTTACCAAATCACGGCCCCGGCACAGTAACGACAATGGTTTGGTTGAGAGTAAAAATGGCTCGGTCATTCGCAAACTCTATGGCTATACCCACATACCTCAGCAGTACGCCACGGATTTCACTGAACTCAATAGCCATCAAGTCTACCGATACGTCAATTTCCACCGGCCCTGCTATTTCCCCACCACCATTATTGATGAGAAGGGCAAGGAGCGGAAGAAATACCGCTACGACGACATGATGACACCCTATGAGAAATTCCGCTCCCTGGCCAAACCCAGCCAATATTTAAAGCCGGGAATCACCTTTAGAAATCTGGATGCATTCGCCAATGAAATGACGGACAATGAGGCCGCTGAACAACTAAATTCAGCACGAGATCACTTATTTCAGCAACTCCATGAGCGACTCAAGATAAGGGCTTAATACACCCTCCCTTCAGGCTCATTTCATATTGGAAAATACTGTGGTGTAAAAGCATATTCCTTTGAGAGACGCGCCGCAGGCGTGTTCGAAAGGAGCAATGCGGCGGTGTAGTAGATGAGGCTTGCATACAGCTCCTTACAGAGTCAATTACACTTATCCTCGCAACTGGGGAGCTTCTTAAATTGCATTACGCTTTTCCAGCAGAAGTACTGCTCAGGACAATTGTTGACCGAGTTTCAACGGTTCAGCATATGGCTCTATATGGGGAAAAAGAGCTAAGGGATTGGAAGTCCAATAACCTTCCTTCACTGGTCACTAGAATTGAATCGCTGTTTGATTTCTCCGAAGACGAATTTCGTGATGTTGTTCATCCACCTGTAAAACTGCTTCACAAAACCACGCATGGCGATATCGCTCGCAGAATTGTGAATATTGGCCTGGAATCAGGCGTAGCCAAATATTGGTTAGGCTCGAACCCTACACGCCCAAAACAATGTGAAAGTGTGGCGATGTTGCTACTTACACAGCTCGAAATAATTGACTATTTTGTCAGCCAGCTTACTAGAAATATCACCTCTTCATAGGTTACAACTGTAGTGCTCCACTGAATCGCCCCCAATTCCCCAGACCCACGCTACACCAAGCGGGTTAGACAAAACTGTCCTGGCAGGTGAAATATTGTCGCGCTTAGAGTAATTGAGCGGACAAACCTTGCGATGACGCCTTTTTGGAAAAATAATTAACTTGCCAATGGCTGGGAAACCCTGCCGTTTGTTGGCAATTATTTCTATACACCAGATTCGACACTTTTGTCACTTCTTCCACAAGACCCGAAGTACGGCGGCGGCTATGAAATATCCGGCCTGTGTCATTTTCCACCGTCTAAAAGCTGTCGTTCGCCCTCTTTCCTGAACTGATCAGCCATTTTATAGAAGCCCTCCGCTACCGCTAACGGGCTGGGTTTTTCTTTCTTTATTTCTTGTGCGATGGGCTGTAACGCTGCGAACACTGCCCCGCGTATTCCGGCGGTGTCGTGCGGTTTGATTTCCAGAATATTAAAAATATCCGGCTTCGGTTCAGGTGGTTTTAGGTTTAAATATCCAGATTTGAAAAGGTCGCCTTGCCCCTTCATCGCGGTTCTTTCTCTTGGTCGACACCTTGCCGTCTGAGTTTTTTATTCCGTGAATATGGATGCCAACCACACCCATGCCATCGTCCCATGACTTGATAATTTCGTGGTTTATCCATTTCCGGCCTGCCGTATTCGTACCAACGAGTACAACCGTACAGGAGCGGCCTTTCATCTGGTCGGCTATCCATTTCTTAATAGCTGTATCCCCGCCCTTCTTCACGGTTTCCCAATCGTTGTCTGGTACGGGCTTGTTACCCTCTATCGCTCCGATATTCCGTACTGTTGAAGCTCGCCAGTTATCCGGTGCGTAGTGAAAACTATAGAATGCTCTGTGTTTTGCCATTGCTTACCCCTGCGCGGTTATTGTTAAAACCATTACGACGATGACAGCAAGAATCAGAACGACGCTCCAACCCTTTAAAAGAAACGGGTTCGTTGAAAGACGATTGATTACGCCTTGAATCAGTTCTAAATGTTTGTGTTTTTGTTCGTTAGCCATTGCACAATCATTCCGTTAAGGCTACCGCTAACTCTTGTCGAGACACCTGCGAACTTCGGCTTATTAACTCGGTAATTGCAAACGATGTTGACGGAATTAGGTGAACATCTGAGGTGGCTTTATAACCTAACAAGTCGTCACACGTAGCGATAACCACTAGGCTACAGTCACCTTTGTTTTTTGCGGCCTTCTTCAAGGCGGCGGCTGTTTGACCTATATTTTCACCATCACGTTGCACACGAACGAATACAGGCAACCCGTCAATTTCCTGCTTTAGCAACCCGTCTATGCCCTTATTCCGATGTACTGGCATGTAATCAATGCCAATCATGTGACTTGACGCATAGGCATCGTGTTGCCGATACGACTCCTTACCCTTTTCAAGCAACGCCGATCCAGTAATAACAGGATTTTCAAGCCTGCTCCTGGTCAACTCTATTGCTTCTTCTGCTATGTCGATTCCTATCGAACTACGATTTAAAAGCTGTGCCGCCACAAGCGTTGTTCCACTTCCGCAGAAGGGATCTAGAACAACATCACCCTTTTCGGTCACAAGTTCGATAATCTTGTTCATCAAAAGAACGGGCTTTTGCGTAGGATAGCCAACCCGTTCTTTAGCCTTCGGATTGAGAAATGGTATCTCCCAGACATCCGATAACGGCACACCTTTTTTTAAGCCATTACCAACCACTTTGCCACTCTCATTGCGAGCGTAAACCGACTTGTTACGTTCATCTCGAACACGTTTCTGCATGATCTGGTCTACGTTAGTCGAGGGCGAATATTCCTGATAAAAAGTGTTGAATTTGAACTTGTCAGTCTTCGAATAGAAAAATATCGTTTGGTGGGCGGGTAATAGCCCTTTTTTAGCATTTGACCATCTTTTGAAGTGCCAAATAATTTCAGATTGAAAATGGTCAGGTGAGAAAATGCTATCGAGCATCAAACGAACTATATGGGAGGCTGATTTGTCGCAGTGAAAAAACAGACTGCCCGAACTCTTTAGAACATCACGGGCACGAGCTATTCGCTGGTAGATAAAATCGGCATAGGAACTGTCACTTTCCCAAATATCTCTAAAGCTAAAACTTGCTGAGCCATCACGCGTTATCAAATCATGTACTTTTTGTGTGAAAAACGGGGGGTCAACGTAAATAAGATCGACTGATTCCGGCTGCATCTCTAGCAGGACATCAAGACAATCGCCTATGTGTGTCTGCGCTTTAACTGCCATTGGTTCGCTCTGTTGCTATGGTTTCTAGAATCCCCTTCAGATCAACCCCAGTGTATTGCTGGACGTAATCCCAAGCATCATCGCCATAGTGATACTCGCCCTCTGCCCCTGCATATAGCGTTTCCAGCGTCTTTTGTATGCGCATCGCTTGTGTGCGAAGCGGGTAGTAAAACATCACGCGGATAGGTTTGTACCCTGCGTTTTTGACGTTCTGCATGCGGGTATGTTCTTTGGTGATATGGTCGCCGTCCGCCGTCGCATCACGCCATTTGATTTCAATTGCGTCGCGTTCTTCAACAAGGCAATCGATTTCGAAGGTTTTAGGGCGTTGTCCAATTGTGTTTGGAATGCGTATCGAGCCAGAGTCTGGATATTTCTCCAAAAAGCATGCTTTCGCGGCTTCTTCTAAAAACGATCCCGCATACTTGTAGAGAAATCGGCCTTTGTTTTGGTAAACATCGATGAGTTTTCCTTCTTCATTGGTGATGCCTAATACCCGATAAATTAAGTAATGGCTGTTGTCGTCAGCCTCCATTTCCTGCGCAAGCGCGGACGTACCGGAGCGGTGCATCCCAACGACGAACAGTAAATTTTTCTCCGGGGATGTACTCATTTGAACGGGTGAATCTTTAAATTAGCGAAGGCTATAATAGCATGCAGCGAAGCTAGCCGGGGAATAGCGATGCAATAGCACAAGGTGTAGGCGAATTCGACCCAGGCACTATCATTGCCGCCAGGGCCGATGTCACAGGCTGTTGCAACCGCTCTACTTGCCCTTAAACTTTACTTGGGCAACGCTTGCGATTTATATTTTTCGAAGATCGCGTCCATGGCTGGGCCATTTATAACCGCATCGTCCGTCACCCGAAACTGCGCATCAAAATCTTTGGCGGATAACTGCCGAAACCCGGAATCGAGATCTGTAATAATCTCATCCCTTACTTCATCAAAAGTTCTGTAATACTCTTCCTGAACCTGATCGAGGCGAATAACATGAAATCCGAATTTGGACTCAACCACATCAGAATAATCACCCACTTTCTCAATGCCAAAAACCCCACCAACAAAATGAGCATCAACCTCTTTCATCCCTAACGCCATTTCTTGCTTGAATACTCCACCGGAATTCCTGGTGCCTGGATCTTCCGAGTGCGCTTCCACCAGAGTTTCAAAGCTTTCTCCGGCTTTTAACTTTGCCACAATACTATCAGCCTCGAGACGGCGATCAGAGCGGATACACTTGAGTCCCGGGCATAACAGTAAAATATGCGAGGCATGACGCGTTTCAGGAACAAATGCATATTTTTGCTTCTCTGAATGATAGCGCTCAGGGGCCAAACCGGTCATATCCGGAACTTCCAACTGGGCGAGAAATTCCTGAACAACGAGCTGCCTGTTCATGTTTTGAAGTTCAAACTGATGCCTCCAATAGGTATCCGGGTCTGATTCCGGAGTGATCATTCGTACCTGCGCAGCCACTTTTTTGTTGGTCAGAGCAAAATTGATCAACTCAAGGCGATCACCCAGATTGTCTGCTGCGGCACTTTGCATCTCTGGTGTCCAATGCTTCACCAGCTGCTCCATCTCCTGCTGACTAATAGTCACGCCTTCGTCTTCAACGACATTTTGCGCACTGGCAACACCACTCAGGAAACAAACCACCAGTAATGCTGCGAAATAACTGTTCAATTTCATCACTTTCAAATTCTCTTCTGTCCGTCAAAAAAAAACCGGCACCTTACGGCACCGGTTCCCATTCCAGCTACTACCTGGTTTTAATTGAAGCTGTGATCAATCAAACGACCGTAGTTTCCATCAGGATTCTGCGGGAAGCTACGCTCCCAGGCAACGAATCCAACCATAGGCACAGCTGTATCAACAGGCTGACAAACCGCAGCTGCTGTAGCAACTGCCATATCCGCCTCACCAGGAATGTCTCCACGTGCAGCCGATGTATCCCAAACCGGAACACCCACAGGATTGTTGTTGTTGGTCTTCGGATCAAAGCGACATATGCGTTGACCACCGGGTTTGGAGCTAGAGCTAACAGCCAGTGATGCCCAACCGAAGTCACCCAGTACAGAAGGATCTACCGTGGTGACATAAGCGCTACCCAACACAGGAGTGTTTCCACCGTTAGTCCACTCAATCACGTTGACTTCAGTAGGAAGCAACAGTGTGTTGGTGGTACCAGGAACGGCTGGAGAAATTACCAGGCTTCCGGAAGCGCCTGCGATCACGCCTTCTTCACGATCGTACAGAGTCAAGGCCGCAGTCACGGGAATGTCACGGAAATCACACAGTGGAACCGCAGGCCGGGCGGTAGCAGCAATTGCTGTCTGTCCGCACTTGGCTGTTGAGAAGCCCTGTGAAACCCATACCCAGTAATCCAGCATGGTGTACTGACCCGGGAAGGTAACAACCCAATCGGTAGATACGTTGCGGGCAGTAGCCACAGACCAGTCATTCAGCACTTTGTCTGAACCCAGCACTGTACTGTCACGCAAGGTTTTAAATTTCCCGCGAAGACCTGTTGCAATGTCAGATGTTAGAGTAGTCTCGAAGGGACCACCGTCCAGATCAGGGTAGTCAAAACCGTACACATCACCACTGAACAGACCCGTTTCCTGGTTTGTCATCCAGGGGGCGGGGCTGAAGTCCTTGATGTGAACCGCGTTGCCGCCCATCTCAATGCCAGTAGCCGCATCGCGTATGAAATAAGACACCGACAAGGCACCTGGTACGCTATTCTTGTACATGTTTTCACACACACCTGAGAGAGTTGTATTAGCGTCAAGAATGGGAGTACCCGCAGCAGTACGGCAAGTATTACCAGCCGCAACAAACGCAGCCGCAATACCGGCAGCAGCAGTTTGATTAGTCAGTGCGTTGCCGCGGTTTCCCTGGGCATTTTCTTTATCACTAACTTCAGTCCCATCAAAAGCGAGATTCGCAAAGAAGTTAGACTGGACAGCGTTGCAATCATTTGGAACACCACCTGTGTGCTTGGCAGCAACGGCGATTGGCGTAGTTTCGACAGTGGGTTGCCCCATGGCGATAACTTCGATGTAGCCTTCTTCTGCGCCAGCAGCGTAGATAGCAGGCATTACGAACTGACCACTAGCCATCAGAGGTGCAGTACAGCTTGCATCATCGGTTGAAAAGATAGTGGTGCCCGTGCTGTTATCCAGGCTACCCGTCCACTCGTCTCGGGGAGACAGAATCAGGTTAAAGTCCAGCGCGTCAGCAGAATCTGATGCACGACGCAGACGGAGTTTAACCACCTGGGTAGCCTCGCTGGTGTTGATAATGTGAACGCCGGTTGCCCAGTCGTCCTGCACGGTGTAGTAAGGAACGATAGCGAGATCGCCCACGTTACCGGCAGAACGGGTCTGCGCGCCTGCAACACCAGCATAGCCAGCTGTTACAGCTGCCAATGCGGCGACGACGAGGCCTACTTGTTTAAAATTTGCTTTCATGAGAGGAGCTCCTAATGTGTTTTCACTCTTTTTGTACAACTATTAATAAAGTTGTTAGCGCTATTATCGCCAACCGCAGCTAGCTGTCAACGAAGTACAGCAGCTAATCTTTGGCATTATGCCACCATTGATCATCCACAAAGATCCAGCTTTCGTGAAGAGTCACCGGTGTCGCACCAAAAATAGCTGCAGACCGCGTTTGTTTGGCTGGCCTGGACATGACCCGCACCGCCACACTTGCCACAGCTGCCGGAGCATCATAGTTAACCACCTCTACCCCTGTCAACTCCCAATCCAGCGCGTAGGAAAATTTACCGATATACAAGGCCTTGGGGAACACTCTTCGGTAATTGGGTGTGGTTAGCTCATAGGTCTTGGCAAAGTCTTTTTCCACCATCGCCTGCCAGCGCTCTGTGACTCTTTCAATCAAGGCCAATTCACCCTCCGGGGTAAGGGGTTTTGGTGCTGAATCCCCCGAGCAGGCAACGACAGCCGCTAGCATGCATGCCGCAACCAGTCTCAGGAGACGGCTCACAATCATATCTATAGGTAAGTTATTCACTTTATTACACTTTTCCTGTTTTCGGACGCACATTATATAGAAAATATCAGGTGTTGAAAACCGTCGCGACATAGCCAAATCCGGTGATAATTACAGGGGCGATGAGGCTATTGCCCCACTCCGGCTCGCGCCGAATGGCGCTCATTGCGTCGCGCAAGTGCCATTTCGTAGAGCACGATATCATCTGCATGGAAAGCCGCCACCTCATCCCAGAACCTGGCGGGAAGCGGCTCCCCGGGTAGTTGTCCGACGGGTTCAGGGCGAATATTGAGGGCTTTGGGTGTGACATTTTCACACAGAAAGTGGTCACTGAAGTACTTTATATCTTCGTCATAGAACTCAGTGATTCCAATGAAATCGAGAGCTGTGACAGGAAAGCCGTTCAGGAACTGGGCATACACATTGCGCAACTCACCGGAGAGGCAGAACTGCTCCAGGGTCCAGGATTCCTCTACCACTCTTCGATGCAGAGCCGCTGTGGTGGGAGAGGCTTGATCGTAGGTCAGGTGCCAGTAATGGTAATGAGATACCAATCGCGCCAGGGGTTCGCGCAGCCAGGTTACAAATTTGCAATCGCGGTGCTGGGCCAGACCCAAGTACTTCAGAGGCAAAAAATGCCCGTGGACACACAGCGCGTCGTTGTATTCCTCCGGCTCGACAGCTCGCCTGGCCAGCAGAGCCGACTCATTGCGTAATTCCGGGATTTGATTCAGCGGATAATCGGCGTAGTCGTGCCTGAAGCCATCGCCAAAATGCTCCTCCAGGGTCGCGCGAAAGCTCACGCCTGCCGTCTTCGGCATATGAATGGAAATAATCAGCGGTTGTGATTTCACTCGTCACTCACTAACGGTTGCTCCGTCGCTCGTCAGAAGGAGCCAATTTGGCCTACAGTTGCGGGCTTATACTAGGGCTGAACTTCAATCAACTCCATGTGGCGAAATCGGGATCGCATTTCAGCACTTACGGCTCGCAGCTGCGCCTCATTATTGAGAACGCGCGGCGTTATGATCACCAGCAACTCCGTTCTCTCGTCTGTTTTGGTTTTTTCACCAAACAAAGCACCTATTAAAGGTATCTTGTGCAGAAACGGCAGCCCAACTGAACCCGAGCTGGCATTTTCCCTGATCAACCCTCCCAATACAACGGATTCATTCGATCTTACTGCCACGCGGCTACTTATATTTCGCTCGGAAAACGCGGTTTGCTGAGTTGCCGGGTCAATTCGCCCGATGTTGCTCACAGACTGCTCAATATCCATTGTCACTAAACCGCCGGCATTGACCGAGGGCCTAACCGATAACTTTACGCCGGTATCGCGATACTCCACCGATTGCGTCGTCCGCCCACCGTCAGTGATGGTCTGGGCGGAAAAAATGGGGATTTGGTCTCCCACGTGTATGTAGGCTGTGTGATTATCGAGCACCATTACCGACGGCGTTGAAATAACATTGATTAAGGATTGCGTGGCAAGCGTGTTGAGTACGGCTCTCACATCCATACCCAATGCATTGCTTATCGTGTACGAAAACCCGGGTGCCCGCGATGCGAGCACACCCGCATCACTATTGAACAGCTGTCCAGCGCCACCATAGTTATTCCCCAAGCCATTTTTAAAACTCCACTCAAGGCCATAGCGCAAATCATCATTTAAGGTGACCTCAAGAATACTCGCTTCAATGATGACCTGAGTAGCCACCACATCCAACTCTCTTAAGGCCAGCTCTATCTTTTTGTAGTCCTTCCCAGTGGCATATATAAGGAGGGCGTTATTTTCATCATCAGCGACAACACGAACGTCATCAAAGGTAAATTCCGAATTGCCACCTGAGATCTCCTCATTATTGGCAAACTGGCCAACACCCGCAGAGATCCCGCCTCCACCAGACCCCGAGCCCGAAGACGAGCGTATAGTCTCCTGGCTCAGGCCGGGAGCGACCTCTGAATTGCGACCCGAACCACCAAAATCGCTATTGCCAGAGCTACCCGACTGCACGCTCGACCCGGTGTAAATGCTGCTCAGCAAATCTGCCAACCTGCCGGCTGTAGTATTCTGGATAGGATAAACGTGTAATTGCTTTTCGAAGCTGGAATCGGGCTGCGTATCCAGCCGGCTAATCCAGGTCCCCACCCGGTCCAGATATTGAGATCGGGGAGTAACCACTAAAATACTATTGAGCCTGGTCATTGGAATAATCCGCACTAACTCCCCAAGATCGGTCCCGCCTTCCTTTTTATTCTGCCCACCCAGCAAGCCCTTAAGCGCGGCGTCCATCTCCTTTACCGGAGTATTTTCCAGAGGGAAAATACCTACAGACATCCCCGCCAACAAATCCACATCGAAGGTGGTAACCATATCCATCCAGCCATTGAGCTGAGCCCTGGTACCTCCAAGCATCAGCAGGTTGCGGGTATTATCGATTCGAACAAAAGCTGATTCATCGGCTACCGGCTTTAGAATATCGGCCATATTCGCGGCACTGACATATTGCAGGGGAATAATACTGGTGCTAAATCCCGCTCCGGTATTTTGCGCGTTGGAAGCGCCGCCGGATAATCCCGCCCCGTGCCCTGCGCCAGTAATGAGAAAGCGGTTGCCCTCCCCGCGAACCATTAACGCATTGTTCGCTTTGAGCAGTGATTCAAGGATGCCCAGAAGCTGGTCCCGAGGAACAGGTGTACGGGTTCGCAAAGTGACTTCGCCCTTCACGGGGTGATCCACCACGTAATCCAGTGACAGTATGTCGTTCATGATGGCATGCATGACTTCACTTAAAGGCGCATTCTCAAAATTCAGGCTGACGGCTTCCCCGAGCAGTTTTACGGGCTTGCGCCGTGGGGGTATTTTTACCTGCTGATTATTGCCCCGGTAGAGCACCGCCTCTGCTCGTGTATCTCCATCCGCCTTTGCCTGGGCCAGCCCAGTAGCGGTTTTAGACAAACCAGCAGCTTCTGCGGCGGCACTGAGCCCGGATTGATCAGATGCCGAGCTGATTTCAGCACCGGTCGATGGCGATACACCGGCGCCGGGCGGTTTTGTTCCCAGCGGAGCGCAGCTTGCCAGCGCAACGCAAAGCGCAATCGCTGAAGCTAAACGACTCGCTCGCGCATCCATAGACACTATCATAGACACTATCATAGACACTATCATAGACACTATCATAGACACTATCATTGACACTCCCGGAGTTTTCATAACTTTAGTTTTCTCTTTTTATTGTCACGTTTCTTTGTTTTCACATTTTTGCTCGCGGCCTTGAGCTCCAACTTCTGTGTTTCACCCCTTCTGACAAAAACAGCATGGTCCAAGCCTATTGAATCGAGTGTCCAGTCGAAGATCTTTCCTCCGACCAACACTCGATGTTTTTTGTCGTCCACCACAGCGATAATGCCAGCCGATTCACCACCGCCGAAAACACCAGTCAAACTAACACTTGCCAACTCGCCGGTGGGTTTGCCATCGGTAGCAATGTCTTCAACAAAGGCGGCGGCGTCCAGTGGACGCCTGGAGGACCAAAAAAGCGGGCGAGCCACAATTTCGTTACTTTGCAATGCGCTCACAGTTTGAACCGTTCTCACCCCGGAAAATGCCAGAGACCCGGCGACGGGAACTACAGGCTCTGGCGCGGACAGCAGCAGTATTCGAAGTACGCTGTAAACCAGCTGAAGCAAAAGCACGATGCCGAACACGACAGCCACTAGCTCTATTCTGCGTTCTGTTAGTAGCGGGTTTCCACTGACCTTATATCGACCTGGAAGGAAGTTGTTCACTGCAGAGCCCTCAAAGACGTAAGCTGAAGGCTAGCCGTGACCGTCTGCTGCGCCGCATCGGTAGAACGATGCGCTGCCCGATTCGGTCGGACGTCGAATGATTCCACCATCAGCACCGGTGAGTAGGCTGCGATTTCGCCGAGCGCTTCATCCAGTGCGGCCAAGTCGCCGTTGACGGTAAGGCTCAAGCCCACGTGGTCAAAAGAATCTGTCTGGGCCGCCGGAAGTATTCTACTGTTGGATATGCTCAAACCGGTCGCTGCAATCAGCTCGCGTATATTTTTTTGCAGGTCTGCAGCGATAGACGCCCGATCGCTGGTAGCCGGGTAAACCAGTTCTGCTATCTGCGTGCCGACTTCGGATGATGATTCATTCAACCTATCTTCACTTTGCACCAAGCCGCTCAATCTAGCGATTCGCGGTTCCATTCGATCTATTTCAGTCTGGTAGTCCGCTCGTAAAACCAAAAATCCGCCCAGTACATAAAGTAGTGCCAAAACAGGAACTGCTACGGATAGCCCCACGATTGCCCCGGCTTTCTGATAATCCCTAAACCAGTTCATTGAGGAGCCTCGCTCATCAATTCTATTTCCAGCGTAAACTGCTCCAAGGCGCCAATTTTGGTTATCGCTGATCTGGATTCGACCCTGGCAAACGCAGGTTCTTTAGTCAGCGTCTGTATAACCTCTGCGGCGTTGGTTGCCCGCCCCAAAAATTTTAACTGACGACCTTTGAGAGAAAAGTTGACTAAAGAGGCGTCATCTCCCAGGAGATGAGTCAGCTTCGCAAGAACATATCTTGGGTTGGGGCGATCGGCAATTAGATCATTGACCACCGCGATAGTCCCGTTCGCAAGCACTAAGGCATTTCGCATTTCCGAAGCGCTTTCTGCCTGGGCCCCAATGTCGACGGACAGCTGCCTATATAGGCTCAACTCCAGGTTTTTTACACCGCTAGCGACCGAGAAAATCAAAGCAAGCAACACCACGCTGCCACCGAGCAAACCAGCCACGCGAACAAGTCTTTTGTTGTACCGCTTGAGCCGCTTGCCTTCACCAAAACCAGTGAGTACAACAGGCCCACCGCCAATGAGGGCCCAAACTTCCTGCGCGTCTGCAACGTGACAATCGTATTCTCGCCCCAGGTAACTCATGGTCGAACCCAGTGAAACAATAGCCAGCTGGATATTGAAGCTTACATCGTTTCGGCCGGAGATCTTCCAGCCGTAACCTGTGTCGGATTCCGGAAACGGACTGTTGGCTAAAACCTCCATTGCCATGGCGGCATCCAGATCGTTTTCTACGGCTACAGGCATACTAATTGTTTTGGCCAACACCTGTGATTCAGGGAGTAGTGTTGCCTCACATTTCGTCTCAGCTTCGTCTACCTCCCCACCGGCGTGATAACAGGCTACACCCGATTCGCTGCGCAGCTTTACCACTTCGTCTAACCTGGATTTTACGGGAGAACCGGATCCCCACAAAAACTCCCGCCACGCCGATCGCCAATATTTGCCGATCTGGCGAACATCAAAGTCGAAGAGTTCCCACTGTTCTACAGACTGCCCCATGATTAACCTATGTATGCTTCGCCAAAGGCGTGTTTTGCAATACTCTCGGCGGTTCCGTTCGCACAAAACGCCAGGGTAACTTACCGGCTCCGGTCGTACCCTTAGCTGCCCAGCGGCGCCTGAGCCATTGCTGATCACCCACACGAACAATCGCATCTACCCGGTAAGACCCGAGCCTGCCGCCTCGCGCAGAACTACCTATTGCCGTTCTACCGTTGTTGTTGTTTGAACCTGGCTGTCCGATTGATCGACCCAGCTGTTGCCCGGCCTTGTCTGGATTGTGTTTCTCCAAAACATCGAGGACCGACTGAGGTGCAGCAGACCAATCAACATTTCTTCGCCTGGAGTTTCCGACGGCAACCGAATCCCGAATACTATCGAGCAATCCGCGATTGACACCATCAACGCGCAGCAAATCCTCTACAGCACTAAACCGGGCTGATCGGGCGTTTCGTCCCCCTTGCGTCGCGCGCCACTTTACCACAGAGTCACCCAGGATCTGAGCGTCAAGCTCGCTCAAACCACCGTGGACCCCGAACAGAGAAGCCAGCATGTTTGCAGAGGCACTGTTTAAATCAATGAGGCCTGAAACCGGCACTAATATTACATTTACCTCATAGGGACCCACCACAAAACCCATGGGAGGAAGCTGCCGACCTTGACCGGATTGCTGTGCGGTTCCAGCAACAACGCTGGCCAGCATCAGTGAAATAGCACCATCCCCAGCGGCGACTGCCCTGGCCTTTGCCACATGCAATTGTGCCATGCGGGTATCTACCTTCGCCTGAAACACTATTCCTGAAACCATGAGGGACATGGCAGCGAGAAACCAGACGACAATTGCCAGCGCTACTCCGGTCTGTGCCTGTTGAGTTTTCATATTCAACGCTGCACCTTGAGTATCAACTCTGGCCAGAATCTTCCCCTGGCCTTTATAGTCATTCGAACCAGGGCCGGAAGCTCATCTCCAAACCACTCGCTCTGCCAGTCGGTGTTAAATCCAGCGCGATAGGAAATATTCAGCTCCTGTATTTCATCTATCAGCACCCGTTCCGGGGTGTCAGACCAATCAACATTCTTTGTAACTCCGGGAATTTCCTGCCAGCGCAGTTTTAGCGCCTGCTCATCCTGTTCAACACGCAGCAACAATGCGCCACCCCAACCCTCACCGAACTGCACAAACGCCTTCCAGCTCATTGCGCCGGTACTACCTGAAAAACAGGAACCTTCACTACTGCTACCCCCCAGAGACAATCCGGTGCTGGCTCGTCCAATCACCGTAGATTCGAAAGTGTCGCGCAAAAAACTGCTGACAGAGCGCACTTCATCCACTCGATTGGTCATGGTGGCCAGTGTGAATCGGGTTTGGCCGAAAGTGCGCAACGCGGAAATGGTTGCGACCATAATCAGCGATAAAATCGCCAGGGAGATAACGACCTCTATGAGCGTAAAACCACCATCGCTGCGAGCACATTGAGAAGAACGCGAGGTACGCAATAATAGTCTCATTGCTGCACACCCTGCACACCCTGCACACCCTGCACTACCGAGTGCAACGCAATATTTTTACTGTTGCCGCGATCGGGCCAACTCACTGTCACAGCGATGGTTTGCAAAGAACCTGCCTGCATAGACGGGGGCAATTCGAGTGGAGAGGCTTGCACTTCCCAGCGAAACTCGCCGGCCGTTTCGCCCCGGGTATTTAAACCCGAAGCGGGCACTACGGCGTAATTGGCGAGCAGAGATCTAGCCAGCTCAACCCCGTAGGCATATTTCTCATCCGTGCGCACATTGCGCGTCGCGCCGCTGACAGCTTGATACAAAACCCCAAGAGAAAGTGCCAAAATAGACATAGCTACGATCATTTCAAGCAGCGAAAACCCCTGGCTGTGGCGCTTAGTTGGACGCATGTTTCTCCCGGGTCACGCGGCCCACCATCCAGTCAACTAAAATTTTCACACCGGCACCTGTCGGGGAGGTGAGATCGATGCCACCGCCACTGGAACCCCCCTCCGGATAAAACCGGATGACACCAACGTTACGTCTGTTCAGCTGTTGCGCCGCATGAATCTGCATACTAAACCCACTTGGCAACTGCTGGCGTCTGTCATTAAACCGCAGTTGATTAGTCTTGGGGTTAACTTCGACATCCTGGGCCCTGCCGGTATTAATGGCAGCATAGCGGGCAGATTGCAGCATGGTTACTACATCACCCACGGCTTCCCGATAGAGTACTGATTGATACATGCGACCCGTGGCCGGCACAGATACGGCCAACACAACCGCCGCTATTGAGATTGCGGCGATTAGCTCCAGCATCGTGAAGCCGTTTGAGCTTCGCGATGCCAGGTTTCGAGTTGGCGGTATGGGTATTTTCATGGCTGTTGACGCATCTACCGGGCTGCGAGATCAATCTCTACATCACTGCCAATTGCCGACATCGGTATCTTCGCCTTCGCCGCCGGTCTCACCGTCCTGGCCATAGGTGTAGATATCCAACTCAGCCTTGTCGCCGGGATATTTGTAGTGGTACTCGCGGCTCCACGGGTCTAGAGGGACATCAGCTTTGAGATACGGACCATTCCAGCCAGATGCACGCGAGGGTTTCTTCATCAACGCATTAAGGCCCTCTTCAGTATTGGGGAAGCGCCCGGTATCAAGCTTGTACATTTCCAGGGCTTGCTCCAGGTCCTTTATCTGAATGCCGGCTGTTTTCACTTTGGCGCCCCCGAGAGTATTGAGAACCTGGGGTCCGACCAAACCTGCCAGCAATCCCAATATGGCGAGCACCACCAAAAGCTCCATCAGAGTAAAGCCCTGTTGGGATTTTGCGATTTTTACGCCTGCTTTCTTACAGTTGAACATTAGTGAATCCTCAATCTTTAAAACAGTTAGGCAACCCATAGCGTCGCACTAGCAAATAGCGATTACATGGCAAGGTCGTTCACCGATAAAATGCCAAGTAAAATCGAAATAATAATGAGCGCAATAAAAAAGCCCATCACCAAAATTAACATCGGCTCAAGGAACGCGAGCCCTCGCTTAATACCTGTCTGAACATGGCCGTCAAAGACTTTGGCCAACTCCAGCAACATCTCTCCCAGACCTCCCGATTCCTCGCCTACGCGAATCATCTGGATAACCATCGGCGTAAACAAACCGGTGTTTTCCAGGGCCACGGACATACGCTTTCCCGCTTTCACCGCGGGAGGGAGAACGGCCAATGCGTCCTTGATCACCCGATTGTCAACCGTCCCGATCGCAATCGAGATTGCCTTTAACAGAGACACTCCGTTCCCCAGCAGAGTACCCGCCGTTCTCGCAAACCTGGAAACCTCAAACTCAAAAATAATCCCCCCTGCGATCGGCATGTTCAAAAGGCGGCCATCGAGGGCCACTCTTCCGGCATCTGTGGCGGCCCAGCTTCGAAAATACCAACCACCCCCTACTGCTACAATTAGAAGCAGTAAACCCCAGCTTTTGATAAAACCGGAAAAGGCGATAACGCCCTGTGTCATCAGCGGCAGGGCCTCCCCCATATCGGCAAACAGGGTTTCAAATTGAGGAACTACAAAGCCGAGCATTCCCACAATGGACAGCACCGCAACGAACAACAAAATACAGGGATAGATAAGCGCCGACACAACACTGTCGCGAGTTTGCTTTGCGCTTTCCAGGTATTCGACCAACCGCTCAAGCACACTGGACATATGCCCACTGGCCTCACCGGAGCGAACCATGTTGATATAGAACGTGCCAAATATGTCCTCGTGAGGTTGCAACGCAGTACTCAGCGCTTTGCCGCCTTTTACCTCAGTCAACAGCTCGCTCACAAGCTGATCCATGGCGGGTTCCGAAGCCATGTCGATGAGTACCTTCAGGGCTCGATCGAGAGGCAAGCCCGCACGGAGTAAAACGGCTAGCTCACTGGTCATGGACAGAACATTTTGTCGACCGGGCGGCTTACCCTGAAGCTTATCGGTTTGTTGCGACGCTCCCGAATTGCCAGCTTCGAGCTTCAACAGGGTTAGCCCCTGAGATCGTAGTTGTCGGGAGGCTAAATTCAATCCGCCCGCTTCGAGGGTGCCCTGCATGGATTTTCCATCTCTTGCGATGGCCTTGTAGCTGAATTGCGGCATGAGTCGCGCTAGGCCGACGCGTAACTTGCAGTAGCGGAGGGCCCGGAGTCAGCCTCTGAGGTAACGACAACATTCGATTGGTCTTGCGTAACTCTCATCACCTCTTCAAGAGAGGTAACACCCTCTGCGACCTTTCGCAAACCATCTTCATAAAGGGTGATCATTCCCTGACGCCTTGCGGCGGCGTGCAGCAAGGTTGCGTCCGCACCACTCATAATGACTCTGTGCATTTCATCATCCAGAGCGAACAATTCGTGAATTGCGGCACGGCCTGCGTAACCCGTGCCCGTGCAGGCATCACAGCCGGTAGCCTGATACACAAGCCGGTTACCGTCCGGCATGAATGCACTCAAGCCAGATTGTTGAACATCCTCCCAGGACAACTCGACCTCCGCTTTGCAGCCGGTGCAGAGTTTTCGAACCAATCGCTGCGCCAATACACCATTGACCGCTGAGGTAATCAGATATCGCTCCACACCCATATCTTCAAGCCGTGTCACGGCACTGGCTGCCGTATTCGTGTGTAAAGTCGAAAGCACCAGATGGCCGGTAAGCGCGGACTGCACGCCAATTTGTGCGGTTTCGGTATCGCGCATCTCACCGATCATGATGATATCGGGATCTTGACGCAAAATTGATCTCAGCGCAGCGGCGAAGGTTAGTTCGATCTGGGCCTGAGCCTGAATTTGATTCACCCCCTGAAGTTGATATTCGACAGGATCCTCAACCGTGATAATTTTCAGTGACCCGGAATCCAAAGAAGCGAGGGAGGCATACAAAGTGGTTGTTTTACCGGAGCCGGTAGGTCCGGTAACCAGTAAGACGCCGTGTGGCCTGGCCAACAGGTCCTGGTAGCGCACTAAGGTATCGTCGCTAAAGCCCATCGACTTTAAACTCAAACGAATACTCTCGCGATCGAGTACCCGCATAACAATGCTCTCACCGTGCACTGTCGGGATAGTGGAGACACGCAAATCAATTTCGTGGCCTTTAACCCGGGTCATAATCCGGCCATCCTGAGGCAATCTGCGCTCGGCAATATTCATTTGCGAGAGTAACTTAATGCGCGAGGCTATGGCCGGAGCCAAGTTGGTAGCGGGAGCATCCTGCTGCTCCTGGAGAACCCCGTCGACACGATAGCGTAAATGGAGTCCATCATCGAAGGGTTCGATATGAATATCGGATGCCCCCATATCGACCGCGCGATGAATAATCTGATTGACCAAGCGGATGACAGGTGCTTCGCTGGCTAAATCCTTCAGATGCTCAATAAAGTCGTCATCACTCTGGCCGCCGAACTGATCAGTATCCAGCTCGCCCTCACTCTCTTCTTCTTGAGCCTGGGCATAAAGTTGCGTGGCCCTGTTGACGTCGCTCTCCAAACCCATGACAAGTTCGATGCGCTTGTCTATCGCCATGGCCAGCGCTTTGGCAAGGAAATCATCCTGGGGAGTTATGGCCACAAATTTTACCGAGCTGTCGGTAACTTCTACCGGGACCACGCCATTGTTGGTGAGGAAATCCTGGGCAATTCCATCAATCTGTATAGGTGATTCGGGAAACTCCGAGGCCAGCAACAGGGGAATATCCAGCTGCTGCGACAGAGCCTGTGCGACATCCTGTTCGGAAACCAGACCGAGCTTGACCAGGACCTGACCGAACATTCCGCCCATCTCACTCTGGGCCAGCAGCGTCCGCTCAACATCCCTTTCGGATATTTTCTCCTGCCCGACTAACAGTTCGCCTATCTTCTTCATGGCCAAACGCATACCTGTGCAATGTAGGTCAAATGGACACGATTTTTCGCGTTCCATAATGCCACCAGTGTAACACAGCGGTATCGCCCTCCAGCTAGGCAGGCAGGGTGAAGAATTGTAAGTTAGGGGTGTTCAGTGTGAAGAAATGTAAACAGCCGAAGACGAATCTCCGACCGTTTTTTAGCGCTTAAGCGACTTCAAATAAGCCGGCTGCTCCCATGCCTCCGCCAATACACATGGTAACCACCACGTATTTTGCTCCACGCCTTTTACCTTCGATCAGCGAATGTCCGACCATGCGAGCGCCACTCATACCAAAGGGATGACCTGTGGATGCTGCGGCGGTGCGCATTTGACTCTGAAACGAATACCCATCCTGAGCCTGCCGTGATACACCATATTTCCCGGCCACAAGTTCAGCGGTTTCTATCATCTGAATACAGGCTTGGGGTGATGCCTCCAGAACCGTTTTAGACACTGCCCGGTAGCTATTCCTGTGCTTGTTCTGGACCAGGGAGATGGACTCCACCCCACCGGCAACCGCCACATCATACTCATTGCACATAATGGATTTAGCGGCGCTCGCTATGCTCATCAATCCGGAGGAACACTGGCGATCCATTGTCATCCCCGAGGTATCCGGAAGACCACCAGCAATACCGCACAAGCGGCCCAGGTTGTAGGCCTGTGTACCTTGCTGGGCCGCCGCACCCATCAGTACGTCATCGACCAACGCCTGGATCGATCCCCGCTCGCTCAACCGCTGCACGAACCACGTGGCCACCCATCGCGGGCGCCTCTGTATCGTTGAACGCCCCGCGAAAGGCTTTCCCAATTGGCGTTCTAGCGGTACTGACAATAACTGCATCTCCCATTTGCCAATTCCTCTATGTGTTCTATCAAGCCCGCTGACTGGAGCAGGAAACAATCTCGCCGGTCATGTAACCGGAATAACCGGATGCCAAAAACATCATGACGTTGGCAACTTCCCAAACCTCTGCAGCGCGGCCAAAGGCCTCTTTCGATGCCAGCTCTTCAAGCAGTTCCATCGGCGTGGTTTTTTTCAAGAACTCATGGAAGGCGATAGAAGGGGAAACCGCATTGATGCGGACACCGTGGTCAGCCGCCTCCAGGGCAGAGCAGCGTGTCAATGCCATTACACCTGCTTTAGCTGCGGCGTAATGGCACTGCTCTTTCTGCGCACGCCAGCCGAGCACCGAGGCGTTGTTGACGATGACACCCGCACCTCTTGGCTGCATCTTCATGAGCATTGCCCGGGTCATGCGCATTGTGCCTGTGAGGGTCACATCCAACACTCGCGACCATTCATCGTCTTCCATGTCGACCAGCAACCTGGTACCACCAAGACCGGCATTATTGATCAATACATCTACACCGCCCATCAGCGACTCTGCTTCTTCTATCAAGGCGCGCACATCTTCTTCGACGGTGACATTCGCCAGACGGCCATAGACAGACTCCAGTCCTGTATGGGATTTAAGCGTCCGGACCGCCTTTTCCAGTCGGCCCTCGTGTACATCGCTAATCATAACGGCACGCGCACCCTCTTCCGCTGCTCTAGTGGCAGCGGCAAAACCTATACCCGCTCCGGCGGCGGCTGTAATCAATACGGATCTACCTTCAAGTAAATTGCGCCCCTTAACATAGGGTGGTGGCTCTTTAAGCGCCATGTGTGCTTCTCCCGTTTTTTATAAAGTGATATGACGTGATGAAGTGGTCAACCGCGTGGTTCTCGAGGCATGCCAAGCGCTCGCTCGGCGATAATATTGCGTTGAATCTGATTGGTGCCGCCGTAAATAGTGTCCGAGCGAGTGAACAGATACATCGATTGCAACCGGTTGAGTTCGTAAGGCCCGCCGTCGAGAATTTCGCTCTCGGCACCCAATACGTCCATTGCAAGCTTACCCAGATTTCGATGCCAGGTAGCCCAGTACAATTTGTAAATCATGGCTTCTTTCTGAAGGCTGCCATCTTCGCTGCCGCCGGACAGCATTCGCATGCTGTTAAAACGCATAATGCGCAGGCCCACATGGGCGTCGGCAATACGCTGGCGGATAGCAGGGTCTTTCGCTGACCCGTTGGCCTTGGCCACCCGGATAATTTCATTAAACTCATTCTGAAAGAGCATTTGCTGGCCGAGGGTCGACACCCCGCGCTCAAAACCAAGCAAGCCCATGGCCACTTTCCAACCCTGCCCGGGTTCGCCAACGATATCGTGGGCGCCACACACCGCTTCGTCAAAAAATACTTCGTTGAATTCGCTGGTGCCCGTCAGTTGCTGAATCGGTCGAACTTCAACGCCGGGCTGATCCATTTCAATAAGAAAAAATCCAAGACCCTTTTGGCCTACAGACTCCGGGTCAGTCCGGGCGATGACAAAACAAAATTCCGATTCGTGAGCTAATGAAGTCCAGACTTTCTGGCCGGTAATTTTCCATTGCCCTCTCACTTCGTCAAACCGGGCCTTGGTTTTAACGTTGGCGAGATCAGAGCCTGCACTGGGTTCTGAATAACCCTGACACCACAATTGTTCTCCGCTCACAATACCGGGGAGAAATCGCTGTTTCTGTTCGTCGCTACCAAAAGCAATGAGCGTAGGTCCAGTAAGGCCTTCGCCAATATGCCCCATGCGCCCGGGGCCGCCGGCGCGCGCATACTCTTCGTTGAATATGACCTGCTGCTCAACCGTTGCGCCGCGACCGCCGTACTCCCTAGGCCACCCGATACAGGTCCAACCACCCTCGGCAAGTTTCCGCTCCCAGGCTTTTCGCTCCTCAACAAACATATGCTCATCACCGGGGCCACCGCGGCCTCGTGTGAGTTCGAATTCCCCACTGAGGTTTTCTTTCAACCAGGTGGAAACTTCATCGCGAAACTTTTCGTCTTCAGCACTAAAGCCCAGTTTCATAGCAGTGCCTCCGCGCCATCGAGCAACTGGCTCGCCAATCGCTCGCGGTGATAAGCGCCATTACCGAGAAAGGTTTCCGTTGACTTAGCCCGTTTGAAATACAATTGAATATCGTACTCCTGCGTGAAACCAACACCGCCGTGCAACTGGATACCAGTCCCGGCATTGTGAAAACAGGCGTCACTGCACCATGCTTTGGCGATACTTGCGGCTTCGGATAATTCAGCACCCAAGGGGCCACCTGTAAGCGCTTCGTCGGCCACACAGGCAGCATAGTAAATTGCCGATCTTCCCGCCTCGACTTTTACCATCATATCGGCGGCTTTATGCTTCACCGCCTGATACGACGCAATTGCCCGCCCAAACTGAATTCGTTCCCGGGTAAAATCTACGGTGCTATCTAGTACTTTTTGAGAACCACCCACCTGATCGGCCGCTATAGCGATGGTCGCCAGATCTATAATTTTTTCTAGCGCCGGCCACGCCTCGCCATGGGTTCCCAGCAAAGAAGATGCATCCAGAGCAACACTATCGAAACTCAAGTGCGCCTGCTTGCGGGTTTGATCCATTGTGGGCAACCACTGGCGTGTAACTCCACTAGTATCGGCAGGTAATACGAAGAGGGAAATTCCATTTTCAGATGAGCTGCCCTCAATCCTGGCGGCAACAATCAACAGCTGAGCGGTATGACCATCGGGAACGTAGCGGTACTCTCCGTTCAGCACATAGCCGGTCTCGCTCCTGGAACAAGTCACTTCTACCGCATCGGCATTCCACTGACCCGATGTACCCGTATAAGCAAGGGTCGCAGTGGTGCCGGAAATAATAGCAGGGAGGTAGTTGGCCTTTTGCTCCTCGTTCCCGGCAACCAACAGAGCGTTCACGCCCAGGCAAACGGTAGAATAGAAAGGAGAACAAAACAGGTGACTGCCCATCTGTTCAAGCATGGCTACAAGCTCGACGTAGCCCAGACCCAAACCACCGTACTCTTCGGGAATATGAATGGCCTGCCAGTACATTTCCTCACACACTCGACCCCACAGTTCCAGGCTGTATCCGGATTCGGTAGCCATAGCCGCGCGCACCGCTTCGCTGGTTGACACTTCGGCAAGAAAATCCGCCGCAGTATCGCGGATCATTTCCTGTTCTTCGGTAAATGTGAAGTCCATCGTCTCAGTGGGTCCCAGGCCGATCAGCTGCCGTATACTTTTTGCGCCAGTACTTCCCTGTCCAGCAGTTGGGCGATGGCATCTTTAACTTCTGCAGGTTCCCAACGGGCCCCTTTGTCAACACCTTCTGTTGTGCGCCAGCCGTCTGCGATAGAAATTTTTCCGCCCTGTGCCTCAAACACACGGCCTGTAACTTCACTCGATTGGCCGGAAACCAACCAGGCGACTAAAGAAGACACATTCTCCGGTGCCCAGTAATCAAAACTCCCGTCGTCCGGCTTGGCCATGCGCTCGGCCATTTCTGCCACCGCAGTCGTCATTCCAGTACGCGCTGCAGGAGTGATTGCATTGGCCGTTATACCGTAGCGGCCCAATTCTGCAGCTTGGTTCAGGGTCAGTGCAGCTATACCCGCTTTGGCTGCTGCATAATTCGACTGGCCTACGGAGCCCTGCAAGCCAGCACCGGAACTTGTATTGATAATGCGGGCGTCCACCGCTGCGCCTTCCCTGGATCGGCCGCGCCAATAGTGAACAGCATGGGAGCTAATGCAGAAATGACCCTTAAGATGTACCGCCATGATGGCGTCCCAATCTGATTCCGTCATGGAAGCGAACATTCTGTCGCGATTGATTCCGGCGTTATTGATAACTGCGTGCAGATCGGAAAAATGTTCGATTGCCTGCTTCACCGCATTGAGGCTGTCGTCGTAGTTGGTGATATCGGAGGTGTTTACTTCAGCACTTCCTCCGGCGGCCACGATCTCCTCGACAACCGCCTCAGCGGCCTCGCGATTAATATCGTTGACGATTACACTGGCCCCTTCGCCAGCCAATACTCTTGCATGCGCTGCGCCCAAACCACCACCGGCGCCTGTCACAATCACTACTCGTCCGTCACAAATTCCCGTCATGTTATGTTCCTCTATAATCGCTCTATAATCGCTCTACAATCGCTCTACAATCGTTCAATAATCGTGACGTTCGCCTGACCGCCACCTTCGCACATTGTCTGCAGCCCGTATTTGCCGCCGGTGCGTTCCAATTCGTGCAGAAGCGTTGTCATTAACTTGGTTCCAGTCGCACCCAGCGGATGGCCCAGTGCGATCGCACCGCCGTTTACATTGGTCTTTTCAATCGGGTATCCGGTCTCTATCAGCCACGCCATTGGAACAGAGGCAAAGGCCTCATTAATCTCGACCAAATCAATATCTTCGAGCTTCATTCCAGATTTTTTCAGCGCATAGGCTGTGGCGGGGATCGGTGCAGTTAGCATCCAAACCGGATCGTCGGCGCGAACACTCATATGGGCGATACGGGCGCGGGGGGTGAGGTTATATCGCTTCAATGCCTCTTCGGAAACAATCAGCATTGCCGATGATGCGTCACAGGTCTGACTGGAAACCGCCGCCGTTATTGTTCCACCCTCTTGTAAGGGAGATAGTTCGGCCATTTTTGCTAGCGAACTGTTTCGAGGCGTCTCGTCCATATGGACACCGTTTAACGGCGCGATTTCTTTAGCAAATCGACCTTCCCCGATGGCCTGAAAAGCTCGCGTATGCGACGCCAAGGAAAACTCTTCCATTGCTTCGCGCGAGATTTTCCATTTGTCCGCGATCATTTGTGCTGAATTAAATTGCGAGACAGGTACATTCCCGTAGCGAGCCACCCACCCCTGACTGCCCGAGAACGGATCACTAAAGCCCATCGGCACCGCCGCCAGCATTGCCGAAGAAATGGGAATCCGAGTCATGGTTTGAACGCCACCGGCGATCACAACATCATTCACGCCCGCCATGATTGCCTGCGCTGCAAAATGCACCGCCTGCTGCGAAGAGCCACACTGGCGATCAATGGTAGTGCCCGGAACCTCTTCAGACAGACCAGCGGCGAGCCAGCTGGAACGCGCGATATCCCCCGCTAACGGACCTATGGTATCCACACATCCGAACATCACATCGTCATACTCGTTGTCGGGAATGCCGTTTCGCTCGACCAGTGTTTTTAACACGTGAGCGCCGAGGTCCGCGCCGTGCACATCGGCAAGGCCGCCCTTGCGCCGGCCGGTTGGCGATCGCACCGCGTCTACTATATAAGCATCTGCCACTGGTTCTATTCTCCGTATTTCAATACTGTCTATTAAAAGGTCACCAGGGCTACTGAAAAGTAACACCTGCGCCAAGCGGCGCATCTTCGGCGAAAATAGCCTCGGCAATTCTGGATTTGTGAAACGCTGCGTCGCCCCAGGTATTGGTAAGTGCCCAGGCCTTCTTCATAAAAATATGCAAATCGACTTCCCAGGTGTAACCCATGGCGCCGTGAACCTGCACACAATTCCTGGCCGCGAGATGACCTGCTTCACAGGCGACCACTTTTGCGTGAGACACATTCTTCGAGGCAGAGCTCAAATTCTGACTGATGGCGTAAGCGGCGCGGTGTACAGGGGCTTTGGCATACTCGAGCCGCACCGCAACATTTGACATCAGGTGCTTTACTGCCTGGAAAGAACCGATCGGTTTACCGAACTGATGGCGTTCGCTGGTGTAAGCCACGGACAAATCAATCATTCGCCGGGACAAACCGAGGGCCTGGGCGGCACAGCCAAGGGCTCCGCGATTAGCCGCTGCGTGGGCAAGAGTAACGGCAGCTTCCCCAGTGATCAGCGGGTCGACTGAAGCGGTTATTTCAACGCTGAACAATCGCCTTGATGGATCGACCGACTCATTGTGTTGCAATGCCACCTGATCGGGAAGCAACGCATAAATATCTCCCGCTTTGTGCAATAGCAACAAATTCGCAACATGCGCATCTTCTACCAACAAATTCTGTTCCAGCCCCACAACAACTTTTGCCTCACCTGCTGCAACCCTGGGCAGCCAGGTACTCGCCAGGTCGCCGCCGATGCCTTTGAGCATGGGCACCGCCACTAAAACGGTATGGACTAAGGGCTCGGGGAGCGCCACGTAACCGCACTCCTGGGCCAGCAATACAAAGTCGAGCTCACTCATGCCGAGGCCACCGAACTCTTCCGGCACGGTCATTCCCACCAGACCCAATTCCGTTAACTGCTGCCAGAGCCCGGACTCTCGCCCCGTATCTAATTCCCAACTCGCGCGAATTCGCGCTGGCGTTACTTCGTTGAGCAGAAAATCCCGAACAGATTCTTGAAACAACAATTGATCTTCGCTAAATGTAAAATCCATACTCTACCTCGGCATTCCCAGCATTCGTTCAGCAATAATGTTTCTCTGAATTTCGTTGGTTCCGGCATAGATGGGTCCGGATTGCGAAAACAGCCACCCCTCTAGCCAATTGCCGACACCCGCGGCGTCTGGGGCGTGGGGGAGCAGTTCAGCTCTGGCACCCAAAATACTCATCGCCGTCGCGTGCATGTTTTGATCGAGTTCAGACCAGAAGATTTTGTTGGTAGAGGACTCAGCGCCAATTTTTCCGCCCTGAGTCAGTCGGCAAGCCGTTTGATAGGTGGTGAGGCAATAACTCTCCGCGTCCATATAAGCTTTTAATACCGCTTCCTTTACCGCCGGGTCGCGCTCCGCTGAATCGAGATTCCCGGTGTAAAGCTGAACTAGACGCTTGGCGGTCTCTTGAAAACGTGCCGGCGAACGCAACATTAAGCCGCGTTCAAAACCGGCCGTCGCCATTGCGACACCCCAGCCAGCACCTTCGTCGCCCAGCCTGTTTTCCACTGACACCTTTACATCATCAAAAAAGATTTCCGCAAAGCCTGGCAAACCATCAAGTTGGGGAATCGGTCGCACTGTAATGCCGGGAGTATCCAGCGGCACAAGAATGAAGGTTAAACCGCGATGGCGCCCGGATTCGGGGTCTGTGCGAAACATGCAAAAACACCAGTCGGCGTAGACCGCTCGAGTAGACCAGGTTTTCTGTCCGTTGATAACATAGTGGTCACCATCCAATACCGCAGTAGAGCGAATAGCGGCCATGTCTGAACCGGCATTGGGTTCCGACCAGCCCTGAGCCCACACTTCTTCGCCATTGGCCATCTTGGGTAGAATCCGTGCTTTCTGTTCTTCGGTGCCATACTCCATCAAGGTAGGGCCGAGTAAAAATATTCCGTTTTGGTTGACCCGCAGCGGAGCGGCCGCTTTGTAATACTCTTCTTCAAAAATCAGCCACTCGATCAGGTCGCAACCGCGGCCTCCCAGCGCCTCCGGCCAGGTGATCATTCCCCAGCGCCCTTTGTTCAAAGTAGCTTCCCACTCGCGGTGCTGGGCAAAACCTCGCTCAGTGTCGAAACTCTCCAGGGGATCAGCGGGCACATTCGAGGCCAACCACTCCCGCACTTCCCGGCGCAGTGCTTGCTGCTGTGGCGTATACGATAAATCCATTACTGAATCCTACTCATCAAATTTGGCATCGCGTTTACCTACGAAGGCATCGCGAGTTTCCTGAGAATCTTCCATGGTGTATGCCTCAAGAGTAAAACCTTGCTCCCAGCGATATTTGTCCTCAAGATTGCCATCCTCAATACCTGTGAGGGCCTCCTTCGCCAGTTTTACCATCGCGGGGGATTTCGCCGCGATTTTCTCCGCGATCTCTCGAGCGCAGGGCAACAATTCCTCTTTGGTTACTACACGCTCTACGGCACCCAAGCGATAGGCCTCATGCGCATCGATAAACTCGCCAGTAAAATACATATAACGAACCTTTTGCACCGGGAACATACGCTGCAAATGCGCCCCGCCGCCCATCGCACCCCGATCAATTTCCGGTACGCCAAAACGTGTGCAGTCCGAGGCAACGATAATATCGGCCGCCCCGGCCATACCAATCCCGCCACCTAAAACAAAACTGTGCAGGGCGACGATGACGGGTTTGGGATTGCGATGGATGGCGCGGAAGGTCTCGTAGTTACCCTTATTCACATCCACAATTTTATTCGCCTGTGCCGCCAACTCTTTGATATCCACCCCCGCGCAAAAACCTTTGCCCGCCGCGGCGACAATAATCACTCTCACATCATCGTCGGCACCCAGTGCATCGATCTCGGCGGCAATGGCAAACCAGCCCGCACTGTCGAAGGCATTCACCGGCGGATGATCCAGCATCATTTCGGCAATGCCATCGCGAATACTTGTATTAAAAGGTTTGGACATATCGTTTTCCTTTTACGGTGCTGTGTTCACTCGTTTTGCCAGTTCGGCAAGGCGCAATTCGGCTTCTGAAACAATGGAGTTGATCAACTCTTCGCAACTCAACAATTTGTCGATGACTCCCGCTACTTGACCACTGGGCAGCACACCCAGCGCGGGCTCACCATCCACCATGGCTTTTTGAATAATCATGGGCGCATTGGCAGACATAATGGCTTGCGCTGGCGTCATCTCACCATCGGTACTCATGGCAAAGGCAGATTTCAGCAAACCGGGGATACTTGCTCCAGTATATTTGCGAAAGGCCAGCCCATTGCGCACGGCGATAATCAACTTCTTCAAACCGCTGGCTCTTTCTAGCTGCCCCAGAAGTTCATTGGTAATCATTCGTTGAGGCAGGCCATCCATTGCCCGGGACACAATAATCTCTCCGGGGTTGTTGCAATCGATATAGCGCTGGAGAGTGGCCCGAGGAACCGGGCTCTCATCTGTCATTAAAAAACGGGTTCCCATGGCGATACCCCCGGCACCCCATGACAAGGCAGCAACAAGACCTCGGCCATCCTTGAAACCACCTGCGGCAACCACTGGAACTTTGTCGCCAACCGCATCTACCACTTGCGGTATCAACAATGTCGTTGGTACTGATCCTGTATGACCGCCACCCTCGCCACCCTGTACAGTCACGATGTCGGCACCGAGCTCAACCGCCTTAACAGCATGCCTGGGTAAACCGACCGTTGGCATACAAATGACACCGGCGTCTTTCAACTTGCCAATAAATTCCGGCCCCGGCGAGCGGGAATAACTCACCGCCTTTACCCCGTGGCGAACCACCATGTCGACAATGTCAGCCGCATTGGGTTGGTACATGTGGAAATTTACACCGAAGGGTTTGTCGGTCAGTTCTTTAACGCGGAGAATATCCTGCTCCATTTCCCCGGGTGGAATTGTCGCGCCCGCGAGAAAGCCGAAGCCACCTGCGTTGCAACTACCTGCCACAAGGTTTGGATCAGCCACCCATCCCATTGCGGTCTGCACGATGGGGTATTTGCACCCCAACAATGACGTCAAACGCGTCTCAAGCATGATTTAAGCCCTCCATTAAATCGCAGCGGTTAACTGCGATCGCCTGCGGGGTTATCTTTAATCTGATGCGCCCGCTGGTTGTGTGGATCCAGGGCGGCAATGATATCCAGCTGCGCCTGAGTGGGTGCCGCAGTCGCCGGAACCTCATCGGACATATGAACTTCGTAGCCTGTGTTTTCCTGAACCTGATCCCGGGAGATTCCAGGGTGCAGAGAAACCAGCCGTATCTGGTGATCCGGACCGCCAAAGTCCATTACGCACAAGTCGGTGACGATAAGACGAATCTGGACATCATCCAGGGAGTGGCCTTTGGGGAGGCGCGCCGGGTTGTATCCTATCGATGAAACAAAATCACATTCGCCGTCCATAAACACTCGGGTATTGTGGCCTGGCACAAAAAAACTGTTCGGGTGCGAAATAGAATTGCCCGGAAAACCCCGAGCGCCCAGCATCATCACTTTGGGCTGCTCATAAGTACCCCCTAACGCCGAAGTATTGGATTGGCCGAATTTATCAATCTGTGTCGGTCCAAGCATGGCGTGGCGCTGGCCACTCCAGACGTTATCAAATATTCGAGAAAACCCCATCCAGGTTTCATTGCGCTGAACGAAATTTTCATCGCGCTTACCCAATGGGTTTGGTTCGCTGAGTAAGTACGCTTCCGAATCGGTCATCATCAAATCGGTATTGATAGTCTTCATACACAGGCTGGCGGCCAAACGGGGTATGACCCCGATGCCGGTGGCCAGAATTTCGCCGTCGTTGCTGAACGCTTGAGCGGCTGCCACGATGCACAATTCAGCCAGGGTGTAATTTGCTGCTGCAGTAGTCATTATTTCGAGCTCTCCCGGGCCAATTAGTAGGTAGGCAATTCGATGGAGCGGATGGCGTCGAGGCCGCCCACTTGTTGTTGATACTCTTCCTCAGAGTTGCCCAGGAACTTATCCACATAGCCCTGAAAGCCGTTTTCGTTCTTCGCAGAACCCGTATAGACTTTGAGATGTGGAACATCAAACCCGTACATTGGGCTGCAGGATGAGGGGTGTGCACCCCCTGGAATATGCACTACACCACTGGTAGCGGATCGCTCCCAGTGCACCAGCCGAGCTTGAGCAGGGTCATTGAAGAAATCACTGTCCACCAACTCGTCACAGGAAACAAAGGCTCTATCGGCCGCGCGTGCGAACCAGTCATCCATATAGAAATCAGGGCCGGCGATTTGGCATACCCCGCGTTTGTCCGCACGGTCTGCGTGAATCAGTGACGCGTTCAACTTCAGTGCCGGCATGGCCACCCACTCCTTATCGTCGTAAGGACTATCGATAACTTTGATATCCGGGTTTTTAGTGATGATGTCAGTACCTAGACCTACTTCTGTAGGGATGAATGGCAGCCCCCATGAAGCGGCTCGCAGGCCCAACAACATCATGCCCTCATCGATTTCCATCACTTCGATGGATCCAGTTTGGCGCGCCTGCCGGAAATACGGCTCAAGGGGAATGAAATCCAGGGAAACAAATGCGAACACGACTTTGCGCACTTTACCGGCTGCACATAGCATTCCAACGTCGGCACCGCCATAGGCAACTACAGTCAAGTCTTTCAGTTCCGAGCGCAAGATTTCACGAACTAGTGCCATCGGCTTGCGTCGAGGACCCCAGCCGCCAATGCCAATTGTCATGCCGTCTTCGAGCTGCGACACCACCTGTGCTGCTGTCATTTGTTTGTCCATCGAGACTCCCTGCGTCTAAATTAGTTAACGATTCGCGCCATGCGGTAATCGTGTTTCACAAAGTTCACTCCCAGCGTACTTTCAGTGCGCCTTACGCCGGGAATAACATTAATTTTCTCGTGCAAAAATTCTCCAAGATGTTCGGTATTACGCACCATGGTGATAGCCAAAATATCGAAGCGCCCCATCATTACGCCGACGAATCCCGACTCCTTCATACCTGCTAAGGTCTTGGCGATGTCCCGGGTCTGGCTGCTTCGCTCAACTTCAATCCAGATGTAAGCCAGGGCCCCATCGCTGAAACGGTCTATATTGGTCACAGCGGTAATTCGAATGAGCTTTTCTTCTTCCATCCGCTTAATCCGTGCGCGAACAGTTCCCTCCGTCACGCCCAGCTCATTCGCAATCTTGCGATTGCTGGTGCGAGCGTCCCGCGACAGCCATTTCACTATCGCCGCATCGATGTCATCCAGTTTGCGTCTAGTCATGAAAGGGTACCCAATCGGGCTGATTCTTCAGCACGTCCACAGCGAGCGCTGGTGTAAGGCGGCGGACACCTGCAATGTTTGCCAGCTGCGCGCAAAGCAATTCTGCCAGGGCCTCCTGATCTTTGGCGACAACCAGTATTTCGATATCATGGGTGCCAACCACAACGTTCACCGAAAACACTTCGGGAATTTCGGCCAGCTCTCTGGCGACCTCTACGGGAGAACGCTGCTCAACTTGCACACCCACGGCCAATAACATTTCGTAGCCGGCCGCCTCGATATCAGTTACTGCCACCACCCGCATGGTATTGGAATCTTCCAGCCGCCGAACTCGAGCGCGAACTGTGGTCTCAGTTAGACCGAGCTCACGCGCGATTGCGCGATAGGGTAAACGCCCATCTTCGCGCAGTAGGTCAATAATGGCGTGATCAGTTTCGTCGAGATCAATAATCCCGCTCTCGCTGACATCAGAGGGTTGAAGCTCTAACACTGAGACTCTCCAGCAGCCAGCTCTCGCAACTCGCCTTTAACAACCTTGCCACCGGCATTCATGGGAAAATCGTCGACCAGCCGAACTCGCCGGGGCACCTTATAGTTGGCCATGTTTTCTCTTGACCAGGCGATGACGAGCTCTTCATTCAATGGTGTTTCGGCTGTGGGGACAATGAACGCCATGGCAACTTCGCCCATGCGCTCATCGGGCACACCTATCACCGCGGCTCTTGCGACGCCGGGCATGCTGCAAAGACTATTTTCGATTTCCGCCGGATAACAGTTAAAACCTCCGACTATAAACATGTCCTTGATGCGATCGGTAATGCGCAGATAACCTGCTTCATCCATTACCCCGACGTCTCCCGTCATCAACCAACCATCAGCGGTTATGGTGTTGGCAGTCTCCCCGGGATTATCGAGATAGCAATCCATGACGTTGTAACCGCGACACCAAATTTCTCCTTCGACCCCCGCTTCCACCGTATCTCCATTTACATCGACGCACTTCAGCTCGACCCCGGGCATAGCGCGACCGGAAGAATGGGAAATTTGCTCCGGTGAATCATCGGGACGGCAGATGGAGACAACCCCGCAGGTTTCCGTAAGACCGTAGGCGGTAACCACGGTTTCAAAACCGAGCTCATGGCGCATTTGATTTACCAGTTCAACGGGCACAGGCGCTGCACCCGTAACCGCGAGGCGCATACTAGAAAGGTCATAATCTTTTCGATTGGGGTGGGCCAACAATGACTGATAGATAGTCGGCGGCCCCGGGATCATCGACACTTTGTCGGCCTCAATTTGAACCAGAACCGCATCGATATCAAAACTGGGAACAGGGAGTATTTTTGACCCGCAAAGAATGGCCGAAAGCCAACCCGCTTTATATCCAAACGAATGGAAAAACGGGGCGATAACAAGATAGTTGTCATCGGCGCGAAGACCCACCGTTGAACTCCAGGTTTCAAAGACCCGAATATTCTGCCCGTGAGACGTCACAACACCTTTGGGGTTACCGGTGGTTCCAGAGGTAAACAGAATATCCAGGGTGTCATCTGGTGTAAGCGCTTGCGAAAGATCTTCAATCTCCCGATCGTTGACGCTCTCACCAGAAGACAAAAAATCACCCCACGCTATGGCGCCCGGTGCTTCATCCTTTAGTATCACTATTTGTTTGAGGTTCGGAAGGTCCTGGTCGGTGAGCAGCCGTGGGTAGTTAACCCCCATAAAGTCACCGACAGTGAACAGCCATTTTGCCTTGCTAGCCCGCAAAACATAGCCAGCTTCCAAGCCTTTCATTCTAGTATTTAGCGGCACCAGAACGCCGCCTACCGATTGCGCCCCAATGGCGGCAACAATCCACTGATAAATATTGGGTGCCCAAATGGCGAAACGGTCGCCCTTTTTCATTCCCCCAGCCACGAAGGCTTTTGCAGCCTCAACCCTCGCGGCGTCGAGCTCGCGATAGGTCAATTTGACGGCTCCATCCTCAATAGCCACACGATCACCATGGGTATCAGCTGATTGGCGGACTACTTGGGGCAAAGTACGAGATATGGGGGCGTGATTGGACATGGGCACTATGAGAGATCGCATTCCAAACTGGAAAAGGAAGCCCATAGTAGGTAGCTAAGTGGCTTTTGACAACCGAAATTCGTATTTAATTGAAAGATATTTTACGAATAGTGCAAATAATTATAAAAACAGGAGTTCTTAAGACCCAGATCCCCAGATAGAGTATCGCCAGCGTCTCAAGGCCTCTGAATCCCTCTTTCAAGTTTTATTATAAGCCTTCACAGCGGATAGGGCAGAGAGGTTTAATCAAAAACCGTTGCTCTGCGCAGTGTCAGCGCTTAATTGGCCATTTTGGACGGACCTATCCTGTATAAGCCGTCATTCTTGTTCGATATTGGGTTAAATGGGCGGCGACTCAAACTCCTTCAGTGCAAGTAGCACTCGTTCCAACAACATTCGGTGTTTTTCCTGCAGTTTTACAAATAGTTGCCGCCCCGTTCTGACGACTTTTGGCTCGAATGGCATACTCGATACCTTGCGTATCACAATACTCAATGATTTTTGTTTGGTAGCCTGCGGCGTCTATACGCAGCGCATTCAGGGCACAGCCTTCCGGTAACGACTGCTGGCATTGCTGGATAAAGGCCAGGTTGTCTTGTGCCGGCGGCACATTGCCGTGGCGGAAATCAACCGCTACAACCTGCCCGGTTTCCGCAATATGACCCACCATGGGCATAAAACCCTTGTTCTTGTTGTAGGTCCACTGTGCATCCGCTTTATGGGCAATAATTTCAGTGGCATCGATGTCCAGTGTCACTTTTTTACAGCGGTGTAAAGCTGCCTTCGTGCTGCATCAGGATGAGTGTCTTGATAAATTCCGGGGGCTTATACCCGCGATTGCTTTTAGGCGGGGGAAAGTAATGATCAATGCGTTCGGCGAGGCTCAGGGAGTCCATTAACTGACCCATGGCCAATAAACCGGCACGGGAAGTGAGTAAATCGTTCGTTGTATCGAGTTTGTAAGGTAGAATAATCGTAAGCCTTGAGTTGTGCACCCAGTGGGTGATGGTCTGTTTTGTTGCTAACCATTATACAGCCAGGGCTTTCTACGGTTTAGAGATTTCTATCCGGGGATCCGGGATCCCTAATTATGCTGACAATCATTTAATGATCAATTGATCAAAATTGATTGAAAATTGGCCATAACTTATCCATCACTCAAAAAAATCACCTTCTAGGCCATGCTGGCGCTGGCTATACGTCAACCGTCACTACCCCTCCTTAGCAGTCGAGTAGTGACAGTTTCCTGTGGTTTTACTCAACCCTGGGCTCCTGTATGGCTCTGTAAGCGATTTTAGCTAGGTAGTTGACCCTTATTATAATAATAACCCCTCTGCTTACGGACTTATAGGAGCCCCGGTGTATCTGTCCAGGCCGTGCCTAATCGGATACTCCCAACAAGCTAAAGAACCATGGAACACGAAGTGTTACGCCACAGAGCGGGCGACAATGGCTTCCTTGAGACCCTGTAACAGCCCCTCGAGGCCGGACATACGGGCATTGAGCGTGTGCTGGTCTTCACGTAGGGCATCGATTTTTGTATCCATGGCTTCAAAGCGGGCATCGATTTTTGTATCCATGGCTTCAAAGCGGGCATCGACCTTGTCTTCAAACCGGTGCAGATCGGCTCGGAGATCGGTTCGCAATGACCGATTCATCGTCCAGCTTGCAATGAGAATGGTCGCCGTCATGCCGAGCATGGTCAGGATTTCAGGTGTCATGGTTTACTCCCACATATCGGTTGTTAGGTATCCCGTTCTGGCGCACTGCTAACCAGAGCTTCAGTTGCTTCTGTCTGATATTAGCCATTACCTCAATAGCGGTATCGAGCGCATCACAACTGAGGTCCTTGTCTGTCCTTTGTCGTTCAGTGACTCCCTTGGGGCTAGCTTCGTTTTTAAAACCTCTGAATAATCCGGCGGCTACGCCGCTGCGCGAGGGGGTAAAACTAACTCTAAATGCCCAGTTCATGTCAGATAGGCACCCTGCCTCCAAAGAGTGAGAGTGTACGTAATTCTGTGTCAATCCACTACTCAATTTATTCACCCAAATCCCCAGATAGAGTATCGCCAGCGTCTCAAGGCCTCTGAATCCCTCTTTCAAGTTTTATTATAAGCCTTCACAGCGGATAGGGCAGAGAGGTTTAATCAAAAACCGTTGCTCTGCGCAGTGTCAGCGCTTAATTGGCCATTTTGGACGGACCTATCCTGTATAAGCCGTCATTCTTGTTCGATATTGGGTTAAATGGGCGGCGACTCAAACTCCTTCAGTGCAAGTAGCACTCGTTCCAACAATATTCGGTGTTTTTCCTGCAGTTTTACCCATAGTTGCCGCCCCGTTCTGACGACTTTTGGCTCGAATGGCATACTCGATACCTTGCGTATCACAATACTCAATGATTTTTGTTTGGTAGCCTGCGGCGTCTATACGCAGCGCATTCAGGGCACAGCCTTCCGGTAACGACTGCTGGCATTGCTGGATAAAGGCCAGGTTGTCTTGTGCCGGCGGCACATTGCCCTGGCGGAAATCAACCGCTACAACCTGCCCGGTTTCCGCAATATGACCCACCATGGGCATAAAACCCTTGTTCTTGTTGTAGGTCCACTTAGCATCCGCTTTATGGGCAATAATTTCAGTGGCATCGATGTCCAGTGTCACTTTTTTACAGCGGTGTAAAGCTGCCTTCGTGCTGCATCAGGATGAGTGTCTTGATAAATTCCGGGGGCTTATACCCGCGATTGCTTTTAGGCGGGGGAAAGTAATGATCAATGCGTTCGGCGAGGCTCAGGGAGTCCATTAACTGACCCATGGCCAATAAACCGGCACGGGAAGTGAGTAAATCGTTCGTTGTATCGAGTTTGTAAGGTAGAATAATCGTAAGCCTTGAGTTGTGCACCCAGTGGGTGATGGTCTGTTTTGTTGCTAACCATTATACAGCCAGGGCTTTCTACGGTTTAGGGATTTCTATCCGGGGATCCGGGATCCCTAATTATGCTGACAATCATTTAATGATCAATTGATCAAAATTGATTGAAAATTGGCCATAACTTATCCATCACTCAAAAAAATCACCTTCTAGGCCATGCTGGCGCTGGCTATACGTCAACCGTCACTACCCCTCCTTAGCAGTCGAGTAGTGACAGTTTCCTGTGGTTTTACTCAACCCTGGGCTCCTGTATGGCTCTGTAAGCGATTTTAGCTAGGTAGTTGACCCTTATTATAATAATAACCCCTCTGCTTACGGACTTATAGGAGCCCCGGTGTATCTGTCCAGGCCGTGCCTAATCGGATACTCCCAACAAGCTAAAGAACCATGGAACACGAAGTGTTACGCCACAGAGCGGGCGACAATGGCTTCCTTGAGACCCTGTAACAGCCCCTCGAGGCCGGACATACGGGCATTGAGCGTGTGCTGGTCTTCACGTAGGGCATCGATTTTTGTATCCATGGCTTCAAAGCGGGCATCGATTTTTGTATCCATGGCTTCAAAGCGGGCATCGATTTTTGTATCCATGGCTTCAAAGCGGGCATCGACCTTGTCTTCAAACCGGTGCAGATCGGCTCGGAGATCGGTTCGCAATGACCGATTCATCGTCCAGCTTGCAATGAGAATGGTCGCCGTCATGCCGAGCATGGTCAGGATTTCAGGTGTCATGGTTTACTCCCACATATCGGTTGTTAGGTATCCCGTTCTGGCGCACTGCTAACCAGAGCTTCAGTTGCTTCTGTCTGATATTAGCCATTACCTCAATAGCGGTATCGAGCGCATCACAACTGAGGTCCTTGTCTGTCCTTTGTCGTTCAGTGACTCCCTTGGGGCTAGCTTCGTTTTTAAAACCTCTGAATAATCCGGCGGCTACGCCGCTGCGCGAGGGGGTAAAACTAACTCTAAATGCCCAGTTCATGTCAGATAGGCACCCTGCCTCCAAAGAGTGAGAGTGTACGTAATTCTGTGTCAATCCACTACTCAATTTATTCACCCAAATCCCCAGATAGAGTATCGCCAGCGTCTCAAGGGCCTCTGAATCCCTCTTTCAAGTTTTATTATAAGCCTTCACAGCGGATATGGCAGAGAGGTTTAATCAAAAACCGTTGCTCTGCGCAGTGTCAGCGCTTAATTGGCCATTTTGGACGGACCTATCCTGTATAAGCCGTCATTCTTGTTCGATATTGGGTTAAATGGGCGCGACTCAAACTCCTTCAGTGCAAGTAGCACGCGTTCCAACAATATTCGGTGTTTTTCCTGCAGTTTTACAAATAGTTGCCGCCCCGTTCTGACGACTTTTGGCTCGAATGGCATACTCGATACCTTGCGTATCACAATACTCAATGATTTTTGTTTGGTAGCCTGCGGCGTCTATACGCAGCGCATTCAGGGCACAGCCTTCCGGTAACGACTGCTGGCATTGCTGGATAAAGGCCAGGTTGTCTTGTGCCGGCGGCACATTGCCCTGGCGGAAATCAACCGCTACAACCTGCCCGGTTTCCGCAATATGACCCACCATGGGCATAAAACCCTTGTTCTTGTTGTAGGTCCACTGTGCATCCGCTTTATGGGCAATAATTTCAGTGGCATCGATGTCCAGTGTCACTTTTTTACAGCGGTGTAAAGCTGCCTTCGTGCTGCATCAGGATGAGTGTCTTGATAAATTCCGGGGGCTTATACCCGCGATTGCTTTTAGGCGGGGGAAAGTAATGATCAATGCGTTCGGCGAGGCTCAGGGAGTCCATTAACTGACCCATGGCCAATAAACCGGCACGGGAAGTGAGTAAATCGTTCGTTGTATCGAGTTTGTAAGGTAGAATAATCGTAAGCCTTGAGTTGTGCACCCAGTGGGTGATGGTCTGTTTTGTTGCTAACCATTATACAGCCAGGGCTTTCTACGGTTTAGGGATTTCTATCCGGGGATCCGGGATCCCTAATTATGCTGACAATCATTTAATGATCAATTGATCAATTGATCAAAATTGATTGAAAATTGGCCATAACTTATCCATCACTCAAAAAAATCACCTTCTAGGCCATGCTGGCGCTGGCTATACGTCAACCGTCACTACCCCTCCTTAGCAGTCGAGTAGTGACAGTTTCCTGTGGTTTTACTCAACCCTGGGCTCCTGTATGGCTCTGTAAGCGATTTTAGCTAGGTAGTTGACCCTTATTATAATAATAACCCCTCTGCTTACGGACTTATAGGAGCCCCGGTGTATCTGTCCAGGCCGTGCCTAATCGGATACTCCCAACAAGCTAAAGAACCATGGAACACGAAGTGTTACGCCACAGAGCGGGCGACAATGGCTTCCTTGAGACCCTGTAACAGCCCCTCGAGGCCGGACATACGGGCATTGAGCGTGTGCTGGTCTTCACGTAGGGCATCGATTTTTGTATCCATGGCTTCAAAGCGGGCATCGATTTTTGTATCCATGGCTTCAAAGCGGGCATCGATTTTTGTATCCATGGCTTCAAAGCGGGCATCGATTTTTGTATCCATGGCTTCAAAGCGGGCATCGACCTTGTCTTCAAACCGGTGCAGATCGGCTCGGAGATCGGTTCGCAATGACCGATTCATCGTCCAGCTTGCAATGAGAATGGTCGCCGTCATGCCGAGCATGGTCAGGATTTCAGGTGTCATGGTTTACTCCCACATATCGGTTGTTAGGTATCCCGTTCTGGCGCACTGCTAACCAGAGCTTCAGTTGCTTCTGTCTGATATTAGCCATTACCTCAATAGCGGTATCGAGCGCATCACAACTGAGGTCCTTGTCTGTCCTTTGTCGTTCAGTGACTCCCTTGGGGCTAGCTTCGTTTTTAAAACCTCTGAATAATCCGGCGGCTACGCCGCTGCGCGAGGGGGTAAAACTAACTCTAAATGCCCAGTTCATGTCAGATAGGCACCCTGCCTCCAAAGAGTGAGAGTGTACGTAATTCTGTGTCAATCCACTACTCAATTTATTCACCCAAATCCCCAGATAGAGTATCGCCAGCGTCTCAAGGGCCTCTGAATCCCTCTTTCAAGTTTTATTATAAGCCTTCACAGCGGATATGGCAGAGAGGTTTAATCAAAAACCGTTGCTCTGCGCAGTGTCAGCGCTTAATTGGCCATTTTGGACGGACCTATCCTGTATAAGCCGTCATTCTTGTTCGATATTGGGTTAAATGGGCGGCGACTCAAACTCCTTCAGTGCAAGTAGCACTCGTTCCAACAATATTCGGTGTTTTTCCTGCAGTTTTACCCATAGTTGCCGCCCCGTTCTGACGACTTTTGGTTCGAATGGCATACTCGATACCTTGCGTATCACAATACTCAATGATTTTTGTTTGGTAGCCTGCGGCGTCTATACGCAGCGCATTCAGGGCACAGCCTTCCGGTAACGACTGCTGGCATTGCTGGATAAAGGCCAGGTTGTCTTGTGCCGGCGGCACATTGCCGTGGCGGAAATCAACCGCTACAACCTGCCCGGTTTCCGCAATATGACCCACCATGGGCATAAAACCCTTGTTCTTGTTGTAGGTCCACTGTGCATCCGCTTTATGGGCAATAATTTCAGTGGCATCGATGTCCAGTGTCACTTTTTTACAGCGGTGTAAAGCTGCCTTCGTGCTGCATCAGGATGAGTGTCTTGATAAATTCCGGGGGCTTATACCCGCGATTGCTTTTAGGCGGGGGAAAGTAATGATCAATGCGTTCGGCGAGGCTCAGGGAGTCCATTAACTGACCCATGGCCAATAAACCGGCACGGGAAGTGAGTAAATCGTTCGTTGTATCGAGTTTGTAAGGTAGAATAATCGTAAGCCTTGAGTTGTGCACCCAGTGGGTGATGGTCTGTTTTGTTGCTAACCATTATACAGCCAGGGCTTTCTACGGTTTAGGGATTTCTATCCGGGGATCCGGGATCCCTAATTATGCTGACAATCATTTAATGATCAATTGATCAAAATTGATTGAAAATTGGCCATAACTTATCCATCACTCAAAAAAATCACCTTCTAGGCCATGCTGGCGCTGGCTATACGTCAACCGTCACTACCCCTCCTTAGCAGTCGAGTAGTGACAGTTTCCTGTGGTTTTACTCAACCCTGGGCTCCTGTATGGCTCTGTAAGCGATTTTAGCTAGGTAGTTGACCCTTATTATTAATAATAACCCCTCTGCTTACGGACTTATAGGAGCCCCGGTGTATCTGTCCAGGCCGTGCCTAATCGGATACTCCCAACAAGCTAAAGAACCATGGAACACGAAGTGTTACGCCACAGAGCGGGCGACAATGGCTTCCTTGAGACCCTGTAACAGCCCCTCGAGGCCGGACATACGGGCATTGAGCGTGTGCTGGTCTTCACGTAGGGCATCGATTTTTGTATCCATGGCTTCAAAGCGGGCATCGATTTTTGTATCCATGGCTTCAAAGCGGGCATCGATTTTTGTATCCATGGCTTCAAAGCGGGCATCGACCTTGTCTTCAAACCGGTGCAGATCGGCTCGGAGATCGGTTCGCAATGACCGATTCATCGTCCAGCTTGCAATGAGAATGGTCGCCGTCATGCCGAGCATGGTCAGGATTTCAGGTGTCATGGTTTACTCCCACATATCGGTTGTTAGGTATCCCGTTCTGGCGCACTGCTAACCAGAGCTTCAGTTGCTTCTGTCTGATATTAGCCATTACCTCAATAGCGGTATCGAGCGCATCACAACTGAGGTCCTTGTCTGTCCTTTGTCGTTCAGTGACTCCCTTGGGGCTAGCTTCGTTTTTAAAACCTCTGAATAATCCGGCGGCTACGCCGCTGCGCGAGGGGGTAAAACTAACTCTAAATGCCCAGTTCATGTCAGATAGGCACCCTGCCTCCAAAGAGTGAGAGTGTACGTAATTCTGTGTCAATCCACTACTCAATTTATTCACCCAAATCCCCAGATAGAGTATCGCCAGCGTCTCAAGGGCCTCTGAATCCCTCTTTCAAGTTTTATTATAAGCCTTCACAGCGGATATGGCAGAGAGGTTTAATCAAAAACCGTTGCTCTGCGCAGTGTCAGCGCTTAATTGGCCATTTTGGACGGACCTATCCTGTATAAGCCGTCATTCTTGTTCGATATTGGGTTAAATGGGCGCGACTCAAACTCCTTCAGTGCAAGTAGCACGCGTTCCAACAATATTCGGTGTTTTTCCTGCAGTTTTACAAATAGTTGCCGTCCCGTTCTGACGACTTTTGCCGCGATGGCCTACAAACGCCAGCGCAGGGTCATTGCCCGAGGGTGCGCTGGTTTTGGCTCGAATGGCATACTCGATACCTTGCGTATCACAATACTCAATGATTTTTGTTTGGTAGCCTGCGGCGTCTATACGCAGCGCATTCAGGGCACAGCCTTCCGGTAACGACTGCTGGCATTGCTGGATAAAGGCCAGGTTGTCTTGTGCCGGCGGCACATTGCCCTGGCGGAAATCAACCGCTACAACCTGACCCGTTTCCGCAATATGACCCACCATGGGCATAAAACCCTTGTTCTTGTTGTAGGTCCACTTAGCATCCGCTTTATGGGCAATAATTTCAGTGGCATCGATGTCCAGTGTCACTTTTTTACAGCGGTGTAAAGCTGCCTTCGTGCTGCATCAGGATGAGTGTCTTGATAAATTCCGGGGGCTTATACCCGCGATTGCTTTTAGGCGGGGGAAAGTAATGATCAATGCGTTCGGCGAGGCTCAGGGAGTCCATTAACTGACCCATGGCCAATAAACCGGCACGGGAAGTGAGTAAATCGTTCGTTGGTTTGTAAGGTAGAATAATCGTAAGCCTTGAGTTGTGCACCCAGTGGGTGATGGTCTGTTTTGTTGCTAACCATCATACAGCCAGGGCTTTCTACGGTTTAGGGATTTCTATCCGGGGATCCGGGAAGAACTATCCGATGGGCTCAAGGGGCATACACTTTTATGTCCAGATCCGAAGCTTCATTCAAATGCCCGGCGTGGAGGCGGCTCATTACCCCTTTGCCGCAATAGAGCATATAACCGGTGTCATTCGGTAGAGTTTCGAAGCGGGTATGAAGTTCATAAAAAGGAATTTTTATCACCTGCGCGTGCACTTTTAAGGGCGAGAGTTCCACCTCGTCGGGGTGACGGATATCTATAATCGTGCTGCCTGCCAGGGGAACACTTAAAACTTCCACATCAGAGCGTTTTAGCGCGTCGCCCTCGGCGAGTTGATCGATGCGAGTATGCTCTGCGTTTTCTATGGCCCTGTCCAGAATGCTCATATCAAAATTGAGTTCATCTGCCTCGATACGCTCCAGACGCGCTCGTGTAGTGGGATTCACCGAGATTACGCCGCAGTATTCAGGCATGTTGGCAGCAAACTCCTGGGTGCCGATTTCGGTCGCGGTGCGGATGATGTCCTCCTTATCGCTGCCAATAAGGGGTCGAAATACCATTCGGTGGGTGGCTTTGTCGATAACGCTTAAATTTCGCAGTGTCTGACTACTAACCTGAGCGACACACTCGCCGGTCACCAGCGCATCAATTTCCAATTCCTGGGCAATCCTGTCACCGACACGCAGCATCATCCGTTTTAGAATGACGCCCATATAAGGGTCCCTGATATTCGTTAGCAGCTCGGCGACAACTTCCTCAAAGGGCACGCTGATGAACAGTATTTTTTGGTTGCAGCCATATTTGTGCCACAAATAGAGCGCCACCTCCTTAACTCCGATCTCATGGTCGCGCCCACCGAGATTGAAAAACAGGAAATGGGTGCGCATGCCCCGCTTCATCATCAAGTAACTTGCAACGGGCGAGTCAAACCCACCCGAAATCAGAGAGAGCACAGGACCGATACTACCTATGGGATAGCCTCCAAGGCCCCGGTGCCTGGCTTTTACAACGTAAAGCCGCGCCTTGCTGATCTCAAGCTCGACCGTGACATCGGGGTTTTTAAGCTTTACGCCAGCCGGGTTGGCTTCGCGCATCAGGACGGCACCCACATAGCGCTCCACCTCGATCGAGGTAAAGTCATGCTGGCCGCTACGTTTGCAACGCACGGCAAAGGTGTTACCCGCGAGGCGATCCTTATAAACCTCTCCAGCACGAGCAGCAATGTCATCCATGTCACCCAGTGGATGCTCGGCTACCTCCAGTATGTAGGTGATACCAGGGCAGTTGCGCATGGCCTCCAACATCTGCGCCAGTATAGTGGGGTCTGTATCCTCGGTCCCTATATGTAATCTATCCCATTGCTTGTCCAAGCTAACCTGGGGGTCGATGTCCCGAAGTACGGAGCGCAAATTGTCGTTTAGCCGGGACACAAACTGACGTCGAACCGGCTTGCTTTTGATGGCTATTTCAGAGAAGTACTTGACAACGAATTTCATAGAGTCCATAACATTCGCGGCTGTTGGGGGCGCGTATTATACGGGCTTCGACAGAACTTTGGGAAAATCGATGTGGAAGTCTTCTGACACCCATGTGGCTCGCACCAATAAGGCGCACCAATGCACCAACATGGTGCGTAAAAAAGTTACGCATAACCTGGATGAACATAAACCCTATATTATTCATATAGTTAGACTTTGCACTTTTTGGCACAGCTTTTGCTATTGGAGTGTGTGACAGATTTTCTGGTGTCTTGAGCGCCTTATCTTGAAGATTGAAACTCTTTTTACCTGTTTATAGACCCGGAGCAGGCCCCGGCCTACCCGAATACGATCCCCTGGAGGACTTAGAATGTCAGAGCAGACTCTGAAATTAATCAAAGAAAGTGAAGCGCGCTGGGTAGACCTGCGATTTACCGACACCCGCGGCAAGGAGCAGCACGTTTCGATTCCGTCCACTGAAATATCAGACGACTTCTTCGAAGGCGGCAAGATGTTTGACGGTTCATCAATTTCGGGCTGGAAAGGCATAAACGAGTCAGACATGATTCTGATGCCGGATGACAGCACATCCGTTCTGGACCCCTTTACCGACGAGATCACCATAATCTTGCGATGTGACGTTGTTGAGCCGATGACTATGCAAGGGTATGAGCGCGACCCTCGCTCTGTTGCCAAGCGCGCAGAAGAGTATTTGCAATCTACCGGTCTTGGCGACATCGCTTTCTTTGGGCCAGAGCCCGAGTTCTTCGTTTTCGATGATGTTAAGTGGCATGCCGACATAAGCGGCGCAGGCTACAGCATTAACTCTGAAGAAGCGTCATGGGCCTCAAACCAATCATTCGATGACGGCAATATCGGCCACAGACCGGGCATAAAAGGCGGCTACTTCCCCGTACCACCCGTCGATTCTCTGCATGATATCCGCGCGGCAATGTGCGGAGCCATGGAGCAAATGGGCCTGGATATTGAGGTACACCACCACGAAGTTGGCACCGCCGGACAATGTGAAATTGGCGTCAGGTTCAGCACACTGGTTAAAAAAGCCGATGAAGTTCAAATACTGAAGTACTGCGTGCACAATGTGGCTCACGCCTACGGCAAGACTTCTACTTTCATGCCCAAGCCTCTGGTGGGTGACAACGGCAGCGGCATGCACGTGCACATGTCTATCGCCAAAGATGGCGATAATACTTTTGCAGGTGATGGCTACGCAGGCCTGTCTGAAACCGCGCTGTTCTACATTGGCGGTGTTATCAAACACGCCCGCGCATTAAACGCTTTCACCAATGCGTCGACCAACTCCTACAAGCGCCTGGTTCCAGGTTTTGAAGCACCGGTGATGTTGGCCTATTCGGCCCGCAACCGATCTGCCTCTATCCGAATTCCCTACGAGCCGAACCCCAAAGGCAAGCGCATTGAAGTTCGCTTCCCGGATCCGACTGCAAATCCTTACCTGGCATTTGCAGCCCTGCTAATGGCTGGCCTGGACGGCATTCAGAACAAAATCCACCCCGGCGACCCTGCCGATAAGGATTTGTATGACCTGCCTCCTGAAGAAGGCAAACTGATCCCGACTGTATCTTCCAGCCTTGAAATGTCCTTGGCGGCACTGGATGCGGACAGGAGTTTCCTGACAGCAGGTTCAGTGTTCACTAATGACATGATCGATGGCTACATTGCGCTCAAGGGCGAGGAAATCCAAAGACTGAACATGACCACCCACCCGGTTGAGTTCGACATGTACTACTCTCTCTAACGGTTGAGCAAGTGCTTCTAAAAAGGTCCGCTTCGCGGGCCTTTTTTTATGCGCACTTTTTGTTTCGGCTTTTTGCTTCCAAGACAGAGGCTAAAGCATCCCGCCTTGTTTTTTGCTAGGGTGGGGCTCTCTACAAGCCGAATTGGTGGGACCATGACACGATATTTATGCATTGCGCTGTTTCTTTTTCCCGTCTTGGTGTCAGCACAAATCTACAAAACCATCGACAAGAATGGCAATGTCGTCTACACAGACCAGGCCCCCAAAAGCGGCACAGCCCATGAAACCGTCACATTAAAGCAGACCAATACCGCCCCACCACCGCCCGAGGTGGTCAGGCCAGCGCCTGAAGCCGATCTAGAATCCGAGAGCACAACCAACTACACGGTGGAAATAAGCGCTCCGGAGAACGAGGCAACTATACCCAACGGGCCTGGCAATTTCCCACTGGTCGTGTCCCTTGAACCCACACTTTCCGAGGGAGAAAGCCTCCAGCTATATGTAGATGGAGTCGCCACAGGAGAGCCGCAACGAGCACTTGTTTGGCAACTTGCCAATGTGTTTCGAGGGGCACACGATTTGACTGTCAGTGTACTGAATGCGGATAATTCTCCCGTCGCTACTTCCACACCTGTTAAGGTTTACGTGTTTCGACCCTCCATAAACAACTAACTTAACCGGGTACACCCCTGGACTCTTGCAAGCAAAGAGCGCACCATATTGGTGCGCTTCAAATCAAGGCATCTCTTCTCTGGCAGGACCGCTCCAACATCATCTTATTGAAGCGAGCGCTTACTTTCGTTTTATCGCCTGTACTACGGGGAGATGTTTCTTTCTGATATGATCGGCTAGTATTGGCTTCAAAATTGCAGACCAGAGATATAGGCCGCGATAAGGCGGGCAATCATAGGGCACTATGCAATACAAACAGGACATTCTCGACAATCTCAGCACCGGGATTATCACTCTCGACAACGAGCTTACGGTGACGAGTCTGAATGCTGCTGCGCAAGTGTTGCTGGAGGTATCCGCCTCCAGAGCGATTGGTATACACGCGGCACAATTGGTTCTAAAAGATCACGACTGGCTCGACAGTCTCGAGCAGGCGTTAGAGCGCAACAGCCCGCTCACGCGCCGGGGAATGCCTGTGATCCTACAAACCGGGCAGGAAATTCATGTGGATCTCATCGTCAACCCAGTCCCCGCTGACGATGAAAGCGGCATCCGGCTTATTGTCGAGTTACAAGCCGTGGACCGGCTTTTAAGAATTAGCCGGGAAGAAGGCATTGTTCATGCACAGGAAACTACGCGCACTGTTATTCGCGGATTGGCCCATGAAATCAAGAACCCTCTCGGTGGGATCCGCGGAGCCGCACAGCTACTCGCTAAAGAGCTACCCAGTGCAGAACTAAAGGAATACACCCAGGTCATTATTCGCGAGGCGGATAGACTCCGCGACCTTGTTGACCGGCTGCTTGGCCCACACCAGCAGCTGTCAATAGAGCAACTAAATATTCACGAGATTCTGGAACATGTGCGCAACCTGGTGGCTGCAGAATCGGGCAACAGTGCCACTATAGAGCGCGACTACGACCCGAGCATTCCCGAAATACAAGGTGATCGATCTCAACTTATTCAAGTGATTCTCAATATCATGCGCAATGCATTTCAGGCCGCGGAAAAACCCGCAGATTGCCATATCACCTTGCGCACACGTACCCAGCGGCAATTTACCATCGGCAGCATAAGGCACCGACTGGTAAGCAGAATGGACATTACCGACAACGGGCCAGGCATTCCTGCAGATTTGCAGCACGCAATATTTGTTCCCATGGTCACTGGCCGAGCCCAGGGAACCGGCTTGGGATTGTCCATCTCCCAGTCAATCATCAATCGGCACGGCGGACTTATTGAATGCGACAGCGAGCCGGGCAACACCACATTTACTATTTACCTACCCATGGAGGTAAACGATGCGTGATAACACTAAAGTCTGGGTAGTCGATGACGACAGCTCGATCCGCTGGGTGCTTGAGAAAGCGCTGTCCCAAGCGGGCATCGAAAATACCAGCTTTGAAGATGGCGAGCGCCTACTTGAGCGACTAAGACACGAACAACCGGATGTCATTATCAGCGATATCCGCATGCCAGGCATCGACGGGCACGAATTGTTGACGCTGCTTAGCGAGGCACATCCCAACTTGCCCGTTATCATCACCACGGCACATTCAGATCTCGAAAGCGCAGTCGCCTCCTACCAGAAGGGCGCCTTTGAGTACCTGCCCAAACCCTTCGACATTGAAGAAGTCATTAGCATCACCGAGCGCGCACTCGCCCACGCCAAGGAAAAGCGTGGCGAAGCCCCCCCACAGCAGGAACTCCCCCACACCGAAATTATAGGCGAAGCCCCAGCCATGCAGGAGGTCTTCCGCGCAATTGGCAAGCTAGCCCACAGCAACATAACCGTGTTGATCAATGGGGAATCCGGCACCGGCAAGGAGCTGGTTGCCCAGGCCTTACATCGCCACAGCCCGCGAACGCAGAACCCGTTTATTGCATTAAATATGGCCGCTATCCCGAAAGATCTTCTAGAATCGGAGCTGTTTGGACACGAAAAAGGCGCATTTACCGGCGCAAGCACCAAGCGCGAGGGTCGCTTCGAACAGGCAGACGGAGGCACGCTGTTCCTGGATGAGATAGGAGACATGCCCGCAGAAACCCAGACTCGACTACTGCGTGTACTCGCAGACGGAGAGTTTTACCGGGTTGGCGGCCACACCTCAATAAAGGTAGACGTGCGTATCATCGCCGCCACCCATCAAGATCTGGAACAACTGGTGCTGCGGGGTGATTTTAGAGAGGATCTGTTCCACCGCCTAAACGTGATACGCATTCATATACCTAAGCTCAGTGAGCGCCAAGAGGACATACCTAGGCTCATGCAGTACTTTTTCCAGGAGGCCGCTCGAGAATTGGGTGGAGAGACCAAGGTGCTGCTGCCCGATACGGAAAAATTTCTCACGGAGCTGTCCTGGCCCGGCAATGTCAGGCAGTTAGAGAATACCTGCCGCTGGATAACAGTAATGGCTTCGGGCCGGGAAGTGCATATAACAGATCTCCCCCCTGAGCTGGGGATTCACACCGCCCCTGTCGCGCAAAATGATCAAAGCGAGTGGCGCGAGCAGCTTCACAAGTGGGCACGCGACGAACTGGTACAAGGCAAGCACGATATTTTGTCAGAAGCAGTTCCCGAATTTGAACGGGTTTTGATAGAGGTCGCGTTAGCGCACTCCCAGGGACGCAAACGCAATGCGGCAGAATTGCTGGGATGGGGCAGAAATACATTGACCCGCAAAATGAAAGAACTGGAGATGCAGTAGCGGCGTCAGGCGCCGCCAGAAAACCCCTGCTGTCGCCACGCTTCATAGCTGACAATGGCCACTGCATTGGACAGATTCAAACTGCGGCTATTCGCCCGCATTGGAATACGTGCCCGCAGCTCGGGAGGAATTGAGTTGAGAACGTCTGTGGGCAGACCGCTGGTCTCAGAGCCAAACAAAAGCACGTCCTCCGGCTCATAACTGATAGCACCGTGATCAACCGACCCTTTGGTAGTACAAGCAATAATTCGGCAACCGGACATACTTTCGAGAAATGCCGAGTAATCGACATGGCGCGTCACATTCACCATATCGTGGTAATCCAAACCCGCCCGACGCACATTCTTTTCCTCGAGGCTAAACCCCAAAGGCTCAATTAAATGCAGCTCACAACCATTATTCGCAGCAAGACGAATAATGTTGCCAGTGTTAGGAGCAATGCGAGGTTCATAAAGCGCGATATAAAACATAAGAACCAATGCCGAGTTGACTCAAAAGCAAGCAGCCCTGGTAGGCGTTTTACCTCACGCGGTTCAAGGGGCAGGCCCTTGTGAGGTAAAACGCCTACCAGGGCTGCGATCTAAAAGGCTCTGAAGCCAGGACACTCTACAAAAACTAGTGAGTAGCCGCCTCAGCCCCACCCTCAGCCGCCTGATTCTGAGCCTGAGTCAAAGCCTGCTGATAAAGCGCTTCAAAGTTAACGGGCGCCAGCATGACAGGAGGAAAACCCCCTTTCACACAAACAGAATCGATATTCTCGCGGGCATAAGGGAACAAGATATTGGGCGCTGCGGTGCCGAGAATACGACGCAAGTCCTCACCTTCAAAACCGGTGATAAAAAAGATTCCAGCTTGCTGAACTTCAACGAGGTAAGCCGTTTCATCGTCAATTTTGGAAGTAATTGTGACGGTTAAAACCACCTCGTAGTTACCCTGCTCATCAATAAGGTCGCTCTTGGTATTGAGCTCGACATTCACTTTGGGCTGCCACTGCTTCTTGAAGATATTCGGGCTAGAGGGCGATTCAAAGGACAGGTCCTTAGCAAAAATGCGTTGCATCACAAATTGCTGTTGTGGCGGCTGGTCCGCTTGAGCTGCTTGTACGTCTTCGTCTGCCATATCCGTGTTCTCCGTAAATTAGTGGGTAATTTATTCTTTACTGGTTAATAGGGCTCTGGCCCAAGTCGCCTGAAGCATGCTGTCGAGTTGGCCCTGACGGTTGAGCAAATTGAGCTCGTCGAAGCCACCGATGTGCATGTCGCCAATCCAGATCTGCGGAACAGTGTTGCGGCCACTGCGTTCAACCATTTCCTGGCGCAGTTCATTGCGGCCGTCAACGGCAATATCTTGATAATCGACATTCTTGTCATCCAGCAGGCTTTTGGCCACCGTACAAAATGGGCAGAAGCGAGTGGTGTACATTTTGACCTGGTTTGACATGTTTATATGCTACCTAACAGTGGGGAGCTGAAGATTGCTCCATTCCATCATGCCGCCGCTCATCTTATAGACTCGCTCAAAACCATTCGCCCTGAGCTGTTTACCGGCGGCACCGGCTTGTTGACCCATCTTACAGACTAAAATAATGGGGCTGCTTTTGTGCTTTTCAAGCTCGCCCAGGCGAGACTCCACCTTGGTGGCGGGAATATGCAATGCTTCGACGATATGGCCGCCCTTATATTCGGCCGCATCTCGCAGGTCGAGGAACACGCCATTTTCACCATTGACGAGATTAATCGCCTGCTGTGGAGATACAGACGGGCCCGATTTTCGGGACTCGTGAAAAATTAGCATGATCACCACGGCAACTAGCGCCGCCACGAGCGTCCATTGCCGGGCTACAAATTCTAGAAACAATTCCATGATAGTGTTCTGTCTATACCTTTTACGAGGTTTGCGAGCTTGGAGCTGCCCAAAAAGGCGGCAATTATACTGCGCTGGCTCAGATCAAGTCTATGTTATAAACCCTCAGACAAGGTAAAATGCCGCGGTCGAATACCAGCCGTTCAAACGCCGCAATTCTGGATCAAAAATATGAGTCAACCCGCCAAGTCACCCACAGCCCTGATCATCCTCGACGGATGGGGCCAACGCGAGGAAATCAGAGACAACGCAATCGCCCAGGGGGCCACCCCCAACTGGGACAGGCTTTGGGAACAGGCGCCACACACACTGGTTTCTGCCTCGGGTATGGACGTCGGCCTACCAAGCGGACAAATGGGTAATTCCGAAGTGGGCCACATGAGTCTCGGGTCGGGTCGAGTGGTTTACCAGAACATCAGCAAAATCGACAAGGCTATCGCCGATGGAACCTTTAATAGCAACCGCGCCTATGTCGATGCCATCGACAAGGCCAACGCAAACGGTGGCGCCGTTCATATTTTTGGCTTGATGTCCCCAGGCGGCGTTCACAGCCATGAAAACCAGATACTCGCCGCTATTGGACTGGCCGCCGAGCGCGGATCCAAAAAAGTGTACATGCACGCATTCCTGGATGGTCGGGACACCCCTCCGCGCAGCGCAAGCGACTCACTGCAGAAAGTTGAAGACCTGTTTAACGAATTGGAGTGCGGGGGTATTGCGAGCATTATCGGGCGCTACTACGCCATGGACAGGGACAACCGCTGGGACAGAATCGAATACGCCTACGACATGCTGACCCAGGCAACGTCATCCCACACCGCTTCCTCAGCTCAAGCCGCCCTACAGGCGGCTTACGATCGCGATGAAAATGATGAGTTCGTAAAATCGACCCTTATTTGCGACTCACAAGAGCAAGCAGTAACAATCCAGGACGGCGACTCAATACTGTTCATGAATTTCAGATCGGACCGAGCGAGGCAGTTGACCCGGGCTTTTGTGGATAAGAACTTCGACCAATTCGAACGCAAAGTGGTGCCGCAGCTGGCAGACTTTGTCATGACCACCGAGTACTCCGCTGATATCGACACCACAATCGCCTTTCCGTCTGTGTCATTGGACAACGTTCTGGGAGATTACGTGGCCCAACAGGGGAAAACCCAGCTTCGTATTGCGGAGACAGAGAAGTACGCCCACGTTACGTTTTTCTTCAGTGGTGGTCGAGAAGCGCTGTTCCCCGGGGAGAAACGCATCATGATTCCATCGCCGGATGTAGCAACCTACGATTTACAACCCGAGATGAGTGCGCCGGAACTTACCGACAAATTGGTCGCCGCGATCCGCTCCCAAGAGTACGACCTGATTGTTTGCAACTACGCCAACGGGGATATGGTTGGCCACACCGGCATATTTGATGCGGCCGTGGCGGCCGTTGAAGCGCTGGATGAATGCATTGGTAGAGTTGAAGCTGCACTGTTGGAAGTCGGCGGGCAGGCGTTGATTACCGCAGATCACGGCAATTGTGAGCAAATGGTCGATTACCAATCGGGCCAACTGCACACTCAACACACAACAGAGCTGGTGCCACTGGTTTATGTCGGCGAACGGGAACTCACACTGGCCCAGACAGCGGGCAAGCTGGCCGACATTGCGCCAACGCTGCTTGCATTGATGGCGATGGAGCAGCCCGAGGAGATGTCGGGCGTTAATCTGGCGGAGACCTTGCGCTGAGCTCCAGCAAAACCAAAGTTCCTTCGCCCCGGCAGCTATTGCTCGCATGTTGTTTGCTGTGGCTGCCACTCAACGGCGTTGCACAGTCCGATGAAGAGAAAACCCGAGCGCAACTGAAACAACTGCAGCAAAGCATTGCCCGCATCAGCACAGAGATCTCGAGCGAGAAAGCTCAAAAAGATTCGCTACAAAAACAACTGCGCGACGCCGAGATAAGCCTCGGCGAGCTGCAACAAAATATAGACGTGAATCAACGTGAGTTAAAAAAGGCCAGAACCGAGTTGGCCCAGCTGGAGAAAAAGCGGGATGCGCTGGAGCTGGCTCGCGATTCACAGCAAGAAGCCATCGCAACCGAACTGAAAAGCGCCTACCAAATGGGCCGCCAGGGCTCGGTGAAAGTGCTCTTGAATCAGGAAGATCCCGATACTGTTGCCAGGATGATTGCCTATCACCGCTACATTCTTGAAGCACGCAGTAAAACTATCGCAGCCTATCGCAAGACACTGGACGAGATTGCAGCAATTGAGCCAAAGATTTCATCACTCACACAACAATTGGCAGATACCGGTAAACAACTTTTAAGGCAATTGGAAAAACTGAATATAGCTCAGCGAAGGCGCACTGCTGCTTTAGCAAACCTGGCCCAGAGTATCCAGAGCAAAGGCGGAAAGTTGAAGCAGCTGGAAAACGACCGCAAAGAATTGGAGAGTCTACTGCATGCAATCGAAGAAGCAGTTGTAAACCTTGAAGTCCCCGACAACTACAAAGCGTTCAGTGCCGCCAAGGGAAAAATGCCCTGGCCCGTGTCGGGCAAAGAACCCAAAAATAAATATGGCAAGTACCGCAACGAAGGGAGAATGCGCTGGCAGGGCGTGTCCATTCCAGCTCGGCAGGGAACATCGGTAAGCGCGATTCACCACGGGCGAGTGGTTTATGCCGACTGGCTGCGCGGCTCCGGGCTGCTGCTAATTATCGACCACGGCGATGGCTATATGAGTTTGTATGCCCACAACCAGACCTTGCTCAAAGAAGTCGGTGAGTGGGTTACCGCGGGAACATTGCTTAGCACCGTAGGCAGCAGTGGCGGGCAAGATAGTGCGGCCTTGTATTTTGAGATTCGCCACAATGGCAAACCCACTAATCCGGGGAGCTGGTGTAGCAGCTAGTTGGCTCGATTGCGCTGAACTGGGCATCAAAATTACAAGCGGGATAGGTTACACTTCACCCACGATCCATAAGGCGGGCTGCGATAGTCCTGGCGATTACTATGAACGGTTTTACCTCCATCAAGAAATTCCTGGCAACCAGCATTACTACGCTTCTTGTGCTCTCGCCGGTTTACGCCGCCGAAGAAGAGCCCGGCAAGCTTCCGCTGGACGAATTGCGAACTTTCGCCGATGTCTTTAACCAGATTCGCACCCGCTACGTAGAAGAAGTGGATGACAGTACTTTGCTGGAGTATGCGGTGAAAGGCATGCTGATGGGCCTGGACCCTCACTCCGCTTACCTGACCCGGGATGCCTTCGACAAGTTGAAGAATGCCACCACCGGGGAATTCACCGGCCTGGGCCTGGAAGTCGGGATGGAAGATGGTTATGTGAAGGTGATCTCGCCCATTGATGGCAGCCCTGCGGCAGAAGCCGGACTCATGAGCGGCGACGTCATCCTCAAGCTAGACCAGACGCCACTGCAGGGAGTTAGCCTCAACGAAGCCATCATCAAGATGCGCGGCGAGAAAGGCACAACAATAGATCTGCTGGTGGGCAGGCCCGGAGCCAGTCAGCCCTTTGAGGTGACAATTACCCGAGACACCATAAAGGTCGCCAGTGTTCGCCAGCGCATACTCGAAGAGGGCTACGGTTATATCCGGGTATCTCAGTTTCAAAAGCGAACCGGGCAGGATGTCGCCCAGTCACTGGAAAAACTCACCACGCAGAATCAGCTCAAAGGCCTGGTGCTCGACCTGAGAAACAATCCAGGGGGAATATTACAGGCCAGCGTCGACGTATCGGATTTGTTTCTGGACGGAGGCACTGTAGTGTACACCGAAGGCCGGGCTGAGGATTCCAAAGTTCATCACAACGCGAAGGCCGGAGATGCAAGTAATGGGATTCCCGTTGTTGTATTAATCAACGGAGGCTCGGCCAGCGCTTCCGAAATTGTCGCCGGAGCACTTCAGGACCACGCTCGAGCTGTCATTATGGGGACCGACAGTTTTGGGAAGGGCTCGGTGCAAACCATCATGCCAATATCTGAATCCCACGCGATCAAACTCACCACAGCCCGTTACTTCACGCCGAACGGCCGCTCTATTCAGGCGCTGGGTATTGTTCCTGACATCCTGGTGGAGCGCGCCGAAGTGACTGCGATCAAATCTTCAAAACGCGTAAGCGAAGCCGACTTGTCACGACACCTGGACAACAAAGAAGAAAAAACGGATCACGACAAAGCAGTGCTTTCCAGACAAGCGGCAAATGAGTTAATCTCTACGGACAATCAATTATACGAAGCCCTAACATTATTAAAGGGCCTGAACATTTTAGGGTTTCACAAGCAGAAACCTTATACCGAGACACAAGTTGGGGCGACGAACACAAAAAATGGCGAATCCTGAATTCGGTAGGCATAGGATTTCATCAACAGACCGATTGGCCACCCTGATAGGCGCTGTAAGTCTTAGCGCAGGCTTAGTGACCCAAGCAGAAACCTCCTGGCCGGATGCGCACAGCCATCTGTTCAAGCGCACCACGCAACAAGACGCACTACCACTGAGCGCTCCTCTGCCGCTTGAGAAAACCCTGGTGATTATTATCGACGATATCGGCCATCACCTTGCGCCAGGTAAAGCTGCTATCGATCTGCCAGGCAAGCTCAATATCGCCATTTTGCCTTACACACCTCACGCAAAAATTCTCGCCGAACGAGCACATCACTCGGGCAAAGAAATACTGTTGCACACACCCATGAGCACTATTGGCAGTATTCCACTGGGCCGCGGCGGGCTTACGACGGAGCTAAGCGAAGAGGAGTTTCGCAGTACTCTGGCCAAAAGCCTGGAACAGATACCCCACGTGCGCGGCATCAACAATCATATGGGCAGCGATTTAACCCAGCGCCGGCTGCAGATGGGGTGGGTGATGGAAGAACTACACGAAAGAGATCTGTATTTTGTGGACTCACGCACCAGCCACGAAACTATTGCAGCGAACACAGCCGAAGATTACGGCGTACCAAACTTGTCTCGGCAGGTGTTTCTCGATAACGAGCGCAATCCCGCCGCGATCGCAGACAAGGTTCGGGAGTTATTACATTTGGTTGACACTAAAGGCATGGCGGTCGCAATTGGCCACCCCTACCCAGAGACGATTCGCCAATTGAAGGAAATGCTACCCGTACTGGAAGCCAAAGGTATTAAATTAGCTTACGTGTCGGAATTGTTTCAGCCAAACCCGGGCAACTACAGCCTGACTTCGATTCCCGAGTCAGACATATAGGCCTTGGCCTGGGGAACGGTGAATTCCCCGAAGTGAAAGATACTCGCCGCTAACACGGCATCTGCACCGCCAATTTTAACGCCATCCACCAGATGATCCAGGTTGCCCACACCGCCTGAGGCGATCACTGGGATATTGACCGCATCCGTAATCGCTCGGGTAACACCCAATTCAAAACCGTTTTTGGTGCCATCGCGATCCATGCTGGTGAGCAAAATTTCTCCCGCGCCCAACTCCGCCATTTTGACAGCCCAGGCCACCGCATCAATTCCAGTGGGCTTGCGACCTCCATGGGTAAAAATCTCCCACCGGGGTTTGCCGTCTACGTCGCCGACTCGCTTGGCATCAATGGCGACCACGATACATTGCGAGCCGAACCGCAGAGCAGATTCGCGCACCAGTTCCGGGTTGTGAATGGCCGCAGTATTAATGCTGACTTTGTCAGCTCCGGCATTGAGCATAGTGCGGATGTCTTCAACGGCGCGAATACCCCCGCCTACTGTCAGCGGGATAAACACTTCCGAGGCAATTTTTTCAACCGTGTGCACGGTGGTATCGCGGCCTTCGTGACTGGCGGTGATATCCAAAAAGGTAATTTCGTCGGCGCCCTGCTCGTTGTAACGCTTGGCGATTTCAACGGGGTCACCGGCATCGCGAATATCTACAAAGTTAACGCCCTTAACAACGCGGCCATTTTCGACATCGAGGCAGGGGATAATACGTTTGGCTAGACCCATGTCAGGATGCCTCGTCACAAAGGCGCTGTGCCTCGGCTACATCCAAAGTGCCTTCATAAATCGCGCGGCCTGTAATTGCGCCACAGATTCCCTGACTCGCTACTGCATTCAGCGCGCGAATATCGTCGAGGTTAGTGATCCCACCAGAGGCAATAACCGGGGTGCTCGAGGCTTTTGCCATTTCCAGGGTGGCTTCAACGTTCACCCCCTGCATCATCCCGTCTCTGGCGATGTCGGTGTAGACAATCGAGCTGACGCCGTCGGATTCAAATTTTCTGGCCAAATCATGGGCATGAATCTCCGAGACTTCCGCCCAGCCATCAGTGGCAACCAAACCGTCTCGAGCATCCAGGCCAACAATCACTTTCCCGGGAAAGGCTTTGCAGGCTTCGCTGAGAAACTCAGGTTCTTTCACAGCCTTGGTGCCAATAATCACAAAGTTCACGCCGGATTTTACGTAGTGTTCAATCGTTTCCAGATTGCGAATACCACCACCAATTTGCACCGGTAAATCGGGATAGGCACGCGCAATGGCGGTAACCACTTCGCCGTTGACCGGTTCCCCCGCAAAGGCACCGTTTAGATCGACCAGATGCAGGCGGCGACAGCCGGCATCAACCCACTTCTTGGCCATAGCCACAGGGTCATCAGAGAATACCGTCGAGTCCTCCATTAAACCCTGGCGAAGACGCACACAGGCACCGTCTTTAAGATCAATCGCAGGGATAATTAACATGTACCGTTCCACTCCAGAAAATTGCGCAGCAATTGAAGCCCTGCGGTGTGGCTTTTTTCAGGGTGAAACTGAACCGCAAAAAGATTGTCTCGCGCCAGCGCGGCATTGGCGGCGACACCATAGTCCACCTCGGCGGCTAACAAATTGCGGTCTTCTACATCGACATAATAGCTGTGTACAAAGTAGAACCGGGTGTTGTCAGCGATGCCCTTCCACAAGGCATGCTCTTTGCACTGGCGAACTTCGTTCCAACCCATATGTGGAACCTTCAAACGCTGGCCATCGGCGTCTTGCAGGGGGTCGCCAAAAAACCGCACTTCTCCGGGAATAATATCCAGGCAGTCAACGCCTTCATTTTCCTGGGAATGTGTCATCAAAGACTGCATGCCCACGCAAATGGCTAAGACCGGCTTGTGCTGCTCCTGCAAGACATCCAGCAAAAGTTCATCGCACTTGAGCCGGCGGATTTCAGCCATACAATCGCGAATGGCGCCCACACCTGGGAACACCACGCGATCAGCCTTGCGAATTAAATCCGCATCGTGGGTGACCAGCACTTCATCGGCGCCCACATGCTCGAGGGCGCTGGCGACCGAGTGCAAGTTTCCCATTCCATAATCGATTACTGCAACTACACCGCTCATCGACGCGCCCTAGCTCTTAAACAGGTGTTCAACATGCGCTTAGAGAACACCTTTGGTAGAGGGCATAACACCTTCCATGCGGGGGTCGGCGGTTAAAGCCATACGCAGTGCTCGACCAAAGGCTTTAAAAACGGTCTCGATCTGGTGGTGTGAATTGTCACCGCGCAAATTATCGATGTGTAGCGTGACCATGGCGTGATTGATAAATCCCTGGAAAAACTCCATAAACAAATCTACGTCAAACCCGCCCACGGCAGAACGGGTGAACGGAATGTGATATTCAATTCCGGGCCTACCGGAAAAATCGACAACCACTCGAGACAGGGCCTCATCCAATGGCACATAGGCATGGCCGTAGCGCAAAATACCCTTTTTATCGCCCACGGCCTCAGCCACAGCCTGCCCGAGCGTGATGCCGATGTCCTCCACAGTGTGGTGGTCGTCAATGTGCAGATCGCCATTCGCTTTGATGTCGAGATCAATAAGGCCATGGCGCGCAATCTGGTCCATCATGTGCTCGAGAAATGGAACTCCGGTATCAAAATTGGCTTTGCCGGTGCCATCCAGGTTCACCGAAACGGTGATCCGGGTTTCCAGAGTGTTACGCGTCACTGTCGCGATGCGATCGGCCATTGTGTTCTCCTCAATCCCGCAGATATGAAGTGGGGCGGGTACCCAAAAAACGCGCCATTATAAAAGAAATGTCTGGCGAATTCACTGGCGGTTTTACCACTCGCACTTTACGCTACGGGGCTCCACCTGCGAGCACTAGTTAAGCCATGCCAGCGACCAAGCACTTCGCCAAACGCGTACTGAAATGGTTCGATCATTCCGGTCGCAAGGATCTTCCCTGGCAGCAGGACACCAGCCCCTACCGGGTATGGGTGTCGGAAATTATGTTGCAGCAAACCCAAGTAAAAACAGTGATTCCGTATTTTCATCGCTTTATGGAGGCCTTCCCCACAGTAGACACGCTGGCAGAAGCACCGCAAGACGAAGTGTTGCATCTGTGGACCGGGCTGGGCTACTACGCCAGGGCCAGAAACCTGCACAAGGCCGCGAAAACCCTTAGCGAAGAAATGAACGGCGAGTTTCCCAACACCGTGGATGAACTGAGCGAGCTACCGGGTATAGGCAGAAGTACAGCAGGCGCGATACGCAGCATCGCTTTTGGGCTCCCGGCGACAATATTGGATGGCAATGTCAAAAGAGTGTTAGCCCGCCACGGAGCCGTTGAAGGCTGGCCCGGGCAAACCGCCGTGCACACCCGATTGTGGGAAATAGCCGACGAACACACCCCAACCCAGCGCAATGCCGATTTCTCCCAGGCCATGATGGATCTGGGAGCCACCTTGTGTACCCGGTCATCACCCCAGTGCGAACTCTGCCCGGTGCAATCCGGTTGTGCGGGATTCCAAGCGGGCAACGCCTTGGCCTACCCCGCAAAGAAGCCGCGTAAAACCACACCCGTAAAATCCACCATTTTCCTTATGGTGAGCAGCGCCAACGGAGATATCCTGCTGGAAAAACGCCCCGCCAAGGGCATCTGGGGCGGCCTGTGGTGTTTCCCAGAGATACAAACCACGCAAGATGCCACTAACAAGTGCCTGGATGACTGGGGAGTAGAACCCGCGCAAACCGAAACCTGGGACAGCTTCCGCCACACCTTCAGCCACTATCATCTGGATATACAGCCGCTGCGAGTGGTACTGCCCAATAACCCCGAATCAGTCATGGATGCCAGCGAACAGCTCTGGTATAACGTTCACCAACCACCCAGCGTCGGACTGGCTGCACCCATAGCCGCCCTGTTGGAAAAACACAAACTGCTGTAGCCACCACGCACTTACAACGGACCCAAACCATGTCACGCACCGTTTTTTGCAAAAAGTATCAGAAAGACCTGGAAGGCCTGGATGCCCCGCCCTTCCCCGGAGCCAAAGGCCAGGACTTATTTGAAAACGTCTCGAAACAAGCTTGGGCAGACTGGCAGGCACAGCAAACAATGCTGATCAACGAAAAGCACCTGAGCCTGGTAGACCCCGAAGCCCGCAAGTATCTTCAAGAAGAAATGGACAAGTTTTTTGCCGGTGAGGACTACGACAAAGCCGGGGGTTACGTTCCACCCAGTGAGTAGCCAAGAGACCTTGACTCTGGCGCGATCGGAGGGTTTAATACGCGCCTTTCGTGAATTACCAAATTCGCCCGGATAGCTCAGTCGGTAGAGCAGGGGATTGAAAATCCCCGTGTCGGCAGTTCGATTCTGTCTCCGGGCACCATTTTGCTCCCTTTAAATCAATAGCTTAAAGGTAACTACGATTTTCTTCTTCAGCACACCAAGCAGCAATGTATGATCGATTGTGCCGAAGAAATTCGCTAAATCAACGTCCAATACCGTCTGGACTTCGTGCCGGTACAGATGTTGATGCAAGGCGCGGATTGCATCGTGACATCCCCGTCCTGGTCTGAACCCAAAGGAACAATCCAGAAACCGAGGTTCATAGATGCTCTCTAGCACTTTCTGCATCATCTTCTGTACAAGTTTATCCTCAAAGTTACCGATCCCCAGCGGTCGAGTAGCACCGCGCTTCCCGTCCCCGGGTATCAGTACCTGTCGTACGGGCGCTGGCTTGTAGGCCATTCGCCTCATACGTGCTACTAGATCTTTGAGGTTGTCATCCAGATTTTCGCCGTAGCATGCTTTATCGATTCCATCTATTCCCACCGCTTTCTTTCCATCCAGCTCATGGAAACAGGCAGCCAGTGAACCCTCATTGAAATGATGCATTAACTGATCATATTTCTTTTCAGGTTCATGGGCTGATAACCACGCTATCCTTTCCAGTTTTGTGTCCGTGTTTATCGGATCTCTGTTGGATTCCACACGTTTCCCCTCCAAGGTTGGTCTTACCCCAGGGCCTTCCCTCCACTGGCATTACCCGGTTTCGTCGGTACTATGCCCTGTCTGACTTCCTATCCGCCTTTTGCGTGTTCTCGCTTTTACACTTGTTCACCCATACCTCCTTTCCCTGGAGGAGCAAATAGGATCTCCCACGTTCACATAATCACTTTTACTGCATGCCATGCTCTTTGACCCCGAGGTGGCCATCCGTACCGTGCCCGTTGGCGGTATGAATGATGTTGCCTTCTGAGTTTTCGATCTCATCGGCCCACCTAGAAAAAGTATTAACGGAGCTCAATCACTTCAGCCTCTGGCTTATGGCCTACAGTATTCCCACCTACGCTTAATCCATGTCGTTACCTCCATAGACCCAAAGTTCAGTACACAGTGCACTGGGTCGGTGCTTCTGTGGTGGTTCTTTCAACCACTAGTGATTATGCGCCTCGTGGCGCACCGAAAACGTACGCTAAGGATCATCAACTGCCTACTTTATCGGGTTCAATGGTCTCAGCTGCCCATTTTTAACTTGTTCATTCAGCGTAAACGAATAATGGCCGAGAACGTTCAGATGCCCATGTACCAATGGCGACAGCCTTGCTTCGTCTTCTACCCGGATCTTGCCTGGCTGATTTTGTAAGTGCTCCAATGCGGCTTGCATGTAGATGGTATTCCACAAGACCACGGCGTTTGTTACCAATCCAGGCGCACCGAGCTGATCCTCTTGGCAGCGCTGTTCTCAATAGTTACGCGGGCGCTGCCAATCGACCTCTACTGTAACCAAGATTCCGTAAAACAAGGCAATTCCAAATAACATATAAGTACAACGTCTTGTTGATCCGGCCAACCTCTATGATTGCTTGAGCCAGGCCAGAAGGTCGTTCGCTTTTTAACAATGAACGAATGAGTTCTGAAGCGCGTACGGTGCCTGGTTTCAGGGAACCGGCTATGCGCAACATATCATCCCAATGTTCTGCCGCCTTGTGAACATTGATATGACCACGGGCTATGTCATTAAGCGAACCATAGTCGGCATTTTTGTTGATTCGCCAAAATACAGTTTCACCCGCGTCGGCCAATCTTGGTGAGAACTGGTAGCCAAGCAGCCAAAACAACCCAAATACCATATCACTTGTCCCTGTGGTGTCGGTCATTATTTCAGTCGGCCGTAAGCCAGTTTGTTGCTCTAACAATCCCTCCAAAACGAAAATGGAATCACGGAGCGTACCGGGAATCACAATACCGTGGAATCCCGAATACTGATCGGATATAAAATTGTACCAGGTGATCCCCCGGCCCGATTTGAAGTACTTTGGGTTCGGTCCCGCATTGATTGTTCTTACCGGTGTAGCAAACCGCATCCCGTCAGCGGAAGCCACTTCACCACCGCCCCATTTCAGGGCCAGTGGTAGCGTCGCTTGATGATCAACGAGTCGGGCATTTGCCCTGGTCAATGTTTCTGCACGTATATAATTCTGCTTTACCCCGCTCAGCCGGTGCCGTGTAAGTGCCGGTACATTGTGTTTAGCAAGCGGCTCCAGGCCAATATTGCACGCCTCAGCAAGCAGTACAGCGCAAACACTCACGGATAGATCATCAACCCGCGCATTTGATTCGCTGACATGGGTAAATTCATCTGCAAACCCTGTACGCGCCTGGACTTCCAGCAACAATTCGGTGAGGTCTACCTTGGGCAACAGAGCCGTCACTTGATCACTGAGGTCTGTAAGACTGGTGGGTTCATCCAGCTTGTCCAGATTAGAAATCGTCAGAGCAGGATTCTTGCCAGAGTGATCTAGGCAGACAGATTTGTTGCTATCGAACCTGGCGGCTACGCGTTCATATGCTGTGTCGAGCTGGTGGGTAAGTTCGGTCATAGCCTTGGCCGGCTCGATTGAATGCCCCAGTGATCGGCACACTTGTAATCTGTTGCCAAACCACTCGCTTCCCCGCAGTAATTTAGAACGTGGGTCGCTCCAACGGTCACTATTGGGAACATAGATATCTCTTCGCCGTAAGCTGTCCTGCAATGCCGCCAGAAAACACAATGTATATCCGCGCCTTTGCACCCGATGATTGGCATCGAAGACAAGGCGTTTCCAAGGCGTTGAAATGAAGTCGGCCGGTGGATCATCCAGTATTTGTTGCCGCGATGTACCAATATCAGATAGATACTTTAAGGCGTCCATTGTTTTCGCGCCGGCTGGAGCAGCGGCAAACTCAATACTGGCGAGCAACTTAGGCAGAAAGCGTCTAACTCTTCCATACTGCGCTACGATTTCTTCGTGATACTGGCCGGTCGCTGGTCGAGCCAATGAGTTCACTACTGAAACGGCTTGGGTCATAGTATCTCTCGGGAACTGTCTAAATATCGCATCGCGCACGGCATTTTCAGGTAGCTCCTCATCAAGAAACATGGCGCAGACAGCCGCCAGCGTGAGCGCTGAACGATCAAGATCTTTGAGTGTGCGCAGGCGATTCTTGCGTCCCAGATTTCTAGCTTCTCTTACAATTTCAGTAATCAGCATATCAAGCACATCGAGGGCATCATCTAATGCAATCGTCTCAAAGGCTTTTACGAATCCCACCAGTAATGCTGCGCGCCGATTCTCGGGCATCCTGGCAATTTTATTCATCGAAGTAATCCCGGCATATCACGCAAGGTTTGTAAGTCGCACAGGCGGTATTTTTCTGAAATCTAATTCATGTATGCCAAATGTTCGCAGATCGAGATAGCGCTGCAAGGCAGAGTTCAAGGACGGGCCACTAATCATCGTTGGACCTTTTCGAAAGCGATCAAACTCAGATGTGCGTTGACCTTCAGGAATTTGAAGAAGGGTGTCTAGGTTCGCTCTTTGTTCCTCATTCGGTAGCGAAGACAGCCGCCGCCAAAGCCTATCCGCTGCGCGTTTTCTGATTTCTGAAATGAGCCGAGAAAGGGTTGATTCGCCTGGCAACAGAACCTTAGGCTGTATCAGCCAGCTTGCGGCAAAATCATACATCACACTCGGTCTTTCGTTGCTGACCCAAGCTCGCGCATAAAGCAGCCGACCAAGCCGAAAAACCCAGGGCCACTCACCGAAATCGTGGTAGCCGTATTGCTTACGAATTAGCGCAGTGTGTTCACGCCTCGTGGTTTCTCTTTGTCCGTATTCTGCCAGCACTGCTAAATCACTGATTGAGAGCTGCCGGCTAACAAACTCCTTTACGTTTGCAGGTACCACGGCAACCTCCGTCAGAAAGGTGCCGAGAAATCGAACGGTTGTTAATTGAAGCGCACCAACGAAGGCCGTCTGGAAGCCAAGGCCAAGGGGATCAAATTTGGCCGCAAGCCCACAACAGTGGACAAAGATAAAGTCCGTACCCTACATGGCCAAGGGGTGGGGGCGACGGAGATCGCCAGGCGGTTAAAGATAGGCCGCTCGACGGTATATAAAATACTGGCATCCGACCAAACGTAGTGATTTAGGCATGGCTTGACCGTATCTCATTTGAGATACATGATAGAGTCACGCATAACAATCGGAGATCTCATTATGGCTCACACTTCAATGCTGCACGTTCGTGTGGACGACGAGTTGAAGGCTGATGCAGCGGAAAAACTCGCCAGCTTCGGTCTGACGGTATCAGATGCAGTCCGTATCCTTCTAACCCGCGTAACCAAAGAGGGCGGGTTGCCCGTTGGATTAACGGCTGATCCGGAGGCGCATGACGCCTGGTTCCGCGACAAAGTGAAAGAGGCCCTGGCGGACGCGCAACCAACCATTCCTCATCAACAGGTAATGGATGAGGCACAAGCGTTGATCGACAAGAAGCGCCGTAGTGCCTGAACTGGAATGGCTAGAACTGGCTCGTACTGATTGGGGATAGTTGATTACATCTCTGATGACAATCCCGATGCAGCACAGCGCGTAAAAGATGACATCGGGATGAAAGCTGAAAAGTTGTCGGAATTCCCCAAAATAGGCCGCCCGGGCCGAGTTGAAGGCACCCGTGAACTCATCGCCTGGTCGAACTATACCTCGTGTATCAGGAGGATGCCTTGACGGTGCGAATACTGCGCGTGTTACATGCTGCGCAACAGTGGCCACCAACCTGGCAGCCCCTATTGCCGTTTTCGTGGAGGATTTCATACCCCCTTGTTCTTAGCGTACGTTTTCGTACCGTTGGACTTCAAACCCCGAAACCTATCGGACGAGTTTCTGCATTGGCGATTACGAGAACGCCTTCACCCTGATCATTCAGAGGAAAGCCATTCAAGGCCAGGCGAGTCTGAATTTGGATTCACAAGATAGCCCAGATGGAATAAGCCTGGGCGGTTATAGGTATCGTGCAATTGCCACCAACCGGGATGGGCTCAGCGATAGCCAAATCGTTCACTGGTACAAGGTGAATTGGTGCGTAGCACTAAGAGAAGGTGCCCTGGGGTACAAGGTGAATTGGTGCGTAGCACTAAGAGAAGGTGCCCTGGGGTATAACCAGCGTGCGGAGGACAGCGAGAACCGCATCAAGGAACTGAAGCTGGATTTTGGCGGTGATACGCTGCCGTGCTCGGCGTTTAATGCCAATGCGCTGTACTTTTTAATCTCTGCGCTCTCCTATAATTTGTTTGCCCTGATGCGCCAACTGCTGCCGGAAGAGCTGGCACAACATCGCGCCATGACCCTACGCTGGCGCTTGTATGCTATCGCGGCGAAAGTAGTCAAAACGGGGCGGCAGTTATTGGTGAAGCTCAAGGAAAAACACCGAACATTACTGGAGCAAGTGCTGATGGCACTGAAGGAGTTTGAGCCGCCGCCTATTTGAAGACGCCCTGGCAAAAATAACGACTGATACAGGATAGGTCCGTCCAAAATGGCCCATTGAGCGCTGAATATGCACAGAGAACGGCTTTTGACTAAACCTCTCTGTCATACCCGTTGTGACGGTCAGCAATAGGGCTTGAAAGAGGGATTCACAGGCCTTTAGAATGCAGACGGTACTCTATCCGGGGATTTGGGACTAGTACAGTACTTGAAAATGCCGCAGCAGCGGCGCACACTACCCACTGGCTGGAGAAGTATTATGACCCCTGAAACCTTACAATTATTTGGCATGACCATCACCATTTTGGTGGCGATGGCCGTGATGAACCGCAACCTGCGCACGGACATGCAAGGTCTGCGCACGGACATGCAGGAAGAATTCAAATCGGTACACGCGGAAGCGCAAAGTCTGCGCACGGACATGCAGGAAGAATTCAAATCGGTACGCGCGGAAGCGCAAAGTCTGCGCACCGAGATGCAGGAAGAATTCAAATCGGTACGCGCGGAAGCGCAAAGTCTGCGCACCGAGATGCAGGAAGAATTCAAATCGGTACGCGCGGAAGCGCAAAGTCTGCGCACCGAGATGCAGGAAGAATTCAAATCGGTACGCGCGGAAGCGCAAAGTCTGCGCACCGAGATGCAGGAAGAATTCAAATCGGTACGCGCGGAAGCGCAAAGTCTGCGCACCGAGATGCAGGAAGAATTCAAATCGGTACGCGCGGAAGCGCAAAGTCTGCGCACCGAGATGCAGGAAGAATTCAAATTAATGCGCGGGGAGATGCAGGAAGAATTCAAATTAATGCGCGGGGAGATGCAGGAAGAATTCAAATCCATCCGCAGCGACATGGCAGGTCTCAGCGAACGTATGGCTCGTGTGGAGGGCATGATTGACGGCTTGCGCGAGGCGATCGCTGCCCGGATTGTCGCGTAGCCGCTGTATGATAATCTCATCCCCCCAACCCCCGTCGCCGCTCCCTGAGGAAGGTGTGGTGCTCTCGGGGTGGTTTTCAACACTCCCCTACCCAGTGGATTGCACGCGCTGCACCGATGGGTTCTATTCGCGACGAGGGGAAAAAATTACCGGCCCAACGGGCAAAGCACTGATTCCGCACCACTGGTACACCCTCCACCAATTCACACCTTAGTCCCGCTGCACTGCCGGATCATGCTGCCAAAGCTTCGCTTGACAGGTTGGATTATATACGTATAATTATACGTATATAGGGGAGGCGATATGAAAGTCACCATGGTAGAGATAAACAAACAGGCCAATCAGATCGTGCGGCAGGTCGTCGACAGTGGCGAGCCCGCTGTCATTATGAAGCACGGCAAACCCATTGCAGAAATTCTGCCGATCACTGACCACCCCAAGCGTTCGCAGGCATTGGACTTTCTGTGCTCACTTCAGGCAGTGCCTGTGGAGACGACGCCCGAAGAGTTGCTAGCGAAGGCGCGCAACCGTGGCGTTTGAAAGCCACGATCCCCGGACGGCGTTTTCTGGAAAAGTCCTTGTACTGGACAACAGCGTTGCTATGCGGTGGCTGGTGGCCAGCAAAAAACCGGAAGATCAGCGCTATGCGCAAGAGGTTCGCGATTGGATTCAGGAAGAGCAGGTGCGGGTTATCGTCCCTTATCTTTGGGTCTATGAGGCGGCCCACGTTGTCGCGGGGTACGTGGATCGGGGCGATATTACACATCAGCTCGCGTCCGATACGTTGCTGGCGTTTGAAGAATATTTCGCGATTATGATTGGCCGTGAATCGCCAAATGTACTGTCGGAATTTGCGCAAGTACATGACCTGTCCGGCTACGCCGCCGCGTATGTTTTATTGGCCAAAACAGCGTCAGCGCCGCTGGCCACACTCGATGGGACGATGAGAGAGGTAGCGGACACGTTGGGGATCGAAAATTTCAGGAGAACAGGTTGATGGAAATGCCCTACATTGCCTGCACCCGGCGATGTTGTAAAAAATGGGCAGACTGATGTCTACGGTAAAGATCGATACGAATTCGATATGCATGCGTCCGTTTTTTGCATCCTGGCCTGTTTGCAGACGGCCTTAAAGCGTCGGGACATTTTTGTTTCCCCAAGCTGGCGTTATGCTGACCCTCGGGCTAATTTACTCAGTGGTGCCGAATGGGAGGCCGTCAAACCTATTATTATATGTCGTGCACTTGAACTGCACACCAGGCTAACGATTGAGGCAGCCAAGCAGCGTAGATACCTTGGGGACTTGTTGGAAGAACTGATAGAAGCCAACGTTCCAAAGCTATAGAAAGCTACACACCTTAAATAAAGGGATGTTATGAAAACACAGACAAAAGTAGTCGCCATACTTGCGGTTGTATTGCTGGCTGGATGCGCTAAACCCGCTGATGCTGAGTCCATTGATCCAGGGCAGCCAGGAACGGTATTACATACCAGGTTAATGACCCTGAACCATACAGCGGAAAGGCAGTTGTATTTTATGACAATGGCCAGAAGAAAGTAGAAGTGGATTTTGTCAATGGGAAGGAAACTGGACTGACCACCACGTGGGATGAGGAAGGGGAAATATCCTCGAACTTTTAACCAGGGCAAGAACAATCCCACTATGACACCTGGCAGTCTGTCGGACTTAACCCAACAACGTCATCATGAGATAATGTGGTCACACTGAAAGGTTGTTAGCGCCACAGTAAACCCGCAGTTATTTGCCGCAGAATAAAAGAACGACAAAGAGGCGACAGTGATCCGGCTTAACTCCAATCGATCACAGGCTAGAACGGCAGCTCATGATTTACCTCGACACTGTCTGTGTACTCTTGTTGCTCAATCCGGATCTCCTCGTACAGTTGCGCAATCTCATCACCATAGTGATCCCACAGTACCGATCTCAGGTCGCCGAGCAGCTGATAAATACAATCGGCTTGTTCAGCCGTCCAGTAGGTTGTGATTTTTAAGGTTTTCATTTAGCCTTTCCTCGCTTTTTGGTCTCGCGCCGCTTCGACGCACACTCCTGCGCTTCCTTCATGCGGTACGACTCACCCTCAATGGCGATGACCTCGCTGTGATGGACTAAACGGTCAATCAGGGAGACCACACACGCGGCATTGGGGAACACGTCATTCCACTCGCCAAACGGACGGTTCGTTGTCACCAAAGTTGAACATTTCTCATAGCGCCGGTTGATGATTTCAAACAGCAAGTCAGCATGACGATTGCTGTAGGAGAGGTAGCCCACTTCATCAATTACCAGCAAGGCGGGCCTGGCGTAGTGTTTCAATCGACGCTGCAGGGCATTGGCGCCATCCTGACCTGCCAGGTCGTTGAGCATCGCCGCTGCGGTGGTAAACAGCGCCGTATAGCCGTGCATGACAGCGTTATACCCCAGGTTCTGGGCGATCATCGATTTGCCCACGCCGTTGCTGCCCAGCAGGATAATATTGCTGGCCGTGTCCATAAAACCCAGTTGCATCAGGGCATGAATCGCTTGTGGGTCGATAGCGCTTGGCCACTGCCAGTCAAACTCACTCATCGGTTTGAACCGGCCCAGCCTGGCGCTGCTCAGGCGCCGTTCGAGTGAGCGCTGTTTGCGCTCGGCAAGCTCCCAGGCGATGAGCTGTGCCCGCCAGGGGTATTGCTCGTCGGTGATCTCGCCCCAGTGCGCCAGCACGCCGTGGAGCTTCAGTTCAAGTGCCTGCTGTTTGAGTTGCTCGATATCAATCATCGGTATCATCTCCTGTCTCGCTTCGGGTGCCATTGAGCTTGTCGTAATCGGCAAGCCGAGCCAGCTTGACGCTGTAGTGTTTGACCTTCGCCGGCACGGCGACAGCAAGCGGTGGCGGCAGGTGCTGTTCATCACGGCGGCGCTCAAGAACGTGCTGCACCGCCTCCGGGTAGGGTGATTGCCGATCAAGTGCTTCACCCAGAGCTACATGCAGCTCGTCCCGCCCATAATCATCAAGCAGTTGATTGAGTAACCGGACCGTGGTTTTAATGACATGTCCACGCTGTGCCGATTGCTGCAGCAGCGTCTGGGCGTGCGCCGAAGCATGGCTCAGGCGATCCTGACCCCGGTGTAGTTTGGCGTGGGTTTTCTCCAGCCATAGGGCATTGATATGCGCCTCCTGTTCGATTTGCTCCCCTTTGCCAAAGCTGCGCTGATGCTCAGCAATGCATTGATCGCCCTCCACTATCTGGAGCCGCTCCAGGTCAGCGCTCACGCTCAATGGCTTGTGCACGTATTGATGGGGAATGGAGTAATCATTGAGATCGAAGCGAACATAAGGGGTTTTGGCGGCCCGCACGGGCTGTCTCTCATGGGTATCAAAGGGATTATCCGGCAAACTCACCTGCTCCTGTAAGAAGGCTTCCCTGACCGTCAACGTACGCTCTTCAGGGCAAGCCCGATCAGCACTCACACCCTGGCACCAGTGCTCAGCTTGCGCATTGAGTTCGGCCAGTGTTTGCCAGTGACGAGCGGCAAAGAAATTATCGCGAATATAGCGAATCGCTCTTTCTACCCGGCCCTTTTCATTGCCCCGGGCCACCGCCACCGGGCGTGGTTCGAAGCGATAGTGGGCTGACAAGGCCAGCAAGGTGGGGTGGAAGCGGATGGCGTCACCGTGGCGCTCCAATACGGCCGATTTAAGGTTGTCGTACAGCAGCACCTTTGGCAATCCTTGCCAGGCCTCGAATGCCGCTACATGGCCGCGTAAAAAGTGCTCCATTTGCTGGTTGAGATAAAAGCGCAAGAAGATCTGTCGCGACCAGCTCAGCACCATCACAAACGCCATTAACGGCCGCCGGGCCTTGCCGATCTGAATATGCCCGAACGAACCCCAGTCAACCTGGGCTTGCTCACTGGGCAGGGTTTTTAGGCGTAAATACGCCTCGGGCAGCTTGCGCGGCCGCAGTTCACTGATACGCTGGCGAAACTGGCTGGGGCCACCGGGGTATCCCCGCAGGCGGGCCATTTCATACAAGCGGGCCGCCGTGAGTGTGGGAAACTCCCGCAGGGTGTCGATGACAAAGGGCAGATAGGGGTCGATGATCGATGCACGGCGAGTGCGCTCCACCTTGGGCAGGCCAGCCTGTGCCAGTACCCGATCAACCACTGAGTGGTGAATGCCAAGCTGGGTCGCAATGGTGCCCGTTCGCCACTTCTCAACAAAATGGTAGCGCAGTATTTTTGCTTCAGTTTCTTTGCCGATGGCCATGACTGCCCTCCGATTGATGACTCCTGTCCAGCCGCTGCACTAATGTCGCCGGAATCTGCGCCTGAACTGACTGCTCTGCAGAAAATCACTGCGCAAAAAGGGACCGCAGACCGCGCCACAGTGATGGCAGCGCACGGTGGCGTCAGTTTTACCCGGCATATCGGCCCTTTTGATCTCATCAGGCACGGTTTGCAGTAGATCACGGAGTATTATTGCCAGAGAACGGTGATGCGTTACTTTTTGTTGTTGCCGTTCTCGATAACGCTGTTGGCGAGCGGCATTATTCATGCGACCCGGGCGAGTGGCCTGGTACTTCGCTCTGGCTCGTTTAATGGATTCCTTTCTGGCTTCCTGGCTGCAACCATCGGTGCAATACCGCTGGCCGCGATCACAGTGGGTACAGACGATGACCTGGGCGTAGCAGCGACAACAGTGGTAGAGACGGCTGGATGATGGCATCGACACAAAGGTCGATGAGGGCTGGATTTGTTCCCATTATGTGCAACACTTAACGGGTCGTGCACCTGCACGGTTTTTTTGGGTATGGCGCCAGCGTTGACCGTCAAATCTGTGGTGGCGTCATACCGTTCTCAGCGACACTTATTCTTATAGTCCCTACGCTTGAATCGTGCCTGCTTATTGGTCGCTCTTGAGTGTGACTGGGCCGCAGTTCTACCGCGCCGATTCTAATACGCCGAGATCCGTCTATTTCAAAATTCGGCAAATAGCTGCGGTTTTGGAGTGGCGTCTACATAGCACTCTTCCAGGAGCACTTCGGGAGCAACACATTTCGAAATCATCCCGATTTGCGCCGCTTCATCGGCGGTGACATCCCGTCCTGTTAGCATAATTTCAAAGGCGCGACTGGTACCAATAGCTCTGGGTAGTAAATAACTCAGACCCAACTCTGCCGATGTCAGGCCATTATTTATTTCCGCTGGGCGAAAGTAGGCGGTGTTGGATGCGATGCGGATATCTGTCGCCATCGAAAGACAAAAACCACCTCCTATGGCTGCGCCATTGATCGCACCGATAACCGGCTGATGCATATCGTGGATGGCTTTTATGACGTCATCGGGAATTTTCATCGCCCGCCTGGCAATGCCGGGAATGGTGAGACCATCAAATATATCGAGCCAGCCCGGGTCCTCCAGATCTGCTCCTGAGCAGAAGCCCTCTCCGGCACCAGTCACAATAACCACCCGCGTATCGTTATCAAAGCTCACCTCCTCCAGGGCCTCCTTGAAGGGCACCATTACATCAAACGCCATAGCGTTCATGCGATCGGGACGATTCAGTGTGATCTGAGTAACGTGAGGGCGGGGTTTTTCTACCAGAACAAATGACATGGGCAGTACTCTGAGCATGGACCAGAATCCACAGTATTCCTCGCCACACACTTTGAACATGGTTGAATAGGCCACATTCCTTTACCCCAGGGCTCGTCTCAAAGCGTTCACAAAGCCCCCCAGGAGGTTTATGCTGTGCAAATACACTGGTGTGAATCCCTGGAGTAAGCTACATGAGACCACTAACCACAGCATTCATTGGCCTGGCCTTAACGATTCAACTCGCAGCGTGCGGCGCTAGCAATGAAGAACCGGCGGGCGTACTGACCCAAGCCCAGGAAGACGCTCTGGAGAAGGCCGAAAACCTGGAGCAGATGCTGATAGACAAGCAGCAACAAGTACTGAAGGATCTCGATTCACAAAAGCCGTAGAATTTTTCAATTCCGACAGCCAAGTCGAGTTCGCGATTGCTCGACACGTTGAAGCGGAGCGTGCCGATGTGCGCGCTACTGTTTGAGTTTCTGCAGGATACTGGAAAAATCTACCTGCCCATTGCCAGCGCTCTGATGCTGAACGTATAGGTCGCGGGCAAGCTGACCCATTGGGGTTTCAAAATCTGACTGTTCGGCGATCTCCATAGCCAACCCCAGATCCTTGACCATGAGATCCACCATAAATCCGGGTTTGTAATCATTGCTGGCAGGCGCTGCTTCCATCACCCCGGGGTAGGGGTTATAGACTTCCAAAGACCAATTACGTCCCGAGCTTGCCAACATGATTTCTGACAGAACCTTGGGATCAAGACCATTTCTAACGCCCATCTCCAGGGCTTCGCACGTGCCTATCATGTGCACAGCCAGCAACATGTTGTTACAGCCTTTTGCCACCTGCCCTGCTCCCGAAGGACCCGCATGGAATATATTTTTCCCCATGTCCGCGAGAATTATTTTCGCTTTTTCAAACGCTGATTCGCTGCCACCACACATAAACGCCAGCGTGCCCGCTGCGGCGGCGGCTACTCCACCGGATACCGGCGCGTCCATAAACGCGATGCCCATCTCTGTAGCTGCCTCACCCACGGTTCGAGCCGTTGCTGCATCGATCGTGCTGCAATCAAGAACCGTTGTAGCATCTCCCAACTGAGAGAGTAAACCATCATCACCTAAATACACTCCCGCGACATGCCTGCCCGCGGGTAACATTGAGATCACATAATCAACCCCAACAACCGCCGCCGACGCCGTGTCGGCAACCGCAGCACCGGCGTCTTGTAACTGCTGGCACGCTTGTTCCGATAGATCGAAAACGGTTACCTTGTGACCGGCTTTAACCAAATTGGTCGCCATGGGGCCACCCATGTTACCAAGACCAATAAATGCAACGTTTGCCATAGTGTTTATCCCAAAAAAACGAATTGCTTACAAATCAGCCAGAGGGTTTTCACCCCATGGCGCTGTAAAAAAAGTATCTAGATGCTCTGTGGGAACCTCGCGCGAGGTCGAAAACTGCCAGGCCGGGTTGCGATCTTTATCGATAAGCAATGCCCGCACGCCCTCTGCAAACTCCGGATGCCTGACAATATTGGTGACCAGTTGAATCTCCGCCTGAAACACTTCTTTTAAGGAAGCGTGTCGAGTTTCTCGCAGTTGCCGCTCTATCCACAGTGCCGCCAGGGATGACCCGGCCAACAGACTATCCCGGGCTCGGGACAACCAGGGGTCGTCGGTTTGTTGGCCGCAAATGTTATCAATCACTTGGTGAACATCATCGCCATCGCACAGGGTATTGATGGAGCCTAAATGCGGCTCAACCTGACCGGCCGGACAGTTGCCAATACTCTGCTCTGTGAAAGGACGCAAAATGTGGCGAACCAGTGCGTGATTTTGACCGGCCTGCGCAAGCCATTCAATCTGCTGCAACTGCTCCAGAACTGCGGTCTTTCGCTCGCTCGAAACAAAGCGATCTGCTATTCCGGTGTATATCGCATCGGCTGCATTAATCGAAGCGCCCGTCATTGCCAAAAACTGCCCTGACTTACCCGGCATGTGATTGAGAAACCAACTACCGCCAACATCGGGAAACAGCGCAATGGTGACCTCCGGCATTGCGATACGCGTTTTCTCGGTCACAACACGATGGCTACAGCCGGCCATCACACCCAGACCACCGCCCATAACAATCCCGTGCCCCCAGCAAATGATCGGCTTAGCGTAGGTGTGCAAGGTGTAGTTGAGACGATACTCGCGGGAAAAGAAATTCTCCGCATAGTCACAGGGCCCGCCCGGAGTCTCAACAGCGGATTCGTGAAGCGCCTGAATATCGCCTCCCGCGCAAAAAGCCTTTTCACCAGTTGCGTCTATAAAAACAGCGGCGATCCGATCATCATCGCGCCACTGGTCCATCTTCTCCTGCAGCAGATCAACCATTTCCAGGTTGAGGGAATTGAGCGTCGCCTCCACATTGAGTGTGGCACGACCGATACACCCCGCAGCACAGGGTATCTCAGCAAACAATATTGGTGCGTCAGACATGCCGCTAAATCCTATTGGTTTTTCCACACGGGAGCGCGTTTTTCAAGAAAGGCATTAACACCCTCTTTTTGATCCTCGGTGGAGAATAGTTCTACAAAAAGATCGCGCTCGGCCTGCAAGCCATCGGCAATCACTTTATCGCGACCCGAGTGAATCAAGCGCTTGCAGCGACCGATGGAGGAAGGGCTCTGCTGACCAACCTGCTCTGCCAAGGCCATCGCTTTGGCTAGCGCTTCACCCTTGCCTACAACTTCCTCAACCAGACCTATTCGTTCGGCGGTTGCAGCGTTAACGCGCTCTCCACACAATATAATTCGCTTGGCCCAACCCTCGCCAACCAACAACCCCAGGCGCTGGGTACCACCGCCGCAGGGCAGCAGACCCACTTTTGCCTCTGGCAGCGCCATCTGCGCTTGCTCCTCGGCAATGCGAATGTCACAAGCTAGAGCAAACTCCAGCCCTCCACCCATTGCGAAGCCGTTAATGGCGGCAATCGAAACACCGGAGAAATCCGCCAGAGCTTCGAAAGCTTCACCAAAATATCCCGCCATCGCTCCGGCGTTTACAGGATCTCCATCGGCAAACAACTTGAGGTCGGCACCGGCTGAAAAGAACTTTTCTCCCTCGCCTGTCAGTACCATGGCGTAGATGTTTTTGTCTGCGTTGAGCTTTTCCACCAAGTCCTTCAGGGCCGGTAAACTTTCAACGTCCCAGGTATTGGCCGCGGGGTTATCTATCCTGACCAAAGCCGTGTGGCCCACAATCTCTACTTTTAGTTTTTCCGAATTACTCAAGCTCATTTAATAACCTCCAGGGCCCCTTCCATTAACAGACGACGAGAAATAATAACCCGCATGATTTCGTTGGTACCTTCAAGAATCTGATGAACGCGAGTATCGCGAACATGCCTTTCCATTGGGTATTCCTTGATATAGCCGTAGCCGCCATACAATTGCAGGGCGTCATTGCAGACATTGAAGCCTACATCCGTGGCAAAACGTTTCGCCATGGCGCAGTAGGTTCCAGCCTGTGAATCTTTGTGATCGAGTTTGCTGGCGGCAAGGCGCACCATTTGCCTGGCGGCAACCAACTCCGTCAACATGTCGGCCAGCTTAAACTGAGTGGCCTGAAAATCACTGATAGCAGTATCAAACTGCTTGCGCTCCTGGACATAGGCTGTCGCCTCCTCCAGAGCTTGTTGCGCTGTGCCAATAGAGCAGGTGGCAATATTGATACGCCCGCCATCCAGACCTTCCATGGCAATGGCAAAGCCCTGCCCTTCACTACCAAGGCGATTGGCTACCGGCACCCGCACGTTATCGAAACTAATCGCGCGAGTGGGTTGCGCGTTCCAACCCATTTTTTCCTCTTTTTTTCCGTAGGAAATACCCGGCAAGTCTGCGGGAATCAGCAGTGCTGAGATGCCTTTGGGTCCGGCATCACCGGTGCGCAGCATGACGACAAGTACATCGGTATCACCTGCACCGGAGATAAACACCTTAGAACCATTCACAAGGTAATGGTCACCATCGAGTGTGGCACTGGTGCGCAGAGAAGCTGCGTCCGAACCGGCTCCGGGCTCAGTCAAACAGTAGGACGCCAACTTGGTTCCCATCACCAAATCGGGACACCATTGTTCGATAGTGGAATCGTTGCAGTAGCGACCAATCATATTGGTCGCCATATTGTGAATGGTGAGAAAAGCCGCCGTTGCGGTGCACCCCATGGACAACTCTTCCACAATCAAACTGGCATCGAGTCGAGACAAGGCGAGGCCACCGGCAGCTTCCGGTGTGTACATGCCCATATAGCCCAATTCACCGGCCTGGCGTAAAGCGTCCACCGGAAATATTGACTCGGCATCCCACAGCGCCGCATTGGGCGCTAATACACCCTGGGAAAAGGCCTTGGCACTTTCAACAAACGCCAGCTGATCTTCAGATAAATCGAAATCCACGCGTCTACACTCCGTGTTGGGCTAGTTGAACTTGCTCATCACAGAACCAAACAGCTCCTCGTCGGAGGGCAACACTTTAGTTGTCTCCAGGGGCTTGGAAACCCAAGTTTCGTTGATCAGGTCGCGCCAGGTAATATTGTTGTTGGTGCCATTGCCGCCCCAGGAACCACATCCCAACGAGAAAGTCTGGCGCATACCGTTCCACAGGTTTCCGCTGTTCGAGGCGGCCTGAGGTTGGTTGACCATTACCCGTGAAGTCTTGGTAGCGTGGGCGAATTTTAAAATGTTGTCATCGTTGTAAGAGTAAATCCCACAAGAGTGCCCCTGACCCTGATAAGCCTGAATGTCGTTGGTCAAGGCAATCGCCGCTTCGATGTCCTTGACCTTATAAAGCGCCATTACCACGGACAGTTTCTCGCCTGAGAAAGGGAAGTCGGGGCCGAAACCCGTCTCAGGAACCATCAGGAACAATTTACCTTCCGGTAGTTCAATGCCAGCCATGCCTGCAATTTTGTGGGCGGACTGAGCCACGATCGCGGTGTTGAAGTGACCATCCTCCCAAAGTGTATTTTGCAGTTTCACTTTCTCATCCGCGTCGACGACGTAACCGCCCTCGGACTGAAGCTTCGCTAGCATGTCGTCGTAGACAGATTCATGCAGTAACACCGAATTATCCGATGAGCACGAAGCCGCAAGGTCGAGCGTTTTGGAGATGCGTATTTTTTCAGCCGCTTCATCAAGATTGGCACTTTCATCAACGGTGATGCAGGCATTACCGACGCCGACGCCTAGGGCCGGTGTTCCGCTGGAATAAGCCGCGGTAACCATCGCACCACCACCGGTAGCGAGAACCCTGTCGCACTGGCTCATCAGCTCATTGGTCAAGTCCAGTGAAGGCACATCTATGCTCAGCACTAGATCGGCTGGTGCGTCGCAGGCAACCAGCGCTTCGCGCATGTAATCGCAGATCATTTTATTGGTGAGCTTGGCGCGGGGGTGCGGCGCGACGATTATGGAGTTGCGACCTTTCACAGCGGAGATCGCCTTAATCACCGGCGTGGCTTCGGGATTGGTAGAGGGAGAGAGCGCACCGATCACACCGACGGGCTTGGCGATCTTCACAATATTGCGCTGGGTATCTTCCTCGATGACACCAACCGATTTGTCGTTGATAATGTCCATAAGCGTCGCACGAGTTTTGCGATGAATCTTTAGGTACTTGCCTTCGTAGTTACCCAACTGGGTTTCTTCAACCGTAAACTTGGCAATCTTCTCCGATACTTCTTCTCTGGCTACGGAATAAACCATGGCTCGAATCAGTTCATCAACCTGCTCCTGGGAGTAGTTGGCGATTTGCTGTTGGGCGATGCGCGATCGTTCAATCAGGGCTTCGATTTGTTCTTTTGGGCTGCTTTGCTGTGACATGGAGTTGATCCTCTGAGTTGACTCTCGATTTAGCCTGACAACTTAGCACTGCTGCGGTCTGGTTCATACTGACGAAATTGCGTAATATATGGACTATATTGTTATAAACCACGTATTTTAGACTCTCGAACGAGACCCTGGGGAATCATGAGCTCACCCTCACAATGGCCCCTGCCCGATCAGGGAATTCGCTTTCTGACTCCGGCATTTATGCTTGAAAAACTCTATCGGCACCCGCTCACTCGAGACTGCTACCCCACCGCCATGGGTTACTATCCCAAAGCAGTCGGTCACCGTATGGAACGCCCCCGTCACGACGACAACCTGTTGCTTTATTGCGTTGACGGCAGCGGAAAACTGGACGTCCAGGGCGACTCCGTGGAAGTTAAAGCCGGTGACGTGGTGTTGCTACCACAGGGCCTGGCCCACAGCTACGCCGCCAGTGACGGGCAGCCATGGACCCTGTACTGGGTGCATTTCCAGGGAGTGAGCACCGGGATTTTCCTACAGTATCTGGGATACCGCGATGGCCACCCCCTGATTCACGCCGGCATTTCGCCCGCATTACTGGCGTCATTCAATAGCCTGCTGTCGGTACGGCGCACGGGATATAGCAGCAGCGCCTTTATCAATGCTGGCAACCAGCTCAGACACCTTTTCACCCAGTTCGCCATGGAGACCAGCCGACAGCAGGCGGACCAGCCCACGGGTCTGGACCTGGATTCTATTCAGGCGTATATGCAAGACAACATCGACCAGCAAATAGATCTGGATGCTTTGGCGGGTGTGGCCCACTTATCAAAATTTCACTTTTCAAATCGATATAAAGCCCTAACGGGTTATTCGCCGATTAAGCATTTTCTGCACATGAAGATCGAGTATGCCTGTCAGTTGCTAGATGGCACGGAGATGAGCGTGAAAGCGATTGCGGCTGGCCTGGGGTACGGTGACCCACTGTACTTTTCTCGATTGTTCAGCAAGACCATAGGGATGTCGCCCCGGGCCTATCGCAGCTCGGTGCGAAAATAAGCAGGGCTAGCCCTTGGGGGGCGGCGCCTCGCTGACCTTATTGTGGGAATGGGTTAAATGACGCATTAGCAGCGCTCGCATCCACTGATGAGGAGCACTGCGCGAGGTGCGCGTATGCCGCATCAAGGACATTTTTCCGCGATTGTTACTGTGGGTGTTGCGAATCATTCTCTGCAGTTCTGCCGGTAACTCCAGACCGATAATCCTCTCGTTGTATAAACCCCCCTCCTCAAAGCCTGCATTGGCAACCAGCAGAGAGTCTGTTCGCGTCAGCACCCCGACGGCCGAGGCAAACTGCGTTGTCTCCAGAGAAATGTTGCGATGAACACCATACTGACCGAGCACATCATCGACCATGCTGGTGTTCTCCCGGGTGAGCCCGGGCAGGTACAGACGCAAATGATCGTAGGCCAAAAACGCTTTCAAATTAAGCTCCTTGCCCACCAGCGGGTGTTCAATCCGCATATAGCAGCGCGGAGCGATGGCGGCGATGGGTTCGGCATGGATATCGCGGTCGGTTTCGAGCGCTACGAAGGCCGCGTAATCTGCGGCGCCTTTTTTCAATTGATCCTGAAAGTCAGGGGTGACCTCAGCGGTAATAATTTGAATACCCGGCGCCGAGTCACTCAATTCAGCCATGAGTCCCGGCAATAGAGACTCACTGAGAATAGGTGGCAACAACAATTTGAAGCTGCCCACAAAAGTGTCCGGGCTGAATTCCTCATTGCCAAGGACCCGCTCGACAGTCTCTAACAAAGCCGGCAATTCTGCCGCGAGTGCCTCTGCTTTGGGGGTGGGAATAAGCCCGTGAGCGGTGCGCGTAAACAGTTCGTCCTCGAAGGCATCACGGAGCTTTTGCAAAGTCTTGCTCAGCGCTGGCTGCGACACCGATAAACGTTCGGCCGCACGGGTAACGTTTCGCTCCTCGAGCAGAATCTGCAGCGCCACCAGCAGATTTAAATCCGTCCGTATCATCTTGCGTGATATCATGCGATCCCCAAGTGAAATAACCTATTGTTATATTGCTAATCCTAGCAAATTCAAAGACTTATTACACTCCCTACGCAAAAAAAGGCTTTGGGCTGTTAATAATTGATATTTGATGGCCTCCAGTATCGCACCGTAGTGATTTATCACATTCGCCTTTGCCGGCAAAACCGCTATCATTCAATGTATGTTTTCCCCCTCCGGTAGACCCATGGCACGCATTCCAGAACGTTCGGCGATCGTTATTCCAGGTCTCCTCCTATTAGCTGCCTGCAGCGAATTCGAAGCCAGACCATCCCCCATCGACTCTTTTGTCGCAGGCGACTACCACTACTACCGCTGGAGCAATAACCCTCTGGTGAACAGCAGCAATTCAAATGATCTAATTTACACATTGGATCCAATTTTAAGAAAACAGCTGAACCAGGAGCTACAGCTCAAAGGCTATACGCCAGACCACGACAGAGCGGAATTCACTGTCGACTATCTTTACGCCGAAGGTCTTCGAGAAGGAGTACGCAGCGGCAACGCGATCAACCTGGGTACCACACCCGGATCATCTGTCCTTAACCGCAATCTGGACCAGGCATCCATCGACAATGCCTACGCACTCGGTGGAGTAAAAGAGACCAGTAATATTGGTATACGCTTTCGCGACATCGACAGTAACGCCGAAGTATGGCGTGTGGTAATTACCAGAATAATAGAAGACGTCAACTCGCCCGACCGCTCCTATATGCGACACGACGTGAAAAAAGCCATGCAGTTAGGGACACAGGACTTACCCGCTAGTAGCTGATCTATGCGCTATAAACTTCGGGGTTGACGCAATGGGGCATCGGCTGACCCGCCAAAGCGGCAATCGCATTGTCGACAGCCAGGTCCGCCATTCGCGCTCGGGTCAATGTGGTAGCACTGCCTATATGTGGCACTGCCACCACATTGGGCAGTGTTAACAAGGGGTTATCGATCTCAACGGGTTCATGTTCAAAGACATCAATTCCAGCGGCGTACAGATCACCACGCGATAGCGCGTCAAACAGAGCCTTCTCATTGACAATTCCCCCGCGAGCCGTATTCACCAAAACTGCACCGGGCTTCATCATTGCTATTTTAGCCTCGTCCAAAAGATTTCGAGTCTCTTTGCAAAGTGCCACGTTCACGCTGACAAAGTCACTGCGCAGTAACAATTCTTCCAGCCCGACATTCTGAACATCCTCCACCTCCCGAGGCGAGCGATTCCAGGCCAACACCTGCATACCAAAGCCCAAGGCGCGCCGCGCAACGGCCTGGCCTATCTCCCCCAAGCCGATGATGCCAAGCGTGGCACCACTGACGTCTTTGCCGGTAAAAAAGTCGGGAGACCAAGCATTCTCAGCGCGCCACTGACCTGCGCGCACAAAGCGGTCCGCTTCTACCACGCGCCTAGCGGCGGCCAGCAAAAGCGCAAAGGTGGTATCCGCTGTAGTGTCTACCAACACACCCGGGGTATGGCCCAGGGGAATACCGCGTTCGGTTAAGGCCGCGACATCTACATGGTCTACCCCCACCGACATACTGGAGACAAATTCAAGCTCAGGCATGGTGTCTAGTAAGGCACGATCAATTCGATCTGTGAGTAGGCACAACAAACCCTGGCAGGAACTCATTTCTTCACGCAGACTCTCCGCCGGCAACAGTCCCGGCCCCACCCAGACATTCATCTCACTGCACTGCGCAAGATGATGGATTCGCTCACCCGGAAGTTGGTGGCTTACAAATATTTTTTTGCTCATAGTTGTTACTAGGCTTATTTGGGAGTATTGCTAGGAGGCACTCGGTACCAGTCCCACCCTCTGTACAAGACCTTCCCGCAGGTGCTGAATTTTATCCCAGGTGTAAATACTGGAGTGATGGATATTGCCCCAAATGGGATCGGGCCAGCAAACATCACCCACATGCCTGCCTATAATGTGCAAATGCATCTGAGGTACTTGATTGCCAAGCCCTGCAAAATTGATTTTTGGATAGGACAGCTCTTCCTTCATGTACGCCGATATGGCGGCGCAGTCTGTAAACACCAGCTGCGCCTGATTCAGCGGCAAATCAAGTACATCGCGTAGCCTGCTCTCCGGTACCAGAATAAACCAGTGTAGGGAGGCATTGCGATTGAGCAAAAGCGTGCCGGAAGGCATGGCGCCAAGCACATGGCAGTCATCCAGCAATCGTTGATCTATTGAATCGACGTCCATTAGCCAGTCCCCATTAGCAGCGAATCAATATTCCAAGCATCTCACTGCTGATAGCTTGTTGCAATATCCGGGGTCAAAAACAGCTTTGTATGATTGCGTGCTAAGATTATCCTAGACCAGCTAAGCAAAACCCTTAATCAGGCTAGCAATCATGACCGAATCAATCCAAGCATTGAACGGGGATCTTTCAGTGCGCGTTGCCCTGGACACGCAATCGATGGAATGGAGCCCCAGCCCAAGCGGCACCGTATGGCGCAAACGCGTGCATCTGGTGGGCCCCCCGGAATCCGGGCAGGTCACTTCTGTGGTTCGCTATGAGGCGGGAGCAAAGTTTCCAGCCCACGATCATCCAGGCGGCGAAGAGATTTTCGTACTTGAAGGTACATTCTCCGACGAGCATGGAGATTGGCACGCCGGCACCTACCTGCTCAATCCAGAGGGGTTTTCACACAGCCCGTTCTCTAAAGAAGGTTGTATTTTATTTGTAAAACTTCGTCAGTTTCCCGGCCACGACCGTGAACACATCGTAATTCAAAGCAAAGACGAGGCATGGAAGCCCTCGGTTCGAAAAATATCCTCCTGGAAAAAATTGTACGCACAGGAACCCTATAGCGACTTTATGCGACTGGAAGCCTGGGATATCCCCGCAGAACTGGGGAAAATCAACTTTGTCCAAGGTGCAGAGTTATTTGTCCTGAAGGGGCAGTTCAGCGATGAGTTCGGCACCTACCTCACCCACAGCTGGCTGCGGATTCCACCCGGAGGGTCGATCACACCGATTAGCGATGACTACTGTGAGTTGTATATTAAAGAGGGCGGGTTTGCCTATCTAGAGAGTTCAGGCATATGAAAAACCAAGGCTTTCTCCCGCGCTAGATCTCTAAGTCTTTTTTAACTTTTCGTTTGCTGGGCTTTTCAGCCGCGGCATCAAGAGGTTTTTTCACTGACGGTTTTTTCGATGCCGCAGATTTTTTCGGCTTTGCTTTCTTCCCTTCTTTTTCCGCCGAACGTTTCGCCTCTTCAAACACTTTACTGTCTTTACCAATTTTCGAGATATCCAGGCGCTGACCACTCACTCTGACCTTCTTCAAGTGCTTGAACAATTCCTTGGGCATGCCTTCGGGAAGATCGACTGTACTGTAGTCATCGTATATTTCGATGCGGCCAATATACTCGCTGTCCAGCTCAGCTTCATTGGCTATGGCGCCGACAATGTTTCCGGGCTTCACTCCATGCTCTAAACCCACTTCAAGACGATAGCGTTGCATGTCTTTTTCTGGCGCTGGAACCTCCATCTTTTTGCGGCGCGGGGTCTCAGCGGAAGGCTCACTCTTGCCGGCATCGGTTTTTCTGGCTGCGAAGGTTTTTTCCTTGGCGGCCTTTGCAGATTTTCCCGAGGCGTTTCTCCCCTCTTTAGAGGGCTTGTCAGGGCTGCGCTTTACAGCAGAAACCGGTGTCGACAGAGACGATTTACCCTCCGCTAATGCGGCCAGCGCCGCGGCGATTTCTATAACGGGAACGCCGTATTCATGCTGGTATTCGTCAACCAATTTTCGGTAGGCATCCAATTTGCGAGTATCGAGCACCTCGGTAATGCGTTGCTTAAATTTACTCAGCCGCTTATCGGTGACTTCCTCAGCGGAGGGCAACTGCATTTTCTCAATCTGCTTACCCGTCGCTTTTTCGATAGCCCCAAGCAAACGGCGCTCGCGATTGGCGGCAAACAAAATGGCATCGCCGGGCCTACCCGCTCTGCCAGTTCGGCCGATTCTGTGAATATAGGCTTCGACATCGTAGGGGATGTCATAATTGATCACATGGCTGATGCGAGTGACGTCCAGACCCCTGGCGGCCACATCGGTGGCCACGAGAATATCCAACTTACCTGACTTCAGATTTTCAATCGTTTTCTCTCGCAACTTCTGAGCGATATCTCCGTTGATTGCGGCGCAGGCATACCCTCTTGCGGAGAGCTTGTCGGCCAGCTCTGTGGTAGCGATACGAGTACGCACGAATACGATCATGGCATCGAAGTCTTCAACTTCAAGAATTCGTGTGAGGGCATCAAGTTTACTGCTACCGGCCATCATCCAAACGCGCTGGCGAATCGACTCATTGGTGACCGTCTTCATCTTTATGGTCACTTCTCGAGGATCCGTCAGATACTTTTGCGCGATGCGACGAATAGCAGTGGGCATGGTCGCCGAAAACAAGGCTATCTGGCGGTCGTCTGGCGTCTGATCCAGAATCCATTCCACGTCATCAATGAAACCCATGCGCAGCATTTCATCGGCTTCGTCCAACACCAGGGTTTTCAGTTTGGAAAGGTCCATCGTCTTACGACGCATATGATCCATGACCCGGCCCGGTGTTCCAACGACAACATGAACCCCGCGCTCCAGCTGACGCTGCTGGCCTCGATAGTCGGAACCACCGTAGACCGGCAAAACCCGAAAGCCGGAGATATGCTTGGCATACTTCTGAAAGGCCTCTGCCACTTGAATGGCCAACTCTCGAGTTGGCGCCAACACCAGCACCTGAGGTGTTTTTTGTTTCAGATCTAATCTCGCCAGAATAGGCACCGCGAAGGCCGCAGTTTTGCCGGTCCCGGTCTGGGCCTGACCCACCAAATCAACTCCTTCAAGCATATGTGGAATCGTCTGCGCTTGAATGAGGGAAGGCGTTTCGTAGCCCACATCATCCAGTGCTTTTTGGATAGGAGCGGGTAGCTGCAGCTGGGAAAAGCTGGTTACCGGGTTTTCTGAAGACATGATGTTACCTTGGGATAAGTTTAGACCCGCCAGACGCGGCGGCGGGGGATTATACAGTGCACCGGCGCCTTGCAATGGCAGCGGTATTAAGTCACCTGTGCTGCAAGCTTAGCAGTGCCTGTCACAATCTGCCTGTTTCAATCTCATGTAGTAAGATCGATGAACGTTTTTAAGCTGAGCAGACTATGGGCAAGTTCCAAACCGATCGCCTGGTCATGGATGAACTCATCGGGATGTGCGGGTTGGTCAAGCGGAAAACGCTTGAGGATGTCGATATCGGCTATGGCTTTCTTCCCCACGCACGGGGTGAGGGTTATGCCCTTGAAGCGGCTCAAGAAATCCACAAATGGGCAATTTCAGAGCTGGAAATGAGGAGATTGGCCGCAATAGTCAACCCCGGCAACAAACCCTCCATCACCCTACTGGAAAAACTCGACATGCAGTTTGACCGCATGATCCAGCTCGAAGGCGACGAGGAAGAGATTTGCCTGTATCTATGGAGCAGTCTCCTTAAGCCAGACAAACTAGAACCTATAGCGCAATCCAAGCTCCACCGAACGTCCACTCTCGGGCGCAAGCGCGCGCAAAAAAGAAGTGCTCAAGCGTATCTCCTCATCCGTGATATTGGCCAGCTCAACAAACAGGGTTAATTCACCCCCGCTCACTCGAATCCGGTGATCAGCACCCAGGTCCAGGCGGTTATATCCTTTTGTCGGTGTTTCGTTGCGCCCGGGGCGATTCTGTTTGCCGGCACTGATAAACCTTGTCCACAGTTCAGTGCGTTCATTGCCCCAATTGAGCCGAACACCCACTTTATCCGCTGGCAGCCTGGCCACATCGTCGGAATCCTTGAACTCGCCTCTTATTGAGTCGCCAAACACCCCCAGGGTTAATTCGCCATCGCCCAACATAGTCACACTAAATTCACTGTCGAACTCCACACCATAGAACTCGGCATCTTGCTGAGCGTAGCGCCGCAGGGGTGCCTCCTCGATGAACAATCCCGTGCTTATCAAATTAATATAGTCGGAGAAGTCGTTGTAAAAGAGTTTGAAATCGACAAAGTCGGTTTCCCAGGACCAGCGAAACGAAAAATCTATATTGGAGGAAACTTCTGTATCCAAATCAAGGTTTCCCACCTCGACAGAGCCTGTTGCCGCATGAACAATTAAAGCATCCTCATTCGCTATACCTACATTTGAGAACAGTTCTTCGATAGCAGGTGCTCTTTCTGCGACAGAGAGGGCCAGCCCCAGTGAGATCGATTCAGTCGCCTCCCAGCTAGCGGAACCGGAGGCACTAAAACCGGTGAAGCTCTCTTGTGAGGTCGAAAGCCCCTCTGGCTTCATCTGAGTCCAATCCAGACGCACCCCCGCCTCAACCGTCCACCTGTCCCAGTGGAGATCCTCCAGCAAAAACAATCCGACATTGCGGCTATCCGTCTCGGGAACAAATGCCTCTTCACCAATTGCACTGAAAGTGCTTTCTCTGGCTTGTAAACCGATCACCCCGTGGAATGGCCCGACCCTCTCATGCACTATTTCCAGCCTTCCCTCCCAGGTTTCATTACTAAAGAGGGTACCCAGCGCCCCATCGGGCTCTATCTCCGCATGCTCGTAATCGGTATAGGTGAGAAAGCTGCGCAAAACTTCCAAACCTTGAATGGGGTCGTGCCAGTGGAGGGCGCCGTCATAACGCGTTTGCTCCACGTCAAGGCGTATACCGCCGGCTTCATCTTCCTCGTGCACCTGCTCATCTTCTTCATGCTCATGGCCACCCGCGGGAATTCCGTATTCGTTTTCGAGCCGACTAACCGCCAGGCCTGCGAAACCATCAGCAAAGTGATAGCTGCCCCCAAGGGTAAAGTTTCGAGTTCTGCCATCCGTATTTTCGATGTTTCCACGATTCACCCCTTCCACCCGTTCAGGCGAATCTACGCTAATCCCGGGGACTTCCAAATTGTTCCAATCCCGGTACAAACCATCTAGATGCCATGCGAAGGCGCCGGCTCCAGCGTCCAGCCGAGCCACTACCGTATCCATATCTGAGGCCGTGTCGTGCCTGACTTCACCGCCGCCGTGCAATCCCTCTTCGACAGAGGTGGGTATGCGACTATCAATGACATTGACGACACCCCCTATAGCACCGCCACCGTAGAGCAAAGTCGCGGGGCCACGCAGAATCTCAATGCTATCGGCGAACATTGCCTCTACGGCAACCGCATGATCGGCACTCAAATTAGATGCATCGGCACTGCCGGTGCCGTTTTGCAATACCGTTACACGTGACCCTTGCTGGCCGCGAATAACGGGTTGACCCACACCCGGACCAAAAGACGCGTTGGCCAGACCCGGAGTATTACTCAGGGTGTCACCAATACTGGATGAGGCGGCGCGATCGAGCTCCTCACCCGTCAACACGGTGACGGGCAAGGCGGTTTCAGCGGTTGTTTTGTGAAGCGGGACGGATACGAGCACATGTTCCATTGGCGGCGTCTGAGCCACCGACATTGTGCTCGCGACCGCCAGAAATAATGGCGATAAACGATTCATAATAGTTCCTGCAAACTGTGAAGTTTAAAAAAGGGAAGAATTCAGTTTCAGGAAAGTGCGGGGGGGGGCTCTTGAAGGGGGCAGTACTAAACGGAAAGAAGGCTTGAAAAAATTACTAAGAGTGGGCTGCGCTTGGTGGCTGAGAAACACCTTGTTTGCGCCCGAGTATGCAGAAATGCCCACTTTGAGCGTGTCATTGCACAGCAAACACTCAGACGCAGACCCCGCTTCAAGGTGTAAATGACCGGCTTCGACCACCTGCAACGACGACAAAGACAACAGCGCAGCCATAACCACACCAAGGGCGAGGCGGCTGAAACGTTGATTAGATGTCGGTGGTGCAAAAATCATATTGTTAAGGAGACTCGCTCAGTTCGCTTGGACAGTGAGTTGCTCCAACATATCGCGCATCTTGCCATGCAACATGTTGACGCCTTTGAGTGGACGAACCATCACTTTGAATTCGTTGATCTTGCCGTCATCGTCAAAGCTCATAATATCTACACCATTGACCATGATACCGTCTACCTCACAGGAGAACTCCAGCATGGCATGGCGTTCGGACACAATCTCCTTGGTATAGCTAAAGCTGTCATTGAAAACGTTCGCAGCACCGGTCAAATACAACAGGGTCAGCTTTTTACCCTCTTGAGGGCTGTGAACGACAGGCGAGTAAAACACGCAATCGTCAGCAATGATTTCGGGCAGACGCTCTGGCGTTCTATTGCGCATTATCTCGTGCCAAATTTCCAATGAATTCATAGTGTCATCTCAAAGTGGGGAAGTTTGAAGTAGCGGAGTATGCACCCACCCACTTTAGAGATCGACCTCCTGGGTAAACTCTTTTTCGATTTTTTGCTGCATTTCGTACTGCACTACACCCTTGCGCCGACGCGAGTCCTGCATGCGTTTGGAGTAACGCTTAGAGCGATAATGAGCCACCATGCGCTCGAACCTACCCGCCTCAGCCTCCCCGGCAATTAGCTCCTCGATGAAAGCAATGTCAATTCCTATGCGATAGGCAATGCGGCTGGGACGAATCTTGTGGGCGTGAAACTCCGCGACGATATGAATCTGCTCCTCACGAGAATGAGTGCACACCCGCGAGTAACCAAATGGCGGGGAGGGAGTCCGTGTATCATCAATTGTCATTTCTTCGTTCATAGCTACTTTTTAGCAGCTCATCGCCGGGTTGCCAAGTCCGAAGAGTTTTTGTAAAGCACAAGAGCATACTCTCGGCATTGGCCTATTCCCCTTTGGACCACATTTCTGTAAGATGCGCCGCCTCGCAAGAGCGGGGATTTACCCCAGCTAAGCCAACCTATTTGAGATCCGTATGACATTTGACGAACTCGGTCTGTCCGAGTCGCTGCTGCGTGCAGTGAAAGACAAAGGCTATACCGAGCCTTCACCCGTTCAAGCCCAGGCAATACCCGCTGTTTTGGAAGGCCGCGATGTGATGGCCGCCGCACAAACCGGTACCGGTAAGACCGCCGCCTTCACCCTGCCGATTCTCCAGCGATTGGTTCCGGGGCAGCGCGCCAAGGCCAATCGAACGCGGGTACTAATCCTGACGCCCACGCGCGAGCTCGCGGCCCAGATTCAAGACAGTGTCACTACCTATGGCTCTCATCTGCCACTGACGTCTACCGTCGTTTTTGGCGGCGTTAAAATTAACCCGCAACTGATGAAACTGCGCCGAGGTGTAGACATCTTAGTCGCCACCCCTGGGCGTCTCCTGGATTTATACGGCCAAAATGCCATTCGCTTTGACGACCTGGAAATTCTGGTACTCGATGAAGCCGACCGCATGCTGGACATGGGTTTTATACACGACATACGGAAGATTCTGGCCGTACTGCCAGAAAAACGACAAAACCTGATGTTCTCCGCCACCTTTGCCCCAGAGATTCGTTCGCTCACGAGCAAGATTCTGAGCAACCCTGTGGAAATAACAGTGAACGTCGCCAATGCCACTGCTGATACCGTGGAGCAACATTTATACCCCGTGGACAAGAAGCAAAAGCCCGCTCTACTCGCCCACCTGGTAAAAGAGAACAACTGGGAACAGGTGCTGGTGTTTTCGCGCACCAAGCACGGCGCCAACAAACTGGCCCAATATTTGGAAAAGCAAAATATTCAGGCCTCTGCCATCCACGGCAACAAAAGCCAGGGAGCGCGCACCCGAGCTCTTGCAGGGTTTAAGCAAGGAGAAATAAGAGTTCTGGTGGCCACCGATATCGCGGCCCGCGGCCTGGACATTGAACAACTGCCTCAGGTGGTAAACTTTGATCTGCCAAATGTACCTGAAGACTATGTGCACAGAATAGGCCGCACCGGCCGCGCTGGTACCTCGGGAACAGCTTATTCACTGGTATGCGCCGATGAAGTCAAACAGCTCAGAGATATCGAGCGATTGATTCAAAAGCACATCCCCCGGGAACTGATCGATGGCTTCGAGCCCGACCACGATCTTCCTGAGAGCGGAACATTGCAAAAAGCCCATAAACCCCAGCGGCCGCACAAACCTGGCAAAGGTCACAAAGCGCGCAACTCAAACTCAGCTCGGGGCCGAGGCAGTGACGGGCACAATCGCCCTGAAGGAGCCGCGCCCTCAAGGCGCCACGGAGGTCGGTCCAGCTCAGCGGGCCGCACTGCTTCCCGGCCAGTATCGGGCAATCGTTAAGCGTTCTGGCACACCGGGGGCTGGCCATATTTAACTGGTATTTATCGTTAAATTTCGCCAATTAGGGGTCTATACTGATCAGTTACTACACAATTTGATAATCAACGCATCAAGCGTCGAGGAGCAGATCTATGAACGCACCAGAGCAAATCCACTCTCAGGAAGATATCGCCGAGCAAATGAATGCCGTGTTGAAGGCGCAACGCGAGGACTATCTAAAGGAAGGCGCAGTCTCTGCTGAATCTCGTATCGACCGGCTCGATCGCGGTATCGATGTCACTATCAAGTACCAGGACAAATTAGTCGCCGCTCTAAACGAAGATTTCAGCTGTCGTTCAAGGGAAGTTTCGCTAATAACGGATGTTGCTGCATCCGTAGCACCCCTGAAGCATGCTAAAAAGCATTTGCGCAGCTGGATGAAGCCCGAGAAGCGCCCAACCATGTTTCCACTCAACCTTTTAGGGGGTCGCTCGCGTATCGAGTACCAACCACTGGGTGTTGTTGGCGTCATCTCTCCCTGGAACTTCCCAGTGAATTTAACCTTTGGCCCACTGGCCGGAATTCTTGCTGCAGGCAATCGTGCAATGATTAAGCCCTCGGAATTTACGCCCAATACCTCTGCGGTAATGGCGGAAATGGTCAAGGAAGCCTGGGACGAAAAAGAAGTGGCTATCTTCGACGGCGGCCCCGAAGTCGGACAGGCCTTTTCCGGCTTGGCTTTCGACCACCTTTTGTTCACAGGAGCGACATCTATCGCCAAGCACATTATGGTGGCGGCGGCTCCCAATCTGGTTCCTGTGACACTGGAACTGGGCGGAAAATCACCTGTGATCATCTCGCGCAGTGCCGATATAGAGAAAAGCGTTGGCCGAATTATGGTCGGCAAAACACTCAACGCAGGCCAAATATGTCTGGCCCCCGATTACCTGATGGTTCCGGAAGAAAAATTACACGAAGTCATTGCCGCCGCCCAAAAAGCGGTTGCCGAGATGTATCCCACACTACTCGACAATGATGAGTACACTTCAATGATCAATGATCGTCATTATGATCGTCTTAACAGCTACCTGGCAGAAGCGGAAGAGCGCGGCGTCAAGGTCATTGCCATGAACCCCGGGAATGAAGATTTCAGCAACCAGAAAAACACGCGCAAAATACCCCCGACTCTAATCGCAGAACCTGCAGACGATATGAAGGTGATGCAAGAAGAACTGTTCGGACCGCTACTTCCCATCAAGACTTACAAGGAATTCGACGAGACGATTAACTACGTCAACGCCAATCCGAGACCTCTAGCCGCCTACTACTTCGGTGAAGACAAAGAGGAAGAGGAAGCGGTGTTAACTCGCACAACCTCAGGTGGGGCATGCATTAACGATGTGATTATGCAGGTTACGCAAGAAGAACTGCCCTTCGGCGGTGTCGGCCCAAGTGGAACCGGTTCTTATCACGGCGTCGCCGGCTTTAAGAACTTCAGCCATGCCAAATCTGTGTATCGCCAGGCCAAAGTGAATGTCGGGAAATTGGGTGGAATGCTGCCCCCCTATGGCAAGGCGACCGAAAGCACCATTAAGATGCAGTTGAAGAAATAGCGACATCAGCATATTTTCTGCCAGATAAGAAAAAGAGCCCTCGGGCTCTTTTTTTTGCACAACATATTCTCGCGCCACACTTTATTCACCCGACACACTCAGGAAACCTTTAGTTCCTCAATTCGTCGGCTCAAAGCGCTACGAGCAGGGGTAGGCCTGAGCTCCCCAAGTTGCACTCCCGCCCGATCCAACAACAGCGAAGCTTCACGCTCCCGATTGCCAAGCAATAGCAACTGCGCCATCTCAAATTTCCATTGAGGGCTGGATCCAAGGACGGTTTCCAAGGTTTGACACCGCGCTACAGCGAGGGAAATTTCACCCCGCTCTAATTCCAAGGCAATGGCGTAGCGCTGCAGTTGTGCTTGAATCCCCAGTCGAGACATTCCCCCATCTAATAAACCCAAGGCCTCGTTGATTCCATTTTCCCGGTTCTCAGCCTGAAGCTTTGCAGCCACCAGAATATCCCCTGGCTGAGGTGCCTTGGCACCGGCAATGTAAGCAAGAAAACCCAGCAGTGCTTCCTCGCCATCCCCCATTTCCCGAGCCGATCTGGCTTTGTAAAGCAGCGCTTGTTCGCGATGGGGATATTTGAGCAGATATCGACTGAAAGCCTGGCGAGCCTTGGGGTAATCCGAGCGCCGGTAGTGGAAAAGGCCCCATTCGAAGTCGGCTTCAGTGGAATCGCCCAGGCTTTGTGCGAGCTCAAAATCTCGCTCTGCCAGCTGCCAGTCACCCTCGCGAGAGTGAAGACCACCGCGCAGAATAAACAGTTCCTGTCGCTTCGGGTTGTCCTGTATCAGCTGATCCAATCGTGCGATACGGCTATCGGCACCCGGATGGGCCACGGCAACAGGCAGCTGCAGCAGCAGCAGCAGCAGCAAGGACAAGGCCAATAAGACACCAGTAAACCTCACCGGGTTTGAACTAGCGCTTGATGACGAAGTGGTCCAACACCTCGCCGTGTTCGTCTACAAAGCGCGAGGTCAGAGTATCTGCAGAGTGGCATCCACCACAACGCTGCCGCGCCTGGCCAGCCCATGGGGCCTCGCGCCTTCAATCGTATCATCAAATGTTCTGTGTGCAGGGTGTGCCAACCAATCCTTTAACGTGCAACCAAACCTCCTCCCCTCTTCGCAGGGATTTTCTTCATCGGCTTTCCCCGCGGTACCTGCGACGGTGTAAACTGCTTTGTCATCCCTGCCACTATCCTGACTTATCGCTGGCGGGATCGGAAGACTGACTAATCCCTCCGAAGGGCATTACCACCGGGCCTTTTTCGCAACCCGGTATGTTCCTAAGCAGGCAAATATCCAGTGGAGCCGCGCCCATTTCATGGTTTCCGATCGTGGGCCACGTTGGCGTGGCGCCTATAATTTGTGGATAGATATCAAAGAAGGCGCCCTGCCACTGATCATCGGTTCCCTCAAGATAAGCGTTGTCTCCCAGTAGCAGTAGCATATCGAGGGGCTCTGAGCCTGCCTGCTCTGCGTTGTATTTTAAAAACCCCTCTTTAACGGCAAGCGCCTCACCGGTGTGGGAAAAGTGTCCGCGAAACTGTTCGGTTGCGGTCCCGGAGTCTCCAAGAAGCCAGATGTGCGTATTGCCATCTGCGGGTACTTCCCCCGGCTTTGGTGCAGTCCGAAATTGCTGACCCTGTGCTCCGGCTGCAGCTCCACCAATGGAATAATAGTAGGTCGTATCGGGTTGAAGCCCCTCGGCAATTGCAACTTGATGTCCACCTTCAGTGCTGGCACCTGCATAGATATCCAACGCTGATACATCTTCACCAAAGCAAGCCGCTCCACCATCGCCGCGCCATTTTACAATGGCGCTGTTGTGAGTTACCTGTTGCAAAAACTTTCGAGAGCTTAGCTGCTCGACACCATCACATTGGTTTGCCACGGGGTCGGTGGTCACGCAGCCACTTAAGGCCAGAGCAGAGAGTAAAAACGCCATGGGACGAAAAAGAACGGGACCAATATGTCGCTGAATATTCATAAACCGAGTGTCCTGGGAACAGTGTAATCATTATCTTTGCGCAGCCAATGTTAACTGATAAAGCCAGGTAGTAGCACTGGCTATGTGGGTGCCTCATCGCTTCGATGGATTCGTGCCCTCCAGTCGTATTAATTAGAGAGTCCGTGAGCTACTTCGACAATTGATGATTTTTTGCGCAGATATGCTTTCCCCTGCGCGGGGGGTCGAGTATCATACCGCCTCTTTTTTTGGCCATCTTCTAATAACATTTTGATGATTGAGATCGGACCCTACAAGCTCCCCAATCGTGTGGCACTCGCACCGATGGCGGGAGTCACTGACCTACCCTTTCGACGCCTTTGTCGCGAGCTGGGTGCCGGGTTGGTAGTGTCTGAAATGCTTAGCTGCAATCCAAAACTACGCGATACAAACAAAACCCTGTTGCGCTCTCGTCACGATGGGGAAGTTGAACCGCGCTCGGTGCAAATCGCCGGCAGCAATCCCCAGCTGATGGCCGCAGCCGCACAGTTTAATGTGACCCGCGGCGCGCAAATCATAGATATAAATATGGGCTGCCCGGCGAAAAAGGTCTGCCGCAAAGCTGCAGGATCTGCCTTACTGCAAGACGAGCCATTGGTGCGGTCAATTCTAGCGGCAGTGGTCGCTGCGGTCGAGGTTCCGGTCACCCTGAAAATACGCACCGGTTCCAACCCTGAGTCCCGCAATGGCGTCACCATTGCCCGAATCGCCGAACAAGCCGGTATCAGCGCTTTGGCAGTACATGGTCGCAGTCGCGCCTGTGCATTTCGTGGTGACGCTGAATACGACACCATCGCGCAGATTGTCGACGCCACAGAATTTCCCGTCTACGCCAACGGCGACATCACCACACCCGACCAAGCGGCTGTGGTTCTGTCCCATACTGGCGCCGCCGGCATCATGATTGGTAGAGCCGCTCAAGGACAACCCTGGCTGTGTGGTCAAATAGCGCAGCGGCTGGAAACTGGGCTCACTCCCGATGGGCCCTCACCAGAACAACAGCGCAGCTTGATACTTCGACATGTGGGAGAACTCCATGAGTTCTACGGCGAATTTATGGGCGTTCGAATCGCCCGCAAACACCTGTCCTGGTATTTACAAAATATGCCTGAGAGCGAACCGGAGCTCACCACCGGTTATCGCCGAACGTTTAACGCATTAACGACACCCGGTGAACAAAAACACTTTATAGACCAATTTTTTCAGTACAGATTTAGTGAGGTAATGGCGGCATGACAAGTACGGAATTCCTGGCGAACACAAACCCAAACAGCGGTACTCCTACCGACAACAGCGATGACGAGCAGGAGCAATTCAAGCACGGAGATAATCTGCGCGATGCCGTCACTATCGCCATGCAGCAGTATCTTAAAGAGCTCGACGGGCAATTGGCGACTGATGTCTATCCGATGGTCTTGGCCGAAATGGAAGCGCCACTGCTCACCGAGATTATGAAGTACACTCGCAACAATCAAACCAAGGCTTCCATCATGCTGGGCTTGAACCGGGGAACCCTGCGAAAGAAACTCAAGCAATACAAGCTGATCGCCAAAGAACAGGACTAATCACCGACAAATTCTCACCTCCACAAAGGCAAGCAAGCCCAAATGACCGCTCCCAACCTAGTGAAAGTAAACCGCGCACTCATCAGCGTATCTGACAAATCCGGAATTCTCGAGTTCGCCACCGCCCTACAGGAAATGGGAGTAGCGCTTCTTTCAACAGGAGGTACCTACCGCCTACTGCGTGAAGGGGGCCTTGAGGTTACTGAAGTCGCCGATTACACCGGCTTTCCCGAAATGATGGACGGACGGGTAAAGACACTCCACCCCAGGGTACACGGCGGAATTTTGGCTCGGCGTGGGCAAGATGATGAAGTCATGAAAGCGCATGACATCGATGCAATCGATATGGTGGTTGTGAACCTATACCCTTTTGAGGCCACGGTAGCCAAACCTGGCTGCACCTTGGAAGACGCAGTTGAGAACATTGATATCGGTGGTCCCACCATGGTCCGCGCTGCGGCCAAAAACCACCGATTCGTCAACATAGTGGTCAACGCTTCCAACTACAGCGAAGTACTTGGTGAAATGCAGGCCAGCGACGGAGCAACGGCTCTCGATACCCGCTTCAATCTCGCCATTAAAGCCTATGAACACACTGCAGCCTATGACGGCGCTATAGCCAATCACTTTGGCAAACTGGTTCCCGGCGGCAGTGAACAGTTCCCGCGCACCTTTAACACCCAGTTCAACAAAGTTCAGGAAATGCGTTACGGAGAAAACCCGCATCAGGGCGCAGCGTTCTATGTTGAGTCCAAACCAGCAGAGGCAGGCATCGCCACCGCCACGCAATTGCAGGGCAAAGAGCTCTCTTACAACAATGTGGCCGATACCGACGCCGCCCTGGAGTGCGTTAAGAACTTCGACGCACCGGCCTGTGTCATCGTAAAGCACGCCAACCCTTGTGGCGTTGCAGTCGCCAAAAATATTGGCGAGGCCTATGACCTGGCCTTCGCCACAGATCCTGAGTCAGCGTTTGGCGGAATCATCGCCTTTAACAGAGAGCTGGATGTAGCCACTGCCACCGCCATCGTTGAACGGCAGTTTGTGGAGGTCATCATCGCCCCGGCTGTAAGTGATGCCGCGACAGCTGTAATCGCCGCAAAGAAAAACCTTCGCCTGCTGACTTGCGGTGAGTGGACTGCACCCGGCCCCGCTCTTGACTACAAGCGCGTCAATGGCGGTCTGCTGGTCCAGGACCGGGACATGGGAATGGTCGGGCTAGACGACATCAAAATTGTCAGCAAAGTACAGCCCACCCCCGCTCAGCTGGAGGATTTGCTGTTCGCCTGGAAGGTGGCCAAATTCGTAAAATCCAATGCGATCGTTTATGCCAATAATGGCCAGACGGTAGGTGTAGGTGCGGGCCAGATGAGCCGCATTAACTCCGCTCGAATCGCCGGCATAAAAGCAGAGCATGCCGGCCTTGAAGTGCGTGGGTCAGTGATGGCTTCCGACGCCTTTTTCCCCTTTCGCGATGGCATCGACAACGCCGGGCAAGCCGGTATTGCCGCAGTGATACAACCCGGAGGCTCAATACGCGACGATGAAGTTATCGCAGCGGCGGACGAACATGGAATGGCGATGGTTTATACCGGCATGCGGCATTTCCGCCACTAATGAATATTTTGATTATAGGCAGTGGCGGCCGAGAACACGCCCTGGCCTGGAAGGCGGCCCAATCGGAGCACGCGCAAACCGTTTTCGTCGCGCCCGGAAATGCTGGCACAGCACGCGAAGCTGCGGTGGAAAACATCGCCATCGATGGAATGGACTTCACGGCCCTGGCTGACTTCGCTCAAGACAATGAGGTCGGTCTCACAATCGTCGGCCCAGAAGCCCCCCTAGTTGAAGGCATCGTCGATTATTTCGAGAGCCGCTCACTGCCTTGTTTTGGCCCGCGAAAAGGGGCCGCACAGCTCGAGGGTTCCAAAGCGTTTACCAAAGACTTTCTGGCGAGAAATAACATTCCCACGGGCAGCTACGGAAACTTTACCGAACTCGAACCGGCCCTCGCCTATTTGCGAGAGCACGGCGCTCCAATTGTCGTAAAGGCAGATGGCTTGGCCGCCGGCAAGGGCGTCATCGTTGCAGAAACTCTGGAGCAGGCAGAAACGGCTGTTACCGATATGTTATCCGGCAATAGCTTTGGCGAAGCGGGATGTCGTGTAGTTATCGAGGAATTCCTCGAGGGTGAAGAAGCCAGCTTTATTGTAATGGTCGACGGCGAAAACGTGCTGACAATGGCTACCAGCCAGGATCACAAACGCATTGGCGAAGGCGACACCGGTCCCAACACTGGTGGCATGGGTGCCTACTCCCCGGCACCGGTTGTCGATCAACAGGTACACCAGCGCATAATGAACGAGGTTATTGAACCCACAGTGGCGGCGATGGCGGCCGAGGGAAATGCCTATACGGGCTTTCTCTATGCTGGGCTGATGATCTCGCCATCGGGCGAACCAAACGTTATTGAATACAACTGCCGTTTTGGCGATCCGGAAACTCAGCCTATCATGGTGCGTCTGCAGTCCGATCTGGTCGACCTATGCTTAAAGGCGCTGGATGGAAAGCTGGATAGGGCTGACACCCAATGGGACGATCGCTGCGCCATTGGTGTTGTATTAGCCGCTGGCGGCTACCCGGCAAGCTACGGCAAAGGCGCCGTCATCAACGGGCTCGATGCCCCGCAAAACGACAACATCAAAGTCTTTCACGCCGGCACAACCACATCAGGCGAGCAGATTGTCACCAGTGGCGGCCGGGTTTTGTGTGTGACGGCACTGGGAGGCACCATCGCAGCTGCACAAAAAGATTGTTACGAGGCAGCGGACAAAATCAGCTGGGAAGGCGTCACCCTGCGCCGGGATATTGGCTGGCGTGCAATAGAGCGCTATAGTCAAGATAGTCAGGGCAACTGAGCAAGCTATTAAAGTATGCGCGAACGACGAATTTCAATGCTGGATCGACTCATCGGTGAAGCCGACTCGGTACTGCGCACGCTTAGTAATCGCGGCCATCAAACCGAACGCCCCTCTCCGGCCGAGGGCCACATCGAAGCAGAATTGGACCCAGAGCAACGCAAGCACATTGCGGGCTTGATGCGGGTCAACCACACGGGAGAAGTCTGTGCCCAGGCGCTGTATCAGGGCCAGGCGCTGACCGCCAAACTTCCCGAGGTGCGCGATGAGATGCAACAATCTGCACAGGAGGAAATTGATCATCTGTTGTGGTGTGAAGAGCGCCTGGACCAACTCGACAGCCACACCAGTATTTTAAATCCCGCCTGGTACGGCCTATCCTTTGCCCTGGGCGCCGCGGCAGGCGCCGTCGGCGACAAGTGGAGCCTGGGTTTTGTGGCTGCCACCGAAGAGCGGGTTTGCAATCATCTGCGGGATCATCTCCAAAGCCTGCCCGAAGAAGATCGAAAATCGCAGCTTATTCTCCAGCAGATGCTGGAAGACGAGCAACACCACGGCGAAAAAGCGCTGGATGCAGGCGGAACCGAATTGCCCCGCCCCATCAAAGATGCCATGACTGCAGTTTCGCAGCTTATGACCAAGAGTAGCTACCGGATCTAAACCGATGGGGTATTTTCAGGCCGCTGCGACTAGGTATCAGCCTCAACAATCTCATAGCTGTGAGTCATTTCCACGCCGGCTGCGCCGAGCATAATTGAAGCAGAACAATATTTCTGGGCCGATAATTCAACCGCGCGCTTCACCTGCGGCTCTTTTAGCGCTCGACCGGTAACGACAAAATTCAGATTAATGCTGGTGAACACTGCGGGTATGGCGTCGGCCCGCTCGGCCTGAACTTCAACTCGGCAATCGGCTACCTGCTGTCGGGATTTTTTCAACATACTCAACACGTCATAGATGGCGCAGCCACCCACACCCAAGAGTAGCGCTTCCATAGGCCTCACACCCATATTGCGGCCTCCCAGGTCTTCGGGACCGTCCATGACCACTGTATGACCGCTTCCGGATTCACCCACAAACATGGCGCCATCCATCCATTTTACCGTTGCTTTCATTGCTTGAGCATCTCCTGACTGCGTTCGACCAAGCCCAGTTGCCATCGGCCTCGAGGGCGAAAACTTTAGCACAACAAGTAACGTTTTACTTGCGGCGTTCCTGGGTAGAATCAATCAAAAATCAAAACCGCAAATCGGGAGCATACAGGGTGATCAAACCCCGGATAATCAACGCCATCCCCACCATCGAGAACTTTCTCAGGCATTGTCAGCGCCAGGTCCACAAATCGAAAAGTGTTATTGTCCGCGAAGGAGAGCAGAGCGATTCCCTGTTCATCATCCTCGAAGAATCTGTGTCGGTGATGGTGGAAGACGACGACAAAGATCACAAAATGGTTGTGAGCTATCTCAACCTGGGAGACTTTTTGGGGGAAATGAGTCTCTTCACCGACGAAACCGAAATGCGCAGCGCCGAAATTGTCGCCAGAACCCAGTGTGAAGTCGCCGGGATTTCTCATGAACGCTTCCACCAGGTTCGCAGCCAATTTCCCGATATCCTGTTTGCCATCGCCAGACAAATGTCTGCTCGCCTGCGCCAAACTACCTTGAAGCTAAAAGACTTAGCCTTTGTGGATGTCTCTGGTCGTGTGGCTCACACCTTGCTGGATTTAAGCCGGCAACCCGACGCAATGACACACCCTGAAGGAATGCAAATCAAAGTCACACGTCAGGAGTTGGGGAAAATTGTAGGTTGTTCCAGGGAGATGGCGGGACGGGTACTGAAGTCCCTCGAAGAGGAAGGCCTGGTAGCCGTGGCAGGTAAGACGATGGTGGTGCACGGGACTCGCTAGAAGAACAATTCCCGAAGTTTCTCACCCGGCTCGGGTTCGCGCATAAAAGCCTCACCGACCAAAAATGCGTGAACATCGTGTTCGCGCAGTAAGGCCACATGTTCGGCGGTGTGAATTCCGCTTTCGGTAATCACCAGTTTCTCAGTTGGGATATGAGGCACCAAGTCGATCGTTGAGTCGAGACTTGTTTCAAAGGTATGTAAATCTCGATTGTTAATACCCAAAAGGTCAGTCGATAACTCAAGAGCACGCTCCAATTCTGCTCTGTCGTGGACCTCAACGAGAACATCTACACCCACTTCGGCTGCCGTGGCCGCTAACTCCAACATCTGGCTTTGTTCCAAAGCTGCCACGATCAGTAAAATAGCATCGGCACCAATCGCTCTAGCTTCAATCACCTGGTAGGGGTCGACCGTAAAATCTTTGCGCAATACAGGAAGCTCGCAGGCGGAACGGGCCTGCTGCAGATACTCATCGCCTCCCTGGAAAAAATCCACGTCTGTAAGCACTGATAGGCAAGTGGCTCCGCCCAACTGATAACTGGCGGCGATTTCGGCTGGGCGAAAGTCCTCGCAAATCACTCCCTTGCTTGGCGAAGCCTTTTTGACCTCGGCGATAACGGCGGCGCGCTCGGACTGAACCTGTGCTTTGAGAGCAGCGGCGAACCCTCGCGCCGCGGACTGCTCCGCAATGCCCTGTTCAAGAGCCGAAAGAGACCTGCTTGAGCGTCGCTCGGCAACCTCCTGATACTTCCTCTCAATAATTTTGCGCAAAATTGTAGGGGTTGAACTGGCCATATTAATTCCCTGAACTCGCGCTCACCAGCTGGGTAAAATCGACGAATTCCTTCAGCTTCTCAAGTGCTTGACCGGTAGACAACACATCCTCTGCCATGGCCACACCCGCTGCCAGTGAGATAGCGACACCACTGACGTAAATAGTGGCACCGGCATTCAAAGCAATTATTGCAGCTGCCTTTTGCGCCGATGCATCACTAGACCCAGACAGAGCACCGCGAATCAGTGAGGCGGATTCCTTTGCTCCATTTACCGTCAATCCCGACAAATCCTGCCGTTCAATCGAGAAATCCTCTGGGCGAATGCTGTATTCGCTGATGACCCCACCTCGCAGCTCAACCACCTGAGTTTCCGCCGCAATCGAAATCTCATCAAGACCATCCGCTGAGTGCACAACCAGCGCGTGCTCACTGCCAAGCAATTGCAATACTTCGGCCATAGGTCGGCACAAATCACCTGAGAAAACCCCAATGACCTGGCGCTTAACACCGGCGGGATTCGTCAGAGGGCCGAGTATGTTGAAAATTGTTCGCATGCCCAGATCTTTACGCGGGCCAATCGCATAACGCATAGCGCTGTGGTGAACGGGAGCAAACATAAACCCCATCCCGATGTCTTCGATAGCACGACCCACCTGTTCGGCCGTTAACTCAAGCGATACGCCCAGCTCCCCCAGCACATCAGAGCTGCCGCTGGTGCTCGAAACCGAGCGATTGCCATGCTTGGCTACTTTTGCACCTGCGGCTGCAACCACAAAAGACGAAGCGGTAGAGACGTTAAACAAGTTCGCGCCATCACCCCCGGTTCCAACCAGGTCCACCAGGTTGTCCCCAGTGATATTGACCGGCGTTGCCAACTCACGCATGACCTGGGCCGCACCGGCTATCTCATCGGTCGTCTCCCCTTTCATCCGCAGAGCTACCAGCAAGCCTGCTATTTGAGCATCCGTTGTTGCACCGGTCATGACTTGCATCATTACTGAAGCCATTTCTTCACGGCTGAGATTTTCACCCTCAACCACTTTTGTCAGGGCCTGTTGAATCTTCACATTAGGCTCCAATTACTGTTCCAGGAAATTGCGCAAAAGATCGTGACCATGGGCGGTCAAAATTGACTCCGGGTGAAACTGAACACCCTCAATCGCTAATTCGCGATGTCGCAGCCCCATTATTTCGTCGACGTCTCCGGCTTCGTTCTCGGTCCAGGCGGTCACTTCCAAACAATCTGGCAGAGTGTCGCGGCGCACAACCAGGCTGTGATAGCGCGTCGCTTCAAAGGGCTCGCTCAGCCCGCGAAAAACACCCTCACCAGTGTGGTGAATCGGGGATGTTTTGCCGTGCATCACTCTGCGCGCACGTACCACTTCTCCGCCAAACACCTGGCCAATGCTCTGATGGCCCAGGCAAACCCCCAACAACGGGAGTTTGCCAGAATAGGCGCGGATAACGTCCATTGAGATACCAGCTTCATTGGGAGTACAGGGTCCGGGTGAGATCACTATTTTTTCCGGCGCCAGCGCTTCGATATCCGCCACCGAGATCTCGTCGTTTCGCACCACGTGCACATCCGCACCCAACTCACCCAGATACTGGACCACGTTGTAGGTGAAGGAGTCGTAGTTATCAATCATCAGTAACATGTTTAATCCTCCACCTCGTTGCTATTGGCCAATGCCATGGACGCCGCTCTGAAAATAGCACGAGCTTTATTGAGTGTTTCCTTCCATTCGAGCCTGGGGATGGAGTCGGCCACGACCCCGCCGCCAGCCTGGATGTACAGATTGCCATCTTTTATCACCGCAGTACGGATCGCAATGGCGGTATCCATATCCCCCGCCCAGGAAATATACCCTACCGCACCCCCGTAGACACCGCGTTTGGCTGGCTCGAGTTCATCGATAATTTCCATGGCGCGAATCTTGGGAGCTCCGCTGAGTGTTCCCGCGGGCAAGGTGGCGCGCAGAACATCTATAGCCGATTTCCCCTCTTTCAACTCCCCCGTTACGTTGGAGACGATATGCATCACGTGGGAATACTTTTCGACGACCATTTTGTCTGTGAGTTTAACGGATCCGATCTGCGCAATGCGCCCGACATCATTGCGACCCAAATCGATCAACATGAGGTGTTCCGCAATCTCCTTGGGATCCGCAAGCAGTTCCGCTTCCAGGGCCGCATCCTCTGCCTCGCTGTGGCCCCGTCGCCGTGTGCCGGCAATCGGACGAACCGTCACCAAACCGTCCTCGGATCGAGCCAAAATTTCGGGGGAAGAGCCGACAATATGAAAATCGCCCAGATCCAGAAAGTACATATAAGGAGAGGGATTAAGATTGCGCAGAGCGCGATATAAATTCAGTGGAGGAGCAGAAAAAGGCAGGTGCATTCGCTGTGACGGGACTGCTTGCATAACATCACCTGCAAGCACATATTCCTTTACTCGCTCCACCGCCTGCTCATAGCGCTCCTGCGTGAAATTGGACTGCGCCTGGGCTTCGAGTAATTCACTGCCCGATGGATCCAGCACCACTTTAGGTAGTGGCACCATGGGCTGTGGAAGACGGGTTTCCAAATCTTTTAGCCGTTGCTGAGCCGACTCAAAAGCGCCCTCGGCAACGGGGTCCGCATTGACAACAAGGCGAATAGTCCCGGCCAGGTTGTCAAACACCAGCACTTCATCCGATACCATCAACAAAATATCCGGCGTACCGAGCTCATCGGGCGGCATGCTGTGCTGTAACCGGGGCTCTACGTAGCGAACCGTATCGTAGCCAAAATAGCCGACCAGTCCACCGTGAAAGACAGGTAGATTTTTATCTGGAGCGGCACGATAGCGCTGCTGGAACTCTTCGACGTAGCGTAAAGGATCCTCCACTTCACTGCTTTGCAACAGTTCGTCATCGACCCAGATCTCTGCGCGATAGCCAAAAATTTTGAGAACAGTGCGGCAAGGTAGGCCAATCATAGAATAGCGCCCCCACTTCTCACCGCCTTGAACAGACTCGAAGAAATACGAATAGGGGCCTTCTGCCAGTTTGCGATAGACGCTCAGAGGAGTTTCGAGATCAGCCAATACCTCGCGGCTGATGGGTATGCGATTGTAGTTCTGTGCCGCTAAAGCAGCAAAATCTTGCGAATTCATGATGTGTTCCTGGAGATTGGACTAGCGTTATAAAGGTCGTGACTATTTACAGTCGTGGCTACGCTCTGGCTACCATCGCCAGCAAGTGACCTCACGCATCGACATTAAGTCGACAGCTTTACGCTTTGCTGTTTGCACAGCTCTCTCCAGGTTCTAAGAACGGCTTATTGTACAGATGGGATGCCACTTGGCAAACCACCGAAACTGGGAATTTGTTACCCGGATACATTAAGCAGTAGCCTCAGCCAGCTCGGATCGCATCTGACTAATAACCCCGGCATAGTCCGGCGCATTAAAGATCGCCGACCCGGCGACGAAAGTGTCTGCTCCTGCAGCTGCGATCTCACCGATGTTTTTGGTGGTGACACCCCCGTCTACTTCCAAGCGGATATCAAAGCCGGATGCGTCTATCAAGGCGCGGGCTTCGCGGAGCTTATCCAGGGTGGATGGTATAAATGACTGCCCACCAAAACCCGGATTTACCGACATCAGCAGAATCATATCCACCTTGTCCATCACGTATTTGAGGCAATCCAGGCCCACGTGGGGATTTAAAACCAGACCCGATTGACAGCCAGCGGCTCTAACCATCTGCAAAGATCGATCGACATGGGTGGAAGCATCCGGATGAAACGTAATGTAGCTGGCACCGGCCTCGGCGAAATCGCCAATCAATTGATCTACCGGGCTCACCATCAGATGTACGTCGATATCGGCGGTCACCCCATGCTTGCGCAGAGCCTTACAAATCATAGGGCCTATGGTCAGATTGGGCACATAGTGATTGTCCATCACATCAAAGTGAACAACGTCGGCTCCTGCGGCCAGAACGTTGTCGACCTCTTCCCCCAGGCGAGCGAAATCGGCGGAAAGAATAGAGGGTGCGATGAGAAAGTCTCGCATGTTCGAGCTCCGGCGTTTATTTAAAGTGATGTTCTGGATGTCATTTAGGCCGGTATTCTAGCGGGTAACGGAAGACAGTTCACGCCCACAATGGAAAATGGGTTTCAAAGAGCACGATTGGCGACTAGGCGTTGGGTGCCAGACGTTTATTGAGCGACGCCAAGCGCTCAGGCGTGCCCACATCAACCCAGTCACCCCGGTAGTATTCGCCCTGCAGGCCGCCCCGCTCTATCGAACGAAGCATCAGCGGTTTTAGTGGGTATTTGCACACAGGCAAATCCGCGAAAAACCCTGGGCTGTATATTCCCACTCCCGAATAAGTCAAACCTGCGCCTAGGGGCGGTAACTCGCGAAGGCGCTCATCTTCCCCCAAAACAAAGTCTCCCCTAGCGTGCTGCACCGGGCTATCGATCAGCACCAGATGCGCTCCGTCACTGTGGTTAAGTCTACGGTCACGTAGCTGGGCAAAGGGGTAATCGATCCAAACGTCGCTATTGACGACAACAAAAGGGGCAGCTCCCAATAGGTTTAGCGCTTTGACGACACCTCCGGCGGTTTCCAGGGGCTCATCCTCAACCGACCAGTCAATAGCGACCCCCCAACGATCGCCATCGCCGAAGTAATCAATTATCTGTTGTGCCAAATGGGATACGTTAACGACCAGTTCGCGAAAACCTGCATCGCGCAACCGCCGTATATGGTGTTCCAGCAAAGGTACTCCGGCAACTTTCAATAAGGGCTTTGGGGTATGGTCTGTCAGTGGACGCATCCGCTCACCCAGGCCCGCTGCCAGAATCATGACCTTCACAAGGGCTTACTCCAGGCCTGCTCGGCTATGCGCTGAGCGAGATTATCGGAAAACCACACGGAAAATTCGGCAAAAGAAGGTTCCGACGCTGCATATCGATCGAGTGTTTCTCGGACATAGCAAAGCACCATGGGCAGATCTTCAAGATAGGAAACCTTACCGTTGCGCAAATACAATCTGGCAAAAGTGCCGAGTACCTTGATGTGTCGCTGCAAGGCCATCGCGTCAAACCAGCGCAGGAATTGCTCATCACTCACATCCGAAATATGTGTCGCTTCAAACAGTTGCTGTTTATACGCCAGGACCCATCGCTCTACCTGCGGCTGCGGCCAACGGATGTAACAATCCTTGAACAGCGACGCGATATCGTACGTCAGGGGCCCCATCACGGCATCCTGGAAGTCGATCAACGCCAGTTTGTCGCCTTCGACAATCATCAAATTGCGACTGTGAAAATCCCGGTGTACCAGAACCTGCGGCTGTTCAAGCGCACTGGCAAGCAATACCGCGCTAAATCTGGCAATTATTTCTCGCTCGGATTCACAAAGCGCGTAGTCCAGCAATCCGGTGACAAACCACTCGCTGAATCGGCTGAGCTCTTCACGTAGCAGAGCCCGATCATAGGATCCAATATCAGTGGAGTCCAAATCAACGACTGCCATTTTCTTTAAAATATCCTCGGCCTGTTGATACCACCGATCAACCGATTCCCCATTCAAGGCCGGCAGCAGGGTATGATCACCGAGATCTTCGAGCAGGAGATAGCCGCGTTCAACATCTGCTGCAAATATCCGCGGAACCCGCACCTGGGCACTCGCCAATATTGCCTGAACTGCAACAAACTCAGGGTTCTTTTCGGTTTCGGGGGGCGCCTCGGCGACAATATAGCTTTCATCAGGCAAGGACAGACGAAAATAACGGCGATTACTGGCATCCCCTGCCACCAGCGTCAGTGCGGTTTGGGGCAAATTCACGAGCTTGGAATTATTCAGCGCCGTCAATGCCCAGGGGAGCAGTTCAGATGGAATGGGGCGGGACAGCATTCGGGCAGATTTCCTTTTCAATTATTCACGGACATGAGCGAGGGGATGCATTATCATCCTCTCCAACATATCAATAAAGACGCTAACCGCAAGTATTAATGATCCCGTCGTTGTCCTACCTATCAAAGACCTCTTCGCTCTACTCGAAATGGCCGCGCCTACTTTTAATGGCTGTGCTTTCGTTTGCTGCGGCAGCCGGTGCTGCGGCAGCCGTTTGGGCACAAGACCCCATTGCGAATGAAGTTGAAGACCCCAATCAAATTCTGGAGTCTATTCCTATAAAACGAGGCCCTCTGGATTGGGTCTCGCTCATTTCTGTCCCCAGGGAATTGAGAGATGAAGCTTGCCTGAGCTGCAAAGGTCGCTACATTGACCCCCTGTCTCAAGTCGATCAGAGCGTTAAACCCGAAGCCTCTGATATTGAGGCCAGCGCAGCCGAAACCACTTTAAAGGGCGACAACATAACCCTCATGGGTGGAGTAGAGGTCAATCAGGGCTACCGACAATTGCGAGGCGAAACCGCGACATTCGATAGAGCCAATCGGACCGGAACCCTAAGCGGTGACATATCTGCCAGAGAACCGGGTGTGCTATTTCGGGGAGAGCACGCAGAATTTAACTCCGTAAGTGGAGAGGCGAAGATTAACGGCAGCGAATTTGTATTGCACGACCTACACTTTCACGGTTCTGCCGAAGAGCTGCACCGGGATGAAAAGGGTCTGATCCATCTGCGCAGCAGCACCCTGAGTTATTGCGAACCCAACGACAAAGACTGGAACCTGCGCGCCGACACCATGGTGCTGGATGTCGAGGAGGGCTTTGCCACCGCAAGAGGCGCAAAAATCGAACTCGCTGGGATTCCTGTGTTCTACGCTCCCTGGATTCGCCTCCCGCTGGATGATCGGCGCCGAACCGGTATCTTGTGGCCATCATTGGGAAGTGACTCCAAAGGCGGCGTCGATATCTCCCTCCCGGTTTATCTCAACCTCGCACCCAATTATGATGCCCTGTATTCCCCGAGATATATTACGGAGCGCGGGCTCAATCACGACCTGGAGTTTCGCTATCTCGATGAATTGCTTGGAACCTGGTCGGTAGACGGCAGCTATTTAATTGATGACAAACGCTTTGCAGATGAGTTCCCAGAAGACCGGGATAATGACCGCTGGCTGGGCATCGTCGCCCACGACGGTTTATTCCAGCAGCGCTGGCGATCCAAGGTGGACTACGCCAAGGCAAGCGACGTTAACTATTTGAAAGACCTGGACACCTCCAGTTTGGAAATAAAGCGGCAAACCAGTTTGCTACAGCTGGTCTCGCTGGACTATCTGGGTGACGACTGGCTGGTGGAAATGGAACTGCAGCAGTTTCAGTCCCTGGCCGATGACATCAACAATGACTACAAAAAACTGCCACAAATCACCGGGCGCTATAGAAGTCAGCGAGTTCCGTTCGAGTTCGACCCCATCTTATTGGCGCAGTACTCTGACTTCGATACGGACGATGACCGCGTAACAGGCCAACGCCTATATGCAGAAGTCGGCGCGGGCTATCCCATGCAGTGGGGCTACGGATTTCTCAACCCGGAGCTGAAGTACCGCCAACTGAACTATGACCTGACCGATCTGACCCAATCCATCGATGAGGACAAACCCTCGGCAGGCTCGGCGCTGGCTAGTATCGATGGTGGATTATTTTTTGAACGCCAAACAGTACTCGCTAACAAGAGCATGGTTCACACCCTGGAACCCAGGCTGTATTACGTTCACAGCGAGTTTGAAGATCAAACTGATCAACCGGATTTCGACAGTGCCGAGCTAACCTTTAGCTACAACCAATTGTTCCGCGAAACCCGTTTCAGCGGCCGCGACCGAATTGATGATGCCAACCAACTTTCAGTGGGCGTAACTACTCGCCTCATTGGGGATACCGAGGGTCAGGAGTATCTGAGCGCCAGCATCGGTCAGATTTTCTACTTTAAAGATCGTAGAGTCCGACTGAATGCCACGGATGAACCCGAGGAACAATCCGGCTCGGAAATGGCCGCCGAACTACGATTCAAACCCAACTCCCGACTGGGAGTGCGCAGCAATCTTTTGTGGGACCCCTACAGTGGTGAGGTAAACGCGGGCAGTTTGCAGGCAAACTACGCCTGGGAAGACGGTTCAGTGCTTAACGCAGGCTACACCTACCGGCGGCCAGGATCAGGGCTCTTCCAACAAACCGTTACAGAACAATTTCACCTGTCAACCTACCTGCCTGTTACGGACAGGTGGAGATTTTTCGCGGCCTGGAATTACAGCTTAGAGGCAGACACCAGCATAGAAGATATGTTCGGACTGGAATATGATACCTGCTGCTGGAAAGTGCGGGTTTTACATTTACGCTATTTCGACAATGTTTCCGGCGCGCTAACCGATTTTAATAATCCAGACCTGGAACGAGAGAACTCAACCCAGGTCCAAATAGTACTTAAGGGCATGGGCGGCTTCGGCAGCCGGGTCACGGGTATTTTGCAAGATATGATTCGAGGTTTTGAAGATCGTGAATATTAAGACACTAGCACTAGCCATCGGGCTTGCGACCACTGCAACAACTATGCCCAACATTCAGGCCGCCACGCAGATCCTGGACCAGGTTGTCGCCATTGTCGACGACGACGTCATAATGGCCAGCGAATTGCGCGAACGGCTCGCAGCGATCACTGAGAGCCTGGAAGCCCGGGCGGTGGAGTTGCCCCCGGAAGATGAGCTCATCAGGCAGACTCTCGACCACTTGATTCTTGAGAGTATTCAGATTCAGAAGGGACAGCGAGTAGGTGTTCGCATTAGCGACGCGCAGCTCAATGGCGCCCTGGGCCGCATCGCCTCGCAAAACGGTATGTCGCTTGAACAGTTTAGCCAGCGCCTGGAGCTCGAGGGCAAGTCCTATCTCGAAATGCGCGAGCAAATCCGACGGGAAATGGTGTTACAGCGAGTCCAGAGCGGCAATGTGAATCAACGAATTCAAATTACCCCCCAGGAGGTTGATAATTTTCTGGCATCCGAGGAGGGACAGAAACTGACTCAGGCCGAATATCGCCTGGTTCATGCTCTCCTGGCGATAGCGCCGGATGCAAGCCAGAGCACCATTTCCGAGGCCGAAGCCCATGTCAACGCCATGCAAGGTCGCATCGCATCGGGCGAGCCCTTCGACAATGTTGTGAGCTCAAGTTCTGGACAATACACATTCAGCGGTGGGGATCTGGGTTGGCGTAAATTGTCAGATCTGCCGTCTTTGTTTGCCGATGTTGCACCGAAGTTAAAAGTGGGCGAGACCTCAAAGGCCATCCGCAGTGAAAGTGGATTCCATCTGGTGAACTTGCAGGATTTGCGCGGCGGCGAGCAGATGGTGGCACAAACCGAAGTCCGCCATATTTTGATCAAGCCCTCGGAGATTTTAAACGACGATGAGGCCCAAGCCCTGGTCATACGGATCAAGGAACGCATTGGGGCGGGCGAAGACTTTGCGGAGTTAGCCAAAGAGTATTCCGCAGATATAGGCTCAGCACAGGAAGGCGGCGTGTTGGGCTGGACCAACCCTGGGCAAATGGTTCCAGAGTTTGAGCAGGAGATGGCAAAAACCGAAGTCGGTTCGCTTAGCAATCCCGTCCGCAGCCAGTTCGGGTGGCACCTGCTGGAAATCACCGGTCGACGAGATCAGGACATGACAGAGCTGGCTATTCGCGGCAAGGCCCAGGATCATCTACATCAGCGGAAATTTCAGGAAGAACTGGACGCATGGTTGCAGCGTATCCGCGACGAAGCCTTCGTAGACATCAAATAAGCCATGCGGTGATGAGCGCGGGAACACAGACTTCACCCCACACTGTACTTAGCGAAGTGCCTAGAATCGCTATCACCAGCGGTGAGCCTGCGGGAATAGGGCCTGACATTTTGCTGCGCTGCGCCGGACAAAGTCATGTATCTGAGCTCGTTGCGATAGCCGACCCGACCTTGCTTAAAGAGCGTGCGGCAATGTTGGGACTGGACATTGAGCTGGAAGAGTTTGTTCCGGGTACCGGACCCACCCGCCATCGCGCCGGAACACTAAAAGTACTTGCCACACCCCTGGCAACACCCTGCGTTCCAGGGGTGCTCGAGCCCTCTAACGCCGCCTACGTCATCGATACATTGCGCCTTGCGGTGGATGGCTGCGTAAACGGCTCGTTTAGCGCTATGGTCACCCCGCCGGTTCAGAAATCAATTATCAACGACGCCGGCATACCCTTCTCTGGCCACACAGAATTTCTGGCCGATGCTACCGATACCCCAGAAGTGGTGATGATGCTTGCATCGGGTGAGCTGCGGGTGGCACTTGCGACGACCCATCTGCCCTTAAGTGCGGTGCCTGGGGCAATAACCCCCGAGCTTCTGCAACAAACCCTGAAAATTTTGCACGCGGACCTGCGCAGTAAGTTTGGGCTGGATCAACCGCGCATAGCCGTTCTGGGATTAAATCCCCACGCGGGAGAGGGAGGACATCTGGGCCGTGAAGAAATCGACACGATCATTCCAGTGCTGGATCGCCTTCGCAAAACAGGTATGGACTTGCAGGGGCCGTTACCCGCAGATACCGCTTTCAACCCCAAAGTTCTGGATCAATGTGATGCCGTTTTTGCCATGTATCACGACCAGGGGCTGCCCGTTTTAAAATATGCGGGTTTCGGCAACGCCATCAACATTACCCTGGGCTTGCCACTGATTCGCACATCGGTAGATCATGGCACCGCGCTGGACCTCGCAGGCACCGGTAAAGCGAGCGCCAGCAGCCTGGAACGCGCTATAGCAACCGCAATCGAGATGAGCCTGGCGAAGGCGTCACAGTAGAGATTAAGATGTTTCTTCGCCCTGACTCATCGCATGGATGTGTTTGCGATATTCCATCAGCACATCGGACACATCGCCTTGAGCGGCAATTTTTGCCTCGTTGAGCCAGATCGCCCTGTCGCACAAATCTTGCACCTGTGAGTCGTTGTGGGAAACAAACACCACCGTTTGATCGCCGCCAATGCGATCTTTCATCGCTTGCTGGGCCTTTTGCCTGAAGTGCGCATCACCCACACTTAAGATTTCGTCCACGAGCAAAATATCCACGAGGGTAATTAAGGCAGTGGTAAACCCGAGCCTGGCTCGCATACCCGATGAATAGGATTTCACGGGTTCTTCAAACGACTGCCCCAACTCCGAGAAATCTTTAATCTCATCTAACAACAATTCGGCCTCAGCCCGCGAAGAACCCTGTAACATGGCTGACAACAATGCATTGTTTCTACCGGAAAGATCCGCTCTGAAGCCCAAACCGATGGTTAGCAACGATGCAGTCACACCCGCGCGCATTTGAACTATTCCGTTTGTCGGTGCCAGAATGCCGGCCATCACACGCAGTATCGTTGTCTTTCCGCAGCCATTTTTACCGATAACGCCCAGGGTTTCGCCGCGACGTAGCTTTAGTGAAACGCAATCCAGCACCAGTTGATCGGGTCTGGATTTTCCCGGATGGTAATCCAGACAAACATTGTCCAGCTCAAGCAACAGTGATCTCTCTTCGCCGCTCACGAGGTGAGAACCTTAAGGGCAAGAAACTGGCTGGAACGGCGGATAAATCTACCCATCACCCAAATGACAATGCCGCTGACCAAGCCAATGTGCAGAAGGTGGACCAGATCGGGGACACCCTGATACATCAGGATTTGCCGGTAGGCATCCAGCATAAAGGCGAGCGGGTTAAGCGCCAGGATCAAATCGGTTTTGGCGGGGTCGCCCAAATCTCGTACATCCCAAAAAATTCCGGAGGTAAACAATAAAAACGTCATAGCCAGATTGATCACCAAACTGAAATCTCTCATCAAACACACAAGATAAGCGCCGATGAAGGAGCAGGCAACAATCAGGAGATAATTGACCGCAACCACGGGAATAAGCCAAAGCCAACCCAGAGTGACCGAGTAACCATGGGCGATAAGCATCGCAAAGAGCAGCAAAAACACTGCCGCCTGTTTGTAAACACCCTGCTGCACCAACGCCATGGGAAACAGTGTTTTCGGTACGTTCACTTTTCCGATCAAGCCCTGGTTGGCGATAATGCTACCCGAGGCTTGCGACACCGACTTGGAAAACCAGATAAAGGCCAATTTTCCGCACATGAGGAAAGCCAGAAAGTCAGCTCTGCGGGAATCCAGAATAACGTTGAAGACAACATAGAACACGCCGACGTACAACAGCGGTTCCAATATCCACCAGATATAGCCTAAAAAGAAGCGCGATGCCTCTGCCCGCAGCGCCATGCGAGCCTGTATATCGATAAGCCTGAAGTATTGTGAAAGTGGCATGGGTGGATAGTATCCGCGCTGGTGAGTCTTTTCGCGCATTTTTGGATTAACACAAGCGCGACGGAAGTATAAATGCGACCCAGTAACGGTACAATAGCGCCCATGAGTAAACCCGAAAACCAACACCGCGCCCGCAAACGCTTTGGTCAAAACTTTCTGCACGACTCCGGTGTCATCAATAGCATCATTGATGCCATACATCCGAGCGAAGACCAGCACCTGGTAGAAATTGGACCGGGTCAGGGGGCGTTAACCGAGTGGCTGATGCGCAGCGGCTGCCAGCTGGATGTGGTGGAGCTGGATAGAGATCTTATTCCCGCCCTGCTTGCTGCCTATGGCGAATCTCCTAAATTTAACTTACACAGTGCAGACGCCCTCAAGTTTGATTATGGTGCACTGTGTGAGCCCGGTGGCAAAATTCGGATTGTGGGGAACCTACCTTACAATATTTCCACTCCGCTAATTTTTAAATTATTGGAAAACGCCGAGCGAATCCAGGACATGCATTTCATGTTGCAATTGGAAGTGGTTAATCGCCTGGCCGCCTCCCCTGGAAACAAAAACTGGGGGCGACTGGGGATAATGGCGCAATATTACTGTGAGATTGAATCACTGTTTGAGGTGCCACCGACTGCTTTTTCTCCAGCGCCTAAAGTACAATCGGCCATTGTTCGCATGGTTCCGAGAAAAGGTTCTCCCTGGCCCGATTGCGATGAGACAATACTCAGGCAGGTCGTACAGGCGTCATTCGCCCAACGACGGAAAACCTTGCGCAACAACCTTAAGGGTCTGATAGATGCGCAGGCCCTGGAAGCGATAGACATAGACCCTGGCGCAAGAGCCGAAACGCTCGAACTCCACCAATTCATAGAGATAGCAAACCTCAACCATGGATAAGACAGATCAAATGGAATTTCAAAGCGACCAGGTGAGTATTAAAGTACTGACGACCTACTTGCCCAGCCATTCAAACCCGGATGAAGATCACTATACATTCGCCTACACGATTACGATCAGCAACGACGGTGACGTACCCGTGCAGCTACTGCGCCGCCACTGGATCATTACCGATGCGGACAATCAGGTGCAGGAGGTGCGCGGCGACGGGGTCGTTGGCGAACAACCTATCATCGCCCCGGGGAAATTCTTCCGCTACACCAGTGGCACCACTATGGAAACGGCCGTGGGCTTTATGGAGGGCAGTTACACCATGGTAAGAACTGAAGCCGACGAAGATTCAGAAGCCTTTGACGTGCCTATCAAGCCTTTTTCTCTGCACATTCCCAATGCTCTGCACTAACCTCAACTAAAGCCATGAGCACTTACGTCGTCGGCGACATACAAGGTTGTCTGGACCCTCTGAAGTGTCTGTTGAAAACCGTGAAGTTCAATCCCGGCAAAGACGTGCTCTGGTCGGTTGGCGACATCGTCAACCGCGGCCCAAAATGCCTCAAAACACTGCGTTTTTTGTACAAAATGCGCGATAGCCTGGTAATGGTGTTGGGCAATCACGATTTACATTTACTGGCGATAGCCGCCGGAGTGAGACCTCCGGGCCGCACGGACACCCTGGATAAAATTCTCGCAGCGCCCGACCGGGATGAACTACTGGCTTGGTTAATCAGACAACCCCTACTCCACCGAGATCACGGCTACACCATGGTACACGCCGGTATTCCACCCCAATGGTCAGTCAAAGCAGCCGCAAGCTATGCCCGGGAGGTAGAGACCGTACTGCGCAGCTCTGATTGCGTGTCTTTCTTCAAACAAATGTACGGCAACGAACCCACCTCCTGGTCTGACGACTTGCAGGGCATGGAGCGCCTGCGCGTCATAACCAACTACCTGACCAGAATGCGTTACTGCACGAAGGACGGTGTGCTGGACTTGGAAAGCAAGGGCCCCAAACCCAACCCCGAGTTAGGTGACAGAAAAGTGTCCGCCTGGTTCAGCCACCCCAAACGGAAGTCCGCGTCCAATAAAATTCTGTTTGGTCACTGGGCTTCGATAGAAGGTCATACGGATAGCCCCAACGCTATCGCTCTTGATACAGGATGCGTCTGGGGACGCACCATGTCTCTGTATGAGCTGGAAACCCAGCAGTGGACGCGCTGTGAATGCGACGAGGTACACTAGGGAAATGGAAATCTACCTGGTGGGCGGCGCCGTTCGCGATGAGTTACTGGGCTACCCCGTTATCGAACGCGACTGGGTGGTGGTCGGTGCCCGCCCGGAAGAATTACTCAACAAGGGTTACCAGCAGGTGGGAAAGGACTTCCCTGTTTTTCTCCATCCCGAAACCAAAGATGAATACGCCCTGGCCCGCATTGAACGCAAACAGGGACACGGCTATACCGGATTCGCCGTAGATTGCGACCCCACTGTCACCCTCGAAGAGGATTTGCTGCGCCGTGACCTTACGGTGAACGCCATTGCACGCAGTGCCGAAGGAGAATTGATAGACCCCTATGGCGGCCAACGGGATCTGGAAGCCAAAATATTGCGCCATGTCTCCGATGCCTTTGTCGAAGACCCTTTGCGCGTCATGCGTACTGCTCGCTTCGCCGCTCGCTATGCGCATTTGGGATTTACAGTGGCACCCGAGACCATCGCACTGATGGCCCAAATCGTCGCCGATGGCGAACTGCAACACTTACCCACCGAGCGAGTCTGGGTGGAGATGGAACGGGCACTTGGGGAGCGCAATCCCGATGTTTTTATCCAGGTCCTGCGCGATTGCGGAGCCTTGCAATCACTATTGCCAGAACTGGAGGCCTTGTTTGGCGTACCCCAACCTCCGCAGCATCACCCGGAGATTGATACGGGTGTGCATATATTGATGGCTCTGGCGCAGGCGGCGGCCAGCGGCAAATCTACAGCCGTGCGTTTCGCTGTGTTGATGCACGATCTGGGCAAAGGCACAACTCCCGGGGGAGAGTGGCCGAGGCATATCGCGCACGAGCACAGAGGCGTCGCACTTGTTGCCAGCGTGTGCGAGAGGCTGGCAGTACCCAATCAATACAGAGATCTGGCGCTACTGGTCTGTGAACAGCACACCAACTGCCATCGAGCCCTGGAACTGCGCGGCAAAACAATCATGAAGTTGTTACAAAGTGCCGACGCCTTAAGACGCCCGGAACGATTTGAGGAGTTTCTGTTGGCCTGTGAGTGTGATGCCAGAGGCAGGCTGGGGTTGGAGGATCGCGAATACCCGCAAGCCGACTATCTGCGACTAGCCCACAGCGCGGCCAATAAAATCACTGCAGCTGCATTTATTGAACAGGGGATTAGCGGGAAGAACTTAGGTGAAGCTATACACGCAGAGCGGATTCGAGTTCTGGAAAACCTGAGAAATTCCTAGTCACACCGCGGCGAAATAGACCGCCCTCTCCATTCAAAATCGATTTTGCAAAGCTGTTGCGAGCCCTTGTCATACTCTTCCCAGAGCTCTGAATAACTTATTCCCAACAGTGGGTGAAGCACCAACGGCGCAAGTTCGGCCAAAGGCCGCAACACAAAAGCGTTTTCCAGAATTTCGGGGCGGGGCAACACCACGCCATCTATCGTACCGACGCTATCGGCATAAGTGAGAATATCAATATCCAGTTGCCGCGCGCTGAAGCGAGGCGCATTTTCCGGCCTGCCGTGTTCCACTTCAATTTGTCGGAGCGCTCGGGCGAGGTCGGCGATGCTCAGTTGCGTTTCTACTTCAATTACCATGTTGAGAAAAGCCTGTCCGTCAAAGCCGATTGAGTCGCTGTCGTACACGGACGAATGGCCGAAATCTGTGAACAAACGTTGCATGGCGTCCAGGCCCGCGACCATATAACGCACGCGTTCGATGTTACTGCCAAGTCCAAGAAAGACCCTAGCCATCAGGGTTTACTGCCACGTTCAATCAACACACCAACATCGCGAGCCTGGACAACCGCACCGGGCTTACTCAACCGCAATCGCAACCAGGGCACAGCAAATTCCCTCAGAACTATCGCGGCTACCTGCTCCGCCATAGTCTCTATCAACTCAAATTCACTGGCTTCGATAAACGCTAATAGCCGGGAGGAAATGGCCGCGTAATCCAGGGTGTGTTCCAGCGCATCCTCACCCGCAGCTTTAGTGATGTCAGTGGCCATCTCAAGATCCAAAACCACGCTCTGGCGGACCCGGCGCTCCCAGTCGTACACACCAATAATGGTGTCTGCTCGCAACTCACGTATAAAGACAATGTCCACTCAAGCGGCTCCCGAGGCTTCGGATACCGAAGACAAAGGCGGCAATTCCTCCATGGGCCAGCGCGGGCGAACCCGCGTATCGGCAGTGTCCACTTGCCCGGCTTGCAGGCGCTGAGCACCGGCGTAGGCGATCATGGCACCGTTGTCGGTACAGAAAACAGGCGCGGGATAAAACACGCACGCGCCCTCTTTTGCCAGCGACTTTTCCAGCTGTGCGCGCAAACTCGTATTGGCGCTGACGCCGCCAGCAATCACCAGGGTTTTCAAATTTTCTTCCCGCAGCGCCCTGCGACACTTGATCATCAATGTGTCAACCACCGCATCTTCAAAGGCTCTGGCGATGTCGCATTTGTCCTGCTCGGATATTTCGCCCTTGTTCTCACCGTTTTCCCGGCAATCGGCGGCGGTATTGAGCGTATAGGTCTTGAGCCCGCTAAAGCTAAAGTCCAAGCCAGGGCGATTGACCATAGGCCGGGGAAAGGTAAAGCGCTCGGAATTACCCTGCTGCGCTATACGCGCAATCTGCGGCCCACCCGGATAGGGCAAACCCAACATCTTGGCGGCCTTATCGAACGCCTCTCCAGCGGCATCATCCAAAGATTCTCCCAGCATTCGATACTCGCCGATGCCGTCGACCCGCACCAATTGGGTGTGGCCGCCGGAGACCAGTAGGGCCACAAAGGGATATTGCGGATGTTCATCCTCCAACATGGGCGCCAGTAAATGGCCCTCCATATGATGGACACCCAGCACCGGAATATTCCAGGACCAGGCGAGTGCTTTCGCGATAGTGGCTCCTACCATCAATGCTCCCACTAAACCCGGCCCCGCCGTGTAGGCTATGCCGTCCAGCTCCGCGGTGTCACAACCGGCCTGAGCAAAGGTTTCCTCGATAAGAGGCAACGTTTTGCGAACATGGTCTCGCGAGGCCAATTCGGGGACAACGCCACCGTATTGGGCATGGACTTCAATCTGGCTGTAAAGCGTGTGCGCGAGCAGGCCGCGCTCGGTGTCATACAGCGCAACACCGGTCTCATCACATGAAGTTTCCAGGCCCAGAACCAGCATTTTTTCCACCCTCAATCTATCAGGAGCGAATCATAGTTGAGGGGATGGCCCTACGCTAGCCATTAATCGGGAGATTGTCAGGAAACACGGGGCCTGGGGGGGGATCGGTGTTGCTCTGGTTCGGGCCCAATACAGGGCCAGCCTATCTCGACAAAACTTTGCCCGGGGCTTTGCAAAATACCCCTGATAAGTATAGAATGCGCGCCCTTTAAGGCATTGACCGGCCTTTCGCCGAGTCCTTGCAACTAAATCACTATTTAATCACTACGGGTAGCACTACATGCCGTCGATCAAGATCAAAGAAAACGAGCCGTTCGATATCGCTCTGCGTCGTTTCAAGCGTTCATGTGAAAAAGCAGGCGTTCTCGCCGAAGTTCGCAAGCGCGAGCACTACGAAAAGCCAACAACAGTCCGCAAGCGCGCCGGCGCAGCTGCTGTGAAACGTCACCTCAAGAAGCTTTCTCGGGAAAACCGCAAGCGCGTCCGTCTCTACTAGGTCGCCGGTAAACTCCCCCGCCATGAGTGATCAAGCTCTCAGGGACACTATCAAGGCAGCCATGAAGGCTGCCATGAAAGCCAAAGACAAACCCAGGCTGGGCACTATCCGGCTGATTATGGCAGAATTCAAACGCATTGAAGTAGATGAGCGCATCGACATAGACGATGCCCGCGCACTGACCGTGATGGACAAAATGGTCAAGCAGCGCAGAGACTCAGCCGACCAATACATCAAAGCCCAACGGCAGGAACTGGCCGATCAGGAACTGATGGAAATTGGCGTCATTCAGGAATATTTACCCTCGCAGTTGAGCGAAGCTGAACTGGCCGAACTGGTCGATGCCGCTATCGCAAGCTCAGATGCCACGGGCATGGCAGCCATGGGTTCCGTAATGGGCACGCTGAAACCGCAAATTCAAGGCCGTGCCGACGCAGGCGCCGTAAGCCAATTGGTAAAATCCAAGTTGCTTGGCTAGCAACAATCCTAAACACCGCTAAACATTCCGAGCCCGGCATGGTTCAATAACCGGCTCAATAAACCATTCCTTGCTCTACAATGGCCGGACGAATACCACAAGCTTTTCTAGATACTCTGCTGGATCGCCTCGACATCGTCGAAGTGGTGGATCGGCGTGTAAAACTGAAAAAGACCGGTAAAAACTACTCGGCCCGCTGCCCTTTTCACGACGAAAAAACCCCATCCTTCAGCGTTAACCCAGACAAGCAGTTTTACTACTGTTTCGGCTGCGGCGCCGGCGGCAATGCCCTGGGTTTCGTGATGGACTACGAAAACCTGGAGTTCCCCCAGGCTGTAGAATCCCTCGCAAGTAGCATGGGCCTTGAAGTACCCCGAGAAGAAACCCGTCCTGGCGCCACCCCCTATCAGGAGGACCAAGGCAACCGCGAGCTCTACGTTCTATTGGAGAAGGCCGCTAACTACTACCAGCACGAGCTGTGCAAACATGCCCAGGCCGGGCGCGCCGTAGCGTATTTGAAAGAGCGAGGGTTAACCGGAGAAATAGCCAAACAATTTGATTTAGGCTTCGCTCCTCCCGGATGGGACAACCTCACAAAAGCACTCGGTGGTGGCGAAGAACAACAAAAGCGCCTTATAGCCGCCGGCATGTTGGTGGAGTACGAACCTGGAAAAATCTACGACCGGTTCCGGGATCGCGTGGTGTTCCCCATACGTGACCAGCGCGGCCGAGTCATTGCGTTTGGGGGCCGAGTACTGGGGGACGACAAACCCAAGTACCTCAACTCTCCCGAGACCTCGATATTTCACAAGGGCCGCGAGCTATACGGCCTCTTTCAGGCCAAACAAGCCAACCGAAAACTGGACAGTATTTTAGTGGTAGAGGGCTATATGGACGTCATTGCCCTGGCCCAGCAGGGTATCAACAATGCCACCGCAATACTTGGCACTGCCACTAGCAAAACACACCTGGAACGCATCTATCGATTGAGCCCAGAAGTGCTATTTTGTTTCGACGGTGATGAAGCAGGACGCAAAGCGGCAGTTCGGGCGATGGAAGCCGCCTTGCCGTGCATGGAAGACGGCAGACAGGCGCGATTTCTGTTCCTACCCGAGGGCGAAGACCCGGATACCATTGTCCGGCGCGGCGGCAAAGCGCTGTTCGAGCAACTCGCTGCCGATGCTATGCCCCTGGAGACCTTCTTATTCGAATCGGTATCAGCGGGCATCGATACAAGCAGCATGGACGGTCGCGCCAGATTAAGTAAGCTGGCCCTGCCCCATATCCGCCAACTGCCGGAGGGTGTTTACCGGCAATTGATGTTCAGCGCACTGGCTGACAGAACAGGTCTTGAGCTGCGCAGTTTGATGCTGTTAGAAGCACCCGCTGCGCCACCGGCAGCGCAGGGGCCGCCGGATTACGAGGCGGAGCGCGAAGAAGATACCTTGGCCCCCGCCGGGCCCAGACAGCGCGCCATACTCGCTGAACTCCCGCGCAATTACTCCAACTTCGCCCAGGCGGCCATCGCTCTACTGCTGCACCAACCGAAAATTGCGAGCCTTGTGGCACTTAACGATCTGGCCGAGTTAGAAGGAGATGACATCAATTTGCTGCGCGAACTGCTCGATTTGCTGAAGCGCAGACCAGAGTCCAACACCGCCATGCTCCTGGGACACTGGTATGGCACTCCCGAGGGCGAATTGCTAAGCCGCTTGGCGGGACAGGAGCGATTAATCCCCACTGAGGGGATTGAGCAACAATTCGTCGATACTGTCGGAACCCTGGCGGAATTCCCGCAACGCTCCAAACTAGAGCAAGAAGTCGACAAACTGAAGCTCACCAACTACGCTCAGATGAGCGAATTGGAAAAGCAGCAGCTCAAGGATTTGCTGCAGCAGAAACAGCTGCGCGATTCGCAACGCGGTAAAAACCGCCCCTGAAGCCCTCCCTGCGGAGGGCCAAATGAGGTGGGACAGCAGCGCCATTTGCCATTGATAAAGCCCACCGCCGCCCCCATATAACTAAAACCGGGGATCTGCACTAAAAAGTGGGCTCAAATTGGCCAATTTACTGGGCTCAGAGCTCGTCTTAGCTAGCCACTACCGGTTATAATCGCCGGCTAATTTTTTTTCGAATTTTTTGTGAAAGGTGTCTGCTTCATGACCGACGTCGTAAAACAACAGTCCCGCTTGAAGGACCTTATCGCCAAGGGCAAAGAACAGGGTTACCTGACCTATGCCGAGGTGAATGATCACCTGCCGGAAGACATCTCTGACCCAGATCAGGTTGAAGACATCATCCAGATGATCAACGACATGGGCATTCAGGTGTTTGAAGTGGCGCCGGACGCCGATGATTTGTTGATGACCGATGGCGATACCTCAGCAGATGATATTGCCGCTGCCGAAGCCGCCGCCGCATTGGCCGCCGTAGAGACAGAAGCCGGGCGAACCACTGACCCCGTGCGTATGTACATGCGCGAAATGGGCACTGTTGAGCTGCTGACCCGTGAAGGCGAAATTGTTATCGCCAAGCGCATCGAAGAAGGCATTCGCGAACTGTTGTCTGCGCTGGCTCATTACCCGGGCACAGTAGCCAAACTCATTGCCGAATACGACCTCGTCGCCAAGGAAGAACGCAAGCTCTCCGATATGCTGATTGGCTACCTGAACCCGGCCGAGCATGTTCCCTCTGCCGCGGAAGTTGCCGCTGCCAGAGAAGCGGGCACGGATGATACAGAAGAAGAAGTGGATACCGGCCCAGATCCCGTTGAGGCCAAAAAGCGTTTTACCGCACTGAAACGCCAGCAGAACAAGACTGAAAAAGTATTGGCTGAAAAAGGTCGCTCAAGCAAAGAAGCGATAAAAGAAATGAACAAGCTGGGAGATATCTTCCAGTTCTTCAAACTGACACCCAGAGTGTTTGATCCCCTCACCATGGACGCGAGAAAGACCCTGACTGCGGTACGCAGCCAGGAACGCCAGATCATGCATTTGGTCATAAAAGTATGTGGCCTGCCGCGCAAAGAATTTATTACCACCTTCCAGGGTTCAGAGTCTGACGCAAAATGGTTGGGCAAGCACACTCGCAGCAAGAAGGATTACGCCGCGAAGCTCATCGCCGAGAAAGAGAATATCCAGAGAATGCAGCGGCGCATTGGTCAAATTGAAGCCCAGAGCGGTCTTACCGTTGCCGAGATTAAAGAAATCAATCGCAAGATGTCCATGGGCGAAGCCCGTGCCCGTCGCGCCAAGAAAGAAATGGTTGAAGCCAACCTGCGCTTGGTAATTTCTATCGCCAAGAAATACACCAATCGCGGCCTGCAATTTCTCGATCTGATCCAGGAAGGCAACATCGGTTTGATGAAAGCAGTAGACAAATTTGAATACCGTAGAGGTTACAAATTTTCTACCTACGCCACCTGGTGGATTCGTCAGGCCATTACTCGATCCATTGCCGACCAGGCGAGAACCATCCGTATTCCGGTTCATATGATCGAGACCATCAACAAACTGAACCGCATCTCCCGTCAAATGCTTCAGGAGATGGGCAGAGAGCCCACCCCGGAAGAATTGGGCGAGCGCATGGAAATGCCCGAAGACAAAGTTCGCAAGGTTCTCAAGATTGCCAAAGAGCCTATCTCCATGGAGACCCCCATTGGCGATGACGAAGATTCGCATTTGGCCGACTTTATCGAAGATGGCACCATCCACTCGCCCGTGGATGCAGCGACAGGCCAGGGCCTGCAGGAAGCCACCAAGGATGTACTGGGTGAGCTTACCGCAAGAGAAGCCAAGGTTCTTAGAATGCGTTTCGGCATCGACATGAACACCGACCATACGCTGGAAGAAGTGGGTAAGCAGTTTGACGTTACTCGTGAGCGTATTCGTCAGATCGAAGCCAAAGCACTGCGCAAGCTGCGTCACCCGACCCGTACGGGTTATCTGCGTAGCTTTTTGGACGAGTAAGGCCCACAAAACCGCTGCCAGATTCACTGGCAGCGGGAATCTCCACCCGAAATCAATTCAGGCCTCTGAGTTTCCGCTACCCGGCCGCACAATATCCCAAGCTCTATCTCCCCCAACGACCCTACAAAAGTACCAATAAGCCTAAAGCTAATTCCATATTGACCGAGAAATCTACTGTTGAGGCTGCGCTCCATATCGGTGCGAGCGAGTAAGCGAGCATGATTGGGGTCAATGATAAAATCGAGCGCATTAGTTTGCTCACTTAGGAGCAAAGGAATTCCGCTTGCGCTCCTTGCGCTCCCTGGCATGCTCGCGGCAATGGCCTCCCAAGCTGTTACTATCACAGACAATCATCAACGATTAGACCAGGAATTCGCCTACCTCGCAGACGATGAGGGCGAGTTCACTTTAGATGAAAAAGTAGAAAATTCCGGTTGGCCGAAGGCCAATCAAATTGGGCGTAAGCTCGGTCGCTTGCGGCCGAGTAGCCCTTTTTGAAGGAATTTTCTTTTCACCCATCTCGGGGGATGGGCAAGAATAGCCAATATCCTGTCTTGTGAGCCCCTCATTTCGTTGGAAATGCATTAGAACCCCATATGGGCTAGCGGGTCACCCGAAGGTTTGCAGAGCCGCCAGCACACTGACCGCAGCAACCAACATGCCACCCATGCGGAAGGTTAAACGGGACTCCAAAAGCTTCATATCCTTTTGGATGTCGATTCGAAGCGCGGCAATTTCTTTTTGGGTCTCGGCCCGGAGTGCCTCAATGTCTTTATGGATGCCGGCAATGTCTTTTTTGGTCTCGGCCCGGAGCGCCTCAATCACTTTATGAACACCGGCTATGTCTTTATGGATGCCTTCAATGTCCTGCTTTGTGGCCAGGCGCTCATCAATCAGTCGGGCTTGCGTAAAAACAATGATCTCCGCCTGTGTCTCCGGCATCCCGGCCTCGATAAGTTGTTTAATAACGGTGTGGGTATCGAACTGGCTCATGGTTGCAGTATACGGGGTTTATGGGTGCCCTGTCCTGATTCAGTACCCATCGTTGATAATCGCTCGTTGGCGTGTGGTGTGCGCATGGCTCTTCTCCGGTTCTATGAGTGAAAAAGGATGCTGACCCCCACGTAACCTGTTCGTATATAGGGCTTCTCACAACTCTACGCGGAACAGGTCTATGGACATCGGCATCCAGAGGGATATTTTGGGCCTCAAAGGGCAGCGGGTCAATCAGAAGTCTTTTCCCCAATCCCCAGATAGAGTGTAAGCGCCCCTAAATCAGCACCTGTTTTTTTGTAAGAGTTCCCGCCAGACTTTCTCCTGATAACCACACAGGAGCAAATCATGAACGATATCACTCAGCCCCAGCCACAAGGTATTGACTGGAAGCAGCAAATACAAACCTGGAAACTGTCGGGCTTGTCCCAGACCCGGTTTTGCAAACACAATCACCTGACTTACCATCGCTTTGTGTACTGGCGTCGGAAGTTTGACGATACCATCCGTGTGTCTTCTATAAAACAAGACCAAGGTGGCTTTGCCGCAGTGAGTGTCAGACCTGACGCCGATCGGGGGCTAACCTTGTCACTGCCCAACGGATTCATTGTGCGAGGTATCTGTGCCGATAACGTGCCGGTGGTGCGCCAGCTACTGGAGCAGCTGTGACTACTCGCTATTTCCGTCCGGCCGATGACATGTCGCGGATCTACCTGTACCGGGACCCAGTAGACTTTAGAAAAGCCAGTGCAGGGCTGGCTGCCATCGTTGAGCGAGAGCTGGGCCACAATCCCTTCGACGGCGGCCTGTACGCCTTCACCAACCGGCGGCGCAACAAAATCAAGTGCCTGTACTGGGAAGATAATGGCTTTGTGCTCTACTACAAGGCCCTTGCCGAGGAGAAATTCCGCTGGCCTCGCCGTGGTGATGAAGTTGTTTCACTGACAGGACAACAGATCAATTGGCTGCTCGACGGGTACGACATCATGCTGATGACCGGGCATAAAAAATTGCATTATGAGTCTGTATTTTAAGGCTTTTTGTCGCCATGAATGTTATAATTACGCCATGCAATCGGCGATAAAAAAGCAACAAAAACAAGGGTGTTACGAGAACTTATCCGTCGCTGAATTACTTGTTGCCCTCGCCGTAAAAGACCAGATTCTCGAAGAAAAAAACGAGGTTCACCAGAAACACCTCGGCGACAAAAACCACATCATCCTTGAACAGGGTAAACGCATTGTCCTGCTCGAAGAATACTTGCGCCTGGCCACGGTACAGAAATTCGGAGCCAGTAGTGAGAAACTGGCGTTTCAGTCTGATTTGTTCGATGAGGCTGAAATCGAAGTCGCCCTGAGTGAGCTCGAAGAGCAACTGCCTGAAGAAGACCGGGTTCGGCCTCAAAAGAAGAAAAGAAAGCGCGGGTTTAGCGACAAGCTGCAACGGGTGCAGATACACCTCACACTTTCAGATGAGGAAAAGGATGGGGCCACCAAAACATTCTTCACCAAGGTCAAGGAGGAGCTGGAGTTTATTCCCGCCCAGGTCAAGGTGTTGGAATACTGGCAGGAGAAGGCGGTATTCAATATTGACGGTGAAGATGTCATTGTCGCCGCACAGCGCCCCGCTCATCCGCTGGGGAAATGCTTTGCCAGTCCTGCATTGCTGGCCTACATCATTGCCTCCAAATACGCCGATGGACTGCCGCTATACCGCCTGGAGGGGATGCTCAAGCGTTACGGCGGTGATATCAGCCGCTCCAACATGGCCCACTGGATTGTACGGCTTCAGGATGTATTCCAGCCCTTGATCAACTTGATCCGGGAGGTTCAGCTTGAGGGGAATTACCTGCAGGCGGATGAGACGCGCATACAAGTCTTGAAGGAAACGGGCAAAACGGCCCAATCGGATAAATGGATGTGGGTGATACGCGGCGGCCCGCCGGATAAACAATCAGTGCTGTTCGAATACGACCCCTCACGTGCTGGCGCGGTGGCGGAGCGCCTACTGGATGGCTTTGGTGGTGTGTTGCAGGCCGACGGCTATTCCGGTTACAGCAAGGTGTGCCGGATAGCGGGCATTACCCGAATTGGATGCTTTGACCATGCCCGGCGCAAGTTCGTTGAAGCCAGCCGGGCGGCGGAAACCAGGAGCACCCAAAAGAAAGTGGGGCAACCCACCAAGGCTGACGTTGCACTCAGTAAAATACGAAGGCTGTATGCGATAGAGAAATCGATCAAGGATCTGGAGCACGACAAGAAAAAACAGGCAAGGCAGTCACTCAGCGTGCCGATTCTCGAGGACCTGAAGCCATGGCTGGAGAAGAACGTCAGCCGGGTGCCCAAAGATAGCCTGACCCACAAGGCCATAACGTACACACTGAACCAATGGGAGTACCTGATTGGCTATTGCGAGGACGGCCAGTTGAATATCAGCAATGCGCTGGCTGAGAATGCGATCAGGCCCTTTGCGGTTGGTCGGCGCGCCTGGCTATTCGCAGATACCTCCCGCGGGGCCCGAGCCAGTGCGACCTGTTATAGTTTAGTGGAATCGGCAAAGGCGAACGGCCTGGAACCTTATGCTTACCTCCAGCATGTGCTGGCGCACATTGCGGCGGCAGATACGGTGGAGAAGCTTGAAGCATTACTGCCCTGGAACATGGAAATCGAAGAGTAACGGCGAAGTAAAGCGATCTACTGTCTAGCGGCTCGCAGACAAAATCAATAGGGTCGATTTAAGTGCGCTTACGATAGAGTCCCGCCAGCGCTCCAGGGGCCTCTGAATCCCTCTTTCAAGTTTTATTATAAGCCTTCACAGCGGATAGGGCAGAGAGGTTTAGTCAAAAACCGTTGCTCTGCGCATCGTCAGCGCTCAAGGGGGCATTTTGGACGGACCTATCCTGCATAAGCCGTCATTCTTGTCTGGTATTTGTCTAAATGGGCGGTGGTTCAAACTCCTTTAGTGCTACGAGCACTTGTTCCAATAGTTTTCGATGGCTTTCTTTCAGCTTTACCAATAATTGTCGTCCCGTTCGAACCACTTTTGCTGCAATGGCCTACAAACGCCAGCGCAGAGTCATCGCACGATGATGCGCCAGCTCTTCCGGCAGCAGCTGGCGCATGAGAGCAAATAAATTGTAGGACAATGTATGGACTCCTCCTTTTACCGAGGTCTGACTAGACTTGGGTGGGTTTACCAACAAAGGGCCAGAGTCATGAGAAATTCCAATACTATCGGCGTTGATCTCGCCAAAAATGTTATTCAAGTTTCTGTCGTTACACCTGCCTGCGGATTCAAGTCGCTAGTGCAATCGGTGGGTTGATCCCAAACAGTACTTGGTTGGGGGTTTTAAAGTCCAGACATTTTCTTGGCCGGTTGTTAAGTTTATCAAAGATTCTCTGGACACACTCCGGCGTCATATCATCAAAGCTAGATCCTTTCGGGGCGTATTGGCGGATCAGACCATTTGTATTCTCATTCAATCCCCGCTCCCATGAATGGTAAGGGTGCGCGAAGTAGCTTTCAGCCTGCAGCTGTTGGGCGATAACCTCGTGTAAGGCAAACTCCTTGCCGTTATCATAGGTCAGTGTTTCTACCGGGGCGGCTAAGGGGGAAAGCGCCCCAGGTATCGCTTCCTTGACGGCCTTCGCCGTTTTATTGGGGGCCAGGGCGATCACTGTGAAACGTGTCTTTCTCTCAACAGCCGTCATCAGTACGGAGCCACCCAAGCGCCCAATGATAAGGTCCATTTCCCAATCACCAATACGCTTGCGCTCATCAACAATCGCTGGACGCTCGTCGATACTTACCCGGTTCTTTAGCTGCCCGCGCTTGTCTGGGCTCCCGTAACGCTTCTTACGTTTCTTTTGGCAGCGCAAGTGGGCATGGAGGTCGCCCCCGGCCTTCTTGTCGATCAGAATGTACTGATAAATCCATTCTGGACTAACAGATTGCAGGATTGATTTTGCTAGCCAACCGCTGATCTGCTCTGGACTCCATTCCTCCCTCAGTAGCGATTCAACCCGCTGCCAGGTTATCTCTGTAATACGTGTATGGGTGTGGTGATGCACTCTATACTCTCACAGTCGCTTGTTAAATTAGTTTTCTCCAAGTATCTCTCTTTTTTCTTGTCTAAATTCTTCTTCTGTGATGATTCCGTTTTTTCTTAATTTATCTAATGCTAATAATTCTTCATATTGTTGAGACTTAGTTTTAATGCCGATTGTATCTTGATCTCTTTTATCTATTCGTATATTTGGATTGTGAACTACTTGTGCTCTAGTGTTACTAGGATCATCTTTGTCCACAACTCGAAATTGGTACTCAAATGAAGCCCACTGTGCAGGACCATTCCCCATTGGTTTCTCTTTTGCGTAAATTGGTACAGCGACTTTACCTTGCTTAGCTGCAAATTCGTTAGCATCCTTAATTACATCCGCTTTCATTTTTGCAGCACTTTGAAAAATTCCGCCATGCGCTTCTCGTGCCAATAAATATGTATCAGGAGATACTTTAACTATCCCAAGGTTAGAGCAGCCATAAATAATTGTTAGGGTACCTAATAGTAATATTTTTGTAATCTTCATATTCATCCTTTAGTTTGTAAACAGGCAATGAGCACCCACCAGAGAATTTAACGAGTAGAGATATGCGGCGCCGTTAAGAAAGTTGTCACCCGCATTGCGTAGCAATGCGGGTGACAACTTTTAGGCGTCCGTATCATCGACTTGTTATTTTTGGGTTGTTGCACAATGCTCGCGTTCTCTCCAGTTCTTTTATAGATCTTTCACTGATTCGGAAAATACTATACCTATCATTTGTTAGTCGTTTACTCCAGTATGGAGCAACCCAAATCTAAGCAGCTTATTATAGAGAAAAATTCGCGTTTGTCCATCTCACCTATCTCCCCAAATCCCCAGATAGAGTATCGCCAGCGTCTCAAGGGCCTCTGAATCCCTCTTTCAAGTTTTATTATAAGCCTTCACAGCGGATAGGGCAGAGAGGTTTAATCAAAAACCGTTGCTCTGCGCAGTGTCAGCGCTTAATTGGCCATTTTGGACGGACCTATCCTGTATAAGCCGTCATTCTTGTTCGATATTGGGTTAAATGGGCGGCGACTCAAACTCCTTCAGTGCAAGTAGCACTCGTTCCAACAATATTCGGTGTTTTTCCTGCAGTTTTACAAATAGTTGCCGCCCCGTTCTGACGACTTTTGCCGCGATGGCCTACAAACGCCAGCGCAGGGTCATTGCTCGAGGGTGCGCCAACTCTTCCGGCAGCAATTGGCGCATAAGGGCAAACAAATTGTAGGACAGTGCAGAGATTAAAAAGTACAGCGCATTGGCGTTAAAATCCGGGCATGGCAACGTATCGCCGCCAAAATCCAGCTTCAGTTCCTTGAGGCGATTATCGCTGTCCTCAGCACGCTGGTTATACCCCAGGGCACCTTCTCTTAGTGCTACGCACCAATTCACCTTGTACCCCAGGGCACCTTCTCTTAGTGCTACGCACCAATTCACCTTGTACCCCAGGGCACCTTCTCTTAGTGCTACGCACCAATTCACCTTGTACCAGTGAATAATCTCACTATCGCTGAGCTCATCCCGGTTGGTGGCAATCGCACGATGAACATAACCCCCCTGGTTGATTGCCTCTGAGCTTTCTTGTGAATCCAGATCCAGACTCGCCTGGCCTTTAAGCGCTGTTCTTTGAATGATCAGGGTGAAGGCTTCTTCATAATCACCGATACAAAAGCTCGTGCGGTAGGTGTCCTGTCCGCTTATGGGCTCGCCTTGTTTATCAAGCAAGGGCTGCCAATCCGAAGCGCTGGCCGCTTCAATCTGTGCCCGCATGGTGGCACTGGTTTTAGCGCGAATAGCGTAGTCGATACCTTGTTTATACCTTGCGTATCACAATACTCAATGATTTTTGTTTGATAACCTGCGGCGTCTATACGCAGCGCATTCAGGGCACAGCCTTCGGGCAAGGACTGTTGGCATTGCTGGATAAAGGCCAGGTTGTCTTGTGCTGGCGGTACATTACCTTGACGGAAGTCCACGGCCACAACCTGACCCGTTTCCGCAATATGACCCACCATGGGCATAAAACCCTTGTTCTTGTTGTAGGTCCATTTAGCATCCGCTTTATGGGCAATAATTTCAGTGGCATCGATGTCCAGTGTCACTTTTTTACAGCGGTGTAAAGCTGACTGCAATAAGGCTTTATTGACCTTGACCCAGGCATCCTGGATGTGCGGCTGGTTGCCCATGCGCCTCAACCAGTCTCCGAGGGTGGTCGCCCTGGGGAGTTTCTTGAGATCCAATACGGTGCGCAGCGCCTCATCATCCTGTATGTGACGAACCTCATCCAGGTGAAAGCTGCCTTCGTGCTGCATCAGGATGAGTGTCTTGATAAATTCCGAGGGCTTATACCCGCGATTACTTTTAGGCGGGGGAAAGTAATGATCAATGCGTTCGGCGAGGCTCAGGGAGTCCATTAACTGACCAATGGCCAATAAACCGGCACGGGAAGTGAGTAAATCGTTCGTTGTATCGAGTTTGTAAGGTAGAATAATCGTAAGCTTTGAGTTGTGCACCCAGTGGGTGATGGTCTGTTTTGTTGCTAACCATTATACAGCCAGGGCTTTCTACGGCTTAGGGATTTCTATCCGGGGATCCGGGATTCAGCGAGTATTGTCAGAGGCAAGAGTGAGTACCTATTTGGCTGCTGCTGATCTCGATCGTGCGCTCGAACTTTATATTTGGAACGCTGAAATCTCCGCCGCTTTTATGGTGCCGCTGCACATTTGTGAGGTCTCAATTCGTAATAGTATCTCCGATGCCTTGGCCAGTGTATATGGAGACAATTGACCCAAGTCTGACGGTTTCATCCGAAGCCTGGCTAATCCTAAGCAAGGATTTAACCCCACAGTAGAGCTGACGAAGACTGCGGCCCGACACCCCACGACGGGGAAAATTATACCTGAGCTTAAGTTTGTGTTCTGGCAAAAGTTACTCACTAGCCGATATGACGGGCGGCTTTGGAATCCACATCTATTTGATGTCTTCCCGCTACTCGATACTGGATTGAGCGTTCAAAAACATCGAGACGCTTTGTATCGTGATTTGGAAGCCGTGCGCAAACTGCGAAACCGAATTGCCCACCATGAGCCGATCTTCAGAAGGGACCTGGTGTCAAATCTCAATACGATCTTCGGTCTGATAGCGGCTCGTTGTGACGAAACAGAGAGCTGGATACGAGCCCGTGAAAAAGTGATAGGCCTTCTCGGTGAGCGGCCCTGACTTTTTGCCTCTTTAACTACACCAGTGAACTCGCCCTTGTCGTAGCCAGAAATGAGACTTGCAACCTGTCTTGCGGGAGACAGACGGTTTGAGCGAAGCCGTATTGTCCTGGTGAATATCAATCTCCCAGCAGAGGGCCGTTCATCTGGCAGCAAATTTAGGTACAAGACCTTACGGCAGCCGCAGGGACAAAGTAATGCAGCTCGCTCTAGTGTTGTGTATTAAACTGACTGATGATTTGAGAGTGCATGTCTTGCGCGCCCCACTTTCTCCAAAATCTCTTCTGCGGACTTTGTCCAGGCAAATGGCTTTTTATCTTCATTGTGCCTCTCAATAAAATCCATGATGGTCTCTTCCAGCTCTTGTACCGATGTGAATACACCACGGCGCAGCTGCCTTTCTGTCAACAAACCAAAAAATCTCTCCACCAGATTTAGCCACGAAGAACTGGTTGGAATAAAGTGTAAGTGAACCCTTTTATTACGCTTAATCCAGTTCTTCACTTTTTCGTGTTTGTGCGTCGCGTAGTTATCAACGATAAGGTGAAGGTCTAACTCCTTGGGTGTTTGTTTTTCCACAGTCTTCAGAAGCGCCAAAAATTCCTGGTGCCGGTGACGCTTTTTGCACTCACCGATAACATCACCAGTCAGGGTGTTCAGTGCCGCAAACAAGGTGCTTGTACCATGACGCTTATAGTCGTGAGTCATGGTTCCGCCGCGCCCGGGCTTCATCGGCAATCCCGGCTGCGTTCTGTCCAGCGCTTGAATGGAACTCTTTTCGTCAACACAGAAAACAACTGCATTCTCTGGCGGCGATAAATAGTCGACCCTGAAAAAGCCTAATTGGCCATCACGGCATCGCCGTAATGCCGTGGCTTGATAATAAACTGCGTTAAACGACTCCATAAGGAAGCCGTTTTCGGGGCCAATAAAAACAATCTCATCCACTTCCTGAAGTTAAACGCAGCAGCAGCCATCAGTACGTTAATCTGGTCGCCTTCAAATCCTTTGAGATAACTTTTGTTCAATCGATGATCCGACTTCAGGTGGCCGATCACCGGCTCTATGCCAGCCCGCTTTCTAAAACGTTTCCGCATCAGCACCTGGTAGGCACTATCCGTATCCCGAGTACCTGTGCTGGGCATTATGATCCGCGTGTCATTGATCTTTTTCTTCCCTTTGTAACCCCGATCACATAAGCCAACGGCCGGTTTCAGTTTGTTAAGCCGCTTCAATTGCAACAGCACCTCCGGCAGCGTATGACCATCAAATTTGTTCGTATCAAAGGCCATGGCACCAACAATGATTTTTGAATCCCGAGTTGTCGTGATAGAAACCTTGGTGCCAAATTCATAGCGCTTATGCTCTTTGCCTTTACTCATGCAGTAGACATGGGGTTCGTGCAAGCTGTACAGCTTGTTCGTATCCCCTCGCTTCTGGTTCAGTCCACGATGGAATAGTGCAAAGTCCTCTGCCAGCTTTTCCAGAATGTCGAGTGGCAGTTTACGCTCCAATTCCCGCACTAAACGACCGGCAATGGTCTTTAGCCGCTTAACGGCTTTGCGGGCCTTGGCACGGTTCCTGGGATGTCCCGCAAAACGACATTCCAGTTTTCTTTGCTTAATTTCCTTGGCATAACTGCGGCGAAGTGTTATCCCTTCTTTCCTGGCCAATTTCAGGCAACGAACAATAATCTTTCGGTACAACTTTGCATCGGTGGGAAAGGTGATGTTTTTTTCCTGTACTGTGGTGTCAATACAGACTTCCTCTTCGACCGCTTTCTCACCATGAATGGTGATAGAGGATGCCAATATTTTTTCAAATCCCTTTTCGCCGACTCGCTTGCGGAAGTACACCAGATCGGATGGGTCACAAGGGAATGACCACTGGAATTCAACCTCCCCGCAAAATGCCTGGTAATACGGGTTTTGTACCCAGTGTTGCACGATAACCTCGTCGCTGACATTTTCCATATGCTTGAGAATAGATAAACCCACCATCAAGCGTACGGGTTTGGCAGGCCTGCCAGTTGCCGCATACAAGGGAGCGAACTCCGATTCAAAAAAGTCCCAGGGTATGGTTCGCGCAAGATGTAACAGAGGGTGTTTCGGATTGAGTTGATCCATCAACCCAGCAGCCATAAAACTCATTTGATGGTGATCGGGGAAGAATCTTTCATCGAGAGCCACCTTTGTTTCGACCGGATTAAGTGCCAAATAGGCTTGAAACTGGTCGAAATTATCTCACAAATACCCAGTATTATCTAATACAATCAACATGTTAAGCGTTTTTCAGGGTCGACTAAATACAAGCCAACAACATCGCGTAGCTTTTCTTCAAAGGCAGGATCGTTGCTCACCTTGAACTGAGCAACCAGGTGTGGCTTCAGACCAACTTCTCGCCACACTCTATTTATAAAGGAGTGATTAATGCCCATCACTTTTGCCAAACCCCGGGTTGTCCAGTGGGTGCCATCCTTGGGTTTTTCCTGCGTGGTTATCTTGATGACTTTCGACCGCAGCTTTGCCTGGTCCGCAGAATTCTTGCCGCCGTGATTAGCCCCTCTTGGCAAATCTTTTTCTATTCCCCGAAACCCTCTCTCAAAAAAACGATTGCGCCATCGGCCTACCTTGTTGACATCAATTTCCAGCTCTTCAGCAATTTTGTAGTTGGGAACATTTTTTGCAGCGAGCAAAATAATCCTTGAGCGCTCTACCAATCGAACCGGTGTCGTTTTGCTTCTAACATTTTTTCCAACTGCTTTTTCTCTTGCGCTGTTAAAGTTATATTTATTTGGGCGGGCATTAGCTTCACACGGGTAGTGAATGAAGTAATCATTATATCATTAATTTGTTTAATACACTACACTAGATGGCGGAATGACCAAGCCGCACAGACAACTCCGATGCCGCTACACCACCTCAAAAAGATGGTATTTTTTCTTTCCAAGCTTCACCAGGTAGAAACGCCCATAGAGTGCCTGGTCTAGCGAAAAAACAGTATCGGCATTCGAATTATCAGCCCCGCCAATTGGCCGATTGTTGATCCACACCGCCTCACGGCTGAGAGCATCTTTGACTTGTTTGCCAGAAGATGCCATTCCAGCCTCGACAAGCAGCTGTGTAACGCTTGGCGGCAACTGGGTACGCTCGATCAAACTTGCGGGCATACCATCTTGATGCAACTGCAACAAATCATCCTCAGACAAAGCTTCAAATGAGCCACTAAATAGTGACTCGGTAATTCTCATAGCGGCGTTTAGCCCTGAGTCGCCGTGCACTAGGCGCGTGGTCTCGCGCGCCAATATAGCCTGCGCTTCAGGTCGGCCCTGGCTCTCCACATCAGCTTGCTCAATAGCGTCGATTTCAGAAACTTCGAGGAACGTGAAGTACTTCAAGAAGCGATAGACGTCGTCATCGCCAATCCCAAGCCAAAACTGGTAGAAGGCGTAGGGAGATGTGCGCGCGGGATCCAGCCAGACTGTACCGGACTCTGACTTGCCAAACTTCGTCCCGTCGGATTTGGTAATCAGTGGCATCGTCAAACCGAATACTTGTTTGCCGTGCTGGCGACGCGTTAGGTCGATACCTGCGGTGATGTTCCCCCACTGGTCAGAGCCTCCAAGCTGTATGCTGCAATCATAAAGAGCGCTCAACTGTGAAAAGTCGTAAGACTGGAGAATCATGTAGGTAAACTCAGTGAAGCTAAGACCTTCGCCCTCCCGATCTATTCTCTGCTTGACCGATTCCTTCTGGATCATGGAGTTGATAGAGAAGTGCTTACCCACATCACGCAAAAAAGTGAGCACATCCAGGTCAGCCGTCCAATCCAGGTTATTCACGACTCGGGCAGAGGTATCACCGGAGTCAAAGTCCAAATACTGTGACACCTGATTTCGTATTTTACCGACCCAGCCGCTAACCACTTCGGACGTATTAAGCTGCCGCTCCTGAGCCTTAAAGCTGGGATCTCCGATCAAACCGGTAGCGCCGCCAACCAAAGCAATCGGGCTATGGCCTGCCAACTGGAATCTTCTCAACAACAGCAGCGGAACCAGGTGGCCAATATGCAAGCTGTCTGCGGTGGGATCAAAGCCGCAATAGAGCGTGCGCGAGCCGCCATCCAGCCATTTGGGTAACTCCTCTTCGCCAGCCACCTGGAAAATCAATCCGCGTGCGCGGAGGTCGGCTAATAGTGCACTGCTCATGGGGTAGCTCTCTGGCTATAAAAGCGTTGAAATACAAGGGGCGACAACGATACAACAGCGAATTGCAAATGCAAGCCCCAACGCAGCGCTCCTATTGATCGGGCTTTTTTTCTTATATAATGCCCACAATTTGAATAAGGGGCTACTCAGTAAGATGTTCGCAGCGAAGAAAGCGCGGGGGGCCACCGCGAATCGCGACAAAATCGAGTTTGCGCGCCAACATCTGCTCGTAGCTGCAGGGGCCATCGCCTGCATCGCACTCACGGCTATTTTCCTGCCATCGAACGATGTCGAAGCGAACAAAGCCGAGCCTTTGCAGAAGTTGCTCGGTGTACAGGCCCATACCCCACTAACGGAAACTGCTGAAGCTGTTGAGGTAGTTGCAGAACCAACTCCTCCTGAACCACCCTGGCAAGACTACATAGTAGAAAAGGGAGACAACCTATCGCTCATTTTCAGGCGAGCCGGGTTCTCAGATAAAGATATCTACGCCATCACCAAGCAAGCACCTGATGGCAAATCCCTCACCCACATCTTCCCGGGGCAAACTATCTCCTTTCAAAAAGCTGAAAGCGAAGAGCTTGTCGCACTACGACATATTATCTCCAAGCTGAAAACCGTCAGCTATGAACTCCTGGAGGGGAAATTTGATTCGAGCACCCAAATCCGAGTACCTGAGGCAAGACAAGGGTGGGCGAGCGCCGAAATAGTCTCTTCGCTGTTTCTAGCGGGTCAGGAGGCTGGCCTCTCTCACAATAAAATTATGGAGCTGGCAAGTATTTTTGGTGGAGTAATCGACTTCGTAATGGATCCACGAAAAGGCGACACCATTCACCTGCTCTACGAAGACTTGTATCTGGACGACGAAAAGTTTGGGGTAGGCAAAATCCTTGCAGCCTCGTTTACCAATCAAGGCAAGACGTTCAACGCCTACCGCTACGAAGACACGAATGGAGAGGAGGGCTACTACAACGCCGAAGGGGTTAGCATGCGCAAGGTATTCCTTCTCGCTCCCCTTGACTTCACTCGTATCAGTTCCAACTTCAACCTGCGACGTATGCATCCTATCTACAAAACCACGAAACCCCATCGCGGCACTGACTACGCAGCATCGAGAGGAACACCGGTATTTGCCGTAGGCGATGGTCGAGTTCAGCGCACAGGGTACAGTAGAGCCAATGGTAACTATGTGTTTATCTCCCACGGCGAAACTTATGTAACCAAGTATTTGCACTTACACAAACGCAATGTAAAACAGGGGCAGCGCGTTTCACAAAGTCAGGTAATTGGAACAGTTGGTGCCACTGGAGCCGCTACCGGTCCACATCTACACTACGAGTTTTTAGTCAACGGAGTGCATCGAAACCCGCGCACCATTCACAAGCAACTGCCGAAGGCCAAGTCATTGGACGCGGCTGAACTACCGAGATTTAAAGGGGCCATCGGCGGCGTATCCTCAGAGCTTGCCGCGCTGCAAGTTGACAGTCGCCTCGCCCAGAATAGCCCTTTAACGTCTCCAACCAATTGAACTGCCAATGAGTAGCAGCTCTAAAGATTCCTCCGCCCCCTCGCTCTATGTCGGTTTGATGTCAGGAACCAGCATCGATTCCATCGATGCGGCAATCGTAGAATGCTCCGATGACGGGACGAACCTCGTTGCGACACGAGAACACCCCATCCCCGATACAACGCGCAATGACATCGCCGCAATCAGCCAAAGCGGGGACAGTGAAATCGAGCGCATGGGCAGGCTGGACCGCAAGTTGGGAGAGTTGTTTGCCGAGGCCGCTCTTCAACTGTTGCACGACAACAACACTCCGAGCTCCGCAATAACAGCAATCGGCAGTCACGGTCAAACTATCCGGCATCGCCCCCCGTCCTCCGCAACGTCTGCCCAAGATTGCTTCACCTTGCAAGTTGGAGATCCGAATACCATCGCAGAACGCACTGGTATCACTACCGTCTCCGACTTTCGCCGCCGGGATATCGCTGCTGGCGGGGAAGGCGCCCCCCTGGCGCCAGCATTTCACGCCGCCGTATTTTCAGCACCCAACATCAACCGGGCAATTGTCAACGTCGGTGGAATAGCCAACGCGTCTATATTGTGTGGCTCGGAGCTGGCCATGGGTTTCGACACAGGCCCAGGCAATACCCTCCTGGACCAATGGGCATCAAAACATACCAGTCAGCGATACGATGCCGAGGGTGACTGGGCGGCCGAAGGGGAAGTCGTGTCGGGATTGCTCGATTCGATGCTTCAACATCCCTTTTTACATAAGAGCGGTCCACGAAGCACTGGCAAAGAGGCTTTCAATCTGGATTGGCTGACAAGCTGTCTCGACGGGCTTCCCGAGCGCAGTCCACAAAACATTCAGGCCACATTGGCCGAGTTTACAGCACAGAGTATTGTCGCGGGTATACACAGCAGTGGCATTTCCGTAGAGGAGGTTTACGTCTGCGGCGGTGGCGCTCACAACACTGACCTTATGCGCAGGCTCTATCGCATGCTGGACCCCACGCTCCTGGCGACCACCAGTGCAATTGGCATGGACCCGGATTGGGTAGAAGCCGCAGCTTTTGCTTGGCTTGCGAGGCAGACTCTTGAAGGATTGGCTGGAAATGCTCCTGTGGTCACTGGAGCCAATGGACTACGAATACTGGGAGGGATATATCCCGGAAAGCTAGACTAGTGTAGTGTATTAAACAGATTAATGATATAATGATTACTTCATTCACTACCCGTGTGAAGCTAATGCCCGCCCAAATAAATATAACTTTAACAGCGCAAGAGAAAAAGCAGTTGGAAAAAAATGTTAGAAGCAAAACGACACCGGTTCGATTGGTAGAGCGCTCAAGGATTATTTTGCTCGCTGCAAAAAATGTTCCCAACTACAAAATTGCTGAAGAGCTGGAAATTGATGTCAACAAGGTAGGCCGATGGCGCAATCGTTTTTTTGAGAGAGGGTTTCGGGGAATAGAAAAAGATTTGCCAAGAGGGGCTAATCACGGCGGCAAGAATTCTGCGGACCAGGCAAAGCTGCGGTCGAAAGTCATCAAGATAACCACGCAGGAAAAACCCAAGGATGGCACCCACTGGACAACCCGGGGTTTGGCAAAAGTGATGGGCATTAATCACTCCTTTATAAATAGTCGACCCTGAAAAACGCTTAACATGTTGATTGTATTAGATAATACTGGGTATTTGTGAGATGATTTCGACCAGTTTCAAGCCTATTTGGCACTTAATCCGGTCGAAACAAAGGTGGCTCTCGATGAAAGATTCTTCCCCCGATCACCATCAAATGAGTTTTATGGCTGCTGGGTTGATGGATCAACTCAATCCGAAACACCCTCTGTTACATCTTGCGCGAACCATACCCTGGGACTTTTTTGAATCGGAGTTCGCTCCCTTGTATGCGGCAACTGGCAGGCCTGCCAAACCCGTACGCTTGATGGTGGGTTTATCTATTCTCAAGCATATGGAAAATGTCAGCGACGAGGTTATCGTGCAACACTGGGTACAAAACCCGTATTACCAGGCATTTTGCGGGGAGGTTGAATTCCAGTGGTCATTCCCTTGTGACCCATCCGATCTGGTGTACTTCCGCAAGCGAGTCGGCGAAAAGGGATTTGAAAAAATATTGGCATCCTCTATCACCATTCATGGTGAGAAAGCGGTCGAAGAGGAAGTCTGTATTGACACCACAGTACAGGAAAAAAACATCACCTTTCCCACCGATGCAAAGTTGTACCGAAAGATTATTGTTCGTTGCCTGAAATTGGCCAGGAAAGAAGGGATAACACTTCGCCGCAGTTATGCCAAGGAAATTAAGCAAAGAAAACTGGAATGTCGTTTTGCGGGACATCCCAGGAACCGTGCCAAGGCCCGCAAAGCCGTTAAGCGGCTAAAGACCATTGCCGGTCGTTTAGTGCGGGAATTGGAGCGTAAACTGCCACTCGACATTCTGGAAAAGCTGGCAGAGGACTTTGCACTATTCCATCGTGGACTGAACCAGAAGCGAGGGGATACGAACAAGCTGTACAGCTTGCACGAACCCCATGTCTACTGCATGAGTAAAGGCAAAGAGCATAAGCGCTATGAATTTGGCACCAAGGTTTCTATCACGACAACTCGGGATTCAAAAATCATTGTTGGTGCCATGGCCTTTGATACGAACAAATTTGATGGTCATACGCTGCCGGAGGTGCTGTTGCAATTGAAGCGGCTTAACAAACTGAAACCGGCCGTTGGCTTATGTGATCGGGGTTACAAAGGGAAGAAAAAGATCAATGACACGCGGATCATAATGCCCAGCACAGGTACTCGGGATACGGATAGTGCCTACCAGGTGCTGATGCGGAAACGTTTTAGAAAGCGGGCTGGCATAGAGCCGGTGATCGGCCACCTGAAGTCGGATCATCGATTGAACAAAAGTTATCTCAAAGGATTTGAAGGCGACCAGATTAACGTACTGATGGCAGCCGCGGCGTTTAACTTCAGGAAGTGGATGAGATTGTTTTTATTGGCCCCGAAAACGGCTTCCTTATGGAGTCGTTTAACGCAGTTTATTATCAAGCCACGGCATTACGGCGATGCCGTGATGGCCAATTAGGCTTTTTCAGGGTCGACTAAATAGAGTGTGGCGAGAAGTTGGTCTGAAGCCACACCTGGTTGCTCAGTTCAAGGTGAGCAACGATCCTGCCTTTGAAGAAAAGCTACGCGATGTTGTTGGCTTGTATTTATCGCCGCCAGAGAATGCAGTTGTTTTCTGTGTTGACGAAAAGAGTTCCATTCAAGCGCTGGACAGAACGCAGCCGGGATTGCCGATGAAGCCCGGGCGCGGCGGAACCATGACTCACGACTATAAGCGTCATGGTACAAGCACCTTGTTTGCGGCACTGAACACCCTGACTGGTGATGTTATCGGTGAGTGCAAAAAGCGTCACCGGCACCAGGAATTTTTGGCGTTTCTGAAGACTGTGGAAAAACAAACACCCAAGGAGTTAGACCTTCACCTTATCGTTGATAACTACGCGACGCACAAACACGAAAAAGTGAAGAACTGGATTAAGCGTAATAAAAGGGTTCACTTACACTTTATTCCAACCAGTTCTTCGTGGCTAAATCTGGTGGAGAGATTTTTTGGTTTGTTGACAGAAAGGCAACTGCGCCGTGGTGTATTCACATCGGTACAAGAGCTGGAAGAGACCATCATGGATTTTATTGAGAGGCACAATGAAGATAAAAAGCCATTTGCCTGGACAAAGTCCGCAGAAGAGATTTTGGAGAAAGTGGGGCGCGCAAGGCATGCACTCTCAAATCATCAGCCAGTTTAATACACTACACTAGCGTCTATCAGAAATACAAATAGTCCTCTTCCTTTACCAAGCGATTAACTTCTCCTGGACCGTAGGGAACCGTCCCCACAAATGACTGCAACTCTTCGACCATAATCTGATTTCCACCCATCCAGGTTTCGCAGGCCTTAATATCAACCACCCCGAGGGCCGATAAACTCGCAGCCAAGTCTACTGTGGCTTTGTACATCATATAGTTCTGCCTAAGTAGCACGCGTACCTCCGGGCCATGAAGCACAAAGGCTACCGGCATCTGCGAACCCAAGGTGAGCTGACCGTCCAACAGCAACACTGTTCTGCACGTTTCAAAGCCGTTTGCAGTTCCTCAGCAGTATGAAGTTCGATACCGGCAATATAGCCTGAGGGTCCTACACTATCTGACTGAGCGAGTGCCGGCCACGGCCCCAAGACCAAAAGGACCGCCAGTAAGATCAACCGCAAGGACATCTAAAAGGACTAAATCGAAAAGGAGGAGCCACAGCCACAGGTGGCAGTGGCGTTCGGATTGTTGATGACAAAGCGAGAGCCTTCCAGCCCCTCCGTGTAATCCACCTCGGAACCTGCAAGGTATTGAAAGCTCATGGGGTCAACCAGAACTGTCACCCCCTCTCTTTCAATGACCGTATCATCATCGGCCATCAGCTCATCGAAAGTGAAACCGTACTGAAACCCAGAACAGCCGCCGCCAGTAATGAACACGCGGAGCTTCAGTTCCTCGTTTTCTTCCTCGGTGACCAGATCTCTCACCTTAGTGACAGCGCGGGCGGATAGGTTAATACCGGTCGGATTGAATGTTTCAGCTACTGACATGGTAAATCTCTACAATCAGCCGAAATTCTGGCTGGTGTTAGTCGCCAGATCTCAATGGATTTGGCGAATGGATATAAAGTATCGTAAATCCGACTAAATTAGTCAACTTTTCCAGGATCACTGGATACCCGCTTACCAAATGCAAGGTCCCCTACTTCATTCACCATCACCGTTGGATCTGAGGCCTTGGGAGCCGCCACTTCCGACGGCTTTACCACATGTTGCAGACCACCGTTAACCTGGGCACCTACAGCCATTTCAACAACAGTATAGAAAACATTGCCCTGAATCTGAGCCTTTGAAGCAAGCTCCAGGTGGCGCCCAGAGTGAACATCGCCCTCAATAGAGCCATTTACGATCACCGAAGGAGCACTAATATCTCCCTCAACCCGGCCTTTATCGACCACCCGAACACAGGCCTCGGTATCCGGTTTGGCAACGATATTGCCCTGGACCAGGCCCTCTACATCCAAATTTCCACTAAAGTGGATATCACCAACGATAATGGTATCTCTGGATACTAATGTTGTACCACCGGACACACCTACCCCACCTTTTTTACTTCCCAACATAGGTAAACCTCTCTTGTATTGACCACGGGAATTGCTCGACGATCTCTGCTTTGGTGGGAGTTACGCTTCTCGCCACAATCGCAATCGTTTTGGGCTCAAAGCCCTCGGGCAACTCCAACTCTCCCTCTACGGTTTGAAAATACCGAAATCGCAATGCTATATTCTCAGATTCAACCTCTTCACTGAGAACCGAAAGCGCTAGGCTGCTTTCCTTTTGATCAGTAACGCCTTTTACCTTCACAGACAAAGTTCCTTTAAGCAAACTGTGCTTTCGTGATTCCTGCCGCGCAATGATGCGAAAGGCAAAACGACGCTCTGTATTAGTGTCAATAATCTCTATCGGTTTTAGCGTCAGTCCTTTTGCTATATCACCTGGCGACATCAGGCTCTGATAAAAAGTCAGGCTCTCCTCCAAATGGAGGATTTGCTCTTTTTGCGCAGCGATCTCCTGACGAACCAGCTCCAGAGCGGCCCGATCAACCTCGCTGCGTGTACTGCTAATATCCAGGTTCGCTTCCAGCGTTTGAAACCGTTTCGTCGCCTCGGGCCCGGCGCGTTCCATTTCTCGATAAACTTCCGGATCAATTCCCATCCCGCTGTAGGCCGCTCGCTGTCCCAAGTAGAACCCCGCTGCCAACAAAACACCTGTCACTACAACGCCGACCAATACCTGGATCTCTCGCGTTCGTACATGGCGCCGCTGTACTACTGTCTCGTATTGATTTGAGTCCATCGCTCCTTGCCGCTAAGGCAACAATCCCACATTTCCCAGCCCCATTGACTCAGACAATCCCATCATAATATTCATATTCTGGATGGCCTGACCAGAGGCTCCCTTCACCAGATTATCTATGACAGTCATCACAACCACTGTGTCGCGATCCTGGGGGGTACACACCGAAATTTGACATCGATTGGCGCCTTTAACGGTGCGCGTTTGCGGAAACTGGCCCGCCGGCAGTACGTCGACAAAAGGCTCATCAGCATATCGAGATTCATACAGGGCTTGTAAATCTGTGGCGTCCCCAGTCAAACGCGCATACAAGGTTGAGTGAATTCCACGAACTATGGGTAGCAGGTGGGGAACAAAAGTGACTGCCACCGAGCTCTTTGCGACATCGGACAGACCCTGCTCGATTTCTGGTAGATGTCGATGTCCAGAAACGGCGTAGGCCTTGAAGCTGTCACTCGTTTCACTCAAAAGATTATCAATTTTTGCTTGCCTTCCCGCCCCGCTGACACCGGAAGCAGAACTGGCGATAAGAGTAGAGGTATCGACCAGAGCAGTATCCAGTAGGGGTATGAAACCCAGTTGTACCGAAGTGGGATAACAGCCCGGACAGGCCACCAGCTGGGCGGAGGCAATCAATTCTCGATTGACTTCAGGCAGGCCGTAGACGGCGGTCTTCAGAAGCTCCGGGCAAGCGTGGACCTCGCCATACCAATTGGACCAAAGGTCGGCATCGCGGATTCTAAAATCAGCCGACAGATCAACTATTCGAGTACCCGCGGCAAGCAGCTCGGGGACCAGGTTCATGGCCACATTATGTGGGGTGGCGAAGAAGACCACATCACAGCTGGCCAATTGCTTAAGCTGCGGATCGCTATAGGCCAGATCATAATGCCCACGAAGATTGGGATAGAGATCGTCTACGCGCCGTCCGGCTTCGACCCTGGAGGTAATCGCAACCACCTCTACCTGCTCATGCTGCGCCAGCAGCCTGAGCAATTCGACCCCGGTATACCCGGTCCCTCCTACAATACCCACCTTTACCATCGATCAACCCTTATCTTCGCCGAACTATCTTCCGCCCATTACCGTGGGTCGGCCGACCAGTATAAAAGCAATATGCTTGGAGATAACTGTTAATATTGGGATTTCTCCAGTTAGTAGGGAAAACCGTTGCGAAGCCTGTTCAATAACTATCGCAGAACATTGGGCGACTACCAGTCCATATTGTCCTACGCTGTGCTCGGCGTAGTCGGTGGCCTCGCATCCGGATTGATTGTTATCGCCTTCGAATTCGCCATCAATTGGGTCGCAATGCTCTGGTCGGTAGGGGATGGCGCTGAAGGCTTCGAAGCCCTGCCCCGATGGCTTGTATTCGCTCTCCCCGTTGCCGGAGCCACCTTACTTGGCTTGGGGTATTCGCTTATTAAACCCGAAGACCGGGAAACGGGCATCGTACACGTCATAAGTCATATGCACTCTCACTACAGCGTACTGCCCCTCAAAAATGCGCTGGTGCAATTTGTTGGTGGAACCTTGGCAATGGCAACTGGCCAATCCGGCGGTAGAGAAGGCCCTGGGGTACATCTTGGCGGGGCTATCAACAGTCTACTGGGACAGAAACTACAGCTACCCAACAACAGCCTGCGTGTGCTGATTGCCTGTGGCACCGCTGGCGGCATGGCGTTCTATGTTCCCGAGATATTGGGGATGGGCTATGACACCCTGCGCCTGGTGGTCCTGGGCCAACTGGCACCCATCGCGCTGATTACCATAGCGGTCTGCAAGATACTCGCCACGAGTTTTAGTTGCGGAGTTGGCATGCCGATTGGCCTGATTGGCCCCAATCTTCTGATTGGAGCCTGCCTCGGCGGCATTCTGGACGTTTTAGGACATACCTATATGCCAGAGCTGGTCTCAGACCCAACCCTCTATATTGTTATGGGCATGGCCGCCTCAATGGGTGCTGTACTCAACGCGCCACTGGCTGCGATTTTGGCGGTGGTCGAGCTGACAAACACAGTGGGGATCGCAATGCCCGCCCTCCTGGCCGTCGTCGCAGCAACATTGACTAACACCGGTGTATTTCGCCAAAAGTCAGCTCATCAAGCCGTTTTACGACAATTGAAACGCGTAGTCCCCGACGACCCGCTAAACCAGCTCTTGCACCGAACAGCCGTCACCTCAAGCCTGGAGGTCAGCGTTGTTAAGGTCTCTGTCGGGCTCGATCACGAACGTGCGGAGCTTCTGACAAAAGCCACACCGGGCTGGTGCCTGGTGGAAAGAAACGGCCAAATACTCTATTTGGTGCGCGGCGACGATTTGGTCGAGTGGCTGAAAGGGAGAACTGTCGCAGGGGAATTGGACTTGACCGAGGAGGATATTCGCCGGTGGACCGTGGCGGCGCTTCCCGCTCGGGCGACTTTAGGGCAGGCGCTGGACACCATGAGATCCGAAACCGTGGAAGCTCTGTGGGTTCACAGCCGCAGGGCTAGTGGAGTCGAGGTCTTACAGGGTATTGTGACACGCGAGGCAGTAGAACAGAGGCAGTAGAACAATTTTCACTGTCAAAAATATAACCGGGTATTTAAAGGATCCCCAATGCTCTGGCTGAAAGCCTTTCACATAATATTTGTTGTCTGCTGGTTTGCGGGCATATTCTATCTGCCTAGAATATTTGTCTACTATGCCGCCAGCGAACATCCCGAAACAAAGACGCAGTTGGCCCTGATGTCGCGCAAGTTGTACCGCTTTGTGACGCCCTTCATGGTAATCGCCATCGCACTGGGTATCGCATTGATGAGTGTAAATCTGGACTATTATCTAAGCGCCAAGTGGATGTGGTTAAAGCTGGCAGGAGTCGTGTTTCTCGTGGTCTATCACTTCCAGTGTGGACGCTACGTCGCCATTATTAATCAGCATCAGAACACACATACGCATGTGTTCTACCGGTTTTTCAACGAGGTCCCGGTGATTTTTTTATTTGGAATTGTGATTTTAGTGGTTTTGAAACCTTTTTAATTCCGACAGCAGAGGTGACTCGCTAAACCACCTTCTTGCCACCGGCCCAATGGGCGCGCTGGATATTCTCCTCCCAAGCCCCGATAATCCCCCATCAACATCCAGGAACAGCCCGAATGAGCAACTCGGAACAACTCTTTGAACGCGCCAAAAAACACATCCCAGGCGGCGTAAACTCGCCGGTCCGCGCATTTAAGGCCGTGGGAGGCACTCCCGTATTTATCGATCGCAGCGACGGCGCATACGTTTTCGATACTCAGGGCAAGCGATACATCGATTATGTCTTGTCCTGGGGCCCCATGCTGATGGGCCACAATCACCCGGCAGTGCGCGAGGCCGTGGTAAAGCAAAGCGAGAAAGGGCTTAGCTTTGGCGCGCCCACTGAACTGGAGATTGAGCTAGCTGAACGCCTTTGCGAGATCATGCCAAACATGGACCTGGTGCGAATGGTGAACTCCGGTACCGAAGCCACTATGAGTGCAATCCGTCTTGCCAGAGGCTTTACCGGGCGCGATGCTATCGTGAAGTTTGAAGGCTGCTACCACGGCCATTCAGACCCTCTATTAGTCAAAGCCGGATCGGGTGCGTTGACAATGGGCGTACCCAGCTCACCCGGTGTCCCCTCCTCTCTTGCCGATTACACCATCACTTTGAATTACAACGATAGCGCCGGAGTACGCGCTGCCTTTGACAAAATCGGCGATAAGGTCGCCTGCGTTATTGTTGAACCGGTCGCCGGAAATATGAACTGCATTCCGCCGGCCGATGGCTTTTTACAGACACTGCGAGAAGTCTGCAACAATAGTGGCGCAGTGCTAATTTTTGACGAAGTAATGACAGGATTCCGCTTTGGCCTGGCAGGAGCGCAAGGCTATTTCGGTATAGAAGCCGACCTGACCACCCTGGGTAAAGTTATCGGTGGAGGTATGCCTGTCGGGGCATTTGGTGGCAAGCGCGAAATCATGGAGCAGATTGCACCACTGGGGCCTGTCTACCAGGCAGGCACTCTGTCTGGCAATCCCATTGCTATGGCCGCAGGCCTCGCCACTCTGGAAATTATTTCTCAGCCGGGGTTTTATGAGCCTGCGTTCGCCAGTACCCGAACCCTGTGCGAGGGTTTACAAAACGCGGCTGACTCCGCCGACGTCCCGTTTACAACCAACCACGCCGGTACAATGTTTGGTGGATTTTTTACCACCGAGCGCAATGTGACAAACTATGCACAAGTAATGGCCTGCGATACGGAGCGTTTTAATCGCTTCTTCCACCACATGCTCGATGCCGGTGTCTATTTGGCTCCGGCGGCATACGAGGCGGGGTTCATGTCCAGCGCCCACAGTTCCGCAGACATTGCGGACACGATAGCCGCTGCACAAGCGGCCTTCGACAGAGGATAAGCAAATGGCTTTTAATTCCAACCGCGGCGCTTTCCCGGAGACTCGAATGCGACGTCTGCGAGCAAACGACTTTTCACGTCGCCTCGTTCGCGAAAGCTCGCTCACTCCGGCGGATCTAATCTTTCCAGTATTTGTAACTGAAGGCACGGGCCAGCGCGAGCCAATACCATCAATACCTGGCATCGAACGGTTAAGCATTGACTTACTGACCCAACTGGCCGGAGAGATAGTCAGCTTGGGCATTCCAGCCATAGCATTGTTCCCTGTGGTATCAGCGGAGAAAAAAACGTTGTTGGCTGAGGAATCCTACAACAAAGATGGCCTGGTTCAGCGGGCGGTTAAAACGCTCAAAGACGCCCATCCGGAGCTGGGCGTTATTACGGATGTGGCGTTGGATCCTTTTACCACCCATGGACAGGACGGCATCATTGATGAGCGCGGCTACGTACTCAACGATGTTACATCCGAGATATTGGTTCAGCAGGCGCTGTCCCACGCTCAGGCGGGAGCAGATGTAGTAGCACCGTCTGACATGATGGACGGGCGGATTGGCGCCGTGAGAAAAATCCTCGAGGAACAGAGCTTCCACAATACATTAATCATGGCGTACTCGGCCAAATACGCCTCCGCATACTATGGCCCTTTCCGTGATGCAGTAGGCTCTTCAGGTAATCTAAAAGGTGGTGACAAATTCAGCTACCAAATGGATCCTGCGAACTCCGACGAGGCACTGCATGAGTGCGCACTGGATTTGTCCGAGGGCGCTGACATGATCATGGTCAAGCCCGGCATGCCCTATCTCGACATCGTGCGCCGGGTTAAAGACGAACTCAAAGCGCCCACGTTCGCCTACCAAGTCAGCGGTGAATATGCCATGCACATGGCCGTCTTCGAAAATGGCTGGCTTTCGGAACAGCCCGTTATGCTCGAGTCGCTGATGTCATTCAAGCGCGCAGGATGTGACGGCGTACTTACGTACTTCGCACTCGCAGCAGCGAAAGCTCTGCAATAGTTGAACAGTTGCGAGGTCTTGGCTTCATATCAGTTTTACTCACCAGCATGCTAAGCACTATGCCTATCTTGGCCAAACCCGAATGCGAGTGTTTGTGGGAAGGCTCTTTCAGTGAGGTGCAAGCGAATACCAATCTAGTGGTAAGCGGCACAGTACTCGGGGGCAAAGGCAATTCTATAGATCTGAAAATAGATCGATCGCTGCGCGGCGATGAAACCCACAGTGAAATTAGGATATGGTTAAAAACCGCAGACTACTGTCGTCCTGAACCCAAACTTTTCCCAGAAAATAGTCAGTGGGTGATGGCCCTTCATGAAATCACGGAAATTATTCCCGGTGGATTTAATCCCAGTACGCCCAATGTCAGCTTTGGCAGGGTTGGTGATTACAGCCTGTCCAGCTGCGGTGGGTACTGGCTGAACCGGAGCGAAAATCTCGTTACTGGAAATTTAGTGAACGCGCCGAGATGGGTCCGGGAACCAAAAATGACGCCAGTGTTAGTCGATTTACTCGCACAATACATCGCCGGAGACATTGGAGTAGAAGCGCTGATTAAGGCCAGCACCGAAGATCCCGCCTTGCGCGAGCTGATGCTCGACACCAAAGCATTTTTGAGAACCGAAGACTAACGCCGACGCCAGGGTCTTCTCTTGCGTGTTCGCCCCTCAATCAAATCCATCATTTCGTCTAGCATCATCAGTGACAAACCCCAAATTCTCCTACCTTCGAACATGTAGCAAGGCATGGGAAATTCGGCGCCCTTGAACTTCCAGGTCATTTTCTCGCGATTGTTTGCGTCCAGTAAAAACCCCAGCGGCACCCAAACCACTTCGGCGACTTCATAGTTGGGAGTGAATGACACTTCCCGATCAAGTCGAAACACAAAAGGGCTGACGGCCATGCCGAATGAACCAGGTCGCGGGCGAGCGTTTATTTCCGACAGGCGTCCGATACACAAGTCATCTGCGCCCAGCGTCAAGCCCACCTCCTCCTCAGTTTCTCTTACCGCTACGGCGTAGCCATGTGCATCTTCAGGATCCATTCTGCCGCCCGGAAAGGCCATATGCCCAGACCAGGGGTCGCCTTCTCGATCTGCCCGCTTGATCATTAGCATGTGAAGTTCGCCATCGCGCAGCTGCAAAATCATTGCTACAGCGGATCGCTTCATCAGCGGGCGCAGGAATTTTTTACCCGGGCTATAAGTGGATAACTCGGTTTCAATTAACTGTAAAAGCGATACCGACACAAACCAACCATTGACTAAAAAGGATTCAAGATTAAGCCAGTACTGGCGAGCGCTGGCAAGAGGCATTATTCTATGGCGCCTCAGCCTCGTAAGAAGCCCTAAAAAAATGAGCAACACCCATGCAATCTTGCAACTCCAAGATGTCGGCTTGGTTTATCGAGCACGACCCGCGTTACAGGACATCAATTGGAACTTGCTGCCCGGCGAGCAGTGGGCCTGCCTCGGTCCAAATGGTTCTGGGAAAACAAGTTTGGCGAATGTTATCTGCCGCCAGAATAACCACGCTTCGGGCACTATCAGGCGCTCTGACGAGCTTGAGAATTCCGGAGTCGCTTATGTTTGTTTCGAACAGCAAAAATCGCTTTGTGACCGTGACAAAAAACTGGATGACTCTGAATTTCGTGCAGACGCCAGCGATCCGGGCACGCGAGTTGCAACCATCATTCTCGGGAACCGCGATCCTGATGATTTGTATCTCCAATGGGTAGAACGACTCGGGATCAGTCATATTTTACATCGCGGGCTTCGGTTTATCTCAACCGGAGAAATGCGCAAGACTCTGTTGATAAAAGCTATTTTGAGCAATCCTGGCCTACTGATTCTGGACAGCCCGCTGGATGGTCTCGATGCTGCGAGCCAGGAAGAACTGAAACTCGTTATAGAAGAACTACTCAATAGCGAGCTTCCCATCATGTTGCTGTGCCGACAACTGGAGGATGTACCCGCGTCGGTAAGCCACGTTATGGCGATGGATCACGGCCACATCGTTGCTCAGGGGCCACGCAGCGAAATTTTGGCTGGCAGACCAGTTCAGGATTTGATGAACCCAGAATTGTTTGAACTGGAACAATTACCACCCCCAGCCCCACGGCACTATGAACTACCAGCGGAAGGCCCGCTGCTGGAACTGGAAAAAGTTTCAGTGAGCTACGGTGATCTTGAGGTGTTGCGAGAAGTCAGCTGGCGTTTCGGGCGCGGGCAACACTGTTGCGTCTCCGGCCCGAATGGTTGTGGAAAAACCACACTGTTGAGTCTGGTCACCGGGGACAACCACAAAGCTTATGGCCAGGCCATTACACTGTTTGGAGTTCGACGCGGGAGCGGCGAAAGTGTCTGGGATATAAAACAAAAATACGGCCAGCTGGATACCCAGTTGCATCTCAACTATGTTCGCGGCATGAAGGTCATAGAGGTAGTCGTATCCGGGTTCTTTGACACGATCGGTCTGTACGATGAATGGGGTGACACCCAGCGCGATATAGCCCAGCAATGGTTGGCAGCCTTGGGCTTGGCTTACTGCGCCAAGCTGGGATTCGACGAACTTTCTTTTGGCTTACAGCGTATGATTTTATTAGCCCGCGCGATGGTGAAGTCTCCAATAATTTTGCTACTGGATGAGCCCGCACTAGGGTTGGACGGCCACCACCGAAAACTGATATTGCGGGCCATCGATCACATAGCCGAAAATTCAGATACTCAAATTATTTTCGTGAGCCACTCAGCTGGGGATACCCCCCGGTGCATAAACCAACACTTGAGTTTTCACGCCGCAGAAACAGGGTTTGAAGTGAATTGCGAGTAACGCCTATAACCGCCTCAACGTAGGTAAGCCCGCAACGCCTCACACTGCACAACGCCATCGCAATACAGCATGCCGCGCTCCGCCGTGGCGCCTGCCAACTTATCATCGCCCTTTGCGCGATAGGTTTTCGCCAAACTCAGATAGATCTCCCCGGCATCGGGATCAATGCGTTGAGCGCGCTCCAGCAACGCCAGCGATTGCTCGTAATCGCCGCGAGCGGCTGCACTATTTGCCTTATCAAGTAGACCCTTATAGGCGCCAGAAGTATCTGGTTCTGGCTCAGCGGGCTCGAGTTCTGGTTTGGTCGCCTCGGTAGGAGGCTCAACCGGCGTGTACTCCGGTTCCGGTTCAACGGGGACAAGCTCAGGTCCGGGAAGGCTATATATTGAGCAACCTCCCAAGAGAATCATCGAGTACAGACAGAGCACCTTGGTCGCACAGTACAATTTAGACATCATTTTCCCCGGCCGAACAGTGATTGGAACCAATCTCTGACAGGTGTTTTACGTATTTCGCATCCCGTACTTTCTAGTGGCTCAGAATTGAGAATAAACGGCAGCAGACGAGCATTCGGACACCCTTCCAAGGTCAACTGTCCGGTTTGACTCTCAATCCAGTGTGTTTCAATTCCGTCGGGCATCCGATAGCTTAAAGATCGTTTACTCGCCGAGGCCATAAAATGTGCCCAAATCTTCAGCGCCCCACTGCTGCCAGTCAACCCTGTGTCTTTGTTATCGTCGTGACCAATCCAGGACACCGCCAGCAAATCTCCGCTAAAACCGGCAAACCATGAATCACGGTTTTCGTTGGTGGTGCCTGTTTTACCAGCCACTTCAAAATCGTTTTTGAGAAAACGGTAGACGCCTCTTCCCGTTCCTTCTCGCACCACCTCGCGCATAGCGTAGTGCAGTAGGTGCATCGCTTGCAAGCTGACCGTTCTATCGTATTCCAGTGGGTAGCGCCGCAGTGCTTGGCCCCGGGAATCAACAATGTCCCTGATACTACGCAGCGGCATGCGAAAGCCCCCGGCAGCGATGGTTTGGTACATGGCGGCCATATCCATGGGTGAGTATTCGCCGGCACCCAGCGTCAGTGAGGGTACCTCCGGCACGGGACCATCGATGCCCAGCCTTCGTAGAATATCAACGACTGACTCCAAACCCAGAGTCATACCCAAGCGCGCCGTAGCAAGATTGTAGGACTTCGAAAGCGCCGTATGCAATAACACCTCCCCGTGGAAAATCCGGTCAAAATTGCGCGGCTGCCACTGCTTTCCATTGGGGCCCTCCACTGTTACTTGAGAGTCCTCCAGCGGGGTGGCCAGCGTGTATTTTTCTGGTTGTTCCAAGGCGGCAAGATAAACAGCGGGCTTCAGAAGAGAACCTGCGGGCCGACGGGCATCCAGTGCACGATTAAAACCGGCATAGCGAACTTTGCGCCCTCCCACCACAGCTGCCACTTCACCGGTGTCAAACCGAGTCACTACTGTTGAAGTTTGCAGCACTCCCGAACTGTCCAACTCATCCATTATCTTGGTGGTACTGCGCTCTATCTTGCGTTGTATCAGTGGATCAAAGCTCGTGAAAATACTAAGCCCAAGTGTGGTGAGATCATCATCATGATATTCGAGGCGCAATTGCCTGCGTACCAGATCAAGAAAGGCGGGGTATGAATTTCGGATTCGCCCCCGTGTGTTCAAGCCCAGAGGCATTGCTTTGGCGATAAGAGCGTGCTCTTGGGAGATCACACCTTGTCCGGCCATCACATCGAGCACTACATCTCTGCGTTGCCGGGCTCGGTCTGGATTTCTCAGGGGGTTGTACAAAGACGGCCCTTTGATCATTCCTATGAGCAAGGCCTGCTGGTGCAATCCCAGTTGATCCAACGGCGTATCAAAGTAATGCCTGGCCGCGAGTGCGAAGCCATGTATAGATCTCGGACCTTCCTGGCCGAGATAAACCTCGTTTATGTAGCTCTCGAGAATCTCGTCCTTGGTGGAGTGAAGTTCAAGCAATACCGACATCACGACTTCCGTCAACTTACGGAGAAGCGTTCGTTCCGGGGTGAGGTAGTAATTTTTAACCAGTTGCTGAGTGATCGTGCTGCCGCCGGCAACCACTTGGCCCGAACGCAGATTACTGACCAAAGCCCTGCCAATGCCGGTAACGGAAAAACCCCAATGTTGGTAGAAATTCCTGTCCTCAACCGCCAGCAGACCCGCACGAATGGGTTCGGGTACGTCATCGAGCCGAGCCAACACTCGATCCTCACCGTGAGAGGGATAGATGCCACCAATTCGAATGGGGTCCAGACGCATTAGATCAAGATCTATGCCTCGGGAAGAAAGTGCCGCCACGCGATCGCCTTCCAGAACGACCTCGACGCGACGGGCGGGCTCGCGTTCCTGTGGAAATTTGAATCCGCGAGTATAAATATCAAAACGATTACCCGTCTGCATGCTCTGGCCGGGTTCACCAGGCTGGGAAATCCCCCGATAACCCAGTGATTCCAGTTCAAAGGCCAGGTCATTCTTACTGAGATTGGCCCCGACAAATAATTCCAGTGGCCTCGCGTAGACTGTGGCGGGAAGCTCCCACATTTTGTCGGTAAAGGTACTGGTAATTCTTGCGTCCAAATAGACAAGACAAAGCCCCGCAATGACGCAGGCGGTGATAGTTAGTTTGAGTAAAAGGTGGCGGGTACGAATCATCGATTGCGAGTGTACAACACAGTGCACCCTAGACGCTTTCATTTCGGGCGAGGATCAGGATAATAGCGGGCAAATTGACACAGGGCACAAGAGCGCATGAAAAAATACAAAGTCTACGGCATCGGAGCGGCACTCGTTGACACAGAAATCAAAGTTGACGATTCTGACCTTGCGGTCATGAACGTTGAAAAAGGGCTGATGACTCTCGTGGATGAAGACAGGTTGAGAGAGCTGCTTGGTCATTTGGAGGGGCATTTGATCACAGCAGTCCACAGCAGCGGGGGAAGTGGTGGAAACTCTATTATCGCTTCAGCCCTCTTTGGCGCACCCGCTTTCATGTCCTGCAAAGTGGCCAACGATCTGGACGGCGACATCTATATAGCTGATCTTGAATCAGCGGGCGTCGATCACAACATGACAGGCCCGCGTGAAAATGGGATCACAGGGAAATGCCTGGTGTTAATTACTCCGGATGCTGAACGGAGCATGAATTCCTATCTCGCCATCAATGACACACTCTCTGTGGATCAGGTGGACGGCACCGCCATTGAGGACTCCGAATGGGTTTACATAGAAGGCTATCGTGTGACCTCCGATACCAGTCGGCAAGCCGCGGTCAGAACCCGCGAAGTCGCCCAGGCCGCCGGCGTGAAAACGGCGCTGAGTTTCTCTGATCCGGGAATGGTCGAGTTTTTTCGGGCGGGCATGCAGGAAATGATTGGAGAAAAAATAGATCTGATATTTTGCAACGAAGCCGAGGCGAAGGGTTGGTCGGATACTCAGGATTTGGACATCGCCATTGAGGGATTGAAAAAATCGGCCAATAGTTTCGCGTTAACACTTGGTGATAAGGGCGCAATCGTGTTCGATGGCACGACTACGACCAATATAGCTGTACATCCTGTTCACGCGCTGGACAGTAATGGCGCAGGCGACATGTTTGCCGGTGCTTTTATGTACGCCATAACTCGCGGTGAGGATTTCGCCACCGCTGGTCGTTTTGCGAGTCTCGCAGCCGGGAAGATTGTATCGAAATTCGGACCTCGCCTCGCTGCAAATGAATACGCAGAACTGCGGACCGAATTCTTCGGTGACTAATGCTTCTAAGGCTAGAAAAGCGTAATCTGTTTGTCGACCAAGGAGCGAAAGGAGTTGTCCACAAAACCGAGGATTCCGTCAGCAACCGGTTCCAACTGGCGGTCGACGTAATGCTGGTAGTCGATATTAGCCAAGGGTTTTGCAGCGGGTTCGGCGCCGCTGGTTGTGATCACATACTCAACCCAGTCCCCCCTGGAAGGAACGGGTAAACCCCTTTCTTCGCAGAGCCTCGCAGCCTGCACATGCGGGGGAACATTGCGCTGATATTCGTGTAGCTTGCGCCGCAATCGTTTGCGATAAACCAGACGCTCATCCTCTTCCCCGGCCAGCACGCGAGCCGTTGTATCTAACACCAAATCTTCATAGGGTTCTCGCATAAAAATGCGCCTGTATAGTTCCTCCTGAAAATCGCGGGCAACCTTGGTCCAATCGGTGCGAACATTCTCCAAACCCTTGAACACAAGCTTGTCTCCTGTGCTCGAGCCAACAACACCGGCATAGCGCTTTTTACTACCTTTCTCTGAACCGCGAATTGTCGGCATAAGAAAACGTTTGTAGTGTGTTTCAAACTCCAACTCCAGCGCGCAATCCAACTGAAAATCCCGGCGCAAAGTCTCATTCCAGAAGCTGTTGAGTTTGCGCTCCAATTCTTTCCCGACTGCCATCGCGCTGGATTCATCTGCTGCGGACTCTATCCACACAAACACAGAGTCTGTATCACCATAGATAACCTTTTGACCCGCGGACTCAATGTAGTCACGCGTTTTCTGGAGGACTTCATGGCCCCGTCGAGTAATGGAACTGGCTAAACGCGGGTCGAAGAAACGGCAACCCGGTGTACCCAATACACCGTAGAAAGAGTTCATGATAATTTTTATCGCTTGGGAGAGTGCTGAATCGTCGTTCGTTTTCGCTTCATCTCTTTTATCCCACAACTGGCGAATAAGTTCAGGAAGAATATGTCCGTCCCGCACAAACTGTGCCCCGTCAAAACCCTCGACCAATGCTTCTTCGCCAACTTCACCTGACACTCCAAGAGCCAAACCCAGTGGGTCTATGAAAAAAGTAAGAATAATGCTGGGATACAAACTCTTGAAGTCCAGCACCAGGACGTGATCGTACATACCCGGGGTGGAATCGAGTACGTATCCACCCGGACTACTCCCCAATTCAGTGCTAGCGGTGGGCGCGACATAACCCTGGCGATGCAGGCGAGGCAAATACAGATTGTCAAAAGAGGCTACCGAGCCACCCAGGCGATCGAGGTTCAAACCCGTCATGAAGGTTCGCGCCAATGCAAAATCCAATAAACCCGTAGCTGCAAAAATATCCGAGACCAGTTCGCAATCTTTTAGATTGTATTGCGCTAGTGCGGTTTTATCGTCCTTAAACAAATCGGAGATTTCATGCCCCCTGCCGCTGCCACTTAGGAGTTTTCCGTCCCCCAGGATTTCCCGGGATACGTTTTCCAAAGAGAAGCTCTCAAATCGATAGAAAGCAGCACGCAGTAACTCTATGCCATCAAGTACCACTCTTCCCGGAATCTGAAGAGTTTTACGGTGACCTTCATCATCCAGGTCACGCCAATGAGTTACGCGCCTGTCCCGGCCCAGGGACAGACGAATTCCTTCATGGTCGGCAACTCGCTGCAAATACCAGAAATCGAAATTCACTACATTCCAACCAATCATGATATCGGGGTCGTACTCTTCGACCCATTGAATAAATGCCAACAACAACTCTCGCTGGGACGAATAACTGCCAACCCAATCCTGAGAAGCACCCTCACCCAACATGAGCACAAAACGCGTGTGCTCTTGCCCACGGACAGCGTGTACTCCAATAGAAAAAAGCTGTAAGCCATCCATCGCCGTTTCAATATCAATGGATGCAACACTGAGCCCGGGTTTATAGGAAGTTGCTTTGATGGCAGGACTGCGCATCACTTGGTGAGCACCCCGAGCTAGAACCTCACCCTGAAGCGTGGCGCTGCCGGCTATAAACCTCTCCATCAGAAATCGCTCTGCCGGATTGATATCACTTTCAAGGGGGTTTAGCCCATGCTGCCGCAGCAGGTCAGCGGCGCGCCGGAGTTGTTGGTGACGGGGAAAGTAAACTGCCTGGACAGCGGCCAGGGAGAAGTCTTTCAATTCAACCGGTTTGAACTCCACCCCGCGTTCAGACCGGAGTAAACCCTTGGCCTGCTCGACCTCTGATTGCGTCAGAAAAAATAGACTGCGCTGTTCCTGTACCAGAACGCAGATCGGTCCGCTTTGTGTCGCAAACCAAAATTCCAGATCAATTCCTCTATCACCATCGCGCCAATTTCGCGTGAGCAAAAAACCGTCAATGGTCTGGAATGGCACTTTAGGCTCCAATGAATTAGTCAGCGGGGTTTTTGGGCTATGCTTAATGCTCACTGTGGCTTAAGCTATCGAGCATTGACGATTCCGCTTGGGCCGGAGCCCTGGCTCTAGAGGTAGCAACATGGACAAACCGTATATCAAGCAAGACCCCTTATACCAGCTACTGCGCAACGAAGACATCAAGGGATTCAACGAGCAAAGAGATCAAACCGACAGCAGTGAGCTGCGCAGCGGCGATTATCGCGGCCGAGACCTGCGCAACATGAATGCCAAGGGTCTGGATTTTAGCAACTCCTATTTCCGCAACTGCGACCTTTCCGGCATCGACTTTCGCGACACCAACCTCGATGGGGCCAGTATTTTAGACGCCAAATTATCCGGAACCTACTTCCCGCTTGAGTTAGGTGCGGCGGAAATTCGTCTCTCTCTGGAGACGGGCACTCGACTGCGCTATCGGCAGGATTAACCCTGAGACATCAAGTCTCTTAAATCAACGATCGCGGCATTTGCACGACTGAGATACGACGCCATTACCAGCGAATGATTCGCCAGCGTACCAAATCCGGTGCCATTGAGAATCATCGGTGCCCACACCATATCCTGGGTCGCCTCTAATTCACGAATGATTTGCTGCATGCTCACCTGAGCATTTTTCTTGCGCAGAATATCTTCGAAATCGACCTCGGCTGCCTTCAAAAAATGGATCAGTGCCCAGGCGGTACCCCTGGCTTCATAAAAGACATCGTCTATCTCGCTCCATGGAGTGCGTACCATCATCTCAGATGGCGCTGCAGTTGATTGCGTCGCGCTCTCATCACCTGCCAGATCCGTATTTAATCTGCGCTGACCCACACTGGCGCTCAAGCGCTGGGAGAGGCTGCCAAGCCTCATGTCTACTGTCGCTAGCCAATAGCGGAGATTGTCCGCCCTGGCGTAGAACTGGGCATTACTTTCGCTAGGATCTGAAAGCCGGGCGAAATACTTCCGAGTGTACTCTCTACCATCAGAATACTCGGACTCAGAAGCGGGGAGAATCCAACTATTAGCTTTAAAATTGAATCTCGGCTCAGCCATTGCCAAATCCTTATCTTCGGTGGACTGTGACTGCGACCGACTGTGCACTTCGCGCATAGCCCGGGAAATGTCTCGAACCTGGATTAACACCCCGTACTCCCAGTTGGGTATATTATCCATCCACAATCCCGGCGGAAATCTATCGTTGCGTAAATAACCACCGGATTTATCTAACAAAGTGTCCACTACACCCATCACCGTGGCAGTAGTAACTGAGCCGGTTACTACTGAACCTTGGTTCTCCGCGGCGTAATCAGCGGCTGTTTCACGGACATCGAAACGGGCCGGAGCAACGCTCCAATACACTCCCAAAATTGTAGTGACTAGGAGATACACAGCAATTATGCCTCCCAGCCAACGGAATACTTCCCCATCGCGTAAGTTGTCTACTCTTCCAGCCATCTTGTCCCTCAATGTCTCGCTCATACTTCCCTAACCGCTGTTGTTCAAAAAACACATTTCCCGCGCACCGCGGGCGATGTTAATGATGCTGCGATTGTACTCCTGCAGAACTCTTACGTACCGTCGCCGTGGCACAAAATTCCGACCCAGAAGACAATATCAAGCAAATATCTGCATCAGTGCCCGGTGAGGGCATTTTTTCCATACCCATGAGCATCAAGTGTATGCCCCCGGGAGATAAGCTGAGAGTTTCTCCGGGGTTAACTGTCAATCGATCGAGATGTTGCATTGTCACATAGCCATCGACCTCGCGGCTTGCGTGGATCTGAGCCTGCTCTGCAATCTCGGTACGAGCCCCGGTGATTTCAACCGCCACGTCGCCCGTATTGCGGATATCGAGGTAGCTTGCGGTCATCCGTTGCGTGGGCGGCATAGCCCTAATCCACGCGTTTTCAAGCCGCAAGTCCTCAGCGGAAAAGGCCCTTACCGAACACACACCCGCCAAGAACACACAGATGAGCGTCACAACATCTCGTTGATTCATCAGTAAAACACTCCAGTTATGGTTACGCTGCTGAAACTATTGCCCGCTTCGAGCGTCTGACCATTATATCACTTTCGTTAGTGCACATTCGTTCGGCAATTGGGTGGATTGTTCGAGGCTGCTACAATGTCCTCAACAAGCCTGGCCTCAAAACGCTCGCACCCACCGAAGAGAAAATGTGGGCCTAAGAAAACTGTCATCAGGAGATTACATGCGCGCGACGCTCGCAGTTTTGATATTGCTATTGAGCAGCACCGGATTCACCGCTGGTTTAGGTGGCACTACAAATGCCAATCCTTTTGATGCCGCCGAAGTTGTTGAATTTCTATCTGTTGAAGAAGCTTATCAACTGGAGGCTGAGGTCCAAACAGATGGCAGCATACGACTTTACTGGCAAATTGAGCCGGCCTACTACCTCTACCAGCACCGATTCAGTTTCGCACTCACCGACGAATTGGGTGACGTTGAGCTAACCACACAATTTCCACCTGCGCTGGAGAAAACCGACGAATACTTTGGTGACGTGAGCGTTTACTATCAGGACGCGGACCTTGAAATAAAGCCTCAGCGAAAAACTGAAAAAGCCAGACTCAAAGTTACCTCCCAGGGATGTGCGGATGCAGGGCTATGCTATCCACCTCACAAACAGTATTTTAATGTAGATTTTACCACCGGAAGCGTGACCGCTGCTGAGGTGCAGGCGCCTGCTGTCCCTGCTCCAAAGGCTAACGCCGAAGCACCACTGAGCGAAACTGGCGGCCTGGGTAAAGTGCTTTATATGATGGTGTTAGCTTTCCTGGGCGGTAGCATTCTCAATCTCATGCCCTGTGTTTTCCCGGTACTGTCGCTCAAGATGCTTAGCTTTGCCCGCAGTGCCGATCATGAACACCATACCCAAAGTTGGGTCTACGCGGCGGGGGTTGTGTCTAGCTTCGTGCTGGTTGCCGCTATTCTTATATTTTTGCAGCGAGCGGGAGAGGCCATTGGCTGGGGCTTCCATTTGCAATCCCCCGGGTTTGTCATCGCCATGGCCTATCTATTTGTCGTGATGGGTTTGTCCCTTTCCGGAGTCGTTGAGTTTGGTAGCAGCGTCATGGGCGCGGGCAGTAACCTGGCAGAACGAGAGGGCTTAAGCGGTTCTTTTTTCACTGGAGTATTAGCGGTAATAGTAGCCAGCCCCTGTACTGCTCCCTTTATGGGCACGGCTTTGGGATTTGCTGTGACCCAACCGGCCGCTATCGCACTGGGAGTCTTCGCAGCCCTGGGTGCAGGAATGGCGGCACCGATGGTCTTACTCAGCTACAGCACGGGCTTACGCTCTAGGATGCCTAAACCTGGTGCCTGGATGGAAACCCTAAAACAGGTATTGGCTTTTCCGCTCTACGCCACCGCAATTTGGCTATTCTGGGTCGCCGGCAGACAAACCGGTGTGAACACGATGGCCCTAGCATTGATGGGCGCTCTAATGATTGCACTAGGCCTTTGGCTGTGGCGCTTTAGCGGCTGGCGCAAGGGAATGGCCATGGCATGTATGCTTGCGGCGGTAACCGCGGCCAGCTGGCGAGGTCTCGACGAATCCTCACAGCACGCCTCCCAAGAGGGCCAGGTCGCCTGGTCGGAACAATCACTGGAACAACTACGCAACTCCGGCCAACCCGTCTTCGTCGACGTCACCGCCGATTGGTGTATTAGCTGCATTGCCAACGAGCAGGCTGTTCTTCTAACAGACGAGATCACGGCCGCCTTTAGCGACAGCGAAATCGTTTACATGGTGGCCGACTGGACAAACTACGACGCCGACATTGCCGCATACCTGGCGAAGCACGGCCGCAATGGCATCCCGTTTTATATACTTTATTCTGGGGACCGGACAGTAGAACCCCTGATTCTGCCCCAGTTGCTAACAAAGTCCACAGTGTTGGAGGCAATTTCGCAAGTTAGCAGCAATAAAGGCAATCTAGCGGCGACTTTAGAGTAGATAGCCGCTGATCGTGTCATAACCAATGGGAAAAGCCTTGGAAACGCCTGAGAGGTCAAAGGTATTCAGTTTAGCTAAATATAGCTAACTTCTTTAATTTAGCACCGAACGGTTGCCAAATTCCAAAAACGGCTAAATCCATAGACATTCTATTTAAATTCCGGCACACTCCCTGAGTTCGCGCTATTACTCGGAGTGCCCGTCCCATGGCCACCATTCTTGTCCTTCACGGCCCAAACCTGAATTTGCTGGGTGAGCGTGAGCCCGACATCTACGGGAGCGCCACTTTGAGTGACATCAACTTGAAGCTGGAGCAACTGGCTCTGGAGCGCGGACACCATCTACTCAACATGCAAAGCAACGCGGAGTATGAATTGGTAGAGCGAATCCAGGATGCGCGCCATGAAGGCGTAAACTATATTCTAATTAACCCTGCGGCCTTTACCCATACTAGCGTAGCGATCAGAGACGCACTGGCAGCAACCAACATTCCATTTATTGAAATTCATTTATCCAATACCCATGCTCGAGAGGATTTTCGCAAAAAGTCCTATTTTTCCGACCTGGCACAGGGCGTTATTTGCGGCCTAGGTCCACAAGGTTATGAATTTGGCCTGCAGGCTGCCCTGCAAAAACTAGAACAGTAATAAACCCAAGAGACGACATTATGGACATTCGCAAAGTAAAAAAACTGATCGAATTGCTGGAAGAGTCCAACATCGACGAGATAGAAATTAAAGAGGGCGAGGAATCGGTGCGCATCAGTCGCAACGGCGCGGCGCAGGCAATGGCCGCGGGTGCGATGACTTACGCTGCACCTCCGCATATGCAGCAGATGCAAATGGCGCCGCCACAGGCAGCACCGATTGTAGAAGCGCCAGTTGCAGCTGCTGCACCAGCATCTGCACTAAGCGCTGAGGGGCATGTGGTTCATTCGCCCATGGTCGGTACGTTCTACCTTTCACCCTCTCCCACATCGCCTACATTTATACAGGTCGGCCAAACCGTGAAAATTGGAGATGTCATTTGCATTGTTGAAGCAATGAAAATGATGAACCAAATTGAAGCGGATAAAGCGGGGACTATAGAAGCCATTTTGGTAGAAGACGGTGAGCCAGTTGAATTCGATCAGCCTCTGGTCTGTATTGTATAGCCAGACGCACTGCCCGCCACACATCACCTGAGGAACAAACCATGCCCAAGCTGGAAAAGGTGCTCATTGCCAACCGCGGGGAAATTGCACTGCGTATATTACGCGCATGTAAAGAGTTAGATATCCAGACAGTCGCCGTTCACTCCAAAGCAGACGAAGAGCTTATGCACGTCCGGCTCGCCGACGAGTCAGTTTGCATTGGTCCTGCTCCGTCTACAGAGTCTTACCTGAACGTACCGGCGCTGATTAGTGCAGCCGAAATTACAGAAACTACGGCGATCCATCCTGGCTACGGTTTTCTCGCCGAAAACGCAGACTTTGCCGACCAGGTCGAAAAGAGCGGATTTGTTTTTATCGGCCCCACTGCCGACACCATTCGCTTGATGGGGGACAAGGTATCTGCCATTGAGGCTATGAAAAAGGCCGGCGTTCCCACCGTTCCAGGGTCTGACGGGCCACTGACTGAAGATACTCAACATACCTTGGATGTTGCGCGCAGAATAGGTTATCCAGTGATAATCAAAGCCGCCGCTGGCGGTGGTGGCCGCGGTATGCGAGTCGTCCACAACGAAGCTGCTCTATTGAACTCTGTACAAGTCACCCAATCTGAGGCGGCGGCAGCTTTCGGCAGCGATGTCGTTTATATCGAAAAGTTTTTGCAAAAACCCCGGCACGTAGAGATTCAGATATTGGCCGATGGCCAGGGCAACGCTATCCACCTGGGCGACCGGGACTGCTCTTTGCAACGGCGCCACCAAAAAGTACTTGAAGAAGCACCAGCGCCTGGCATCCCGGACGACATTCGCAATCAAGTCGCCGAAAGCTGCGTCAACGCCTGTATCGACATTGGCTACCGAGGCGCGGGTACCTTCGAGTTTTTGTATGAAGATGGCGGCTTCTTTTTTATCGAAATGAATACACGCGTCCAAGTAGAGCACCCGGTGACCGAAATGATTACCGGTGTCGACATTGTGCGCGAGCAACTGCTCATTGCCAGTGGTGAGCCGCTGTCCTTGAAACAAAGTGATATCAAATTCAGAGGTCATTCCTTCGAGTGCAGAATCAATGCGGAAGACCCTCAAAACTTTTTACCTTCACCCGGTAAAGTGAAATATTTTCACGCACCTGGTGGCCCAGGAATTAGAGTGGACTCCCACCTTTACGATGGCTATACCGTACCCCCGTTCTACGATTCCCTGATTGGCAAGATCATCTCCTATGGAGAAGACCGAGGTATTGCCCTGCGCAGAATGCGTCAGGCCCTAGACGAGTTAATCGTTGAAGGGATTCGCACCAACACACCACTGCATCGAGATCTGGTAAGAGACAAGGCCTTCGAAGCCGGCGGAGTTAGTATTCACTACCTGGAAAGCAAGCTGGAAGACAAGTAGTGCCCTGGCTGCAATTGCGCCTGGATACACATCCGGGAGAGATTGAGCTTCTCGAAGACTTGATGCAAGCCACCGGTGCGGTGGCAGTCACCATGGAAGATAATGCAGATGAACCCGTGCTGGAACCGGGTGTCGGAGAGACTCCGCTGTGGCGCCATATCCGACTAACTGGCCTGTACGACGCCAGCGCGGATATGAAAAACGTGTTGGCTAAGTTCCCGGTCGAAGCCATAGAACAGTCCAATCATCGGGTCGAGATACTGGAAGACAAGGACTGGGAGCGGGAGTGGATACAGCACTACCAGCCCATGAAATTTGGAGACCAGCTGTGGATTTGCCCGAGCTGGCTTGAACCCCCCGACCCCAACGCCATCAATCTACTGCTGGACCCTGGATTAGCTTTTGGTACAGGTACTCACCCGACTACATCACTTTGCCTATCCCAAATCGCCAGGACACCTTTGACGGGTCAAAAAATCGTGGACTATGGTTGCGGTTCCGGGATACTCGGGGTCGCCACCCTGAAGTTGGGTGCCGAGTATGTTCTGGGGGTTGATAACGACCCACAGGCCCTGGTCGCCAGCCGTGAAAATGCGCACCGCAACGGAATCGCGGATTCCGCGCTAAGCATTGCACTACCGGGTGAGGTAGAACTGCAGCCACTGGCAGGCGGGATTGATATGGTTATCGCCAATATACTCGCTGGGCCGCTGATGGAGCTGTCCGATATTCTCATCAACTTTTTGAAGCCTGGAGGCATTTTGCTTTTGTCTGGGTTAATTGAAGATCAGGCCGAAACACTGATATCTCACTACAGCGATCGTATTTCGCTGAAAGTAGCAGGTCAGTTAGATGGTTGGATTTGCTTGCGGGGTATCGCCGAGTAACTGAGCAATTCGCCGGATTAAGAAACCCAGGCTTTTACCGGCTCAATCAAAAGAGTGGGAATTCCAAGGGCATGACTTTTCACCGACGCAACACGCGTCCCGGCCTTACGCCCCACTCTCACCTTCGTAAGTGCAACACCTCGATGCTCCAACTTATCCGAAGTGGTTTCAATGTCATCGCATTGCAACGCTACACCCCAAAAGTGGTCCTTTTCCGGCCGGTCTTTATCCGCCTCGATCACCTCAAGCGTGAGCTTCCCCGTTCGGAAAAACAACATACGGCCACCCCACTTCGGAACAGTCTTGTCGAGCGCCAGGCGAATACCAAGTTGCTCTCCAAAAAAAGTAACACAGGCATCCGCGTCTAGGGTTCGCAAGACAATGTGATCAACGCTTAAATCGCTGCAAGCGGCTGGTTGATTGCCTCTGAACAACGTGGTTTGCTGACCATCACATATCTGAAGCGGCAGATTGAACGGATTGCTCAACTGCGAATCCATTCGATCATACTCGGTGTTCGCAAATACTAATCCGCAGATCGCGGCCTCAGTTACAGCGTGCTGTCGCAATTCAATAACAGTGTTTGGAAGGGCAAACCATACACGTTGCTCCCCATCAGGCTCGCCTGCGTCAAAAGCGTCAACTCCCAAGAGAGTAGTTTGTACTCGTCCTGCGCCGCGATCAGGTCATGCACAGCAATCACAATCCGGTCAATTAATGTGGTCATAGTAATGAATCTACATTTCTTGGGTTTAGTGACAGGCCGTACATATGCCCGTCGATGAAAGCGGCTGCCGCATCACAAAGATAGGTTTTGGCAACTGCGCACTGTATCACGGGTAGAAAGGTTGCCCAGAGAATCAGATGCTCTAATGGCTTGCGAAGGTAACGTGATATATTGACCGTCTCACAGCGCACTCTCTTTAGAACACAGAAGTTCACCACGAACACAAGCAGGAATGAAACGTGACACCAAATGTAAACAGGCGAACCAAAATTGTCGCCACCATCGGTCCGGGCAGCGAGTCAGCTAATATCATCGCTCGTCTTATCTCGACTGGTGTCGATGTTTTTCGTTTGAATTTCAGTCATGGCACCTCCGGGCACCATGCGCAAGTCGCCGCGACGATACGCAAACAGGCTTCGATCGCGGGAAAATATGTCGGCATACTTGCCGACCTGCAGGGCCCAAAAATTCGTATTAGTACATTCCGACACGATTCAGTTGAGGTAAATAATGGAGACCGCTTCCGTCTCGATCTAAACCTGGGCGAGGGTGAAGGCGACAGCAATGCGGTCGGGTTGGACTACAAGGATTTGTGCACCAGTGTTTACTCCGGTGACATCCTCCTGTTGGACGATGGCCGCATCAGATTACGAGTCGACGATGTGGATGCCACGTCGGTACATTGCACCGTCACGGTAGGAGGTAAGCTCGGATCCAGGAAGGGTATCAACCGCCTCGGAGGAGGCCTGGCCGCGCCAGCCCTCACCGCAAAAGATATCGCCGATATCGACAGCCTGGCGGAAATAAAACCGGATTTTGTCGCCGTCTCTTTTGTATCGAATGCCGAGGACATCTTCCAAACTCGAGACCTGTTGTTACAACACGATCTTAAACCGGCCATCATCGCCAAAATCGAACGCGCCGAAGTGGTCGCGGATGATCGAATACTCAACGGTATTATCTCAGCATCCTTTGGAATAATGGTGGCTCGCGGTGATCTTGGCGTAGAAGTTGGGGACGCCCAGTTAATTGGTATTCAAAAGGATCTAATCTCAAGGGCTAGGAAGATGGACCGAGTGGTCATCACTGCCACGCAAATGATGGAATCGATGATCAGTAGCTCGATGCCAACCCGCGCTGAAGTCTTTGATGTGGCCAATGCCGTTCTAGACGGAACTGATGCTGTCATGCTCTCGGCTGAAACCGCAGTCGGGAAATACCCGGTGGAAGTAGTGGCCGCGATGTCAGAAGCTGCTGTTGGTGCCGAGCAGCACCCCGTCGCGAGAACCTCCAGGTACCGTCTTAACAGGCAGTTTGCAAACGCCCAGGAAACCATCGCCATGTCGGCCATCTATGCGGCAAACCACTATGGAAGCGTACGGGGAATTGCCTGTTTAACAGAATCCGGTACAACACCGTTGCTGATGTCACGCCTCAGTTCGGGCCTGCCCATTTTCGCCCTCAGTCACAGCAGCGAAACACTGCAAAAGTTAAGTATTTCACGCGGTGTCATCCCTCTGTTTTTCGACGCGGGGGCGTTTGATAGTGACAGTGTAGAATCCCGAGCTATAGAGTTTCTTAAGGATGGCGGCTATCTGAAAAAGGATGACTCTATCCTACTCACCAAGGGCGCAGTGATGGGGCGGCCTGGCTCCACCAATATTATGAAAATATTGCCTGTTGTCTGAAGAGCAAGACGAAAATATTATGAGCACAAGACTGGTCGCCGATGTTGGTGGCACCAATACTCGAATAGCGCTATACGACGCTGAAGCAGAGCAGTTTCGCGGATTGAAAACTTATATCAGCCGCGACTATTCTAAATTCGAGCAAGTCATGGAAGCGTGGCTGAACACCCGAACTGAAGAAAAACCAGCCCAGTGCTGTATCGCCGTGGCGGCAGCACCCTCAAATGATCTCGTTAGTATGCTCAACATGGATTGGCGTTTTTCCTGCTCCCAACTAGCAACCCGATTTGGTTTTACCCATTTCAACTGGATTAATGATTTTACGGCCATAGCGCATGCGCTGCCTTATTTGGGCGAACAAGACAGGCATTTGGTTCATGCTGGAGAAAAACGGCAGGATCAGAAACTCGCGGCTGTCGGACCCGGCACGGGTCTGGGTGGCGCGACCGTTGAAATCATTGATGGTAAACCTCATACCAGCGCCGCAGAGCCAGGCCACACAGGATTGTCTCCTGCTTCCAAGCTCGAGCTTGAGCTGTTTGAAGTCCTGCTAGAACGTCACCCAAGTGTTTATGCTGAACTGCTCATCTCGGGGCCCGGCCTGCAGCGCCTCTACTGGACTGTGTGTGGTATGCATTCGCACAAGGGCAGATCCATGACGCCGTCTGAGATAACGCTAGGAGCACTGACGGGGGCGGATGAACACTGCGTTCTAGCACTCCAGACTTTTTGCGCGCTGTTGGGTTCACTCTGCGGCGATTTCGTGTTGTCCAACGGTGCCTACGGGGGCCTATATCTTGCGGGTGGAATCGTTCCTGGGATGATTGATTTTCTCGATAACAGTGAATTTCATTCCCGGTTTTGCGAAAAAGGCGGGATGCATAGCCATCTCGCTCAGGTTCCAGTATATGTCATCACGCAAGAGCAGCCCGGCTTGATTGGCGCGGCACATGTACCGTTTTAGTATTGCCTGAAACTCTTTCGCGCCCTACAACCGATGCCGCATACGCAATGTACCAAAGTGCGAAGAACTGCTGTTTTCGACCTCGGGTTCAAATTGTGAAATTATTACTTATCCCAAACATTGCAGTTGTTGAAATGAGTGTTAGACTGAAAACGGCTGATTTTTTCAGCAATATTTATGCACGCGCTCGAAGTACGTTTAGTTCCTCGTTTGTAAATCATAAATAAATACGAACCACTCGGCACCCGGACGGGGAGCCAATAAATAAAACAGGTAATACATATGTCTACTATCACTGGCACGGTTAAATGGTTTAACGAAAGCAAAGGCTTCGGCTTTATTGAGCGCGAAGATGGGCCTGATGTTTTTGTCCATTTTAGTGCTATCAAGGGCGATGGTTTCAAGACTCTGGCCGAAGGTCAGAAAGTTGAATTCAGCGTATCCGATGGTCAGAAAGGCCCACAAGCGGACGACGTCGTCCCAGTTTAAGCGTTAAACATTCTCAGCCGGCAGTAAAATGCCGGCATAAAAAAAGGAGCACATGTGCTCCCTTTTTTATGCCGGAATGTTAGGCGTTAGACTAAATATCTTCCTTAAGCTTCGCCTGACGGTCAAGCTCTGAATCCATATACTTGATCCATTGCTTGGCATACTTTTCCGATCGCTCATCTTTACGTGCAGCAATAAACGCCTTACGGGCCTTTGAATACTGCTTGTCATTGAAGTAGGCCATGCCCAACACCAAACGCGCTGTGTCAACTCGCTTAACTCCACCTCGACGAAGCCCCTTGTTCAGCGCGGTAATAGCGTTCTTGAATTGGTCGCCATCTAAGTAAACATTGCCTAGCCGGGCATACAACTCACCTTTGTCAGATTTGGCCGCAGCTGCTTCCATCGCGGGTATCGCTTTTTTCACTTCCTGGGCCTGACGCCAGGCATTGCCCACAATTCCGTAATTCCTGGAAGTGCCTTCTACTGACTTATTCTTCAAGCCTTTGTCCATCACCTTGGCGGCTTTGTAGGGAACCTCTCCGTTCAGGTACAGGTAGGCCATCGTAGTTTGCTCGGTACCCTTGTCCAGCATATCCTGTACATAGGCGGTCTCCATGGCTGCCAACTGCCAGGATTCTTTCTTTTGCTCTCCATACATATGGGATACCTGCACCCAGTACTGCTTTTTGGGGTAATGCTGGAGCAATATTTCAAGGGTTCTCACAGCATTGGGGATATCATCCTTGTTAAAATAAAGAAAACGGGCCAGGTTGTACCATTGTTCTTTGGGTGTTTTGCCTTTTTCGTTGTACATCGAAATGGCTTTTTCAGTGTTAACAAGCGCCTTGTCGTAGTCCTTCTGTTGATAATACCCCTGCGCTAACAATATATAAGCACTAGCCGGAGGGTTTTCCGTTACCTCAAACCACTCAAGCAAAGCGTTTATACCTCGCGTCCACTGCTCTTGCACGAAATATAACTGAGCGATGGTGTACTTGGTGTTGATCTCCATGGCCAGAGGAATGTCGGGCTGGGCAACCACTTTTTCATATTGCCTTAGGGCCCCCGCATAATCTTCCACCGAGTAATAGATAAAGGCATAAAGATTATAGACATTGGCAAGTTCATAACTGTTGAGTGCCTTCTTGCCCTCAGTGTCGATCATCCTGTCCAAAACACCGCGGGCTGTTTTCCAATCCTTTGCTTCTGCCGCAGCCTGAGCCTCGGATAGCTTTTCATACACTTTATTGCGCAGGGCTGGTGTGCGACGCGTTTCCTGGGGCTTCTTCTTGGCCTGCTCCTCCTGTGCATCTGCGGATGAAAAAGGCGCATAGCCCAGCGTGGTTTGCAAGGCACTGAAAGTAACCTGGGTAGCGATCACTGGTACCGCAAAAATGAGAGCACGGGACCAGGTAGGGATATTAAACAATTTCATGACGCTCCAACTGCTCTACTGTTCCAACTCATAAGTAAACTTGTTTTGTACACCTGCCACTGCAATAGGCTCACCGTCCACAACTCTTGGCTTGTACTTGAATTTCGTCGCGGCCTTAACAGAGGCTCTGTCAAACACACCCGATGGTGAACAATCAACTGCAACGGGATCGCGAATCGAACCGGTCTTGGTCACGGTGTACTCGACGATGCAGTAGCCGGAGATGCCACGGGTCTGGGCGCGTCTAGGGTAGATCGGCGCAACCTTTACAATCGGCAGGTACTCACCGTCACCGGAAGACATGCCGCTAGATGTAATCTCTACATTAATGCTGGCCGTGGGTGCAGTGTTCGCGATATCAGTATCCATATCGAGACTTATCTGGGCCATTTCCAGCTCGGGCGGTGGCTCCTCCGGCTCTTCGGCCTTTTCCGGCTTCTTGGTAGTTGTATCCAGCTTTATCTCTTCATCCGGCTGAACCAGTTCGGCAATCTTGCTGTTTGAGACTTCCGGGTTTTCAAAGTCGCGATCAATCAAACTGTTCATAATCAGAAACAGTCCCACCACAACGGGGACAGAAACTATTATTGCAAACATCATTCTCAGTGAACTATTCATTGCGCTTACCCCGCATCAGTCGTGGAAGCGCAAAGCGGCGCGTCCATCAGGGGTTTAAGGGCAGCCAGCAATTCGCTAAGAACTGAAGTCGGTGCAGCAACGTCCGCCTGAATCACGAAATTCGCTTTCGGCGCCTCCTTCTTAGCCGCTTCCGCCAGACGGAAAGCGCGTCCAATGGGGACCTGTTTCTTATCGTAGTAGATGTCACCCACCGCAGTGACAGCAAAAATGATAGTGCCGCGCTCACAGGGGTTGGTGGTGAGGGCCTGGGCCCTTTCAATGTCGATGCCCGGCTCCTTCACGAAGGATGAGGTCACAATAAAAAAGATTAGCATGATGAACACAACGTCCAGCATCGGGGTCAGGTCAATTTCACCTTCGCCACCTCCGTCCGTCGTTCGCCCTTTTGCTGTCATACCACGCCTGCTCACTGCTCTTCCTCCGCTGGCCAATTCACCTGTTTGACACCCGCTTCACGGGCGGCGTCGGCAACCTCTAGAAGGACTCCGGCACTGGCACCGGGCTCCGTCTTGACAGTAAAACCCTGTTCAGGATCCGTCGCCAGCAGGCGGGCAATGTTAGCCCTCGCTGCACGAATATCAATACGGCGGTTTTCCATCCAGATCTGATCGTCGCCGGTTATCGTCACAGCGATACTTGTAATGTCTGGATCAGGAGGATTGTTGTTAGCTTCAGGTCGATTCACCTCGATACCGGCCTCCTTAAGAAAGGAGGCAACCACGATAAAGAAGATCAGCATAATAAACACCACGTCTAGCATGGGCGTCAGATCGATCTGCGCCTCATCGGCATCTGCTTCTCGGTTTCTCTTGCGCATTAAACTGGCTCTATCAGTGGTCTGTGGTCAGGTTATCCTGCAGGAATACACTTTCCCGCTGGGCAATCTGAGTGACATAAGTGTTGGCAAAAACTCCAGAGAGGGCGGCCACCATGCCGGCCATGGTTGGAATCGTGGCCATCTGGACACCGCCGGCCATGGACTTCGCATCGCCACCGCCCGTCACTGCCATAATGTTAAATACCTCGATCATCCCGGTCACCGTACCCAGGAGTCCCAACAGCGGGCACAACGCTACCATCGTCTTGATTTCAGGCAAATAGCGGTTAATTTCCATACGCGACTTGGATATCAGCATCCCGCGTATCTGGTGCGCCTCCCAGGACTTCCGCTCGGAGCGGCCCTCCCATTTGGCAATCACTGTAGCAACATCCGCTTTCCAGCTGAATTTGAGATACCACACCCGCTCGAAAATCAGCATCCACATCACAAGCAAGAGGGCGGCGATCAGCCACAGGACGTTGCCGCCCATGTTCATAAAGCCAAGCAGGGTCTCGGTCATGTCACCCATATCAAGACCTCAGGTTGGCTTCGGTATGCTCTGCAATCATGCCGGTTGTCTGCTCGTCGAGTATGTGAATAACTCGTTGGGCACGACCATTAACCACGGTGTGCAGTAGCACTGTCGGGATTGCCACCAGAAGACCCAGAACTGTAGTAATCAATGCGCCGGAAATACCACCGGCCATTGCCTTCGGATCACCCGCACCAAAGATGGTGATGGCCTGGAATGTGATAATCATACCGGTCACCGTACCCAGTAGACCCATCAACGGAGCCACCGCAGCAATGATCTTCAACAATGTTAGTCCACTCTCCAGTTTGGGAGTTTCCTTCAATACGCCCTCAGACAGCTTGAGTTCGAGCGTCTCAGTGTCCATGGCCGGATTGTCCTCGTGAATCTTCAGGACACGACCCAGTGGGTTATTGTCGTTGGCCTTATCACTCTTCAATTGCGAAGTGACCTTGCTGCTGACCAGACTCAGTACAATCATTCGGTAGATCGCCAAGAGGAAGGCAAAGATACCCACCGCCGTAATCGCATAGCCTACATAGCCACCCTGGTGCCACCGCTCTTCGAGCGTGGGCGTATCGATAATAGCCGCCAGGAAGGAGCCGCCGGTCGGACCCGTTGGGTCTATACCAAAGCTCTGCATACCGGGAGTACCGGGAGTACCGGGAGTGGCTGAAGCTAAGTCACCCGCCCAGCCGTTGTAGGGACCACTTGGCTGTCTGGGCAGCTCACTGAGCCTGCCGTTATTGAAAGTGAGGTAGTTACCATCCGTATCGACCATGTTGAACGCGCCAACACGTATGACTTCGCGCTCGGCTCGCTCACCAGCGGGTGAAGCAACCTCTGCGGTGAATCTGGTTATCACACCAGTCTCACGAATTTCTCGTAGTAGTTCGAACCATACCCGCTCGATCTCTTCGATGCTGGGCAGGGAATCGGAATTAGTCATCTTGGAAATGAACTCTTGCAGGAATACCTCGCGCCCCGGGTATTGGGCAGATGCGAGGGAGACCTCAACGTTCGAAGCCAAATCGCCTGAGGCAGAAGTCAGGTGTCCAAACAGTTCTGTCAGGGTACCGAGTCTCTCCTGCAGTTGCTTTTGCTTGTCCGCAATCAGCAAATCATTTTCTTCAAACTCTTTTTCCAGCCGGGAACTGAGCTGTTCCTGGCGAGTACGTTCCGCCTCAGCCTTTCTAACCGCTGCAGCCTGGTTGGCTTTGTCTTTGCTAAACGATGCTTCGCGTGAGCGATTTTCTTTAGACTCGGTAACCTGGCCCCGCTTAACGAAGTCAAGTAATTGGTCCAGGGACCGGGCTTCCTGCGCAAAGGCAGAACTACCCGAAAATATTAATGTGCTGCACATGGCAAGAGCAGCTATTTTTACGATTTTAAAGCTCATTACATAGCCTCCGGCGCTGGAACTGGCATATTCAACAATTCAATAGTGGCTTGCTTCTTCGCAATACGAATACCTTTGCGAATAGCGCCGTCATAATCACCTGAGGGCAGGTCTGCCCATGCCCGGGCACTTTTGTCCCAAGCGCCAGAAATGGCACCATCAGTAGTCTGGTACACCAATGCGATGCGACCTACACGCAGGAAATCAACTTCGCGCTCAGTCCCTCCCAAGTCAATGTTTCCCCGGTAAGTGTCCATGCCTCGGCCGTACTGCAGCTCAATATTGTAGGCCTCCAGAACGCCGCGAAATTTCTCAGCCACGCTTACATCCGCGCGATCCAGGTTAGCCCGCAGGAACCCTATGCGCTGCACTCGTTCGTCTTTGGCGAACGGCACGTCGAGCTCAACAAACTGCTCAAGACCGTCGATCATGCGAATCACAAGCGGCGTCATCTGCCGCTGGATAACCGTCACCTGAGAAATCGAGTTATCAATCTCTAAAACGCGCTTCTTCTGATTATCGATCTGGCGTTGCAAACGGCCGTTATAGACCTTGAGGCCGTCAACCTGCTTCACGACTGTTTTGTAGTCGCCGAGCAGGTCTCGAGTTTCATCGGCCAAACGGTCGATTTTCACCTGAGACTTTTTGGCAGCTTTGTTTTTGGCTTCTCCAACCGCGAGAATGGATTCCAGTGTGCTTGCGTGCACTGAAACCATTGAGCCCGAGATAGCGCCTACAGTTACGAGCGCCGCGATCAACACGTTTTTCAATCGATGCATAGTCATGGGAATTGCGTTTCCTATATCCAACAGAGTAATTCAAATCTGATACTTTCAGACTCGGTATGTATTTATATAGTGGATAAATACGAGTCGGTAAACAGAGGCTGGGAATTTAAACCTAATAATTTTAATTTTTCAACGATTTACCACTTCGACGTTTGACTCATACGGGTCAATGGGTATTTGGGTTACAAAACCACCGAACCTAGACTGCCAAGGTAACACTGCGACTTCAGTAAATTCCCAAGAAGAAGACTAGCGCCGCTCATACACCAAAAAACTAAAAGCAGGCGACTCAGCATTTTGCGAAGGATGATGCTCGCGGCTAATTTCCAACCACTGCTTCCAATCGACGGCAGGCAAAAACGCATCCCCCGAATATTCCGCATGTACTTCAGTGAGATAAAGCCGATCCGCCATCGGTATCGCCAGAGCGTAAATCGCAGCCCCGCCGATGACCATAAGCTCGTTTTGGCCATTACCTTGCGCCAACTCACTGGCCAATTCGAGCGCACTGTCGATCGATCCCACAACATTGATACCCGGGGCACTGAATCCGGGGTTTCGCGAGATCACAATGTTGGGCCTCCCTGGCAGCGCTCTGCCAATAGACTCATAGGTTTTTCGGCCCATCACAATGGGTTTACCCATGGTGACCTTCTTGAAATACTTAAGATCTTCAGGCAGCCGCCAGGGCAGCGTGTTATCAACGCCCAGAACGCCATTTCCAGCCACAGCTACAATCACGGACACGAGCATTAGTGGGTCAATTCCCGATCACACACCTAGACCGCCACCGCCCCGGCTATATGCGCATGCGGCGTGTAGTCCAGCAGCTCAAAGTCTTCAAAGCAGTAATCATAAATACTGTCAGGTTTCCGCAGTATATTGAGCGTTGGTAGTGCCCTGGGCTCCCGTGATAGCTGCTCGTGCACCTGATCCACATGATTACTATAAATGTGCGAATCGCCAGTACAGACAATAATTTCCCCGAGCTCTAAGTCGCATTGTTGAGCCAACATCATCGTCAGCACTGCCAAACTTGCGGTGTTGTAGGGCAACCCCAGAAACGAATCACTCGAACGAATCAACAATTGTGCCGAAAGGCGATTATTGGCCACGTAGAATTGATAGAGCAAATGACACGGTGGCAGGGCCATGCGGCCCGCACGCACGTTGTCCTGAGGGCTAATCTTTTCATCGGGCAAATATTCGACGTTCCAACCGTGAAACAAAATTCGCCGGCTATCTGGGTTGTTTTTCAGACAATCGACAACGTAGTCTATCTGGTTGATGCTGCCCCCATCACGGGTTGGCCAGGCGGTCCACTGTGAGCCATAAATCGGACCGAGGTCGCCCTGGGGAGTGGCCCACTCATCCCAAATTTTCACCCCGTTTTCCTTGAGCCAGCGGGTATTGGTGTCGCCGCTAAGAAACCAAATCAACTCATTGATGATGCTCTTCAAATGAAGCTTTTTTGTGGTTAGCAACGGAAAGCCATCGGCCAGTGAATGTCGAAACTGGCGGCCAAATACCGACAGGGTTCCTGTCCCCGTTCGATCGCCCTTGTCAGCTCCTTTATCGAGAATATCCTGCAACAAGTCCAAATATTGCCTCATTTTCTACTGTTCCTCACCCGTGCCTGCGGCCCGCCTTTTTGTCGATGAGACCAAACCAAAAGAAACAGTCCCAGCGCAATCATGGGCAAACACAGTAGCTGTCCGCGGCTCATCCAGCCCAAAGTGGTCAGCCCTATGTGTTGATCTGGCTCGCGGAAAAACTCCGCAGCAAAACGCAGGCAGCCGTATCCAAGCACAAACAGGCCACCCACCGCCCATCTAGGCCGCGGTTTGGAAGAGAACCAGATCATCACCGCGAACAGGAGCAAACCCTCCAGCGCCAACTGATACAGCTGAGACGGATGTCGCGCAATTTGCAGGGGATCGTTGGGGAAGATCATAGCCCAGGGCACGTTACTGGGACGCCCCCACAGCTCTTGGCCAATAAAATTGCCCAAGCGGCCCAGGGCCAGCCCAATAGGTGTCAACGGTGCAGCAAAATCTAACACAGCGCCAAATGGGATATTGCGGCTGCGCCCAAACCAGAACATAGCAGCGATCACTCCCAGCAAACCACCGTGGAAGGACATACCTCCCTCCCAGACTCTAAGTAACCAGGTGGGATCCCCGACAAGTTTGTCCCAACCGTAAAAGAAGACGTAGCCCAGGCGACCACCAATCACGATCCCTAAGGCGGCAAAAAAAATGAGGTCATCCACCTGGTCGCGTCGAACCAGCAGGTCAGGTCGCGCCGAACGCTTTGTGGCCAGCCACCAGGCAAATGCCAGACCCGCCATGTAGGTGAGGCCGTACCAGTGAACTTTCACAGGCCCCAAGGCCAGCGCAACGGGATCGATTTCGGGATATGGAACCATAGCAGGCTGAGCTTCTGAGAATGAAAAGGAGAGCAACAAGTGCAAAGGAGGTATTATCAATCAGCCTGACGGGATTCACAATTGTTTCCCGCCCTCAGCGGATTTGAACTATGTGTTTACTGATTTTTGCCCATCGCATTAGCCCGCAGTATCCGCTGTTGGTAGCAGCCAATAGAGACGAGTTCTACGAACGCCCAACTCGTGCCTCAAAATTCTGGAGTGAGTACCCATCTGTGCTCGCGGGGAAAGACGAGAATCTGGGCGGAACCTGGATGGGAACCACCAAAGATGGAAGATTTGCTGCTGTCACCAATTTCCGCGATCCACAAGCACTGCCATCGAATGTGCGGTCTCGCGGAGAATTACCTTTGAATTTTCTGACAAGCCAGACCAGTCCTGAACAATACCTGTGCAAACTTAGCGAGAATGCGGATCAATATGCAGGTTTTAACTTATTGCTGGGAGACCCAAAGGGGCTGTGGTATTTCTGCAACCGATCTATAAGCGATGACCACTCACCCGATCAGCCTAGAGAGCTCCGGCCTGGGATTTACGGCCTTAGCAATGCTCACCTCGACACACCCTGGCCCAAAGTAGCCCTGGGGAAACAGAGGCTGGAACGATTGCTACTGGAGTCAGATGACATTGAGCACGATCAGCTACAGAAATTGGTAAGCGATCAATCACCGGCACCTCAGGCTCAGCTCGAGCGGCTGGGCATGAACACTGATATGGAACAGAAGCTATCCGCTCAATTTATTCGCGCTCAGGCCTACGGCACACGGTCCACTACAACGCTCTGGCGCGATCGCCAGGGCAAAGCGAGCTGGCGAGAGTTAAGTTATGACGCCAAGGGCCAGATGGCTGGGAACGCTCAGGAAGACTTTAGCGCGGGCTAACCAACCCGGCTCGGAATGAACTTTTGTAGACCCCGATCCAAAAGGACCTGCTCCAGACGTACCCGAATATCAAAAGCATTGTCCATGGTCATCACTTCGTCCAGCACTTCAAGGGCCTCGCTCATCTTCAGGTTGCGCAACACCTTTTTGACCTTAGGCAGGCTCGTGGCGTTCATAGAAAGCACGTCGTATCCCATAGCCAGCAGCAGGACAGTAGCGAGTGGATCACCAGCGAGCTCGCCGCAAATTGAAACCGGTTTTCCCTGGCGGGTACCGGCCTCCGCCACCGCGCGCAGTGCCTGCAGCACGGCCGGATGGAAGGAATGGTACAGGTCTGCAACTCTCGCATTGTTGCGATCGACAGCGAGCAAATACTGGGTCAGGTCATTGCTGCCCACGGAAAGAAAATCTACCTTCGCTGCCATGGCTTGCGCCTGATAGACCGCAGCAGGCACTTCGACCATCACACCGATTGGAGGGAGATCACTATCGTGACCCTCTTGCAACACTTCTCGATGGCTGCGATGGATTAAATCAAGCGCCTCGTCGATTTCAGCCAGATTACTCACCATCGGCAGCATTATTCGCAGGTTTCCAAGACCCTCATTCGCCTTGAGCATGGCCCTAACCTGTGCAAGAAATATTTCAGGGTGGTCGAGAGTGACACGAATCCCGCGCCAACCCAGAAAAGGGTTGTCTTCCTGAATGGGGAAGTAAGGCAGCGCCTTGTCACCTCCAATGTCCAGGGTTCTCATGGTGACGGGTCTGGGTGCAAATACCTCGAGCTGGCTGCGATAAATCTGGCGCTGCTCTTCTTCACTGGGAAAACGGTCAGCCATCAGAAAGTTGACCTCTGTCCTAAACAGGCCCACGCCCTCAGCGCCGTGCTCCAGAGACCGCGTAACATCCGCCATCAAGCCGGTATTAACCCACAACGGCAAAGGGTATTGATCTATTGTTTCGCAGGACTCATCGCGAAGAGACTCCAGATCCTTGGATACCGCCTGGTCCTCGGCCAGCGCGGTTTCGTAACGCTGCTTGATGTCTGCCGACGGATTAACATGAACCGCCCCGTAATAGCCGTCCAGAATCAGCTCCTGATCCTGCAAACGGGTGTAAGGGAGGTCGATCGCTCCCATGACCGTGGGCACCCCCATCGCTCTGGCGAGGATGGCGACATGGGAGTTACTCGACCCCTGCACGGAAATGATTCCAACCAATTTCTCTCGAGGAATCTCTCCCAGGGTTGAGGCCGTCAATTCTTCACCAACCAGAATCGTCTGAACTGGAAATACGCGCTCCTCCTTATCATCCGCTTGCAGATAAGCCAGCACTCGTGTGCCCAGATCCTTTACATCGACGGCCCTCTCTCTGAGGTAGCTGTGCTCCATTTGTTCAAAATGACGAGTGTGTTCAATCATTACTGTGCTCAGTGCACCCTGGGCCCAATTGCCCTCTTTGATCCGACCCACAACTTCCGCACCGATAGTAGAGTCGTCCAATATTCCCAGATAGACATCAAACAGCGCGTGATCTTCGGCGTTGAGCTGGTCACTTAAATTATCGGAGACCGCCTGAATGTCCTCCCGCACCCTGAACAAGGCCTGCTTAAAAGCCCGGACCTCCGCGCGCCTGCCTTTTACAATTCTTCTGGGTACGGCGTATAAGTCTGCCTCTGGAGAAATAACCACCGCAGTGCCAATGGCTATACCTGGAGCTCCCGCAATACCCATAATTTTAGTGGTGGCCGCAGTGCCGGTGAGGGCCTCAACCTGAAGTGCGCCAGTGACTGTCGCATGCGCGATAACGGCCGCTAACTGGGCCGAAAGGGTGATTAAAAAAGCCTCGTCATCCTGGTTAAAACGTCTTGGGTCCCGCTGTTGCACAACGAGCACACCCAGTACATCCCGGCGATGAATGATCGGAACCCCCAGGAACGAGTGAAACTGCTCCTCTCCCAACCCCGGCATGAGCTGAAAACTCGGATGGGCCTCCGCGTTCTCCAGGTTTAGAGGTTCTTCGCGCTCAGCCACGTGCCCAACAAGGCCCTCTCCCGAGGCCAGGCTGGCAACGCCTACCTGCTCTGCATTGAGACCCCTGGTTGCGCTTAGTACAAAGCGATCGCCCGCGGATTCCCGCATGTAGATGCTGCAGACTTCAGTGTCCATAGCCTCCCGGACGCGCCGCACAATTAGCTCCAAAGAAGCATCCAGCCCCTCGGCCAAATTAACCTGCTGGACAATACTGCGCAGAACACCAATCACTGATGAGCCCCTCGCGCGTACGCATCGACGTGACGACCCAAGGGCAAAGCAAGCTCTTTCATAGCCTTGCGATAGACTTCGCGCTTAAAGGTCACCACCTGATCGAGCGGATACCAGTAACTAACCCATTGCCAGTGATCAAACTCCGGCTTGTCGGTGGCATCCAGTCTTACGGTGGCGTCATCTGACAACATGCGCAGCAAATACCACTTTTGCTTTTGGCCAATGCACACAGGATTCTGCCCTCTGCGCACAAAACGTTTCGGCAGACGGTAGCGCAACCAGCTGCGGGTTGTAGCAAGAATTTCTACATTCTTTTGACTCAGGCCGATCTCCTCTTCCAATTCACGGTAAAGCGCCTGTTCTGGAGACTCCCCATCGTTGATGCCACCTTGGGGAAATTGCCAGCCGTTTTGCCCACCGATGCGACGAACCCACAATAACTGCCCGCTGTCACTGGCCACTATTATCCCAACATTCGGACGAAAACCGTCTGAATCAATCACTTTTTAGCGCCATTTATCATTTTCTAGCCAGTGATTGTTCCACACTTTGCGGCTTTGGAGAAATTTACTGTTGTGGACACTCAGGCTATGCTTGCGCCTCTCCTTGAAGGAACGCGCAATGACCCTCGCTATTTTTGACCTGGACAACACACTGATCGGTGGGGATAGTGACAACCTCTGGGGCCAATTTCTATGTGAAATGGGCTTTGTCAATGAAAGCGATTTCGCGGCGCGCAACGAGCAATTTTATCAGGATTACCAAGCGGGAAATCTGGACGTTGACGCCTATTTACGATTTGCATTGGGGTCACTCAAAGATAAACCACTGGACACTTTACTTAGTTGGCACCGAGATTTCATGAGGGCTAAAATTGAGCCTATTATTTTGCCTCGGGCCTTAGCACTCATAGAGCGGCATCGAGCCCAGGACCATCACCTACTGATTATTACCGCGACCAACGAGTTCGTAACGCGGCCAATAGCCGACCGACTAAACATAGAAGACATGCTAGCCTGTGAAGCCGAAGTTATAGATGGGAAATATACAGGTAATCCAACTGGCGTACCCTCTTACCACAGTGGCAAAGTGACTCGACTCAATACCTGGCTGGAGGAGCAAGGCATGAATATGGATGGCGCGTATTTCTACAGCGACTCCCACAACGATTTACCGTTACTACAGATAGTTGATAACCCGGTCGCTGTTGACCCTGATGAAAAATTGCGCAAGCGCGCAGATGCGCAGAATTGGCCAATCATTTCGCTGCGCTGAATCGTTTTCCCCCACCAACCCTATACGGTGGAGCGCTCGCTGGAGAGGGCTTCACACACCAGGGGAAACTCGCTTTGCAACTTCTCCATCAAATTTCCCGCTTCATCCAACACACCCGATCGACCTACATGCTCAAGTTGCTTACACAACGCCGAAAAACTACTTGCACCCAAACTCGCGCTGCTGGACTTTAGCGTATGAGCATTGAACTCAATTGCCTTGGCATCTGATGTTTTCACGCCGTCGAGTAAAGCCGCGAGAACTGCTGGAGAAGCCTCGAGATAGGCATCAATGATTCGATCGAGAATACTGGGCTGACCCTGTTTTTCCAGTTGCCTGATCTGATCCAATACTTCGCTTTCCAGGCGGATCCGCCCAGAGGTATAGGGAAGAAGATCGCGAACCGTATCAATCAGCTCCAGGTGATTGAATGGCTTGGCCACATAGGTGTTCATACCCGCTTCCATACAGCGCTCGCGGTCGCCATCCATCGCATTGGCGGTCACGGCCACAATGGGTAGCGGTCCGCCGACCTTGGCCTGCAAATTTTGCTCTCGAATGTGGCGTGTGGCCTCAAACCCATCCATAACCGGCATTTGGCAGTCCATCAACACGAGATCAAAACTCTTCAGTTTTAGTTCAGCCAAAGCGTGTTCGCCATTCGAGGCGATCACGACGTTACAGCCATGATCCTCCAACAGCACTTTTGCCAGCTCTTGATTGACAGCATTATCTTCAACAACCAAAACATCTGCATTCAGTTTGAGTGCAATATCAGTTTGATTATCATCTTCGATTGCTCTAGTGACGCCCGATAGCTGTAATTTTTGCGCCCGCCTACCCAAAGCCTGGCAGATGCGGCTGTGCAGCTCATTTCGCAAAATCGGCTTGGTCAAATAGCTATGCACTCCTCGATCCATCAATTGATCCATCGGAAGATCCTGCTGCACCGCGCCGGCAATAATAACGGTGGGGCGGCCAAATGAACTGCTGTCATTCACCTTCTCGGACAGGGATAAACCGTCCATATCCGGTAACTGATAATCGATCAACACAATATCGTATACGCGACCACGCTTTGCTGCATTGGCCAGTGCCAGCAGAGCATCACGCCCACTTCCAGCGGTATCAGAACGAACCTTCCACTCCCTAAAGTACGATGCCAAAATGGATCGATTGGTAAGATTGGAATCGACCAGTAAAGCACTAAGGCCTTCCAAACGATCAACACCAGGAATGATTTCAGATTGTGAACTGACCCAGGACCGGTCGAATTTCACGGGCAGGATTACCCAGAATTCAGCCCCTTCGCCCTCGGTGCTGTTGAAACTTATTTTTCCACCCATCAGCTCGACAAGCTGCTTACAAATTGTCAAACCCAACCCTGTTCCACCATAGATGCGCGTGGTAGAACCGTCAGCTTGGGAGAACGACTGGAATATTTTCTTTTTCAGGTCTCTTCGTATACCGATACCGGTGTCTGTCACCGAAAACTTGAGGGTTCCCCATTCTTCCCCGTCCTGCCACCAAGTTCTCGGGCAACTAATAGACAGAACAACCTCTCCGATTCGCGTGAACTTAACGGCATTGCCCAATAGAACCTGACGCAGACGGTGATCATCCGCGACAATAGCCTGGGGTAAATCTGAGGAGAGCTTGCAGACGTATTCAAGGCCCTTTCTCTGTGCGGGCTCGACGATCACCGCATTAACATCCGCCACCAGTTTTTCCAGCTCAAAAGCACTCTTCTGAATGGATAGCTTGCCCGCTTCAATCTTCGAAAAATCCAGAATATCGTTAATAATGGACAGCAGTGAATTTGCAGAAATCTTTACCATGTCGGTCAACTTGCGCTGACTGCTGGAAAGATCTGTCTTGACCAATAGTTCCGTCATCCCTATCACGCCGTTCATGGGCGTACGGATTTCATGACTCATTGATGCTAGAAATTCGCTCTTCATGCGAACGCTGGAAAGCGCCTGGTCCCTGGCCTCTAGCAGGCCGACATGTGCAACCTGCAACTGGGCCGTCATAAAATCAAATTCATGGGCCAGGGTGCTTAACTCACCGCTTTTTTTCAAATCGATAGACAGCGACAAATCACCGGTCTTGCCGACCTGAATAACATGCTCTCTTAAGCGAGTAATGGGGTTAACCACAAGGCGACGAATGGCCTCCCAGTTTTGTGTATCGATGTTCTCTTGCTGGTAGTTGGGGGCGCCTCCCTGAACAATTTCGTTCGTCTGATTCCACTTGGAATACTCTCGACCCAGTATCGAAAGTGCGACCAGCTCGGAATCGAATAGCTGTCTAACCCGTTCCAGGTTTGCGACGGCGGCCTCGCGTTCAAGTTGTGCAAAGGCTGGAAAAACCAGCCAACGAAGTGCCACATAGCTTCCCACGCTAAACGCCATAGCGAGCAAAAGAAAAATGGCCCCCACTTTCACCTGAAGCGAGTCCCTGAGTTTTACGCTTTCATCCATGTGTTTACACAATCAACTATTTTTATTTTCCGAGGCCCCCACAGCCTCTCCTACTGCAGATGAGGTATAACACACAGCGGTCCAAATATCAGCTGTGCGAAACAACCACCGTTCACTTGCATGCTACTAGCGTCGCTAGAGAAAAATCAGGTGGTTGGGAAGTTCATTTTTTTCGGACGTGGCGGGAGCATGCCGCGACAACAGTTCACCACAGTTCTCAATACAGGCAGCGAGCCCGGACTCCGTTTTTCCCACTTTAATCTGTCCTATAAACTGATCGACAATGAGTTGCCAGCGATCATTTTCCACAAATTGACTAATACCGGCATCTGCGATGATTTCTACGTAGTGCTCCGCTTCGCTAACGAACACCAAAACACCCGTGTGGTTGCGGGTATGATGCACATTGTTTTCCAAAAATTGCCAGTGAGCCAGATGGGAGGCACGCTCGAACTTTACCCGTTGGGGAACCAGCAACATGGTAATTGGCAAAATTCTAAAAAGGCTCGCTGCTGCCACAAAAATTAAATACTGGGCTAACAAGAGATCGTCTCCGTCCAACCACAAAGGTGTAAATTTAAGTATAAGGGGCGCTAAAAGCGCCATCATTGCAGCCCAAAGAGTCGATATATAGAGGTACTTGTCGGCTTTGGTGGCAATGACAATCACCAGCTCAGCGTCAGTATTGCGTTCGACGTCCGCGATTGCCGCGGACAACTCATCGAGCTGTGATGGGTCAAGCAGTGACATTACCAACCTCCCGAGGCACCACCGCCTCCGAAGCTTCCACCCCCACCCCCAAAGCCACCACCGGAAAACCCTCCACCGGAGCCGCCGCTAAAGCCACCACTGCCGTAGCCTAAGCCAGAACCAGCGCGGCGTCTTCGGCCGCCACCGCCACCCCTCCAAAAACTGAGCTGACAACGATAGAAAAAATAAACAGAAATAGAAGAATGCCAAACAATGGGGATGGAAAACCTTTATCGACCTTCCTTTTGCGAGGCCTGTAGTCCCCATTCAAGACTTCCACAATAGCGCTAACACCGGATTGAATACCCTGATCAAAATTGCCCTTTTTGAATTCGGGTTTGATAATCATATGTATGATATTGGCACTGGTAGCATCCGTAACCAAACCCTCCAGACCATAACCTACTTCAATACGAATTTTTCGTTCCTTCCTGGCAACTATAAGAACAACACCGTTGCTCTTATCTTTTTCACCTATGCCCCAATGTCGCGCCAGCTGATAGCCGAAAGTTTCAATATCATAGCCTTGCAGATCGGGCACTGAAGTGAAAACAATCTGATTACCCGTACTGTCTTCATGTGCCTTGAGTTGAGCCGTTAGATCGGAATGAGTTTGGCTTCCTAGCAGCCCCGCATTATCGACAACACGACCGCTCAGAGGAGCAAACGTAGGTCCAGCCGCGGCCATGGTGACGAACAGCGAGAAGTAGGCTGCGGTGAGCACCGCTGTTAGCCGCATTAAAATTGTACCTGGGGAGCCTCTTCCGGATTTTCTTTTGTAGCTTGATAGGTTTCGCGGATCGGCATGTCACTGTAAAGAAAACTGTGCCAGAGCCTACCGGGGAAGGTTCGAATCTCTGTGTTGTAGTCACTTACCGAGGTAATGTAGTCCCTGCGAGCTACTGATATCCTATTTTCCGTGCCTTCGAGTTGCGATTGCAAAGCCAAAAAATTCTGATTGGCTTTACCACCACCATCAAACGGCTCAGTGCACCACTAAGTTGCGATTGCGCCTGCTCAAAAGCCTTTAGCTTCGCAGGATCATTCACCAGGCCTGCATCAACATTCATTGAACCCACCTTTGCTCGGGCTTCGACGACTGCTTGCAGAGTCTCAGTTTCATGAGCCGCATAGCCCTTCACAGTAGCAACGAGATTTGGAATTAAGTCGGCCCGCCTCTGGTATTGGTTTTCAACCTGAGCCCAGGTGGCTTTTACTTGTTCATCAAAAGTGGGAATGTTGTTCACCCCACAGCCACCAAGCACGAGTGCCAGCGCGAGCACCAAAAATTTACCAACCTTCTTTTTCATTGCCATAACCGAATCCTCTGAAAGCTCCGCACGCAGTTTAATGGTTTAGGAGTGTAGATAACTTGTTCTGATAAAGAAAGATTGGCGAGGACTACAAAGAAAAACCATTGAGCGCCGAGCACTCATCAAGGTCCGCCACTCACTGGCGGCGGGCAAATATTGCCTTGAGATATTCGGTTTCGGGAATTGAAGGATGTATGGGATGATCCGCACCCTGGGCTCCCTGTTCGATAACACGCAACTCACAACCCACTCGGCTCGCCGCACTCCCCAGGGCCTGTACGAGATCGGCGCGGGCCAGATGCATGGAGCAGGAACCCGACACCAACAGTCCCCCAGGTTTTAACAACTTCAGGCCCAACTCATTGATTCGTCGATAGGCCGCAATGCCTTTTTTGATGTCTTTTCTGCGTGCAATGAAGGCAGGTGGATCGAGGATGACAACATCATATCGCAAGCCCTCGGTATCTATTGCAGCCATAGTCTCGGCAGCGGAGCCGAGCCGTGTAGAAACCCGGTCTTCGAACTGGTTGTGGCGGGCATTCTCCATGACGCCCTCAAGCGCTGTCGCCGAACTGTCTACGCAACACACCTGCGATGCCCCAAACGCTGCTGCCTGAATGCCCCATCCACCGATATAGCTGTAGACATCAAGAACCGATTTGCCCCGCACATAAGAGACCAATCTGGCGCGCGACATACGGTGATCATAGAACCACCCGGTCTTTTGCCCATCCCAAACCGGAACGAGAAAGCGAACACCGTTTTCCTCCAATTCGACCTTCTGGGAGACTTCGCCGTGCACAATCTCGATACGATCCGGGAGTTTTAACTCGCGCCGAGCACGGCTGTCCGCTCGCAGCAAGATACCCAGAGGCGACAGCTGCGCTACTAGGGCCACTACGATTTCAGGTTCGTAGCGCTCTATGCCGGAATTGTTCAGCTGCATGACGATGTAATCGCCAAACCTATCTATCACCAACCCGGGCAGGAGATCGCTGTCGCCGTAAACCAGACGGTAATAGGGCTTGTCAAAAGACGCTTCGCGCGCGGCCAGTGCCGCTGCAAGATGTAACGCGATTAAATCGCTATCGAAAGGACACTGACTCTGGCGAGAGTAGACTCGAGCACAGATCAGAGACTGGGGTTCCATATAAGCGCAACCCAGCGGGCGACCCCCAGCATCGAGGACATTCACAGAATCGCCAGGCTTGTAGTGACTTAACGGGGTGCGCTTGGTGTCCACCTCATTGGAATACACCCACAGGTGTCCGCCGCGCAAACGTCTGTCGGCTCCCTTGTTAAGGTGCTTAGATTCAAGTCATAAGTGCAATTTCTAGAGCAGGTGGCCAACTGGTACAATCCAGTGCCATTTTCTCGACCAAGGAAATTACACATGAACTATACACAGTTGACCGAATACGAACGATACCAGATTGAAGCATTTTTAAAAGCTGGTTTTACACAAAAAGCCATAGCCAGAGAGCTTAGACGAAGCCCTGGGACAATTAGCAGAGAGCTTGGTCGCAATACGGGCTTGCGTGGTTATAGGCCCCAGCAGGCCCAGCGTTTTGCCACTGAACGGCAGCATCACCACACCCATACACGTATTACAGAGATAACCTGGCAGCGGGTTGAATCGCTACTGAGGGAGGAATGGAGTCCAGAGCAGATCAGCGGTTGGCTAGCAAAATCAATCCTGCAATCTGTTAGTCCAGAATGGATTTATCAGTACATTCTGATCGACAAGAAGGCCGGGGGCGACCTCCATGCCCACTTGCGCTGCCAAAAGAAACGTAAGAAGCGTTACGGGAGCCCAGACAAGCGCGGGCAGCTAAAGAACCGGGTAAGTATCGACGAGCGTCCAGCGATTGTTGATGAGCGCAAGCGTATTGGTGATTGGGAAATGGACCTTATCATTGGGCGCTTGGGTGGCTCCGTACTGATGACGGCTGTTGAGAGAAAGACACGTTTCACAGTGATCGCCCTGGCCCCCAATAAAACGGCGAAGGCCGTCAAGGAAGCGATACTTGGGGCGCTTTCCCCCTTAGCCGCCCCAGTAGAAACACTGACCTATGATAACGGCAAGGAGTTTGCCTTACACGAGGTTATCGCCCAACAGCTGCAGGCTGAAAGCTACTTCGCGCACCCTTACCATTCATGGGAGCGGGGATTGAATGAGAATACAAATGGTCTGATCCGCCAATACGCCCCGAAAGGATCTAGCTTTGATGATATGACGCCGGAGTGTGTCCAGAGAATCTTTGATAAACTTAACAACCGGCCAAGAAAATGTCTGGACTTTAAAACCCCCAACCAAGTACTGTTTGGGATCAACCCACCGATTGCACTAGCGACTTGAATCCGCCGTGCAAATCTGCTAAAGGGAGTCCCATGGGGTTACTGGCTAACTAATCCTCTTCGGCACACTGCTGAACATAATCTTCAGCGCTGAGCAAAGATTCCAATTCGGAAGCGTCAGCGGGCTGCAATTTGTAGAACCAGCCTTCTGTATAGGGATCGGAATTTACCGTTTCGGGAGCATCTTCCAGTACATCGTTGATAGCGATAACTTCCCCGGCCACAGGAGCGTATACATCGGATGCCGCTTTAACGGATTCCACCACTCCCGCTTCGTCGGCCGCAGCGAGCACATCCCCCACATCGGGCAATTCTACGAACACTACATCGCCCAGTGCTTCCTGTGCGTGGTCTGATATGCCCACGGTAATGGTGCCATCCTCTTCAAGCAGCGCCCACTCGTGACTACTGGCGTACTTCAATTCGCTGGGGGTATTACTCATGGTTGGTCCTCTGCAACAATGGCTTTAAAGGCCGCAATACTAAAAGGCTGTTTCTGGGCGGGTATTCTAACGACCACCATGGGAAAAACAACGGTTCTAACGACCTATACCCATGGCATGCCGCATTAATTGACGTTTGAGGGGGGCGAAACTTCCCACCGAGCGCATGCCCGCATTGCGTAACCAACGAATAGGCAGAGAGCGCTGCGCAAACAGGCGCTTAAAACCGTCCATCGCAGCCATCATCGCGAGGTTCTCACCCAGACGCCGGCGCTGATAGCGCTTGAGTGTTTCCAACTGGCCGCACTTAAGGCCTTTTTCATGGGCAGACAAGACCTCTTGCGCCAACACAGCCACATCTTGCAAGCCAAGATTCACTCCCTGCCCGGCTAGAGGATGAATCGTATGGGCCGCATCACCCACCAAAGCGACACCGCTGCGCACATATTCAACCACGTGGCGCTGTCGAAGCGGAAAGGCAAAGCGTTTTGAGCAAGCTTGGACTGTTCCCAAACGCCCCTCAAATGCTTCCTGAAGGCGCCGGCAAAAATCGCGATCATCCAATTCCAGTAGCGGATCGACCAGGTCTTCGTCCAAAGACCAAACAATAGAGCAATAGTGTTCGCCGTCGACATCCGGCAGAGGCAAGAATGCCAGCGGACCCGAGGAGAGAAAACGTTGCCAGGCGGTAGCTTGATGCGGCTTCTCAAGCTGAACTGTAGCCACGATCGCACGATGGCCATAGTCCCACTCACGCGTCTCGAACTCGAGCATCTCCCGCACTCGTGAAAGGGCGCCGTCTGCGGCAACCAGTAGATCAGTTTCTAGCTTCTCGCCGTTTTCAAGGCGAACTTCTACAGCGCCCGATTCTGGCGCGTTGCAGTGCTCCAGCCGCATTGGATTGAAAAATGTTACATCAGCGCAAGCGCGAACTTGATCAAGCAACGCGCTAACAATGACTCTATTTTCCACGATATAACCCAGTGCCTCGACATTCAATTCATCGCTGTCGAACTCCAGAACTGCCGTGCCATCGCCGTCCCAAACGGTCATGTGTTGGTAGGAGCACATTCGCTGCTGGTAAATCCCGGGCCACACCTGAATTTGCTCAAGCAATGCCCGAGAGTTGGGAGTGAGCGCACTGACTCTCGCATCGAACCCGGAAACTCCCTGATCATCGACGCCCGGGTTCATTCCGGCGGGTTGAGCCTCTATCAGCGCAATCGATAGCCCATGCCCGCTAAGCGACACCGCAAGAGCACTACCGGCAATACCGGCACCGATGATAATGACATCGTAATGGTTGTTGTCAGGCATGACCGGCGTCACCCATGTTTGCCATTCCCGCCGCCTGGCGTACAAGCTCGCGTTTTGCCGAAGGTAAAATGTCCAGGCTCGACAGTCCCATATCTCTGGCCAACCCCACCAGTGGATCCGGGTTCATAAACAGCGCAGGCAATTTGTCACTAAAGCGTACAGTGCGCGCCTGATCCACTTTTTGACGCTGCTCATATTGAGCCAGAACCTCGAGATTACCCAGGGGAATGGCGGCTTTTTCTGCCTTGGCAAGGACTTTTCCCAATACCGCCACATCCCGCAGCGCGAGGTTGTAACCCTGGCCCGCCACCGGGTGCAATGCATGCGCGGCATTACCCATCACAACGATATTGTTTCGCACCTGCTCCGCGGATTGAATGAGCGCCAGGGGATACTGGTGTCGATCACCCACCTGTGTGATTCGACCGAGCCGATAGCCAAAACGCGCCTGCAGAACACGCAGGAACTCTGCTTCGTCACAGTCGTGTAAATGCTCAGACTGTTCCGGCGACAGTGTCCAGACCAATCCCGCACGATGCTCTCCGGCCCGGGTCGGTAGTAGCGGCAAAAGCGCCAGGGGGCCGTCGTCGGTAAATCGCTCGTAAGCGCAGCCTCGATGATCCTGGGCGAAGGCGATATTGGCGACAATGGCATGCGCACGATAGGGTTTTTCTTCGACCGCCACTCCTAAGCGTTCTCGCAGCCCGGAGTTTGCGCCATCGGCCACGAGTAGTAGCCCAGCCTCTATTTCCTGGGTAGCCTGATCACCGTCTAATTTTAAATTGACCCGTCCATCCCCCGGCACGGCCTCAATCACCTTGGCCGGGCTAAGCAACTCAACCCTCCCTTGGCGATATAGAGACTGAATCAAGGAGTTCCCCAACCACGCATTTTCGACCACATAGCCAAGGGCTGGCCATTCGTAATCCACAGCCTTCATTACCGCGCTGCCAAATCTGCCCTTGTTGGAAACGTGGATAGTTTCAATGGGACAAAGCCATTGTTCCAAATCGCTCCACACTCCGACCTGCTCGTAAATTAATCGCGACCCGAAGCTAAGTGCGGTGGAGCGAGCGTCAAATGAAGGGTGATAGTCCGCTGGCTTATCTGGTGTGGCTTTGGGGAACGGAAATCCCTCGACCAGCAGGATACGAACATGCTCGGGAAGCGTTGCGCCCAGTTGCAGGGCGAGGCTAACTCCCACCATCCCCCCGCCGGCAATGACAATATCCCGATACTCACTCATCGCTCAATAACCTTTATTCACGACGCCATTAACGCCTCTATCTCGTCGATTGTTTTCGGTACGCCAGCGGTTATCACATCACAGCCCGAGGCAGTCACAATGACATCGTCTTCTATACGGATGCCAATACCGCGCCATTTCTTCGCTACCCGGGTATTATGTGGTGAGACATAAATACCGGGCTCGACGGTTAAAACCATACCTGGCTCTAATAGCCTCCATTCCTCTGCGACGCGGTAATCTCCCACATCGTGCACATCCAGCCCCAACCAGTGGCCAGCCTTGTGCATATAGAAGTCGCGGTAAGCCCCGCGCTTAATCAAACTTGCGACGCGACCTTTCAAAAGCCCCAGCTTGACCAGACCCTCGGTGATGGCCCAAACGCTAGCATCGTGAGGCTGATTCCAATGATTGCCTGGTTTAATCGCTTCTATTGCGGCCAATTGCGCAGACAATACAACCTCATACAGCGCGCCTTGTTCCTTGCTGTACACACCGTTGACAGGAAAGGTTCGGCTTATATCAGCTGCGTAGTATTCAAATTCGCAGCCCGCATCAATTAGCACCAGGTCGCCGCTGCGCATCTTCGAGTCATTTTCGAGATAGTGCATCACGCAGCCATTCTCACCACTTCCGACAATGCTGCCGTATGCTGGATGACGCGCTCCGGAACTGGCAAACTCGTGCAGGATTTCGGCTTCAAGCTGATGCTCGATCTGGCCTGGCTTGCAGTAGCGTATTGCCCGGATATGAGCATTGGCCGTAATTTCTCCCGCACGGCGCATCAAACGCTGCTCCGCCGCACTTTTGAAAAGACGGAGGTCGTGCAGCATGTGGTCGAGATCATTGAACTCACCTGGCGGAACCGCACCGCTGGCTTCTTTTGAGCGAATTTGATTCACCCAGGACATAATCTGCTGATCAAATTCGGTGCTGCGTCCCATCGAGTAATAAACGCGGTCTCGTCCCTCGATTAGACCGGGCAATATTTCATCGATATCGCTTATGGGGAAGGCATCGTCGGCTGAAAAATTCTCGCAGGCACCTTCGGGCCCGGCGCGAAATCCATGCCACAACTCCATGTCCGGGTCACGATCCCGGCAAAACATAACGAATTGCCCGTGTTTTCGGCCCGGAATAAGCACTAGTACGGCATCCGGTTCAACGAAACCCGAAAGATAATAAAAATCGCTGTCCTGGCGAAAGGGAAACTCAGTATCGCGACTGCGTGTTTGCTCCCGCGCAGATGGAATAATGGCGATGCTGTTGGCCTCCATTAAGGCCATGAGATTCTTTCGCCGGCGGGCGAATTCCGACTTGCTAATGCCCATTTTGTTAAAACTCCGCACTCCACACAACGATAAGAAAACCACGCCGGAGCTTAGCACAAGGAACGGACAAGGCCCGCCATCTGACGTTGCCCTGGCAAAAATATTGGCGTGATTACCCGACAGAGCAAATTGTATCAGTGCAGAGGCCTATCGCCGGCTGGTGCCGCTTCGCCACTGGGATTGGTGTCGCTGCGGCTGTCCAAATACACATTTAGCGTCGCGAAGCGCAAATATTCCACGAGCTCAAAATAGTTCTCTTCAGAGGCTTCTTCATCATCACGATCTTCGGTATCCGCCTCCGCCTGCGCGATTGCTGCAAAATCCTTGAGAACCTCTGCACTGTCCCGGGAGACAACATTTTCGCTGGCACTACCGGCTCCGGCACTGACCAGCGCAAACCCGGACAAGAAGCCCTGGCACCACCCGGCAAGAGCAAGAGTCCTGGTTTCTACATCGGCTTCGTCATCTGGCAACAGCGGATGGAAATCGAACTCTTCGTCTTCCAGGGCAGCGGAGCTAATGGTGTACAACTGCATAACCTGCTCGGCCAGTTCGCCGCGCAACTCCACATCAAGTGTTTCTATCAGGGCCGAAAGAGCAAGTTCTGGCTCAACCGCCGCACCGGCAGCCAAGAGGCCACACAAACAGCCGTGGATATCTGATGGAGAAGACTGCAAGCCCTGCTCCAGTAGATGATTGGCGAGCTCCTCAAAATCGAAGATCCGCGGCTCATCAGAGTCATCATCGTACATATAGGGTTCCCTATTTGAGGTAGTTGGCGCTCACGTTGCGCCCAAACTTCTACCAATGATTGTAAAGTCCTTGGCATGCCATTGATATTCATAACATTTGTGCCGTTGACCTGAGTTTCAGCGGCCACTATAGTAGAGCGCAAACAAGAACAGTCCAAGTATAGCCTCATGCCAGACAGCCAGCTAAAGATGCTCGAAAGTAAAATAGACGAGTTAATCGTATTATGCAGCGACCTGAATCGAGAGAATCAGTCTCTCAAGTCGGATAGCGCAAACTGGCACAGTGAGCGCAAATCTCTCGTGACTAAAAATGAATTGGCCCGAGCGAAGCTCGAAGCCATGTTGGCACGGCTTAAAGCGATGGAGCATCAAGCGTGAGCCAGGGGAACACCATCACCGTACGCATACTGGATAAAGAATATCAGGTTGCCTGCCCCGAAGACCAACAAGCGGAGCTGGTGGTGTCGGCAAAGTATCTGGACAAGCAAATGCGGTCTATTCGCGATTCAGGAAAAGTCATTGGGCTGGAACGAATAGCCGTGATTGCTGCTTTGAATATCAGTTATGAACTGCTTCAAGCTTCCGAACAAGGTGCTCAAGTCGCAGTTAGCCCAGACCCCGAAGACCCCTCATTTCGAGCGCTCAATCTCAAGATAGACGACGCGCTGTATCAACTGCGGCAACTCGAAATCAGCTGATTTCGTTCAGTTTTTGCGTTCTCTAAGAAAAGCTGAGGTATACTTCCAACGGGTACCTGGCATATGCGCCAGACAGGACAGTCTTAGAGCCTATAAGTGTTACCCCGGAGGTTCCTCGCTGTTGTTGGTGTGCAAGTCCGGCTTCGACCGGAAAGCCTGAAACAGCACAGGGACCGCCACCTTGAACCGTCGGGTTCAAGGGCGACACTGTCAGCGGTATGCTGGGGATCCATCAATTTCAAGTTCCGAATCCACATTAAGTAAACCTCAACTGCGCACAAAGTTCCGCGAGTTACGGCGCAGCTTTACTCAAAGTAAGCAATCGAAGGCCGCTCGCCAGGCCGCAGAGCATGCGCAAACCCTTAGACAATGGCAGAGCGCCAAAAGTATTGCGATTTATCTAGATGCAGACGGCGAACTGGGCACGCAAGCCATTATTCAAGCAGCGCTGACGCAAAACAGAGAAATTTACCTTCCTGTAATAGGTCCGAAGCGCACTCTAACGTTTGCCCACTGGGTGACCGATCAGCCACTGGTGAGCAATGCTTTGGGAATTGGTGAACCGAACTCCAATGCAACGCGCTGTTCGATTGAGGAATTGGACATTCTTTTCATGCCACTGGTCGCATGGGACAAGCGCGGTAATCGACTGGGGATGGGGGGAGGTTACTACGATCGCGCATTGGCTGGAGTCTCGGGTCCAGCCTTGATCGGCCTGGCTCATTCCGAGCAGGAAGTTGACACCGTACCGAGCGAGCACTGGGATGCCGTTCTAGATGCCGTTTTGACCGAACAAGGAATATACCACTGCCACAATAAGTGCTAGCAGCTTGCTGCGCGTCTAATCCTGGAGGATCACGCCAGCGTGTAATTCAGATGCCGGAGCTGTATTGGTTTTGCTGAATGTGACGGGTGCGACAAAAGTTAAAACAACACCGAGGCCAAATACGGCCATCACTATCAGCAGGAAATCAGGTTTACGTTTCACGAGCATATTCTCTTCTTTTTCTCGGCTAACCCTACTGCAGCATTGTTAGCTACTTCGAGGACTGCCTAGCGGTGTTCATTTAATTATAAAACTTGTGCTTCTAAAATTGTTACTATGTCACGAATTTCCGGCGAGTCTATATCAGTCAGAATCAAAAGAAAAGCCAAAGTATTTTCCAATATGAAATGAGCCTGAAGGGAGGGTGTATTAAGCCCTTATCTTGAGTCGCTCATGGAGTTGCTGAAATAAGTGATCTCGTGCTGAATTTAGTTGTTCAGCGGCCTCATTGTCCGTCATTTCATTGGCGAATGCATCCAGATTTCTAAAGGTGATTCCCGGCTTTAAATATTGGCTGGGTTTGGCCAGGGAGCGGAATTTCTCATAGGGTGTCATCATGTCGTCGTAGCGGTATTTCTTCCGCTCCTTGCCCTTCTCATCAATAATGGTGGTGGGGAAATAGCAGGGCCGGTGGAAATTGACGTATCGGTAGACTTGATGGCTATTGAGTTCAGTGAAATCCGTGGCGTACTGCTGAGGTATGTGGGTATAGCCATAGAGTTTGCGAATGACCGAGCCATTTTTACTCTCAACCAAACCATTGTCGTTACTGTGCCGGGGCCGTGATTTGGTAAATTCAATGTGCAACTTGTCCAGAAGCTCAGCAACGGTGTAGTTGATATATTCGCCGCCATTGTCTGCGTGAAAGCCCCGTATTTTAAAGGGGAAGGCAGCCAGAATCTGCCTGAGGGCTGGCAGCATAAACGCCTCGCTAATACGTTCCAGCGTGACGATGATCTGGAACTGTGTCACCTCATCCACGGCATTGACGTGGTAGATTCCTTTGCGTTTGTCCTGATCACCTTGATGGACAGAGTCAATGCGGATATAGCCTGGTTGATCGTTCGGGCAAGGTTTGCGCCGCTGGCCAATAGAGGCGGCCTTAGGTCGTGTCTTTGTCAAGACACAGCGCTGCCTCTGGTAGGTCTTGGAGGCCCGCAGGTTGTACAGGTGAGAAACCGAAATACCCGCCAGGCGTCGATAGTCGGCTTGGCCAAAGCGCTGATAAGCCCGCTCACAGAGCTTTTTAAGTACCGCGCCGCTGGGCTGACCATGTCGCTCATCCATACTCGCCAATAGGCGTATATCGGCGTCAGTGTAGGCGCGCTTGAAGCCATTACGCCGAGCTGGTTTCACCGAGACGGTGCCTGTTTTGACGTATTGGCGTATCAGGCGCCTGGTCTGGGCCAGGGAGTAGCCGGTTACCTTTATCAGGTAGCGGGTGACGGTTCCCCGGTCTGTTTTGCCAAGCTGTAAGTATCGGTGCTTCACCAGTGCCTTCTGTACCCAGCGATAGCGTTCAGATTTCTCAGTGGCCACGTTGGAGGCTACTTCCTGTGTGCCGTCGAGAAACTGTTTGATGGCACCCAGGGTATTCAGATGTTCTAAGCTCATGATCGTTTTCATCCGCTGATCATGAACGACTACAAGGACTATTTCAGGCTCATTTTATGTTGGAATCAACTTCCGCCACATTCCCGGGTTTCAGGCTCATTTCATATTGGAAAAGACTGCCAATGTGGCTTTATATCCGTGACCTAAAAAGGGCAGAGCTGCGCTGGCGAGGCCAGGAAACTTGGTATCTAGAGCAACATCCATAAGCCTGGCGAATGCCAGGGCTTGCCTCAAAACCTTAAGGTTTTGACCGCCCAGCGAGATAGAGCTGGTAAGCCGGATTCTCCGTTTCATCCCAATGTCGGTAGTTAATCTTGGCCAGTGCCTCTTCTAGCGACTTGCGTTCACCCCGGGGAACCTGAAGCCCCACCAAGATCCTACCGAAGGCTGCACCGTGATTACGGTAGTGAAACAAAGAGATATTCCAACGCTGGCCCAAGCCATTCAAAAATCGCAATAATGCGCCCGGCCGTTCAGGAAACTCGAACCGGTAAACTCGCTCATCCTGAATGCTCGCTGGCACATGGCCACCCACCATATGACGAATGTGCAGCTTTGCCATCTCGTTGTTAGTCAAATCTTCGGTGGGGTAACCCTTTTCATCCAGCGATCTAAGCAAATCCTCCAAATCACTACCGCCGGGAACAACAGACAAACCAACAAACACCTGCGCGGATTCAGCTCCGGCATAGCGATAATTAAACTCCGTAATATTCCGCCTGCCCAGGGAGCTGCAAAAGGTTTTGAAACTACCCGGCTCTTCCGGAACCGTCACACTTATTACCGCTTCGCGCTGCTCACCTATTTCAGTGCGTTCGGAGATATAGCGCAATCGATCAAAATTGGTGTTAGCGCCACTGACGATGGCCAGCAGGTTCTGTTCATTGACTCCGGTGCGCTCTACATACTTTTTCAATCCCGCCAATGCTAGCGCACCGGCGGGCTCCGCTATACTTCGGGTGTCCTCGAAAATGTCTTTTATTGCCGCACACATTTCATCCGTGGACGCGGTGATCACCTCGTCCACGGTCTCACGTATAATTCGAAAGGGCTCCTTGCCTATTTGCGCAACGGCACAACCTTCCGCAAATAAACCGACGTGAGGAAGCACGTCGCGACGTCCACGATCAAGTGCAAGCTTTAGACAGGCCGCATCCTCAGGCTCCACACCAACAATCCGAGTGCTTGGCCAAACGTATTTGACATACGCCGCCACCCCCGCGATAAGGCCACCGCCACCGACCGGCACAAATAGAGCATCCAGAGGCTTCTGGAGCTGCCTCACAATCTCCATACCGATAGTACCCTGCCCAGCAATAATATCCGGGTCGTCAAAAGGGTGAACATAAATCATGTCTTTTTCTTCGACGATCTGAGTGGTCTGCGCGGCGGCGTCTTCAAACGAGTCGCCATGCAATACCACCTTTGCACCGTGGTTGCGAACCGCATCCACTTTAATAGTAGGTGTGGTACGAGGCATTACTATAGTCGCCTTTACCCCCATCACTTTTGCGGCCAGCGCCAAACCCTGTGCATGGTTCCCGGCTGAAGCCGCTACAACCCCCTGATCACGCTGCGCCTGACTCAGTTGTGACATCTTGTTGTAAGCGCCGCGCAGCTTAAACGAGAACACAGGTTGCAAGTCTTCTCTTTTGAGCCAGACAGTGTTGCCGAGGCGCTTGGACATCAACGCGGCTTCCTCAACCGGCGTTTCCCGGGCGACGTCGTATACTCTGGCATCGAGTATTCGTTTGATATATGACTGCGGCATGGCCTGGTTTTTCCGGTTCTTTTTCGCTGGTGGCTATCATAATTGAGGTAGGGTGGATTTTCACGCGCTGTGGCGCGGCACTAATGCGGTATTTCGCGTGATTGCTCCTCCACAATAGTCGATAATAAAAATAAGCAGCTCGCCATCTCAACCATTTTTTTGACGAAGGATCACACCACAATGACCCAGGACGAATTAAAAAGAGCCGTAGCAGCTGCAGCACTGGAACACATAAAACCGAAAATCGAAGACGATACGGTTCTGGGAATTGGAACGGGTTCTACTGCCGATTGTTTTATTGATGCTCTGGCAGAAATTAAAGGACGGATAAGCTCAACCGTTGCGAGCTCAGAAGCATCTGCCGATCGATTGAGAAGCCACGGTATCCCGGTCTACGATCTCAACAGTGTTAATCAGGTCGACTTTTATATCGACGGAGCAGACGAGAGCAACAAGGCACTACAACTCATAAAGGGCGGCGGCGCAGCACTGACACGAGAAAAAATCGTCACGGCGGTAGCCAAAGAATTTATCTGCATCGCCGACGAAAGCAAACTTGTGCATACCCTCGGCGCTTTTCCGCTACCGGTGGAAGTGATTCCCATGGCCCGCAGCCACGTGGCGAGGCAGTTGGTCAAGTTGGGGGGTGATCCGGTGTACCGTGAAGGCGTTGTCACCGACAACGGCAACATTATTCTGGATGTATTTAATTTCTCCATCCCTGGCCCACTGGCGATCGAGGCTAAGATTAACGGGATTACAGGGGTGGTAAGCAACGGTTTGTTCGCTCTAAAACCAGCAGATGTATTGTTTCTGGGAACAGGCTCCGGCGTTAAGACACTCTACGCCGAGTAAATGGTTAGACGCGCCCCTCGCCGGGCGCCCGGCGAGGACCATCCACCTCGGTAGACCGAACGTTACAGGTCAAAGATCTTGCCAGGGTTCATAATACCCTGGGGATCAAAGGCAAGTTTAATCTGCCGCATCAATTGAATCTCCAGCTCCGAACGGCTATAGGACAAGTAGTCTTTCTTCAATAGGCCAACACCGTGTTCAGCTGAAACACTACCACCGTAGCGCTGGACGATTTCGAATACCCACTTGCTGACCTTGCCACAGCGCTGTTGAAATTCATTCATAGACACGTCGTCGGGCCTGAGTACATTCAGGTGAACATTGCCATCGCCAATGTGGCCGAACCACACGATCTCAAAATCCGGATAGGCCTCGCTGACAACGCTCTCCACTTCAACGAGAAAATTGGGCACTGAGGAAATAATCGTAGAAATATCATTTTTGTAGGGAGTCCACGCAGAAATGGTTTCCGAGATATCTTCCCGCAACCGCCACAGATCTCGCGTCTGCGCCATGCTCTGACTCACGACACCATCCAACACCCAGCCATTTTCCAGGCAGTGTTCAAACTGCTCCATGGCCTTGTCCATCTCACCGGATACCGCCTGATCGAACTCCAGCAGCGCGTAATAAGGGGCGGCGGTCTCAAAAGGTCGCTGCAGACCCTGATGCGTCACCACTTTATCGAGGGCCAATTCGGAAAAGAACTCGAAAGCGCCTAGCTCCATAGAGCTCTGAAACGCACTCAGTACTGACATGATGGCCGTCATGTCGGGCACGCCTAAAACCATAACCGCCAAATCTCCCGGCGGCCTTGTAAGCTGCATCGTCGCCTCTACAACTACACCCAGTGTACCTTCAGCGCCAATCACCAGTTGGCGAAGATCGTAGCCAGCGTTGTTTTTCAGCAGGCCCCGATTCAAATCCAACAACTCCCCGGTGCCCGTGACCAGCTTTACGCCGGCCACCCAGTCTCGTGTCATTCCGTGCCGGATAACTTTTATCCCTCCAGCGTTTGTAGATACATTGCCTCCTATCTGGCTTGATCCACTCGAGGCAAAGTCCACGGGATAGAACAGATCCTGCTCCTGGGCAAACTCCTGCAAAGTCTGGGTGATCACCCCAGCGCCACAGCGAACCGTTCTATCAATGGGATTAAAATCATTCAGAGTGCTTAGATTGTCCATCGCTAGCAGCAACTCTCCGCGATGAGCAACAGCGCCAGCGCTGAGGCCAGTACGACCACCGGAGGGAACGATTGCCAGAGCTTCGCGATGCGCCAATCGCACCACATCCTGCACCTGCTCAATTGTCGAAGGCAGCACTACTACGCTGGGGTTTGGTGTAAACACTTTGGTCCAGTCGGTGCCATAGCGCTGAAGGGATTCAACATCACTAAGCACCTTGCCCACACCAACAATCGCTTCTAGCGCCTCCAAAATAGAGTCACTCAAATGAGCCACGCCGTATTCCTCCGGTAATTTTCACAGGGGTCTCGATCCGAGCGGATTCGCCGGAAGGGTATGTTAACATGCGCGCCCCTCGAATCTGTGCAGGTTCGACCGAGTCCAGCAAACAATATGACGAGATTTCAGTTCATGGCGCAGCAATCCCTTGAAAAGCACAAAATCAAATTTCTAATGCTGGAGGGCGTACACCCCTCGGCTATCGAGGTTCTGCGAAAAGCCGGCTATGAGAACATCGAATGCCATCAAAAGGCGCTGCCACCCGAAGAACTTAAAACCGCTATTGCCAACGCACACTTCGTTGGAATCCGCTCCCGCACACAGTTGACTGAAGACATTTTCGAGGCCGCTGGGAAGCTTGTAGCGGTTGGGTGCTTTTGCATCGGCACCAATCAAGTTGATTTACGCGCAGCGACACTACGCGGTGTCTCGGTTTTCAACGCTCCCTTTTCCAATACGCGAAGCGTAGCGGAGTTGGTCATCGCCGAAGCCATTCTCCTAATGCGTGGAGTGGCCGAGAAAAATGCAGCCTCACACCGGGGTCAGTGGCAAAAATCCGCTCTAAACTCCTTCGAAATCAGAGGTAAGCGCCTGGGAATTGTCGGCTATGGCAACATAGGCATGCAGTTGGGTGTGATCGCTGAGGGCCTGGGGATGCAGGTGCAGTTCTACGATGTGGTTAACAAACTACCCCTTGGTAACGCCCGACAAGTCTCCAGTCTGAGTCACCTAATGGGAAATTCCGATGTTATACGTCTGCATGTTCCCGAAACCGGTTCAACGCAAAATATGATCGGGGCGGCGCAGGCATCGACGTGTTTCCAACCGAACCACGCTCTAATGCTGATGAGTTCATATCGCCACTTCGCGAGTTCGATAACGCTATTCTCACTCCCCATATTGGTGGTAGCACCGTCGAAGCCCAGGAAAATATTGGCACGGAAGTCGCCGAAAAACTGGCTCGCTACAGTGACAACGGTACTTCAATTTCATCAGTTAATTTCCCCGAGGTCGCACTTCCGGAACATGAGGGCTGTCATCGCCTGCTACACATCCATCACAATATGCCCGGCGTCATGAGCGCGATTAACAGTGTGTTTTCAGAGAATAATCTCAACGTGAGCGCGCAATACCTTCAAACGACGGAGTCGATTGGTTATGTCGTCATCGATATCGACGCCGAATACAGCGACATGGCTCTGGAAAAGCTGGCGAGCATAGAAGGCACCATACGCGCTCGCGTACTGTTCTAGGGTCTGTCACAATCGGCAGATTCGCCCAGGCAGCCAAAGAGTAAGATTACAAAACGCGTGGATACAGACAAAGATCAATTTATTGCCGAGCTGGTAGCACAGCACGGTTCCGCCTTGGAAAAGTACCTCGCTAGAAAGCTCGACAGCCCCGAAGACGCAGCCGAAGTAGCGCAAGACGCCTTTTTGCGTCTGCATCGCATGGAGCAACCCGAAAACCTCGATAATGCGCGGGCATTTATATTTCAAGTGGCGAGCAACCTGGCCATAGACCAGCTGCGACGACGGACATTACATTTCCGCTTTTTGAAGAAGGAAAAAAGCCTGGCCGAAGACGGGGAACCCTTCGATAGCAACGCCAGCACGGCATCACCGGAAAAAATACTGGACGCACGAGAGAAACTTGCCGATATCTATCAGGCGGTTGACGAGCTGCCATTCAAGACCCGACAGGCCTTTCTCCTGCACCGACACACGGGGCTGTCATATCAGGAAATCGCGGTAGAAATGGAAGTTTCGGTCTCGAGTGTTGAGAAATATATCCTGGCGGCACTTAAACACTGTCGAAGAAAGTTGGCCACTTATTACCCCGATGATCACTAAGCAATGCATAATGGTGTTATTGAGGGAACTTCAACTTTATTCGTCACACTAATGAAGACCATATAACTTTAGCCAAAAAGACAGCATCGCCCGGAATCGAGCCAATCTGAGCGAGAAGAGTAACTAGGGAACACGGATGAACCGGAACAACACAAGTAGCGAAGATCGCCTGCGCGATACAGCTCTGAGCTGGATTGCTCGGCTGCGCTCGAACGCCGCAACTGACGCCGACAGAGGGGATTTTGCCCTTTGGCTAGCCCAGGATGCCTCTAACCAGCGAGCCATGGATGAAATGCTCGATATGTGGGATGACTTGGGCTCCGTGAAGGCGATGCCGATACCCCTACACAGAGAAGAAATTGCAGCAAATCGAGGTGACTGGTTGGCTGGATCGATGGCCATTGCCGCCAGTTTCGTCCTGGCTTTTTTCCTGTGGCCAGCGTCCTCCTCCATGGAAAAAGAGCTACAGTTCCAGACTGCCATTGGTGAGCGCAGTACTTATACCTTGGCAGACGATTCAGTTGTTACTCTCAATACCAACAGCAAAATTAGTGTCAAATACTCAAAGCATCATCGCTCGATTAAGCTGATTCACGGTGAAGCCTTCTTCGAAGTCGCCAAAAACCCCGAAAGACCGTTCGAAGTGAATGCAGGTGCTGCAAAGGTCACCGCCCTGGGAACTGCATTTAATATCCTCCGCAAGACCGATCGCGCAGATATCACCGTTACAGAGGGTGTAGTCCGAGTTACCGAACTGGGTGATACCGGCGGTCGAGCTCCCGCCATTGAAGTGGTGCATGTCAACGAATACTTGATAGCAAGCAACCGTGGCCTGGAAGCCTCGGGTTCAATCGACACCGCCAGCCATATTGCCTGGCAAAGCGGCAATCTCATCGCCAAGGAGATGAACCTTCGGGACCTGGTCGAGCAGTTACAACGCTATCGAAAGATCCGAATATTGCTGTCAGATAGGGACATTGCCGCTATGACAATCTCAGGTGTTTTCGAATTGGATCAGCCAGATTCCATTTTACACGCCCTGGAACTTAGCCTGAACCTGCAAGTTGTGGAGTTGGGCGAAGACACGCTTCAGTTGCTCAAAGCCAGCCAGTAAGCTATAAAGTCCCTCTGGGCAAACGCCCTACATCGCTCGAATTAAATACATTCTTTAAAGGGCTACGGGAAAACCGTAACCGGGCTTACTACATTGGCAAAAGCGAGGCTTACAGGGGGCCAAGCGAGGAAAATCCGGCATTTTGCAGGCCGGTCTGTCGCTTGGATGATACTCAATTGCAGCCTCGTCATAAGCACTTGGGCGCAGGAGTCTAGTGCGCAGCAAACGGCTGCAGATCTCTTTGAATCGACCCGCTATCAATTCGTCATAGACGCACGATATCTCCCCGATGCGCTCATCCAGTTTAGTCAGCAAAGTGGCCGAGCCATTGTCTTTCCAGACTATGTCACTCGGAATGTTATATCACCTCCCTTTATCGGCGAGGGCACACTATCTGCCGTGCTGGACATACTGTTACAGCCTTCGGAACTAAGCTGGGAGCTAGTTGACGGCCACATAATCGCAATTTTGGAGGTTCGCTGTATTGAAAATGCGTCCTCGCAGGCCAACTGTTCCACCTCTGAAGAAGTGGTGAGCAAACATCCCGTGTACGATCCGCAACTAGAACAAACCTATGTCTATGGGTCCAGAGTGACCGGTTCTAGAATCCGCCACACTCGATACGAACAGGCCTCACCCGTCGATATCATTTCGGCACCCGATATAGAGTTCAGCGGCGCACAAAGTGTAGGCGAACTGCTGAAGTTTGTTCCCGCTGTTTCGGGCAACTCCATCAGCACTGCCATCTCAAACGGCGGCAATGGCACGGCCACCGTAACTCTGCGCGGCCTGCCATCGAGCAATACCCTGGTATTAATCAATGGACGCAGAGTGGCAAACGATGGCCTAGCCGGAGAGTCTGTTGACTTGAACAGCATTCCACCGGCAGCGGTCGAGAGAATTGAGATACTCAAAGGGGGGGCGTCAGCTATTTACGGATCCGACGCTATTGCCGGAGTTGTGAATATCATTATGAAGCAACATTTCCACGGGCTACTCGCTGAAACTTATTACGGCGAAGCCTCCCGGGGGGATTTACAAACGCGAACCCACACCCTGCAATATGGCACTGTGATCCCCAATGGGTCTTTTTTCATCAATATCTCCGACTACGGGCAGGACGAGATATCAAGTTCAGACCGGAGAGTGTCTCGGAGTGCCGACAACCGACCCCAGGGCGGCGCAGACTTGCGCTCCAGTGCGACTGAAACAGCAAGAGTCACGCTCCCGGATGATACAGCGATTATTCTCGACGGAGGCCAATACCGGGCAGCAACAGAAGAGGACTTGTTCGATTTTAGGGGCTTTACGTCGGCGGTCGTCCCCCTGGAACGAACCAGTGTATACAACAATGTCGCCTACGATTTTAACGAGCGCATTTCTGGCTTATTCGAGTTCCAATACCTTGAAACCGAAGCGGAGGCAACTCTGGCGCCAACTCCCGTCTTTACCGCCTTCGAACGCATCCCCCTGACTATTTCCCAAACCAATCCCTTCAACCCCTTTGGAGTAGACATCACAGATGCCCGGCGCCGACTCATCGAATTGCCGCCTCGCCTGCAAAAGAACAACTCGGAAGTCACCCGATTTAGCGCCATAGTTGAGGGACTATTCGAGCAGTGGAACTGGGATATCAGCTATAACTGGAGCCGCAGCGAAGCCTCCGAGACTTCCTCCAACTTAGTCAATGCGGACAACTTGCAGTTAGGTCTGGGCCCAGCAGAGAACTGCGAAGCCCTCTCGACCGGCGACTGTGTAGCCGTTAATCTACTCGGACCTACGGGTAGTATCACTCCATCACAGTTAGACTTTATAGGGGTCACAGGTGGAGTAAGTGGTCACTATAAACTGTCCACCGTCTCTCTCAATGTCAGTAATGAAAGCTTAAAACTGAACTCGCGGAACATTGCGCTGGCATTAGGTGCCGAGTACAGAGGTGAGAGCACTCGCAAGAGCCCCAGCCGATCTATTGCCTCTATCAACACTCTCGGCGGTAGCAATTTCGAGCCCACCAGTGGCGACCGTAAAATTGCAGAGTTCTATGCCGAGACTCTTATTCCTACCTGGGAAAGTGCGGATGGTTCTTATAATCTCGAGCTTGAGGCAGCCCTCCGATTCTCCAGATACAGTGATTTTGGCAGCACGACAAACCCGAAATTGGGCCTGCGATTTGCCGCAGATTCCACCTATGTCGTCCGCCTAAACTATGCGAAAGGGTTTCGCGCGCCAAGCCTCAATGAACTGTACCAGGGCGCCTCAGAAGACCAGGCATTTCTCCACGACCCCTGCACACAGATCGAAAATGTGGGCGTACTACCCGGGTGCATACAACAAGCGGATCCCACAAGAAACCAATTTTTAACAATCATTGGGGGCAACGAAGAGCTCAAACCAGAAGACTCGGAGTCCTATGGTCTGGGGCTTATTTGGACGCCACCCACGTTTCCCGGAATTACAGCGTCATTGGATTTCTTCCGACTGGATCAGGACAACGTTGTGGATTCCAGCGCCCAGTTCATCGTCAATCAAAATGCGCTTACCGGCAGTCTCAGCGAACAGATACAGCGAGACTCCATGGGAAATCTGCAGCTGGTGGAGGGTACAAACCTCAATGTGGGCAAACGCAAGGTCACGGCCAGTGATTTCTCCCTGACCTATCACCACCGCAAGCGCCCCTGGGGCCAGGTCTCACTCACCGCCAGCGGTACCTATATCCACAAGTATAAAGCAAAGCTGGATGCAACAGCCCGTGTACTGGAACTGGCCGGAACCTTCCAGGATGAGGCATCCGAAGGCCTAGGTGGCATACCTCAGTGGAAGGGCCGGTTGGGCGTACGGTGGAATAACAAAAGATGGCGAGGCAGCTACGAAATGCACTTTATCAGTTCGCTGGAAGAGGTCATCCCCGGCACCACCGAGCCCCGCGATATCGATTCATGGACGGTCCACGACGTTCAACTCAGCTATAAATTTAAAGTGCTTAAGGGCTTGCGCTGGACAGTTGGAGTGGACAACCTCCTGGATGAAGCGGCCCCCCTGGCGACTTCAGCTTTCAACGATAGTATCGACGGCCGAACTCACGAGCTCAAGGGCCGGTTTTTATACACCAAATTAAGTCAACGTTTCTAAGCAATTACAATCATAAGTGTCGAACTGTGTCAGCGTCTTTCTTTTTATTCGATACGCTTAACTCTTAGTGATCGCTTAACTCCCTCCAATTCCAATACATGAAAGCCCATAAAATTCTTCCTGACTTCAACATTTGGCGCAGTGAGTTTAGGCGAACGCCAGGTTTCGCTAGTGCGCTGCTGCCAAACCTGACCATTTTTGAGAACGAATTTGGTCTTGCCACTCCAGCCCTCAAACTCGCCGACCAGCTGACTTTTGATAGAGGTCTTTTCGGCCTTTTTGACTTCGCTATTTTTTTTCTTAAGTATCGGAGCCTCGTTGGCGGTGTAACTGACAAGCCAATGGTTCAAGGCTTCTAATTGTTTTTCGTCCAGCGAGTATAATCCCGTCTCCTGAAACTCGTAGGCTGTCATCAATTTTCTGATATCAAGGTTCTCACTTGCAACACATGCGTGGCTGTAAAACAACGCTACAAAAAGGCTTAGTATTAAGGTTTTAATTGCGTGGACCCCGCTTAAGAAAAATCAAAATGCAATGAATAGCTTGGCATAGCCATTTAAGCCGTACAAGTGATTCTACTTGGCTCAGGCTGGGCTGCGAAACTTCCCACCAACTGCCTTTTTGACATTTCTCCAGCAAAGCTTAATATCAATCTATAGCTATCACAGATTCAAATTAGAAGATGAGACTAGTCAGCAAAGACCGCGGAGGCCAACTCATGCCCTTCATACCTCGACTGTATTGGTTTCAACGCCGGATTAACCCGCGATTAGTTATCGTATTGCTAAGCATTGCGATCGCCTCCTGCGCCAACAATCCGCCGAACCCACCCGCACCACTTGACGTGGTCAAGATGGACTCTTCTCACTACTATTCAAATCAGGTTAGGTTTTCCCGCGGTAAAAACCCCTACTACCAATACAAGCGCGCTGAGCGGGCATACAGCCTAAAGGATTTTACTAAGTCGACTAAGATTTTACGAAAGGCAATACGCCTGAGAAAGGATGACCATCGTTTTTATCAGCTGCTAGCGTTGTCTCAATTACACACCGGCAAAGTTGCCCTCGCAAAAAGGAACTTGCAGAAAGCGGCATATTACGCAACCGCTGAAATCGATCGAGAAAAGTACAACTACAAATATGAACTGCTGACGCGCAAAGAGTAAGCATATCAACTTGATTATTTGAGGCACAAAAAAACCCCCCAAGATAATCTCTTGGGGGTTTAATGTTTCAATCTTAGGCTAAGCGAGGTAGTCGAAATCGACTGCCCGCAATAAGCTTAGAAAGTTACTTTGGCTCGAGCATAGAGGTAACGACCCTGTGTGTCGTAGCTGAACTGAAGAGTGTTCATGTCGTCGTAGGCAGTGACATAAGGTGGCTCTTCGTCAGTCAGGTTACGTACACCGAACGTAAAGGTCATATTCTCCCAAGTGAAGTAACCTTGAGCATCCAGATAAGTAATATCGTCAGCTGTGTTTTCAAGGTTTGATGGAGATGCGTCGATATCATCCGTTGCAGACATGTATCTGGCTGACAGGTTAGCACCCCAGTTATCTCTGGTGAGAGTTGCACTGTAGTTGGTCTGCCACTCAGCGAAAGCCGCTGGGCTACCAAAGGCGGGATCACCACCGAAGTTACCCGCAAGCTCAACAGTCTCTCCACCGGAAAATGGCAGATAGTCGTACTCTTCCAAATACGTTCCAGAGACAACCAGGTCAATCATGCCAATTCTGGTTTCGAAGCCATAGTTGATCTGGAAATCGTAACCGCTGGTTTTGTAGGTTGCCAAGTTTGCTTCTGTCTGTAACACACCAGATACCTGCAGGTTACTATTTCGGCGACCAGGAGCGGCGGGTGAAGGAGTTTCATCAACACCTGGAGTCGCAGGTCCAACAATTAATGCACAAAGCGGATCCGAAAATCCAGCACTGGCGTAGCACGAAGAAATAACCTCTGAAGTAGGTGCAGTACCAATGGCATCTTCAATTTCAATATCGAAGTAATCGATAGAGATTGACAGATTTTCAATGAAGCTTGGCGTAATCACGACGCCAAAAGTAAACGATTCAGAAGTCTCTGGCTCGAGATCCGGGTTACCACCTTGTAAGGTTGTAGCCTGGAATGTCGCGAGATTGAAATCTCCGGCCAAACCATCAGCCTGACAGTTTGCTACCGTATTCGCATCAGTACCACCGGCGCCATAGTTGCGGCATGGATCTGTATAGCTTTCAGCTGATTGCTGCTGACCCAGGAACAACTCACTGATGTTCGGAGCACGGAAGCCTTCGGCGAAGGTGCCACGAAAACGGACGTCTTCAACCGGGGCCCACTCAATAGCCACTTTATAGATGCTGTCACTTCCACTCAGGAAGTCCACATCAGAGACTCGGTAGGAGGCCTCAACCGCTAGCACTTCAGCCAATGGTGCGCCTTGCAAGATTGGAAAAACAACCTCTCCATAGTACTCATCCACTTCAAACTTACCGCCGGTTGGAAGTCCGGGAGTAAAAGCAATGGCACCGATCGCAGCACCACCATCAGGGCTAGACGCCGCTGATTCGCGACGGTTTTCGTAACCAATCGCCCAGGCTATTTCGCCGCCGGGTAATTCGATGCCAGTTCCACCTGAAAGGTTAAACTGGAAAACGTTCAGTTGGGATTCTTCTTTTGTATTCACTCCAACAAAACCGTACATAACCTGTTCGGGTGTCATGCTGTCGCTGATAAAAGGATTGTAGACTCCCGGGCAATCACCGGCAGCCGCACACAAATCGGGATCCATCATCGCCTCAATATTGGGTCGGTTCGGACGACCTTCGTCACGCTGGCTATCATTCCATTTCGCCAAAGTATAGTTCGCGTCCCATGTCCAACCGTTGTTGAGTTCACCATCAAAAGCGAGCGACAAGCGCCAGGTATCCACTTCCTGGGTGAATCTTCGACCGCCGGATTCAGTTAGGCGTCTGGAAGTCGCAACGTCCTGTGGCTCAGTACAATCGGGGTTGGCGTCACAAAGAATGTCGCCGAAAGGGTTGTTGGGGTGCGAAGCGGACGTAATCCATCCGCCAAAAGTTCCCACAGGTGCCAACAACTGATCTGAAGTACGATTTGAGTAATTCACCTCTAATGTGGAACCAATAGAACCCACTGCACTTTCTTCAATTAACAGATAATTGACGGCGGCGTATGCGCTGTAAGTGTCACTTGGCGTGGTCAGGTAGCTCAGGGCAGCGAAGTTAAAGGCATCTTGAGCCGCATCAAAATCGCGAGTCGTGAAGCCGTCTGCATCGAGTACCTGTCCGCCGATCGCCGAATCCACGCCCAGTGGGGTGAACTGCGCCGGAGTCGTGGTTGGGCTACCACCACAAATTTTGTTTACGCCGTCGTCAAATAAAGGGCACTCAGAAAAACCTCTGTCGCCTTGGCGAATTTCCTCACGCTTGTTGACTTGCGCAGCGAAAACAAAGTTACCGCGATCGAAAGTATTTCCGAACATTGCGGAGAAATTGAGCATTTCACCGTCGTCTTCATCGGTAATGTCATAGCCAATATCAAATTCCGCACCTTCGAAGTTTGTCTTGGTAATAATGTTCACAACACCGGCTACCGCGTCTGTGCCGTATACCGTAGATGCACCATCGCGAAGTACTTCTATTCGCTCAACAATGGCGGTTGGGATGCTATTGATATCAACATAGCCATCCACACCCGCAGAGGCGAAGCGCTTACCATTAACCAGCACCAGTGTGCGGTTTGGGCCCAAACCACGTAAGGACACTGTAGCAACCCCTGGGTTGCCATTGTTTACACCAGCGCCGAAATCACCGCCGTTAACGGAAGGTAGATCCTGAATAAAGTTTTCCAGCGTCAAGTTGCCGGAAACACTCAGGTCTTCGCTGGTGAGTGTAGTGATTGGGCTAATACTGTCGCTGTCAGATCGCTTTATCCGCGAACCTGTAATGACAACTTCTTCGACTATCTGTTCTTCTTCCTGAGCCAGTACGGCAACAGGTCCAGCCAGAGTGGCAGCAGTCGCCAGACCCAGGCCGAGCTTTAATGCAGTAAAAAGCTTCGTCTTCTTTATTGGAATTGACATAAATATACCCCTGTATATGTAAGCATGCTGTTTGTAAGAGCGACGGACGCCGCTCGACACACACGTTTAACGAATGGTGTGACCGCACCCTCAACCTCAGATGGTAATTTGTGACTTATTTACACTTATGGCAGGGAACTTCTAAAAATACAGACAGTGCACGCGCACTTTATGACGACTAACAACACTAATGATGATGTGGCATGGGAAGTTTCGGAGATAGGGCCTTAGATGAGGCCGACAAAAACCCCGACTTTGGCAAGATACTGGGTTCGACATTCCAGCGTCTCATTCGCTAATTGGTGTCCCGCTCCCGCTAGATACTCCACCTCACTACCCGGGAACAAAGTAGTGATGTGGGCCATATTGTATCTCCAGTCCACCGTACCATCCGCATCGCCCTGCAGGACCAAAACAGGGCCAACACCAAGATCTTCGTATACAAGATTGGCGAGCCAACGGCGTAACGCTCCTACCCACATCACTGAAATTCGATGGCTCTGCAAGGGGTCGGAGCGCAGGAACTCAAGGAAGTCCGCATCACCGGAATTCACTACAAAGGTTCTCTTCACGCTTTTTATAAAGCGATTCACCAAAGCATGTGACACCCACATACGGTTCCACGCGGCGGGCCTGATGAGAGGAGCAAGCAGCACCGTAGCTGAAAATGGCCACGGGTATTTAGAAGCGAAATCCATAAGCGCAGCACAACCGGTACTTTGCGCCATTGCCCACCAGGGCAACTCAGGTACGCTAACTGCCGCCATGACAGAGGCAATCGCCCGGCTGTATTGGCCGAAATCATCGATGGTCGTAGGTTCGCCGGTGGACAAACCGTGACCGGGAAGATCAAAACAAACGACGTTACAATTGTGCTTAAGCCCATACTCGATCAGATGCGAAAACAGACCTGTATGATCGAGAAAACCATGCACCACCAACAGGTTTCGAGTAGCCGACTCACTTACCCACTGATGAACAGCGACTTTATAATCTCCCGAACTCACCGTGCCTATCAGGTGTTGAACACCCTCCAAGCGCTCCTCGAAATTAATATCGTAGAACTGACAAAAACCCTCTAGCTTGCCAGTGGGATGCGCGGCAAGCTCAATGCCAGGAAGCGAGCCACGCAGTTCTTCCAGTGTTTTAAGATCAAGTTTCACACCGCACCTGGCGTGCTCAATCAGTTCACCCGCTGTTTCAAATCGCCCTTGTCATAGGCCATGTGCATAGCGTCCAATGACATCACCTTGATTTTGTCGGCGTTGCCAGCCGCGCCGAAGTCTTCATAGCGAGCGAGACATATGTCCTTCATCGCCTTGATAGTTACCGCTAAAAACTTTCTGGGGTCAAACTCAGAGGGGTTTTCAGCCAGGAAACGACGCACCGCACCGGTTGAAGCCAATCGCAAATCCGTATCGATATTAATTTTGCGAACACCGTGGCGTATACCCTCTTGTATTTGCTCCACGGGCACACCGTAGGTTTCCGGGATATCGCCACCAAATTCATTGATCACCGCCAGCCACTCCTGGGGCACCGATGAAGAGCCGTGCATTACCAAATGGGTACCTGGAATGCGCGCGTGAATTTCTTTAATGCGGTCTATTGCCAGTATGTCTCCGGTGGGAGGACGCGAAAATTTGTAGGCTCCGTGGCTGGTACCGCAGGCAATCGCCAGGGCATCAACATCAGTGGCCGCTACAAACTGTGCGGCCTCTTCGGGATCGGTCAGCATTTGATCGTGAGTGAGGATGCCCGCCGCACCTACCCCATCTTCCTCGCCAGCCTCCCCGGTTTCCAGGGAACCCAGACAGCCCAGCTCTCCTTCTACGGATACTCCGCAGGCATGGGCCATGTCGACAGCTCTACGCGTCACATCCACATTGTAGTCATAATCCATGGGCGTCTTGCCATCTTCTCCCAGAGACCCATCCATCATGATGGAGCTAAAACCCAGTTGAATGGAGCGTTGGCAAATCGCAGGGGACACGCCGTGATCCTGATGAATAACCACCGGTATATGCGGAAACTCTTCTATCGCCGCCGCCATCATGTGTCGCAAAAAGGGCGCGCCAGCATACTTACGAGCACCCGCACTGGCCTGCATAATCACCGGTGAATTAGTTTCATCCGCCGCTTCCATGATGGCTCGGGTCTGCTCGAGGTTGTTCACATTAAATGCGGGAACACCGTAATTGTGTTCGGCTGCATGGTCCAATAATTGGCGCAAACTGATTAAAGCCATTTTGACACTTCCTCTATATCAACTGTCGTTCTTAATTCGAAAATTAGATCGCGTTATTTTGCGGTACTAGTGGCCCTTCGCGCGTTCCTCAAGAACAGCCACTGCCGGTAATTTTTTGCCTTCGACATACTCAAGAAAAGCCCCTCCCCCGGTTGAAATATAGGACACATCATCCGCAATGCCGTATTTATCGATAGCGGCAAGTGTGTCACCACCACCGGCCAATGAGAAGGCTGGGCTATCCGCTATTGCCCTGGACAAAGCCTCGGTACCCCCTGCAAATTGGTCGAACTCAAACACGCCGACCGGCCCATTCCACAGTATAGTTCCTGCCTGAGCGAGCACCTTAGCAATCTGTGCAGATGACTCAGGGCCAATATCTAAAATCATGTCATCTGCTTCGACATCAGCAGATGACTTTAAACTAGCTGGAGCAGCGTCGGAAAATTCTTTTCCAGTGACCACATCGCTTGGCAGTGGGATACTGGTTTTTTCCATTAGCGCACGGGCCGAGGGAATCAAGTCATGCTCACACAAAGATTTTCCAACGTGCATACCACTCGCCGCAAGAAAGGTATTGGCGATGCCGCCGCCCACTATTAATTGATCCACACGCTCTGAGAGAGTTTCAAGCACGGTAAGCTTCGTAGATACCTTCGATCCACCGACAATAGCAACCATAGGCCGTTTGGGGTTTGTCAGCGCTAACTCCAACGCACTCAACTCGCCTGCGAGCAGGGGCCCGGCACACGCTTTCGACGCATATTTTGAGACTCCATGGGTAGAGGCTTGAGCTCGGTGCGCTGTGCCAAAAGCGTCCATAACAAACACATCGCACAGCTTGGCATAGGCTTTGGCCAGCTCATCATCATTGGCTTTTTCGCCCGGGTTGAAACGAACATTTTCGAGAAGGGCAACACTTCCGGGGGCGAGTTCCACACCGCCTCGCCAGTCAGTAACGAGCTCAACTGGCTGCCCTAACAGCCCACTTAGATGTTCCGCTACCGGGCGCATCGAGTACTGGTCTTCAAATTGACCCTCAGTGGGCCTACCCAAATGTGACATTAAAATTACACGGGCGCCGGCTTCGATTGCCGCATTTATCGTGGGCAGGGCCGCTCTGATTCTGGCGTCACTGGATACCAGACCGTCCTTAACCGGCACATTGAGATCCTCGCGAATCAGCACTCGCTTGCCCGCCAATTCCTGGTCGGCCATCAAATCAACCGTGATACCCATTTTACTATCTCCTCATTTTTCACCGGCAACTTATCCGTCAAAGATAGCCCCAGTGACGGGCCACATCCAACATTCGATTGGCGTATCCCCATTCATTATCGAACCAGGTCAAAACTTTAACCAGGCGGTCACCGCTCACTCGAGTTTGGCTGGCATCGACGATGCTCGAGCGAGGGTCGTGATTGAAGTCACAGGAGGCCAGTGGCTCAGTGGTATAACCCAGAACGCCGCAGAACTGCGCCGCCGAGGCAGCTTCAAGTACCGCATTTATTTCATCGACGCTTGTGTTGGCACAGACCTGCACCGTCAAATCCATCGCCGAGACATTCAAGGTGGGAACCCTCAGTGCCTGGGCGGTAAAACGCCCCGACAATTCCGGGAGAATTCTCTCTATGCCTTTTGCCAAGGCCGTGTCCACTGGAATAATCGACTGTGACGCCGCGCGTGTCTTGCGCAAATCGGTGTTGTGATAGGCATCGGCAACAGGCTGATCATTCATCGCAGAATGAATAGTTGTTATGGTGCCGCTAACAATACCAACAGCGTCATCCAATGCTTTGATAACCGGTACGATTCCGTTGGTCGTACAAGACGCGCTGGAGACAATTTGGTGGTCAGCAGACAAGTCTTCATGGTTTACACCGTACACCACGGTGGCATCTACATCGGACTGCGCCGGCTGCGAAAACAAAACCTTATCCGCACCTTGCTCCCTGTGCTGCTCGGCGGTGGGCCGATCTGAAAAAGCGCCGGTACATTCAAGCACCATATCCACTCCCAAACCCTTCCAGGGCAAATTGGAGATACTGGCCTGTCTCAACAGTGCAATCGGCTGACCGTCAATTAACAGCTGTTCATCTGCCGAATCAATCGTGCCGGGAAAACGCCCGTGGGTGGAATCGTATTTGCTCAGGTGCAGCACCGTGCGGGCATCTGCCAACTCGTTGATCGCTACAACCTGAAGTTGATCGCGCAGTGAGCTCTCATGAAGAGCCCTCAGTACACAGCGACCGATTCTTCCATAGCCATTAATTGCCAGCCGCAACAAGAAGTCTGCCCCTAAAGCAGTATGTCCTGCACCGTGGAGACCACATTCTCAACGGTAAAACCGAAGTGCTTCATCAGATCCTCGGCGGGGGCTGATTCGCCGAAGGTAGTCATCCCAACGACACGCCCATCCAAGCCGACGTACTTGTACCAGTAATCTGCGTGACCGGCCTCAATCGCAACACGTGCCAGAACATCACTGGGCAATACAGATTCGCGGTAAAGCGCGTCCTGCTTTTCAAATCGCTCCGCACAAGACATGGAGACCACCCGAATGAATTTGCCTGCAGAAGACAATTGCTCTGCCGCATCCATTGCCAAACCGATCTCGGAACCGGTGGCGATAAGAATCGCATCGGCAGCACCATCACAATCACGCAGTACATAACCACCGCGATCAACATTGCCAAGTTGCTCATTGTCCCGGTTTTGATGGGGCAGACTCTGCCGTGAAAAAATCAGCGCAGATGGTCCATCCCGACGCTCAATGGCCGACTTCCAGCACACCGCGGACTCGACTGTGTCACAGGGACGCCAGGTCTCCAGGTTGGGTGTTACCCGCAGTGCGGTCAATTGTTCCACAGGCTGGTGGGTGGGCCCATCTTCGCCCAGGCCAATTGAATCGTGGGTGTAAACAAATATCGATTGCTGGCCCATGATGGCCGCCATGCGCACGGCGTTACGCGCGTACTCCATGAACATCAGGAAAGTAGCGCCGTATGTGACAAAGCCGCCATGCAAGGCGATGCCATTCATAATCGCGGACATACCAAATTCACGAACGCCATAATAGATGTAGTTGCCGCCGGCGTTATCGGCAGTGATGCCTTCTGAACCACTCCATATGGTCAGATTGGATCCCGCCAAATCCGCAGACCCCCCAAGCAGCTCCGGAAGTGCTGGACCGAAGTTATTGAGGCAATTTTGTGACGCCTTTCTGGAGGCAATACTGGCGCCCTCTTCCTGACATTGAGCGATATAGGCTTGGGCCTGTTTACTGAAATCTTCCGGCAGCTCCCCCGCCAGTCTCCGGTTAAGCTGTGCGGCGCGCTCTGGGTGAGCTTCGGCGTAGGCCGCCATTTTCTGATTCCAATCACTCTCCGAAGCGGTGCCTTGTTCATGCGCATTCCAACCGCCGTATACTTCAGAGGGGATCTCAAAGGGTGCGTGTGACCAGCCCAATGCGGCGCGAGTTCCGGCAATTTCATCCGCCCCCAGTGGTGCTCCATGACAGGACTCGGAGCCTTGCTTATTCGGAGCACCTTTGCCAATAATGGTTTGGCAGCAAATCATGGTCGGTTTGCCCGTTTCCGCACGGGCGCTTTCAATCGCAGATTTAATCGCCTCGCTATCGTGGCCGTCCACAACAGGAATGACGTGCCAGCCATAAGCTTCAAATCGAGCGGGTGTGTCGTCCGTGAACCAACCCTCAACTTCACCATCAATGGAGATGCCGTTGTCATCGTAAAAAACAATCAGCTTGCCCAGGCCCAATGTGCCCGCCAGTGAACTAGACTCGTGGGAGATGCCCTCCATCAGACAACCGTCGCCCAGAAAAACATAAGTGAAGTGATCGATCACTTCATGCCCTGGCTCGTTAAACTGGGCACTTAGGATCTTCTCAGCCAGAGCCATGCCTATACCATTGGTAAGTCCCTGCCCCAGCGGCCCGGTGGTGGTCTCAACACCTGGTGCATAGCCATACTCTGGGTGCCCCGGAGTTTTACTGTGCAATTGGCGAAAATTCTTCAGCTCTTCCATCGGCAATTCATAGCCGGTGAGATGCAAAAGAGAGTAAATGAGCATGGACCCGTGACCATTGGACAGCACAAATCGATCGCGGTTGGACCATGAGGGGTTCGCGGGGTTATGCTGCATAAAATCATTCCACAGGACCTCCGCAATATCCGCCATTCCCATCGGCGCACCGGGGTGGCCACTATTGGCTTGTTGGACAGCATCCATGCTCAGGGCACGGATCGCATTAGCAAGTTCGGCGCGGGACGACATCAAGTTCTCCAGGAAAGTGAGGGTGGGTCAGATCGGCCGCTATTTTCGCGTAACGAGCGTGTTACAGCAAACAAATAGGCCCAGTTTTTACGCATTTGCAGGTAATTAGTCGACCCTGAAAAACGCTTAACATGTTGATTGTATTAGATAATACTGGGTATTTGTGAGATGATTTCGACCAGTTTCAAGCCTATTTGGCACTTAATCCGGTCTTAGATTCAAGTCATAAGTGCAATTTCTAGAGCAGGTGGCCAACTGGTACAATCCAGTGCCATTTTCTCGACCAAGGAAATTACACATGAACTATACACAGTTGACCGAATACGAACGATACCAGATTGAAGCATTTTTGGCTCTTCTCCGCTTTGTTGAGTGATTCTAGGTTTTCAAATAGAACATAGATTGATTATCTGGGAGGGATGATTGTCTAATTTTGAGTTTGAAGTACTCGGTATCCCTGATGCCCCTGGCGCGCTTACGGATCATTCCTATACTGACATTACCAGCCTCTATCCTGGCGCTTGTTAGCTTGTGTTTTGCATAATTGCAGATGCCGACACAATGTTTTCTGAGCGATTTTGCGAACTTTTTCAGATAGAGCATGTGTGACTGATCTGCTATCAAGCACCAACTTTCCAGTTGCTCTGCCATCCCCTCAAATGAAGTGGCACTCCACAGATACTGAAGCTGTTCTTTTAAAACGTAGAGCGCATTCAGGTTGCTATTGCTATCCAACAACGTTTGCAGCTTGTTACTTTGTTTCTCACTCAACTTATCCGCATTTTTGAGCAACAGATAATGCGTCCCCTTCATCAGTTTTTTACCATTCGGATCGGCCTTCCTGAACTCAAGCCGGCGCTGATTATGGATAGCTTTGCTGTAATTTTTCATGACGTGAAAACGGTCAAACACAATGTCTGCCAACGGCAAGCACTCCCTGACAGCCTTTTGATAAGCAGGGCCCATATCCATAGCTACGGCCTTGATTTTACTGGATGTATCCGGGGAGAGATGTTTTAGAAATCTTGCAAACACCTCGGCAGTTCGACCAGCTTCCACCCAGACCAGATGACCTCCGACCATATCGTAGACCACCGTCATATAGTCATGGCCTTTCGCCCTGGCAACTTCATCGACACCAATATATTCCAAGCCAGTCAACTGTGCAGGATCAAGCGCAGGGAGCGTTTCCATCAGGTATGCCTTGTCGATATTCTTTACTGTCTCCCATCGTATCCCCAAATGCCTGGAGACGGCCTGAATAGACATATGGCGGCATAATCCACTGATCAGTCGGCAAAACCGGTGGGTGAAACGGCACCCTTTATCGACAAAATCACACGCCTCAATGCGGCGCTCACCCTTGCTAATAAACACTTGGGCCAGTTCAATGTCGAGCACACATGGATACCCAAAAAGGGGGATATCCTTAACCTGCCGGCGAATATGCTGGTTGATAGTTCCCTTCTTGCCTGTGGTGGGGTCTATAGTGCTCCTGCGGGCGTCCCGGCTACAGTGAATAACAATCTTGTCACCCTCTTCGTCCAGTTTAATTTCATTTACACGTTGCCCCGTGAGGTTTAAAATATTCCGTGAGATGTTGATGGTCATATACCTGCCCTATGTAAAGTTGTCATAAACCAAACATATCAACAGGTTACTTGATGGTCAGCATCTTTTTTCACTCAACAAAGCGGAGAAGAGCCGCATTTTTAAAAGCTGGTTTTACACAAAAAGCCATAGCCAGAGAGCTTAGACGAAGCCCTGGGACAATTAGCAGAGAGCTTGGTCGCAACGGGCTTGCGTGGTTATAGGCCCCAGCAGGCCCAGCGTTTTGCCACTGAACGGCAGCATCACCACACCCATACACGTATTACAGAGATAACCTGGCAGCGGGTTGAATCGCTACTGAGGGAGGAATGGAGTCCAGAGCAGATCAGCGGTTGGCTAGCAAAATCAATCCTGCAATCTGTTAGTCCAGAATGGATTTATCAGTACATTCTGATCGACAAGAAGGCCGGGGGCGACCTCCATGCCCACTTGCGCTGCCAAAAGAAACGTAAGAAGCGTTACGGGAGCCCAGACAAGCGCGGGCAGCTAAAGAACCGGGTAAGTATCGACGAGCGTCCAGCGATTGTTGATGAGCGCAAGCGTATTGGTGATTGGGAAATGGACCTTATCATTGGGCGCTTGGGTGGCTCCGTACTGATGACGGCTGTTGAGAGAAAGACACGTTTCACAGTGATCGCCCTGGCCCCCAATAAAACGGCGAAGGCCGTCAAGGAAGCGATACTTGGGGCGCTTTCCCCCTTAGCCGCCCCGGTAGAAACACTGACCTATGATAACGGCAAGGAGTTTGCCTTACACGAGGTTATCGCCCAACAGCTGCAGGCTGAAAGCTACTTCGCGCACCCTTACCATTCATGGGAGCGGGGATTGAATGAGAATACAAATGGTCTGATCCGCCAATACGCCCCGAAAGGATCTAGTGTAGGTCGTCAAACAGTTTGTAACTTATTAAGTTTCTCTCTGCCACTCTTCACTTTCTCCAATATGTCACTCGCGGATTTGGTCCAGATATAAGGCGCTGGCGCTTGATTATGAGTCTCAATGAACGCCATGACTGTTTGCTCAAGCTCTTCCACACTGCTAAAGACACCTCGTTTCAATTGCTTTTCAGTTAGCTCCCGAAAAAACCGCTCCACCATGTTTAACCACGATGCGCTGGTTGGCGTAAAGTGCACATGGAATCGCTGGTGATATTTCAGCCAGCTTTTTACCTTCGGGTGCTTATGTGTGGCGTAGTTGTCACAGATAATATGAATCTCTTTATCCTTGGGCGTCGACTTATTTATTTGGCGGAGAAACTTCAACCATTCTTGATGGCGATGCCGTTCGGCGCAGGTACCTAACACTTCCCCTGTCAAGATGTTCAATGCCGCAAACAAGGTCGTGGTGCCATGACGTTTATAGTCATGGGTCATTGTCGCCGCCCTGCCTTTTTTCATCGGCAAGCCCGGCTGCGTTCTATCCAGTGCTTGTATCTGACTCTTTTCATCACAACTGAAAACAATGGCATTTTCTGGCGGTGATAAGTAAAGACCGACGATTGCCTCCAACTTCTCGGCAAACTCTTTATCGTTCGATACCTTGAATGTATTTATTCGGTGTGGCTTCAAACCGTGGCTTTTCCATATCCTGCCCACCGAGGACATGCTAATGCCGGCCTTATCTGCCATGAGACGCTGGCTCCAATGCGTAGCGTTTTCCGGTGTCTCTTGCGTCGTGAGTCTGATCACCTGTGCAACCTTGCGTGAACTGATTTTCGGTTTTCGCCCTGGCCGATACGCATCCTGGCTGATGCCTTCGACTCCACTGTCTGCATAGCGTTCTCGCCAGCGGCCAGCTTTCTGTCTCGTAATGCCCAGTTCAAAACCGATCTCTTCATTGGTCATGCCCTTGCCGGCCAGAAGAACAATTCGCGAACGCTCCGCCAATCGGACCGAGACAGAACGCGATTTAGATAACTTACTCAAACCCAAAACTTCGTCATCAGACAAAACAATTTCTACTGCAACACGCACGACAAGCTCTCTATATAGGGAAGAGACTATATGGTACACTATTTACGACGACCTACACTAGCGTATATTGAATCAATTAAAAAAATTGAATCAATTCTTGAAGGCATAAAAAATGTATTTTCTGCACATGAAGAACTTGAAGAAGTAATTAATGATTTTGAAACCTTATCTAAGAGTTTTAAAATAACACGAAATAGCGTATCTAAAACAGCTGCAATTTATAAAGGATTGGAGAATGGAAACCAAATAGAACACATACCGGATAGATTAAAAAGATATAGTTTATTTTTGAAAAATGACAATCGCATTAAGTGGCTAGATTGGCAAATGAAAGGTGAAATGTTCTTAGATATTTCGGATGATTGTCCATATTGCACATCTGAAATAAAGCAAATAAAAGAAACAATAAAATCCGTTTCTAAAACTTATGATAAAAAGCGTGTTGGCGATCTTACTAAAATCACCGATGCAATAGAAAGTTTAGGTGATTATTTTTCAGATGGAACAAAAAGTCAGTTGGAATCTATCACAAAAAAGAATTCAGGATTAGAGATTTCAGAGGACAATTATATTTTTACAATCAAGATTCAGATAGATGATTTGCTTTTGGGATTAAAAGCATTAAGAGATATTTCTCCCAAAAACTTTAAAGAAAACAGAAAAGTTAAAGAAAAGCTGGAAAAATTAAAAATTAATATTGGGTTGTTTGATAAGTTCAAATCAAACAAGACGGAGGAGATAATTTGCTCACTTAATGATTCTTTGGACCAAGTTTTAACACAAGTTGGGGAACTCCAAGGGGAAGTTAACAAACAAGAATCGAAAACCCAAAGATACTCAACGGGGTTACTTCAACACTGCCATTACCCCCAAATGATTCATTCAGTGCATTCAAATTTTTCTTTAGACTCGACAATGACGCACTCTTATCGACAGCTCTATGATTAATATCTGAGATCAAATTTTCTAGCGTTTGGACATCTTTAGGCTCATATTTGATTTGAGATAATACCTTTCCTACAAAAGAAGTTCGCTCGTTTAATTCGTGATGAATATCCCGTTGGGCATCGATAGAAATAAATGGCATTAACTCAGATCGTGCTGAAAATTTTTGTTTGGGCTGGGGAGAAACTGTATTCCATTTTGAGAATTCCACCCACTCTAGAAGTATAAACCGCTCTATAGAAAAGCCAGTTTTGGCACTCTGAGGCTTGGCTATTGTACGAAAAGCATGGAATTGTTGGCCCTCTGTGTCCGCTTGAATTTTATCCCCAAACTCAATTTGCCAATTCTCACCAAACGAGTTTTTACGAAGCCCTTTAGCATTGATTGGGATTATTCGAATATCAACAACAATTTTGTCGGATCGGTTGTCTTGGTCATCTATATGGAAATCTTCATCTGAAAGATAGCGACTGTAGTCTCCGAGGGCCAACTGCATAGCCTTTATAACAGAAGTTTTTCCACAGTTATTCAGACCGATTAGCACAGTGATACGAGGCAAGCTGATCTCAAAATTTAGTATGCCACGAAACCCTGATATCCGCACCTGATCAACAAGAATCATTTCGGCATCCTCGGTTTCATTATTTTGCATCTTTACACCTGGCGGATTCAAGTCGCTAGTGCAATCGGTGGGTTGATCCCAAACAGTACTTGGTTGGGGGTTTTAAAGTCCAGACATTTTCTTGGCCGGTTGTTAAGTTTATCAAAGATTCTCTGGACACACTCCGGCGTCATATCATCAAAGCTAGATCCTTTCGGGGCGTATTGGCGGATCAGACCATTTGTATTCTCATTCAATCCCCGCTCCCATGAATGGTAAGGGTGCGCGAAGTAGCTTTCAGCCTGCAGCTGTTGGGCGATAACCTCGTGTAAGGCAAACTCCTTGCCGTTATCATAGGTCAGTGTTTCTACTGGGGCGGCTAAGGGGGAAAGCGCCCCAAGTATCGCTTCCTTGACGGCCTTCGCCGTTTTATTGGGGGCCAGGGCGATCACTGTGAAACGTGTCTTTCTCTCAACAGCCGTCATCAGTACGGAGCCACCCAAGCGCCCAATGATAAGGTCCATTTCCCAATCACCAATACGCTTGCGCTCATCAACAATCGCTGGACGCTCGTCGATACTTACCCGGTTCTTTAGCTGCCCGCGCTTGTCTGGGCTCCCGTAACGCTTCTTACGTTTCTTTTGGCAGCGCAAGTGGGCATGGAGGTCGCCCCCGGCCTTCTTGTCGATCAGAATGTACTGATAAATCCATTCTGGACTAACAGATTGCAGGATTGATTTTGCTAGCCAACCGCTGATCTGCTCTGGACTCCATTCCTCCCTCAGTAGCGATTCAACCCGCTGCCAGGTTATCTCTGTAATACGTGTATGGGTGTGGTGATGCTGCCGTTCAGTGGCAAAACGCTGGGCCTGCTGGGGCCTATAACCACGCAAGCCCGTATTGCGACCAAGCTCTCTGCTAATTGTCCCAGGGCTTCGTCTAAGCTCTCTGGCTATGGCTTTTTGTGTAAAACCAGCTTTTAAAAATGCTTCAATCTGGTATCGTTCGTATTCGGTCAACTGTGTATAGTTCATGTGTAATTTCCTTGGTCGAGAAAATGGCACTGGATTGTACCAGTTGGCCACCTGCTCTAGAAATTGCACTTATGACTTGAATCTAAGCCTCCATATTACAGCTTGATGGCCGCCTGAATTTCCTGCCTGATTTCGAGCGGATTTTTATTCTCCATCGTGGCCATAACAAAAATGCCTTTACTGTCAGAATTTGTAGCCCACTGATCGCCGATAAGCAGCTTTTCGCGGGTGTCTTTGGTGATTTGCTCGCCTGCGTGTTGTTGACCTTTATATTCAATCACAAGAATGCGTTGGTCTTTGAGTTTGCCAACGAAGTCAGGAAAAAACCGGCCTGACGGGGTAGGCAACGAAAATGAGTTGCGATGGTTTGCAACATTTCGGGTCCAATATTCGACTTCAGAAAGGCTATCGATGACGAGCGCACATTGTTCTTCTTCGCCTCCTGCAGCGCCATCAAAGGCTGGGATTTCATCGGGACCCATGAAATGCTTGCTAAAGGTAAATTTGGTGCCACGATACTTGGGCACGTCAAAATACATATCATCAAAGAACTCAAAGCCCTGATCAAAAGAAACTTCAACACGCGCTTCTGGGGCGAACAGGTTCATCTGGTAAACTTTGTTGCGTTCAGCCTGCCGAAAGCCATTCAGTTTGTCCGAAAGCTTGCGGGCAAGAATGAATTTGCAGCGCATCAGCTGCGATAGTGGAATGTTGCGATCCACGCTTAGATAGGTCACCATATCGCTGAGCCAACCAAGCAGCTCGGCTTGGCCAATATGTGGATCACGCACCTTGCGATCCAACCATTGCACCAGTGAGTTTGCTGTCCAATCTTGAACATCCACATCCATTGTCAATTGATCCGAACTATCGGCGGCTCGGATCAATAAGCGGTTGCCATCAAGATCAATCTCAAATGTGTTGGTGGTCTCAATAATATCAAATTCATCTGACCCCAACCGCGCAGGATGATCTTGCAACGACCAATCATGATACTCCATCATCATTTCAGTATCAGCAAAGGTTAGCTCGTCTTGAATCCATGTCATCAAGCGTGGAACAATGAAAACCTCACCACGGTGAGCCGGAGCTACCTTATGCGCATGCTGGGCCTCAAATTCGGCAATTTTTTCTTGTAGCTGCCCGTGAAGGCGCTTGGGTGTCCGTGTGTAAAGGTTTTCTTTTAATTTAGGTTTCATGAAACCCGAAATCTTAAGAGTGATTTTTCCCGTTTCATTTGACGTAACACTGATTTTACCAGGCGCGACACTTTCTATGCCCTTCACTTCGTCCTTGGTTGCATCAAGATCAATCGAGACGGCGGGTAAAGGGCGCGACTGACGGCCAAACAATCCATCATCTAGTCCTGGTCCGTCTGTCTCAATGTTGGCTTCTGCTTCGTTTTCCTCAAAACCCATATCAACCAGCTTATCGCGCAGAGATTGGGCGGCTTGGGCAAAGTTTTTTGAGACCAGCCGGGCGTAGGATTTGTTCAGCAAGGGCGATTTTCGACGTTTGGCGTAAGGCATACGCAAAACGCGGCCCAAGAGTTGCTCAGCGTCTGTCGAACTGCGAATGTTGGCAAGCGAGCAGAACACATAGGCGAACGAACAATCCCAGCCTTCTTTCAGCGCCTCGATGGTGATGACATATTCGATCTCGCAGGATGGATCGAACAGGTTGATACCGCCCAATTCACGCTGTGCACCTGTGGCTACGGCAATTTTGGCGGGGTCGATGTTCTCGTTGTCGACCAGGTGTTTTTTCAACACCTCGACCGTCACTTCTTCGTTCTTCTTTTGCGCCTGAAACAGCACGATGGGGCGGATGTAACCCTCACGATCCAGATCGGCCTGTTCCTGCAATTCAGCACGCTTCAAAATGGCTGAATTTACTGCACCTTGCCATGTGTCAGCCTCATCTAGCACGATGGGCAGCTTGATCATTTCTTCGTCTTTCAGCTCTTGGGCTGTGACGGAGTGCAGAATATTATTGAACCCTTTAGGCGTCGCGGTGAACTCCACACACGCCGATGGATTGATGCGCTCATACACTTCACCTGATAGCTTGGATCCGGCCTTGTGGGCTTCATCCATAATCACCAAAGGCTGGTGCAGATGCATCAGATTGGCAAAGGAGAAACGGATGTCGCCCTTCATCGGCCCATCTTCATTGCGTTCCAGTCCAGCGGTATTGGGGGGAACTGAGGTGAAATGCGGCTCTAGCATTTCGTGGTGGGCATATACCTTGCGCCCGTCGGTGTTGGTAACGCGCAAAGTCTGGATGGTGCCAACCACTACGCATAAATTACTGCGTAGATCATTCGGTGTAATCTGGGTGAAATCGCCAATGTCAAACACCCGCACGCGGCCCTCGAACGCTTCATCCAAAACCTGCCGATAAGGGTGACTCGGGTTTTTCAGTGCTTCGGCCGTTTGCATGCGGATGGTGTTGGTGGGCACCAACCACAGCACCAGCGGAAAATCCTTTTCAATCCATGTATCCTTGGCCGTGGTGATGGAATGGGCCGCAAGGATAGTTTTACCGCCACCCGTGGGCAGGCGCAGACAGACATAGGGAACTTCGGGCAAACCTTTCAGCGGCTGATATCCAGCAGCATAACCACGCAGGCGCTTGGCTAGTTCCAGCTCTTGGGTCAGTTGTTCATAAGCAGCTTTAGGGTCAGTAATGCGAGCCTCTTCCAAAAAACGACGCAGCGTCGCCAGTGATACCTTTTGATAATTCTTCAGCTTCATTTTCTGGCCTTCACGTCATAGGGGGTTTGCTTAAATTCGATCTGTTCGGTTTTCAGGCTGGCGTCGGACAACACAGTGCGTTCGCCATATACCGTTAGCGGCCCTACATAGTCACCCGCCTCCGCGCGAATGACTGATAGGGCTTTTCGGGTCAGAACGTTACCACCATTGACGGATTTGTCGCCAAGGATACCGTTATAAAGCAAGGCATACCCGTGATTGGAATCGACTCCCAGAAACGGGTTGAGCGAGGTTGGCTCAATCCACGGTGCTCTGGTTTCGGCAAACCAGATATGCGCGGCCAACACGGGAAAACGGATATCTGGGGTGAGCTGACCCAATTCATCAAACACAGGTGAGCCGAGGCGGTAGTAGCGGAATCCGCCGCCGCCTTGCCAATCTTGCGCCTTGGAAATCCCGCCTTGTTCTCCGTCAATCACCTTTTTTTGACGCGGCACACAATGGGTCTCCGCATGTTCACCCATTTCGATACCAATGTAGCGCAGTCCCATTTTATGGGCCACTGCGGCGGTTGTGCCAGAGCCAAGGAAGGAGTCTAGCACTAGGTCTCCAGGGTTGGTGGCGATGTGAAATATTCGCTCGATCATCCGTTCTGGTTTGGGGGTATCTGCACTATTATCTGCACCAAATAACTTGATGCTTTCTTTCTTAGATTCATCAGTATGGCCCACATCTTCATGAGGCCACCAAGTCCAGGGAATAATGCCTTCGACCTCAGACAAGTATCGAATAACACTAGGTGCGGCATCACCATTTTTTCCCCAATAGATACGGCCTTCTTGCTGCTTTTTTAGGAATTGGCCCTCGATCATAGACCAGCACCGACCTGCTGGAGGTGTATGAATTTTTCCGTTGGGCGCAGTGATCTCATACATTTGGTTTGGCCTATAGCCTTGCGCAGTCATTGGTAGACCGCGCCATCTCTTGGTCGGGTCTGTTTCATTTCGGTCATTTGGGTTTCGGTAGACTTTTGCTTGCTTTTCATCCAGTGGAATTCGATTGGCTCTCTTGCGAAAGGATGGTTCATCTTTGAGATATACGTGAATGTGCTCATGTGCATCGCCCAGAACACCACGGTTTTCTCTTGAGTAGCGTTTTTGCCAAACAACATTTGCTAAAAAATTTTGTCGCCCAAAAACCTCATCCAACATTACCTTCAGGTAATGCCCTTCACGATCATCAATGCTCACCCAAATTGACCCATCCTCGGCCAATAATTCCCGCAGCAACTCCAATCGAGGCCACATCATCGCCAGCCATTGGGAATGTTCCAAATTGTCGTCGTAATGCTCAAACGCTGAACCCGTGTTATACGGTGGGTCAATATAGATGCATTTCACCTGCCCAGCGTAATAGGGCAACAGCGATTTCAGCGCCTCAAGGTTGTCACCCTGTATCAGCATATTGCCGGAGTCAGGGTCGCCATAGCCAAGATAGGGCACTTCCTCCAGCAGCTTATAGGGGACCTTCTCGGCAGCGCGAACATCGTCGGCACGGGTTAACCATCGTAATGTGGGCATTTAGGGGCCTTTTTGTTTTTATATTTTTGAAAACGTCAACTTTGCGCCATTCGACATGCAAAGAATGTGGCTACAGCACCCCGATTAACCCAATTTGGAACTTAACCACCACCAGCTAAAGCTGGTGGGTTCAACAGTAGAAACACGCACGTAGCCGATTTCCATGCGGCGACCTCTGAAGCGGTGCTAAACTTATCGCAAAATAAATTTGTTCCGCACGTATGTTTTGCAAAGGATTTTCCCTTTGTTTTCCGTGCGGTGAGTATCTGTCGCAAAACTTGTGACATTTGCGAAAGCCGCACCCTTATCTTGTGAAGGCCAGCGGTATATTTTCTGGACACAAAATCCACTTCAGTGATCGCGCCTTTCCTACTCCACTAAATTTTTATTCTCACCCTTTTCAAATATAGTAACGGTGGAGAGAACAGTATAATTTCCTGGGGTATAAATAAAGGCTCCGGCAAAAGATGCCTCATTCAATCTTGCTATTCTGCCCTGCATCGAAATTTGTTTAACTTTGGCGGCATCCACAAACTCTCCACCCTCGGCAACTATAAATCCTAACTCCTTATCAACATTTTTTACAGTTAGGTTTTTATTGGCATAAGCAGTAATAATTGCCTTCATTAAATTCTTTTTCGGAACATCAAATGTCCGCTGTCCCGATGCCAAAGCTATTTGCTCATTTTTTGCTTTATCTTCTGCTGTGATTTTTTCTAATGCGCTAATTTGCATACCGGCACAACCACTAAAGAATATGCCACAAGCTAATAAAATTAATACTAATCCGGCTTTATTAATTTTAATCATTTTAATTTTTGGAATTGTGTCCATTGTTACTACCCTTAGATTCAAGTCATAAGTGCAATTTCTAGAGCAGGTGGCCAACTGGTACAATCCAGTGCCATTTTCTCGACCAAGGAAATTACACATGAACTATACACAGTTGACCGAATACGAACGATACCAGATTGAAGCATTTTTAAAAGCTGGTTTTACACAAAAAGCCATAGCCAGAGAGCTTAGACGAAGCCCTGGGACAATTAGCAGAGAGCTTGGTCGCAATACGGGCTTGCGTGGTTATAGGCCCCAGCAGGCCCAGCGTTTTGCCACTGAACGGCAGCATCACCACACCCATACACGTATTACAGAGATAACCTGGCAGCGGGTTGAATCGCTACTGAGGGAGGAATGGAGTCCAGAGCAGATCAGCGGTTGGCTAGCAAAATCAATCCTGCAATCTGTTAGTCCAGAATGGATTTATCAGTACATTCTGATCGACAAGAAGGCCGGGGGCGACCTCCATGCCCACTTGCGCTGCCAAAAGAAACGTAAGAAGCGTTACGGGAGCCCAGACAAGCGCGGGCAGCTAAGGAACCGGGTAAGTATCGACGAGCGTCCAGCGATTGTTGATGAGCGCAAGCGTATTGGTGATTGGGAAATGGACCTTATCATTGGGCGCTTGGGTGGCTCCGTACTGATGACGGCTGTTGAGAGAAAGACACGTTTCACAGTGATCGCCCTGGCCCCCAATAAAACGGCGAAGGCCGTCAAGGAAGCGATACTTGGGGCGCTTTCCCCCTTAGCCGCCCCAGTAGAAACACTGACCTATGATAACGGCAAGGAGTTTGCCTTACACGAGGTTATCGCCCAACAGCTGCAGGCTGAAAGCTACTTCGCGCACCCTTACCATTCATGGGAGCGGGGATTGAATGAGAATACAAATGGTCTGATCCGCCAATACGCCCCGAAAGGATCTAGCTTTGATGATATGACGCCGGAGTGTGTCCAGAGAATCTTTGATAAACTTAACAACCGGCCAAGAAAATGTCTGGACTTTAAAACCCCCAACCAAGTACTGTTTGGGATCAACCCACCGATTGCACTAGCGACTTGAATCCGCCGGTCGAAACAAAGGTGGCTCTCGATGAAAGATTCTTCCCCCGATCACCATCAAATGAGTTTTATGGCTGCTGGGTTGATGGATCAACTCAATCCGAAACACCCTCTGTTACATCTTGCGCGAACCATACCCTGGGACTTTTTTGAATCGGAGTTCGCTCCCTTGTATGCGGCAACTGGCAGGCCTGCCAAACCCGTACGCTTGATGGTGGGTTTATCTATTCTCAAGCATATGGAAAATGTCAGCGACGAGGTTATCGTGCAACACTGGGTACAAAACCCGTATTACCAGGCATTTTGCGGGGAGGTTGAATTCCAGTGGTCATTCCCTTGTGACCCATCCGATCTGGTGTACTTCCGCAAGCGAGTCGGCGAAAAGGGATTTGAAAAAATATTGGCATCCTCTATCACCATTCATGGTGAGAAAGCGGTCGAAGAGGAAGTCTGTATTGACACCACAGTACAGGAAAAAAACATCACCTTTCCCACCGATGCAAAGTTGTACCGAAAGATTATTGTTCGTTGCCTGAAATTGGCCAGGAAAGAAGGGATAACACTTCGCCGCAGTTATGCCAAGGAAATTAAGCAAAGAAAACTGGAATGTCGTTTTGCGGGACATCCCAGGAACCGTGCCAAGGCCCGCAAAGCCGTTAAGCGGCTAAAGACCATTGCCGGTCGTTTAGTGCGGGAATTGGAGCGTAAACTGCCACTCGACATTCTGGAAAAGCTGGCAGAGGACTTTGCACTATTCCATCGTGGACTGAACCAGAAGCGAGGGGATACGAACAAGCTGTACAGCTTGCACGAACCCCATGTCTACTGCATGAGTAAAGGCAAAGAGCATAAGCGCTATGAATTTGGCACCAAGGTTTCTATCACGACAACTCGGGATTCAAAAATCATTGTTGGTGCCATGGCCTTTGATACGAACAAATTTGATGGTCATACGCTGCCGGAGGTGCTGTTGCAATTGAAGCGGCTTAACAAACTGAAACCGGCCGTTGGCTTATGTGATCGGGGTTACAAAGGGAAGAAAAAGATCAATGACACGCGGATCATAATGCCCAGCACAGGTACTCGGGATACGGATAGTGCCTACCAGGTGCTGATGCGGAAACGTTTTAGAAAGCGGGCTGGCATAGAGCCGGTGATCGGCCACCTGAAGTCGGATCATCGATTGAACAAAAGTTATCTCAAAGGATTTGAAGGCGACCAGATTAACGTACTGATGGCTGCTGCTGCGTTTAACTTCAGGAAGTGGATGAGATTGTTTTTATTGGCCCCGAAAACGGCTTCCTTATGGAGTCGTTTAACGCAGTTTATTATCAAGCCACGGCATTACGGCGATGCCGTGATGGCCAATTAGGCTTTTTCAGGGTCGACTAATTAATATCGATAGCGCTGCGGCGAACCAGGCCCTGGGGGAAATACGGCGGTCTGTAGAGGTGATCTGGGTTGTGACTGCGATCACAATCTATATCAATATATTTTGATATAGATTGTGATCGCTGCTAGACTCCTCTCCCATAATGCCGCAGACCGCCAAACAATCCACCGGGCCAACTCCCGATATAGCCTCCCCTAAAGACCAGTTGGGTGAGTTGGCGAGCTTTTTCAAAGCCAGCGCTGATCAGTTGCGCCTGCAAATATTGCGCGTCTTACGGAACGAGTCCTTCGGCGTTTCTGAGCTCTGCAGCCTATTCGATATGCGCCAGCCCGCCATGAGTCACCATCTAAAAGTACTTTCCGGCGCTGGGTTGGTTACCACACGCCGGGAGGGCAACTCTATCTTTTACCGGCGGGGAGCCCCAGCCCAGGACAGCGACTTAAAGAGCATTCACAGCCAACTGCTCAATACAGTCGACGAGATCGAACTGCCTTCTACGATCAGCAAGCAAATGGTCTGCCTATATTGCCAACGTGAGGAGAATTCCCGCAGTTTTTTTGCGGGTAATGCGCACAAGTTTCGCCAGCAACAAGATCTGATCGCCAACTACGAGCAATACGGCGAAACCGTGAGCCAGGCCATGCGCGATGCGCTTCCACAGCGCAGAAAGCTGGCGCTGGAAATTGGTCCTGGTGACGGTGCTTTTCTTGAGCAGCTCAGCCCCCGTTTCGAACGTGTCATCGCGTTGGATAACGCTGCGGAAATGCTCGCAAAAGCGCGCAAGTACGCCACCGATAAAGATCTGAAAAATATTGGCTTTGTGCACGGGGATACAAGCAGCAAAGAGTTGATAAACCTACGGGCCGATTGCATCGTGATCAACATGGTTTTGCATCACACGCCCTCGCCGGCACAAATATTCAAAGATGTGGCCGGCCTTCTGGGGCCTGCGGGTGTGGTGATTGTCACTGACCTGTGCAGTCACGACCAGACTTGGGCGCGGGAAAATTGCGGCGACCTCTGGCTGGGCTTTGAGGCAGAAGATTTAACCGGCTGGGCGATACAGGCCGGGCTGACAGACATTGCCAGTGTGTACCTGGCACAGCGCAACGGATTTCAAATACAGGTGCGCCTCTTTGGCCACCCTCAATAATCACAAGCACAAGGACAAATTAAGATGAGTGAGTATTCAGTTTTTACCTCGGAATCGGTTTCCGAGGGACACCCGGACAAAATGGCCGATCAGATATCTGATGCCATTTTGGATGCCATTCTTACCGACGACAAAGACGCAAGAGTTGCCGTAGAGACCATGGTTAAAACCGGCATGGTCGTTATCGCTGGAGAAGTAACAACCTCTACCTATGTCGACCTGGAAGACGTTGTGCGTAAAGTCGTACTCGATATAGGTTATGACAACTCAGACGTTGGATTTGATGGCGCGTCCTGCGCTGTGCTCAACGCCATCGGCAAACAATCTCATGATATCGCCATGGGTGTTGATGAAGGCGACGACAAGGAGCAGGGTGCTGGCGACCAAGGCCTGATGTTTGGGTACGCCACCAACGAAACCGATGTATTGATGCCAGCACCCATTTATTACTCCCATCGCATGGTTGAACGCCAGGCGGAGCTTCGCAAAAACGGCACACTGCCCTGGTTGCGTCCCGATGCTAAAAGCCAGGTGACACTGCGCTATGAAAACGGTAAACCCGTTGCCATTGATGCTGTGGTTCTATCCACTCAACACGATCCCGGTGTCAGCCAAAGTGATATCCGCGAAGCCATAATGGAACTCCTTGTTAAAGAAGTACTTCCCGCGCACTGGTTGCATGCGGACACCCTGTACCACATCAACCCAACAGGTCAGTTCATCATTGGCGGGCCAGTAGGCGACTGCGGTCTTACCGGCCGTAAAATTATCGTGGACACTTATGGCGGTATGGCCAGACACGGCGGCGGCGCGTTCTCGGGTAAAGATCCATCAAAGGTCGACCGCTCAGCAGCCTATGCAGGCCGCTACGTCGCCAAAAATATTGTCGCTGCAGGCTTGGCCGAGCGCTGCGAGATTCAAATCTCCTATGCCATTGGGGTTGCCGAGCCGACTTCGATATCGGTGCAAACTTTTGGCACCGGCAAAATCTCCGACGAGCAAATATGCCAACTGGTGCGCGAGCACTTTGAGCTTCGACCAAAAGGACTGGTGGCAATGTTGGATCTAAAGCGCCCCATTTATCGCAAGACGGCGGCCTATGGGCATTTCGGCCGTGAAGACCCGGACTTTACCTGGGAGAACGCCGACAAAGTTGACCTATTGAAGGCTGCTTTATAAATCTAGGTCTTTGTGTTTCGAACCAGACACGCGGCAAAGAATCGGACAAACATTGATTGAAACAGCATTTGCAAAACAATCGGACTAGCAAGTCCCAAGGAAAACAAAATGAGCACAGCAGAACAATTAGCAACAAACGAAAACTACAAGGTCGCAGATATAAGTCTGGCAGGCTGGGGTCGCCGCGAGCTTAATATTGCAGAAAGTGAAATGCCAGCGCTGATGGCGATGCGCGCCAAGTACAGTGCCAGCAAGCCCCTGGCGGGCGCAAAAATTCTCGGCTGCATCCACATGACGATTCAAACCGGCGTGTTAATCGAAACACTGGTGGAGTTGGGCGCAGAAGTGCGCTGGTCATCGTGCAATATTTTCTCAACACAGGATCACGCCGCAGCGGCGGTGGCAGCATCCGGCGTTCCGGTTTTTGCCTGGAAGGGAGAGACAGAAGAGGAATACGAGTGGTGTCTGGAGCAGACCATCTTGAAAGATGGGCAACCCTGGAACGCTAACATGGTATTGGACGACGGTGGTGATCTAACAGTGATGTTGCACCAAAAGTATCCGCAGATACTCGACAACGTGCACGGAATTACCGAAGAGACCACAACCGGCGTACACCGACTGCAGGAAATGCTGGAAGCAGGCACCTTGAAAGTTCCGGCTATCAATGTGAATGACTCTGTCACAAAATCCAAGAACGACAATAAGTACGGTTGCCGTCACAGCCTGAACGACGCGATCAAGCGCGGCACCGACCACCTGTTATCGGGTAAAAAGGCCCTGGTAATCGGTTACGGAGATGTCGGGAAAGGCTCCTCTCAATCACTGCGTCAAGAAGGCATGATTGTAAAAATCGCCGAGATTGATCCAATTTGTGCCATGCAAGCCTGCATGGACGGATTCGAAGTGGTGTCGCCTTTTAACAATGGCGTTAACGATGGGACTGAGTCATGCACCAACAAAGAATTGCTGGGCACTACTGACATACTGGTTACCACTACCGGTAACTACAATGTCTGCGACTCCAATATGCTAAAGGCTCTCAAAAATGGCGCGGTAGTGTGCAACATTGGCCACTTTGACAATGAAATTGACACCGCCTTCATGCGCGACAACTGGGAGTGGGAAGAAGTGAAACCCCAGGTTCATACTGTGTACCGGGACCGCGCCAGCAACGACCATTTGATATTGCTGTCAGAGGGGCGCCTGGTAAATCTTGGTAACGCAACCGGCCACCCTTCGCGCATTATGGACGGCTCGTTTGCCAATCAGGTTCTCGCCCAGATTTATCTGTACGAGCGTAAATTTGCCGACCTTGAAGACAATATGAAGCCAGCTGCATTGTCGCTGGAAGTATTGCCCAAGAAACTCGACGAAGAAGTTGCAGCTCACATGGTTGCGGGTTTCAACGGTGTTCTAACACGGCTGACCGATGAACAGGCCGACTATATTAACGTCAAAGTTGACGGCCCCTACAAACTCGATACCTACAAGTACTAGGCAATAACAAATGGCAACAAAACCAAGAATCAGCTTCGAGTATTTCCCCCCCAAGACCGATGCTGGGCGGGAGAAGCTCTTAACTGAAACTACTTCGGCGCTGAACGCACTGAATCCAGAATTTTTCTCGGTGACCTACGGCGCCGGGGGGTCAACTCGAGACAATACCCTGGGTATTGTCTCGGACATTGCGAATAGCGGCAGCTGCGCCGCTCCTCATTTGAGCTTTGGCGGCGACAGCGAAGAAACTATCGGAGCCCTACTGGATACCTATCGGGACAGAAATATTTCCCGCTTGGTCGCTCTGCGCGGAGATATTCCCTCAGGCATGGGCGGAGCCAGTCAATTGGTGTACGCCAATCAATTAGTAGAATTTGTTCGCGAGCGAACGGGAGATCATTTTCAAATAGAGGTGGCCGCCTATCCAGAAATTCACCCCCAAGCCACGAGCTACCAAGATGATCTTATGTTCCTCCAGGGCAAATTTAACGCCGGAGCTGATAGTGCGATTACGCAGTATTTTTATAACGTAGAATCCTATTTCTACTTTTTAGACCAGTGTGCCTCCCTGGGTATCGACAAGCCGATCTATGCGGGCATCATGCCAATCACTAATTTTACCAACCTGGCACGGTTCTCTCACAGCTGTGGCGCAGAGATACCCCGGTGGATTTGTCAGCGCATAGAAAGCTACGGCACCGACCAAGACAGCATTCGAAAGTTTGGGATCGAAGTGGTGACACAGTTGTGCCAGACTCTGTTGGAAAATGGATCTCCAGGATTACATTTCTACACAATGAATCAGGTAGAACCTACTCGCGAGATTTTCAAAAACTTGGGCTTGTAAGAAACGCCAACAAGTTTAACTGGCCGGCACTATGCGCATTCCCAGAATTTACACTGAACAGAATTTGCAGGCCAATGCCGCCTTTGAACTTGCGCCGGGACCCAGCGCGCATATCGCCAAGGCTTTGAGAATGCGCGCAGGTGGTTCTCTTGTCTTATTCAATGGCGAAGGTGGTGAGTACAAAGCTTCAATCGTCGCACTGGAAAAGAAGTTCGTGCAGATTCGCACCCAGGAACACAACGCAGCGGAACTCGAATCACCCTTGCAGTTGGCATTGGGTATTGCAATCTCTCGCGGCGACCGCATGGATTGGGTTATCCAAAAGGCCACAGAGTTAGGCGTAGCCAGCATTACCCCATTGATGACGGAACGGACCGAGGTAAAACTCAAAGGTGATCGAGCCGAAAAAAAACACGTCCATTGGCGTCAGGTTATCATTAGTGCCTGCGAACAATGTGGGCGAAACCGCCTTCCTGAACTCAACAAGCTTATGGACCTAAGCAGTTGGCTGCCAAGTGTAAAAGCACAGCGGAAATTTGTGCTTCACCATCGCCATACCTCTGCCCAAAAGCTGGAGCAACAACCCACGAGCGTGGCCATTCTCGTCGGACCAGAAGGCGGTCTTAGCGACCCCGAAATAGACCAAACGGGCAATCAGGGGTTTTTGAGGCGTTAACCCTCGGGCCAAGAGTGCTCAGAACCGAGACTGCGCCCCTGGCCGCGCTGGCAATACTTCAATCTCGCTGGGGCGACATGCCGCTACACGACTAGCACCCCAAAGAGAGGCTCTTCAGACCTGATTCTCATGCCAGCGTGCGTGGCTCCATTCAAGAAAGTCCGCAACTGAATTCACGGTGTGATCGGTGCGCACCGAATGAAATATTTCAAAGGCGTGCTGCGCACCCGGCAGTTCAGCGTAGGCGACCGGCTCACTTGCTACTTCGCGCAGCGCCGCTACAAAATTTCGGGCTTCTTCGACCCAAACGAGCGAGTCGTGGGTTCCCTGCACCACATACATCGGTGGCGCTTCGGCATTGATATGACTCAGTGGTGATGCTTCCTCCCACAGTTGCGGGTTTTCCTCGACCGAAACCTGCAGCACTTTATCACCAATTAAGCCCGCCATCGACATTTGTGGGCGGATTTCATCCCTATCGAGGAAATCGTACACTCCGTAAAAAGGCACTGTGGCCTGCACGGTGGTATCGGTGTCTTCAAAACCGGGCTGCCACTCTTTGCGATTGGGAGTCAGGGATGCCAGAGAGCTCAAATGCCCTCCTGCCGAGCCACCCGTGATGGCGATAAAGTTGGCATCGCCTCCGTATTGGGAGATGTTATCTCTGATCCAGGCAATCGCTTTCTTTACGTCGATAATATGCGCCGGAAACGCGGCTTTCGGGCTGAGGCGATAGTTGATTGCAACACAGATCCAACCGCGCTGAGCCATGTGATACATAAGTGGCTTGGCCTGTTGTTCTTTCTCTCCAATTATCCAGGCGCCGCCGTGGACCTGCAAAAGTACAGGACTGCCTCCCGGACGAGGATTGACCGGTTGATAGATATCCAACAGATTGCGCTGGCCCGCATCCCCATAGCTGATATTGGAGTGAACTTTCACGCCATCTCTATGAAAGTGAAAGGGCTTTGCCCAGTGACGCGAGGCGATAGAGTCAACCAGCAGTGCTCGGCGCTCTTCGGGAATACTACTGCGGTAATCTTCTCCCAGTGCCCGGTCCAAAGCAGCACGCGCGACACCGCCCGTATCCATCGACTGACTGTGCAAATACAGAAGCCCCAGCCAGGATAGACCGAATATACCCAGGCCACACTGGGCCAGCGGGTCTGAAAAACCCCCTCCAAATGCTACCAGCGCTGTTAATGTGACCTGTAGCGCGAGATGAATCAGCGCAAGTTCTCCGGTCAGCCATGCACTGAGAAAATAAACAGGAACCATCCAATACAAACGACGCCCTTGTACCAGGGCGGTTAGGGTGCCCAGCGCCCCCAGGATCGCAAGGGTAAAATAGAGTCCGGCCATATGCTGTCATTCCTTCATCAACAGGAGTTTTAGGGCCGCTATTCTATGACAATTTTGCCCGCGGCGCACTCCCTACGCCTCATCACTTGCACCTGAAACCTGCTTTGCGTAAGTTAGCAGACCCTCGAACTTAGCAGGACCAAACAATGACAGTGAAGATCGGTGTGGTAATGGATCCCATTGCCAAGCTTAACTACAAGAAGGACAGCACTCTCGCCATGCTTTGGGCCGCGCAAGATCGAGGCTGGCAGCTGTATTACATGGAGCAGCACAACCTTCTTTTGGATCAGGGTGTGGCAAAAGCCAATATGGCAGCGCTTGAAGTTTTCAAAAATCCAGAGCATTGGTACACCCTGAGCGAGTCCAGTGAACAGCCACTGACGGACCTGGATGTGGTACTGATGAGAATCGATCCTCCCTTCGACAATGAGTACATCTACAGCACCTATTTACTAGAACAAGCCGAGCGCCAGGGCACCTTGATCGTGAATCGATGCCAGAGCCTGAGGGATTGCAACGAAAAGATTTTCGCCACCGAGTTCCCCCAATGCTGCCCTCCCGTACTAGTGAGCGCTAACTCCAACCGATTGAAAGCCTTTCATCAGGAACACCAGGATGTCATTTTCAAACCCTTGGACGGTATGGGCGGCTCGTCGATATTTCGGGTCAAACCAGACGACCCCAATGTGAATGTCATTCTCGAAACCCTGACCGAGTTTGGCGAACAGACAATTATGGCGCAGAAATATCTCCCCGAAATCAAGGCCGGCGATAAACGCATTCTCATGATCAACGGCGAGCCCGTGCCCTACGCTCTGGCCAGAGTGCCATCGAGTGGTGAAACCAGGGGTAACCTGGCGGCGGGCGGCACAGGGCGCGCCCAGCCAATGACCGAAAGAGACTTATGGATCGCCAGAGAAATTGGTCCCACCCTCAAAGAGAAAGGCCTTTTGTTTGTAGGATTGGACGTGATTGGCGACTACCTGACGGAAATTAATGTCACCAGCCCCACCTGCATTCGTGAAATTGACACTGCATACGATCTGGACATCGCCGGCCAACTCATGGAATGTATTGCTCAGGGAATAAGCAACAAAGAATAGTCGCCGGGGCATGTACCAACACGAAGCTGAAGATGTCAGAAACGACCGCATGGTGTTTGCCATGTTTGTCGCTGCTGCGCTCCATTTATTTCTCATTCTGGGTATGGCCTTTGAAGCAATCCAGAAAAAAAGTTACAGCAAGCAGTTAAACGTGACGCTCACCACCCGGCCGAGCACCGAGATTCCCGGCGAAGCCGAACACATTGCTGAATTTGATCAGGTAGGTAGTGGTGAAGAGGCACCGCAGGACTTTTTATCCAGTCCGCGACCCAACCCCAAGCCCAGCCCAAACGCCAACGAATTCGCCCAACAACCCTCGGCTGTTCCCGAAGCACCTCTCTCAGCAAAACCCGTGCTTACAACAACCGCTCTTTCGAACGATAAGCGCAATAGCGACCAGGCGGAGAAAACCCAGACTGCCAGACAAACCAAAGGGCTAAATCCAGAGGTGGATCGCCTGGCACAACAACTGACGAGTCTCGAGGCAACGCTGGAAAACCAAAGCCAGGCCTATGCAGATATGCCCAGGATTCGACGATTGACATCGGTATCTGCCAAGCGGGCCGTTGACGCTGCCTATCTACGCGGCTGGGTTCAAAGACTGGAAGCCGTCGGTAACAAATACTATCCAGAGGCGTCACTGCGTTATGGTATCTATGGGGAGCTCAGGCTGCTGGTAATCGTAAGAGAGGACGGCAGCCTGGAAGACATACAAGTGCTTTCCTCTTCCGGCTATGCCGTATTGGATGAAGCGGCCATGAAAATTGTGCGCTTGGCAGCGCCATTTGCGCCCTTTCCATCAGAATTACGAGCGACTACGGACAAATTGGAAATCATTCGCACGTGGCAATATCTCGAGAATCGGCTAAGCTCAGGATAACAGTCGCGAAGCGAGTAACACGCTAAGTCTCTTGTGCCCAAAACCCATAAACGCCCTATCGTCTCAAGCAGCACGGCCAGCCTTCGAAATCATTTTTTACTGGCGATGCCGAGTCTGACCGATGGAATTTTTTCCCAGAGCATCACTTACATTTGCGAACATGGAGAGAGCGGGGCAATGGGAATTGTGATCAACCAGCCACTGGAACTCTCTGTTGAAGAAGTCTTTGAGCATTTGGAAATAAACACTAAAAGAGATTTTTCCGAAACGCCGGTTATGGCCGGAGGGCCGGTACAAATCGATCATGGGTTTGTTCTGCACCGGCGCTGCGACAGTCGCTGGGAAGCCAGCTTGAGTATCACACCTGAAATTACACTGACAACTTCCCGAGACATTTTGCGCTCTATCGCCCATGGTTCAGGGCCAAGTGAGCACGTAATAGCCTTGGGCTACGCGGGCTGGACTGCGGGTCAACTGGAATTTGAACTGGCCCAGAACAGCTGGCTAACCATGCCCGCAGATGGGGATATCATATTCTCCACCCCCTACCATCAGCGCCTCAGTTCTGCAGCCGCTGTTTTGGGGATCGATATGAATTTGATTTCTGCCGAGGCCGGACACGCCTGACGCTCCACACGCTGTGATTCAACCCAATAAAACAATACTTGCATTCGATTATGGCCTTCGCCAAATCGGCATCGCCGTGGGGAACTGCCTGACATCGACCACCCAGCCACTGGCTATCATCCGCGCGAAAGATGGGATTCCACAGTGGCCGGAGTTGGAAAAAATAGTTCGGGAGTGGCAGCCAAACCTAATCGTGGTGGGCGATCCTCTGAACATGGATGGATCAGACGGGGTTTTGGGCGAGCGAGCGCGCAAATTTGCACGCAGATTGCACGGCAGGCTTGGATTGACGGTTGAGATGGCTGATGAGCGTCTAAGCAGCTTCGAAGCCAAACAAGTTCAGCGAGAGCAGGGGCACAAGGGCCACTATAAAGAAAGCCCAATAGATAGCTACGCGGCCGAGTTAATCCTGCAGACCTGGATGAGGCAAAACGGTCACCTCTAACACCTTATTGCCTTGTTAGCGCTTTCGAAGATGGCGCCCGCTATCGGGTTGATCGTAGGTCAAACCTGAATCGACTTCGTTGCCGCTGGTTTTGCTCTTCTCATACATCTTGATCATCAGGCGCACATCATTGGATGAGTCTGCATGACGTATAGCGTCTTCAAGAGAAATATTGCCAAGCTTGTAGTTCTGTACCAGAGATTGATCCAGAGTTTGCATACCCTGTTCGGTAGATTTGGAAATTACCTCTTTGATCAGGTGCACTTCGCCCTTGCGAATGTACTCCGAAATCAACGGCGTATTGAGCAGTACCTCAACCACCGGTATGCGTCCCTTCCCCGATCTCCTGGGCAGCAATTGCTGAGCCACCATAGCTTTTAGATTTAGAGACAAATCCATCCATATTTGCGAGTGTTGATTGGGCGGGAAAAAGCTCTGAATCCTATCGAGCGCCTGATTGGCGTTGTTGGCGTGTAGAGTACATAAACACAAATGGCCTGTTTCGGCGAAGGTCAGTGCCTGATCCATTGTTTCGGCTGATCGAACTTCGCCAATCATGATCACGTCGGGCGCTTGACGCAGTGTGTTTTTTAGCGCCACATCAAAAGACTCGGTATCCAGACCCACCTCACGCTGAGTCACAAGACAACCGGCGTGTTGGTGAATAAATTCAATAGGATCTTCCACCGTAATAATGTGGCCCTTGCTGTTTTCGTTTCGGTATCCCAACATCGCCGCCAAGGAAGTCGACTTACCGGTACCGGTCGCGCCAACAAAAATAACCAGCCCGCGTTTGGTCATAGCCAGGCCGCGAATAATAGGGGGTAAATCTAGAGATTCGATGGTTGGGATTTGGGCTTCAATACGGCGCAAAACCATTCCACAGTGTTCACGCTGTACGAAAGCGCTGACACGGAAGCGCCCCAGGTCGCCCCGAGTAATCGCAAAATTACATTCGTGGTGTTCGAGAAACTCCTGCTGTTGATCTTCACGCATCACCGACAAAACAAGCTCTTTGGCCTCCGCAGGAGACAAGATGTCGTCATTAATGGGGTGCAGCTGGCCGTCCACTTTAATGCTCGGGGCCGCTCCTGCGGAAATAAATCCATCGGAGGCTTTGTCTTTAACTACGCGTTCGAGTAAATCATCAATATTCATTGCGCTATTCTCTCCCGGTTCAATGCCCGTTCAATTTGCCTAGAAATTTTCCGGCATTCTGGCTTTTTCTCTGATGGCCTCTTTGGTAATAATGCGCTTGTCCAACATGCCCGCCAGACACTGATCCATTGTCTGCATACCCAGAGCGTGGCCCGTTTGAATGGCCGAGTACATTTGCGCCACCTTGTCTTCACGGATCAGATTTCTAATCGCTGAGGTCCCGCGCATAATTTCATGAGCTGCCACACGACCACCGGTAGCCCGCTTGAGCAGAGTTTGTGAGATAACCGCCTGAAGTGATTCTGAAAGCATGGAACGCACCATGGATTTTTCCTCTCCCGGGAATACATCGACAATCCTGTCGATAGTTTTCGCTGCGGAAGTGGTGTGCAAGGTTCCAAACACCAGGTGACCCGTCTCGGCCGCGGTGAGTGCCAGGCGAATCGTCTCGAGATCTCGCATTTCGCCAACCAGAATGATATCGGGGTCTTCCCGCAAAGCGGAGCGCAGTGCTTCTGCAAAGCCCAGGGTATCCCTGTGAACCTCACGCTGGTTCACCAGACATTTTTTACTTTCATGCACGAATTCGATGGGATCTTCTACCGTCAGAATATGCTCGTACTTATTGTCGTTAATAAAGTCGACCATCGCCGCTAAGGTAGTCGACTTACCCGAACCAGTCGGTCCGGTCACCAGCACCAGGCCTCTAGGCATCATCGAAATATCCCGAAACACCTGTCCCAGGCCCAAATCTTCCATGGTCAGTACTTTTGAAGGAATCGTTCGAAACACGCCGCCGGCACCGCGGTTGTGGTTGAAAGCATTCACACGGAATCGAGCGACACCTGGAACCTCAAACGAGAAATCCGTTTCCATGAACTCCTCATAGTCCTTGCGCTGCCGATCGTTCATGATGTCGTAGATCAGCTCGTGGACTTGCTTATGCTCCATCGGCGGCAAGTTGATGCGACGGACATCACCGTCGACCCTGATCATAGGCGGAAGGCCTGCCGACAGGTGTAAGTCGGACGCTCCCTGCTTTGCGCTAAACGCCAGAAGTTCTGTAATATCCATTGTGTTCCCCTAACTAAACGTCCATACCTGCGGCTTTCGATGACTTTTGCGCGTACTGTTGAGTTCCTCAACCCGTGCGCGGCACCGTGCCACTATTTATTTTTCACATCGATAACAATTAGTACGTATCGCGGTGAATCGGCTAGAATCCCCTAATGACCGAACCAACTATTAGCGACAATATAGCAAAGCTTTTTGAAAGAGTACGACTCGCAGCACAAAAAAACCAGCGCGACAAAGCCACTGTTAAAGTACTTGCAGTTAGCAAAACTAGGCCTTGCGAGGCCATTCGAACGGCCCATGAATACGGATTATCCGAATTTGGCGAAAATTACCTGCAAGAGGCCCTTGAGAAAATCGAGGAATTGTCAGATTTAGAACTCACCTGGCATTTTATCGGCCCGATTCAATCCAATAAATGCAAATTGATTGCTGAAAACTTTGACTGGGTTCACAGTGTCGACCGAGCCAAGACTGCACGAATCCTCAGCGAGCAACGACCCACCCACCTGCCACCTCTACAAATCTGTATTCAGGTCAATATATCCAGGGAATACAGCAAGTCTGGCGTCAGCCTGGAAGAGCTGCCCTTTCTTGCAAAGGAATTGCGCAGGCTGCCTGGAATTACGCTGCGTGGACTCATGGCAATACCCGCTCCTACCGACGATTTTGAATACCAAAGCGGAGAGTTTGCAAGGCTGCGAACGGCGATGGAGAACCTAAAAGACATCGTGCCGGAAATGGATACCCTGTCCATGGGTATGTCCCAGGATATGGAAGCAGCGATTGCCGAGGGCTCCACAATGGTCAGGATTGGTACCGACGTTTTTGGGCCTCGGAATAAGTGATTTTGGCCCGCGGCGGCGTGTATACTGCCCGATCACTCTTTTAGCTCGTCCTACGGCACGGATTAATATCTCTTGGAAACACCACACGTAGCATTCATTGGCGCCGGCAATATGGCCAGCAGCATTATTGGCGGATTAGTTGAGAGCGGCCATCCCGCCTCTAAAATTAGTGCGTCCGATCCATACCCTCCCAGCCTTGAGAAACTGCAGTCAATAGCCCCTGTTGCCGTTTCGGATAGCAACGCAGAAACGGTCCGGGGCGCAGACGTTGTCATTCTCGCGGTAAAGCCCCAGGTAATGGCACAGGCCTGCGAAAGCATCGCTGAAGCCGTACAAACTTCGGGGGCAGTCGCAATTTCCATCGCTGCCGGCATCACGATAGACAGCTTGCAACGTCGCCTTGGTTCCCAGGCACCCGTTATTCGTTGCATGCCAAATACGCCGGCATTGTTGGGTTGCGGCGCCAGCGGCTTGTTTGCCAGCGCAGAAGTCAGCGCCATCCAAAAAACCTATGCAGAATCAATTCTCGGGTCAGTGGGAATAAGTTCATGGGTGGAAACAGAAGATGAGCTGGACGCGATTACTGCATTGTCAGGCAGTGGCCCGGCCTACTTCTTTATGTTTATAGAATCGATGATTAAAGTGGGTATAGAACTGGGCCTGGACAAAGAAACAGCCAGTGTCCTCGCCAAACAAACAGCGCTGGGGGCATCTCGCATGGCGCTGGAAAATGACATTGATCTTGAAGAGCTCAGACGTCGGGTAACCAGCCCCGGGGGTACCACCGAGCGAGCAGTGGCAAGTTTTGAACAAAGTGGTCTGGAAACGGTGGTGAGAGACGCCATGGTGGCTTGTGCCGATAGAGCCAAAGAAATGTCACGGGAGATGGGATAGCAATATGGGTGCTCTAAGTGAAATTGCAATTTATCTGACCCAGACATTGCTGAGTCTGTACATGGTGGCGATGCTGCTGCGCTTTCTGATGCAGTGGGCGCGGGCTGATTTTTACAATCCTATCAGCCAGTTCCTGGTAAAAGTAACCAACCCATTGGTTGTTCCTCTAAGGCGAGTCATTCCGGGTTTTGGTGGTTTCGACTTGGCTACCCTACTATTGGCACTTCTACTGCAGATCGCCGCCATCGTGGCGGTACTGATGTTGAATGGTTACGGGCTGCCCAACCCCTTACTGGTGATCGTATGGGCGGCATTGGGCCTCCTCGGGCTATTGGTGAATATCTACTTCTTCGCCATCCTTGCAATAGTAATTCTCAGCTGGTTGGCCCCGGGCAACGGCAATCCGGCAATCCGCTTGTTACACCAGATTACCGAACCCGTACTGAAGCGTTTTCGTGCGTTGCTGCCACCCATGGGCGGATTCGATCTCTCAGTGATACTCGTCTTTGTTTTGATAAACGTGATTAAAATCGCTCTGGGCCACATGTCCGCGGGCGTCAATTTACATCCCGCGTTGGTTATAGGCCTCTGAGCAATACTAACTATGAGCCTTGTGAACAAAAATTCGGTGGGTGTGGTTACACCTCAGATCGCGCACTTTAAGCAGCCGCTTGCCCTAGCCTGCGGTCGCGAGCTTCCCGACTACGATATTGTCTACGAAACCTACGGCCGGCTCAACGAAAATCATTCCAACGCTGTATTAGTTTGCCACGCTCTGAGTGGACACCACCACGCAGCGGGTTACCATCAAGCTGAAGATAAAAACCCCGGATGGTGGGATGAGTGCATCGGCCCTGGGAAGCCCATGGACACCGATCAATTCTTCGTAGTCAGTCTCAACAATTTGGGTGGCTGCCACGGCTCCACTGGGCCAACTTCCATCGACCCCGAGACAGGAAAACCCTGGGGCCCGGACTTCCCTTCGCTACGCGCCCGGGATTGGGTCAATAGCCAAGCCAAATTGGCCGATTTATTGGGGATAGACTGTTGGGCTGCCGTAGTAGGCGGCAGCCTCGGAGGCATGCAGGCCATGCGTTGGGCGCTCATGTATCCGGAGCGTGTAAAACACTGCGTGGTCGTCGCATCAGCGATGAAACTCAGTGCGCAGAACATTGCCTTTAATGAAATCGCCAGGCAAGCCATCGTATCCGACCCGGATTTTGACGATGGCCACTACTTACGCAATGAACACATTCCCGCGAAAGGTTTGGGTTTGGCTCGAATGGTGGGGCACGTTACTTATCTTTCGGATCATGCCATGGCGGCTAAATTTGGTCGCGAGCTCCGCACCGGGTCCTTCGAGATTGGGACAGATGACGATGTCGTCTTCCAGGTAGAAAGTTATTTGCGCCATCAGGGGAGTCAGTTTTCGGAAAGCTTTGACGCCAATACTTACATTTTGATGACCAGAGCCCTGGATTACTTCGACCTCGCCCGCGAGTACAACGACGACCCGGTGCAGGCATTTAAGAACGCCAAGTGCAGCTTTCTCGTGGTTTCGTTTTCAACCGATTGGCGATTCTCTCCCGAGCGTTCCCGCGAAATAGTGGACGCCCTGATCGCGGCGAATCAGCCGGTGAGTTATACAGAAATTGAAGCGAAAGAAGGGCACGATGCCTTTCTAATGCCAATCCCCAGGTATTTGGAGGTGTTTAGCGCCTACATGAAACGTGTGGGAGAAGATCTCTAATGCGCCTTGATCTCGCCCACATTCAGCGCTGGATTGCCCCGGGCTCTCGGGTATTGGACTTAGGTTGTGGCGATGGTGAATTCCTGCAGCTGCTACAAACCGAACGGCAAGTAGACGGCATAGGATTAGAAATAGACCCGGACAATATCAGTGAAGCAATTGCCAGAGGTCTCAATATTATCGAACAGGATATGGATAAGAGTCTGGCGAACTTTCCTGATCAGAGCTTTGACACTGTAGTAATGGCGCACGCCCTACAGGTTCTACACCATCCGAACAGAGTCCTTGAGGAAATGTTACGTATCGGTAGAGAGTGCGTCGTAACATTCCCCAATTTCGCCCATTGGTTGTGTCGCTTGCAGCTGGGCACAATGGGGAAAATGCCGCAATCTGAATTCATGCCCTTTCGTTGGTACGATACACCCAATATACATTTTTGCACGGTAAAGGATTTCGAATCCCTGTGCAAAGAAAAAGGTATTCAAATACTGGCGCGGCAAATGGTCGGCAATACAGAGCGTAGATCGCTGCTGGCATCGACCTGGCCAAATCTGTTCGCATCCACAGCCATCTACCACATAAGCCGATAGCATGAATACAAAACACCGCTCATTTACTATTTCACTTTCGTTTGTTGTCGCATTGCTTTGTGCAGCAAATGGCACCTGGGCAGAACAGTCGAAAACCTTCGGCAATTACGAGCTGCACTACAGTGTCGTAAACACCACCTTTATAGAACCTGAGGTCGCTGCAAACTATGGCATTGTGCGAGGCGAGAAGCGGGCAATTCTCAATCTGGCAGTTCTCGACACAAGCACTAAAGACAATTCGCCTGTAACCATGTTGTTAAAGGGACGCACCTGGGACTTGATACAGAATCAGTTTCTAGAGTTTAAAGAAGTGCGTGAGGGCAAGGCGATTTACTACATCGCCGATTTCAAGCTTATCAATGAAGAATGGCGCTTCTTCGAATTCGATTTTCGTCCCGAAGGAGCCACGCAAAGCTATACATTCAAATTTAAACACCAGTTGTATATCAACTAGTGTAGGTCGTCATAAATAGTGTACCATATAGTCTCTTCCCTATATAGAGAGCTTGTCGTACGTGTTGCAGTAGAAATTGTTTTGTCTGATGACGAAGTTTTGGGTTTGAGTAAGTTATCTAAATCGCGTTCTGTCTCGGTCCGATTGGCGGAGCGTTCGCGAATTGTTCTTCTGGCCGGCAAGGGCATGACCAATGAAGAGATCGGTTTTGAACTGGGCATTACGAGACAGAAAGCTGGCCGCTGGCGAGAACGCTATGCAGACAGTGGAGTCGAAGGCATCAGCCAGGATGCGTATCGGCCAGGGCGAAAACCGAAAATCAGTTCACGCAAGGTTGCACAGGTGATCAGACTCACGACGCAAGAGACACCGGAAAACGCTACGCATTGGAGCCAGCGTCTCATGGCAGATAAGGCCGGCATTAGCATGTCCTCGGTGGGCAGGATATGGAAAAGCCACGGTTTGAAGCCACACCGAATAAATACATTCAAGGTATCGAACGATAAAGAGTTTGCCGAGAAGTTGGAGGCAATCGTCGGCCTTTACTTATCACCGCCAGAAAATGCCATTGTTTTCAGTTGTGATGAAAAGAGTCAGATACAAGCACTGGATAGAACGCAGCCGGGCTTGCCGATGAAAAAAGGCAGGGCGGCGACAATGACCCATGACTATAAACGTCATGGCACCACGACCTTGTTTGCGGCATTGAACATCTTGACAGGGGAAGTGTTAGGTACCTGCGCCGAACGGCATCGCCATCAAGAATGGTTGAAGTTTCTCCGCCAAATAAATAAGTCGACGCCCAAGGATAAAGAGATTCATATTATCTGTGACAACTACGCCACACATAAGCACCCGAAGGTAAAAAGCTGGCTGAAATATCACCAGCGATTCCATGTGCACTTTACGCCAACCAGCGCATCGTGGTTAAACATGGTGGAGCGGTTTTTTCGGGAGCTAACTGAAAAGCAATTGAAACGAGGTGTCTTTAGCAGTGTGGAAGAACTTGAGCAAACAGTCATGGCGTTCATTGAGACTCATAATCAAGCGCCAGCGCCTTATATCTGGACCAAATCCGCGAGTGACATATTGGAGAAAGTGAAGCGTGGCAGAGAGAAACTTAATAAGTTACAAACTGTTTGACGACCTACACTAGTGCCTATCAGAAAGCTACGAATTCGCAACCACTTCCAGTTGAGAGCCGATTGCTACTATGTCCTGTCGAGACTGTCGACAGCATGGATGCTCGGGGCAGGCCTCCCTGTCGCCAAGCCCCCCATGGATGGGTTCACGGCGTGCCTGGACAGGACATAGTAGGAATCGGCGCTACAGACTCGCTTAAAAACTACGATACAAGAGTTTTTAAAGAGTTCCGTCACGCTCGGGAGTCTGATTGGACTGTGCAAACACGCCGTGAACTCATCCATGAGGGCTCGGCTCGCGGATGGCCGCCCCACGCATCCATGCGCTCAACGGTTTGCTCAGTCCAATCAGACCCCCGAGCTTCAATTTGACTATCGAAGCCTTAATACAGCTACGTTTTCTGCTGGGCAATAACTAGTCGACCCTGAAAAACGCTTAACATGTTGATTGTATTAGATAATACTGGGTATTTGTGAGATGATTTCGACCAGTTTCAAGCCTATTTGGCACTTAATCCGGTCGAAACAAAGGTGGCTCTCGATGAAAGATTCTTCCCCCGATCACCATCAAATGAGTTTTATGGCTGCTGGGTTGATGGATCAACTCAATCCGAAACACCCTCTGTTACATCTTGCGCGAACCATACCCTGGGACTTTTTTGAATCGGAGTTCGCTCCCTTGTATGCGGCAACTGGCAGGCCTGCCAAACCCGTACGCTTGATGGTGGGTTTATCTATTCTCAAGCATATGGAAAATGTCAGCGACGAGGTTATCGTGCAACACTGGGTACAAAACCCGTATTACCAGGCATTTTGCGGGGAGGTTGAATTCCAGTGGTCATTCCCTTGTGACCCATCCGATCTGGTGTACTTCCGCAAGCGAGTCGGCGAAAAGGGATTTGAAAAAATATTGGCATCCTCTATCACCATTCATGGTGAGAAAGCGGTCGAAGAGGAAGTCTGTATTGACACCACAGTACAGGAAAAAAACATCACCTTTCCCACCGATGCAAAGTTGTACCGAAAGATTATTGTTCGTTGCCTGAAATTGGCCAGGAAAGAAGGGATAACACTTCGCCGCAGTTATGCCAAGGAAATTAAGCAAAGAAAACTGGAATGTCGTTTTGCGGGACATCCCAGGAACCGTGCCAAGGCCCGCAAAGCCGTTAAGCGGCTAAAGACCATTGCCGGTCGTTTAGTGCGGGAATTGGAGCGTAAACTGCCACTCGACATTCTGGAAAAGCTGGCAGAGGACTTTGCACTATTCCATCGTGGACTGAACCAGAAGCGAGGGGATACGAACAAGCTGTACAGCTTGCACGAACCCCATGTCTACTGCATGAGTAAAGGCAAAGAGCATAAGCGCTATGAATTTGGCACCAAGGTTTCTATCACGACAACTCGGGATTCAAAAATCATTGTTGGTGCCATGGCCTTTGATACGAACAAATTTGATGGTCATACGCTGCCGGAGGTGCTGTTGCAATTGAAGCGGCTTAACAAACTGAAACCGGCCGTTGGCTTATGTGATCGGGGTTACAAAGGGAAGAAAAAGATCAATGACACGCGGATCATAATGCCCAGCACAGGTACTCGGGATACGGATAGTGCCTACCAGGTGCTGATGCGGAAACGTTTTAGAAAGCGGGCTGGCATAGAGCCGGTGATCGGCCACCTGAAGTCGGATCATCGATTGAACAAAAGTTATCTCAAAGGATTTGAAGGCGACCAGATTAACGTACTGATGGCTGCTGCTGCGTTTAACTTCAGGAAGTGGATGAGATTGTTTTTATTGGCCCCGAAAACGGCTTCCTTATGGAGTCGTTTAACGCAGTTTATTATCAAGCCACGGCATTACGGCGATGCCGTGATGGCCAATTAGGCTTTTTCAGGGTCGACTAAATAGTCGACCCTGAAAAACGCTTAACATGTTGATTGTATTAGATAATACTGGGTATTTGTGAGATGATTTCGACCAGTTTCAAGCCTATTTGGCACCTAATCCGGTCGAAACAAAGGTGGCTCTCGATGAAAGATTCTTCCCCCGATCACCATCAAATGAGTTTTATGGCTGCTGGGTTGATGGATCAACTCAATCCGAAACACCCTCTGTTACATCTTGCGCGAACCATACCCTGGGACTTTTTTGAATCGGAGTTCGCTCCCTTGTATGCGGCAACTGGCAGGCCTGCCAAACCCGTACGCTTGATGGTGGGTTTATCTATTCTCAAGCATATGGAAAATGTCAGCGACGAGGTTATCGTGCAACACTGGGTACAAAACCCGTATTACCAGGCATTTTGCGGGGAGGTTGAATTCCAGTGGTCATTCCCTTGTGACCCATCCGATCTGGTGTACTTCCGCAAGCGAGTCGGCGAAAAGGGATTTGAAAAAATATTGGCATCCTCTATCACCATTCATGGTGAGAAAGCGGTCGAAGAGGAAGTCTGTATTGACACCACAGTACAGGAAAAAAACATCACCTTTCCCACCGATGCAAAGTTGTACCGAAAGATTATTGTTCGTTGCCTGAAATTGGCCAGGAAAGAAGGGATAACACTTCGCCGCAGTTATGCCAAGGAAATTAAGCAAAGAAAACTGGAATGTCGTTTTGCGGGACATCCCAGGAACCGTGCCAAGGCCCGCAAAGCCGTTAAGCGGCTAAAGACCATTGCCGGTCGTTTAGTGCGGGAATTGGAGCGTAAACTGCCACTCGACATTCTGGAAAAGCTGGCAGAGGACTTTGCACTATTCCATCGTGGACTGAACCAGAAGCGAGGGGATACGAACAAGCTGTACAGCTTGCACGAACCCCATGTCTACTGCATGAGTAAAGGCAAAGAGCATAAGCGCTATGAATTTGGCACCAAGGTTTCTATCACGACAACTCGGGATTCAAAAATCATTGTTGGTGCCATGGCCTTTGATACGAACAAATTTGATGGTCATACGCTGCCGGAGGTGCTGTTGCAATTGAAGCGGCTTAACAAACTGAAACCGGCCGTTGGCTTATGTGATCGGGGTTACAAAGGGAAGAAAAAGATCAATGACACGCGGATCATAATGCCCAGCACAGGTACTCGGGATACGGATAGTGCCTACCAGGTGCTGATGCGGAAACGTTTTAGAAAGCGGGCTGGCATAGAGCCGGTGATCGGCCACCTGAAGTCGGATCATCGATTGAACAAAAGTTATCTCAAAGGATTTGAAGGCGACCAGATTAACGTACTGATGGCTGCTGCTGCGTTTAACTTCAGGAAGTGGATGAGATTGTTTTTATTGGCCCCGAAAACGGCTTCCTTATGGAGTCGTTTAACGCAGTTTATTATCAAGCCACGGCATTACGGCGATGCCGTGATGGCCAATTAGGCTTTTTCAGGGTCGACTATATAGATATGTTGGACCTGATGGAAAGCTAAGGGAATATGGCACTCGCGTGCTGGGAAAGGCTCGCCGTTAAAGGCTGAAGATTATTATTCAGACAGAGCAGATTCGACACTTTTGTCACTTCTTCCACAGGACCCCCATCGGTCAAACTGAAGGCTTGTTCACGCTGGATGTTGTTGAGTCGGGGAAGGCAGTACTGTTCGCTGATTTCGGACTGAGAGAGAATGTGCCGTCTTTTATTGGGTTGCATTGACATAATAGGTCACCTAGTGAAAAGTGATCAATTATGCTTCGTAAACGGCTAAATTGGGGTGATAACGCAAGTGGACGATTTTTAACCAGCCTCGCAGCCCAGTAACCACGCGGCCTGTGGCGGCAGTTAGGAATCTACGGGGGATGGACACAAAACCCGTATTAGCCCCTGTTTGAATGTACGTATTCAGGCTCGGACCTCTTTCGCCTATAACGACCCCGTTTTAGAGTGGGTAACTCTGGCTTTATCGCAGCCACGCGGATTGAAAGTTTTCTCTCTAGCTCGGTGAGTCTCCTATTTGTGGTGTGGTGGGTTCACGAGCTGTTCAACCCCATGTTGAACGAGCCTCGAATACGGCGGTGTGACCTGATTCGGGACTCAGGTGCAGATAGTAGCAATCTGCAAGTGCTTAATGAACGGTCAATGTAGCACGAGAATAAGCGCGCATACAATGTGCGTTTATAAATGTGCGTTAAAGTCTCTAAATCCTTTGACCGCGCTATGTTTACACAAGTTTATGCGTGGGACATAGCGCGGTGTTGGAGAAATATCAGAAAAGTGCCCGCAGGACATTTATAGATATAACTATCCGAGTAATAAGGTTTGGGCGCAACGAGCAAGGCAAGACGAAAATGAAAGAAGCGACTATCGTAATAGCGATAACATTCAAGCTGAAAATGGATGCCAGGGTACTTATCAGGGCGGCTATGGGGGCTTATTTATATCACCGACAACTAGTGGATGCGGTGGAGCTTGTTCAGGCGAGCGGCCTGTTTGTGGGCTAGAAACTATGTGGTATACTTGTCAACCATTGGAGGGAAGTTCTCCAATAACCCACCACGGAGCTATGACGATGAGTAAACAAACAGCGGTACGGTTGCCCGATGAACTCAACCAGCGGCTAGTGAACTTGTCACAACACACTGGCCGCACGGTTGCGTTCTACATGCGCGAAGCGATCTCAACCCATATAGATGATCTGGAAGACGTTTATATGGCTGAGCAGGCGTTGGCGTTGTTACGCAAAGGCAATGACCAAGTAATAGCGTCGGCGGAGTTGTGGAATGACCTGGACGATTAAGTATTTAGCATCACTTAAAAAACCACTGCGCAAAATAGCGCCCAACGACCGGCAACGCATTCGGTCATTTTTGGAAGATAGGCTGGCTCACCATGACAACCCACGGGCTTTAGGGAAGCGGCTTGTAGGAACCAGTGAGGAACTCTGGCGGTATCGGGTCGGTGATTATCGGGTCATTTGTGAGATCCAGGACAACACCCTGACCATACTCACCATCAAAGCCGGACATCGTTCAAACGTCTATGATCAGTAGGCCTCCACACGCGATAGAGGGGCGCTATGGAGAAGAAAAAGAGGCTCTTCTCCGCTTTGTTGAGTGAAAAAAGGCCAAAGCTGCGGCCCTTGAAGAGGGTGCTCAGAATACCTAGGCACGGCGAGGAGTCAAAGGCCGCGCTTCACCGTGAAGAAGCCGTTGTGGGGTGGTGAGTTTTGGAGCAAGGGTTACTTTATGCGTTCGGTAGGTAAGCATGGAGATGAAGCCATGTTGAAGAATTATGTAAAGAATCAGGGCTGTGATGAAAGCTACCACCCGTTGCACCAAGGCCAACTGGAATTGCTTTAGTTGAAGTTGGCACCAGATACCTCGTAGCTCTGCTGCGGGGTTATTCATTCAACCCCCTCAATAAAGGTTTCCACGAAGGATATTATTTTGTTGGTAATGCGTTCAGAAACCGCGCGGCGGTCTTTGAGGGCTGGGCGCTTGCGCAGGAGGCTGATCACATCATCCCGCATCGGGGATTTCTCGGTGAATAAATAATCGCCTATGACCTTTTGCAACCCTTCTAGATTCAAGCCTTCGGCGATACTCAGCTCTTTGAGGGCTTGTTGCCTTTCCGCGCGCCAGTAGCTTTCAAATTCTTCGCCAATATCGCCACCCTTCGGAATATCAGGGAAGTGGTCGGTAATAAATTTTTCAATCAACTCTTTTTTGCTGCGGAGTTGTGTTTCGGTATCAAGAAGCGCCAAAATAGTCTTGTGCTTTTTTTCCAGATTTTCCGGTGCCGTATCTTGCAGGTTTTGCAGCAGCGCAATAATGTAGCTCACATTGATTTTATCTCTGCGGATCAACTCAAGTTCAAAATCAATATCGTCCAGAATTGAGACTTTCTCTTTCCCGATGTTGCTGCGAACCTTGTCGTAGAGGTCGAGGTATTTACTACGGTAATCGGCAAAACACTGTTCATCCATCGGCAGGTCGTCAAAGCTGAACCCGGTGAAGCAATCAAGCACGTTTTTCAACCGGATAATCTCACGAAACGCCTTGATGAATTTTGCTTCATCGTCTTCAGTCAGCAGGTCATCAACACTGTCCACGGTTGGTGTGATCACTTGCAAGTTGGCCACGGCCTCGGCAAAACGCTTTAGGTAATCTTCGTAGGGGGCCAGAATGATGTCTTCGATGGCATCTTTATTGGCAAAAAGTTCAATCGCCTCATCGGTGGCCGGTTTCAGGTTGCGAAAGCACACGACATTCCCCTGGGACTTCGTTTGCCCCATGATCCGGTTGGTGCGGGAATAAGCCTGTATCAGCCCGTGATATTTGAGGTTCTTGTCCACGTAGATGGTGTTCAGGGGCTTGCTGTCAAACCCGGTCAGGAACATGTTCACCACCAGCAGAATATCGACCTGCCGCGCCTTCACACGCTTTCCTATATCCTTGTAATAGCCATAGAAATTACCGACTTCATAATTGGCGCCAAACATCGCGTTGTAGTCCTGGATATACGCCTCCAGTTTGTCGCGGCTGTGGGTGTTGACCGGCTTGCTGTCATCGGGCATGTCATCGCTGCCGGTTCCGTCTGCGTCCCTGTCTTCTTCGTTGGCCTGATAGGAGAAAATCGTGCCAACCCGCAGGTCATGCCCCCCAGCCTCTTTTTTCTGTTTCAGCAGGTCATAATAGGCGATCAGGGTTTTGATGTTAGGGACGCAAAAGATCGCCGTGAACTCTTTGCTGCGGGTTTTCCGGTTGTGGTTCGCAATAATGTAATCGGTGATGTTATTGAGTCGCTCAGGGGCTTCCATCACCTCGGCGGTATCAATCGCTTCGACCTCGATATCGGCCACACCCTCTTTTTGTTTGACGGTACGGATATACTCGACCGAAAACTTCAGCACGTTTTCATCCCGGATTGCGTCCGTAATCACATACTTGTGCAAACACGCACCAAACAGGTCTTTGGTCGTGCGCTTTCCCTTAACTGCGCGTCCGTCTGGCAGGACATAAGTATGAGGTGATGAATTTTCGCGGAAAATGGGCGTTCCGGTAAAACCAAACATCTGCACATTATGAAAAAATGCCTTGATGCGTTTGTGCGTCTCCCCAAACTGGCTGCGGTGGCATTCATCAAAGATAAACACCATACGCTTATCTTGCAGGTCGGACATGCTGGCAAGATATTTGGGTTTGCTGATTACGGTATTGAGTTTTTGCAGGGTGGTGACAATAAGCTTTGTATCATCGGCAAACTGTTTCACCAACCTCTTGGTGTTGGTGGTGGCGTCCACTGAGCCTTCGGAAAAGCTGTTGAACTCTTTAATGGTTTGGTAATCAAGGTCTTTTCTATCAACCACAAACACCACCTTATACACTTGGGGCGATTGCGTCAGAATTTGCGCGGTCTTGAACGAGGTGAGGGTTTTGCCTGATCCGGTCGTGTGCCAGATATAGCCGTATTTATCGGTATTGCGCACCTGCTCAACAATCGCCTCAACCGCGTAATATTGATAGGGGCGCAGCACCATCAGCATTTTTTCACTTTCATTCTGCACCACATATTTGGTGATCATTTTTGAAAGCCGGCATTTCTCCAGAAACGCTTCGGCAAATGCGCTAAGCTGGGTGATCTTTTTGTTGTCCTTGTCGGCCCAGAAAAACGTTTGTTTGAAGTCACGCTTGTTCACCGGATTATTGGCGTAATACCTGGTGTTGACCCCGTTGCTGATCACAAAAATCTGGATATAGCCAAACAGCCCTAACCCTGCCGAATACGAGTGTCGATGATAGCGGTTGGTCTGGTTGAAGGCTTCTTTCATTTCCAGCCCGCGCCGCTTCAACTCAATCTGTACCAGGGGCAGGCCGTTGACTAATATTGTCACGTCGTAGCGGTTGGTGTATGTGCCTGTCATCGTGACTTGATGCGTTACCTGGTATTGGTTTTTGCACCACTGGATTTGATTGATCAGCTCAATATAGCCAGTCTCGCCGTTGTCTTTGATATAATCGATCTTATCGCGCAGGGTTCTGGCTTTTTCAAAGATGTTTCCCTTCGCCAGCGTGTTCAGAACCTGCCTGAATTCCCCCTTCGAAAGCGGCGTGTTGTTGTGCTTTTCAAGTTGGGTTTTGAGGTTCTCGATCAGGGCCGCCTCGTCTGGTATCGCTATCCGGTCAAAGCCCAGGGTTTCGAGCTGTGCAATGAGGTTGGTTTCAAGGGTGTGTTCTGTCTCTTTGGCGGCGGCGTTTGCTTCTTGCTGTTTTTGCCGTCGGGCTTGCTGTGCCAGAAACTGATCCCGTTGGTAAAACTCCGTTCCCACCCGTTTGATGTGATCAATCAGGTCATCATTAGTGATCTCAGAAAACAAGGAAATATCAAACAGGTAGATTAAATCCAAAGCCTCAATCGCGCCAATCACATCAAGCAAGAGCCGCTCTGTTTCACGGCCATTTGTTTTGATCGTTAAATCAATATCTGATCCAACGCGGTAGTTCCCTTTTGCCCGAGAGCCGTACAAAATAACACTGTCGATGACCTCAAACCGTGCAAGCGCACCTTGAATCCTTGCAATAACTTCTGGCGTCAGGCCGTATAGATGATCCCCCTCACCCATTGTTAGGTTTCTCTGCAAGTTCAGTCAGTTTCCGGTGCAATAATTGAAATTCAGAATAATACTCATCCACAATATGGGTGATGATTTTTTTTGTGACGGCTTCATTGTAGGTATGAGAGGTCAGATTGCGGTCGTTAATCATCTCCATCCACGCCTGTTGATTAGTAATTAACCCTAAGTTAAATGCCTCACGGGCCACGTCTCTTGAACCAAATAGCTCTTTGACGCCACGCCCTTCCAGAAAATCTTTTTGCGTTTTCCACGCCAGTTCATGGTTGTATTCAAAAGACTGGATAAGCCCTTGTTCTTGTAACTCGTCCAGTTCTTCTTTCTCCATAAATTTGCTGAGTTGGTTCAAGGCTCTGGTCCAGTTGCTCAAGCGTTGTATCCAGCGTATATCTTTGGTCATGGTTTCACTCGTCTTCCAATTCATCGCGTAGATCACGCAAGGTTTTGCCTTGATGCATCCAGTACATGGCCCCCTGAGCGGATTTCCAATCAAATCCGCTGCGTTTTAGAGCAACCAATGCCGAGGCAGACAGGCTTGTTTTTTTCCCCTCAAACTCCACAGCGCGATTGTCGAGCACAGTGCAGGTGATACTGTTATCATCCTTGAAAGTAAGTGTGGTTCCTGGCGGTATCCCAACCATCTTAAAGGCAAATCGTGCAGCACGATTTTCAAGCTGCGCGATGGCAACTTTGTCATCAGAGGATTCAATAATATCCCCCTCTGGTGTGATTTCTTTTATGGCGACCATGCGGATAATATCTGCCGCCGCATCCGGTTCAATTTCAAAGAACTCGCGGTTTTTGTTAACCCTGTATCTGTCAAAGGCGCGGTGCATACGCTTTTCGACATTTTTGGAGGTTTCCACCAGTGCTGCGTAATGACATTCAAAGGGGACTGGTATCCCAGAGGTGTAAAGGTCGCGCATGCGTTGCTGGATGGGCCGCCGTGTGGTGCCGATTTTAATATAATCTGGCATGGCTTTGTTGGTTATAACATAAACAATACAATGATCTGGGCGCATTATTTCTCCTAAACAAACATCTGCTGCATCAGACCTTTTTTGAAGGTCTGACAGTGTTCAAGTTCGGTGGCTACGAGGGCTATTTTGGTGTCGAGGGACGAAAGGAAATCGGAGATCTTTTTCTGCTCGGAGAGGGAGGGGATAGAAAATACTGTACAGGACACGATTTTCCAATCTGATCGGGGCATCTTTGAACCAGATTGAATATTTGCAAATTGATAAAACCTGTTTGACTGAACAAGGAAATACAGAAACTTATCTAAAAGATCATTAGCGCGTATAACCCATATTTCGGAAGTACAAACACCGTCAAATTTGGGTTGGGCGTATTTACGCAAATACGGGCGAAGTTTTCCGAATAGTACGTCACCAGCCTTAAACTTTGTTTTGATGCTTTGTAATTCCTTGGCACGAAAAGTTTGTAAGATTTTGCCGTTACCTTGCCCTAAGCTCTCCAACTCTACGCATGGCCAATCGTCTTTTGATACCAACGAATTATAGCTATCTGTTACCTTGTTCGCGAATTTACTAAAGGCATTATCTTCCCAATCTGGAAACGCCTTTCCCTGCGCGTCTTTGAAGCGCAGTTCCTGGGAAAACAGCTTTTGCATACAGCCCCTTTTGTAGTCTTCGAACAGGGCTTTTTTCTGCGTGAGTTGTTCAATTTTGGTGTCGATAGCGGACAGGAATGCGGCGATCTTGCGTTGTTCTGGGAGGGTTGGAAAAACTACTTTGAGTTGGTCGAAATTTTTTTGACCAAGGGTTTTATTCCGCCCGGCGCCACCAGGAGACGCAAGCCCTAGCAAGTGTTTCCCGTATTTACGAAGGAAGAAGTATTTTACAAACGGCAACGTAGATTTGTCTTCGACAGGTACAAACATTGGGAAGCGGTGGGAAGCAATGAACCCTTTCTCGTTGTGGGTAGTTACAGCAATGGCATGTTCCCAAGCAAACACGATGTTCACAACAAATGCTGGAACGTGCACCTTAAAGACGCGTTTATTTCCCAGCGTTTTTCCTGCAACGGGGTCTTTATGAAATATTCCTTTTCCGTGCGACCTGATCCCAATTTCTCTATAGAGCTTACTTTGCTCGACGGAAATTGGCTTTCCTACTCGGGTTATGAATTCTTCAAGTCGGCCACTCGACCAATTTCCAACATACTCAGGAAATCGCAAAGCTGGCACTTTGACGCTTTTGGCAAGTGGAAAGGTGATTGCCTGCTGCCTGATGATCGTCTGGAACTCTTTGCTGACGTCGTTGATATCCAAAACATCCACCCGATAGGGCAGAGAGGAGTCGTTGAACGCTTCTTTCAGCTTGTGCAAAATGATCGGCGGCAGTTTATCTTTGCATTCAAGCGCCAAGTCCAGATCGGAATTGAAACGCACCTGATTTTTAACACGGCTGCCAAACACCCAAATACGGCATTCTGGCGGTACAATATCCGCCAGGATATCGCGCACGGTCACAAACTCAGTCGCGGAGATGTCAAATGTCAGTTTCATAGATTGCGCTTAATGCTTCAAATAAATGCTGTGCTTCGATGTACAATTGCGGTGGCGCGTTCTTCGTTATAGCCGTGCGAAGTTGCGGCACGGTCGTCGCGGTATTCCCACCATTTGTCCCAGCTGTTCAGGAGTATACCAATCTCGTAAGCGCGGCGGATACGGTCTTGGGCGCTCATGGCTTCGATGGCGGATGGATCGTCCTCGGTTGATTTCAGATGCCGCTTGATTGTTTTCGTGGCCAGATCATAGCAGTATTCAAATCGTTGGATACAGGCATCACGGACGAATTCGTTACTGGTGTCTTTTTCACGTTCATTCAGGGCGCGTTTCAGGGTGGTAAGCGCCTTGTTGAAGGGCGTCAGGCCTAACTGTTCACGGGTCAATTCAATATACTCCCAACGGGCCGGGAATGCCCAGCTCCTTGCAAAATCCGGCGATGGTTGCATCGGTGTCCTGCATAGCACTATCTAGCAGTTTGTCGGACTCAGCTCCTGACGGGCACGATTTAATACTCCAGCGTGCTACAGGGCTGTCAGGACACCACGCAGAAGATGTGATTGTCCCAGGGCAGCCACGTCAACCTTCATCACGCCTTTATCCAGCCCTGTAATGGGCATTTATGCGGCAAATGACCGCTTAATTATGCCATTCTCAGCACATTCATACGCTTTACATTCCATGCCAGTGTCGCCAGCGTCCATTCGCCCGCAACCTTGTCCAAACCTCGCATCGAGAACTGCCTCAACCCCATAACGTGTTTGATGATGCCGAACACTGGCTCTACCGTTTGCTTTCTTAATGCGTACAGCGCTCGACCGGATTGGGTCGTCAGTTGATGTTTCATGAGCCTCACCTGATCATCCGTTATCGGAGTGGGGGCGTCAGGGGCAAACCGATCAAAAACGCACGGTGATGGTGGTCACGCGCTACTGCCAGTAAAGGCTGGATATTATCCTCTACGCAAGCCTTTACATTATCACCGCTAAAATAGCCTGTATCGGCCAGCAGGTCGGTCACCTTGCCCAGTTCTTCAGGCAGGGTATTCAGCTTTGTCAGGGCCGGCTTTATTTGTTGTTTGTCGTTCGGGGCCTGTGTCATGTGTGTACTGACGACGAGCATTGTATCGGTGTCAACACTGGCCTGGGCGTTGTAGCACTGCTCAAAGCCGCCGCCAGATACCGGCATGATACGCGACTCTTCATCGGTCAAATTCATCTGGTCTTTATCTCGAGGGCCGGGAAGCGGTGGCTTAGGCTCCCGGCCCCGGGGCTTTTTTCCAGTATCCCTCTGAGCTTGGCGTTTGGTTTGTTTTTGTTGGTATTCGGCTTGTTCACGCGCAAAACGCTCCTGCGCCCGTTCTTCAATTTTTACTTTGGCCGCAGCCAGTGCCTCAAGTCGTGTTTCGCGCCGGGAAATCTCCGCGGGAATGTCCATGCCATCCGCTACCGGCGTTTGATCTGCCGCCTCTGCCTGTGCAGTGAGAGCGCTGACTTCTGCCTTGAGCTGTGCTTCGATTTTCTTTAAGTGGCCATAAGAAAGCGCCTTATGCTTGCTGGCATTCGCCTTGATCTTGGTGCCATCCAGGGCGATACGCCCAAGCTTCATGAGCTTCATTTCACGCGCCAGCAACAAGACCTGAACAAAAAGTGCTTCAAGCTGAGGCAAAAAACGGCGTCGAAAGGTCGCTATAGTGTCGTGATCCGGATGCGTGTTGGCCGCCAGGTAGCGAAACGCAATGGAGTCGTGGGTGGCTCGCTCAATCTTACGGCTGGAAAACACACCGGTGGCGTAACCGTAGATCAGCAAACTCAGTAGGACCGCTGGATGGTGCGCCTTTGATCCACGCCCGGCATATTGACGGGTGAGCTCAGACAGATCGAGCTGATCAACGACCTCCACGACAAACCGTGCCAGGTGGTGTTCAGGTAACCAGTCCGACATAGAGGGAGGGAATAGATAGTCCGTCTCTCGATCAACGTTTACAAAATTGGCCATCACTTATTCCCGGTTACTTTTCAGTGTGATCACATTATCTCATGATGACGTTGTTGGGTTAAGTCCGACAGGCTGCTAGAGCTCGATGAGATCTTTTGCTGGCGTGAGGGCTGTACCGTGAGTAAAAGCCTGACTGTTCAATACGATAAGGTGCTCTACCTGCTCGACAAAGACACTGCGCTAGCCAAGCGTCTTCCGCGCAAGAGAGTGACAGTTTTTGATTATGCCGACGGCACAATTGCAATCAAATACAAGGGACTACCCCTGCCCTACATTATTTTCGACAAGGTTTCTCAGGTTGATCAAGGCCAGGTTGTGAGCAACAAGCGGCTGGGAGCGGTGTTGGCTTTTGCTCAGGAAGCACAAAAATCCAGAGCGGGAAAACGGAGTCAAAAAGGGCCGGCTCGTGGGGCCCAGAAACAGATCAGGAAGGAAAGAACCCGGCAGGCAGGGATGACTGTCTGATCTTGAGTTTGAAATACTCGGTATCCCTGATGCCTCTGGCGCGCTTGCGGATCATGCCGATACTGATGTTGCCAGCCTCGATCCTGGCACTGGTGAGCTTGTGCTTCGCGTAATTACAAATGCCCACACAGTGCCTTCTCAACGATTTTGCAAACTTCTTCAGGTAGAGCATGGTCGATTGATCGGCTATCCGGCACCAGGCTTCCAGTCGCTCCTGCATCAGTTCGACAGTCTCTGATTCCCACAAGGCCTGAAGTTGTTCCTTCAAGATATACAGCGTATTGAGATGGGCATTTTCATCCAATAGTCGTTGTAATTTTTGAGTCCGGGGTTCGTCCAGCTTATCGGCGTTTTTCAGCACCAGGTAATGTGTTCCTGTTAGCAATGCTTTACCCGCTTTGTTGGCCTTTCCAAACGCTATTCGCCGCTGGTTGCTCAGGGCCTTGCTGTAGTGCTTCATGACGTGGAAACGGTCAAACACAATGTCGGCATTGGGTCAGCAATCACGGACTGATTTCTGACAGGATGGCGCCATGTCCATTGCGACAGCCTCTATTTTTGCAGTGGTTTGTGCCGGCAGCTGCTTTAGAAATCCAGAGAAAACGTCAGCCGTTCGACCGGTTTCCACACCGATTAAATGCCCCTCCACCGTGTCGTAAATCACGGTCATGTAGTCGTGGCCTTTCGCCCTGGCCACCTCATCAACACCCGGATACTTCAGGCCAGTCAGCGGTGTCGGGTCGAGTGCCGGGAGAGTCTCCTCCAGATACGCCTTGTCGATATTCTTCACCGTCTCCCAGCGTACACCGAGATGTCTGGAGACCGCCTGAATACTCATGTGGCGGCACAAACCACTGATCAGTCTGCAGAAAAGCGGCGGGTGAAGCGGCATCCCTTGTCGACCAATTCACAGTGCTCCATGCGACGTTCGCTCTTGCTGATAAACACTTGGGCCAACTCAACTTCGATGACACAAGGGTAGCCAAAGAGCGGCACATCCCTGATCTGTCGACGGACGTACCGGTTGACTGTTCCCTTTCGCCCCGTAACGGGGTCTATGGCGTTTCTACGCCTGTCCCTGCTGCAATGAATGACAAGTTGCTGCTCCTGTTCGTCCCGTTGTATTGGATTGACCCGCTGCCCCTTGAGGCCCAAAATATCCCTCTGGATGTCGATTCCCATATACCTGTTCTATGTAGTCGACCCTGAAAAAGCCTAATTGGCCATCACGGCATCGCCGTAATGCCGTGGCTTGATAATAAACTGCGTTAAACGACTCCATAAGGAAGCCGTTTTCGGGGCCAATAAAAACAATCTCATCCACTTCCTGAAGTTAAACGCAGCAGCAGCCATCAGTACGTTAATCTGGTCGCCTTCAAATCCTTTGAGATAACTTTTGTTCAATCGATGATCCGACTTCAGGTGGCCGATCACCGGCTCTATGCCAGCCCGCTTTCTAAAACGTTTCCGCATCAGCACCTGGTAGGCACTATCCGTATCCCGAGTACCTGTGCTGGGCATTATGATCCGCGTGTCATTGATCTTTTTCTTCCCTTTGTAACCCCGATCACATAAGCCAACGGCCGGTTTCAGTTTGTTAAGCCGCTTCAATTGCAACAGCACCTCCGGCAGCGTATGACCATCAAATTTGTTCGTATCAAAGGCCATGGCACCAACAATGATTTTTGAATCCCGAGTTGTCGTGATAGAAACCTTGGTGCCAAATTCATAGCGCTTATGCTCTTTGCCTTTACTCATGCAGTAGACATGGGGTTCGTGCAAGCTGTACAGCTTGTTCGTATCCCCTCGCTTCTGGTTCAGTCCACGATGGAATAGTGCAAAGTCCTCTGCCAGCTTTTCCAGAATGTCGAGTGGCAGTTTACGCTCCAATTCCCGCACTAAACGACCGGCAATGGTCTTTAGCCGCTTAACGGCTTTGCGGGCCTTGGCACGGTTCCTGGGATGTCCCGCAAAACGACATTCCAGTTTTCTTTGCTTAATTTCCTTGGCATAACTGCGGCGAAGTGTTATCCCTTCTTTCCTGGCCAATTTCAGGCAACGAACAATAATCTTTCGGTACAACTTTGCATCGGTGGGAAAGGTGATGTTTTTTTCCTGTACTGTGGTGTCAATACAGACTTCCTCTTCGACCGCTTTCTCACCATGAATGGTGATAGAGGATGCCAATATTTTTTCAAATCCCTTTTCGCCGACTCGCTTGCGGAAGTACACCAGATCGGATGGGTCACAAGGGAATGACCACTGGAATTCAACCTCCCCGCAAAATGCCTGGTAATACGGGTTTTGTACCCAGTGTTGCACGATAACCTCGTCGCTGACATTTTCCATATGCTTGAGAATAGATAAACCCACCATCAAGCGTACGGGTTTGGCAGGCCTGCCAGTTGCCGCATACAAGGGAGCGAACTCCGATTCAAAAAAGTCCCAGGGTATGGTTCGCGCAAGATGTAACAGAGGGTGTTTCGGATTGAGTTGATCCATCAACCCAGCAGCCATAAAACTCATTTGATGGTGATCGGGGGAAGAATCTTTCATCGAGAGCCACCTTTGTTTCGACCGGATTAAGTGCCAAATAGGCTTGAAACTGGTCGAAATCATCTCACAAATACCCAGTATTATCTAATACAATCAACATGTTAAACGTTTTTCAGGGTCGACTATGTAAAGTTGTCAGAAGCCTTATATACCAACAGATTACGTGGGGATCGGCATCCTTTTTCACTCATAGAAGCGGAGAAGAGCCATCTCAGCCATGTAAACATTATGTTCTGACGCGCCGCCCGCGCCGCTACACATCTTTTTGTCAGTAATTGGAAGTCCGGGTTCCTCCGCCAATCGACTGTCAATATAACTTTCGGCGGCCTCGGTATCTACCAGTGCGTGGCCGGTTTCGGTTTCCGGTGGCATTGATGCGCCATCGGGGGAATAGTGCTGCACGACAACCTGAAGCGTTGGCCCGAAGCTCTGTAGTAGATCCTTGTCTGCGCTGCCATCATCTTTGGTGAATCCAGCTTCAACTGGTTCATCTGTGCCAAAAAGCGGGCATTGAAACGTTGTTCCTTGCCGTGGAGTACGGCATCGACACAGGTTTTAAGATTGTCGTAAATTCCTCTGCTGGTGACGCCGCCCCAGTAGGCAAAGGCCGCATCGTGAGCGGCAAAAACCATTTCCTGGGTCTCTCGGGGAAAAGCCATGACAAAGGGCAGTCGGCTGTGAGTTGTTTCAGCAGCGGAGCCAAAACACCGCCTTGTCCGCTGATGGCCTGCCCTGACTGGATCGCTTTTAGCGCTTTATCAAAATCGAATGGTTCATATATGTCATAATCAATTCTCCTTACAGCATTATGCTGAAAAATGAATTTGCGAAATCCGCGCGCAGGGAAAAAATAATGGAAAGTCGTGTCGACTATGAGCGATCACATGTGCCTTTGCATAAGTGGGTTTATGCCATGTATCTGACTGTTACCTCCCGCAAAGGCATATCCAGTCTGCGGCTTCCGGTGACGACCCTGTTCCGTTTGCCTCCCCTCACTTCGCCAGCGAATCTGGCGCAGGCGCATTGCGCTGCGCTTTTTAACTAACTACACTAGTTTTAAGGAGAACCACAATGACAATGACACCTGAAATCTTAACCATGCTGGGCATGACGGCAACCATTCTCATTGCAAGCTGGACGATGAATCGGTCATTGCGAACCGATCTCCGAGCCGATCTGCACCGGTTTGAAGACAAGGTCGATGCCCGTTTTGAAGCCATGGATACAAAAATCGATGCCCTACGTGAAGACCAGCACACGCTCAATGCCCGTATGTCCGGCCTCGAGGGGCTGCTACAGGGCCTCAAGGAAGCTATTGTCGCCCGTGCTGTGGCGTAGCCGCACACTAATACTGGAGTCATCGATGACAAGCATGATTTCTGAGGTTTACTCAGCTTTCCGCAAGGCCGGTGTACCCGAAGAAGAAGCAAAGCAAGCCGCGGAGGCCTTGTCGGCAGAGAGTACGGCTACCAAGTCAGATATCGATGACATCAAACGGGAACTGTCCGTTGTGAAGTGGATGCTGGGTATTGTGATCGCGGCACAGGTACTGCCCCTGCTTCGGGCCATAGGGGTTTTTTAGCCTGAAGCCTGCCCCCACACAAACAACCGCATTCACGAAGAAAAACCTACTGGATTGGAAAATATTGATATGACTCAGATGTTTTTTGCGCACTCCACCCCGGACCCGAGTACTCGGGAATGGCATAAATTAGGTGAACATCTAAAGGCCGTCGGTGATTTAGCCGCACAATTTGGTTCGTCATTCGGTGTAGCCAAAGCCACTAAGCTGGCGGGGGTTTTACACGACCTCGGCAAGTACACACCCGCGTTTCAGGCGCGGCTCCGTGGTTCGAACGAGCGAGTCGATCACGCGACTGCGGGCGCGGCGGAAGTGAGTACTTGAAAATGCCGCAGCAGCGTCGCACACTACCCACTGGAGAAGTATTATGACCCCTGAAACCTTACAATTATTTGGCATGACCATCACCATTTTGGTGGCGATGGCCGTGATGAACCGAAACCTGCGCACGGACATGCAGGAAGAATTCAAATCGGTACGCGCGGAAGCGCAAAGTCTGCGCACCGAGATGCAGGAAGAATTCAAATTAATGCGCGGGGAGATGCAGGAAGCATTCAAATCCATCCGCAGCGACATGGCAGGTCTCAGCGAACGTATGGCTCGTGTGGAGGGCATGATTGACGGCTTGCGCGAGGCGATCGCTGCCCGGATTGTCGCGTAGCCGCTGTATGATAATCTCATCCCCCCAACCCCCGTCGCCGCTCCCTGAGGAAGGTGTGGTGCTCTCGGGGTGGTTTTCAACACTCCCCTACCCAGTGGGAGGCAAATCATGGGTAAACGGAAGAGGTTCCAAAGTGGGGTACTGGGGACATACTTTTAGGCTGAGGAAAGTACTTGTCGATACGTTCGGCAAGGCTCAGGGAGTCCATTAATCTCTTCGGGTTTAATTCCTCGAAGCTCTGCTTCGTTGAAAGATTTATACTGTTGGGATGGCGGATAGTCAATACTTTCACAAGAGGCACAATGTCACGGTATTGATTTACCCTTTGGTTTGTCCAGCGAAATATCGACGAGTGGTTTTCAGCGAAGCAGTGGATAGCAGCCTAAAAGAAATTTGCCTTGAGCTTGAAAAGCGGTATGAGTTGATATTTTTGGAGAGTGGAGTTGACAGAGATCACGCGCACTTTTTGGTGCAGTCAGTTCCTACGTATAAACGAACCTCGTGCTACCGCTACGTCAGACTGATAAATCAGCCTATACGTAGCGGTAGCGCTGGGTTTAACGGGCAGTTACGCACATTCACACACGCACATAGGCAGTGGGTCTGTCTTTTGCTATCCTTCGGGCCCTACCTGTGCGCTTGTAGATCGCCTGAATCTACACCTGAGTACTGGACCAGGTCACGTTGCACCGCTTCATCCAAGATCAATATCCGCGTGAATATGATGACGGGCGGCGTTTGATGTCAGAACCTAAACTGCCAATATAGAGCGCCGAAGGCGGCATTCAGAGACCACTGCTAAATCCGCGTAGCTGCGATAAAGCCAGAGCTTTAACCCACTCTAAAATCAGGGGTTCGTTTTAAAGGCGTGAAGAGTCCGAGCCTGAATGGCGTTACATTCAAACGGGGCCAACGGCAGTAGCCGTGAGCTTTTTACGTATGAAGTTAGTGTTCTTACAAGCACAAGCACGATGTGGCTGAATTTGATACGCGCCTGGCATTAGCCAGGCGACAAGATCAAACTGCCGCGATCCGGAAAAAGCGCTATGGCCGCTCACGACTGGATCGGCATCACGACACCCTGATTTCACTGCACATAGCGGGCGCTACCCCTGCCGAGCTGCGCCGCTGTAGACGCCACTCCAAAACCGCAGCTATTTGCCGAATTTTGAAATAGACGGATCTCGGCGTATTAGAATCGGCGCGGTAGAACTGCGGCCCAGTCACACTCAAGAGCGACCAATAAGCAGGCACGATTCAAGCGTAGGGACTATAAGAATAAGTGTCGCTGAGAACGGTATGACGCCACCACAGATTTGACGGTCAACGCTGGCGCCATACCCAAAAAAAACCGTGCAGGTGCACGACCCGTTAAGTGTTGCACATAATGGGAATAAATCCAGCCCTCATCGACCTTTGTGTCGATGCCATCATCCAGCCGTCTCTACCACTGTTGTCGCTGCTACGCCCAGGTCATCGTCTGTACCCACTGTGATCGCGGCCAGCGGTATTGCACCGATGGTTGCAGCCAGGAAGCCAGAAAGGAATCCATTAAACGAGCCAGAGCGAAGTACCAGGCCACTCGCCCGGGTCGCATGAATAATGCCGCTCGCCAACAGCGTTATCGAGAACGGCAACAACAAAAAGTAACGCATCACCGTTCTCTGGCAATAATACTCCGTGATCTACTGCAAACCGTGCCTGATGAGATCAAAAGGGCCGATATGCCGGGTAAAACTGACGCCACCGTGCGCTGCCATCACTGTGGCGCGGTCTGCGGTCCCTTTTTGCGCAGTGATTTTCTGCAGAGCAGTCAGTTCAGGCGCAGATTCCGGCGACATTAGTGCAGCGGCTGGACAGGAGTCATCAATCGGAGGGCAGTCATGGCCATCGGCAAAGAAACTGAAGCAAAAATACTGCGCTACCATTTTGTTGAGAAGTGGCGAACGGGCACCATTGCGACCCAGCTTGGCATTCACCACTCAGTGGTTGATCGGGTACTGGCACAGGCTGGCCTGCCCAAGGTGGAGCGCACTCGCCGTGCATCGATCATCGACCCCTATCTGCCCTTTGTCATCGACACCCTGCGGGAGTTTCCCACACTCACGGCGGCCCGCTTGTATGAAATGGCCCGCCTGCGGGGATACCCCGGTGGCCCCAGCCAGTTTCGCCAGCGTATCAGTGAACTGCGGCCGCGCAAGCTGCCCGAGGCGTATTTACGCCTAAAAACCCTGCCCAGTGAGCAAGCCCAGGTTGACTGGGGTTCGTTCGGGCATATTCAGATCGGCAAGGCCCGGCGGCCGTTAATGGCGTTTGTGATGGTGCTGAGCTGGTCGCGACAGATCTTCTTGCGCTTTTATCTCAACCAGCAAATGGAGCACTTTTTACGCGGCCATGTAGCGGCATTCGAGGCCTGGCAAGGATTGCCAAAGGTGCTGCTGTACGACAACCTTAAATCGGCCGTATTGGAGCGCCACGGTGACGCCATCCGCTTCCACCCCACCTTGCTGGCCTTGTCAGCCCACTATCGCTTCGAACCACGCCCGGTGGCGGTGGCCCGGGGCAATGAAAAGGGCCGGGTAGAAAGAGCGATTCGCTATATTCGCGATAATTTCTTTGCCGCTCGTCACTGGCAAACACTGGCCGAACTCAATGCGCAAGCTGAGCACTGGTGCCAGGGTGTGAGTGCTGATCGGGCTTGCCCTGAAGAGCGTACGTTGACGGTCAGGGAAGCCTTCTTACAGGAGCAGGTGAGTTTGCCGGATAATCCCTTTGATACCCATGAGAGACAGCCCGTGCGGGCCGCCAAAACCCCTTATGTTCGCTTCGATCTCAATGATTACTCCATTCCCCATCAATACGTGCACAAGCCATTGAGCGTGAGCGCTGACCTGGAGCGGCTCCAGATAGTGGAGGGCGATCAATGCATTGCTGAGCATCAGCGCAGCTTTGGCAAAGGGGAGCAAATCGAACAGGAGGCGCATATCAATGCCCTATGGCTGGAGAAAACCCACGCCAAACTACACCGGGGTCAGGATCGCCTGAGCCATGCTTCGGCGCACGCCCAGACGCTGCTGCAGCAATCGGCACAGCGTGGACATGTCATTAAAACCACGGTCCGGTTACTCAATCAACTGCTTGATGATTATGGGCGGGACGAGCTGCATGTAGCTCTGGGTGAAGCACTTGATCGGCAATCACCCTACCCGGAGGCGGTGCAGCACGTTCTTGAGCGCCGCCGTGATGAACAGCACCTGCCGCCACCGCTTGCTGTCGCCGTGCCGGCGAAGGTCAAACACTACAGCGTCAAGCTGGCTCGGCTTGCCGATTACGACAAGCTCAATGGCACCCGAAGCGAGACAGGAGATGATACCGATGATTGATATCGAGCAACTCAAACAGCAGGCACTTGAACTGAAGCTCCACGGCGTGCTGGCGCACTGGGGCGAGATCACCGACGAGCAATACCCCTGGCTGGCACAGCTCATCGCCTGGGAGCTTGCCGAGCGCAAACAGCGCTCACTCGAACGGCGCCTGAGCAGCGCCAGGCTGGGCCGGTTCAAACCGATGAGTGAGTTTGACTGGCAGTGGCCAAGCGCTATCGACCCACAAGCGATTCATGCCCTGATGCAACTGGGTTTTATGGACACGGCCAGCAATATTATCCTGCTGGGCAGCAACGGCGTGGGCAAATCGATGATCGCCCAGAACCTGGGGTATAACGCTGTCATGCACGGCTATACGGCGCTGTTTACCACCGCAGCGGCGATGCTCAACGACCTGGCAGGTCAGGATGGCGCCAATGCCCTGCAGCGTCGATTGAAACACTACGCCAGGCCCGCCTTGCTGGTAATTGATGAAGTGGGCTACCTCTCCTACAGCAATCGTCATGCTGACTTGCTGTTTGAAATCATCAACCGGCGCTATGAGAAATGTTCAACTTTGGTGACAACGAACCGTCCGTTTGGCGAGTGGAATGACGTGTTCCCCAATGCCGCGTGTGTGGTCTCCCTGATTGACCGTTTAGTCCATCACAGCGAGGTCATCGCCATTGAGGGTGAGTCGTACCGCATGAAGGAAGCGCAGGAGTGTGCGTCGAAGCGGCGCGAGACCAAAAAGCGAGGAAAGGCTAAATGAAAACCTTAAAAATCACAACCTACTGGACGGCTGAACAAGCCGATTGTATTTATCAGCTGCTCGGCGACCTGAGATCGGTACTGTGGGATCACTATGGTGATGAGATTGCGCAACTGTACGAGGAGATCCGGATTGAGCAACAAGAGTACACAGACAGTGTCGAGGTAAATCATGAGCTGCCGTTCTAGCCTGTGATCGATTGGAGTTAAGCCGGATCACTGTCGCCTCTTTGTCGTTCTTTTATTCTGCGGCAAATAACTGCGGGTTTACTGTGGCGCTAACAGCCGCTGGCTGCGACAAGAGAAGCGCATCAAGGTTGCTCACTCGACCGTTGCGCGCTGGATGGCAAAGCATGGCTAAATTCGCCAAACCCGCCACGCAAGCGGGCAACGTCATCCGGGCGATTCAAGGCACTGTTTTGAGGTCTGTCGGTACCGCACGAAACAAAGCCAGTGTTTCCCACCCGAAGGAGGAGGCACCACCCGCTATCAATGCGCGATAGGCAGCATCAAGTGCCTCCTGCGCCCGCTCTAAGTCAACCAGCACTCTCGCCCAACGCGCATACAACCACCAATCACCCGAGGCCTTCGCCTCGACGCGACCCAGATGTCGCCACGCCTCAGCTTGCCTGAGGCGGACCCATTTCTGATTCTTAGCATCAATGCAAGGCTGCCCTCTTGCCATATCACAGGCTTGCGATAACTCTTCCCAACACTGGGCAGTCTGGCGTCATCGCAAGGTTACTTCGCTGAGATACGTTAAGGGCTCAATTGCTGTTTCTAGTATTGACCCTGTAAGCCTGTAAATCACCCGCACGCAGCCCGTTTTCGATCTTGCGACGCCATCAAGGCGTAGATACATTTTCGACCGGCCAAAAAACACGCGTTTTGCTTGAAGGCGGATTTTCGTTGGACTCGCCACCCAAACCTGTCTCTATATCCTCCTTCACATAATAGAGTGTCCCGGAATTTTTCACTGAATTACGGAGACAGACCATGCCTGCACGACGCTTTCTTTCATCATCTACTCGCGAGACCCTGTTTGGAATTCCATCTGACACTGCCGCTCTGGAGCGATTCTATGTCCTGGCTGAGGAGGACCTCGCCCTTGTCCGCTCGCGCCGGAAGCCGGAGAACCGACTTGGTCTAGCCATTCATCTGTCGCTTCTACGCTACCCTGGCCAAGGCTGGCGAGAAGGGGATCAACTGCCCGAGGCCGTTGTTCACTGGCTATCCGAGCAAGTGAATGTTTCGCCATTGGCGCTCACGGCATACGCGACCCGGGAGCCCACGAGAGCATCCCATCGGTCTTTAGCGATTCAACATCCTGGCCTTCGACCCTTTGTGCGGGAGGACTTTCAAAGCGTTTCAGATTTGGCCGCACAGGCCGCATTCGACACAGATGATGCGCGCGTCATTATGAGCAAACTTCTCGAACAAATGCGCCGGGTGCGACTTGTACTACCCGCAATCGACACGCTCGAGCGCGTTGGTCTTACCGGTCGAGCCCGTGCACGCCGGCTTGCGGCACAATCATTGAACGATGCGTTGAGTGACGCGCAGAAGCAAGAGCTAAATGGTTTGATCAAGAATGATGACTCCATTGGCCAGTCCCGTCTCACCTGGCTGCGAGGTCGGGTTTTGTGACCATCCCCTCGTAAATTCCTAACTGCCTCCACAGGCCACGTGGTTACTGGGCTGCAGAGCTGGTTAAATATTAACCACTTGTGTTTACACCCCGATTTGGCCGATTTCGACGCATAATGGATCACTTTTCACCAAGTGATCCATTATGCCAAAGCAAACCGATAAAAGACGATACATGCTCTCTCAAACCGAAGTCAGTGAGCTGTACTGTCTTCCGCGACTCAACAATATCCAGCGTGAGCAAACCTTCAGTCTGGCCGATGAGGAACTCAAGGCTGTGAACCAACAGTCATCGCTGAGCTCGAAGGTCTACTTCATATTGCTGCTCGGTTACTTCAGGGAAAAGCCACTCATCGCACCGTTTCGTTTCCGAGATGTCAAAGATGATTTGAAGTCTGTGGTCAATCGTTTCTATCCCGGGCAAAAACTACCGCGAAAAAACCCATCCCAATCTCAGGTTTACTATCTACGTAAAAAGTTACTGGGGATGCTGCACTATAGGAATCTTGACGTTGACATAAAACCCAGCTTGGATGCCTATCTCGCTGACGTCGCCACTATCTGCGCCGAGCCTCGCTATTTGTTTGATGAGTGCCTGCCCTTCTTTGCGCGCGAGCGAATTGCACTCCCACGTTATACGGTAATACAGGATTTGGTTAGCCGTGTCCTTACCGCGGAGTCTCAGCGAATCGAAACTATTCTGGCAGGCTGTCTGCGGAAAAAGACGAAACGGCGGTTAGTCGACCTGCTGTCCAGCAGTGAGTCAATCACCAGGTTGGGGAAACTCAAAAGACCTGCGAAGGATTTTTCGTTCAGTGAGATAAATAGGGAGATCGAAAGCCATCGGGCATTAGTGGACATCTATCCCCAAGCAAAGGTGGCGATTAAGAAACTGGATTTATCGCCGAGAAATTTGGAATACTATTCTGCCCTGGTGCATTATTACAGTGTCACCAAACTTAGGCGTTTCTCCCAAGAAAAAGCGTGCCTCTATTTGCTATGCTACATATATTTCCGCTACCAACAAATCAACGATAATCTCATTGCAGCATTCGGTTACTGGACAAGAAAACATACCGAAGCCGCCCGAAATCATGGAAAGAACTGTGCCATGGCCGATGCCGATTTGCTCATGGAGAATCTGAAATCTGCTTTACCCTTGCTACAGATGTACGTAGACAATAGCATTCCAGATAAAACTCCGTTTGGAGCGATTAGGCGAAAGGGGTTCAAGAGTATCTCAAAACCCATCGTCAGTAATTTGTGCGAACACATCGAGCACTCCGGCCTGGACAAGACAGAATATCAGTGGACCTATTGTGATAAAAATATTTCAAAAACACGAAATAATTTGCGCGACGCGTTCCTCTGCTTAGACCTGGATTTTAGCGATACTGATAACGCCTTTACCAAGCAGGTCGAGTTGGCGGACAGTGAACTGGCATCATTTCGGGAAATACAGTCGGTAGATAAAAGGACAATCCCCCCAAAGCTGAAACCCTACTTAATAAAGGACGATGTTGCCGACAAAAAACGTTACGAATGGCACCTCTATCAACGGGTAAACAGTTCAATTGGCAAAGGTGATGTCTATGTCACAGAAACTAGAGTTTAGAGCGAAAGAGCTGTTGTCGGAAGCTTCAATCCCGACTCCTTTTCCTTAATGTTCTCTCAAAACCTGCGTGTAATACAAGCTGCAACGCAATGTTACCCATCTTGTATATAATCTACCGCACCAGGGGCTTGGAATTTTTTGCATCTTTCGTTCCACCAGCTTCGAACGTTAACATGGCGAAAATGTTTTGTCAGACCCAGCCTGATTCTTCCCGCTGTAATAATATCCGGCTTGCGCCATGGTGCATCCGTCACCAGTGGGCCCGCTTTATCACCCAATACCAGCGTCAACAAATGAAGCAGTCCGTAACCTACAGTCGTCAAGTGAACCCAGCGATGCAGCGTTTGGCGCCGTTGCTGCCAGGCTTCTTTGAGCCCCCACAATTGTTTCAACTGGTAGTACATCGACTCAATCGACCAACGCAGTCCGTAATCTTCAATCACTTGTTCGCTCGTTAGAGTCGTATCGGTTGAAAGAAATAATCGAGTCTTGGTCCACTGACCTTTACCCCTGTCTAGCTCGCACCAAACGGCTCTGACTAACTGACCGTCAAGGAACCTTGCCTTGGCGAGCCGACTACGGTATCTCACCTTTTGTTCTTTTCCGTACAGCCGCAGTAGTGCTTCCGTCTTTTTAAAGTGGGCAATTCGCTTGGGTGTGTGTTTTTCGCCATACTTGCGTGGCCGCCCGCGTTGCCCCGGTTTTCGTTCGGGGGGTTCGTCGTAAAGCCGCGTATCGATTCTCGCCTGGCCAATCACGGTAAAACCGTACGCTGTCATCGCGTTGATAAATCGTTTGCGCATATACCAGCAATCGACCAATACCCTCACCGTTTTATCTTCAAACAAGCGGTAAACAGCACGCATGATCACTGTCGCTGCGACCAGCTTGCCCGTATTCCCTGCACTGGGTATCAGTCGGAACAATAGAGGTATCGCCGTCGTCTCCAGCGGTGTGCGCCTGAAAACAGCCGCTAAACTAACCCAGCATTGACCACGAACATAGGCGGCTAAATTCGGCTTATTTCCGTGCTGATGATGTATCTGGCTGCCCGGTGCTTTTTTCGAGGCTCGTAGACTCACCGTATCGTCAATCGCTAAATATAGAACGGGATCATTCTTGGCACTAAGAACCAGACAGACGAACTGTCTTGCCAGCTTCAACCAGGACCACTTTCCGGCTTCAAGCCATTTGTAATACGTCGTCCAGTGCCTTTGCATGTCTAGAAACAAATAGGTTTCGGTGACAAAGCCAGCGGGCGTTAACATAGCGCCGATCAATAGTTCAATGAATGTGCCTACGGATCTTGGGGGTAGCGCTTTGCTTAAAAATGTTATCCAATAGCACAGTTCGCGGGGGATGTGAGCACATCCTGTTGCGTTCATAGCGGCCTCCAGAAGAAATCGATTCATTTCTTTCTGAAGGCCGCGCCCTATACACCTTTTAAAAAGCAAAGCTGTATAGGGCGCGGCAAACTTTTTGCCGCTTTATGTCAAGTTTTTTCGCACACTTTGCGCGATAATCTTCCTCCCCAGACTCTAAACTCTAGTCACAGAAAGTGAGACGCATAAAAGATTGGAAGATGATCTGATTAGCGAAAAGGACTGGAAAAATAGGGATAAATGGATAAAGAAGACAGGCTTGACCAAATTGTCCCAACCGATTTCCGATACGCTCGGAGCATTAGAATCTGAACTCAAGACGCGCATAGATACAGCCTGTAAAGGCATCACACAAGGTGATAATCGTTTTGTTGTGATGGAGGATGAGGTGGGTGATCTGAAGTGGTCCGTACCCGTAAAAAAGTCCAGAGAATCCGTTAACAACCCGTTCTTTGACCAGCTCCCGCTGACAAGCATTATCAGTGTGATGGAATATGTTGACAGCCGATGTGGTATCACTGAGGTCTTTGAACATATAGCAAAAGATAAGGAGGAAAAGGCGGTGTCAAAAACCGATCTCCTGGCCTGTATTTTTGCTAACGGCACAAATTATGGTCTCGGGAATATGGCGACCATATCTGATCGATCATTTGCAACGCCAAGGCACACAGAGAACAGCTACGTCACACTGGAAAATGTTCATAAAAGTAATGATAGAGTGGCGAATGCCATTTCGAAGCTGCCAATATTTCAGTACTACAACATAGAAGAGGATCAACTCTACGCCAGCATTGATGGCCAGAAATTTGAAACTCGAATCAATACCTTCAAAGCACGCTACTCATCAAAGTATTTCAAGGACAAAGGTGTTTCGGCGATGACACTGTCATGCAACCATGTCGCATTGAACACTACAGTAATCGGCGCCAACGAATATGAAGGTCATTACGCCTTTGACTTGCTTTACAACAACACGTCCAATATTCAACCGGATACTTTGTCGAGCGATACCCATGGAACAAACCAGGTCAATTTCGCCCTACTCGATATATTCGGTTACACCTTTGCGCCGAGATACGCGAGATTCAAACGCGTGTTTTATGACATGTTTACCATTGACGGCAGTGTAAAGAGTGATGAACCGTTTATCAAATTGAAGAAGGGGATCAACTATCAGCTTATTGCAGAACAATGGGATCAGATACAGCGAATCATAGGCTCATTAGCCAGAAAGAAAGTGACGCAAAGCACGCTAGTCAAAAAGCTGAGCACGTTGAGCAAAAGCAACAAAACACTGGCGGCGCTTCGCGAATATGATCGTTTAGTGAAAGCAATTTATTTGTTGAGCTACCTGGACGATCAGGAACTCAGACGGTTTGTTCAGCAGACTCTGAATAAGGGTGAGGCATACCATCAGCTTCGTCGCAAAGTAGCCTCGGTAAATGGTGAAAAATTCCGTGGCGGGAGCGATATACAGGTCGAGTTGTGGAATGATTGCGCTCGCTTCATCTCGAACTGCATCATCTATTACAATTCTGCAATTTTATCGAGCCTGCTTGCCAGAATTGAAAAACGGGGAGACCTGATGGCCAAAGAAATCCTCTGTCGAGTATCGCCGGTGGCCTGGCAGCGAATCAATCTCAATGGCGTCTACGAATTTGAAAGCGATGAACCTATTGAACTGGAGCGCCTACTGAGGGATGTGTCGACGGATAGTAGCCAGCTATTTGCGATTTGATATTAGGCGACTGGGCACTGATTAATGGCTTTTTCGGGCTGTTTCGACGATAGCCCTATTTTGATGCTCCTCTGCAGCCCAGTAACCACGGGGCCTGTAGAAGCAGTTAGGAATTTACGAGGGGATGGTCACAAAACCCGTAGTAGCTGCCCCTGTTCTGTCTCAAGGGCTTACTAAGAGAGAAAAACATGAAAGAATGATGTTATCGATTGACAAGGTCACAACATATCAGTGTTGCTATTACGGATTAGATATACGGAACAAATGTAGCCAGATCTCTACCCTTAACACCGGCTCCGATCGAAAATCTTGCCGTTTTGCACAGCTTCGTGGGCACTGGGCCTAATTGTGAGGGTTTACGTCACCGTAGATGATCGATACTTCTCCAAAAAAAATCGATCGCCATTCACTGGCTACTTTTCGATGATATAAAGGGGGAGCTGTTAGTGGATGGAGCTTTTGGTAGGGACAACATAGAATGGCGGCTTTACAGGTGATGGTTGCTATCTCAGCAATAGATCAAGCATCGGCTTTGCATCTTTTGCAAAGGGATTGATAATCTCGACCCCCCCTATACGGCGGCCATGTTGCATGTCTTCGGAAAGTACATAGGCGCACCCGGCCTGTTTTGCATTTGCCCACAACATAGCATCCCAGAAGGAAATATTATGATCACGCACATATTCAACGGCTTCGTTAAATGTGTCCTGATCAGCCGGAACGATGGTGAAAATTTGTTGCCAGACACGGGTGATGGTAATGACCTCATCCATGGAAGCCAGCCCCTTGCGTCTGGTTGCATTAAAGAATTCGCCGATGGCCTGTAGTGTCAAAAGGCAGTCTTTTTGCGTAGCCGCCTCTAAAAGAGAAGATGCGATCTGATGTTTTTCAGGGGCATCGGTATTGACGGCATAAATGAGGATATTGGTATCAAATGTAAAACGCTTAGGAACGATCATGAAGTTCGTCCCTGCTAAAGCTTTCCGTGCCAAGTTTCAGGCCTTTTTTTAGAAGACGTTTCATGTCAACTATCGCAGCCGCACGTTCTTTGTTTGATTTAACGTCTTTCCCTTCAGGCATGAGCACGGCTATGGGGCGATCCCGGCGCAGAATACGAATGGTTACGCCGTCCCGTTCTACTTCCTGAATAAGTTTTGAGAAGCGTTGATTGGCCTCTGTCACCATTACCGTTTTCATAGGCACACCTATTTTCTTGATATCCTTACGTCATTTATATAGTATTATACTATTTATATGAAAGGTAATATAGTACTTCCCAAATCCCCGGATAGAGTCCCGCCAGCGCTCCAAGGGCCTCTGAATCCCTCTTTCAAGTCTTTTGCCTGGCCTCCACAGCGATATGGCAGAGAGGTTTAATCAAAAACCGTTCCTCTGCGCATCGTCAGCGCTCAACGGGCCATTTTGGACGGACCTATCCTGTATCAGTCGTTATTTTTGCTAGCAGTTTGTCGGACTCAGCTCCTGACGGGCACGATTTAATACTCCAGCGTGCTACAGGGCTGTCAGGACACCACGCAGAAGATGTGATTGTCCCAGGGCAGCCAGGTCAACCTCCATCACGCCTTTATTCAGCCCTGCAATGGCATCTATGCGGTAAATGACCGCTTAATTATGCCATTCTCAGCACATTCATACGCTTTACATTCCATGCCAGTGTCGCCAGCGTCCATTCGCCCGCAACCTTGTCCAAACCTCGCATCGAGAACTGCCTCAACCCCATAACGTGTTTGATGATGCCGAACACTGGCTCTACCGTTTGCTTTCTTAATGCGTACAGCGCTCGACCGGATTGGGTCGTCAGTTGATGTTTCATGAGCCTCACCTGATCATCCGTTATCGGAGTGGGGGCGTCAGGGGCAAACCGATCAAAAACGCACGGGTGATGGTGGTCACGCGCTACTGCCAGTAAAGGCTGGATATTATCCTCTACGCAAGCCTTTACATTATCACCGCTAAAATAGCCTGTATCGGCCAGCAGGTCGGTCACCTTGCCCAGTTCTTCAGGCAGGGTATTCAGCTTTGTCAGGGCTGGCTTTATTTGTTGTTTGTCGTTCGGGGCCTGTGTCATGTGTGTACTGACGACGAGCATTGTATCGGTGTCAACACTGGCCTGGGCGTTGTAGCACTGCTCAAAGCCGCCGCCAGATACCGGCATGATACGCGACTCTTCATCGGTCAAATTCATCTGGTCTTTATCTCGAGGGCCGGGAAGCGGTGGCTTAGGCTCCCGGCCCCGGGGCTTTTTTCCAGTATCCCTCTGAGCTTGGCGTTTGGTTTGTTTTTGTTGGTATTCGGCTTGTTCACGCGCAAAACGCTCCTGCGCCCGTTCTTCAATTTTTACTTTGGCCGCAGCCAGTGCCTCAAGTCGTGTTTCGCGCCGGGAAATCTCCGCGGGAATGTCCATGCCATCCGCTACCGGCGTTTGATCTGCCGCCTCTGCCTGTGCAGTGAGAGCGCTGACTTCTGTCTTGAGCTGTGCTTCGATTTTCTTTAAGTGGCCATAAGAAAGCGCCTTATGCTTGCTGGCATTCGCCTTGATCTTGGTGCCATCCAGGGCGATACGCCCAAGCTTCAGAAGCTTCATTTCACGCGCCAGCAACAAGACCTGAACAAAAAGTGCTTCAAGCTGAGGCAAAAAGCGGCGTCGAAAGGTCGCTATAGTGTCGTGATCCGGATGCGTGTTGGCCGCCAGGTAGCGAAACGCAATGGAGTCGTGGGTGGCTCGCTCAATCTTACGGCTGGAAAACACACCGGTGGCGTAACCGTAGGTCAGCAAACTCAGTAGGACCGCTGGATGGTGCGCCTTTGATCCACGCCCGGCATATTGACGGGTGAGCTCAGACAGATCGAGCTGATCAACGACCTCCACGACAAACCGTGCCAGGTGGTGTTCAGGTAACCAGTCCGACATAGAGGGAGGGAATAGATAGTCCGTCTCTCGATCAACGTTTACAAAATTGGCCATCACTTATTCCCGGTTACTTTTCAGTGTGACCACATTATCTCATGATGACGTTGTTGGGTTAAGTCCAGTATTTTCCAATATGAAATGAGCCTGAAGGGAGGGTGTATTAAGCCCTTATCTTGAGTCGCTCATGGAGTTGCTGAAATAAGTGATCTCGTGCTGAATTTAGTTGTTCAGCGGCCTCATTGTCCGTCATTTCATTGGCGAATGCATCCAGATTTCTAAAGGTGATTCCCGGCTTTAAATATTGGCTGGGTTTGGCCAGGGAGCGGAATTTCTCATAGGGTGTCATCATGTCGTCGTAGCGGTATTTCTTCCGCTCCTTGCCCTTCTCATCAATAATGGTGGTGGGGAAATAGCAGGGCCGGTGGAAATTGACGTATCGGTAGACTTGATGGCTATTGAGTTCAGTGAAATCCGTGGCGTACTGCTGAGGTATGTGGGTATAGCCATAGAGTTTGCGAATGACCGAGCCATTTTTACTCTCAACCAAACCATTGTCGTTACTGTGCCGGGGCCGTGATTTGGTAAATTCAATGTGCAACTTGTCCAGAAGCTCAGCAACGGTGTAGTTGATATATTCGCCGCCATTGTCTGCGTGAAAGCCCCGTATTTTAAAGGGGAAGGCAGCCAGAATCTGCCTGAGGGCTGGCAGCATAAACGCCTCGCTAATACGTTCCAGCGTGACGATGATCTGGAACTGTGTCACCTCATCCACGGCATTGACGTGGTAGATTCCTTTGCGTTTGTCCTGATCACCTTGATGGACAGAGTCAATGCGGATATAGCCTGGTTGATCGTTCGGGCAAGGTTTGCGCCGCTGGCCAATAGAGGCGGCCTTAGGTCGTGTCTTTGTCAAGACACAGCGCTGCCTCTGGTAGGTCTTGGAGGCCCGCAGGTTGTACAGGTGAGAAACCGAAATACCCGCCAGGCGTCGATAGTCGGCTTGGCCAAAGCGCTGATAAGCCCGCTCACAGAGCTTTTTAAGTACCGCGCCGCTGGGCTGACAATGTCGCTCATCCATACTCGCCAATAGGCGTATATCGGCGTCAGTGTAGGCGTGCTTGAAGCCATTACGCCGAGCTGGTTTCACCGAGACGGTGCCTGTTTTGACGTATTGGCGTATCAGGCGCCTGGTCTGGGCCAGGGAGTAGCCGGTTACCTTTATCAGGTAGCGGGTGACGGTTCCCCGGTCTGTTTTGCCAAGCTGTAAGTATCGGTGCTTCACCAGTGCCTTCTGTACCCAGCGATAGCGTTCAGATTTCTCAGTGGCCACGTTGAAGGCTACTTCCTGTGTGCCGTCGAGAAACTGTTTGATGGCACCCAGGGTATTCAGATGTTCTAAGCTCATGATCGTTTTCATCCGCTGATCATGAACGACTACAAGGACTATTTCAGGCTCATTTTATGTTGGAATCAACTTCCGCCACATTCCCGGGTTTCAGGCTCATTTCATATTGGAAAAGACTAGTCCGACAGGCTGCTAGGGCGTCTTCAAATAGGCGGCGGCTCAAACTCCTTCAGTGCCATCAGCACTTGCTCCAGTAATGTTCGGTGTTTTTCCTTGAGCTTCACCAATAACTGCCGCCCCGTTTTGACTACTTTCGCCGCGATAGCATACAAGCGCCAGCGTAGGGTCATGGCGCGATGTTGTGCCAGCTCTTCCGGCAGCAGTTGGCGCATCAGGGCAAACAAATTATAGGAGAGCGCAGAGATTAAAAAGTACAGCGCATTGGCATTAAACGCCGAGCACGGCAGCGTATCACCGCCAAAATCCAGCTTCAGTTCCTTGATGCGGTTCTCGCTGTCCTCCGCACGCTGGTTATACCCCAGGGCACCTTCTCTTAGTGCTACGCACCAATTCACCTTGTACCCCAGGGCACCTTCTCTTAGTGCTACGCACCAATTTGATCCTGCCCGCCGATGGTAGACACTCTGTTAAGCGAATAAACTACGCGACAGAGGTGAACAATGAAAGAAGAGACAGGATCGACCAGAGAAACACGCAAGCCCCATGCACAAGCATTCAAGGATGAAGCCCTGGGGCTGGCCGAACGAATCGGTGTTCCTGCGGCTGCCAAAGAACTCGGGCTACACAGTTCCCAGCTCTATGGCTGGCGCTCTAAAGCCAAAAGGAAAGCAAGCCAATCGGATGTAGAGCGCGTTCAGGCGACGGAAATCGCGCGGCTGAAGCGACAGTTAGCCGAACGAGATGAGGAGCTTGCCATCGTAAAAAAGGCCGCAAGCGGATGGCCGCCCCCTTCTTCGCCAAGAGCCTGAAGTGAAGTATGTGTTTATGGATCAAAACCAAGGGCTTTTCAAGGTAACGACAATGAGTCGAGTGCTGCAGGTTTGTCGTAGTGGCTATTATCGGTGGCGCAAACGGCGAGGGGAACCAACAGCACGACAACAACATCGTCTGACGCTGGATAGCCTGGTCAAACAAGCCTTCGCGGCAGGCAAGGGCCGTAACGGCGCGCCTCGTTTGGTGCTTGATTTGGCCGACGCTAGGCATCACTACGACCGCAAAACAGTGGCCAACAGCCTGCGCCGCCAGGGTTTGCGTACCAAGGCGGCCCGGAAGTTCAAGTCAACGACGAACTAGGCCCAGTACGGATTAAGCTGTCGGTCGTAAAAGGTTTCCGCTCACAAGAGATCAAGTCATGGAGCCGGCAACATTTAACCGAAGGCAGTACCGTTATCTCCGATGGTTTGGCTTGCTTTAATGCGGTTGTCGATGCAGGCTGCTCCCATGACAAGATTGTGTGCGGTGGCGGTCGAGCATCTGTAGAAGCACCTGGGTTTTATTGGGTTAATACGATACTTGGTAATCTAAAGAGTTCCTTGCGCAGTACTTGCCATGCTATTCGACCGAAATATGCTCAGCGATACTTGTCCGAATTTCAGTATCGATTCAATCGTCGTTTTGATTTAGACGAACTTATTCCCAGGTTAGCCTATGCTGCACTCAGGACTTCACCGATGTCGGAAAAGCTGCTGAAGCTCGGCTTAGCTTAGGTGGTAATTAGGTCGCCTTATGCTTACTGGCATTGGCTTTGATCCTGGTTCCGTCCAGACTGACCTTGCCCAGCTTGAACACGCCCATCACCTTGGCGACCACCAATATCTGTACAAACAGACCTTCCAGTTCCGGCAAAAAGCGTTTTCGGAAGGTGGCGATCGTGTCAGGGTCCGGGTGTGCGTCTCCGGTGATGAAGCGGAAGGCTACAGAGTCGTGGGTCGCTTGCTCCAGCTTGCGACTGGAGAATACCCCGGTCGCATAGCCGTAGAACAGCAGCGCCAATAACACGGCAGGGTGATAGGGCTGTTTCCCACCGCCGCCATTGGCGTCATCGCAAGGTTTGTGCGCTGAGTTACTCTAAGAGGCAAAATCTCCCGACCCAGCTAGTGTAGCGTTGGCTTGGGGAGGCTTTTTTTGTCGAGCGCACTGCGCCTGCTTTCGGTACAAGCCAGGATAAGTGCATTAATCTCCTGTTCAGCGATTTTCGTGAGTTCGACTAAATGTGCCCCTGTTTTAGCTGGATCGCCTTCGTCAGGAAATTGGCTAAAGCCTGCAAGAAACGAGCGTATATTACCCAGATTTTCCAGCGCCTCATGTGCTCGTTCAGATAGATGAACAGCCTCTTCTTCACCATATAGCCCTGTTACAAATCCGTCGAGCTCCGCCAGGCGCACGGTCAGGTATCGTTTGACAGACGCATGATCTGTCGGCCTACTCAAACGCGTTAAATGAAACGGGTTTTTATGGTTTTGATGGCGCGTCAGTCGATTCCAAAGCCCGTTAATAAGGATGTCGAAGAGCTCTTGAACAGACGCCTCGTCTTCAAATTCAGGTAGCTCCCCACCCCAAAGGCCTTTGAGAACCTGAATGGGCGACACAGCCGGACTGGGACTGGCGATATTCCCCAGAAAACGTGTTTTGACTTCGTAGAGTGCGACCTGGCAGTTATGGGCCTTGAGCAGTCGGCGTATCGCATTTTCGGATATCTTCTTCGAGGTGTTTTTTCCCACGTTCATGGTGTTCCTGATGTATGGGCAATTCTATACGCCGTTGACCTTCCTATGCCGAGCTGCTTCGCGGCCTCGCCAGGCGTCATGCCAGCACCTACAAGTTTTTGCACCGCTGAAACCGTTGTTTCAGCAATCTTCGGCCGGCCCGGGTTTTTGCCTCGCTTTCGGGCCGCAGCAACACCATCACGGGTGCGCTCTGAAATCAATCGACGCTCAAAATGGGCGATGGCACCAAAGACATGAAACACCAACTCGCCAGCTGCGCTGGATGTATCGAGTTTTTCTTCGAGGCTAATGAGACTAATCCTCCGCGCTTTAAGATTATCAACCGTATCGAGTAGTTCTTTGAGGGAACGGCCGAGACGATCAAGCCGGATCACGCACAGGCTATCTCCAGGACGGGCATAGTCGATCAGTGCATTTAGCCCTGGTCGGTCGAATTTTTTGCCTGAGATAGCATCTTCAAAGATACGAATGGCATCCGCGGCCTCCAAACGGTCCTTCTGGCCTGCAACATCCTGGTCAGCCGTTGATACGCGTGCATAACCGAGAATATCGCCTTTTCTTGCCATGGGCACTGTCTTTTAAACGTCCGGTTTAGGGACGGTTTACGGGCACCTGGATAACAGCCCAAACACGCGTCGAAACCGTCTCTTTATTGGTCCCTATATTATAGAGTGTCCCAAAACAATCAACAGCATTTTGGGGACAAACCATGACCAGCCGACGCTTTCTCTCATTCTCCTCCCGTGAAGCCTTATTTCGCATTCCATCTGACAGCCTGTCACTGGAGCGATTTTATGTCCTCGCGGAGGAGGATCTTATCCTTATCCGCTCTCGTCGACGGCCAGAGAACCGGCTTGGCCTGGCCATTCATCTCGCTCTTTTGCGCTATCCCGGACAAGGTTGGCGGGAAGGAGACCACCTGCCCGAGGCTGTGGTTCACTGGCTCTGTGAACAACTACAGATTCCACCCTCAATGCTCGCAATCTATGGGGGACGTGAGGCCACACAAACGGCTCATCGCGTTCTTGCCACCCATCATCCAGGCCTGAGGTCATTTACGCGGGCAGACTTCAAGGGCGCTTTGGATTTGGCGGCACGGGCTGCTTTTGATACGGATGATGCGCGAGTCATTATGAACAGCCTTTTGGACGATATTCGCCGGGAACATTTTATCTTACCCAGTATTGGGACGCTTGAACGTATTGGCCTAGCAGGTCGCGCTCGCGCACGACGGCTTGCGGCACAAGCGCTGAACGATGCATTAAGCGAAGGCCAAAAGACTGAACTGGCCAGTCTGATCAAAAACGACCACGCTATTGGCCGATCCCGCTTAACTTGGCTGCGAAGCATGCCACATTCAACGAGTACGGCAAGTCTGCATGGATTGCTTGAGCGGCTGAAATTTGTTCGCGCGTTGGGTCTGCCAGCAGATCCTGGACAAGATATTCACCCAGTACGCCTAACAAAGTTTGCGCGGGAAGGGGCCGTGGCACCGGCGCATTTACTGAGTGACTTTGGAGAGCGGCGGCGGATAGCGACCTTGGCAGCCCAAATGGCCGAGATGAATGTTGTTCTGACCGATGCATCCATCGCCGTATTTGAACGGCTAACCGGCCAGCTGTTTACACGGTCAAAACGAAAGCAGGACAAGAGCTGGCAGGTTAGCCAATCACAGGTGGGCCGCCTGATGCGCCTTTTCAGCGGCACACTTGAAGCCATCAGCAAAGCACACGAAACCGGCGAAGACCCATACGAAATGTTGGAAGAAGCCGTTGGCTGGGAGCGCCTACTGAACTCCCGTGCTGAAATAGAAGACATTGCTAATATGGCAACAGAAGACCCTCTGCTTCTCGCATCCAAACGCTATGTTCAACTTAGACGATTTGCCCCTGCTTTTAGGGAGGCGTTTGCATTTAAAGAAAGAAATCCCGGCGGGCTTGCCCCCGAGTCAAGGTAGATAGAGGTTAGAAAATTCCGGTTGGCCGAAGGCCAATCGCATTGGGCGTAAGCTCGGTCGCTTGCGGCCGAGTAGCCCTTTGCGAAGGAATTTTCTTTTTACCGTTCCACCCCAAAAGTACTTTTTCTTAACCTCAGGATGTAGTCTGAAAAATTCTCTAGCTGCTACGCTTTTTACAATCTGCATAACCTCAGAAGGCGATACTTTGGGTTCAGACCGGACCACCATATGGATATGATCCGTCGGTACCTCAAGTTCCACAATATCTATGTCGTAGTCGTAACCGACTTTCCTGATAATATCTTTCAACACCGTTCGATACGGATCTTCAAACACTTTGTGCCGATATTTGGGTATCCAGACAAAATGATACATTAACCGGTAAACGTGGTGCGTATTTCTCTGTAACTCCATAAGCAGGACATCTCACAATGGCTGATGCCATTGTGAGATGTCCAGCTCGGGGGCAAGCCCCCGAGATTTACGCTTCGCGGGTAAATCAATACCGTGACATTGTGCCTCTTGTGAAAGTATTGACTCTCCGCCATCCCAACAGTATAAATCTTTCAACGAAGCAGAGCTTCGAGGAATTAAACCCGAAGAGATTAAACACAAGTTCGCATAAGCTGTTATTCGAGTGGTAAAATTGGCAATGCGCACACCACAGGTAAGAGAGTGGCCGATAACCGGTTTATTTGACAGCATCGTCCATGATGTTTATTTCCTTTCTTCCCGGCTGTGCCAGATCCGCAAAACCCGGATTACTTTCGCCTCATAATCAGTTTTGTAACGCAGGGTGTAATTGTTTTTCCCAAATCGAATATACAACTCTCTGCGCCCGGTGCCGTCCTGCAGGTCCGTTCCCGTATCGGGGTTATCGAGTAAACTGGTAGCACCATCTTTGATGGCTTTAAGAGCATTGTCAGCCGTCTTTATGCTGTGGCTGGCCTCGGTGAGGAATTCGTACAGGCGGTCAATATCTTTATCCGAGCGGCGGGAAAACTGGAGCCGCATTAATCGTAACTACTCGCCCCCTTCTACCGCTGCATCTCCAGCGAGCGCTATCTGAATGGCTATCAGAGCGGATTATGCCCCTTGTTGTTAGCGCCACAGTAAACCCGCAGTTATTTGCCGCAGAATAAAAGAACGACAAAGAGGCGACAGTGATCCGGCTTAACTCCAATCGATCACAGGCTAGAACGGCAGCTCATGATTTACCTCGACACTGTCTGTGTACTCTTGTTGCTCAATCCGGATCTCCTCGTACAGTTGCGCAATCTCATCACCATAGTGATCCCACAGTACCGATCTCAGGTCGCCGAGCAGCTGATAAATACAATCGGCTTGTTCAGCCGTCCAGTAGGTTGTGATTTTTAAGGTTTTCATTTAGCCTTTCCTCGCTTTTTGGTCTCGCGCCGCTTCGACGCACACTCCTGCGCTTCCTTCATGCGGTACGACTCACCCTCAATGGCGATGACCTCGCTGTGATGGACTAAACGGTCAATCAGGGAGACCACACACGCGGCATTGGGGAACACGTCATTCCACTCGCCAAACGGACGGTTCGTTGTCACCAAAGTTGAACATTTCTCATAGCGCCGGTTGATGATTTCAAACAGCAAGTCAGCATGACGATTGCTGTAGGAGAGGTAGCCCACTTCATCAATTACCAGCAAGGCGGGCCTGGCGTAGTGTTTCAATCGACGCTGCAGGGCATTGGCGCCATCCTGACCTGCCAGGTCGTTGAGCATCGCCGCTGCGGTGGTAAACAGCGCCGTATAGCCGTGCATGACAGCGTTATACCCCAGGTTCTGGGCGATCATCGATTTGCCCACGCCGTTGCTGCCCAGCAGGATAATATTGCTGGCCGTGTCCATAAAACCCAGTTGCATCAGGGCATGAATCGCTTGTGGGTCGATAGCGCTTGGCCACTGCCAGTCAAACTCACTCATCGGTTTGAACCGGCCCAGCCTGGCGCTGCTCAGGCGCCGTTCGAGTGAGCGCTGTTTGCGCTCGGCAAGCTCCCAGGCGATGAGCTGTGCCCGCCAGGGGTATTGCTCGTCGGTGATCTCGCCCCAGTGCGCCAGCACGCCGTGGAGCTTCAGTTCAAGTGCCTGCTGTTTGAGTTGCTCGATATCAATCATCGGTATCATCTCCTGTCTCGCTTCGGGTGCCATTGAGCTTGTCGTAATCGGCAAGCCGAGCCAGCTTGACGCTGTAGTGTTTGACCTTCGCCGGCACGGCGACAGCAAGCGGTGGCGGCAGGTGCTGTTCATCACGGCGGCGCTCAAGAACGTGCTGCACCGCCTCCGGGTAGGGTGATTGCCGATCAAGTGCTTCACCCAGAGCTACATGCAGCTCGTCCCGCCCATAATCATCAAGCAGTTGATTGAGTAACCGGACCGTGGTTTTAATGACATGTCCACGCTGTGCCGATTGCTGCAGCAGCGTCTGGGCGTGCGCCGAAGCATGGCTCAGGCGATCCTGACCCCGGTGTAGTTTGGCGTGGGTTTTCTCCAGCCATAGGGCATTGATATGCGCCTCCTGTTCGATTTGCTCCCCTTTGCCAAAGCTGCGCTGATGCTCAGCAATGCATTGATCGCCCTCCACTATCTGGAGCCGCTCCAGGTCAGCGCTCACGCTCAATGGCTTGTGCACGTATTGATGGGGAATGGAGTAATCATTGAGATCGAAGCGAACATAAGGGGTTTTGGCGGCCCGCACGGGCTGTCTCTCATGGGTATCAAAGGGATTATCCGGCAAGTGCAATAAACAACTCACCTGCTCCTGTAAGAAGGCTTCCCTGACCGTCAACGTACGCTCTTCAGGGCAAGCCCGATCAGCACTCACACCCTGGCACCAGTGCTCAGCTTGCGCATTGAGTTCGGCCAGTGTTTGCCAGTGACGAGCGGCAAAGAAATTATCGCGAATATAGCGAATCGCTCTTTCTACCCGGCCCTTTTCATTGCCCCGGGCCACCGCCACCGGGCGTGGTTCGAAGCGATAGTGGGCTGACAAGGCCAGCAAGGTGGGGTAGAAGCGGATGGCGTCACCGTGGCGCTCCAATACGGCCGATTTAAGGTTGTCGTACAGCAGCACCTTTGGCAATCCTTGCCAGGCCTCGAATGCCGCTACATGGCCGCGTAAAAAGTGCTCCATTTGCTGGTTGAGATAAAAGCGCAAGAAGATCTGTCGCGACCAGCTCAGCACCATCACAAACGCCATTAACGGCCGCCGGGCCTTGCCGATCTGAATATGCCCGAACGAACCCCAGTCAACCTGGGCTTGCTCACCGGGCAGGGTTTTTAGGCGTAAATACGCCTCGGGCAGCTTGCGCGGCCGCAGTTCACTGATACGCTGGCGAAACTGGCTGGGGCCACCGGGGTATCCCCGCAGGCGGGCCATTTCATACAAGCGGGCCGCCGTGAGTGTGGGAAACTCCCGCAGGGTGTCGATGACAAAGGGCAGATAGGGGTCGATGATCGACGCACGGCGAGTGCGCTCCACCTTGGGCAGGCCAGCCTGTGCCAGTACCCGATCAACCACTGAGTGGTGAATGCCAAGCTGGGTCGCAATGGTGCCCGTTCGCCACTTCTCAACAAAATGGTAGCGCAGTATTTTTGCTTCAGTTTCTTTGCCGATGGCCATGACTGCCCTCCGATTGATGACTCCTGTCCAGCCGCTGCACTAATGTCGCCGGAATCTGCGCCTGAACTGACTGCTCTGCAGAAAATCACTGCGCAAAAAGGGACCGCAGACCGCGCCACAGTGATGGCAGCGTACGGTGGCGTCAGTTTTACCCGGCATATCGGCCCTTTTGATCTCATCAGGCACGGTTTGCAGTAGATCACGGAGTATTATTGCCAGAGAACGGTGATGCGTTACTTTTTGTTGTTGCCGTTCTCGATAACGCTGTTGGCGAGCGGCATTATTCATGCGACCCGGGCGAGTGGCCTGGTACTTCGCTCTGGCTCGTTTAATGGATTCCTTTCTGGCTTCCTGGCTGCAACCATCGGTGCAATACCGCTGGCCGCGATCACAGTGGGTACAGACGATGACCTGGGCGTAGCAGCGACAACAGTGGTAGAGACGGCTGGATGATGGCATCGACACAAAGGTCGATGAGGGCTGGATTTATTCCCATTATGTGCAACACTTAACGGGTCGTGCACCTGCACGGTTTTTTTGGGTATGGCGCCAGCGTTGACCGTCAAATCTGTGGTGGCGTCATACCGTTCTCAGCGACACTTATTCTTATAGTCCCTACGCTTGAATCGTGCCTGCTTATTGGTCGCTCTTGAGTGTGACTGGGCCGCAGTTCTACCGCGCCGATTCTAATACGCCGAGATCCGTCTATTTCAAAATTCGGCAAATAGCTGCGGTTTTGGAGTGGCGTCTACAACTCTTGATCATATTATCCTCAAGGTGAACGACATAGCTGCCAGCATCGTTTTCTACACGGAGATTATGGGCTTCTCGAACCAGGGCACCGATGGGCCATTTACGATTATACGAGTAGCAGAACATTTTCAGATGCAACTCGCGCCATGGGGTACGCCCGGCTTCGAACACTATGCTTTCGCGGTCTCCAAAGCCGACTTCGATGCTATATTTCGGCGTGTAAAGTCTGCGGGGATTGAGTATGGGTCATCGTTCGACTCAGTGGGCTCCAATTCCGGCCCTGGCGTAGAAGCGGGCGCTAAAGGGGATGCACCTACACTCTATTTCAACGATCCAAACCAGCATCTCATCGAGATTCGGCATTATGATCCAGTCGTCGCCTAACGAGGACTGTTAATCCATTGACTGATCTCAGCTACTAAAAGCTCACAGTCCTCTATGGGCCCTTGTCCTCCCGCAAAACCGTGTTGCGCATCCGGATAATGGCTGTAGGCTACTTCGACACCCGCGACCTGCAAGGCCTGTGCATAAGCTTTGCCCTCGTCTCTCAGCGGGTCGTGCTCCGCAGTGATCACCATTGAACGTGGCAGCTTCGATAGCAACTTTGATCGTAAAGGCAGGGCGGCTCTGTCTGGGGGTTGCGTATCCCCTGCCATATAGGTATCCCAGAACCATACCATCAGATTTTTGCTGAGTGTGTAGCCTTTACCTTTCTCGCTGTAGGATGCTTTCTCATCACTATAGTGGTCTGTCACAGGATAGATGGCGATGTTGCCCACCACATTCGGGCGTAAGCTTTCGGGCAATTCCAAAGCGGTGACGATTGCGAGATGGCCTCCGGCACTGTCACCCGCCAGGATGATTTCTCCTTTGGATGGGCCCAGTTCGCCGCTGTGCTGCGCGATCCATTGTGTCGCCGCAAGTGCATCATCCTGGGCAGCGGGAAAAGGATGTTCCGGTGCCAGCCGGTAATCTACCGAGACCAACGTACAACCGCACTCGTCGCCGAGTCGCTGGCAGATGGGATGATGGGTATCCAGATCACCTATTACCCATCCGCCTCCGTGGAAATACACAATTAGAGGTTTGTCTGAGCCCTTATCTTGTGGGTACGCTCTGACTGCAATGGGACCATTGGGGCCGCTCGCATGAAGAGTGCTGTAGAGTTTATCTTTTGTGTGGCCGTTCCATGCGCGAGCACTGGCAAAACGGTAAAACTTGCGCAGCAAAAAACCTTTAGCGTCTGTAACATGGGTCAAGCCTTCTTTGGTCTGTCTGATAGGCGCGATCTAGTCGAACGCAGCTGTCTCTGGTTTTTGTTCGTACCAATCTACGCCGGTTTCGTCGCGCGAGCGCAATGCTCTGCGTCTACCGAGTAGGCAGTTCAGGTGCGCCAGTGCTTCGCCGGTTGCCATCCCCATCAAACCAGAGGTGATTTCTCTTTTGAAAAGGGCGGGAAAGCAATCGACAGCTCTACGCGGTTCTTCAAGGTGGTCAAAGAGCTTATCCAGATCGCGCTCGTGTGCTTCTATGACCTGGGTTAACCTAACGTGTAAACCGTAAAATGGCGCTTCGTGTGCAGGGAGAACCAATACGTCATCTGGTAATTTATCGCGGATTCTGGCGTTGGATCTCAGCCATTCCTTCAGTGGGTCGCCGGCGGGTTCTGTGGGAAATACACTGACGTTCGGTGTAATTTTCGGCAGTACCTGGTCGCCCGAAATGAGTAGTTTCAGGGCCGGGCAGTATAAGGCGGCGTGCTCGGGGGAGTGGCCGCTACCGGAGATGACCTGCCAATAGCGGCGGTTTATCTGGAAGGTTTCTCCATCGACTATGCGGCGAAAGCTGTCCGGCAAAGGGGAGATAGCGCGCCCGAATCCGCCGAATTTTTTCCGGTACACGTCCAATTGCTCTTCGTTGTAACCCGCTGCCCGGTAGAAGGTAATCGCTGCATTGGGCGCTTCGCGGCCGGTGTCGCTGGCCATGGCTCTACACATGAGAAATTCTTCCCGGGACATCCACAGCTCACAGCCGTAACGTTCTGTCAGCCATCCTGCCAGGCCTACGTGATCGGGATGCAAGTGGGTGCAGATGACACGGACTATCGGCTTTCCACCCATAAATTCCTTGAATATTTGCTCCCAGATCTCCTTGGCGCTGTCGATTCCCAGGCAGGTATCCACTACGGTCCAGCCTTCGTCGTCCTCTAGCAGCCATAGGTTGATATGGTCCAGGGACATGGGCATGGGGAATCTTGCCCAGTACACGCCCTCGGCGACTTTTTCGGGGATTCCCGGTTCGGGGGCTGCGGCTACTCCCCAAGGGTAGTTTAGGCCGCGGTAGAGCTCGGAGTTTTCTTTTAGCATTGGGGGTGGGGTCGCATCGGTTTGGAAGACGATGGCTATTTTCGGTTGTTGGTTGATGGATGTCTAGTTTGGTTTACTTTTTGAGCCGCGGTATTTGAGCCGCAGCAAAGGGGGTCTGGGGTAACTGTTCGAAACCGGCTTTTAAGGCGCCTAATCATTCGAACAGTTACCCCAGACCCCCCTTTGCTGCTCCTACGGTGGTGAGTCGTACCAGAGTTTTGGGTGAATTCGGTGGCGGCTTAGCCTACGCCGCGCTCTGATTTATCCCAGTAAAGTGCTTTGACTGCTTTCTTGTCGGGTTTGCCTACGGGTGTGAGTGGAATGGCATCTACGAAGTCGATGGATTTTGGTGATTGCACCGAGCCTTTGGCCTCTTTTACCAGTGCCTGCATATCGGCTACCAGTGCATCTGTGGCCTCAGTGTCTGGTTTGAGAACTATCACCGCTTTGACGGCTTCTCCCCAGGTTTCATCGGGTACGCCGATCACTACCACCTGGCCAACCGCTTCGTGGGTGGCCAGTACATCTTCCACCTCTCGGGGAAAGACGTTGAATCCGCCGGTGACAATCATGTCTTTGGTGCGATCTACGATATACAAAAAACCTTCGTCATCGAATCGTCCGATATCTCCTGTGTGCATCCAGCCGCCCGCAAAAGCCTCGGCGGTTTGTTCTGGCATACCCAGATAGCCTTTCATGACCAGGGGAGCGCGTACGCAGATCTCTCCGGGCTCGCCTTTGGGCACGGGCTTATTGTCCTGGTCCATTAATTCCATGTGAACCCAGGGCGCCGGGCGACCGCAGGAGCCCAGGCGTTCGGGCTTGTTCAGATCATGGTCCGCTTTTTTCATATTGGTGAGCACCATGGGCGCTTCTGACTGGCCGAAGAACTGGTAAAAAATTTGCCCCCATTTCTCGATGCCCTCTTTGAGCCGCACTGGACTCATGGGGGAAGCACCATAGAATACCGTTTCCATGCTGGACATATCTGCGGTGGCTGAGCGGGGCGAATCCAAAAGAAAATACAGCATTACTGGAACCAACATGGTGGCGGTGATTTTGTGCTGCTCGACCATGGCGTAGAATTCGTCCGGGCTAAAGCCCTGCATTACGTAGAACGCACCGCCTTTTTGTAATACGGGTATGAAGAAGGCCGCCGCCGCGTGTGACAATGGTGTTGCCATTAGCATGCGCAATTCTTCGGGGAATTCCCACTCTGCCATTTGAATCTGGGTCATATAGGCTGTGGCGCGGTAGGTGCTCTGCACGCCCTTTGGTTTGCCTGTGGTACCGCCGGTGAAGTTGATTGAGGACACATCATCCGGATCGATATCTGGCGCAACCAATTCCAGTGGTTCGAAAGTGGCTGCCAGTGCCAGATAGTCCTCGCCACATTTTGTGGGGCCAAAACCCAACATCAGCTTCAGGCCGGGTACTTTTTCTTTGAGTGCTGCGGCGTGATCGTCAAACAAGGATGCATCGTAGACCAGAGTATCAATTTCAGCCGCTTCCAGTACGTAGGCGTGGTCGTCTAGAGATCCCAGCGGGTGCAGGGGGGTTCCACTGCAACCTGCCAATTGCATCGCCGCTATGTTGGATAAAACTTCAGGCCGGTTTGCTGAGATAACTGCCACTCGGCTCCCCTTGCCTAGGCCTTTCGACTGCAGGGCCTGGACCATTTGGCTGGTGCTTTCGCGCACGTCTTTGTAGCTGGCAACTTTATCTCCCAGGTAAAGGCAGGGCTCATCGTTGTAGCGGTTCAGACCATCGATTAGCAAGTGTGGCATTAGGGGTGGGTGATGAATGGCGTCAGTACTCATGAAAGCTCCGTCAGTTGTTGACTCTGTTGTGTGTTGGAAAAACTGCGTTTAGGTATCCGTAATTTTCAGCCCGCGTCGAAGCACGAGGTTGGTCTCCTCCGCCTGGCGTTGACTTACCGCCGCATGCATTACCAGGGAGGAACCGTGGAAGGTGCCGGGGTAGCTGTGCAGCTCTACGGAAATTCCCGCTTGCATGAGCTTCAGCGCATAGAGCACACCCTCATCCCTCAATGGATCAAACTCCATCGTTGTAACGTGCGCCGGTGGAAGTCCGGAAAGGTTTTCAGCACGGGCAGGTGCCGCGAGATAGGGGACATTGTCCGCTCCTCTGGCAAAGGTGTCTCCCAGATAATAATCCCAGCTCAACTCTGCGGCCGGGCGATTCCATAAGGGGGTATCGGTGAATTGCTTCATACTGGGTGTTTCGAGCCTGTCATCCACTTCCGGAATGCCTAGATACTGAAAGCACAGCTTCGGCCCCTTTCTGTCCCGGCTAAGCAGAGCGGTAGCTGCCGATAATCCGCCCCCGGCGCTTTGACCAAATATACCGAGCCTGTCGAGATCGATACCGAGCTTCCCCGTATTTTCGCTGGTCCACAGCAGTGACGCGTAGCAGTCCTCAAGCCCCCCTGGGAAGGGCGTTTCGGGGGCTTTGCGATACCCGACCGACACCAACACAATCCCCAGGTCGCGACATAAGGCAAGGCAACTACCGTGTTCACTGTCCAGGCTACCGATGACGAAGCCGCCGCCGTGGATGTAGAGCAAGGCGGGCACCGAGTCTGCTTTATCCGCGGGGCTATAGATCCGTATAGCTACCTCAGGTGCTCCCGATGGCCCTGAAATTGAGAGGTTTTCTACCTCTACGCCCGACTCGTCCAGTTCGGCATTCATCTGCGCAATCATGTCACCAAAGCCTGCACGGGCAGCGACTGGGTCTTCCAGCGCTATGGCGGGAAGAAACTCGAGCATGGGCACAAGTTCGGGATCTATGGCGTAGGTCATGTAGGTATCTCCTTGGGTATATTTTGACTTGGCACGGGAGGCAGACAATGTCTCCACGGGCCAGAATAGTTGCCGCTAATGGCGTGGTGATCGGATTTAACAGCATATCTTGTCCGAATGGAATGTGTACCTTTGGTATCGTGCAATAGATACTTGGAAGTATGAATTGGCAGCGCATAGGCGATAATTTAATGCGTCCAGGCAGATAGGGTAGATCCTTGATCGTGTGATATGGAGACAATAGCAAAATGAAAATTGATAGTTCCCTAATGTTCGATCCGGTGAAGATTGGCGAGATGGCAGGCCGGTTGGAGGACGCTGGATTTGATGGCGCCTATACCTTTGAGGGCCAGAGTGATCCTTTCATCTCGCTTAGCGTCGCCGCCATGAAGACTCGAGAAATGGAGTTGATGACCTCAATCGCCGTCGCGTTTTCACGCAATCCAATGAGTTTGGCTTACACGGCAAACGATTTACAAAACCTGTCGGGCGGTCGATTTATCCTCGGTTTGGGGACTCAGGTCAAAGCCCACATTGAACGACGCTTTTCCATGCCCTGGAGTAAGCCAGCGGCGCGAATGAGAGAAATGGTTTTGGCGATAAGGGCGATATGGGACTGCTGGCAAACAGGCGAAAGGCTCAACTTTGACGGTGAGTTTTATAAGCACACCTTAATGTCGCCCATTTTCAGCCCCGGCCCCAATGCGCACGGTGTGCCACAAATTTACCTCGCCGGCGTTGGTCCCCTGATGACCGAGGTGGCAGGGGAGGTGGCGGATGGATATTTTATGCATCCCTTTAACACCGAAAAGTCCATGGACGAGTTATCGCTTGTGGCCCTGGGGCGTGGCCTGGAAAAAGCGGGGAAACGCCGGAGCGACTATACGGTTTCCGCACAAGTTGTCACTGCGACAGGCCTGGATGAGGAGAGCATGCAGGCATCCATTTTCTCGGCCAAAAATCAGATCGCCTTTTACGCTTCAACTCCGTCTTATCTACCGGTGCTGAAATGCCACGGGCTGGAAGATTTGCAAATCGAAGCCAACAAGTTGTCCAGGGAAGGGAAATGGATGGAGCTAAATGCGCTTATCGATGATGACTTACTGAAAATATTTGCGGTGGTGGGAACGCCAATGGAAGTCGCGGATCAAATTGCCGCTCGTTACAAGGGTAAGGTGGATCGGATTAGCCCCGTGGTGTATCAACCCGATGTTGCACTCCTGAGTGAGTTACGCAGCAAAATCAGTGCGGCTGTTGCAGATTAGCCCGGTTGGATCAGGCTAGCAGAGCCCGACCCGGAATAGACTGCAGCAGCTGACGCGTGTATTCCTCCTGGGGATTCTCAAACAGGGCCTGCCCCGTGCCCTGTTCAACAATCTGCCCTTTGTAGAGCACGAGAATTCTGTCGGCGATGTGCCGCACTACGGCCAAATCGTGGGACACGAACAACATCGTTAGCCCATACTCCTTTGAGAGCTCCAGCATCAGGTCCAGAATTTGTGCTTGTATGGTGACATCCAAAGCCGACACCGGCTCATCTGCCACAATAAACTCGGGGCGGGTCGCCAGTGCTCTGCCAATAGCAATGCGCTGCCTCTGACCGCCGGAAAACTCGTGGGGATATTTACGGACGAAATGACGGGCCAAGCCAACGTCGTCCATCAGTTTGAGCACTGCGCTTTCTATGCTTCGGCGGGTTTCTATTTTGTGCAGCAGAAGTGGTTCCGCCAGGGTATCAAAAACCGACATACGTGGATTCAATGATGCATAGGGATCTTGAAAAATCATCTGCATGCGCCGGCGCATGTTTTTTAAGTCTTTGCCCTGCAGCTTGGTGACATCAACACCGTCAAATTCCACGCTTCCGGAAGTGACCGGGACCAGCCTTAGTAGAGAGCGGCCAATGGTCGATTTGCCACTGCCTGATTCACCTACCAAACCAAGGATTTCGCCTTTTTGCAGCGTGAAGCTCACGTCCTCCACAGCTTTGACAGGTTCCCGCTTTTTACCCTGATCGAACCAGGTTCTCAGATTGCTTACTTTTATCAGCGATTCTCTTTCACCTTCGTGTACTGCTTTGGTACCCGCGGGGATAGCTGCCAGCAATTTGCGGGTATAGGGGTGAGTCGCGTTTTCAAAAATATCCTGGGAGCCGCCGCGTTCAACCACCGTGCCGCTTTGCATAACAATAATTTGGTCGGCAATATCAGCGACTACCGCGAGATCGTGGCTGATAAAAATCACCCCGATGTCGCGCTTTTTTTGCAGGTCTGCCATCAGCTGGAGTATCTGGGCCTGAATGGTGACATCCAGCGCTGTAGTGGGTTCATCGGCGATGAGTAGTTTGGGCTCATTGATTAACGCCATGGCAATCATGACGCGCTGGCGCATCCCGCCGGAAAATTCGTGGGGATAACAGTCGATGGTAGATTGGGGTTCGCGAATGCCTACTTCTTCCAGTAATTCAATGGCGCGGTCCCTGGCTTGTTTCCCGGACACTTTTTTATGAAACAGCAGGGGTTCCATCAACTGCTTGCCAATTTTCATATAGGGGTTGAGGCAAGTCATGGGGTCTTGAAAAATCATGGCGATATCGCGACCGCGGATTTTGCGCAGTTCCCGCTCGGGCAATTTGAGTAAATCAACGTCTTCGAAAAATGCCTCGCCCCCTGCAATTTGACCAGGCGGTTGGGGTATCAACCCCAGCAAGCTATAGCAAGCAACCGACTTACCCGAACCCGACTCCCCAATAATTGCGGTGATCTGCCCGGTCTCCACACTGAAACTGACGTCGTTCACAGCATTGTTCACGCCATTGCGTGTGACGAAATTTACCTTCAGATTTTTGACATCGAGTAGTGACATGCCGGCTAGTCCTTTGAACTGCGCACGTCGAGTGCATCGCGCAAGCCGTCGCCCAGAAAATTGAGAGCAAACAGGGTTAGTGTCAGAGCAGCACCGGGAAATATCAGCAACCAGGGGTATTCTTCCATGGTTTCAGCACCGTAGGAAATGAGCAAACCCCAGGAGGTTTGCGGGGGTTGAATTCCAAGCCCCAGAAAGCTCAAAAATGCTTCTAGCAACATGACGCTGGGAATAGTCAGAGTGGTGTAGACAATAACCGGGCCCAGCGCGTTGGGGATTAGGTGTTTTCGGATAATAGCGGCAGGTGAAAGTCCCAGAGAGATGGCGGCTTCAACAAATTCCTGCTGCCTGAGCGATTGCACCTGACTCCGCATTATTCTAGCCATGGTAAGCCACTCAACCGCACCGATCGCCAAAAAAAGTAACAGGTGATTTCTGCCGAACACCACCATCAGCAAGACGATAAATATCATGAAGGGCAGGGCGTAGAGAATGTCGACCAAACGCATCATAGCGGCGTCGACCCTACCGCCAGCATATCCTGCGATAGATCCCCAAGTGACTCCAATTAACAGAGCAACCGCTGTAGCGACGAACCCCACCGCAAGAGAAATTCTCCCGCCGTACATAATCATCGTCAAAAGATCTCGGCCGAAAATGTCGGTGCCCAGCCAGTGCTCGGCTGAGGGGGGTGACGCGCCTAGATTCAGGTTTTGAGTTTCGTAGCTGTAAGGCGCAATCCAGGGTGTGAGTAGTGCGATAAGGACAAACAACGTCAGCACTACAAGGCCAAAGACGGCGAGCTTGTTTTTACGCAGCCGAACCCAGGCATCTTTCCAAAGAGAGGTTCCCTTTTCGGCGGCTGCTACTTCACTGATAGTCTGGGTGTTCATCTAGCTATTTCCGTACTGGGCGCGCAGCCGCGGGTTCATCCACGCCGCGAGTATGTCCGACAGAAGGTTAAACAATACGATCAGGGTAGAAAGGAACACGGTTGTACCGAGAATCATGGTGTAGTCACGATTAAACGCGGCCTGAACGTAAAACCGCCCGAGGCCGGGAATCTGGAAAATGGTCTCGACCACGAATGAGCCCGAGAGCAGGCCAGCAAAAGCCGGACCAAGAAAGGCCACCACAGGTATTAGCCCGCCGCGCAGAGCGTGTCGAGTCACAACTTGCCATTGCGGTAAACCCTTGGCCTTGGCGGTGCGAATGTAATCCTGCGACATGACTTCCAGCATCCCGGCTCTGCTCAATCGCGCAATATAGGCAGCGTAAGCTGCACCCAGTGTCAGGCTCGGTAATATCTTGTCGCCGGGTATATCGCCCCAGCCTGATACCGGTAGCCATTCCAGGTAGATACCGAAGACCAGTACGAGTAGAGGGCCGAGCAAAAACGTAGGCATACAAATACCGATCATCGCTACAGACATTGGAATGTAGTCTTGTGCGGTGTTGGGTTTTAGCGAGGCGATAACACCGGCTAGTCCGCCGATAAAAATGGCCACCAGCAATGCGTAAAGACCTAGTTCCGCTGTGGCGGGCAGGCCGGCCTCAATGAGTTCGTTGACACTGCGTCCCGGATACTTGAAAGAGGGGCCCAAATCGCCGTGGGCAATATCATTCAGGTAGGCGGTGTATTGGGAAAACAAAGGTAGATCCAACCGATACTGAGCCTCCAGTGCCGCTTTGACTTCCGGCATCACCGCTTTCTCACTGTCGAAGGGGCCCCCAGGCGCAGCTCTTACCAGAAAGAAGGTGGCGGTAATGACCACCAAAATTACAGGTATGGCCTGTAGCAAGCGCAGGCTAATAAATTTAAACATTATTGGCTCCCCTGAAGAGGCGCATTGGGGTCAAGCCACACGTATTTTAGATTGAGAGAATCCATCAGATTTGAGGGCAGTCCCTTCACACTGTGGTGTATCAAGTGTTTGCTGGTATAGGTGTAGATAGGAATGATGGGCATCTGTTCCATGAGCAGGGTCTCTGCCGCGTGGAAAATCGCAAAGCGCTCTTCACGGGACTTTGCCTTGGGCGCCAGTTGCAGAATCATTTCGTCGTAGCGAGGATCTGAGAATCCCGTGTTGTTATTGCCGCCGTCGGTGGTGTAAAGCTCGAGGAAGTTGTTGGGATCAACATAGTCGCCGATCCAACCTCGACGGGAAATCTGAAAATCCATCTGAGTGACAGAATCCAGATACACTTTCCACTCTTCGTTGGAGATGGTGACGTCGATGTTCAGAGCGTCCTTCCACATTTGTTGCAGCGCGACGGCTATTTTTCTGTGGTTTTCTGAGGTGTTGTACTTTATTTCAATACCGGGCCACCCCTCACCATTGGGGTATCCCGCCTCCGCTAACAGTTCTCGGGCCATTTCCACATCGTGGCTGAACAGCTTTGGGGGTTGATAACCGAGAGTGCCGGGGGGCGTGATGGAGTAGGCGGGGAAGAAAGCGCTTTTCAGAACTGTAGAGGTCAGAGTTTCTCGGTCTACCGCCATGGACAATGCGCGTCTGACAAGGGGGTCATCTACCGGAGCGCGACTGGTATTGAGTAAGTAGAAGTAGGTACCCAGATAAGGCGCTTGTACAAAGGGGCTATTTTCCATTGCCCTGTAAACTTCGATCTTTCCCAGAGGGACCTCGTTGGTGTAGTGCAGCTGTCCAACACGGAACATTCGCTCTTCACTGACCAAGTTTTCAGTGGGGTAAAACACAACCCCGTTGAGTTTCACTTTGTCTGCATCCCAGTAGGTCTTACTTTTTTCTACGGTGATGCGCCTGTTGAGTTTCCATTCCTTGAGATTAAAGGGGCCGTTGCTGACGATATTTTCCGCTCTGGTCCATTTGGTAAAACGATCTGTCGCCTTACCAAATTTTTCCAGGGTTTTCCGGTGCAAGGCGAAGGTACTGTAGTGGTCCATTAACTGAAGAAAATACGGGGTGGGCTCAGTTAGCGTAACTTCCAGCGTTCGGTCATCGACTGCCCTGACACCAAGTTCTTCCGGATTGCTAAGCTCACCCTTGGCGTAGGCCTCCGCATTTTTTACGGGGAAGAGCATATAGGCGTACAAGTTTCCCATCTTGGGATTCAATGCGCGATGCCAGGACCAGACATAGTCGTGGGCGGTCATTTGCTCGCCATTGGACCACAGGGCGTTGTCGCGCAAATGAAAAGTAATCACGCGGCCGTCTTCGCTGAATTCCCAGCGCTCCGCCACACCAGGTTCGGGTTCGAGCGTATAGGGGTTTTTTACCGCCAGGCCTTCAAACATCGCTCTGATCAAGTGGTTTTCTGGAACACCGGTGACAACGTGAGGGTCTAGCCCCTGGGGCTCAGTGCCGTTGCCGTAGTGCAATATGCCATCTCGATTGCCCTGCGCGACATTGGATTCCTGTCCCGAACAGGCAATGAGTAGAGCGGCACTAAATGCAAGAACGAGAAAATTTGAAAATTGGGAAATCATCACTTGATCTAGAATCTTCCTGATCTTATTCGAGACTGCTCACTGTATCTCAGCAGACGCGGTTTGTCAGAATTCAATATTGGAGGAATGTTATTTACGTGGGCTATGTCCCGCTCTCAAGGGGGTGTTCCAAAGGGGCGACTATTCTCTACTTCTGAGCGGTGGTATTGTGAGTTCTGATTCAGCTCCAACTCCATCTTTGTATTTTTTAGGGTGTTTTCATGAGCGATAAAAAGACCAATCAGCCACTGGGTGGTAATGAGATGCCCCGGTTCGCGGGACACGCCACGATGTTCCGGTTGCCGACCCAGGCCACAGCAAAAGATTTGGACATTGCTTTAATCGGTGTACCGCTAGACATTGGCACCAGTAATCGCGGGGGCAGCCGTTTTGGCCCCAGAGAGATTCGTTGCGAGTCAGTTATGGTGCGCCCCTATGGTATGTTCACAAAGGCTGCGCCTTTCGACTCTTTTCAAATTGCCGACATTGGCGATGTGCCGCTCAATACCTTTAATTTGCTCAAATCCATCGACATCATTGAAGCTTACTTTGACGACGTGTTGAGCTGTGGTGCCAAACCGGTTTCGATGGGCGGTGACCACACGATCGCGTTGCCGATTCTGCGTTCGGTGGCAAAAACTCACGGCCCGGTTGCGCTGGTTCATGTAGACGCGCATTCGGATACCAATGACTCCATGTTTGGCGAGGCGATCACCCACGGCACCATTTTTCGGCGCGCGGTTGAAGAGAACCTGGTCGACCCAAAGAAAATGTTTCAGATCGGGTTGCGTACAACCGGCTACGCAGCGGAAGATTTCGATTGGGCAAGTGATCGAGGTGCTCGAGTTGTGCCGGCGGAGGAGTGCTGGCACCAATCACTGGCTCCGCTAATGGCGGAAATTCGCGAGCTTATCGGGCCAGATACACCCGTCTATTTGAGCTTTGATATTGATGGGCTTGATCCATCAATCGCTCCCGGTACAGGTACGCCTGAACCAGGTGGGCTGACGAGTATTCAGGGAATAGAAATTATTCGCGGTTGTTGGGGGCTCAATCTTATAGGCTCTGACCTGGTGGAGGTTTCCCCGCCCTACGATACTTCTGGAAATACGTCGCTGCTGGCTGCAAATCTCATATTTGAGATGTTGTGTTCTTTCCCGGGATGCAAACGGGGAGGGTAGAGCCGAGGGCCCTATACGCTGCAACGTTTGTAAGGCCGATATTGAGGTTTCCAGAAGTTTCGTTCTATATTTTCCTGCAACTGATCATCCGTAATCGCTAAGGCATACCCCTGCTCTTGTGCGACCTTGCCCACCACGAAGGCAATTTGCCTGCTAATTTTGCTGATGTTTGTAATGGGTGGCAGTAGCGCTCCGGAACTGTCAGCGGTCATGGGGGAGGAAGCCGCTAGAGCTTCGCTTGCAGCGGTTAGCATCTCATCGGATATTCGACTGGACTTAACGGCCAGTACACCCAGTCCCAAGCCCGGGAAAATATAGCTGTTATTGCACTGGGGCACGATATATTCCACTCCTTTATAAGTGACCGGGTCAAAGGGGCTTCCTGTGGCGACGATCGCCTGGCCATCAGTCCAGTTGATGATATCCTCGGGTGTGGCTTCTACTTGGCGCGAGGGATTGCTGAGCGGAAAGACGATGGGCTTTGGACAGTGTTTGAGAAGCGTTTTTATTACTTCTTCAGTGAACAGCCCCGCCTGGCCCGAAACTCCGATAAGGACATCGGGCTTCGCGTTGCTTATTACTTCCACCAAGGAGGCATAGTCGCCGACGATATCCCAGTCATTCAGATTAGATTGACTGCATGCCAGCCTGGCCTGGAAGTCGCGAAGATCGTCCATGCCCTCGGTTACCAGGCCATAGCGATCCACCATAAACACCTGCCTGCGAGCGCCTTCCTCGTCCAATCCCTCCCTTTGCATCTGTGTGATTATCTGCTCGGCGATACCGCAGCCGGCAGAACCGGCGCCTGTAAACACAATAGTCTGCTCAGAGAGTTTTTGTCCTTTGCCACGACAGGCCGCTAACAGGGAACCGAGCGTGACTGCTGCAGTACCCTGAATATCGTCGTTAAAGCAGCACGCTTTGTCCTTGTAACGTTCCAGAAGGGGCATCGCATTACCCTGGGCGAAATCTTCGAACTGAATCATAACCCCTGGCCACCTGCGCTGCGCGGCCTCCATGAAGGCGTCGAGAAACTCACTATAGGTTTTCTCATCAATACGTTTTTCTCTAAGCCCCATATACATAGGGTCGTTCAGTAAGGTCTCATTGTTAGTACCGACATCCAGCACAATTGGCAGTGTATAGGCTGGACTAACGCCACCACACACGGTGTAAAGAGATAACTTGCCGACTGAAATACCCATGCCGCCAATCCCCTGATCGCCCAGACCCAAAACGCGCTCTCCGTCGGTAACGACAATCACCTTAACGTTGTTCTTGGTAGCATTTTGGAACAACGCCTCAAGGTTGTCCTTTTCTGTATAGGGTAGAAACAGGCCCCGTGCGCTGCGGTAGATATCAGAAAACTTCTCGCAGGCATCACCTACTGTGGGTGTGTAGACGATTGGCATCATTTCCTCGAGATGGGTCTCGAGCAGTTTGTAAAATAGCGTCTCGTTCTTATCCTGTATGTTCCTCAGATAAATATGCTTGTTCAGTTTTTCTCTAAAGGAGCTGTACTGCTTGTAGGCGCGATCTACTTGTTCGTCGATGGTCTCATAGGGCGCGGGAACCAGGCCGCTAAGATTGAACTCGATGCGCTCGCTATGGGTAAAGGCGCTGCCTTTGTTCAGAAGTGGCGTGGCCAATAGTCTTGAGCCGGAGTGAAAAATGTAGACTGCTTTTTTCTCGTTGTATGTTGACATATCGGTATCTCGGTTTTGGTGTAGAACTTCGCAAGTGCTAGGTCGCGCCGGAAGGAAAAGCCGGGCCTTTTTGTGCCATAAAAATAGTGTGGCGACTTCCTTTTCCCGGCCGGGCTCGCACAGTATGCGCAGTGACGCGAAATTTTGCTTTCTTTAATCGTGTGAGAAACATTGGGTCGGGCCCCGCTGACCAAACGGCCAGGGTACCGTGTGAAGTGAGTGCTCGGTAAATTCTCTCCAGACCGCCAGAAGAGTATAGTTGATCGTTATCGGAGTGGGTCAGACCTTCGGGACCGTTGTCTACGTCCAGTAAAATGGCATCGTAGACGGAGTTTTTCTGAGCGATCAAATCACTCACGTCTCCAATATGGATCTGGGTGCGAGGATCTTCCAGCGGGCGCTTCGCGCAGTCACCCAGCGAACCCCGATTCCAATCCACCACCTCCGGTATGAGCTCCGCGACAGTGACAGTTGCCGATGCGCAAACAGACTCCAAAGCCGCCGCCAAAGTAAAACCCATGCCCAGGCCGCCTACCAACACCTTCGCATTCTCTGTCTTGGCTAGTAGTGCACAACCGAGCTCAGCCAAAGCTTCTTCTGAACCGTGAACGCGGCTGTTCATGAGTTCACCGCGAACACCAGATAAACGAATAGAGAACTCTTGCGCTCTTTGGGAGAGTTTTAACTCTCCGCCTTCATTGGGAATTTCTGCGACGCCCAGCACACTCCACTTATTCACTCTTTATTGTGTCCGCACAGGCAGCTGCCTGTTTTCGACATGGTCCTGTCCTATAGAGCGCTGTAAAACGCTGTTAGAGCCGTATGTGTGGCTAAGTTGCTATAGCGACCATACAGCCAGTTCGTTTCCGCTGGGCTCCAGGAAGTGAAAGCGACGTCCACCGGGAAACGAAAATATCGCTTTGGAAACAATTCCGCCGGCGGCTTCCACTTTAAGCTGTGTTGCCTCTATGTCTTCGCTATACAGCATATCAATACAGCACCATTTTCGCTTGAAGAAACCATTTCAGAGGCGTAGAAGCCTCCGTCCAGTCCCTGATTGGAAAATGCCGCATATTCTGGGCCGTAGTCTTCAAACACCCAGCCAAATGCCTGGATAAAAAATGCCTTGGTGGCGCTGAGGTCTCTGGCGGGAAATTCAACGTAGTTGATCTTCTCGTGCTCGTTCATAGTCTCGACCTCCGCTAGCCACTGGTAAACTCTATGGGTTCAACGCCTGTAGGGCCATTGCAGCGACAAGGCCTAAACCAAAAACGTAAGTGCCCAGGGCGCCAATAAAGCGCACCGGGTTGGGTTCCGCCATTGATTTCGGAACAATAAGACCGGCAACAACCAGGTATCGACATGCGGTAACGAGCACCATAAGCCACATCACCCAGGCCGGTTGAGGCGACTGCCCCAGGATGTAGATCATCAGCGCCAGAATCGGTACATACTCTACCGTATTACCGTGTGCCCGAATTCTTTTGAATACAACATCTTCGGGATCGGTGGAATGGCCAATTAGTACTTTATGTTTGGATCTGGTCATGGATACCGAGAAGCCGAGCGCGATGCAAAGAAAACTCAGTAGGGTGATACAAACGAGAGGGACTGACATTACATTCTCCTGAGGAGTGGGGGTGCCGAGAAAAGTTTACCGATAATGATAGAGAGAAGCCATTGCAGAATTTCGATGCCGATGTGGTGCTTCAACACGCGGTTAGGGGTCGATCAGTTACTGCTCTTTGTGTAGAAAAGTATGACGGCTCCGACAAGACTAATCGCTGCCACGACATCGTCTATGACGATCTTTCCAATTGCGGCGTTGTACTCACCCACACTGAAAGCCAGATAGAAAAACGATGCTATGGTCGCAAAAGCGGCGATAAATGCCAGTGGTTGCAAAGAGGGGGTAAAGGCAGCGTAGGCGAAGAATATGCCCAAAATTCCAAATAGAGCGGCGCGATGCCGCATTAGAATTTCCATGTCTGCTCCAGCAACCGGAAGGCCATACAGAGCCTCCAGGCGCGATACGCCGGCAAAGCCGCTAATAGAAATAATATGGATTACTGCAACGATCAGCAGCAGGAACGTTATGAGTTTGTCAGCCATGCAATAACCTTTTTTGCGTGATTCGCAGTCATAGTCACTCTGAGTAACGACGGTTCGGTATGATAACCCTTCCTCTGAATATTCGTATAACATGCTGGGGAAATATGGGCTCATTTTTTACGGGGAAAAGGTATGGCGGAGAAATGCTGGGATACGCTGATTAGTGGCGCTTTGGTTTTTGATGGTACCGGCACGGCACCTGCACAGTTGGATATAGCACTCAGGGAAGGGAAAATTGTCGCCAAGGGTTCGAGCTTGCCTGCTTCCCAGGCCGGCGAAGTGATAGACGCCGAGGGCCAGTGGCTCATGCCGGGTTTGCTGGATATTCATACGCATCTGGACCTGGAAGTGGATCTTGATCCCAGACTTCCCGAGGTCGTCCGACATGGCACTACCACCGTCCTGGTCGGCAATTGCAGCCTGGGAACCTGTTTTGGCAAGCAGCAAGAAGGTGAGCAAAATCCGATCGTGGATTGTTTTACCCGGGTCGAGAATATCCCCAAAGCGGTGTTGGCCAAATGTGTTGAAGCGGTGACTTGGGACAACACCGGAGACTATATGGATCACTTTGATGATATACCGCTGGGACCCAATGTCGCGGCCTTTGTTCCCCATTCGATGTTGCGAATTGAAGCAATGGGCCTACAGGACAGTGTCAGTCGCGAGCCCACGCCGGCAGAACTTGAAAAAATGGCAGAGCTCCTGGGTGAGGCCCTGGACCAAGGCTATATGGGTATGAGCACTGATGGCCTGCCGTTTCACTACTTGGCAAATGATCCCAACACCGATATGCGCATTCCCACCCAGTTTGCTCCTCGCAGTGAGATGAAGCGTTTGTTACAGGTGGTGCGCGATCGCAACCGTGTATGGCAGACCACACCTATTATTGAAAATCGCTTGAAGGCGTTTGTGTACTTTGCGTTTACCAGCGGCAGGCTATTTGGCAAAACCCTGAAAACCTCGGCGCTCAGTGCTATGGAATTTACACTGATGCCTAAAGCCAGCAATCTGTTTCTGGGCTTTGCCAAGTTAATGAACAGCCGGCTGTTCAAGGGCAATATGCACTTTCAGGCGCTGGGAACCAATTTCCGCATTTGGTCAGATGGTATTGTCAGCCCGTTGTATGAGGAGATGGAGTCTGGGTGCAAGCTCATCGCCAAGGAATACGATGATGTAGAAGGCCGTCTGGCGCTGTTGAATGACCCCGCCTTCATCGAACAGTTTCGCAGAGACTGGACCCATGGGCGCTGCGGCAGAAATCTAGCCCACCTGAAAGCGAAAATGGGGATGCCTGATAGCCTGGTTGTTAGAGAGTTCAACATGATGGTGTTTGACGGAGCGCCGGTTCAGGAGTGGGAAGGGGAAACTTTTCAAAGAGTGTTTGATCGTCTTGAGAACTACCAGGATGGGATGGCTTCGGTGGCGCGCAGCGACGAAGAAGTGGCGACCTTTGATAAATTCCCCAGCCCAATCATGGATGATGCTAATTTCATGCTGCATATGCTGCGCGAATACGACAAGAGCTTTCGTTTCTGGATTGATATTGGAAATGTTGGCAACAAGGCAACGCTGGGGTTCCTGTTAAACGACAACACGCTACCGGGTTTCAATGATTCTGGGGCTCACATTACCAATATGGCATTTTTTGATGCAAATCTGAGTTCGCTGAAGTTGGCGCAGCGCGAATCACTGGCAACGGTCAGTCGCGTGGTACAACGCCTGACGAGTGAGCCCGCCCGTTTCTTTGGTCTGGACGTCGGCACCCTCGAGATTGGCGCCCAAGCGGATATTACGATAATTGATCCCCAAGCCCTTGCACCTTATGAGAGCGACCCCAACCGACAACTGGTGTATCGAGATCTGTTTGAACACAATCAGCTGGTCAACCGCTCTGATGGCGTTGTTTCCAGAGTGCTTATCAAGGGCGAAACGGTGTGGTGCGACAATGATTTCACCCCAGCGCTGGGAAGCAAGACATTGGGTCGGGCGCTGCGGGCAGCTTAGCCCGTTACTGCAATCGGGCGGTCTACTTTTTGTAAATCGCCCGCGGCCGAATAAGGCGGCTATCGTTTGAAAACTCCAGAAAATGTGCAATGTATCCGTACACTCGGGCCATCGCGAATATGGCGGTAAAATAGTGGCTGGGAATGCCCAGACTGTGGAACACGGCGCCTTTGTAGAATTCAACGTTCGCCCAAATTTCTTTGCCTCGCTCAGCGAACTCTTTTTGGCAGGCCTCCTCTACGGCCACCAGTGTCGCCAGTAGCGCTTTACTTTCTTCGTCCTGGCACAGTTCGACAGCCATGGGTTTTAATATCAACGCTCGTGGGTCAACGGTGCGATATTCACGGTGCCCCATGCCCATAATTTTTACCTTTTCTGCCAGGGATTGTTTTACGAAGGCCTCGGCTTTATCTGAACCCCCAATGCTCACTGCCATCTCCAGAGCAGCTTGATCCGCGCCACCGTGAAGCTTACCAAACAAGGTGCCAATGGACGCCGAGATAGACGATTGTATGGGTGCCAATGTGCTGGCGCAGACTCTTCCGGCAAAGGTTCCCGCGTTGAAACCATGTTCCATTTGAAGAATTTGCGCAGTGTCCAACATTCGAACTTGATCCTGGGAAGCCGTGGCGCCGTGGAACATATGTAAAAAGTTTTCATGGAGGCTCATATCATCATTGGAAGGAATTAACTCCTTGCCTGAACCCAAGCGGTAGTGGCCGGCGATGAGCGCAGGAATCTTTGCAGCAAGTTTCAGCCCGCTCTGTGCGTCTTCTGAGATAAAGCTGTTATCGCTGGTGGATGGGCAGATGAGGGGTACTAATCCCTGCAGCATTAGCATGGGATGCAAATCTCTGGGGATCTGCTTGAGTAAAGCAATCTCAGATTCACTCAACTGGCTATGTTGGGAGATGAACTGGGTTAGTTGGTGTTCTTGTTCCGCCGTGGGCCAGTCGCCAAAGAGAACCAGCCATATAATTTGTTTGAAAGGCTTGTTCGCCAAAATTTTAATATCAACACTGCGGTAGCTGAGAAGCCCGACGTCACCCTGGACGTCTGATATCGCCGTTTCTCCGACCACTATCCCCGCCAAATCGCTTGAATAAATTTCTTGCTGCGCGCCCATAACTAGCTCCTCTTTTGTGATTTTTTACCAGTATACTGGGAGCAAATGAATTAGTAGAGTTAACCTTACTTATACAAATATAAGCAGGAATGATAATGAGGTTGGAAAATAGCGAGTTGCGAGCCTTTCGGGCAGTGGTGGAAGAGAGCGGGTTTAAGCGCGCGGCGCACGCGCTGCATATCAGTCAGTCTGCAGTGAGCCAGGCAATAGCTAACCTGGAAGCCAAGCTCGACAGCATTTTAATCAATCGCGGCAAAGAGCTGAAGCTTACGGATGCCGGTCAGCGCTTGTTCCAACATGCCGTGGAGGTCCTGCGCGAAGAGCAGCAAACCATTGAAGACATTGCGCAATTGAAACTCGGGAAAATGGAAACCCTGAACATAGCAATGAGTGCCTCCATTAACCGCTTCTACGGCCCGGACCTTATCAGTGCCTATTATCAGGCAAATCCGCGCTGTCGCATGAAGATCGCAGAATCGCCCAGTAGGAACATCATTTATGCGGTGCTTGCAGGCGGTGTGGAGCTGGGGCTTGGGCCCTTTCAAAAGCACATGCCCGCATTTGAAACGGTGCCCCTTTTTGAGGACTCGCAGCATCTCGTGGTCAGTACTGCGCATCCAGAATATGAGGAGATTGTTAAAGGTGACCCCAGCGCTCTACAGCGCACTCCGCTTATCGCCTCTGCGTTGGACAATCCTGAGATGCGCCCCGCCATACTCAGATTGCGTGATCAGTTTAGTACCGTATGGGAAGTGAGTAGTTTGTCTTTGCGCATTCACATGGTGGATCAGGGGATGGGTGTCACCTTTATCGACCGGAAATTGTTAGGGGAACACCCACAGTGCCGCGAGTTTAAAATTATGGATGAAGTGTCCTTTAGCCGCATCGATAGGCAGGTGGGTTTGTATTTTCGCGCCGAGAAAAACCTGAGCGATGGCGCCAGCAACTTCGTTGCTCTATGCCAGCGCTATTGGAAACTGTAAAGTGTCATAGAATCATAGGAGGGTTTTAATCGCGATGGCGATCAAGTTGCGCCAGAGTAATCTGGATAAACTGCAAGAGCAGACATTCGACGTTTTAATTCTGGGTGGGGGCATTAACGGCGCAGTTGCGGCGGCTTCTCTGGCTGGGCGTGGAGTTCGCGTGGCGCTTATCGACAAAGGGGATTTTGCTTCTGGCGTGAGTTCAAATTCCTCCAATCTGGCCTGGGGTGGAATAAAGTATCTTGAGAGTCACGAATACCTGTTAGTCAATAAGCTCTGTAAATCTCGCAATCATCTGATGCGCAGCTATCCGTCAACCGTAAAAGAAGTACGTTTTTTTACGACTATTCAGCGTGGTTTTAGGTTTTGGCCGTCCTTCCTTTTTCTGGGGACGATTGTCTACTGGATTATGGGTCGGTTTATGACCAAAGCCCCTCGCTATGTAAGCGCCCGTGGTTTGGAGCGAGCGGAGCCGATCGTAAACACGAGTGACGCAGCCGGTGGATTTGAATACTCAGACTGCTACTTGTATGACAATGATGCCCGCTTTGTGTTCAACTTTATCCGCAGAAGTTTGAGCTATGGCTGTATAGCGGTTAACTACGTCGAATCAATCGATGCCGTACGTGAGGGCAGCACCTGGGTCACCAGCGCGCGAGACAATATCAGCGGTGATAACCTGACGGTACGATCCACCGCGGTAATCAACGCATGCGGTCCCTTTGTCGATATGCAAAACCGAGTGCGGGGAGAAGAGACCCGGTACCACCACTTGTTTTCCAAGGGTGTACATCTCATTGTTGACCAAATTACCGATAACAAAAGGGTTCTGACTTTTTTCGCCAGTGACGGCAGGCTGTTCTTTCTGATTCCTATGGGACCCAAAACTTGTATCGGCACCACGGATACGCAGGTGGATTCACCTGAGGTTACTGTCACAGATGAAGATCGGGATTTTATTCTGGCCAACGCCAATGCGGTCCTGGACCTCGAAAAGCCGCTGGAGCGCGCCGATATCATCGCCGAGCGCATCGGAGTAAGGCCCCTTGCGATTGAGGGTGAGGGTGGGAAGGCCGATTGGGTGCAACTTTCTCGCAAGCATGTGATCGAAGTTGATGAGGCCAATTTCCACATGAGTATTTTTGGCGGGAAATTGACCGATTGTCTGAATGTGGGTGATGAGGTCGCGCAGCTAGTCGAAAAACTGGGTATTAGTGTGCCGCAGCCTGATAACCGCTGGTACGGTGAGCCTGGTGAAACGATGCGCCGTGAATTTATGCTGCAAGCGCAGCTAATGGATTTAGATGCGCTCACCGACAAGAGCTCTTCGGAGCCACTGTCAGAGAGATTTTGGCGGCGCTACGGAGAAACAGCCCTGGGTTTGCTCGAACGTATACGTGAAGACGAGACCCAGGCCGAATTATTGATAGAGAACGCCGAGTACACTCGCTGTGAAATCGAACTGGCAGCGAGGCGCGAGATGGTCGTCAAATTGGAAGATTTTATGCGGCGGCGGTCGAAGATTGAGCTGGTGGTGCGCGATGAGGAAATCCGTAGAGCACCCGGATTGAAAGAGGCTTGTGAGATATTGTTTGGGCCCTTGGCGCAAATGCGTTATCAGGAGTATATCGATTCACTGACCGCCAAAGATAACAACGGCGGGTAGCCCAGCAGATTTGATCACTTTGATACACCGACTGATCGCTAAACTTTTACTTGCCATGGTCGAGGAGACTTATGAAAGCAAACCCAGATGATCAGCTCGGGCGGCGTAATTCTGCTAAGAGGTTTCCGATGGTCGCGGTACAAGTCGCAGTAGCGTTGGTTATCCTGGTGGTGCTGATTTGGTTTTGGTTCGATCAAGAGCCCGCTGGCGAAATCGATGGGGCCGGTACGATTCAGTCCGAAGTTGTTCACCCAGAGTCTTCGAATGCCAAACCAGCGCCTGATATACCGCTGCGGCCGGCTGCCAAACCTGTTATAGCACCCTCGGAAATCGATGAAGATCCAAATGGCTTAGCGGCGACTCCAGATGGTGATACCCAGCTGCGAGAAACTTTTGAACTCGCCGGTGCCGACGCACGACTGCTGGGATTCTTGGGTGATCAGCGCCCCCTGGAGATCAGTGCCGCTTTGATCGATGGCACAAGTTGGGGTGCAATGCTGCGTAAAATCTTACCTGCCGACGCACCGAAACAGGCTTTTGGAGTGGATACGCGTGGTGACGAGTTGTTTATTAGTGCGTCGAGTTACGCTCGCTACAACGTGTATGCAGACTCCATAGAGTCCTTGAATACTGATATTTTGGTTCAGGGTTTTCACCGCCTGAGGCCGCTTTATGAGTCGGCCTACCAGGCCCTGGGGCTCGATCCCGAAGATTTTGACAACGCCGTGATCAGGACGCTTGCCCGTGTTTTGTCGACTCCGGAATTAGCAGGCCCGGTTGCGCTCGAACACAACTCGGTTTTATACCAATTTGCGGATCCCAAACTGGAAAGCTTGTCTGATTTGCACAAACAAATGTTGCGAATGGGGCCGGATAATGTGAGGCGGATTAAGCTTAAGGCACAGGCTTTGCGAGATGGCCTGTTGGAAAATTAAGTTTTGCGAGGGCGGATTTTCAATTATTCAGTATTTCCCATGAAACTCAAGCGAGTAATCTGTTGTCGTATGATATAGAGTGAATATAGACTGGAAGCAGATTGAGGCCATTGTAGGCAAATCGGATGTTCGTATTATGAACGAAACAATTTTTTCAGATCGGAGGAAAGACCTTAAACGTCGCAATGGTTTGATGCCTTATGGTGTGCGTGACTGCCGCAGAACCGCTCGCGATCGCAGGCGTGACAGGGCCAGTGAAACCGTTACCAATTGGTGGCTGAAGGTCGATTACTCCAATAATCCGGGCTAGCAGTCCTTCCAGACCGGCTCGCGCTTTTCGATAAACGACATAACGCCTTCCACACAATCTTCACTTTTTGACACCGCTTCCATTACCTCAAATTCATGGGCCAAGGCTTGTTTAAGTGGCATGTTGGCTGCTTCGCCAATGGCGCGACGGATTGCCCTTTGTGGCACGAAACTTTTGGTGCACATTGGCTGAATGAAGTCGTGAGCCAATTGCAGGACTTCCGCTGGGCTAGAGCAGATCTGGTTTATCAGCCCAATGGGCAGGGCATCTTCGGCGGTGACCGATTCGCCACTGAGCATCATTTCCCGCGCTCTTGCCGCACCGATCAAACGCGGCAACAGCTGGGTTCCGCCATAGGAGGGCATCAAACCAATTTTAATTTCAGGCAGGCCCAGTTTCGCATCGGCAACCGCTACTCGAAAACTGCAGGCCAACGCGAGTTCCAGGCCGCCACCTAAGGCGAGGCCGTTTACCGCTGCCACGCTGAGTTTGGGGAAATTTACCAGCCTCTCGATTAGCGCGTGGACATGATCGATACGCGTTTTGATGTCGGTGGGAGGTTCTCGTAAGTCCGTACCAGGACAAAAACCACGGCCCTGCCCGGTCAGGATAACTGCCCTGGAACCATCGCTTTCGATAGCGTCTAGTTCTTCGTTCAGCCGATCCAGCATCTCGGTTGTGATAGCGTTCAGAACCTCCGGCCGATTCAGGGTCAATATCGCGCAGTTGCCAAGATTCTCACGTACTACAGTGCTCATTGGGTTTCCTCCAAAAAAAAGTAGCATAGTATCAGGTGGACGGTGTGCCTCAGGCTATGCGGTCTGGCCCCGAGGAAAGTTCCCTCTGATATTGAGTGTATTACTGCTATGCTTTTCCGGAGATAAGAGCCATAAACTCTGCAGTATTTGCCTCTCTGTCTGCGTCAATAGACCGCGCGATCTCGGAAGCCGCCATCATCTCATCCCAGGCGGCCAGGCCTGGCATTTCATCCATCACATTCCAGTCCAGTTGTGGGGGGCAGGCCATTTTGGGAATGGAGAGGGCGTAGCGTAGATAGATGTCAGCCAGCGTAATCTCCTGCCCAACTAGAAAGGGCGAGAAGGTGGCTAAATCCCGCAAACTGCGTGTGCCACGGTCCAATGTCCCGCGCACTTCCGCCTTTATCGAGTCGTGGATGGTGGCCTTGCCCAGGACCGCTGGTAACAGTCTCCTCGCGGGCAGCTCCAGGTACAATTCGGATATTTTGATAATCTGTCGTACTTTACCGCGTGCATCCGGGTCGGATGGATACAGTGGTACCTGGGGGTAGGCGTCCTCCAGATACTCCACTAGTACGCTGCACTCAGAGAGAGTGGTGCTCTTTAAAGGGGATCTGCTTGTGCATCAAAGCGTGTTTAACGATGTTGTGATAGTTTGAAAATGGGAAGCCGTGGAGGGTAAGCATTGTGTTATCTCTATAGTTTAGGGCGCGGTTGCGCTGTGCAGTTTAATAGCTACCTCTACAGATGCAAACCACTTGCTCCACGTCTGGTCACGGCGCCAGATCTCACCTATTATCTACAACAATGCAATTTCAGTGAAGGGAGGTCTACCGGTGAGAACCACGGATTCCGAAATTTCTATTCGCCATAGCGTTTGTCCGCTTGACTGCGCCGATACCTGCAGCCTATCTGTCGAAGTTAAGGGAGGGCAGATACAAAAAATTCGGGGCAGCGACGCCAACCCTTTCACGGCTGGCAAAGTATGCAGCAAAGTCACTACCGGGTTTCCCGCACAAGTGCACGGTCCACATCGCTTGACAACGCCTCTTCGTCTCTGCGGTTCCAAGGGTAGTGGTCGATACGAGCCAATCAGTTGGGACACCGCGCTGGAAGAAATTCACCAACGCTATCAGGTCATTATCGCTGAACACGGCCCCCAGGCCATTGTCCCTTTGAGTTACGGCGGTCCGATGGGCTTGTTGGCGGGTGGCTCAATGGATAAACGATTTTTTAACCGATTGGGTGCGACCCAGGTCGATGCATCCCCCCTGTGTGCAGGTGTCTCGGGCGCGGCCTATGAAAGCGTGTTTGGCGATGCCGGTGGTATACCTTACGAAGAACTGCGCGCTTCCAAATTAATTGTCGTTTGGGGCAACAATATAACCGTTGGAAATCTGCATTTAACCAAGTTGCTGCGCCAAGCCAGAAAGTCAGGCGCTAAGCTGGTGGTGATCGACCCGAAACGTATTCGCATTGCCGAGGAGGCCGATCTACATTTGCCAATACTGCCTGGCACCGATGTGGTATTGGCTTATGCAGTCGCCGCAGAGTTGGACAAACGCGGCGCGCTTGATGACGCTTTCATAGCTGAGCATGTGCATGGCGCTGAGGCCTACCTTGAGCGGGCGCGTAAGTTTTCTTTATCTGAGGCAGCCTCTATTTGCGGTATAGAGGTGGAGGACATTGAAACGTTTGTCGCCATGTGGGCCACCGTTCGCCCAGCCGCAATTTCAATTGGTGTTGCGCCAGAACGGAATCGAAACGGCGGCGGCGGTATACGCGCCGCATTTGCGCTTCCGGTACTGACAGGGAACATAGGCTCGCTCGGTGCAGGTGTTTGTGATGTGTCCGGTTTCTTTCCGGTTCAACGGGATCTGCTAGAGCAGCGCTCTCTAATCCCAGAGGGCACTCGGAAAGTTAGTATTCTCGATGTTCCCGGTAATATTTTGACCCCGGGTGAGGGCGTTCCGGTAAAAAGTGTCTTTATTTACAATCATAACCCGGTTGCAGTTCACCCTAGGCAGACTCAAATGCAAGAGGCATTGCTTCGAGAGGATCTATTTGTCGTGGGCTGCGATATCACGATGACCGATTCGATGGCTTACGCAGATATAATATTGCCTGCGGCGTCCCATTTCGAATACGGTGATTTGTATAAAGCCTACGGACATAGTTACTTACAGCGTAGCGAGGCCGCAATTGATCCGGTTGGTGAAGCGTTGCCCAATACTGAAATATTTCGTCGTTTGGCCCGCAAGTTTGGCTTTGAGGAGGAGTGTTTCTCACACACAGATGAAGAGATGATGAACATGGCGGTGGCGCCCGATGCTGCAGCACTTGGTGGGCGATTGGCAGGGGAAATTCCCACTGACAGTGCCGTTGATATGACTGTGAAAAACCGTAGTAGTTTGTTGCGCGGTGCCGTGGCGGATACCCCCAGCGGGAAAATAGAACTGTATAGCGAAACCCTGGAACGAGAATGTGGGGAAGGATTGCCGCAGTATCGTCCGCTGGGAAAAAACGCTTGTCGTTTCGTTCTGGTGAGCCCGAGTTCAGACAAGCGTACCAATTCAACTTTTGGTGGGGTCGACACTCACGATCGGGATATAGCTGTTGAAATGAACCCTAATGATGCCGCATCTTTAGGTTTGCTCGATGGTCAGCAGGTGCGCGTTTTCAATGATCAGGCCGATGTCATTATGCCTCTGTCTGTGTCGGATAAAATTCGTAGCGCTACTGTGTTTGTTCCCAAAGGCGCGTGGATAAAAAATAGTAAAACTGGGCAGACGATTAATGCGCTTGTTCCGGGGCATAAGGCAGATATCGCCGGCGGTGCGTGTTACAACGACGCAACCGTCAATGTGGAGGACTGCGGCCCCGGGAGTGGTTAAAGGCGTTGACGGCCCAGGGGTGACCACATGGGTAATTGTAATGCCCATCCCAAGCTGCTATTGTGCAGACTGCAATATAAAAACAAAAAGTTGATAAATTAAAATAGGCCTTCTGTGAATTCATTGTCGCGTTCTATATTTGCTGGATCAATCCTCACGATACCCATTTTTTTTAGCTCTGCGGCGGTGCAGGCGCAAGGTTCTGGTCTCGCGTTGGAAGAAGTTATTGTTACTGCGCAAAAGCGTGAGCAAACCCTCAAGGACGTCCCCATTTCTGTCTCTGCTTTTAGCAATGAGATGCTACAAACAATGGGTATCGATGAGCTGGAGGACTTGGGCGCCAAGGTTCCCAATCTTTTCCTCAATGGCTTCAACAATGATCCAACCACCGTGAGACTCTTTATTCGCGGCATTGGGCAGAATGACGTTCAGCTGACTCAAGATCCTTCGGTGGCGCTGTATATAGATGGGGTTTATGTTGGAACATCCGTTGGCTCTGGCATGGAAACCGTTGAGCTTGAGCGGATCGAGGTACTCAGGGGCCCCCAGGGCACACTCTATGGCCGTAATGCCACGGGAGGGGCCATCAATCTTATTAGTCAGCGGCCGAACCCGGAAACGCTCATTTTCAAGCAAAGTTTTACAGCGGGAAACTTTAGTCTATTAAAATCCAGGACTTCTTTAAATATTCCGGTCTCAGATAAAGCAGCGGTCAAGATTGCGTTTCTTGCGTCGGACCGTGACGGACTGGTCAAGAACGATGGCCCGGGCGACGATTGGGCGGAAGAGGATCGCAGTGCCTGGCGTCTTGATTTCAGTGCCGAACTCACCGACGAATTGTCTCTGGACTACGCCTATGATTTTACTAAGAATCAGGATAGTAGCCGACTTGAGTTTATCCACGATGCTGTCAATCCTTTTGGCATCGCGACCTTCAGCACAGAGCCTTCCAAAGGCAGGCCGGATCGCGCGGTGGCTGCTCGCGGAGTCGAGGCGGGCGATGTCGAAGTTTCTGGGCACAATCTTACTTTGACTTGGGATGCCTCCGACTCACTTACCGTGAAATCGATAACCGGCTATCGCGATGTTGACTCCTCAATAGAGCATGACGGGACTCCCACAGTGAACATTCTTGGAGTTAATCCTGCAAGTTGGAGCATCCGGAATACCGACTTCGAACAGTTCTCCCAGGAAATTCAAATTTTGGGAGAATTGTGGAACGACCAGGTCGAGTACGTCGCAGGGATTTATTACTACGAGGACGAGGCCGATCAGCAAGCTGATAGCTGGTCGGTACTAGGCTTTCGCGATCCGAACGATATCACTACATCGGAAAACGAGTCACTGGCCTTGTTTGGCCAATTCACCTATACCCCTGACACTGCACAGGATTGGCATTTTACGGTGGGCCTGCGTTTTTCCAAGGATAAACGCGAGGCGTTTAGAATCAACGAAAATTCAGTCACCTTCGCCGCTTTGGGCGGATTTACGCAGAGTAATTGCGAAGACCCCTACTTCCAGGGAGCAGCGTGCCCCGGTGATCCGCTTGGGACGGTAGTAGGCACTTCCTACGACGAGTCTTTTGAAAACTTCAATCCTTCATTCACTCTTGCGTATGACTGGACACAAGATATTAACGTTTACGGAAAAGTGGTTACTGGCTATAAGTCAGGGGGTACGTCCCAGCGTTCAGCCAACCCGGAATCATTCGGAAAAGGTTTTGACGAGGAAGATGTGATTTCCTACGAATTGGGAATGAAAGGGCGCTTTTGGGATTCGCGACTGGCCCTTAATGTCGCAGTCTTTCACATGGAGATCGATGGATTCCAGGCCAGTGTTCAAACGGGTAATACCGCAGGCGACCGCGATTTCACCCCGGTGGATGATAACGTGATTGACGGTTTTGAAGCAGACCTCACACTGTTGCTAGCGCAAAACCTCGAACTTCGCCTAGGCTATGGCTATCTGGATACCGGGATGGGCATCGACAACATTGAAACCCTGCTTTCTACTGGCGAAGTGCAAAATACCGAGGTAGTACAGGAGATAGCCTATGCCCCTAAGAATTCCTACACCGCTGCATTGGACTATCGAACCAGTGTTGGCCTGGGCAATCTAGCTTTTCATCTTGGATATTCCTATCAGGATGGCGCGGTCACGTCTCTCAATGAATTCGACAATATTTCCCTGGATGACCGCGGGCTTCTTGATGCCAATATTACATTGTCGGATGTAGCAATCGCCGGAGGTAGTTTGCGTGTGTCAGTGTGGGGCCGCAATTTGGCTGATGAAGAGTACATTATAGTTAATACTGGCTCCTTGAGAGAATTGTTCCCTGGTGGTGCCCTTGGACTGAGCCCATGGTCTACCTGGGGTGATCCTCGAACGTATGGAGCAACGCTTGAATGGGTCTATTAATTCTGTGACTCTCTCCTATTTGCAGGTTCTACTGGGAATCCTGTGGGTAGAGGTTGGGTTTTCCACAGTGGAACAGAATTGAAACTCGATAGTTTTCGAAGTTTCTAAATCCTCGGGCAGCCGATTTTATTGTCTGAATCTTTGAATTAAATCCTTCTGCGGTCGCATTGGTGATGCGATGTTTCAAGTAAGTCATTATGTTGTCGAGATGTTTCTTTAGCATCTTGGCGACTGATATGACCGGCTTTAGACGTGAATGTGTCGCCCACCAGTACCCTTTCTTAAAGAACGCCCGGGCTGGTTTATCGTAGCTGTAAGTCCACAGGTCAAGCAGCGTCTCTTTGATTGCCCAGGCTCGGGCAACCTTCAACCCCTTTGATTGAAGGCCATAAAAAGTGGCTTCATCTTTTTCACTCCAGTTGTCGGGATTGCGTAACCAGGTATAGCGAGACCCGACCAGGTCATTGATACCGGCGGCTCTTAATGTTTTATTTTCTTTGCGCCTGACTTGGTCAACCATTTTTGTAAGATAACTGACGATATGAAACTTGTCGTGAACAATAGCGGCGTTCGGTAAAGTCGCCTCAACTGCCGTCATAAATGGAACCCACATATCCACGGCAACAGCAGCTACTTCATTACGCTGCTGTTCTGGAAGCGTGGACAGCAATGCGGTTGCCGTTTCCGTCGTTCTATCTGCCACGACCTCAAGCACTCTGGACGCATTCAAATCGTACAGCAGGCTGGCATAGGATTGCCCCTTGCGAAAACTTTTTTCATCGATGCCAAGGTGTTTCACTTCCTCAACAGAGCGTCTGTCCATCCCTCTTTTCACTGCTCGGGATTGAATATGATGCACCTCATCCCACGACAGACCAAGTAGTTTTGCGGCCTGTGTCTTGTTGCTGGCAGCCGACAGCACATCAATAGCGAAACGCTCAAATAAATGCGTAAAGCGTGCCTGCGTATCTGCCCACGGTACTTTCAGGCTTTTGATTCCATGCGCTTTACAATGAATACGCGGAACCTGAGCAACTAACTGCGTCTTGAACTGCATCGTATCAAGGTGTCGCCATGTGCGTTGCTCACGATGGTCGTAAACCGAACAAAGGGCATGGCAGACACTACACGCGCCTTTCGTTCCCTTTGGCCAATCTATCTGGAGGGTAATTGATTTGTCGGTCAGATCCGGAGTAATAGCCGTGATTTTCCATGGGTCGCCAAGCCCCAAAAGTTGAGTAAACAACGCGGTATCTTTCATTTGAATATCTCCATAAAAAAAGACTCTTGTACCACATTCTTGACCATTGTTTGGCTTTTACCCATAGGAAACTCGGAAGAACCCCTATTTGCATATGGACCCATTTTTGTCCGCCGACGATGCGGACAAAATGTTGAGAATCGCGGAATCCTTCGGCAGTTTTGGCACCTACGCAAATGAAGCTACCAGTGAAGGGTTGGGGGAGCGGTTGCCACAGCGCTTTGATGCGGCTCTCAATTATGTCGAAGGTGGAATTGATGGTCTGGGCAACGATGATGAACCGGCGATGGCCGCTAGTCGAACCAACTATTTTCGCGAGACCTACGCCTACGGAAATGTTATCGAAGCACCTGGTATTCAGGCTTTTATGGAACACTCCGCGTTAAAGACGACCGCTCGCCAAATATCGAACTGCGAGAATATTGTTCCTGCGATTGTTTATGCCAATCTGCTGATCCCCGGGCAGGAGCTCGCAATTCATACTGATGTTCCTGAGTTTCGCGGCGCCAATCGAAAATTAACACCGCAATGGTTACTGGTTTGTATGTTGCACTCGGGCCTTTTCGAGCAGTGGAGGGTTCCGATTCTCACTTGCGTTTCCTGGTTCGGGCATGCACGAGGCGGGGCATTTACCTTTTATCTGGAGGGTCCTGGCTCTCCCCGGCAAGCCATTCCAGCGACGCATAATTCTGCAATCCTGATCGATACCGATTTGGTATTTCATGGGGTGGAGCGAGTATCTCCAACATTTCCCGATTTGCCAGCGATCACGCAGCGGACCCGTTTGCATTTTTGCGAAAGTGAGCGCTGGGAGTTACGTGAAGGGGAAGAGGTTCTCGGTGAATACCTGTGGCAGGACATTCGATACTCGATATCCTGGAAAGCGTATTGCTTCAAGGGTGAGCGTGAACTGCTTGTATGGAGGCAAGGCATTGATGATCTCAGTTTGGATAAAATTCTGGCAATGCTTGAAGCCGAGCTCCGCGAGCGCGAGGTGCTCTCGGGACCTCGACCGGAGCCGACAGAATTTGCTTTGATGATGGTAGAGAATTTTGTAAAGTTTCCATCAGTCTCTTAGTTGATGTTCCTTGTGTGTTCTTATTCAATCACGTTTACTGCAACGCCCGAAATGGTTCGTGCCAAGGTATTTAGCTGTGGGTAGTTTGTTTTACCACTGCCTAGTTTTGGAATTTCGGGCACTTGATAGAGCGCGGCGGGGATTAGCAGCGTCGAGACATTTGCGGCGATCAAGCTTTTTCGTACCGTATCAATGTCCAATTCCTGCTCTGTTAGCAATATGATTTTTTCGCCCTTGCGTGCATCCGGGATTGCGACTGCGGCAATAATAGCGCTGTCGTCACCCAGTGCGTTCAGCACATGTGCCTCCACGGAGGTCAGGCTAATCATCTCGCCCCCGATTTTTGCGAATCGGGAGAATCGATCTACGATAACTAAAAATCCCTCTATGGTCAGGTGTCCTTTGTCACCGGATTTATACCAGCGCATTCCATCGAGTTTTACGATTGCTTCATCCGTTTTCTCCTGATCGTTCAGGTAACCAGGCATTACCTGGCTGCCTGAGATTAGAATTAAACCGTCTTCGCCCAGGGGTAGTTCGGCTAGGGTGTCAGGGTCAACAATCTTGAAACTGGTTCCCGGTAGTGGCATACCAACCGTACCCAGCATGCTTCCGGTCTGAACCTTCCAGTCGCTGGGGTCGATACTATCTGGGATATTCACGCTCGCGACCGGAGTCGTTTCAGTGGCTCCGTAGCCCTCATAGATTGGTTTGTTGAACTTGAGCTGAAATTCTCTGCGAACCGGCTCCGATAGTTTTTCAGCTCCAGCAACGACAAGTCTCAAAGAATCAAGCATGAGGGGATGAATTTTGCTGTTGCGGGAGTAAAGCCCAAGAAACGTTGCGGTGCCCAGTAAAATGGTGGCTTTGTGCTTCGCTATTGCTTTTGCAACACCAAGGGTATCAGTTGGGTCGGGGTGACACACCATGGGAATACCTTCGATCAATGGCATGATCATCGTCACTGTCAGCCCAAAGGAGTGAAAGGGTGGCAGGCATGCCATGATCGCATCATCAGTTCGTGTATTTAGGACATCGGAGATTTGTTTGCAGTTTGAAATGATATTTCGGTGTGACAGTACTATTCCTTTGGGGTTACTTTCACTGCCGCTACTGAACAAAATAGCGGCCGGGTCGTTCAGAAGTGACTTCCGTCCATGCAAACGGTAGAACCATTTAACCGGTAGTAGAATCGATTGTGTGATCGCCACAAGCAAGCGCCATTTTGGGATACTCTCGCGTATATCTTCCAGATAGGCGACCTCGGTTCCTTCCAGAAGACTCTCAAGCTCTATCCCCCGCGTCTTGAGTCTGGTCTCAAACTGTCTCGAGGTAAAAACCTGTTTGATTTGTGCGGAACTAATTGCGGCCTACACCGCCTCTGTGCCAGCTGTGTAGTTAAGCTGAACGACAGTTTTGCCTTTTAGCGTTGTGGCCATTGTAGCGATCGCTGCAGCGCCACTGGCAGGAAGAACGAGACCAATGTTTGGAGTTTTACTTTTTAGCTTCATCGCCCTGGCGAAGCAAACGCAGGCTGCGACCATCTGCCGATTGGTAAGTTGGGTTCCGCTGGTATCTACGACGCCTATGTTACCGGGCGCGCGCTTCGCGGTTTTCAGCCATGCCAGGGGAACTGGATCCAACTTGCGGCTATAGGAATCCCAAGCGCTGATAGAAAGGTCGAAGATCTTTTGTTTCAATTGTTCGGGCGGAGTGTGCAGCGGTATGGCTTTACCAAATGCGACAATCAAATCGCGCCTTACGCTGCGGGCGCGAGCTTCCTGCAGCCCAGTGTCTGCCCGCGAAAAGGTGCTTCCCCAAAGCCCTCGGAGGTAAAATGGGATGATTACTCCATCTTCGAGGCCTTCAACAGCTCGCAGATATCCCGAATGGAATTTGCCGAGGTGTCCGTTACGACTTATAGCGCCCTCTGGGAAAAGACAAACCATTTCGCCCGCCAACAAAAGTTCGCTGATAGTTTTCAGGCTGTCCTTACTCTGCCCAGAGGAAATTGGGACGACGCCAAATACTTTGAAAAATGGTTTTAAATACCAGGTCTCATAAATACTCCGTAGCATCACAAATCTGATCGGCCGAGGGCATGCAATTTGTACCAGTGCCCAATCTATCCAGGAGATGTGGTTTCCCAACAACAGTGCAGCTCCTGATTCTGGTAAATTATCAAAACCTACCACTTCTATACGGTAGCGACGCTGCAGAATGCCCGTAGCGATAATGCGGGCCAAGGAATGTGGCAGTTTCCGTACGGTATAGCCGGTACCGATCACCGCGATCATCGTGAGTACATAAAAAATGCCCACCGAATCTATCCCCACGCTGGCAAACACAACAGTGGTGATCAATGCCGTTAGCATTGCTACATTCTGAATCCAGTTGTTTCCTGCCAGAATTGTCCCAAGTTGTTCTTCGCGCGCGTGGAACTGGATTAGAGAGTTCAGCGGTACGATGAACATGCCGCCTGTTATTCCCACGAATAGAAATGCAATCCCCATCGAAACAGCGCTACCTAAGCCGGGCAGTATAGCGATTCCCAGAGCGACACCCAGTGCTCCGATTGGAATAAGGCCGGTTTCAATATAATTTCTCGAGGCGCGTGCGGCGATGATTGATCCCAATGCTATTCCAAGCCCGGCGCATGCGAGGATGCCCTGGATTACCACTGTGTTGGTTATCTCCAGGGTATCTTTCGCAAAGGCGGGAAATGCTGCGAGCATAACCTGGGAAATGGACCAAAATGTCGCCAGCCCGATAATGGATAACCAGATGGCTGTGTTGCTGTTGAGCACCTTCAAATTTCTGCGCAGATATGTCAGTTGTAAATAGGGTTTTACCTCAAACTTGTTTTCAGGGGCTGGTTCCCGCTTTTTCGGCAATTTGAGTGCCGACAGCCATTCCACCACCGACAAGGCAACCAGTACCCAGCCTATTGGCGCAATAGTCTTCATGATTTGCGCCGGATCTAGCTGTTCGAAGTCGGCTAAAAACGATTCAAACATAATCGAGAAAACGAAAGTGCCGAGCAGTATTCCAGCGATGGTAATTGCCTGCACCATGCCATTGGCGCTCGCAAGATTATTGGTACCCACTAGCTCTTTGATATAACCATACTTGGCGGGGCTGTAAATGGCGCTTTGTATGGACAGAGCGAGAGTGAGTGCGAAGGCTCCCCAAAACCAACCCTGGTAGTAGCAGTAGGTGATGAGTAGTGTCGCCCCAACGGCAGCCAGCGCGGCGTGGCGGATGATCTTGTGCTTGGAGAATCTGTCGGCCAGAAAACCTGAGGGTGAGAACAGCAAGATAAACGGAAGCAGTATTAGTCCGTTGATGATGGCCGTCAGAATCACCTGCTCCTGACCATCGTAGGTTTTGAATATAGCGTTCTGAATAACGATCTTGTGCCCGAGGTCCACGAACGCGTTTAGAAATACTACAAGAACGTAAGGTAGGTATCCCGTTATATTGCGTAATTGGGACATGCGAATCTCCTCGGAAAAATGATGTGAACTGCACTATCTCCATTTGTGCTGTTCGATGCCACCATGCCATTGTTAGTGGCTTTTTCCAAGCCTTGAAGTATTATTGAATGATACTTTTAGAATGTGAGTTCCCTATGGCCCAAGTCAGTGCACTGGTACAGGCATTAAAAAAAGCACTCAAAGCAGCGGGATTGACCTATGCGGAAGTTGCCGCCTCCCTGGGTTTATCCGAATCCTCTGTAAAACGAAAATTCTCTAGACAGGATTTTAGCCTCACTGAGCTGGATCGGATCTGTGCGGATATCAGTACGGAAATATCTGAACTGGTTAAACTTATGGAGGAGCAGCAAGGTCGCATACAGCAGCTCACTAAGGCGCAGGAAGATGAAATTGCCGATGATATGGCTCTACTATTGGTGACGGTATGTGTGCTGAATCGCTGGACTTTTGACGATCTCTTGAAAGCCTACGTTTTCACAAAGCCGGAATTGATACAGATGTTGGCCAAACTAGATCGCCTAAAACTCATTGAACTGTTGCCCAACAATCGCATAAAGCTGCTAATAGCCGCCAACTTCCAGTGGCTGCCGGCCGGCCCAATTGAGAGTGTGTTTCTCAAAGCAATTCAGCAAGACTTCTTTGCCGCGCGATTTGAGCAGGACGATCACCAGCTGATTGTCCTGAACGGCATGCTGTCCAGCGCGTCCAATGCGGAGTTTCAACGCAAAGTAGAGCGCTTGTCCAGGGAGTTCGATCTACTCAATCAAGAGGACAATAGTTTGCCCCTGGATATGCGTCGGGGTTACTCCGTGGTACTAGCGTTACGCGACTGGCGATACCGCTCTTTCAGCCCCTATCTGAATACACAGACCACGGCCAAGAACCGCTTTAGTAGGTCATAGTACCTCTATGTGGTACCTCCGGTTTAGTACCGCGCCCCTTTTCGTTTTTTGGTTGCCTAGATAGTACCTGGGAGGCAACACTGATCCTGTCGATCAACACCACGGGAGGATTCGGCGATGGATCAGTACAGCATTAGCGACAATTCAAAGCAGTGGGATTTTTTTGTAAAAGCGTCATTTGCCGTAGCCATAATTTCTACATTACTTGGGATATATATGCTTCCAGGGCCACCGGTTATTATGGGCTATTTTCTTATAAGCGCACTGTTTATGGTCTTCTCGACAATCACCTTATCGAAAACAGTTCGAGGCAGTCATGAGTCTAAAAGATTGCACAATGAGATTAGTGAAGTTCGCACCTCGAAACTGATCCAGGAACTCGAAGGCAATCAATGATGACTCAGCGCCGGGAAGCTATCGCTGCGATGATCGCCACCCGAAAGGAATTGGAGGGCGAGATTCAAAGTTTGCAGGGACGCATTAGTAGTAGCGAGCAGCAGGTCGTGCCTGTTCCTGCACAGGAGCGAAGCGACGACCTTTTGCAATTAGCGTCACAAGACAATGTAGCGACCGAGAATCCTCTCGATGATGCTAAAGCGCGACATGTGGCCGTCTGTAAGATGATCAGCTCCGAGGAGCTTACGTTGCGTCGACTCCTATCAGATGTTAATGAACATCGTCGAGACCTCAAGTTAATGGCAGCCTCTGCGTGAGGGTATTCGTCAGCATAATTTTCATGGTGCTGACTTTGGAGGCGCAGGCCGCCTGCGTAGTTTTACTGCACGGGCTGGCCAGATCTTCAGCCTCTATGGAAGTGATGGAGCTCAGTCTTGCCGAGGAGGGTTATCAAGTTGTCAATGTCGACTACCCATCAACTCAATTTCCTATAGAGCATTTAGCTGACCAGTATATTGAACCTGCTCTAGAGGTGTGTGAGGTGGATCAGGCCATTCATTTTGTCACTCACTCGATGGGCGGTATTCTTGTTAGGCAATATCTAAATACACATACAATATCCGAGCTTGGCCGTACGGTTATGCTCGGTCCTCCGAATGGAGGGAGTGAGGTCGTCGATGTACTTGGACCTATCTACGGATTCGAATGGATCAATGGACCTGCTGGCATGCAGCTTGGAACAAGTAACTCGAGCGTGTCGAATCAATTGGGCCCTGCTAATTTTGATGTTGGAATAATCGCCGGAACCCGCAGTATCAATCTGGTGTTGTCTCAAATCATTCCGGATGTGGATGACGGTAAGGTTTCGCTCCAGAGCGCTAAACTGGAAGGGATGAACGATTTTATTTCCCTTCCGGTGAGTCATCCGTTTTTAATGAAAGATGGGCAAGTCATTGAGCAGGGTAAGCCTATTTGCAATTTGGTAGTTTCCAGCGCGCGCCATCCACGAACAACTAGCGCAATAGCGCATTCTCAGAACTCAGGCTCCTCATTGGACCCGATTGTGTCGAGAGGCCATTTTCGCTAGAATGCGCGCCCCCACTCGCTGCATAACAATTCTACGGCCGATTGGCATAACCGCTTTTTCATCTTTGGGTCCTAACTCCCAAAGTGATGTAATTGCAGACTGAGAGTCAGATATGTTCGAGTTTCACCCCAGCAAAGTAGCGACTGTCAAGAATGATGTTTTGTCCGGTGTTACCGTTGCACTTGCGTTGGTGCCCGAAGCCGTAGCATTTGCTTTTGTCGCCGGCGTGGAACCGCTGGTTGGCCTTTATGCAGCGTTCATGGTGGGATTGATTACCGCCTGTATAGGCGGGCGGCCTGGAATGATATCTGGTGCCACCGGTGCCCTGGCAGTGGTCATGGTCGCGCTGGTTGCCGGTCACGGGGTTGAATACTTGTTTGCAACCGTTGTGTTGATGGGAATACTGCAAATTCTGGCGGGCATATTCAGGCTGGGAAAGTTTATTCGCATGGTCCCCCACCCGGTTATGCTGGGATTCGTCAATGGGCTGGCGATTGTGATTTTCCTCGCGCAATTGGGTCAGTTTGGTGTGGCCGGTGAGGCCGGCTGGCTGGCCGGATCCTTCATGGAAGGTACGATCCTGGATGTTTCCTGGCTAGAGGGCCAACAACTTTACATGTTGGTGGGTCTGGTGGTTTTAACCATGGTTATTATCCATTTCCTACCAAGGCTCACCACCGTTATTCCCTCCTCCCTCGCGGCTATCCTGGTGGTCAGCTTTCTGGTGTTTGGTTTGGACCTGGATACTCGCGTTGTTGGCGATATCGCATCTATTAAGGGTGGCCTACCCCAATTTCATATCCCTGCGGTGCCATTTAATTTCGATACGCTGATCATTATCTTTCCCTATGCAGTGATTCTCGCTGCGATTGGTCTCATTGAGTCCTTGCTGACTTTGCGACTGGTCGATGAGATAACCGAATCTCGAGGTCGCGGTAACAAAGAGTGTGTGGCCCAGGGTATCGCCAACACAGCTACTGGCGTATTCGGTGGCATGGGTGGTTGCGCCATGATTGGGCAAAGTATGATCAACGTGAATTCTGGCGGCCGTGGTCGACTCTCGGGTATAACTGCGGCCTTGAGTCTGCTTCTGTTTATACTGGTGGCTTCCTCTCTCATTGAGCAGATTCCCCTGGCGGCACTGATTGGAGTTATGTTTATTGTCGTTATCGGTACTTTCGAGTGGAGTAGCTTTCGGGTGATTCGCAATGTGCCGCGCACAGACGCCATGATATTGATACTGGTCTCGGCGGTGACTGTGGCCACAGACCTCGCTGTTGCTGTGGTTGCAGGTGTGATCGTATCGGCCGTAGTATTCGCCTGGGAGCACGCAAAGCACATACTGATCGAAGCCAGGGAAGATCATAAGGGCTCTACGGTCTACGCGGTTACAGGGCCCTTGTTCTTTGGGTCAGTCACCTCTTTTCTAGATCGATTCGATCCAGCGCAAGACAATGATGATGTGATAATTGATTTCGCACGCTCCAGAGTCGCAGATCATTCTGGACTGGAGGCGATTGACACACTGGCGGATCGCTACTTAAGTGCGGGTAAAACACTACATCTCGTTCATTTGAGTGCTGAGTGTCGCAAGCTGCTCACGAAGGCCGGATCTTTGGTCGAAGTGAATGTGATCGAGGATCCGAAGTATTTTGTTGCCGATGACGTTCTTGCCTAATCGCGATTGAGGCACAGGCGCAATTCATAGCGCCCCTGTGCCAAGCGCTAGAGATTGCTATAATAGTAGGCACTCATCAGGGCCGCGTTAACCCCGACCTGTTGTCAGGAGTGGTGCATGAATAAAACGATTGTAGCGCTGGCGATTCTACTTGCTGCTTGCACACGCCTCCCCCCCGAACCCTCATACTCAGGCGGCCAGCTATTCTATGGCGGCGACATTCTGACGATGGCTGGCGACCGAGCGGAATATGTAGAAAGCCTGGTGGTCGATCGTGGCAGCATTGTATTTACAGGGCCTCTCGAAGAGGCTCGCGCTTTAGTGGGCGCAAAGGCCGCCAGTACTAATCTCAATGGGCATACCTTGCTACCGGGTTTTATCGATGCGCATAGCCATTTTACGCAAACCGCCGCGAAGCGCTCTGCGGTGTCCTTGGATCCACCTCCAGCGGGGGACGTGCGTTCAATTTCGGATATCCTGTTCAAGCTCCGCACCGAGCTAAATGAACACCCGCGCAGTTCTATGCAATGGCTGGTGGGCTGGGGTTTCGACAATGGCATGTTGGCGGATAAGCGTTTTCCTACCCGCCACGAACTCGACTCCATCAGCGAAGAAGTTCCTATTCTCATCATCCACTTTTCCAGCCATATGCTGGTGATGAATTCCGCCGGCTTGTTGCGCGCCGGCTACACCGCTGATTCTGTCCCTCCTCAGGGCGGTGTATTCGGGCGTGATGAACTCGGAGAACTCAATGGCATCATAGAAGAAACCGCGATGATGCCAGCCTTCGCAGCATTGACGCGGGATGTGCTCGGTCCGGATGCCGGTATGCGCCTGGGGCTACCGATTCCAGATGATCAAATGTTGCAGCTACTCAGGGAGACCCAAGCGGAATATCTAAGCAAGGGGTTTACGACGATTAGTGATTTCGCCAGCTCTCCCGACGACCTTGCGCTGCTTCGAACGCTGAGGGACGATGCGGCGCTACTGGCAGATGTGGTTGCCCATGTTCATACCAGTACTGCGGGGCTGGACCAGGTGCGAAATTGGTACTCCCCCGATTATGATCGTCATCTTCGAGTGGGTGGAGGAAAGATTAATCTGGATGGAGGTTCGCCGGGGCGAACGGCTTATCTGCGCGAGCCCTATCACACCCAAAGTCCGGGCCAGGCAGATGACTATCGCGGTTACTCATCCATACCTGACCAAACACAACTGGATGCGCTTGTGGCCTCTTATTACGAAGCCCATATCCCAATTTTTATACATGCCCTGGGCGATGCGGCGCTGGAGCAATGTATTTTGGCGCTGAAAAATGCGGAGGATCTACACGCGTATAATGACATCCGGACACAACTCATTCACCTGCAGGTGATTGGGCAGGACCAGCTGGATGCACTGACGGAACTGGACGTCACGCTGACTTTTCAAAATACGCACAACTATTACTTTGCGGATTTTCACAACGAGTACACTCTCGGTCCAGATCGTACTCGCAAACTGACGCCAATGAAGTCTGCCCGCGAGCGTGGCTTTTCTACGACATTCCATCATGACTCTCCAGTACATCCGATAGATCAGCTCATGTTGGTTTGGATTGCGGTCAACCGGGAGAGTCGAAGTGGAACTGTTTATGGCCTGGAGGAACGGCTATCGGTTTACCACGCGCTGCGAGCAGCGACGATCGAAGGCGCCTATCAGTTTCACGAAGAGAAACAAAAAGGATCTCTCGAGGTGGGCAAGCTTGCGGATATGGTGGTATTGGATAGCAACCCTTTAAAAATCCAGCCACAAAAAATTCGCGATATTCAGGTCTTACAAACGTTTAAGGAAGGGGTGTCGGTTTTCCTCAAGCGCGAAAGCGAGTTGTAGAAAGTCGGTCAGTCGAGGTCTGCCGCGTTAACGTTCGAGAGCTGTTACCAGCGGAATAGCCATAGAGGGGTAGTCTGTAATGACGCTATCGACTTTCATCTTGTGTAAATTCTTTATCATTTGGGGGTCGTTAACCGTCCAAACAGAAATGTGGACGCCGGCTTTTTTTAGTTTTCGTATTGTGTAGTGATCACAGGCCGACCAATGCATCGCGCTGTAGACACATCCAAGTTCCAGCAGTGTAGGCACTTCGCTGGAACGAGAGATTACCATTCCTCTTCTTATGTGTGGGGCCAATTCACCCAGGCACTGATGTAAATGTTTACTGGAAGAGGTCACGACGACTTTCCGGGCTGCCGCGGCTGTTTTAAACCTTTCACTGAGATGGCTTGATACGCGTCTGATATTGGCTCTCGAATCTGGCTTGACCTCAAGTTGATAGCCTTTGAGTTTTTTTGTAGCGCTCAGCAATGCTTCCAAGGTGGGTACTTCGCAGTTTTTTTCCGATGGCCACAGGGGGCCGTCGGCTCGCGCGTCCATGGCGGCCAACTTTTTTGCATCGTAATCGCGGGGTCTGCCCCAAACTTCTGCTGTGCGTTTGAGTGTCTTGTCATGTATCACCACCAGCTGGTCATCGCGAGAAAGCTGTAGGTCGATTTCGATATAGCGAGTGCCGCGTTCTATCGCATGCAATGCCCCCGCAATGGTGTTTTCTGGCGCTTCGCCTGCAGCGCCGCGATGGCCGTAAATTTCCATGGCAGTGATTTTCCTTCACCTGTAATAAGGAGTATTTTGATAGTAGCATAGCAAACTGTGGCCTTGTGTCCTGGAGAGGTTTTCTTTATATGCACGATCGCGCGCTGCATGTTTCTCAGTTAAAAAATCAGTATTTTGCCTTGCGTCATGGTCACAGCGAGGCCAATGAACTTTCGATTATTGTGAGCGACCCCCATGTCGGAACTCGGTCCTATGGTTTAAGTAAAATCGGCTTCGATCAGCTTAGAAATCTAATAGGAGAGCTTCCCGAAGCATTCGGGGCAGAATTAAAGGTCGTAAGCTCAGATTTTTTACGGGCGAGAGAGTCAGCGAAGATCGTTGCTGATTCTCTCGCTGTTTTGACGCCGGTGAGTTACAGCGAAAAGCTGCGTGAGCGCTACTTCGGGGAGCTGGGGGGTCAGTCGGACAATCGCTACGCAGAAATCTGGGAGCGAGATCGCGTAGACGCCAACCACGAAACATTGGGTGTGGAACCGGCATCGCATGTTGTAAATCGCGCCATCGAACTTATCGCAGAGCTGGAGTCTCAATTTTCGGGCTGCGTGATATTGCTTGTAGCCCACGGCGATGTTCTTCAGCTTTTGCAGTGTGCCTTTGAAAGCCGCTCGCCTGCTCTGCACCGGCAACTTAACCCGTTAAAGGTGGCTGAAATACGTGAACTCAATGCGGTCACCTAGGCATATGCCAACTGTGGTGGTTGGTTCTCACCCTCTATCAACCACTCTTTGAGTTGCGCATAAACTTCAATATTGTGCGCCAGAGCAATATGTTTCACACCCGGAATAAGCGCAGAGTTTTGTTGAAGGTTTGGCGGGGAGGGTAAATGCCCGTGCAGCGCCGATTTTGCTTGTGCGCTTCCAATCGGTACCAGAACATCACCAAAGGCATGGCTGATGACATGATTGGGATCTTCGTTAATGGATCCTGCGATGAAGAAGTGCTCGATGCCCTCGAACCATTCCAGCGGTTTGCTGGGCTCTTCAGATTGCCAATGCTCATCGATCAGCGCCATATCGACAATGTCTCGAACCGAGGCGCTACGACCTTCATAAAGGGAGCACAATTTTTGAACCAGCGGATTGCTGCTAGCTGACCACCGAAGCAACATGTTGGCCGTAAGCGATTGCCAGGGTACACCGTGATGCGGAGTACCTAAGTAGATCGCCTTACTCAAACAATCAACCCAGCTGCAGCTTGCCTGTTTACCGTAGTGACACGCGCTGCGAATCAACAGACCTCCGAGGCTGTGTCCCACAAGTACCAGTTCTTCAACAGGTTCCGGATAGACTTCCAATAGCTCCTGTAATAGATCGGACAATAAGCGACCATTGTCGGATATATGTAGGCCACTGTTGTATCGCAGATAAAGCGGCGTTACTCCCTCCTCTTGCATTAGCAGACTTCCGTAGGAGACTCGCTCAGGATGCTCTTGCTGTGATGGGAACGCCCACATTTGTTCATGAGATGATAGACCGTGAACGAATACGACCAACCTCCCGGACAGGCTATGCTCAGTTGCCGCGAACTGTTCGGTGGTCAATGCCAGCGGGCGGTTTTGGTGATAGAAGCCCATGTTAATCGCCAACGGGCTGTTGTTCGCCCTGAAACGATCGCCCATCACCCCGTTGATAGCCGCCAGAGCCATACCCAGACGATCAGATCGCAGGGAGTCTGCGAGATTGATAGGATCCATGGATGAATTCCTCTTTGTATTTGGTTTTTTGAGCCAGTATTATTAAGTACTGCAAATTTGTGTGAACTATATATATGTACTATATGCATAAATGCGAAAAATACAAGTGACTAAAGAAGAGAAATTCCAGGGCAACACGACTTATCCCGCGTTGGTGGGAAATGTGCTGGCACAGTTGCGTAAGGAAAAAGGTATCGGTCAGGCAGAATTTGGTGCGCTGGTGGGAATAGGCCAGTCGACCTGGTCGCGCATAGAGAAAGGCGAATCGGCGCTTACGATCGAACAGCTGGCAAAAGCTGCTTTCCACCTGGATCTTGCACCTCATGAGTTTTTGGCGGTCGTCGATGGAGCGAGGGATAACCTTGAGGGTCAGGGTATTGGCACACTACTTGACCGTATCGGTGCTAACAATATGGCTCTACTGGGATCAATCCCCATCGTGGGTCCAAGCTTGACGGCCGTTTTGTCAGGCGTTTCTACCTATCGTCAATACTCGGAGATCTTTCGCAAGAACCGTGAGTCCGACGAGGTGGATGACTGAGCGCTCAGGCTGAGATTCAAGCGTCTGTGTTTGCCTCAACGGCGTCGAGGAAACCCTGCATATCAACAATGGATTCTGACTCAGGATCTGTTGTTTTGCCCTTCAGATCACCTGTGATGGTCCCCTGCGCCACCGTATTAATCAGAGCTGTCTTGAGCTTGCCTGAATAGTCTTTGAGCGCTTCATTGCTCTCCCTGGCAGCCAGATTTTCAAGTGCATTTGCCAGCGCATAGATGAGTGCTGAAGAGTTGAAGTGTGCCGTTTTGCCATCGGTCTCCAAATATTTTAAATACAAGTCGTGGGCTGTGCCGTGTGGGGCTTCGTACAACATGGTCCCGTCTTTGCTCTCAATAATTGAGCTCGCTGTCGCCAAACTACCTCCCAGTGCCGCCGAGATGTCAGAAAATATATCGCCATCAAGGTTTTGCGCCGGATACAGCCCATTGCGCGGAGGATCGGTAATCATCTTTTTAAGCTGACTGGAAGGTCGCATAATCATAAACGAGGGGGGTGGGGTGTCAGCCTGTGCCAGTTCCCGCCGGGCATCAGTGATTGCCGTGCTGAATACTTCGTCATACTCCATGTATTCTCGCTTCAGTCCAAAATACACCTCTTTGTCGTTCAAAGAGGCGTCACGGAAAACCTGGCTGATCCAGTCCTTAATCGCCTCCCGGTCATTGGACATTATCAAGACGGGATCATTTTTCTTCACCGGCCTTGCATGCTTCTCATCGCCATCGACAATAACCTTGAGAATTCCGTCTTCGGGCATTGGCATATTAAAACTGCCGTATTGGTCACCACCTCCAGCGCTCATTCTTGACAGGGATACGTGGTGCTTGCGATCCGGGATACCGTACTTTTTCAACTGCTTGACCAGTTTGTACAGTTTTCTTCCCGTTGTATTGTCGGGGACACCCCAGAGGGCCCGCTCAGGTGGATTGGCCACTATGCGAGCCGCTTGAGCATCGATTAATTCGTAGTGATAAGCGAGGCCGAGTTCTTCTAGCTGAGATCTGTAGTCGCTCTCAAATACTTCTTCGATCGCGGAACGCATAACTCCGTCGTAGCCGGGAATTACAGTGTCCTTTAGGCCCAAATAGGCATCTCGCTTTTCGTCCAGAGCGCGTTGGAAAAAGCTGTGGGCCCAGTTTCTAACATCTTCGATATCGTTGGTGGCCAATAGCCAGGGATCACCCTTGTTAATATTTCTCCGGTGCAATTCGACGGGGTCGCCGCTGCTGCCGACAAAAATGAGCTTTACGACACCAGTCGCCGTAGAGAGCTCGTTGTGGCTGTGTTTGATACCGCCGCTCTCCATCGTCATCACTTCGATGTCACGGTCGATCCATTGGGGTTGAATGACCTTGAGGTTTTTAAATTGAATATCTTCCCGGATGATATTGCCGCCAATGCCTTTGCGAATCGCCCCGTTTGGCGACTTCGTAGCCAACTTGTTGAGTTTGCCTTCTTCTAATTGGGGATGCTTCGCCAACAGCTCATCAAGTTGTTCGCGGTTAACCGTCATTCCAGCGTTTTTAACGCCCACGCCGTAGGTTTTGAGCGCCTCGATGGCATCGACAATCGCCTGCCCGTTGGTGGTAAGACGGTTTTCAGCGGTTAAATCAATCTCTATTAGTTGAATATCCAGTCGGCGAGCAACGAACTGCTCTAGAATTTTCTCAAAGGCGATCTGCGCCATCTCGTCGCCGTGAAGGATAACCAACGGCTTCTCGACTTTGATTTTTGCGGGCATGTGCTCTCCTAATTACTGGATTTATTGAGCCGTGTAATTTATCGCGAAAACGGAGAATTTGATAGGTCGTGGGGGGCAGGTCGAGAAGATAGTGGAGACCGGTTATGGTCGGCTGGGTCGGAGGAAAGGGTAGCCCCCAGATGGCCGTCCTCCGAAAATTCACTCGTTCAAAGCTTCGACAGTAGACTTAAAGCTCGGAAACCTGATTGGGGTTGGCAAATCGTTGAGCGCATGGATGTGCGGGGCGGCCATCCGCGAGCCGAGCCCCCATGGACGGGTTTACGGCGTGTTTGCCAACCCCAATCAGGTTTCCGAGCGACCCCCGTACGTGTTAAAAACACTAAAACAGCGTTTCTAAATTAGTGTGGTCCGCCGATTGCTACTCTGTCCTGTCCAGGCACGCCGAGATCCCGCTTGGCGATGCCGACAGCCTTGACAGGACAGAGTAGCAACCGGCTCTCTCTCGAAGGTTTTCGTACTTGTCCGGCTTAGTGGGCCGGCCATTCGGCTTACCGGGTGCGGGCTAGCTAATACTGCGGCTCGTTGCCATGTACGCCGAGATAGTGAGAGCCCAGATTCGGCAGTTCTTCCAGAGACTCATTGATCTCGTACAAACGCTCGTATTTGGTGTCCTTGATCAGCCACTCGCCATCCACTTTCAAGTAGCGATCCCAGTACAGTGCGGTGCCAGAGGTCTTGGCATTGTGATTGAGAATCCACATTTGATCTGCGAGATACCAGATGCCGGTGGCTTCAGTGTCGCTGATCATCTGAATTTCCGGTTGATGACCATTGTGGTGGCCAATAGATTTGTTGCTGAAGGACACGCCAATATTATTCAGGTACTCCTCCTTACCCTGAGTAGTCCACTCGTAGGTGCCACCTATAAAATGCACCGATACGTCATCGTGAAACAGCGTACCCAGTTCGTCCAGGTTGGCGGTATCGATACATCTAAAATACGCGTGCTTGAGTCTCTTGATGGCCTCTATATCCATCAGGCGTTGGATGTCTTTTCGCAGCTCTTCGATGCCGCCATTAGAAACCTCTAGAGGCAGTCCATCGGTGATGCCCATATTGGCTTTGTTTAGAATTTGCCGTTGATCGCTCATTGGAGTTCCTCAGCTGGTGATGTGGTTAGTTCGCTACTTATTGTTCGCTTGCCGAAAAATATTATAGAGCCGGCGCTGGAAACAGCCGGCGTCGACGGCAAGTGCCTGCCCGGTTATAAACGAAGCTTCGTCTGAGGCGAGGAACAGCGCGGCGGATGCGACTTCTTCTGGTTGTCCAGGTCTTCCAGCCATATGCCAGCTCACAAATTCTTTGTGCAGCGGGTCAATCTGTTTCACGATCTCGGTGAGAGGTGTTTCGATAAGACCAGGGCATAGGGCATTGCTGCGAACGTTGGCCCAGGCATAGTCTACTGAAAGGCTTGTGGTGAGCTGTAGGACACCACCTTTGGATACGCAATAGGACAAACTATTGTCTGATCCCATAAGGCCGAAGACACTGGAAAGATTCACGATTGAACCGCTGCGCTGTTCCACCATGGAAGGTATGAGATGCTTGCAGGTGAGGAAGCTTCCCTTGAGGTTGATGTCGAGGACGCGCTGAAATTCTTCTGTGTCGAGATCTGTTGCACTGCCCACGCCAGCCACGCCGGCCGAGTTCACCAAGATATCAATCCGGCCAAAAGTCCCTAGAGCGAGCTCACTGGATGTTTTTACGGCTTCCTCGTCAGTGACGTTCAAGAGTGTGAACGTTGATGTAGGTGCCTTGGTTCGAATTGCCTCCCAATCTTCATCCGACGGGTTGTTGATGTCGGCTCCAAATATTGTGGCGCCCTCGGCTGAAAATCGTTTGGCGCACGCCAGACCGATTCCCGACGCGGCCCCAGTAATAAAAGCGAATTTTCCTTCCAGTCTACCCATTGATTGTTCCCGCCCATTTTTCCAGCCGATGCCTAGCAAACAAGTTTACGAGCAATCGTTGGTCCGAGGCTAAGGAAATTGAGTGGCTGAGGGATAAATAGATGAGCCGGCGGCGGAAAATTTTATGCGCGGGGTGCTCGAGTGTGTTCTGCGTAACGGATAACGACTTCTCCGATGGCCAGGGTGACAATAACCCCCGCGAATACGGTCCAGTCGATACCTTCACCGGGAACATAGATAAACAACACTATCGACATCGCGAGAACCCCGAAGCAAACCCAGGCAAACAGCCTGGCGGTGCCAATGTCACCCGGAACCTTGTAGGGCCGTGGGTGATCGGGATCACGCAATCTCATGCGGATGAAAGCAAGGAACATCCCCTCGTATGGCAGTAGGAAAATCACGGCACTAAAGGCAAAAAGCGACCAGAAGAGGTCCTCGTTGGATCCCGAAAGAAAGCCATACAGCAGCAGAATAAAGGTACTCACAATGCCCATTAGCACCGCGGCACCCACGGGAGTGCCCAAGTTCGGATGTTCGTAGCCAAAAATACGCGGCAGCTCGCCCTCTTGCGCTGCCTCAGCCGCGGCTCGATTGCAGCCCAATGACCAGGTGACACCGTTTGAAAAGAAGGTATACAAAGCGCAAATACCCAATACCAATACAAAGCTATTGCCCGCAGTGCTCCCTCCAAAAAATAAATTGAAAGTGTCTATCAGCCCCTCGACTAAATTGATGTCTCCGGCCGGGATGGCTGCCAATACCGCAATGGTTCCCAGGATGTAGAGCGTGATGATGATCGCACCCGAGATAAAAATGGCTCTGGGAACATCGCGCGCTGGGTCCTTCATTTCATCGGAACTCGCACTCACCAGCTCAAAGCCAAGCATGCCGTAAACAATGGCAGGGATGTATTGCAGGGAGCTGCCCCAGTCGGGTTTCATAGATTCCAGGGTGAGCGGGTTGGCCATACCGTGATCCTGCGCGTAGAAATAGGCACCCACCGTGATCGCAAGAAATATGATCACTTTAAGGATGGCTCCCAGATTGGGGATCCACTTGCCAATATCTAGGGCTACGACGTTCACGATAACCGCAAGCCAGGTTAGCAGGACTCCAAGGGCAATCTGCCAGGTCAATGAAAGTTCTGGGGCGAACATCTGCTTGAACACGCCTGCAAACAAGATAAAGATCGCGGGTATCCAAACGGCTGTATTGACCCAGTAGGCCCAGGTCGCTCTAGAGGCCCAGCGGCGACCAAAAGCATTTTTGATCCAGGCGTAGATGCCACCTTGCTCGGGATAGGAGCAGCCCATCTCCGCACAGATCATTGCGAAGGGGATGAAGAAGATGAACCCTAGGAACACCCACCAGAATACGCTTGAGGGGCCCACTGAAGCGGCCGCTGTCAACGTATCCAGCAATAAGATTGCCGATACGGTGAAAAGCACCATATCGCGCTGTTTTAGGGTTTTTACATGTGTCATTTGCCCAAGATCATGACACTCCGTAATTCGCCGCTGTCGCATCTAGCGCTTCGAGAAACTTCTCTGCGAGGGTGTCGATCTCCTCCACGGAGCAAACCAGCGGCGGTGCCATGATCATCGCGTCTCCGGTGGCTCTAACCATGAGCCCGTTTGCCACAGCAGTATCGCGGCAGAATTCCGCGCCCGCAGATTCAGGAGCGAGGCGTTCTTTACTGGATTTATCTTTAACCAGCTCAACCGCTGCGAACATTCCCATACCGCGGACTTCGCCGACAATGGGGTGATCCACCAACGCGGCCAGCTTGCTTTGTAACCTCGGGCCCAGAACAGACTTTGCGTTCTCTATAATGTTGCTATTGTTGTATATCTCTAAAGTGGCAAGTCCCGCAGCGCAGGCGGCAGGATGGCCTGAGTAAGTAAGGCCGTGATTAAAGTCGCCGCCTTTGTCAATCAGCACGTCGCCTACTTTATCGCCGACCATCACGCCTCCTAAGGGCATGTAGCCGTTGGTCACCGCTTTTGCAAAGGTCATCAGATCGGGTTTCATGCCAAAGGTTTCGCTGGCGAACCACTCGCCCGTGCGACCGAAACCGCAAATTACTTCATCGGCAATCAACAGAATGTCTCGCTCGTCACAGATTCGCTGAATCTCGGGCCAGTAAGTCTCCGGAGGTATCACAACGCCACCTGCACCCTGTACCGGTTCGGCAATAAACGCGGCTACTTTGTCCTCTCCAATTTCGTCAATCTTTGCTTCCAGTTCACGGGCGACCTGAATGCCAAATTCAGCCTTGTCCAAATCACCGCCGTTCAAAAACCAATTGGGCTCATTGATATAGTGAATGTTTGGCAGTAGCGTCATCTGTTTGTGCATGTAGTTCATGCCGCCCAGGGAGGCTGCCGCTATGGTAGAACCGTGATAGGCGTTCTTGCGGCTGATGATTTGTTTCTTTTCGGGTTTTCCAAGCAGATCATAGTAGCGATGCACTAGCCTAAGATTGGTGTCATTCGCTTCGGAACCGGAGTTGGTGAAGAACACGCGATTAAACTGCGCCGGGGTGACATCTACCAGTGCTTTAGCCATTTCCAGCGCGGGTTGATTGGAGCAGTTAAAGAAATTGTTGTAATAGGGCAATTCCTGAAGCTGAGTGTACACCGCATCCGCAATGCTCTTTTGGCTGTAACCTAGATTGCAACACCATAGCCCGGACATACCGTCGAGTATTTTATGGCCCTCGGAATCGTAGATATAAATGTGCTCCGCTTTGGAAACAATTCTTCCACCGGTTTTGTTGTAGGCACCCGGATCAGTGAAGGGATGCATATGATGGGATTGATCAAGTGCGCGTAGCTTCGAGGTATCGACTTTCATGTTCATTCGCTGTATCTCCGTAGCGAGGAATTCCGGTGGGCATGCAGGAGCGGATAAGCGGACTACCCAATAGAGGTATAGTCGATCTCCATGCGACATTGTTTAATAGTCTGTCACAGTCCCCGAATGATTGAATTAACCCTAAAGTGGTGTTTTCAATCCGGGACAAATCCCTACACAGGCGGACCCTAGGCGATGAACAACGACGCAGATCGAGTACAGGCGTTTCTGGACGAGCACCCCGATATAGAGGTGTTTGAAATTATGCTGCCAGACATCGCCGGAGGCCTGCGCGGGAAATGGGTTACCCGCGACAAAATTCACAAGGTCTTTGCCGGAGAAGTGAAGCTTCCCCTGAGCGCTCTGGCTTTTGATGTTTGGGGTAGGGATGTTGAGGCCTGGGTGTTTAACAGTGGCGATGGGGATGGGCTTTGCGTAGCAGATATACGCACTCTGGCTCCGGTTCCCTGGCTTGAACGGTCCACCGGGCAGCTGATAATGTCACTTTCGCAAGTCGACAGTGAGCCATGTTCCTTCGATAGCCGCTATATCTTGTCGGGTTTGATGGCTCGTTTTGCGAAACTGGGTTTGACACCAGTAGTTGCCAGCGAAATGGAGTTTCATCTGTTTGAGATGAATGACGATGCTTTGGGTCGGCCTCTACATACCCAGACAGATCGGGTAGGGGGTGTGTTGCAAAGCGGGCAGACCTATTGCATAGAAACCATGGAGGCGAAATCTGAATTGATGCATGGCATTCGAGATGCCTGTACTGCACAGAATTTGCCCGTAGATACTTTGATAAAAGAATCGGCACCCTCTCAGTACGAAATCAATCTCTATCACAGTCCAGATGCCTTGCTCGCAGCCGATCAGGCCGTTATGTTGCAACGCGCTATCCGCGGTGTGGCAAAACAACAGAACCTGCGGGCCACTTTTATGGCCAAGCCGTTCGGTGATCTCGCTGGCAACGGTATGCACATTCACTGCAGTTTAGTAGACAGTGAAGGTAAAAATGCTTTTGACGATGGCACTGGAATGGGTAACGATCTGCTGCGACAGGCTATTGCGGGATGTCTGGCAACTATGGAAGAGAGCATGTTGCTTTTCGCTCCCAATCTAAATTCTTATCGCCGTTTTCAGCGTGGTACGCACGCGCCTTTGGCGCCCACCTGGGGTTACGAGAACCGCACTGTCTCGCTTCGTGTCCCCGCTGATGCGCCCGCAGCGACTCGCATAGAGCACCGGGTCTCGGGCGCCGATGCCAATCCCTATTTAGTCATTGCGGCAATACTTTCTGGTATGTTGCATGGTATAGAAAACAAGTTGACAGCACCGGCGCCGCTAGAGGGAAATGCCTACGATCAAGTGCCGCCAAGCTTGCCGCGATACTGGCCCGATGCTATTGAAAGATTTAAAAACTCGAAATTTATCGGCGACAATTTCGGGGGAGAGTTTCAGACAATATATACTTTGTTAAAACAGCAAGAGCTCGATGAATTTGATCGTATGGTCACGCCCCTGGAATACGACGCGTGCTTGTAACCACTAAAGTAGAGGCCCAGTGATGGCAAACGAGAATTTTCCGTTCGACGATACATCCATGTTCTCCAATGTATTTAGCTTTATGGGTTTGCCCTTAAGTAGAGATTTGGATGATCAACAGATTGACGCAGTCGTTATGGGCGTACCCTATGATCTGGGTACCAGTGGTCGCGCCGGAACGCGAAGTGGCCCAAATGGTATTCGGCAAGCCAGTGCCAATCTGCGCTGGGAGGAGCAGCGTTGGCCCTGGACCTTTACATTGGGCGACCGTCTGAAGGCGGCTGATTATGGAGACGCACAATTTCTGTGGGGTGACAGCGAAGATATGCTCACCCAGGTTGAAGAGCACGCTGCAAAGATTACCGCTGCCGGAAAAACCCTGGTTAGCTTGGGCGGAGATCACTTTGTGACACTACCTTTGCTGCGCGGACACGCACGAACACACGGCAAGCTGGCTCTTATTCACTTCGATGCTCACACCGATACCTACGATGAAGAGGAGAAGTACAATCACGGTTGCATGTTCTTCCGCGCACCGCGTGAGGGCTTGATCGACACATCCAAATCCATACAAGTCGGAATTCGCACAGACTACGACCGACCGAACCATGAGTTTGAAGTGATTGATGCGCATCGGGCAAACGAACAGTCTGTGGCCGATACAGTCGCTGCTATTCGGGCTCGTGTTGGAGATAGCCCGGCTTATCTAACCTTCGACATAGACTGTCTCGATCCCGCGTACGCGCCTGGGACAGGTACACCGGTGGTAGGAGGAATGTCTACCTCGAAAATACTGCGAATTCTGCAGGGCATCGCCGATCTGAATATTGTAGGTTTTGACGTTGTCGAAGTCTCTCCAGCCTACGACCATGCAGCCGTTACCGCATTGGCCGGTGCGACGTTGGCACTGCAGTTTCTTTATATGCGAGGATCGAGGATGCCGACCTGATCTGTTGCTTAATCCCAGCTGGTTCCAAACCGCAGCCCGAATGTTCTAGGTCGCTTAGGCCCAAAGAAGTGCGCTGGGATGATACCGCCGTTGTTGTTTTGCCCATCCCAGGTAAACTCGTCGTTCACGTTTTCCACATAGGCCTCGGCAAACCAGTTGTCATCAGATTCGTATCGAACTCGGATTGCCGTTTCGGCAAAGGAATCGATTTTGGTTTCGCTTAAATCTTCCCAGCCCCCGCCGCGTTCTGACTCCCAGAAAATCTCGTAGCTGGCTACCAGGTTGCCACCTGACATTGGGAACACACCGTCGATGACAAGTGCGCCCGAGAATTCCGGAGCCCAGAACAATGAGCTGCCTTCGCAGGCGTTGTCTCCAGTGGCACAGATTTCCTGAATATTTGTCGCTTCGCTGTCCAAGTAACCCATGGCCAGGTAGGCGTTGAAGTATTGATTCAACTGAGCGGTGATTGACCCTTCCACTCCCCAGGCTTCCACTTCACCGGCGTTTTTAACGATGGCTGTTCCCGCATCAGCTACAACCACCTGCAGGTCTTCGTACTCGTAGTAAAAGGCTGTCAAATCGACATTGGCAGCCCCATCAAACCAGGAATCCTTATAACCGATTTCGTAGGATTCCACGGTTTCTGGATCAAAAACGTTGTTGGCAAAGCCATCGCCGCGATTGATTGGACCGTCGTTATCCAGTGGCGAATCGCCGTTGGCTCGATTCGTGAGATTGAAGGTACCAAATCCACCCGCTTTGAAGCCCTCGGTGTAGCTGGCGAAGAACATGCGGTCATCCGTCGGGCTCCATTTGGCCAGTAAACGCCAGGTGGTGTCATCCCAGGAATCGCTGCCGGTAATTGCCTCGGAGGTCGTAAAGCCGTAGGCCCAATAGGCGCCCAGTTCGCTTTCGGGTGTAGGTACGTTCAGGGAAAAATCTTTGTCATCATCGCTGTAGCGAACGCCCACCTCAACATCTACGGTATCTGTCACAGCGTAGTCCAGATTGACATAAGTAGCCCATCCTGAGTACTCACCGACGGCGCGACCGGTCTCCGTAAGTGTGCCATCCGCCGAAGGAGCAAAGCTGTATCCGTAGTAGGCGTAGAGATCTTCACAACCGCCAAAGTCGTATCCGGGATAGTAATAGTTGCCGTAAAACTGGCACATGACGTCTTCATCGGCGATAAAGATAAAATTCGTGTCTATGTCTTCTTTGTAGTATGAGGCCCCAACATACCAGCCCAGAGGGCCATCGCCATTTGAGGTTAAACGGAGTTCCTGTTGAAAATAATCTCCCGTCTGATCCTGACCGTAGTTGTTGGCGCTTAAAGGCGTGCCATCGTAGTCTTCGCTGTAGAAGTAGTCGTGGTCTTTATAGCCAGTATTCGATGTTAAGGTCGCAAAATCAAAATCGTAGTCGATGCGCAGACCCAAGGTGAGAATTTCTGCGTCGTCGGCATCACCGCCAGACTGGTCCACATCAAAGTCTTCGCTGCTGCCGCGAATATCTACGCCGCCGAACGCTTCATCGAAGGTATCCCAGATCTCGCCTTGTTGTACTGCGCGATAAACCGAACCCGACTGGTCCCGCTCTTCGTAGTCAACAGTGGTGTAAACCGACAGGCGATCTTTTTCATAAGTGGTGGACCAGCGGAATGCCCATTTGTCGTGTTCAATCAGGTCTTCGCCAGAGAATTTGTTGTCCGCAAAGCCATCCTCTTGGGAGTAGTAACCCGCCAGGCGCATGGCAAAGTTGTCACTGACAGGGATATTTAAGGCTCCCTCTACGACCAGGTGGTCGCGCTCAGCAACATCGATATCGAAGTAGCCTGAATTACCACCGTCGACCTCGGCTCGCTGGGTATGGACACTGAATGCGCCACCAATTGAATTGCGACCAAACAGGAATCCCTGTGGGCCACGCAATACTTCCACTCTATTTACATCGTAGAGGCTGGTGACCGCCGAGCCGTTGCGGCCTTCGTACAAGTCGTTCTTGAAAAAGGCGGCCGATGGATCGCCCCCAATTCCGAAATCCTGGGTGCGAATACCACGCACACTGATAGCGTCAATAAAGCTGTCCTGACTATTGCCCGTGACCCCCGGTGTAAAAGAGACCAGATCTTTTACATCGTCCAGGTTCACTTTGTTGACGAAATCTCCGGACAGAGCAGTAATTGCCAGTGCGACATCCTGCACAGATTCACTGCGCTTGGTTGCGGTTACTATCACTTCTTCGAGTGACTGGGCCCAGGCTGGCGAACTTACTGCCGAGGCCATTAGGACGGCAGATATCGCTTTCGACAGGCTGTTTCTCGGGACTAAGGTTGTAGCGGACTTTCCACCGCGCGATGAACGATTGGCCATAATCTTCCCATATTTAATTATTTTATTAGTTTAGCGTGGGCGTCCATGCTCAAAACCAATGTATCTAGGGTTGTCTCGAACACTCATCCATTGTTCGAATTTTCAGAGCTACAGTAGCGAATGACTGTGGTGAATAATATACCCCTAATGTGTAGTGCGCAGGGAGAGGTCACCTGGGAAATGGTAACTATTCCACTGAAACGCCTTGCGCGCGAAGAGCTTCTGCCATCGGTTGCAGTTGTTGCGCATAGCGGCGCCAGCGGCCGATAGAACGAGTGTGGGCAGGTTCTCGAACCTGAACCGCGCTGGCGGTTGAGACGGCGCTTTCCTGCTCATGAAAGTTCAGGCAGCTATCCTCCCACGGTAGTTCGAGATAGCTGAGCAGGGCCCGGGCATTGGGCTCCAGGTTTGTGGCAGTATCTTCATAGGAGATATCGAAGATGCGGCCGGGAAAGCGCTGTTGCCAGCACGCCATAAGCTTGCGATAGCGGGCGTGGTGGCGTGCAGCTTCTCCCTGCTCGTAGGAGTGTAAGTAGGCGTCGGCAAACAACTGTTTGAAACTGGCAAAACAGGCGTCCATGGGATTCCGCACCAGGTGAACAATTTTTGCCTTGGGCAAAGCCTTCAGGATAAGAGGGATCATGAGATAGTTCTGAGGAAGTTTGTCGACGAACCGCGGCGTGTCGCCTCGCATTTTGGCGCTGGATTGAAGATACAGGCCGCCAATCTTCTGTGGGTCCAATTGCTTTGCCGCCTCGAAAAGCTCTTGTGAGAAACGTTTGGGGCTGTTGTACCTTCCCAATCGCCTCAGCGCCAAACCGAATTGCTGCAGTTCTCCTGCCGAATGCACCTGTGAGTGTGAGGTGATGATCCGTTCGACTAATGTAGTACCTGTGCGGGGCTGTCCAAGAACAAAAATGGGTGAGTCGTCGTCGTTGCCGCCCGTAGTATCGCTAAGCCAATCTGCTGTGAAATGCTCAGCGAGGTAGTCGAACATGGCTGCTTCAGTGTCTTCGTCGAACTCTACCGTTTCTCGTCTGGCCGCTGCACCTTCGCTAAACGCGTCGAATGCCTGGTCCCACTGTTGCAGATCTTCGTATTCTTTCCCCAAGGCATACTGGTAGAACGCTCGAGCTCGGTGGCTTTTTACCCCAGCTGCCAGCAGCGTTTGTATCTCGTCGATGTGGCTGCTGTCCTTAGCCTTGCGCGAGTTTGACAGCCCCCAGTGGGCTTGTGGACTCTGGGGTTGTATGTGGATGATGTCTGAGAACACCTGGCCGGCTTCTTCAGTTTCGCCGTGAAAGACCAGATTGCTGGCGAGGTTTTGCATATACGGTGGGTGCTTGGGTTGGCTTGAAGTGGCCTGGGTAAAAAATGCTTTGGCGACTCCGTACTCTCCCATTAATGACAGAGTAGTTCCTATCAGATCCAGTATCAGTGGATCTTCAGGGCGGATACGCCTGGTTTCGCGTAGTGCCGCATCTGCCCTGTTTACCTGTCCCTCGCTCATATACATTTTTGCAAGATGGGCCCAGGCTGCGGCATGGTTCTCGTCCAACTTCACCACGGATTGAAAAGCACTGAAGGCAGTTTTACGATCTTTAGCTTCCAGGCCAACCAGGCCGACGAGGAAGTGAGCTGGAACCAAATCCCCCTGAATCGCCAAGGCGTCCCGACAGCATTGCCCTGCGCCTTCTATGTCGCCTCGCGACAGTTTGGCAAAGCCTTCTTTCAATATATGCTGAAGTTCTGGGGCCTGCGCTGAAGTGGGTGTGCTGCTCATTGTCGCGAATCCGTGGCCTGTTCGAAGTTTAGCGTTTGGGCGGTTGGGAGTAGGCGATCAAAGTGTCGCCCCCCTCATAGTCGTTGGCGCTCATCAGTGAATCCAGAAACAGATAAAAGAGCTCTGCCTGCGAGCTTATCTCTAGTTTGGCGTAAGCATGTTTGCGGTGAAGTTTAACGGTTTCCATTGAGATGGATAATTTCTCGGCAACCGTTTTGGTACTGTGGCCATGCAGGACCAGGTTGATCACTTGGGCCTCCCGTTCGGTCAGTACACTCTTGCCAAAGGCTTGCAGTGCCGCGTACATTTTATCGCGCAAATTACTCTCGTTGGCTGCGACTCCAGATTCGGCCCAATGCAGTTGACACAACACATCGATGGTGGGCCTGATGGCATCGAGCGTATCCAGTTGACGCTTAGTGAACCGCGAGCGCGCTTCAGTGCGCCCCAGGGCGATATTGATGAAACCCTCTCCCGATATGGGTATCAGGTAGCCGCACTCATCCTGATAGCCGCAGTCGCGGTACCAGGTTTTGTAATACTCACTGTCCTTGAAACCTTCAGGAGATAGCTCTCGCATTCGAAATACGCCAAATTTCTGGTCGCGTGTGGCTGCCAGGTAATAAGGGTCCAGCAGAAAAGCTCCCTTGAGGAAGATATCAAGCGTTGAGCGGCCGCCGCTTGTGGGCACTTCGAAATATTCGATGACAGGTAGGTCAGTCCCCGGGTAGACGATAATGGTAGCGTCCCCGATGGGTACGAGCCGCTTGAACATTTTTATGAGCCGTGCCGGAAATTCCTCCTGGCCAATGGCGGGGATCAAGCTTGCGAGCTCAGTGCAAAAGGGTGCGAGAGATGACATCAGTAGGGCTCAGTTGCAATCGGTGATTGTATAAATCCAATCATAACTTGATTTCCGCCCAATCCAAAAAAGCTTGATTTGCCCTGGATATTGTTCTTCCTCTACGCTTTGCCAATGCCATATTGACTTTGCTTGCCGGTTTTATGGCAATGCCTACGATCCCGGGTTCCTGATCGGCCATTATTTTGATTCCAACGGTAGAGCCCAGCCCCTCCTTCACCATTTTTGCGATGAGGGGTAAAAAATTGGTTTGCATACGGTAATCGGGCGTCACTCCCTTTGCTGCACACAGCTGATCCAGCTTGCTGCGGATGAAGTAACCGCTTTCATACACCACCATAGGGGATCGATCCAAATCGGCAACATCGATAGATTTGCGCTTGCTCCAGGGGTGGTTGCTTGCCACGCACAGGACCATTTGTTCGCTCACCAGCGGAATAATGTCCAGGTCTGAATTGTTGGGGGCCGGTAGTGAGGTTGTCACCCCAATTTCAATTTCGTCTTGCAGGAGCATTTCTTCAACACGCTTTGTGCCGGCCTGTGTCACCGAAGCTCTCAGGCCTGGATGTGTCGTTAGAAAACTACTGAGCATATCAGGCAGGTAATAGGTGGCCAGCATGGAGGGGCAAGCGAGGGTGATTTCGCCGTGCTGCAATGTACTCATCGCATTGACCGAATGTGTGAGATCTTCGACATCGCGAAGTAGGGTCTGGGCCTTGTCGAATAGAACCCGTCCCTCTGCGGTGAGTGCAACCTGCCGGGCACTGCGATCGAACAAGCGGGTTTCCATGGATTCTTCAAGCTTGCGCACTGCGATGCTCACCGCAGGCTGGGCCATGTGTAGCTCCACTGCTGCCTTACTGAAATTGTTCAGTTTGGCTACCTGCACGAATATTTCCAGCTTGCGAAGATCCATGTGGGTATCTTATATATAAATAAAAAATATACAAAGTATATAAAACATATATTTTATTAATAGATGATATTTTGTTATTTTCCCAACCACTCACACTAAATGGAGACTCACCATGGCGGCGACAAAACAATGGCAAAAACTTAACTGGCAGGATCCCTTTCTGCTGGATCTGCAATTGAATGACGAACAACGCATGGTTCGGGATTCTGCTCGAGCTTACGCCCAGGACAAGCTGCAGCCCAGAGTTCAGAATGCTTTTCGGAAGGAGGAGACAGATCCCGCTATTTTTCGCGAGATGGGCGAATTGGGGCTGCTGGGTTCCACTATTGAGGGTTACGGCTGTCCTGGAGTCGACTATGTGTCCTATGGTTTGGTCGCCAGGGAGGTAGAGCGGGTCGATTCCGGTTACCGTTCAATGATGAGTGTTCAATCTTCTTTAGTGATGTATCCCATATATGCCTATGGCACTGAGGCCCAAAGAGAGAAATACCTGCCAAAGTTAGCCACGGGAGAATGGATAGGCTGTTTCGGCCTCACCGAGCCGGACTACGGTTCGGATCCTGGCGGCATGATTACCCGCGCCAAATCGGTAGACGGTGGCTACCGGCTTTCCGGCGCAAAAATGTGGATTTCCAACAGTCCAGTAGCGGACGTGTTCGTCGTGTGGGCCAAGACTGACGATGGAAAAATTCGAGGCTTCATTCTCGAAAAAGGAATGGAGGGCCTTAGTGCGCCCAAGATCGAAGGTAAGCTGGCACTGCGGGCTTCGATAACAGGCGAAATCGTCATGGATTCGGTTTTTGTATCTGAAGATCAATTGATGCCAAATGTAGAAGGCTTGAAGGGGCCTTTTGGCTGCCTCAACAATGCTCGCTTCGGCATATCCTGGGGTGCGCTGGGAGCGGCTGAGGCCTGCTGGCATGCGGCCAGAGATTATGTCATGGACAGAAAGCAGTTCGGTAGACCGCTGGCTGCCAATCAGATCGTGCAGCTAAAGCTGGCTGACATGCAGACAGAGATCAGTATCGCCTTGCAAAGCTGCTTTCGCGCAGGCGAATTGATGGACGCTGGGCAGATTGCGCCGGAGTTGATCTCCCTGATCAAGCGCAATTCATGCGGTAAGTCACTCAATGTTGCCAGGGTAGCGAGGGATATGCTTGGTGGAAACGGTATCTCCGACGAGTATCCGGTAATGCGCCATATGGTGAATCTCGAAGTGGTGAATACCTACGAGGGCACGCATGATATCCACGCCCTGATTCTCGGGCGAACGCAAACCGATATTCCCGCATTTTAAGGTCGCGAATCGATGTCTGCCCTGTCCCATCTGAAGGTCCTGGATTTATCTAGAATATTGGCGGGCCCCTGGGCCAGCCAGATACTGGCGGATTTCGGTGCGCAGGTGATTAAAATTGAGCGCCCTAACGTCGGCGATGATACACGCGGCTGGGGGCCTCCCTTTCTGAAAGATGAAGAGGGCAACGATACCGCGGAATCTGCCTATTACCTGTGCGCCAATCGCGGCAAGAAATCAGTTTGCATCGATATGAAAAGCGCGGAGGGTCAGGAAACCATCAGGCAACTGGCCGACCAGAGCGATGTCGTGTTAGAGAATTTCAAGTTTGGCGGCGCTAAGAGTTTCGGTCTTGACTATGAAACACTGGCGGCACGAAATCCCCGCCTCGTTTATTGTTCCATCACCGGCTTTGGCCAGACCGGGCCGGATCGGGAACGTCCAGGTTACGATTTTCTGGTACAGGCGATGGGCGGGCTCATGAGTGTCACCGGGCAAGCCGATGGTGAACCGGGAGCCGGGCCGCAAAAAGTCGGTGTGGCGCTTACCGATATTATGACAGGCTTGTACGCAACCATCGGTATTCAAGCGGCTCTGGCAGAACGCGAGCGTTCCGGCTTGGGACAGTTAGTAGACCTCGCTTTGCTGGATGTCACCGCTGCTACGCTCGCCAATCAGGCTAGCAACTACCTGATAGGCAATAAGGTGCCGGTTCGTTTAGGCAATGCACATCCCAATGTCGTGCCCTACCAGAGCTTTGTTGTCAGCGATGGGCATTTAATTGTTGCGGTTGGAAATGATGGCCAGTTCAGACGATTCGTTGCGGAACTCGGCCTGGCGGAGTTAGCCGACGACGCCCGTTTCGAAACTAATCAGTCGCGAGTGCGCAATCGCGAGGCACTCATACCCCTACTGCAGGCAAAAATGCTGGAGCGTAACAAAATGGAGTGGCTGCGAGCACTGGAGGCCGTCCAGGTGCCAGCGGGGCCAATTAACGATGTGGCGCAGGTATTTGCGGAGCCGCAAATCCAGGCCAGAGACATGCAAATTAATATACCCCACCCACACAATGGGGATTTGCAGCTGGTGGGGAATCCCATCAAACTTTCTCGAACGCCGGTGCAATACCAGCGTCCACCTCCAACCCTTGGACAGCACACTGAAGAGGTATTAGGCAATCTAAAACGGGGTGATGGAGAGAGTTGAGGTTTCTTTCTACAAAAAAGATTTGTGACCCTAGCCAAAGATAGGCCGCATAGATTCATCTGAGTAATTTAAATTCCCTTCCATCAGCCCCTGCAGTGTCAGCATCTTGTCGTGGCAAGCCTCCTGAGGGCGTGGGGTTCCAACCAAAGGAGGCTTGCCACGATAAGATGCGGTTTGAATGCGCCCAAAAGTACTTATACTATGAGGGATAGAAACTCCATGTTACAAGTCCGTCCTCATCTCAAATACAAGGGTGCTATGAAAAAACTTGAAAATGAAGCAGAGCTGGTTATAGAGGCACTGAGAGTTGGCGCGGTCTACGCTCGCAAGCGCGGTGTCGCTAAATTTGAGGCCACGGATTCAGCAAAGAATAAAATCACCTACCTCTATCGCCTTCTGGTGCATGACAAGCTGATTCAGCCTTTAGCCAAAGGGCAGGAAAGTGAGCCCAACATGAAACACAAATTGGCCCTGTGGATTTCCCGACAACTCCCCGCTGATCACCCGCTTATCAAGAAATAGCCGCTTTTTGGCATCTCGTTGACGCCGCCCCTGTAGTAGTTAGAGGCTATTCCGTTCGATCCAAATGGCGCGCACTAACGCCCACCCTATCCTTAACAATTTGTAATATTGCCTGCAAGGTCAATGTTGACGCGGGTTTTCCGGTTATCTCGCCAATCTAGGGTCGCCAATCCACGCTACGTTCCAAAAAAAATTTGGAATTAGGCAGTGCATTCTAATTTTTGTGGGTATCTTAGCCACCAATGACTGCACAGACGCAGTTCGAACCCTAGCAAGACTAACTGTGAAATTTAAAGAGGATTTGATCATGGCTACAGCAACTACCAAGAAAGCGGCACCTAAGAAGTCTCCTGCAAAGCAAGTAAGCGCTAAGAAAGCGCCTGCTAAGAAAGTTGCAGCAAAGAAGTCTAACGTTTCATCTTTCAGAACTACTGCTGACAAAGCAGTTAATGTTTACTTCGGCGTTATTGGTCAGGGCATCGACCGCGTTAAAGAGAGCATGGAAACTGCTCGCAAGGAAAACGACAAGCGTGTTAAGCAGCTCGAGAAGCGTGGCGCCAAGTTGCGTACTGAACTGAACGGTCGTTTTGACAAGATCGAAATGCCTAAAGTTGAAATGCCTGAGTTCGATAATGTTGTTGAAGACGTTAAAGCTCAAATCAGCAAGGTTCAGGATCAGGTTGAAGACGTTGTTGAATCCGTAAAGGGCAAGCTGAAAGCTGCTTAATTTACAGATTAGAGTTTTGAAGAAGCCCTCCTTGCGAGGGTTTTTTTTGCCTGCTTGTTTCTAGCAAAACTACTTAATTGATAAAAAGACCCATAACAATAAATCCAATGGTCGAGAGACCGCCGGCTATGAGGGCATAGGGTAGTTGGGTGCGCACGTGGTCGATATGATCGGTGGCGGCGGCCATGGATGCGACAATGGTGGTGTCGCTAATGGGCGATGCATGATCTCCAAAAATCGCACCAGAAAGGACAGCCGCTAAAACGGGTGCGGGTGGAAGCCCCAATGCTGTGGCAATGGCAAGGCATATCGGGATCATAATGGCGAATGTTCCCCAGCTGGTGCCCATTGAGAATGCTATGGCACCCGAAAGAACAAACGCCATCGGTAACAGTATGGCGGCGGACGTACTTTCACCTATCAAGTTGGCCAAATACTGACCTCCCTGAAGATTTGAAGCGACATGACCGAGTGCCATCGACAGCAGCAAAATAACAGCCACCGGTAACAGTCCGCCCGCTCCTTTAAAAAACAGCGCGGTCAACTGCGTCACATTGTGGCTGGCTGAAATCAAAATACCGGCCCAACTAACCACCAATGCGCTTAGTACGGACCACAGTACACTGCTCGAGCCCGATCCTTGACGGATATCTCCATCACCGGTTATCCACAGCGCAATCGGTAGTGCAAACACGAGTGTGATGACGGGCAGAATCATGTTTGCTGCTCGGGGCGTAACGTCACTGTGCGAATCTACACTCAGTACTGCCTGATCAATCATAGGTGCGGCATTCGGCCATAGTTTAAGGCCGCCCTGCGTTCTTTTTTCAGCGTCGCGCATTGGTCCAATGTCGCGATCGATCACAATACTTAGCCCAGCCAACAACACCGCTATTATCGGGTAAAGGTTCAGCGGTATGGCGGCCAGGAATAAACTCAGCGGCTCCTCGACGCCAGTACTGGATATCAACCCAATGTTAAATGCGCCCCAGGCATTAAAGGGAATCAGAATACAAATGGGAGCAGATGTCGAATCGATCAAATAGGCCAGCTTCTCTCTCGATATTGAAAATCGATCGAACAGGGGCCGTGATACTGTTCCGGCCACTAGCAGGGTGATGTTGGATTCGACAAAGATCACAATACCGGTGACCCAGGCCAAAAATTGAGCTCGCTTGGGCGAATTTACCCAGCGTCTTTTTTCCAGTAGGGCAATGAATCCTTTAACCCCGCCAGATGCTTCCATGGTCGCCAATAGGCCACCGACCATTAGCGTGAAGACAATCACTTTGGTGTTTCCTGAATCTCGAAACACAGCTATGACTCCCTCAACACCCGCCGCCAGACCGGCTATAGGGCTAACAGCCAGTAGCAGGCAGTATCCCAGCCAAATTCCCGCCATCAACGACACAACCACCTGCCGGCTGATAATGGCTAGTGTGATGGCCAGTAAAGGTGGTAGTAGTGACAGGGCGTTGGGTTCTTCCACGGGGATCTCTATGCGGGCATTGCGAGACAGAATATGAATGTACTGGCGTTGGTTGGCCCACTATTGGTAAATATTCTCGACAACAAAGCGGCTGTCCTGTGCGACGCGATCATTCAGGTGGTTAATTCGGGAAGTACTACGGCAAGCGCTCACAATATTGAGAGCATGCATTCACCGGATCATTCGTCCAGCGCCCGCTCCATTTTTCGCAGCGCTTCGGCGTAAGCTGCCTTACCCAGTTCTCGTCTGTCGGCATCGTTGCTGCCGTCAGAGGTTTTTGAAAGCGATTCCAGCGCAAACTCACTCCAGTTTAATCTGGCGATTAACATGTCCGCCATCAAGTTGACCGCTATGCCATTGTAGGGCATGCCCTCAGATTTTTCGGGTGTGTCTGACACGATATGACCAACGCCCGCTATCGCCTCGCGTAGATCTTCTTGGCTTGCACGAAGTGACTGGTGAATTGCGCTTTCGGCACCGCTGACCGACCCACCGTCAGCCAAAATAAGCTTGAGCATTAGTTCGGATTGCATTCTCAGATCAGGGTTTTCTTCACTGCGTAACCAGGTTCGCAAACAGTCTCTGCCGAGTTCAGTAATTGTGTACACGGTGCGATTGCGCCCGCTAACCTGCTCTTTGTGCTCAGTGACATAATGGTGCAGCAGGAGTTTTTTGGGCTCCGAATAAAGGTGGCTTTCCGCCCGGGGCCAAAACACACGGATAAGGCTTGTTTGCATGATGGAGTTCAGCTCGTAAGCAGATTGAGGCTTACGAGCCAGCAGACCCAGTATGGCGAAGGAGGTTGGGCTCAGTTTTGTAGGTTGGCTCATTGCTAAACTGTACCCGATTTTATTCCGGTACGCCGCACTAAAACGGTAAACCCTCATCTATAGTGTGATTCGACTCTGCCGGAGTCGCCATGCCAAGAGTGTGGTGAATACCATTTACTTCCTGTTGAATGCCGGCAACACCGTCGGGCTGGTCGTAAAACTGCTGATACCATTTGCGACCTGTACGGAATGCCCCGTCAGTTTTTAATTCCATTATCTTTATAGCCGGACGTTTGTTTGCCCAGATATTGAAGTCGGCTCCAAAGGCCTCTAAAGCGCCCGCTTGGGCTGCCTTGGCGGCTTCCCGGTCTGCATCTGTGGGAGTTTCTGAAGCGCCCTTAAACAGGCAGGCATGCCAGCATTTGACCACTCCGTCATCAACCGGGGTGTTGGCAATCAGCTCGAATATCTCGTTACCTGCAAAGACTTGTTTGGACAGTAAAATGCCGGGGCCCGTATACCAGGTGGTGGTGTATAGATAGGTATTATACAACTGCATCGGGCCGCCCTGACGCTGAATGCAAATGTGGTCGATGTACTCGTTTTCAAAGTACTCGCTGGGGGCGCCGTGGGTGGGGCCGAGGTGTCTGACATCGGCCATATTGTCCAGAATTTCCTGGGGGTGAATGGGGAGTTCTCCCAGGTGATCCAATTCCCATTGCACCCATTGAGGATTGTCCCACTGTTTGAGAGAGGGTACCTCGTAATCAGGGTCGCGTCCGTCGGGGTCGAACCAGGCCATAACGCAGCCCATATTATCCACTACAGGATAGGAGCGAAGGGCGGCTGATTTGGGATAGGGGCCTTCGGCGTAAGGAATGTCATCAACCTGGCCGTCGGGCCCGTAACGCCAGCCGTGATAGGGACAGCGGATTGAATCCCCTTCGATCTGTTCACCATTCTTCACAATCATGGCACTGTTGCTGTTGGTGAGGTGCGTGCCCATGTGCGCGCAGTGTGCGTCCAGCATAACTGGCTTGCCGCCCTGGCCTCGGTAGAGCGCCAGATCTCGACCAAAGAAGTGCACTGCCATAGTGCCCTGATCTAACTCTTTGCTTTCGGCTACGATAAACCAACCCCGAGGGAAGGTATTGGGGCCCAGCCCGTAATCAGTCGCTGTTGCCATGGGAGCTCATCCTGTTGAAAGTAGTGCTGCTAAGTATAGCGGTACCGGCGCGAAGTGGAATCGTCCATGTGGAAGAGCTCTTGCGGTAGTCGCGATTAGCCTAATTATTTGGAACGATGGGGTGGAATAACTACAATGGCACAGTATTATCCTAGCTGCTTGCCAACATCCATTTGCGCAGGCGATTGGAATCTCCGAATGGAGTTAGTTTGCCAAAGGAATTTAGCAGGACGATAGAAACTTCCTCGCCTTCGATGTTCGCTTGCATAACGAGGCAGCGGCCGGCCTCGTTGATGTAACCTGTTTTGCTAAGCGCAATATCCCAGCTTTTATTCTTCAGCAAACGGTTGGTGTTGCCGTAGTTTAACGGGCCTCTTTTTGCGTAGGGTCTTACCGCTTTGCGTAGAGTTGTTGATTGACTGATGAGTGGGTATCTACCGGCAGCCAATACCATCTTGCCTAAATCTTTGGCGGTGGAAACGTTTTCTTCCGACAAGCCCGCAGGATCTGCAAAATGACTATCGGTCATTCCCAGTGCTGCGGCTTTGCTGTTCATCTTACTCAGGAACACACTCATATCGTCCGGGAATGAACGTCCAAGAGCAGTGGCTGCGCGATTTTCCGATGACATTAACGCCAGTTGAATCAGTTCGCGGCGGGAAAGCTTGGCCCCGAACTCCAGTCGCGAACCCGTCAGCTGTACCAGGTCTCTGTCATCCTTGGTAATGGTAATCTTTTCGTCTAAATCCAGTTTTTGATCGATGATAACCATGGCGGTCATCAATTTTGTGATCGAGGCAATAGGTCGTACGGTATCAATGTCTTTGCCGTAAATGATTTTTCCGGCGGAGTCTGTGACCAGTGCGGAGGCCGAACGCAATCCAGGATTGCCTTTAAGAGACTGGCTATAAGTAACTGTACAGGAGAGGCTGGTGAAACTTACTACGATGAAAACTAAAAAAATTGCGCGCCGCCGCCATGCTGATTGTCACCCGGAATAATTTTTGTTAGATCAGGGTGTAGTGTGCACCAGGAAGGTCGAAAGCGCTATACGCCAGAGCTAAATTCTAACCCGGTTCAGACTCAGCGCCAGCGGAAACTCTCAACAGGCCACGGAAAGCGCGCCGGGCGTCGGAGTCGCCTGCCACTACCCGGGATACATCTTCGGCGATTGGCATCTCTACTTGGTATTCCTTTGCCAGAGCCATGACTGCAGGTGCACTTTTTGCACCTTCAGCCACCATTACCATTTCTTCGATAATGTCCTGCATGTTTCTACCCTTGCCCAACTCCACGCCGACGTGACGGTTGCGACTTTGAGGACTGGTGCAGGTGGCAATCATATCGCCCATTCCCGCCAGGCCGGCGAAGGTCTCCGCTTTACCACCCATCGCGATCCCAAGGCGCGTAACCTCGGCTAAACCGCGAGTAATAAGAGCTGATCGAGTATTGTCACCCGCCCCCTGGCCATCGCCCATCCCTACAGCGATGGCAATGATGTTTTTCAATACACCGCCGAGTTCACAGCCGATAACATCGGAGTTGGTATACACTCGAAAAAGTCCGCTGCTAAACAATGATTGCAGTTCGCGAACAATAATATCGTCCTCCATAGCGATGACGCTGGCGGCGGCTTGCCCTGCCATTATTTCACGGGCCAGATTTGGCCCTGTCAGTACGCCGACCGGATGGCCCGGAAGAACTTCCTTAATGACCTGTGTCATTCGCATACCGGTTTCCAGCTCAAGTCCTTTGGTCAAACTGATGACGGGAACCCATGCACGAATATGTTTTTTGACTTCAATCAGCACCGAGCGAAAGTTTTGTGATGGGATTCCCATGATAATGACATCTGAGCTCGCCACCAGCTCGGCAATGTCGTGCGTCGCAACAAGCTTTTCAGGTAGCTTGGCTCCGGGGAGGTAAACCTCGTTAGTATGTTTACTATTAATTTCGGTTACTGTTTCGGGGTTCCTGGCCCAGAGGGTGACCGGGGCGTTGCGAGCGACTAGCGAAGCTACCGTTGTTCCCCAGGAGCCGCCGCCCAATAAGCCTACTTTCAAAGTTCTCGACATGTTGAATCCTTAAAAAGCACCGCGGCTGGCAACGCCAATGGCGCGAATAATTTCGATGCGACGCAAAACATCTCGCAATTCTCTAGCGAGCTCTATACGTTGCTCCTGGGTGTTGCTTGCCCCGCCTTCGGCCAGATCGCGATGCTGCACCATCTTGAAGCCGTTCTTGAAAAGCAACTTTCCTATTGATGATTCACTGCTGATCCTGCGCTGAAGATAGGATTGCCGTCCCAACTTGAGTGATTGGGAAACGCAGCTGGCTTCGTCCAGGGTTTCACTGGGATCCATGCCGGCAAGCAGGTCGGCGACCACTGAATAAGCTTCGCCATACGTAAGCAGAGCAATATGTGACACCACCGGGGTCATTGAATACAGAAGTTGCATGAAGCCAACCGTACCTTGGGCAAGTATCGACTCCCAGTTCTCGTCATAGCGATTCAGCTCGTCGCGTATTTGAGCCTGAAATTCTTCGGTGGGGGCATAGAAAAATTCGAATTTGAAGAGGTCGCGCAAGTGCTCAACCTCGGCCCAGAAAACGGCCAGTGCGTTCGGCCCCTCTTTTTCGCTGGCCTTGAGCAGGGCCAACTCGATGATCGCCTTACTGACAAAGAAATGGATAATGGTATTGCGGTAGTAGCTTGCGACCGGGTGTTGTTCCATCGCGATGCCGTAGACTGTTTCGGGGCCCTGGTCATAGCGAGTAACAATGCCCTCATCGATCATTATCCCCAACAGGCCGTCCATGTGGTCCGCATAGGCGCGATCAAAGTCTTTAGACAATCGCAGGTTCCTGGCCTCGGCCCAACCCAGTAAGACACGCAAATCTTCAATCACTTCATTTTCGGTGAGTGCTTTTGGTGCGGCTCCCAACAAACTCATTGTTACCAGAGATGGAAAAGTAATGGGCGTGACGTTGTTCGCTTCAACCGATATTTCGAAGGCTATTTTTGAAAGAGCCAGACTGTCACCCGGGTCTGGCGCCTTGTCCAATACCACAGCTTCGCCGATATCCATGTATACCTTCCCCATGGGACGCGCCAGGCTGCGAATATAGCCTACGAACCAGCGCAGAGACTCAGCCCCTTTGCCGCGCCCTGTTTGCTCAGTGGCATACTCCTCTACATCTCTGATGATGTCGTAGCTAATGGTCACAGGAATAATGTGTATATCTTTGGCATCTGCTGCGTGACAGGCTTCTAACACATATTTAAGCAAGCCGTAGCGCGGCGGCATCAGCTTCCCCATGCGGGAACGGGTGCCCTCGAATGCCCAGTTCATGGGAAATCGCTTTTCCATCAGGTAACCGATGTAGTGGCGCAGCGTCAGTTTGTACAGTTGATTGTCCTGGAAGCTGCGACGAATAAAAATCGCTCCGGATCGTCTTAGCAAAAAACCCAGTCCAGCGAAACTCATATTCGCGCCGCCAAACATGTGTGGCATAGGAAAGTCGTTTTCATACATCACTTTGGGCACGACCATGCCGTCGAGGTAGGTCTTGTGTGTCCAAAGTAAAAGCGAGGGGTGGTCGCGGACGATTTTCCTCAAGTCTTCGACGTCCGTCTGGTTGTAAACTATTTTTTCCTCGTACCCCAAGCCTAAAACGAAATTGTTGAATTTGGCGTAGAAGTCCAACCAGAAAGTACGGGGAACCGAAATCATTTCCTTCATATAGACGGAAGCTTCTTTCATGAGCTCGGATTTTGGGGTGCCTGTTTCAAGTGCAAGTTTTTCGACTGCTTCGTTGTAGCTGGGGCTTGAATGTAGGCTTTGCGCTACATACCGAGGTACTTTATAGCGGCTTCCCTGTAGCTGTCGCTCCGCAATGTCGAGCACCAAGGCGGCTTGGCGTGCGGTAAATTTCGCCAGCTCCCGCTGATTGCTTTCCTCATCAGATTTGGCTTGATCTGAAAATCGGCCGCGCAGGTTTTCCAGCGAATCTGGCTTGCCAATGATCAAGTGCATCAGCTCTGGGTTTTCCCGGATAATTTTCGCCCCGCGGGTAGCGTTCGGCCTGCGCGGATCACCGAACAAAAAATCGCGAACGCGAGGGCCTGAATTGATCACTGATTCTGGTGGCAGCCAGGTGATACGCACGGGTGCGACCAAAGTGCTGTCAGCACTTTCTGAGCTGTCGAGAATTGACTCGAGCTGTTCCGCGTCAATTCCCTTACGGTCATCTCCCAGCGAGACAACCACCTCCTCAGATGTGGTATCGGAGGGTGCATAGTGCGCAATCCACTGCTCGAGAATGCTCTGTTCGAACTGATTTCGAGCATCGAGTATAAATACAACGCGTCGGGATTTCTGCCTAGGCCATGGGCTGGACCTAAATCTTTGAGCTAAATCCATTCGATCTAAACCTTTTTAATTATTTGGCGGCTTTCTTCTTTGTAGCAGGGCTGGCCTTGGCCTTGGTCTTTGCCTTTGGTTTTGATTTGAGTTTAGGTTTTACCTTAGCCTTTACGACTGTCTTGGGCTTGGGCTTGGACTTGGACTTTGCCGCGGCCTTAGATTTTGCTTTTGGTTTGGACGCTGTCTTTTTCTTGCTAGTTTTCTTGGATTTCTCGATTTTTTTCGCTTCGTTTGTTGTTTTGTTCTTTTTCTTTACACCGACTTCGGGCTGACCGAGCGTGCGGAGGAACAAGTTACGCACATCCTGAACGTGTTCGTTAATAGTAGCAACGCTCCAGTTGCTCGTATCAACTGGGGGAAGAATCTCTACGTCCACGGTTGCAGATCGATAAACGAAATCTCCTTTTGGCGCCACATCGCCCGCGTTGCGGATCACAATGGGTACTATTGGCACACCTGCCTGGATCGCGAGATGGAACGCGCCTTTTTTGAACGGCCCCAGTCGAGGTGAAACTGTTCGAGTGCCCTCGGGTGCCAGCACCACAGACTTTCCGTCTTTGCGCATAGCATCGACCAGTGGCTTCATCGCTTCAATCGCGCCACGACCATCGGCGCGGTCAATCATTACTACACCGCCCATTTCCATGACTCTGCCGATAACGGGCATATCTCTAATTTCTTTCTTACCGACTCCAGCCAGGTCGCGTCTGAGCAGCTTCGCACAGATGACCACGTCGGCTTTGCTCTGGTGATTAAACACAAACACAGCGGGCCGCTCGGCCCAAATGTTTTCTTCGCCTTTAACGTTCAATTCCAATCCGATCAGCGCACTGGCGGTATCGGCAAATAGCGAAAAGGAGAAGTTCTGCGCGTTTCTCTTTGAACCCGTTAGTGCATAAATGGGCAGGCCTGCAGCAAACGATCCCACCAGGCTAGCTGTCGCGGCAACCGAACGAATGAACTGTGATGCGGTGGGGCGCCCGCGGCTGCCAAAGTTGGCTACCGGCCAGCGATTACTTCTCGCCACTCGCTCCAGTTTTGTACTGGGGTTGAGTGCTCGTGGCAGGCCGACTCTCTCCAGCAGCTGTAAATCATCCGTGCTATCTGAATAGAAAAAGCTCTGGTCCAGATCTGACCCCTCCTGAGCAGCGAGTTTTTCTGCGGCGGTTACCTTTCCCTCGCCGAAACAAGTCGGTGATACAACACTACCGGTAAACTTGCCGTCCTCTACCTCAAGGTGGGTGCACATGACGTGCTCAATGTTGAGATCTCTCGCGGCTGCGTTTACTTGATAGGGCGTAGCGGAGGATACGATGGCTACCGTATGCCCCTTGGCGATGTGAGCATCGATGAGAGCGCGCGACTCAGGGTAGATCAGTCTGGCAATTTGTTTTGTATACAGCTCTTCTGCGACCTCGTTGTAGGTCTGCTCTTCGATGCCGCGCATGAATTGCGCATTGATTGCCATCATTGCGGAGAAACCCATGTTGCCCAGACCAAAATTGGTCATAGCAGCCACCAGTTCAACTAAATTTCTCTTGGATAAATCTCCGCGTTTCAGCTGTTCACGTATGAAGGCAGTTGCGGAATATCCTGAAATGATCGTCCCGTCGAAATCAAAAATTGCTGCTATGGAGGGTCCAGTAGGTGACTCTTCAATATCGTTTAGTAACTGCTTAATGGTCGCCATACTTCCCCCTTTAATGAGCAGAAGAGCATAGCGCATTCTATGGTGAAGTGCGCGGGTGGTAGGAATAGTAGAAGAAAAAACGCCGTCACAAACAGGGGTCTGCGACGGCGCTGCGGGGGGTAAGGCTGGTTGTACTAGTTGCCCCGGTCTTGCTCCATCCGGCCCGCTACCGGAATACGTCCCCGTGGCCGCAGACAAATCTGACATAAGTCTGCATGCTTTCCCCAAAATTGTAACGGCCCTAATTGGTCGAAAGTTACATGTAAGCTGTACGAACAATCCGTTACAGTTTCAGTATAAGACAAGATCCTCAGGCTTCAAGATATTCCATCATGACATTTTGTTATAACTATTGATAACCATAGGTTATTTCTTGCGAAATGTAAGAGTCATCCGATCAGATTCCCCAATCGCCGCCATCGCAGCTTTTTGCGCCGGCTTGTCTTTGCTGCCGCTATACGACGGAGGCAGGCGCCATACGACATCGTCTGCACCGGGATTATCATTAGCATTTGCGTTGATCTCGCTGCTGGCGACGAATTTGAACCCGGCACCTTCAAAGATTTCGATTACGGTGGTTTGTTTAAGATAGCCGTGGCTTCCATCTGCCCAGGCATCGTCCGCGTCAGCCGGAGCCCTGTGTTGCACGACACCCACCAAACCGTCATCTTTCAGCAGCTTGTGTACCGCAGATAGCGCCTGGCTGCGCATACCGGTGCTGGCGTCAAAACGATTCAAATTGTGTAGTGCTCGTATCAATAGCACGCGGTCTACTGTGCCATTGAACTCGTCTGGGACAGTTTCAAATGTAAACCCCTGAGCGCCAATCCCACTTTCCGTGAATCCGCCTACCAATTTGGAAAACATAGCGGTACTGGCTACACGCTCCGCAATCATTTTTTCAGTAGAAAAACTGAACATTGGCCAGATTTTGTCCGGATAGTTGACGCCGTACAAAGTGCCTTCTGCGCCCAGATAGTTCGCGAGGATATTGGTATACCATCCGCCGCCGGGCAGGGCCTCGGCTACGGTCATACCAGGGCGCACATCAAAAAAGTTCAGGGTCTGGGCGGGGTGTCTCGCCGAATCTCTCGCCACTGCCTCGGCGCTGCGAGAGGCAATGGTTTGTTCGAGTGCAGACGGGCCAGTGGTAGTGCCACAAGCGGTGAAAAACAGGACGCTTGCTATGCCGCAAGCGCCGAGGATAGTAGAGGTGGAGCGAAGCATAATAGAGACCTTTAGTTTAGAAACGATTCAGGTCCTGAAGCATAGTCTACTGGGTGAGGGTTTTACAGTGCTCCACGTTGCCGCAGTATTTCCCGCAGTGTTGAGGAGCTGTGAGTCTTCTCATCGCCGACAAATTCGATGCGTCCGCCACAGGCTTCTACCGCAAATCGCTCCGGCATTTCCTCCAGCGTGTAATCCGTTCCCTTCGCCTGAACATTAGGGCGGAACAGTTCAATGAGCGGAATAGGGAGGGAGGCCTCAAGGGGAACAACATAGTCGACCGAGTCCAGAGCAGCGATAATCTCCATACGCTCCTCACAGGGGTTGATAGATTTTTCGCGGTTGGCGTTGGTGCGAATGGATGCTTCGGTATTCACCGCAATGACAAGTACATCCCCCAGTGCTTTGGCAGCATCCAGGTAGCGTGTGTGCCCCACGTGGAGCAAGTCGAAGCATCCATTGCCGAAGACTATGCTGTGGCCCTTGCTGCGGTGGGACTCGAGGACTGGCGCCAGGGCCTCTGGGTCGGCATAGATTTTGTTGAAGGTGCTCATGGAAATCTCTTAAGTGGCATTCGCAAAGGATGTGGCTTGGAGCAGATGGCCCAGTGTAGCGGGGAATGTCGGTAGAATATATACTGCCTGCGAACCGGTTATCAGTAGTAGCATCATGCCAGTAGCGTACGCGAATCCTCCAGCAATCGGGCCACTAAAGCGCGAGCCCGCAAAGATTCTCATTGTTCTTCCCACCTGGGTAGGGGATGTGGTGATGGCGACTCCGGTAATAGAGGCAGTGTTTGAGCGCTTCAAACACAGTGAAATCCACCTGCTGACCCACCGTCACGTTTATTCAATGTTACAGGGCAGTCCCTGGGACCAGCACTGCGTTTTCTGGCCCAAACGCAACAAAACTCCCGAGGCGAAAGCGGCTAACAAGACGTTTATGGCGCAATTGCGCGAACAGAAATTTGATTTGGCCATAATGCTGCCTAATTCACTGCGCAGTGCGTGGCTGTGTTGGCGCAGTGGAGCGAAGCGGCGTCTGGGATTCAATCGAGATGGCCGTGGTTTTTTGCTGACCGATCGACTGCCCGTACCCAATAAAATACCCGACGGCTATGAGCCCATGCCGATGGTCGATTACTACGCGCAGTTGGCGATAGCGCTTGGCTGTGAACATCCCGGAGACCAGCTGCGACTGTTCACCACGCCCGACTGTGATCTAGCTGTCAGCGAACGTTTGGAACAGTGCGGTATTGATTCACAAAAGCCACTGGTCGTAATTTCCCCAGGGGCAAATTTTGGCGCCTCAAAATGCTGGGCACCGGAACGTTTCGCAGCTGTTGCTGACCAGCTTATTGAACAGTACGGCGTGGCGGTTGCAATGAGCCCGGGACCGGGGGAGGAGCCCCTGGCACAGGCAATTCAAGACGCTATGTCCCATCCTTCTGCGCTGTTGGTGGCGCCCTGCCTGACACTGGGTGAATTAAAATCTCTGATTGAGCGCAGCGTTCTGTTATTGGGGAACGACACCGGTCCGAGACATTTCGCCAGAGCCTTTAATGTATCCAGAGTGACTGTGTTTGGCCCCACTGAAAGGCGTTGGACTGATACCAGTCACGGGGGGGAGACTATTGTTCAAGTCGATGTCCCTTGTGGACCCTGCCACAAGAAAGTGTGTCCTCTTGCGCACCATGACTGCATGACATTGGTAACAGTTGATATGGTTAAACACGCTTGTGACGCTGAGCTTTCGGCACGGGGTATCCTTAGCTCCGTCGACGTTAGCTAACCGGGGTACCCACCCTAGAGAAAATAATCCGGGGCTTCAGAGCCACTGGTCTCAAGTTGCGACAGTTGCTCCGGATTTTCGATTAAGTTCTCGATCCACCAGTTCACATCGTTGTAGAGGCAGGTCACTTTTTCGCAGCTGGTTGTGGCGTTAAAGTCGCGAATCAGGGATGCTGTTTGACTGCGGGTCGCATCGTAAGCCATCTCATCAGCCGCAGCATTCTTGTCTCCCAGTTTGCCATGATCCTGATTGCGATACACGGGGCAGTTGTAAAGGCCCAGGGGGCTCAATACCTGCCGGAAGAATTGCATATGGCATTGTTGGGGCTGCTTGCCGAGTGATTGCGTCTGGCCGCTTAGCATGGCTTTTAGACCGGTGCTGCGCAGCACTCGGAAATTGTCTGTCTCCAGCTTAACAGCTTCATCTATTTGGGCCTGAATTCTGGCAACTGTTTCCTCTACATTACTCTGGCGTTTTATGTCGATAACTTCAGCGTTGTTTAATTCGTCGCGGGTTAGAAAAGGCTTGAAGCTGATGTAGTCGAATTCGGAATCTCGTGCCAATTTCGTGGCTAGGGAGATCTCATGCAAGTTTTCAACGATGTCGGTGTCATTGATGTTGGCACCTCGCCAAGTCACGATGTAGGAAAACCCCATGGTCAGATCTGGATTCGCGGCTTTGATCGCGGGGACTTTGGCGCAGATGCCTTCCAGCGTAAAGTCTTTGCGCGGATTGTGCATAGGTTGAAATGTAGCGTCTGTTCCCGAGTCCAAGGACAGGCGCACCCAATCATTGGCGTCCATGCAGTCGGCGACTTCGGCAATTTTTTGGTTGCCTGTGCCATTGGACACAATCGCGACCTGTAGGCCTAAGCCCTTCATGAAACGAATAACTTCAGCGAACTTGGGGTATAGCGTGGGCTCGCCACCGCCGATTACGATGACAGAGCGCAGGCCTCGTTTGGCCATTAGTTCCAGCGAGGACATAAGCTTATCGTGGTCGTAGCGAATTCCCGTGTTGAGGATATCCAGGTCTACGCAGTGATCGCAGGCAAAGTTACATGCGGTAGTTAAATCCAGATTAATGGAGATAGGCGCAAAGTCTGGCACTTTCGCTGATTCGGAGCCAAGATCGCTGGCGTTGACGTTGGTGCGTTGATCGACCTGCCAGTTCACATAGTGCTCTAGCGCATCCTTCGCTTCCGGTTGGGTCAACTTGGTTGCAAAGTCGTGAATACTGGATAATTCCAGCTGCTCTCCACTTTCGTCTTGCTCGACAGGGGTTGCGTTCAGATCAGTTAGGGGGATCTTGTTGGTCAATGTACACCTCGGGGCAATGCGCCATGTGGGGGAGATCGTGGCGCAATTCTACTGATTGATGATGTATACAACAACCGCGCGGGTTGGGGAAATCATTCGGACTGCTGTTGAGGCCAGGCTGTCGATTTCCTGATGACTTGAAGCTTTTAACTCGACTTTGATATCGTGAAAATCTCCGGGTCCAAGAAGTGCCTGCAGCATACTGATAAAGTGAGGAGCGGAATCTGGCACCATGTCGCGACCAATTGAAATCGGACTCAGTCTCATTGCAAAGTGGCTGATAGTTTCTGGTATTGGGCCGTGAATTTCGGTGAAGCCAAGCAGTGTTTGTGGCCACTGGGCTACCATTTCAAGTAACAGACCTCTGCTCTCAAATGCTTGCAATATACTGAACACTGCGGAATCATCGGCCGGCCACGCCAATGGCTTTTCTACCAGGCAATTACAGTTCGCCTCGGCGATGGCCATCAATTGCTCAGCGTGAAATCGGTAAGGCGAGCAAAGCGCTACCACATCGGGTTTCTCGATTTCCATGGCTCGCCGTAAGTCGGTATAGCCTTCGCAGTGAATTCCCTGTTCGGCCTCAAGTGCCAACCGCGCCTCCTCCACGGTCGCGGCTTGTGTTCCGACAATCGCGGATACACTTGCCCCCAGTTTGCTAAACGCACCCGCAATAAACGGGCCTGTGCCTTGGCGCGCAGTGCGCGCGCCGACTACAACAACCTTGATGGGTTTTATGCGGTTTGATCCAGTTCTACCAAAACATTGCGCGGATCTTCCGTATCCCAAAATCCGCGCAGGGAAAGTAGTTTGCCTTCGTCGTTGACGTGATAGGTGAAGACGCCGTGAACTTTTTGTTGGAAGACCTTGCCGTCACCACCATCGATCGTCGTGGTTATGATGGCGTGATTCGCCACTTCGTTGCCCGCTGCATAGGAATCCAAAATGTTCACATTGATATCGGACGGTGCGATGAAGGTGTCCCAAAAGAGCTCCCTTGCAGCCGTACCGCGGTGGCCCTTGCCCGCAGGATCGATCATTGAGACTCCAATGGGATCTTCGATGATCGCGTCTTCCGCGTACAGACCTAGCCAGCCCTCGCGATTTTTATTGTGGACATACTCTCTGGACATCAGTGCGGCACGACGGGCGGGGGGCTCATTCTCGAACATGGTGATTCTCCGTTATAGGATGCTGCTAACGGCCGTAAGCTTAGTGTAGATCCTGATTCGGTGCATGCTTTTGTATCGCGGGGGCCAGGATCAGTTCACCCAAGTGAACTGCGGGGTCATGATGCGTTGGTTAAATCTGTCTGTTCCAGATATTGCCTGATTTCTAGATAATCCTGAAGTACCTTCTCTTCATCAAACACTTGTGAGCCATGCTCATCTTCCCCGGGTTCCAGTATGGCTTGCAGTTCTCCCTTGGGATTAATCAAAAATAGGGTCACACCGTGGCTCACGGTGTAGGCATTGGTGAATTCACCGTCCACTTGCTCATCGCTGGGTGTCAGCCTGGCAAAAATTCCCAGGCCCTGTTCGAAAGGGAGGTGAGGGTTGGCGCTGTCATCCAAATGAGTCAAGCCGACAAACTGTTCATGGAAAAAAGGAACGTATGAGGCGAGTTGTTGGGCAGTATCCCGGCGGTGGTCCACTGAATAAAAAAGCACTCTCAGGGCCTTTCCTTTGGAGGTCTTGGCCTGATCTGAATCCAGGCGATTGGCCACTTGCGCAAGGGTCGATAGCGTTGTGGGGCAGATATCCGGGCAAGTGGTAAAGCCATAGGTAACCAGATGCCAGCGACCCATCAGATCTTCGTTGGTAAAAGGCTTGCTGTTTTGATCTAGCAGACTAAATTCGCCCAGTGCCCGGCCTTGGGTCAGCAGAACACCTTGTATCTGCGGAGGTGGAGCGGGTTTGTTCAGCCAGACAATTGCGGCGACTACAGCGATGATAATATTCGCCAGCACAAAGCCGGCGATTAATTTACTTCTGGGGGAGGACATTATTTACCGCTTGGTTTACCACTTAACTGCTGCACACTATCGATCGAAAAATTCCATTCTATTGAAGAATGTATAGTCCGCCTCAATTGCCATCAGCGCAACGAGTACGGCGATTGCCAGCGGCGGCGCCAGCAGCACATACTTCAATGACAGGCGCTCCCAGGACAAGTGCATAAATATCGCAACAATAAACCCGGCTTTCAGAAACATAAAGAACAGAATCAGTGTCCATCGCAGGTAACCCTGAAATTGAAACCAGTCCACCAAATAAGAGAGCGTGCTCAACACAAACAGCAGTGCCCATATCTTCAGAAAGATCCCGATAGGATGTTGGTCAGAGGCTTCAGCGCTCATGTTCTCTCCTCACCACAAGTAAAATAAAGCGAAAATGAAGACCCATACCAGGTCCACAAAGTGCCAGTACAGCCCGGCAATCTCTACGATATCGTAGCCTTCCTCGTCGTAGTCACCTTTATTAACCTTGTGCGCCACTACAGATAAATAGATGACGCCTGCAGTAACGTGCATGCCGTGAAAACCCGTAATCATAAAGAACACCGAGCCGAATTGTGCGGCGCCCATCGGGTTGCTCCAGGGTCGAACCCCCTCGTGGAAAATCAGTTTACTCCACTCGAATACCTGCATGCCCACAAAGGATGCCCCTAAAAGAGCGGTAGCGGCGATTAACATCACCGCTTTTTTCTTGTCACCTCGATAGGCGAAGTTCACCGCCAGAGCCATGGTGCCGCTGCTGGTGATGAGTACAAAGGTCATAATAGCGATGAGCAGCAGTGGCCATGGTTCGCCACCGAATGACAAAGCAAAAACCTCGCTGGGATTGGGCCAGGCATCTGTGGCCGACATTCTTACCTTCATGTAGCCAGTCAAAAATACGCTGAATATAAAGGTGTCGCTGAGGAGGAAAATCCACATCATCAACTTGCCCCAGTGCAGGTTGAAGGCTTCTTTATCTCCCGACCAATCGGCCACCATACCCGGGACACCGGGTTCGGTGAAATCTCCGCTGGATTCTGTCTCTACTGTCATAAAATGAACCTCAAAAGCCGCATAAGGCAGCCAGTGCGTTGATGGTATCGGGTGTGCTCGTTAACAGTGCAAACAGCAGCAGCCAGATTATCAGCAGGAAATGCCAATAGTTTGAGCACAACTTTAAGGGTCCACTTAAAGCGCTTAACTGACGCTTGTTCCATACCCTGAAGACAACATTGCTAAGTGCAATCAAGCCCCCAGCCACGTGTAAACCGTGCACTGCTGTTAACATGTAAAAATAGCTGTTGGCCGGATTTCCGCCTATATAAAAGCCCATCGCCTGCAACTGCTCCCACAAATCCAGTTGTGCCAATATGAATAGAACTGCGAAGAATGCGGCTGCTGTCACACCGACAATGGTGGAGTTCATTCTGCCGGCCCTGGCAGATATCAGGCCCATATGAATAGCCAGGCTGCTACACCCCAGTAGTGCGGTGTTAAACCACAGCCGTGAGGTATCGGTAAAGGGTTGCCAGGGTTGCCCTGCCAGGGCTTGAAAGTCCGGATATTGGGAGCGAGATAAGAAGGTAATGGTAAACAGAAAAAACAGGACGCTAACAATTGCCAGGAAAAATCTTAGAGCAATACGTCCGGCGGCGTCGGGGTCGTGTGGCAGTACTGGCGCACCGCCGGCTGCTTGAGCCAGCCACGGCTTTTCACCCAGTGTCTTGAACACGTTCATACGTGGCCTTCGTCGTGGTCATCAGCAGTAACGGGCACTTCATCGGTCGATACGTTTTGTGGTATGAAGTCTTCGGCGGCTCCGGGAACACTGTAGTCATAGGCCCAGCGATGCACCTGCGGGAGTGTTTCTCCCCAGTTTCCGTGCTTAGGTGGTACGTCTGGAGTTTGCCATTCCAGGGAAGTTGCCTGCCATGGATTGTGGCCCGCTTTTTCACCGTTGCGCAGGCTCCAGAATACATTGAAAAGGAAAATGAGCTGGCTGGCTCCAACGATGAGCGCTGAGATGGTAATACTGGCATTGAGCGACTGAGCAGACTCGGGAATGAAGTCCGTGCTTCCCATGGCGAAATAGCGTCTCGGAACTCCGAGGAAACCAAGATAGTGCATGGGCAGGTAAATGGCGTAGGTTCCCAGGAAGGTAAACCAAAAATGCGCTTTACCCATGCCCACGTGTAGCATCCTGCCAGTCATCAACGGATACCAGTGGTAAAGGGCGGCAAACAAAACCATGATCGGCGATACCCCCATTACCATATGGAAGTGCGCGACGACGAAATAGGTATCTGACAATGGCAAATCGATAACCACATTGCCAAGGAAAAGCCCGGTCAATCCACCGTGAGTGAAAGTGAAGATAAAGCCAATCGCAAACAGCATTGCTACGGTCAGATGTATATTCCCTCGCCATAAAGTGAGGACCCAGTTGTAGACCTTTATCGCGGTTGGAATTGCAATAATCAGTGTGGTTGTAGCAAAAAAGAATCCGAAGGCGGGGTTCATTGCACTGACATACATATGGTGTGCCCAAACAACAAAACTGAGCCCTCCAATAGCCACGATAGCCCATACCATCATGCGGTAGCCGAAGATGTTCTTGCGTGCATGTGTTGCCAAAACGTCTGAAACCATGCCGAAGGCGGGCAGGGCAACAATGTAGACTTCAGGGTGACCGAAGAACCAGAACAGGTGTTGAAATAGAACCGGGCTTCCACCCGTGTAATCCATCGATTCGCCCAAAGAGACTATCGCCGGCATAAAAAAGCTGGTGCCCAAAGTCTTGTCCAGCATCATCATGATGGCGCTAACCAACAGGGCTGGAAAAGCGAGCAGACCTAAAATTGTTGCTGTGAATATGCCCCAGATACTGAGCGGCATTCTCATTAATGTCATGCCTCGTGTACGTGCCTGCAATACCGTGGTGACATAGTTCAAACCGCCCATCGTGAACGCAACGATGAATATTGCCAGGGACGCGAGCATTAAAATGATGCCCCAGTCATAGCCGGGTGTGCCGTTTAAGATCGCTTGGGGTGGATAAAGCGTCCAACCGGCTCCCGTGGGGCCCCCCGGAACGAAGAAACTGGCAAGCAGTACGATAACGGCCAATAGGTAAGTCCAGTAACTGAGCATATTGAGGTAGGGGAACACCATGTCCCGCGCGCCGACCATCAGGGGAATCAAGTAATTTCCGAAACCACCGAGCAATAACGCCGTGAGCAGATAGATCACCATGATCATGCCGTGCATGGTGACAAACTGCAGGTAGGCACTGGGGTCAATGAAATCAAAAGTATCGGGAAAACCCAGTTGTAGGCGCATCAATCCAGATAGCACAAGCGCGATCAAGCCGACGAAAATCGCCGTCAACCCATATTGGATCGCAATGACTTTGTGGTCTTGGCTCCAGATATATTTGGTAATAAATGTATCCGGATCGTGCATATGATCGATCTGGTCGGCGATGGCGACATGTTCCATGCTGTGTCCTCGTCCCGTCTTACTAATTAGGTTTTAGTTCGTCTCGTTGTAACTGCTTAGTTACAGAGAACTCAAATAGGCGAGCAGATCATTCACGGACTGCTCATTCTGTAGTGTCCTGGCCATTAGTACCATCTGATGTCCGTAGACATCTGACTTGTGTGCCCCGCGAATTCCTTTGCGGAAATTCTCCAGCTGCCGCTGCAGATACCAATCTTGTTGACCCGCCAGTGGGGGGGCATTTAACGCGTAGTTGCCCTGCGCTTTCGCACCGTGGCATGCGCCGCATGTGTTGTAGTGATTCTTGCCCGCATTGACGTCGCCAGATAACGTGGAACTGGCGGGAGCAACCTCCAAGCTGTCTATATAGGCGGTCACGTGACGGATGGCCATGTCACCAGCCAGCATATTGGCCATAGGAGCCATCTGCTTACCGTAAGTATCGTCTTCGTGAGCGCCGCGAATACCTTGTTGGTAGTACTTCACCTGTCGTTCGATATACCAGGTGGGTAATCCGGCCAACCGCGGCGCATTCATGGCTACGATGCCTTCGCCTTGCTGGCCGTGGCAGGAGCCGCAGATTGCGTAAAGCCCCTTACCTTGCGCAGCGTCTCCAGCGGCTAATCCCTGTGTGTCCGCCCAGGTCTTTTGTTGTGCTAGCCAGGTGTCGTAATCCGCTTGTTCGTCGACGACGACATAGCCTCGCATCGTGTAGTGAGCGATTCCGCACAACTCCATGCAGAGGATGTCGAATTTTCCTGTTCTGGTCGGTTCAAACCAGAGGAAGCTGACCAGGCCGGGTACCAGGTCCATTTTCACGCGAAACTGGGGTACGGCAAAATCGTGTAGTACGTCTTTTGAACGCAGTAAAACCTTCACCGGCCTGTTTAGCGGAAGGTGAAGCTCGTTGCTGTCGACCAATACGTCATCGAGGCCGTTAGCGTCGGTTGGGTTCATACCAAAGGGATTTTCAGGGCCAATATAACGAGCATCAACGGTGCCCAAAATGCCGTCTTCACCGGGTAGTCGGAAACTCCACTGCCACTGCTGACCGACCACCTCGATGACATCCGCATCTTCAGGAGGGTTAACAAAGTCGGCCCAAACAATTAATCCTGGCGCCAGCATAGCGGCAACGCCAATACCCGTTATAGTTGTCAGCCAGATTTCCAGTTTTTTGTTTTCTGGCTCGTAGTGAGCCCGTTTTTCAGGGTTGTAGCGATACTTATAGATGGCGTAGGCCAGGAAGAGGTTGACGGCGACGAAGACAAAACCTGTGATCCAGAAGGTTATTTCTATGGTTGTGTCTATCATGCCCCAATTTGAAGCGAGGGGCGTGAACCACCAGGGACTAGCGAAATGGAATACAACGGATCCCACAACAAGTAGAACTAGCACAATCACTAACTTCATAACGCCTACGCCCTTATTTCTTATTAGTTGCTTACTACTTCAATCTATCGCCATTCCGGCGGTGGTGCTTACTAGAATACTTGCTTGATCAGGGCGCTACTTGAGTAAAACGATTCCACTTGCGCTGGGCGCCGATTATCCAGCCCGGAGTTGAATCGCCCTCGCCTGCATCCTGCAGCTTGGGGTGATCACTTACCACGGCCTTTAAGATACTTTCTTGTTCCAGAGGGATGTCTACAAACAGAATGTGCTTGCCTTCGTGCAGTTGATCCTGAAAGCGTTTGAAATCCGTGTGTGGTTCCTGGATTCCGATCAGGCCACCTTCCCAAGTGCAAAAGCCGAGAACGACAATGGCTAGAAATATCGGTGGAACCCAGGTGTAGGTCTCCGTAAGCCCCGAAAACCACGCCAGAGCAATAATGGCCGCAGCGGCAATGACACCAACGATCGCACCTATTTCTGTACCGTGAACCACATCCTTTCTAAGTACCGCTTCGACCTCGTGTAGATGATGGCTTTCAACACCGGCGTCATCTTCGCTGAGCACGTGGATTTGCGGGGTGCTTACACCGGCGCGTTCCAGGTCCTGCTCAACCAATTCAAGATCGTCTAAGTCGGTACTGATATAGTAGTGGCGCTTCATGCATTGTTCCTTTTTTTATGCAGACCTATGAGCGGACTAAAGCGCTCAAATCGAGTTCTACGGAATACTCGCTGACCATCGAATTGGGCACGCGCAGACGGATTAACCGTATTCAGAACCAGAATCTGCTGCGAGTATAGCACCGAGAATGTTGTAATCTAGGGTGTCAACAACACAGAAGGGAGGTGTTTTACTTTTTAGTGGTTTTCAAAATATAAAATACATTTTTATATGTTTTAAAGCTATTAAAATAGATGGAAAATCAATCGATTCCAATTTATCGACGAATATTTCCGACTATTATTGAGGTTTTAAGATTGTTTTCTTCTTAAAACAAATCTGTTAATTCAATTAGGTTGTTTCGGACTCCACGCCGTATCTATTTTGGTATTTTGCGAATCGCTCTCGCTCGGTTTCCAGGTCCAGTTGGGTGTCTGCAACGTTGTACCGATGCCGCCCGTGACGCTCGCCGCTTGCCCCGCGATCCAAAAAATCTTCCATGGCCTGAAAACTCTCGGATTTTTGTTCCAATTCAAAGAACTGATAAATATTTTTCACCATGGCGACGGGGTCTAGTCGAAATTGGGAAAACCGGACATCAAATATTCGATCAGCCGAGATCAAGCCCTCTTCTCTGACAGCCAGTGTCCGCGCGTTGCCGAATGACATTAAGTCGATATAGTCCCGTGCAATTTCCGGTAGCGATACATCGTTTGAACCAAGACTGCGCAAAGTTGAAGTCAGGCTGGCGATGGAGACCGCTACTTTTACTGGGTCCCGGTGAGTTTGCACGACCCTGGCGTCGGGATACTCACCGAGCATATCCTTGATATTCCAAGATATTGGGGCGACTTTAAAACCCAGGTTTTGCCGGGGCACTGCCATTGCAGTAGCTGCAGCCAACGGCGGTGGTTGAGAAACACTTCTGACATATCTTCGTGAATCAGCCACTGTTGGTATTCTTTGAGTCGAAACTGAACATCGAAAATCATTGAGGCGAAGTCGTGACTGAACAGGGCGACGCACTCCTGGGGTAATTGCGCACCCATGGGATACATGTCGCGAAAATCGGGAATCAGTTGGTCGATGCGCGCTAACTCGGAGTCGACCTTTGCAATTCTGGGGTCAGTTTTATAGGTGGCAGTTTCCGGCGGTGGAAAGGGGTAGGCCACCTCCCAACTCATGGGTACGCGAAATTGTGAATCCAGAGCCATCAGTTCGTGCAGGCTGGTGGTTCCTGTTCCTGGCATCCCCAGAATAAAAATGGGGGAAGTTATCTGCTCTTCTGCAATTTCCGGGTGGCGTTTGAATTGTTCTACGAAAAGTAGCCTGTGCTGCAAGAGCCGGAGAATCTCCTGTCTTGCTATGGTTCTTCCCAATGCCGTGAGCTTGGCATCGTGTTCAAGTGACTCACACAGTCTATCCAGAGGGCCGCGAAAATACTCCGGACCAAAATCAGTAAGGCCCGTTTTGCGGCTTGCTGCAGACATAAGCGGTGCGGCGCGCACTGGCAATAGATCCAGCCCGGCACTTCGCAGGCCCGATACCGTAGTGTTGAACAACCTCACGGGAAGAGGGAGATGGGCGCGGGCAAAACTCATGAATATTCCTTATGACTTTTTCCGAGGACTTGCCGATTTATGTACGAACTTATGGCCGTTCTTGCAATGCCCGGTTGGTTAGGGCACGGCTATTATCTGCTATCTATTATTGTATTGATTGTGGAACACCATCAATGGCGAAAGTGCCGAATGTTGCGACCAAGGAGGTAGCAGTAAATACGATGTTGCGCGTGGCCAAAGTGATGGAGTTTTGGTCCAGGATCACCGGCAAGGCGCCGATGACGACCTACAAGAATACCTTGTTTGTCACCAAGCACTGCTATGTCGACCCGAGCAAGGCCATTGAGGAACCCGGATTGCCACAGACACCCATCGAAACCGCCGTAGCAGATTCTGTTGAGTGGTTCCGGGCAAACGGTTACGGCTAGTTTTCATGGCTAGTTTCCCCAAAACCGCTGGGGCGATTTGATCGCCTCTTTCCCACTGTTCAAAACGCGGTACAATCCTGAGCAGATAAAAATATAAGGGATTGAGTGCGTGTCTGACTACGGTGCTATTAGTCTGGTCCCCACCGTGGTGGTGCTCGGTTTGGCCATCTGGAGCCACCGTACCATTGAGTCGGTTATCGCCGGCGCAATGGTTGCCTTCCTTATTACCTCAAAGGGAAATTTTCTCAGCGCCCTGTCTGACGCTGCGCTTACGGTTATGCAGGATGAGAACACCGGTTGGGTGTTGCTCGTCTGCGGGCTCTACGGGTCTTTTATCGCGCTGCTGGTGAAAGGAGGAGGTGCACAGGCGTTTGGGGATCTGGTTACCCGTTATGTGAAAGGCAAGCGGGGGAGCCTCATGTCGACATGGGCTCTGGGGTTGGTGATTTTTTTGGATGACTACCTGAACTCTCTCACGGTTAGTTCTTCCATGAAAAATGTCACTGACAAATATCAAACTTCCCGCGAGATGCTCGCCTACGTGGTTGATTCTACCGCGGCTCCCATATGTCTGATCATTCCGATTTCTACCTGGGCTGTCTATTTCGCGGGTTTGATGGAAAAGAGTGGGGTTGCCCCGGAAGGCGAGGGGATATCGGTGTTCATACAGGCCATTCCCTATATGTTTTATCCCTGGGTGGCGGTGTTTATTGTTCCACTTGTCATTCTAGGTGTCATTCCACTTGTGGGACGTATGAAAGTTGCGGAAGCGCGAGCCGAATCAACAGGGCAGGTTATCCCCCCGGGTTCTGAACATATACAGATGGACGAATCCTATGAAGGCAGTAGTGTTGAAAACCCCAGCCTGTCTTTGTTTTTTCTTCCCATTGCCGCTCTGATATTTTTCACGGTCTGGTTCGACATTGATGTCCTGATGGGGGTTATGGCCGGGATAATCATTACCCTGGTACAGTACTTTGCGATGGGGGTGCTAAAGCCAACCGGGATGTTTGACACTCTAATGGATGGCTTGAAAGTCATGGTTCCCGTGCTGACTATTCTGGTTTCGGTCTTTATTTTCTAGAGTTTAGAGTCTGGGGAGGAAGATTATCGCGCAAAGTGTGCGAAAAAACTTGACATAAAGCGGCAAAAAGTTTGCCGCGCCCTATACAGCTTTGCTTTTTAAAAGGTGTATAGGGCGCGGCCTTCAGAAAGAAATGAATCGATTTCTTCTGGAGGCCACTATGAACGCAACAGGATGTGCTCGCATCCCCCGCGAACTGTGCTATTGGATAACATTTTTAAGCAAAGCGCTACCCCCAAGATCCGTAGGCACATTCATTGAACTATTGATCGGCGCTATGTTAACGCCCGCTGGCTTTGTCACCGAAACCTATTTGTTTCTAGACATGCAAAGGCACTGGACGACGTATTACAAATGGCTTGAAGCCGGAAAGTGGTCCTGGTTGAAGCTGGCAAGACAGTTCGTCTGTCTGGTTCTTAGTGCCAAGAATGATCCCGTTCTATATTTAGCGATTGACGATACGGTGAGTCTACGAGCCTCGAAAAAAGCACCGGGCAGCCAGATACATCATCAGCACGGAAATAAGCCGAATTTAGCCGCCTATGTTCGTGGTCAATGCTGGGTTAGTTTAGCGGCTGTTTTCAGGCGCACACCGCTGGAGACGACGGCGATACCTCTATTGTTCCGACTGATACCCAGTGCAGGGAATACGGGCAAGCTGGTCGCAGCGACAGTGATCATGCGTGCTGTTTACCGCTTGTTTGAAGATAAAACGGTGAGGGTATTGGTCGATTGCTGGTATATGCGCAAACGATTTATCAACGCGATGACAGCGTACGGTTTTACCGTGATTGGCCAGGCGAGAATCGATACGCGGCTTTACGACGAACCCCCCGAACGAAAACCGGGGCAACGCGGGCGGCCACGCAAGTATGGCGAAAAAAACACACCCAAGCGAATTGCCCACTTTAAAAAGACGGAAGCACTACTGCGGCTGTACGGAAAAGAACAAAAGGTGAGATACCGTAGTCGGCTCGCCAAGGCAAGGTTCCTTGACGGTCAGTTAGTCAGAGCCGTTTGGTGCGAGCTAGACAGGGGTAAAGGTCAGTGGACCAAGACTCGATTATTTCTTTCAACCGATACGACTCTAACGAGCGAACAAGTGATTGAAGATTACGGACTGCGTTGGTCGATTGAGTCGATGTACTACCAGTTGAAACAATTGTGGGGGCTCAAAGAAGCCTGGCAGCAACGGCGCCAAACGCTGCATCGCTGGGTTCACTTGACGACTGTAGGTTACGGACTGCTTCATTTGTTGACGCTGGTATTGGGTGATAAAGCGGGCCCACTGGTGACGGATGCACCATGGCGCAAGCCGGATATTATTACAGCGGGAAGAATCAGGCTGGGTCTGACAAAACATTTTCGCCATGTTAACGTTCGAAGCTGGTGGAACGAAAGATGCAAAAAATTCCAAGCCCCTGGTGCGGTAGATTATATACAAGATGGGTAACATTGCGTTGCAGCTTGTATTACACGCAGGTTTTGAGAGAACATTAAGGAAAAGGAGTCGGGATTGAAGCTTCCGACAACAGCTCTTTCGCTCTAAACTCTAGTTTATTTTTATAGAGGCCAATAATGCCATCGGTATGACAGAGTATGTGATCCGCAGTGTTGCGCCCTATATGAGCGCGCAATCCCTACCGATTCTGACTTTTGTCACCATGGCCTTTGTGTCCTTTACTACGGGCTCAAACTGGGGAGTTTTTGCGATTGCGATCCCAGTAGTTTTCCCTCTTGCCCAAGAGGTGGGTGTCAGCGTGCCATTGATGGCAGGTGCACTGTTCTCGGCCAGTGGCTTTGGAAGTCAGGCCTGTTTCTATAGCGATTCGACGGTGCTGACGGCTCAAGGAGCGGGTTGCGCGCCCTACGAGCACGCCATAACACAATTGCCCTATGCGCTGTTGGCTGCCGGTATTTCGGCAGTCGGCTTCCTGTTGATTTCCCTTTAAGGGAATTACCTCGTGTCAGTTACCCAATCAAAGCTCGGGCGAAACATAGCCTGCCTTGCCCTGTTATTTGTGCTGGCTTTGATTCCCAGACTTTACAACGCGGTAACTGTTGGGTGGGATTGGGATTACCCCGGCAGTTTCACTTTTATCAATTTTGATGAGGGCGGTTCCTGCCGGGCCGCGCTCGGTGGATTTGACTACTCAACTTTTGTTGGGCGCCAGACTATAGCGATCACTCGAGCGTTAGGTCATTCAGTGGGCGCCGAATCACAGGGCGATTATTCAACAGCTAAGAACTATTGTCACAGCCCTGAACACCTGAGGGTTGCAAGAGTGTATTCGGCGGTAACGGGATCGCTCACTGTTGTCGTGCTCGGCATCATGGGGTTGTTGTTGTTTCCCCAAAAGCCAAAGATCGCATGGACGGCGGCGGCTCTGCTGGCGCTGTCAGGATTTCATGCCAGCGAGTCTCACACCGGAACGGTAGATGCGCCTTCGGTGTTTTTTATCTATCTGTTTCTGACCTCCATACTCTATGCGAAGCTGCGGGGGAATCGACAGGCCCTGATTACAAGCCCCACTTTGTTTGTGGCGGCGCTGTGGACCAAGTATTGGGTTTTTGCTGTGGTGTCTTACATGGCCTGGGTGCCAAAGCTTCAGTGGGACAAATTCACCAAGGGCCTAAGCCCGGCACGTATTGTCGTGCTTTTCCTCGCAACCGCCTTGCTCGTCGGTTTGAGCACCAATGCAGCTTTTCAAACAGCGGGTTTTTATCCACTGCTGGCAATCTTCTATGTTCTTGTCCCCTGGCGCCGCATTGGTGGTGGGATGTCTTTTGCCTTTTTACTGGTTCCTATCCTGGTCTATGTCGTGGCGCAAATCGCCCTAGTTGCGCCATACACCACGGGAGCTATGGAGGGTAAGTTTGGCACGGGTTATGCCGCGATCGGTTGGAATAAAATAGTTCGAAACCCACTGAATATTGTCGCCGTGTTAGTTGTCGGTTTGGGCCTGCCTGCCTGTTTGTTCATTCCCCGGGGTGTGAAGACCTTCATCCAGGATAAGAAGAGTGTGTCTGTTGGTTTGTGTCTGGCGCCATTGGTTTTGTTTTTGGCGTTTATGACCTTTGTATCCCCAATCACTTATTATCGGCACTATCTGGCTTTGATACCCGTGGCAGCGCTGCTGGCTGCCGCCGGACTGTGGTCCAGTTCCTGGTCTGCTCGACCCTGGTTCCTGGTTCTTTTCTTTTGCTGGCCGGCGCTGTTGTTGCTGGATCTGGAGCAAGATTTTCATGCAGATCCACGGATAGCGCTTCGACAGTGGTATACGGAGCACCCCGACAGCAATGTGTTTTTTGGCTTCTACGTGAATCCTCCCATGTCGGCGATGCAACGATCGCAGTTCTTCAAGCCCGAGTATGCATTTGGCGATGCAGCTAGTTTGCACGCCGGGGACTACCTGGTTCTCAGCGAAAACTGGTACGACACTGCATTTGCCAACGAGCTCAATGGCCCCAGAATTGACCGCGTGGATCGACTGATAAAAACCAAACCTGCTTACACCCGTTTTTATCGAAGAGCACTGGCGGGCCAGGATCCCAACCTGCAATTGGACAAAGGCATAGATGTACCTAATTATATGCCGGAGCTGCTTGTCCACCGCTGGCTTTACGGTAATTTCCACTTGTTTGTGGGTGATCTAAAGATTTATCACATTGTTCATTGACGACAGCCCATTGATAAAAGATCAAGCCTATCTATGACTTCAACTGAAAAATTTATTCGCTTCTGCATCGTCGGCGTCTTAACCGCTGTGTTGCAGTGCACGGTACTGTATGTAGGCGTTGAGAGCGCGGGTGGTGATCCCACGATCGTCAGTAGCCTTGCCTTTGCGATAGTCGTAATGTTAAACTACCTAATGCACTACAGCTGGACATTCGGTGAGGCCGCATCCCACACGCAAACCCTATCCCGGTATTTGTTCATGGTTTCTTGTGGATTTTTGATCAATGGTTCCATCATGTATGTCGGTGTTACGCAATTTACTATAAATTACCTACTGGTTCAGGCCGTCGCATTTTTAACGGTGATAGCGTGGAATTTCTCTGTGGCCCTGCTTTGGGTTTTCCGATCGTGACTTGTCGAGATATACGGGTTTAGTTCATGACAGATTTTCTCTCAGTAATTGTGCCTGCCTATAACGAGACTGATGTACTGCCCAGTTTTCATCGGCAAATTACCCAGGTCATGCTCGCGACGGAAACGGACTACGAGATCATTTATGTCGACGATGGCAGTACTGATCAGACCGCGGCAATGCTAGGCGAATTCAGAGATAAGGATGAAACCGTTGCCGTCATAGAACTGAGCAGAAACTTTGGCAAGGAGGTGGCGATTTCTGCCGGTTTTGATCACGCTCAGGGTGATGCGGTGATAATCATAGACGCAGACCTTCAAGACCCGCCTGAATTGATCCATGAATTTCTCCGCGAGTGGCGTGACGGCTACGATATTGTTTCGGGGAAACGCAGTTCACGGGAAGGGGAGTCGTACTTGAAGAAAACCACTGCCAAGTGGTTTTACAAGATCCTCAATACACTTAGCGATGTTGAAATCCCCCAGGACACTGGAGATTTTCGGCTGATTAGTCGACGAGCCCTAGAGGCGCTTAAGTCCTTAAGGGAAACACACCGGTAGATGAAGGGACTTTTTGCATGGATAGGATTTCCCCAAAAACAGCTGCTATATACTCGCCAAGCCCGAGCTGCTGGAACCACCAAATGGTCCTATTGGCGCCTGTGGAATTTAGCCATTGAGGGCATAACCTCGTTCTCGGATGTGCCTCTGAAAATGGCGACCTACCTGGGCGTTCTTACCTCGGGTATCGCTTTTCTCTACGGAGGCTTCTTTCTCATCCGCACTTTACTGTTTGGCAATGCTGTTCCCGGTTATCCCTCACTGGTGCTTATTATTTTGTTCCTGGGTGGTATCCAGCTTATTTGTCTTGGAATTATTGGCGAATATCTCGCGCGCACCTATAACGAGAGTAAATCTCGTGCGCTTTATTTTGTGAAGGGTTATCACCCGCGGCAAAAACGCAATGTCTAAATGGCTTTGGTATTTTGCGGGTGCAATCCTGTTTCTCTCCTATGGCTACACCGAAATGCAAGGCTCGGATCTGTGGTGGCATATTGCAGCGGGCCGAGAAATTTTGCAGACGAAAACCTTGTGGATGGTGGATGACTGGTCCTTCTCGTCACTGGGAAGTGTCTGGAGAAATCACGAGTGGCTGGCCGATATTGTTTTTTACACCTGGGCCCAGCTGTTTGGTGTCGCATCTTTGGTTTACTGGAAATGGTTGGTAGTCATTTCCACTTTTGGGGTTTTACAGCAGGTTTGCTACCGATCATGCGGATCGCTGCCCGCGAGCCTGTTGTGCGCGGGTGTTGCAATTGCAATCGCGGCACCTTTTATTGATGTTCGGCCACATCTGTACTCACTGCTAAATTTCAGTATTCTGTTGCTGCTGTTGCTCAATCGCCCCCCGGTTATCTGGAAACTTGCGCTACTGTTTGTTATTTGGGTAAACCTGCACGGCGGATTCTTCTTTGGTCTGATGGCGCTTGGTATTTTGATATTCCCCTGGCGCAATCTCAGTTTAGAGACCTTCAAACCGGCTTTTTTCGTTGGTCTGATATGCGCCGCCGTGTGTTTACTTAATCCTTCGGGCATTAAGAGCTTTCTCTACCCGCTGACCTATGCGTTTGATTCCAGTTCGCCCTTTAAAACTCTGGGCGAGTGGTTGCCGCCCAGCGAACCTGGTGGAATACGATCGCCGCATTTTTTCTGGGCGCAATATCTAGCTCCATTGTTGGCGCTGAACTACGTGCTGCCGGCAGTTAGGCGGGCCGTCGGCGTCCCCTGGGAAGGCATTGTCCTGTGTGCCCTAACGCTTGCCATGGCGATAACGAGTCGCCGTTTCATACCTTTGTTTGCTATGTCTATGGCCATTATGTCGGCACCTTTACTAGGCTTTGTACTAGTTAAACTCAACGAAGAAAAGGCCAATATGGTCCTCGGACTGGCCGCCCTGTGTTTTGCTGTCTATAGAATGATGCCTTATCCGCTCAGCAGTGCGACCGCATATCACTACCTTACCGCCGAATACATCTATCCCATCGATACGGTGGATTTTATGCGGGCCAACGACATCAAGGGTAACGTGTATGCGCTTTACAACTGGGGAGGCTATCTTCACTGGCGCACAGACGGCGATCTAAAAGTGTTTATCGATGGGCGTGCAGATACAATCTATGGTTCCAGTACTTATTTGGGCTATGTCGATGTATTGCGGAATGCTCCGGGGTGGTTGGGTCAGATTGAGCGCTCCGGTGCCCAGTATATTCTGTGGCCCAATATTGGCTATGGCGGGTCCTTCAAGGGGCAGGAGTTAATCCAATCCGGGCGATGGCAGTTTATTTATCAGGACTCGGTGTCGTTTCTAATGGGCAAACTTCCACTTGTGAAGGACGCGCAGTACTCGCCCCCTCCCGTCACACCCTATACCCATCTTGGGATTGCGCAGCTGGGAGCAATGCAGGGCAATTACGAGAGCGCAATAGCGATGGCGAAGAAAACTCGGGAAGCGATTCCGTTTCAGGTCGGAGCCTGTAATGTGCTTATTGATTCCTACAGGGGGCTTGGTGATATCGAGCATGCCAATGCGACAATAAGGGATTGTCGGTCGTATTTTCCTTCAAATCACTTACGTCGATAGAAGCGGTCGCATAGGGAGTCTTTTCCAATATGAAATGAGCCTGAAACCCGGGAATGTGGCGGAAGTTGATTCCAACATAAAATGAGCCTGAAATAGTCCTTGTAGTCGTTCATGATCAGCGGATGAAAACGATCATGAGCTTAGAACATCTGAATACCCTGGGTGCCATCAAACAGTTTCTCGACGGCACACAGGAAGTAGCCTTCAACGTGGCCACTGAGAAATCTGAACGCTATCGCTGGGTACAGAAGGCACTGGTGAAGCACCGATACTTACAGCTTGGCAAAACAGACCGGGGAACCGTCACCCGCTACCTGATAAAGGTAACCGGCTACTCCCTGGCCCAGACCAGGCGCCTGATACGCCAATACGTCAAAACAGGCACCGTCTCGGTGAAACCAGCTCGGCGTAATGGCTTCAAGCGCGCCTACACTGACGCCGATATACGCCTATTGGCGAGTATGGATGAGCGACATGGTCAGCCCAGCGGCGCGGTACTTAAAAAGCTCTGTGAGCGGGCTTATCAGCGCTTTGGCCAAGCCGACTATCGACGCCTGGCGGGTATTTCGGTTTCTCACCTGTACAACCTGCGGGCCTCCAAGACCTACCAGAGGCAGCGCTGTGTCTTGACAAAGACACGACCTAAGGCCGCCTCTATTGGCCAGCGGCGCAAACCTTGCCCGAACGATCAACCAGGCTATATCCGCATTGACTCTGTCCATCAAGGTGATCAGGACAAACGCAAAGGAATCTACCACGTCAATGCCGTGGATGAGGTGACACAGTTCCAGATCATCGTCACGCTGGAACGTATTAGCGAGGCGTTTATGCTGCCAGCCCTCAGGCAGATTCTGGCTGCCTTCCCCTTTAAAATACGGGGCTTTCACGCAGACAATGGCGGCGAATATATCAACTACACCGTTGCTGAGCTTCTGGACAAGTTGCACATTGAATTTACCAAATCACGGCCCCGGCACAGTAACGACAATGGTTTGGTTGAGAGTAAAAATGGCTCGGTCATTCGCAAACTCTATGGCTATACCCACATACCTCAGCAGTACGCCACGGATTTCACTGAACTCAATAGCCATCAAGTCTACCGATACGTCAATTTCCACCGGCCCTGCTATTTCCCCACCACCATTATTGATGAGAAGGGCAAGGAGCGGAAGAAATACCGCTACGACGACATGATGACACCCTATGAGAAATTCCGCTCCCTGGCCAAACCCAGCCAATATTTAAAGCCGGGAATCACCTTTAGAAATCTGGATGCATTCGCCAATGAAATGACGGACAATGAGGCCGCTGAACAACTAAATTCAGCACGAGATCACTTATTTCAGCAACTCCATGAGCGACTCAAGATAAGGGCTTAATACACCCTCCCTTCAGGCTCATTTCATATTGGAAAATACTTAGGGTTGAGCAATGGCCAGCATCTGCTTATAATGCTCGACCTTTAGGACTATAGCTCAGTTGGTTAGAGCACCTGCATGACATGCAGGGGGTCCACGGTTCGAGTCCGTGTAGTCCTACCAAATCCTTTCATTTTTTTGATTCCGATGCCTGCGGAATTCCAGCCTTTTTGAGTTGAAGTCTGGCTTGCTCTATCTTGTCTATTAGAACTTGTGTACTGCTTGTGACGCTCACAGTAGCTAATTGCTGCCCGGCTACATCCAGTAGCGGTCTCGCTTCATCTGGGCGACCATCCAGAATGCTCAGCTCGGCGACTTCCACTTTCCACCCAGGGGTTGCGCGCAGTGATTCATCAAGAGTCGACAATCTGTGAATTGCGCCGGGATAGTTTTTACGGTTCCGTTCTACCTCGATAGCATAGCGCTGAAGTTGGCTGAGAACTCCCACCTCCTGCATTCTTTCGTCCAGCATCGCTAATGCAGTGTCCTGGCCGCCGCCGGGAAGGGCTGCGATCATCCGGGCCACACTCAGATAATGCCCGGGGTTTGCGGATGGGTTTAGCTTAAACAGTGCTTTGAAGTCCCTGAGGGCTCCTTCGAAGTCGCCTGAATCTCTAAGGAGTCGGGCGCGATATTCCAGGGACCCTATATGTTTGGGAGACGCTTCCAGGTGTTTGCTCAAGTAATCTCTGGCGGCGTCAAACTTTCCCAATCTGTACAGGATGATTCCGTGGGCGAAGGCCGCATTGGTGGGCGGGCCCAGTTCCTCTGCAATGGCGATTCGCGCAAGTGCGATATCCGCTTGCTGATTGTCTGAGTAGGCAATCGCCTGTTGAATGTACAGTGACTGGCGCTTCGGTTGCTTGGCGATATTTTCCGCTAACAATCGAATGCGGTCTTCAGTGGCCTGATCTGCTTGAACCTGGCCAACCGAGAGAGAAATCCCCAGGCTGGCTATCAGGAAAAATACCTGGCTTTTTACACGCCATTTGGCAGTGGAGTTAGGAGCCACTGCGCGTGATTACAAACGAATCCTGCACGTCGCCGTTATCATCTACGAAGCTCGCTTCCAGGGTGCCTTCATTTATGTCTATAACCACTGAGCCCAGAGTCAGTTCGCTAAAGAAATGCGCCGGGTGAGGAAAGCCGTCACTGGTAGTAGTAATCTTGCCGCCGTTACCCGCTACGGTGTATACCACCTTGTCGTCGGTGCCATTTCGACTGATCTGTGTATAGGTCTCGTCTCCGCGTCCCGAAGCTGGTTCACCGGCATCGTTGAGTTCGGCATGAACCTGGGGATCAAAACTGCCTGATAAGCCGGTGTGTCCATTGATGTAATAGGATCGCTCGTAAATATGGCTGTGGCCGCCATATACAAGGTCGACGCCGTAGGCGTCGAACACGGGGGTAAACTCCTCACGCATATCGAAAATAGGTTGATCTATACCGATCAGAATCTCATCGGAGTCATGGCTCCCTTTGGTGTAGGGTGGGTGGTGAAAGATCACAATTGTCCAATCCGAAGTTTTCGACATCAGGTCATCTTCCAGCCACTGCAACATGGCCGCGCGGCTGGATTCATCCCTCGCTGTCAATTGCGAATCGAGGCTTACCACGTGAACATTGCCGTAGTCGAAAGAATAGTACTGCTCGGTCCCGCTGGCTAAACCACCTGTCTCGCCCGCGGTTGGTAGGGTAAAGATGTTGAGGTAGGGCATTGGACTGTCAGGCGCTGCATCTGGTCCACCATGCTCCTCGACGTCAAGTAGAACGGTATAGGTGTCTGGATCCGACTCCCTGGAAATACCTAAGGTACCCATTTCGTGGTTGCCAATGGTTGGCCACACGGGGGTGTTGCTCAACACGCCAGGGTAGATGTCAAAGATGGCTTTTTGGTGCTGAAGGTCAGTTCCCTCGTTATAGGCGTTGTCGCCCAGCATTAGAAACAGGTCGGGCTTCTCGCCGCCACTTGCATCGATATAGCTCAGGAATCCATCGCGTACATCGATGGATTCAGTTTTGTCTTCACCGCCCACGCCGGAATCGCCCACAATCCAGATTCTGGTATTACCATCCGAAGGTGTCGCATTGTCAGCCGGTGCTGTGTGGAAACTGCGAGCGGAATTTGCAGTGCCTGCGCCACCTACTGAATAGTAGTAGGTGGTGTCTGCTTCCAACCCGGTTAACAGCGCTTCGCTATGGCCGGTAGCCGTTACGGAAACCACCGTTTCGCTCGAGGCCTCAAGAGCACTCATGTCCCTGCCAAAGCAGACTCGGTCGGGATCATCGCCACCATCGGCGTTGCCTCGCCATTTGATGATGACCTGGTCTGTGCCCAGTTGCTGTAGGAAAAGGCGGGAAGGGTTGGCCTCCGAGCCCTCACATAGCACTACTAGAGGCTCCGGCGGTGCACTGGGTCCACTTGTATTATCACTACAAGCAGTTATCGTACTGCCGGCAACCAATAATGCTACTAATTTCTTGTTCATGTTATTATTCCATTTATAGCGATGGCATTGCTTTGTTTTTGAGTCTAGAAGAGCTAATCCGTTGGTGCAAGAGCTGCGAGTAATCCGGCTACCTTGGTATAGCCTTCGAGACTCATTTTCCTATTATTTTCAGGTACTTCTCGATACTCCTTTTTATGGTACCGCCATCCGGGCGCAATTGTTCCGCTATTTTCATAAGCTCCAGTGCCAGCTCGGGACTGTAATCCTCAGCTTGCAGTGCGCCGTTTTTAAAGTAGTCTGCACCCAACCCTTTGACGATCTTCGGCAGAGGGTCATTTTCGGTTTTGTGAATTTTCTGGGCGATAAATGCCAGTACGGCGCTGGCATAGGGCTGGGACCCCTGTAGTTCCTGGCTCTCGCTTTCAAGAAAATCTGCTGCGGCGACTTGGTGCTCTCTATATTCTAAATCCAGAACAGCATTTTCCAGCGAGAGCAGCACATCGTCATCCCACAGTTTTCCGAGTGGTGATTCCGGTTGAGCGGGGAACGTTAAGTTAAGGTTGTCCTCAAGCCACTGGGCTTCCTCCGTGATGCCTGTCGCACCTTCGGATCCTCCAGGTTTTGCAGTCGGAAAGGCTGGCCTGGAAGATAGGACAGCGAACGTAGATCGTTGTACTGTCTGGCTCTGTCAGTGGGTACGCTGGGCGCGGAGGGATAGCGGTGGTTAATGGCGGCCATTATTTTGAAAGCCTCCATGGACATACGAGGGTTTGCGGATGAAAATTTCAGGGTATTGGCCACCTCAGGTGCCAGGCCGCAGTGGATTAAGAACGACCCCGCCAAACCTGCTTCTTGCGCGATTTCCTCGTGAAAATTCAACACCTCAAGCGAATCCGGGAATATTTCAATAAGTCGCTTATACCGTCTGCGAACCACGCCTGCAAGATTTTGAATATGGCGGCTGCGATCTCGGTCACTGCCGCCGCGGATGCGCTGTTGCAAGGTGCTCGCCACAGCGTTTAATGGGTCACGGATGTAGGCGAGGACCCTCAAGTTTTCGGTATGGGGTGAGAGAGCTTCGCGCAGTGCTTGTAAGTGTTCTATTTCGAACGCGCTAGTGGTCTCTCCTGACAAGACGAGAGTTTCTGCTTTTGGATTTTCCAGAATTTCGCTGAAATAGGCCTTATAATCCTGTTGCAGGGAATCGATGTCATTCCCCGGATGTGTGCGCCATTGCTCACCATAGCGATCGGGTGACTCACATACCAGTGCAGTAATAGGCCCGGAGTGGTTAACCTTTAAAATGTCATTGTAGATAAAGGACGGATAGTAGATATCGTGTTCAAGAAGTACGTCCCGCAGGCGGTGAGCATTGTTTTGAATACTGGTCGTGCCGGTTTTATGCATACCCACATGCAATATTATCTGTCGATATTTCTTGGTCATCAAAGCCTCGGGAGAGTGCGAAGTTAGATTGAGCGCATTGGCCTGGTCGCAAATTGTGAAAAACACTCGGAAGAGCCCAATACTACACGAATCTTGGGGAATATTAGAGCCGGGGTGGCTACAACACTGGCTTTATTTGGCCGAGACCGTCAAGCTGTCAGTCATGAAATACCTGAGTTCTTTAGCGTTGTTTGCACTCATGCTTATGGGCATCACTGCATGCAGTGAATCTATTACCCAGTTGCGCATGCACGTACCCAGAGACGAGGGGGTCGATGAAAAAATACTACGGCCGATCTTTGAACAGCAATCGAAGATAGCGTTCATTCTCGCAGATTCGAAGCTCAAGCAATCGGGGCTGGAGGCACTGGTCAGTGATGAAGCCGATTTAGCTCTGGTAGAAAACAGTTCACCGTTTCAGCCGGGAGTGCGAGTCGTTTTGCCTGGTTTCAAAAGCATTCTGCACATTCTAGTCAGAGAGGGCGTTGAACTGGATGAAGTAGATAAACCATTTCGAAACAAATCAATCTATATCAGCAATGACTCTCAGGCCGGAGAAATATTTGTAAAAATGGCCGCGGCGCGACAAAAATTGGATTCGGGAGAGTTGATAATTGTCGATGAATTCGATCCAACCCAAACAGATATCATAGTTTACTTTGGACCTGTCAGCCCGCGTCAGCCGCTGTGGTACATTCCCGGATATCGGCTGTACTCGCTTGATCCTGAAGGCTTCGATACCGTCATGTCCTCCCAAGGGCTTAGCTATGCCTTGCCCTATATTGACACGACCGTGATACCCGCTTTCACCTATGATATTCCGGGCAATGAACGGAACATCTACACCTTGTCAGTGGATACCTTGCTAGCTGCGCGCAAAGAAATTTCTGAAAGAACTATATACCGCTTGACCAAAACCTTATTGCAGGACAAACCACGATTCGCAGCGGTAGCACCTGAATATTCTCGGGCATTACCGAAGATTTTGATCCTCACGCACTCAGTTTCCCGCTGCATTCCGGTTCGCGTCGATATTTGGATAGAGACGAGCCCTCTACGCTTGAGCGTTACGCAGAAACCATTAACATGCTGGCCTATGTCTTTTTCGGATTGCTGACAGCTGGGGTTTATCTGGCGCGCTTGGCAACGCAAAAAAAGAAGGATCGGATTGACGAATTTTATTCAAGGATAATGGTGATTCGAGTCAGGGCAAAACACGAATCTCATCTGGGACTTGTTGAAGAACTGCATGAGCTGGAAATTGAGGCCTTTGAGTCCCTGATTTCTGAGAAGCTTGCGGCGGATGAGAGTTTTCGAATATTTATAGAATTGTTAACACGAGCGCTTTCTGAACTGGAAGCAAAGTCTGCCGCTGCGAAATTCCAATAGGATCACAAGTATGACAACGGAAAAACACGATACGGATAGCCAGCTGGAACCTTCGAGGGGTTCAATGAGCACCCTGGAGCGCAGGCTCAGCTCTGTTATTGAGGTTGGGCGAGACCTGCTCGCTAAGCGGAAATTGCCGCTTTCGGCAAAAGCCAGCCCTGTAGATAACTTGGTAGCCATGTGCAAGGAGCTAAAGGATCACCGGGGCGAAGCTTCCGGGCTCGCGCTGGCCGGAGACGTTACCCAGAGTTATCGCCACTTGGAGGATGGGGAACGTTTGGAGTTCTTTATCCGGCTTGCGGAGGATTTCGATGTTGATAGTGAAGCAATCATTCGCGCAGCCGATGCGTATCGAGAAGACAAAAAGCTGGAAAACCTATTGTCGATTGCCCGTCGCGTAGAAGCACCTCGTCAGAAACTGTTTCGGCGAATCAATATGGCCCCCGACGGCACCCGGGCCCTGGTGATCATGCGGGGCCATCTGCTGGAGGTGTTGCGGGCAAACCCACAGTTGCGTGGTGTTGATTCCGACCTGAAGCACCTGTTCATTTCATGGTTCAATAAGGGTTTTCTGGAGATGCATCGCATAGATTGGTCATCTCCTGCCATGGTTCTGGAAAAAATTATTGCCTATGAAGCGGTGCACGAAATTAATGGCTGGGACGATTTGCGCAGTCGCTTGCGTGAGGACAGGCGTTGCTTTGCGTTTTTCCATCCTGCCCTGGAGAATGACCCGCTGGTATTTGTGGAAATCGCATTAACCAGTGAACTACCCGAAGCGATATCTCCGTTACTAGTGCAGGATCGAGAAATGCCGGAAAGGGCTAAGGTTAATACGGTTGTGTTTTATTCCATTAGCAATTGCCACCCGGGATTGGCCGGCGTAAGTTTCGGCAATTTTTTGATCAAGAACGTGGTTGAAGAACTAAAAAATGAGATACCCGAGCTTAAAACCTTTGTAACTTTGTCGCCGGTTCCAGGTTTTAGAGCGTGGCTACGCAATGCCGACTTGTCTGAATTGGTGGATGAAGAAATGGCTGTGAAGGTGGTGGAGCCTATTGGCCAGGTTGTTGAATCGAATGTTTATGAAGCTCTCACCAAATTATGCGCCCACTATTTGTTGAAGGAAAAGTCGGGAGAGCTGGCGAAGGATCCGGTAGCAAGGTTTCACCTCGGCAATGGCGCGAGTTTGCATCGCCTGCACGGGGCGGCCGACATGTCGGTGAAGGGTCGGGAACAGTCCGGCGGGATAATGGTAAATTACCTTTATGCCCTGGACAAAATTGAGGTGAATCACGAGGCGTATTTTGAAAAAGGAAAAATCACGGCTTCTAAGTCGGTGACCAAGATACTTGATTAAGGGAACACAGCCGGAAGTGCGGTAGAACTACTTCGATAGTACCGGCGTTGGTAGTTTCGAGAAGCGTTGAAGAGCCTCTGTAAAATCGATACCCAGGGAGTTGCGTATTTGCTCGACGTGATTGAGTGCCCCTGGTGTTTCCGGAAACGGATCTCGAGAGCATATGAGAACCATGTTGCTTGATTCGGGGTCAGTAGAAAGCAGCACTTGCTGGAAGGCTGGTCTGATTGCCAGAAGTATTGAGAGCAAGGCATCTTCGTCAGAGGGCGCGATATCGATCACAATTAGTCCTGAACCGGCGACGATTGAAACCAGATCTGAGTAAAACTGTGGCTCTCCCATGCAGGGCAGATGGCCGCTCTCGTCGAACAGATCGGCGAAAATAATGTCGAACAGTTGACCGCAGGACTGAACGAATTTCCAGCCTGAACTTTCTATAATGTTTGACACTTCAGGAAGTTCGAAAAAATCTTTGGACAACTTGATGACAGTGGGACAACACTCCACAGTGGTTAGGCTTACCTGAGGTAACTTTTCTCCAAAAAACCGCTCGAAGGTGCCGCCGCCTAGTCCGAGGTTTAGAACTTGACTCGGATCGGGTCGTAAACACAGTGCCGCCAACATGGACAGGCAATAGGATGCTACTGGGTGCCAGGGCTTGGACAAATCGCAAACACTTTGGATGTCTGAGTCATCGAACCGCATCCACCTGAGAGTCTCCTGCGCGTATATTGCGATTGTGTTATTGGCACCCTCTTCGAGGTGAATAGGTACGGCCTCCTCAAAGTTCTTCTTTTCGTACAACTTCATTTGAATGAGTTCCCAGGAATTCAGTCTGCGTTCAGCAACAACACATTAATGTGTATTGGAAGAAAACACACGGCCCGGTTGAAGTTATGCACTCGAAAGGAATCGGAGTCAATGTTAAAGCGATTACAGCTTTCAGAATTCCCTACTATCACCCGGACTTGCCGTTTCTGGTGTCCTGGTGTTAGCGCCACAGTAAACCCGCAGTTATTTGCCGCAGAATAAAAGAACGACAAAGAGGCGACAGTGATTCGGCTTAACTCCAATCGATCACAGGCTAGAACGGCAGCTCATGATTTACCTCGACACTGTCTGTGTACTCTTGTTGCTCAATCCGGATCTCCTCGTACAGTTGCGCAATCTCATCACCATAGTGATCCCACAGTACCGATCTCAGGTCGCCGAGCAGCTGATAAATACAATCGGCTTGTTCAGCCGTCCAGTAGGTTGTGATTTTTAAGGTTTTCATTTAGCCTTTCCTCGCTTTTTGGTCTCGCGCCGCTTCGACGCACACTCCTGCGCTTCCTTCATGCGGTACGACTCACCCTCAATGGCGATGACCTCGCTGTGATGGACTAAACGGTCAATCAGGGAGACCACACACGCAGCATTGGGGAACACGTCATTCCACTCGCCAAACGGACGGTTCGTTGTCACCAAAGTTGAACATTTCTCATAGCGCCGGTTGATGATTTCAAACAGCAAGTCAGCATGACGATTGCTGTAGGAGAGGTAGCCCACTTCATCAATTACCAGCAAGGCGGGCCTGGCGTAGTGTTTCAATCGACGCTGCAGGGCATTGGCGCCATCCTGACCTGCCAGGTCGTTGAGCATCGCCGCTGCGGTGGTAAACAGCGCCGTATAGCCGTGCATGACAGCGTTATACCCCAGGTTCTGGGCGATCATCGATTTGCCCACGCCGTTGCTGCCCAGCAGGATAATATTGCTGGCCGTGTCCATAAAACCCAGTTGCATCAGGGCATGAATCGCTTGTGGGTCGATAGCGCTTGGCCACTGCCAGTCAAACTCACTCATCGGTTTGAACCGGCCCAGCCTGGCGCTGCTCAGGCGCCGTTCGAGTGAGCGCTGTTTGCGCTCGGCAAGCTCCCAGGCGATGAGCTGTGCCCGCCAGGGGTATTGCTCGTCGGTGATCTCGCCCCAGTGCGCCAGCACGCCGTGGAGCTTCAGTTCAAGTGCCTGCTGTTTGAGTTGCTCGATATCAATCATCGGTATCATCTCCTGTCTCGCTTCGGGTGCCATTGAGCTTGTCGTAATCGGCAAGCCGAGCCAGCTTGACGCTGTAGTGTTTGACCTTCGCCGGCACGGCGACAGCAAGCGGTGGCGGCAGGTGCTGTTCATCACGGCGGCGCTCAAGAACGTGCTGCACCGCCTCCGGGTAGGGTGATTGCCGATCAAGTGCTTCACCCAGAGCTACATGCAGCTCGTCCCGCCCATAATCATCAAGCAGTTGATTGAGTAACCGGACCGTGGTTTTAATGACATGTCCACGCTGTGCCGATTGCTGCAGCAGCGTCTGGGCGTGCGCCGAAGCATGGCTCAGGCGATCCTGACCCCGGTGTAGTTTGGCGTGGGTTTTCTCCAGCCATAGGGCATTGATATGCGCCTCCTGTTCGATTTGCTCCCCTTTGCCAAAGCTGCGCTGATGCTCAGCAATGCATTGATCGCCCTCCACTATCTGGAGCCGCTCCAGGTCAGCGCTCACGCTCAATGGCTTGTGCACGTATTGATGGGGAATGGAGTAATCATTGAGATCGAAGCGAACATAAGGGGTTTTGGCGGCCCGCACGGGCTGTCTCTCATGGGTATCAAAGGGATTATCCGGCAAACTCACCTGCTCCTGTAAGAAGGCTTCCCTGACCGTCAACGTACGCTCTTCAGGGCAAGCCCGATCAGCACTCACACCCTGGCACCAGTGCTCAGCTTGCGCATTGAGTTCGGCCAGTGTTTGCCAGTGACGAGCGGCAAAGAAATTATCGCGAATATAGCGAATCGCTCTTTCTACCCGGCCCTTTTCATTGCCCCGGGCCACCGCCACCGGGCGTGGTTCGAAGCGATAGTGGGCTGACAAGGCCAGCAAGGTGGGGTGGAAGCGGATGGCGTCACCGTGGCGCTCCAATACGGCCGATTTAAGGTTGTCGTACAGCAGCACCTTTGGCAATCCTTGCCAGGCCTCGAATGCCGCTACATGGCCGCGTAAAAAGTTCTCCATTTGCTGGTTGAGATAAAAGCGCAAGAAGATCTGTCGCGACCAGCTCAGCACCATCACAAACGCCATTAACGGCCGCCGGGCCTTGCCGATCTGAATATGCCCGAACGAACCCCAGTCAACCTGGGCTTGCTCACCGGGCAGGGTTTTTAGGCGTAAATACGCCTCGGACAGCTTGCGCGGCCGCAGTTCACTGATACGCTGGCGAAACTGGCTGGGGCCACCGGGGTATCCCCGCAGGCGGGCCATTTCATACAAGCGGGCCGCCGTGAGTGTGGGAAACTCCCGCAGGGTGTCGATGACAAAGGGCAGATAGGGGTCGATGATCGACGCACGGCGAGTGCGCTCCACCTTGGGCAGGCCAGCCTGTGCCAGTACCCGATCAACCACTGAGTGGTGAATGCCAAGCTGGGTCGCAATGGTGCCCGTTCGCCACTTCTCAACAAAATGGTAGCGCAGTATTTTTGCTTCAGTTTCTTTGCCGATGGCCATGACTGCCCTCCGATTGATGACTCCTGTCCAGCCGCTGCACTAATGTCGCCGGAATCTGCGCCTGAACTGACTGCTCTGCAGAAAATCACTGCGCAAAAAGGGACCGCAGACCGCGCCACAGTGATGGCAGCGCACGGTGGCGTCAGTTTTACCCGGCATATCGGCCCTTTTGATCTCATCAGGCACGGTTTGCAGTAGATCACGGAGTATTATTGCCAGAGAACGGTGATGCGTTACTTTTTGTTGTTGCCGTTCTCGATAACGCTGTTGGCGAGCGGCATTATTCATGCGACCCGGGCGAGTGGCCTGGTACTTCGCTCTGGCTCGTTTAATGGATTCCTTTCTGGCTTCCTGGCTGCAACCATCGGTGCAATACCGCTGGCCGCGATCACAGTGGGTACAGACGATGACCTGGGCGTAGCAGCGACAACAGTGGTAGAGACGGCTGGATGATGGCATCGACACAAAGGTCGATGAGGGCTGGATTTATTCCCATTATGTGCAACACTTAACGGGTCGTGCACCTGCACGGTTTTTTTGGGTATGGCGCCAGCGTTGACCGTCAAATCTGTGGTGGCGTCATACCGTTCTCAGCGACACTTATTCTTATAGTCCCTACGCTTGAATCGTGCCTGCTTATTGGTCGCTCTTGAGTGTGACTGGGCCGCAGTTCTACCGCGCCGATTCTAATACGCCGAGATCCGTCTATTTCAAAATTCGGCAAATAGCTGCGGTTTTGGAGTGGCGTCTACACCAGTACAGTATTTGCGCCGCCGAGGCTGAATTTCACACGCAATCACGCTAGAATACCGCGCTTCCAAACGGCCCTTCTCAAATAACACTGGACTGACGACCCCATGAGCGATGAAAGCAACGAAACCTCTCTGAGCTACAAAGATGCTGGCGTTAATATCGATGCCGGCAATGCGCTGGTTGAGAGAATTAAAGGTGTATCGAAACGCACCCACCGCCCGGAGGTATTGGGTGGATTAGGAGGGTTCGGGGCCCTTTGCGAGATCCCCGCTGGCTATCAGCAACCTGTTTTGGTTTCTGGTACCGATGGGGTAGGCACCAAGTTGCGACTGGCCATGGATATGGGAATTCACAACACCATCGGAATCGACCTGGTTGCCATGTGCGCAAACGACCTGATCGTAACGGGCGCAGAACCGCTGTTTTTCCTGGATTATTACGCCACAGGCGAGTTGAGCGTAGACACCGCAGTGGATGTTGTAGAAGGCATTGGCACTGGCTGCGAACTGGCAGGCTGCGCCTTAGTCGGCGGAGAGACCGCTGAAATGCCCGGCATGTATGAGGGCGAAGATTACGATCTGGCGGGATTCTGTGTGGGCGTTGTGGAGAAAGCCGAAATTATAGACGGCAGTGGTGTCGCTTCCGGCGACAGCCTAATTGCGTTGGCGAGCAGTGGCCCACACTCAAACGGTTTTTCACTGATTCGAAAAATTCTGGAAGTCAGCAACGCAGACCTCAACGAACCAATGGGTAACACCACATTGGGTCAAGCTTTGCTCGCACCGACGACAATTTACGTCAAAGCCTTGCTGGAATTGTTTCGTAACACTCCAGTTAAAGCACTGTCCCACATAACCGGTGGCGGTCTGCTCGAAAACCTACCCCGCGTTCTCCCCAAGGATTGCCACGCCATCATCGAGACCGAAAGCTGGCAATGGCCGGAGGTTTTCAAGTGGCTGCAGGAAAAAGGCAATGTAGAAACCTCTGAGATGTACCGTACCTTCAATTGCGGCGTCGGAATGGTGCTCTGCGTGGCCGCGGAAAACGAGGAGGCCATTTTGGCGCTGCTGAACAAGGAGGGGCTCAATGCCTGGCATATCGGCGCTATTGCTCCGGGCGAAAATGAGGTCGTGTTTCGTTAATGAGCGACAAGCGTATCGCCGTCCTTATCTCCGGTCGCGGCTCAAACCTTCAGGCCTTTATCGATGCTATTGCGGCTGAGCAGCTCAACGCTGAAATCGCTCTGGTTCTGAGCAACAATCCCGATGCCCCAGGCCTTGAAAAAGCTGCCGCAGTGGGAATAAACACCCAGTGCGTAAACCATCGAGATTTTTCTAGCCACGAAGAATTCGATGGCGCTCTGGTAGCTTGCCTGGACGAATACAAGGTGGACCTGATCATACTCGCGGGATTTATGCGCATCCTGACGCCGGTGTTTATCGACCCGTTTCAGGGTCGACTATTGAACATTCACCCGTCTTTGCTGCCTAAGTATCCGGGTTTGAACACGCACCAAAGAGCGCTGGATGCGGGCGATGCGCAAGCCGGGGTAACGGTACATTTTGTGACCGCTGAACTCGACGGGGGGCCGGGAATCCTACAAGCCGCGGTTCCCATACTGCCCGGCGACACGGCTGATGCTCTGGCGCAAAGAGTGATTGTTGAAGAACATGGCATCTATCCAATAACCGCCCGCTGGTTTTTGGAAGATCGATTGAAGTTAACGGAACAAGGAGCGATTTTCGATGGCCAAGTACTGCCCGCAACAGGCGTTCCCAATCGCGATGCATAGTCTTAAGCTTCAAGCACTATTTGCCCTGTTGATGGCGCTTTCCTTTATCGCCATCGCATCGGATGGGGCCGAGGTTTTAACGCCAGGATTGCAACTCAAACCTTACACCGCACAATACATTACCAAAGCCCGGGGATTGAGCATCACGATTGATCGCAAGTTGATCCGCAAAGCCAACGATACCTACGAATTGACCAGCGGAGGCAGTAAACTCATCGCGGGTTTTAAGGAAAGTAGCCGATTTAGCATACGAGACTCAAACATTGTTCCCGTTGCGTATATCTATCAGGGCAGCGGTTTAATGAACCGCCGTCGGGAAGTGAAGTTCACCGCCGGTGCAGACACTCTGCGAAGTCTCTACAAGGATAAATGGTACGAGTTACCCTATACAAAAAACACCTATGATCGCATGACACAACAAGAGCAAATGCGCCTGCGGCTGATGGGCGAGACTACTGCCCCAAAATCCCTGGTACTCACCGTCGCGGACGGTAAGCGCGTTAAGCACCACCAACTCCAACTCGTTGCCAATGAGAAAGTTCGGACGCCAATGGGGATGGTAGACACAGTGCACTACGAACGGCTGCACAAGGATGCGGATCGCAAATCGGATATTTGGCTGGCACCCCAGTGGGATTACCTGATGATCAAGACCGTACACGTGGATGATGGCAAGCCGGTTGAGGTCGATATCACCAACGCCACTCTAGAGGGCATAGCTGTAACCATCGAATAGCTTAGGCCTTTGGAAGCGTAACGCCTCGTTGCCCCTGGTACTTACCACCACGATCCTTGTAACTCACTTCGCAGGGCTCGTCTGACTCAAAAAAAAGCATCTGAGCGACACCTTCGTTGGCATAGATTTTTGCCGGCAGCGTCGTAGTATTGGAAAACTCGAGGGTTACGTGACCCTCCCACTCCGGCTCCAGTGGCGTAACATTGACGATAATTCCGCAACGGGCATAAGTCGATTTCCCCAGACAAATTGTGAGTACATTACGAGGAATTCGGAAGTACTCGACTGTGGATGCCAATGCAAAGGAGTTGGGCGGTATAACGCAAACATCACTGTGCACGTCTACAAAGCTGCCCTCATCAAAATCCTTTGGATCTACCGTGGCAGAATTGATATTGGTAAACACCTTAAAGTGTTCTGAACAGCGAACGTCGTAACCATAGCTCGAGGTGCCGTAGGAAATAAGGCGCCGCTCCCCGGAATAACGCACCTGATCGGCCTCAAAGGGCTCTATCATCGCCTGTTCCCGGGCCATTTGGCGAATCCATCTATCTGCCTTAATTGTCACCTTATGTCGTACCTCTTTAGTCGCTATTGCGAATGTATTTCTACGGCAGGCCGCTCAATCTCAGTCGTCGGAGATAGTAATTTCCGGAAACGACTGGACTGAAGAATCTGCCGCTGTGTTTTGAAGGGCCGCACTCAGTGCGGCAGCGGCTGCTAGATACACCGCCGTGATGGGAGAATCGGGCTCCGCGACCACAGTGGGGGTCCCAGCATCGGTCTGCTCACGAATAGAAAGCGCCAGTGGCAAACTTCCCAACAAATCGACCCCATAGTCCTTGGCAATTCTCGAACCACCATGCTCCCCGAAAATATGCTCGGCATGACCGCATTCGCTGCAAATATGGACCGCCATATTTTCGATCACCCCCAAAATAGGCACGTTGACCTTGCGGAACATTTCAATGCCTTTTTGCGCGTCCAGCAAAGCAACGTCCTGGGGCGTAGTCACGATAACCGCGCCCGACAGAGTCGCTTTTTGAGTCAGTGTGAGATGAATATCACCGGTTCCAGGCGGCATATCGATGACAAGATAGTCCAGTGGGCCCCACAATGTTTGCTCCAGCATCTGCGTGAGCGCGCCTCCGGCCATAGGGCCGCGCCACACCGTTGGCGTGCGCTCATTGACCAGATATCCCATCGACATGGTCGAAAGGCCATGCACTTCAATGGGCAATAGAAACTGCCCACCTTGCTGTTCAGGTTTGACGTCATCGGCGATTCCCAACATCAGTTGCTGGCTGGGCCCGTATATATCGGCGTCCAAAAGACCTACCTTCGCCCCCTGAGCCTTTAGCGCCAGGGCCAAATTAACTGCCGTAGTAGATTTTCCAACTCCACCCTTGCCTGAAGCAATGGCAATTATGTGCTTGATTTCATTCATTGTGTGACTGCTTTTGGAGTGAGTACATGCGCAGGCAACACCGGTCGGTGCGCCACAAGGCGGCTAGTATAAAGGGCCGGACAACATTCAACAATGCCGCAGCCTACTAATGAAAAGCTGCGTTAAAAAAGCTATAGTGTCGCCCCTTTTTTGACACTCCTGGAGACATCTCGACCATGGCCGATTCTGCACCGCGCGACATCCTGGTGACCAGCGCCCTACCCTATGCCAACGGATCCCTGCACCTGGGCCATCTGCTGGAGATGGTGCAGACCGATATCTGGGTGCGTTTCCAGAAATCGCGAGGCAATAATTGCAGCTACGTGTGCGCCGACGACGCGCATGGAACGGCGATTATGCTATCAGCAGAGTCCCTGGGCATAACAGCTGAACAACAAATAGAAACAATCCAGGCGGAGCATGAAAAAGATGCGGCAGGTTTTTTAATAGGCTTCGATAACTACTCTTCTACCCATTCGCCTGAAAACAAAACCTGGAGCGAGGAGATCTATCAGCGACTGGTGGCAAATGACCACATAGCGCGCCGCTCCATCGTCCAGGCCTTTGATCCTGAAAAGCAGCTGTTCCTGGCTGACCGATTTATCAAAGGCACATGCCCGCGCTGCAAGACGGAAGATCAATACGGCGATAACTGCGAATCCTGTGGAGCAACCTATAGCCCAGCAGAGCTTATCGACCCTATATCCGCAATTTCCGGCGCTACGCCGCTCGACAAGGAATCCGAACACTGTTTCTTTAAGCTTCCTGAATTTTCGGACATGCTTAAAAGCTGGATAGACTCGGGCGCTTTGCAACCGCAGATTGCCAACAAATTGCGCGAATGGACAGATGCGGGGCTGCAGGAATGGGACATCAGTCGAGACGCTCCTTATTTTGGTTTTGAGATTCCCGATGCGCCCGGCAAGTATTTTTACGTGTGGCTGGACGCGCCCATTGGCTACCTCGCCAGCTTCCAGATCTATTGCGAACGCGAGAACATCGATTTCGAGCGCTACTGGCAGCCCGATTCTTCCGCCGAGTTGTATCACTTTATCGGCAAGGACATCATCAACTTCCACGGCCTTTTTTGGCCCGCCGTGCTCACTTCCGCTGGTTTACGAACGCCTACTGCAATATACGCCCATGGCTTTTTGACGGTGAATGGCACAAAGATGTCTAAAAGCCGTGGCACTTTCATCAAGGCGAGCACCTACCTGGAACATTTGGACGCCGAATACCTGCGCTACTACTTCGCGGCAAAGCTGAGCGCAGCGGTTGATGATATAGACCTCAACCTCGAGGACTTTACCCAGCGGGTCAACTCTGATGTGGTGGGCAAGGTAGTCAATATCGCCAGCCGCTGTGCAGGCTTTCTGCGCAAGGGTTTCGACAATGAACTCACCGCGTCGACCGCCGAACCAGAATTGCTTCAGTCGTTCTTCGACGCTGGCGAAGGGATTGCGCAGCTGTATGAACAACGCGAATTCAACAAGGCTATACGGGAGATCATCGCGCTCGCCGATCGGGCCAATCAGTATATCGACGAGAAAAAGCCCTGGGTTCTAGCCAGGGAAGAAGGTGAGGAATGGCAAGTGCACGCTGTGTGCAGCGTGGGAATTAATCTGTTTAGAGTCTTGTTGATCTATCTCAAGCCTGTACTTCCACAAATGGCCGAAAAAGCTGAGGCTTTTCTCAATTGCTCTCTGGATTGGACAGCCCTCGAAGAGCCCTTGCTGAGCCACAAAATCAACAAATTCAAACCCTTAATGCTGCGCATTGAGAGCGCCAATGTGGCGGCCATGGTCGAGGCCACTAAAGAACTTCAGAATGCTTCTTCAGACTTGGTAAAACCAACTGCTCAGAAAAAAGCCGCTAAAGACAACAGTGCTATCAGTGACATTATCGAATTCGATGATTTTGCCAGGATTGACCTGAGAATTGTTGAAATCGTGGCGGCCGACCACGTGGAGGGCGCAGATAAGTTGCTTCAGTTAACTCTGAATCTTGGCGACTCACAAAAACAGGTATTTGCCGGTATCAAATCCAAGTATTCACCGGAAGATCTGGTGGGCAAACTAACGGTGATGGTCGCCAACTTGGCGCCGAGAAAAATGCGCTTTGGAGTATCCGGGGGTATGGTACTGGCGGCTGGCCCGGGTGGGGATGACATCTATCTGCTGGAACCCCATGAAGGGGCAAAACCCGGCATGAAGGTAAAATAGAAAGGGTTAAATAAGACAGCCCGGGAAGGAAAGCATCGCCGGCAGCAGGGATATAAGCTTAGTTGAATTAACTTATTGTTTGTTAAGGGTTAAATGCTTAAAATCCCTGCCGAATAAGACGTTTAAAATCACGCCAAACTATAGACTAACAGGCGTTAGTTTAAATTATGGGACTGCGAGTACTGCAACAGAACGTTAGACTAGGCTGAGTTTGGTCTGGGGGCTGCAAACAGCTCAACTACTTTCCCTAACTGGCAAGAGATATACATGTTGGCAGATTACTCAATCTTGTTGATCGGCGCGATTCTCGTCAACAATTTCGTGCTGGTCCAGTTCCTGGGCTTATGCCCCTTTATGGGCGTGTCAAACAAGCTCGAAACAGCCATGGGTATGTCGATGGCGACAACCTTTGTTCTGACGCTTGCTTCCGCCTGCAGCCATTTAACCTTCAACTTTCTACTCCAGCCTCTGGGTCTGGAATATCTGAAAACTATCTCATTTATTTTGGTCATCGCGGTGGTCGTGCAGTTTACCGAAATGGTGGTGCGCAAGAGCAGCCCTTTGCTGTACCGGGTTTTAGGCGTGTATCTTCCGCTGATTACGACCAACTGCGCAGTGCTGGGCGTGGCTCTTCTGAATATCAATAAAGATCACGGTTTTCTGCAGTCGCTGTTTTATGGTTTTGGCGCGGCAGTGGGATTCTCCCTGGTGCTGGTGTTGTTTGCGGCCATGCGAGAGCGACTGACCGTTGCCGATGTTCCCGTTCCCTTCAAAGGTGCCGCGATTGGTATGGTTACCGCAGGCTTGATGTCCCTGGCCTTTATGGGTTTTGCCGGACTGGTATAGCAACGAAGTGGCCGAACTTATCGCACAATTTCCACTGGTGGCGGCGCTTCTCGCCCTGGTCGGTTTGGGCGCCATATTTGGTGCAGTACTGGGCTTTGCCGCTGTACGATTCAAGACAGAAGGCGACCCCATTGCGGACCAGATCAACGATATTCTGCCCCAGACACAATGCGGGCAATGTGGCCACCCCGGCTGCCGCCCCTACGCCACCGCCATAGCAAATGGCGAACCCATCAACAAATGCCCTCCAGGTGGTGAAGCTACCATTCAAGCCCTGGCAGATTTACTGGATGTGGAAGCCATTCCCCTTGATGAAGAACACGGCGAAGAAAAAGTAACAGCGATTGCCTATATCCGCGAGGACGAATGCATCGGGTGCACAAAGTGTATTCAGGCCTGCCCCGTTGATGCGATCCTGGGCGCTGCAAAACTCATGCACACCGTTATTGTCAGCGAGTGCACCGGGTGTGACCTTTGCGTTGAGCCGTGCCCTGTGGATTGCATCGATATGATCCCCCGGGAAGAAACCCTACAATCCTGGCACTGGGGTCTTCCCGATCCAGTAAGTCGCGAAGTAGACATCATTGCGACCGATGCCACGACTGGAGCGGCTGCATGAGAAAGGTATTCGACTTTCACGGAGGAATTCACCCTCCCGAAAACAAGCACCAATCCCTGGGCCTGCCAATTGCGTCCGCGGGCATACCTGCCAAACTGACACTGCCGCTTTCCCAACATATAGGCGCACCGGCGGTTCCCGTTGTGGGAGTCGGTGACAAAGTTCTGAAAGGCCGGATAATTGCCAAAGCAAAAGGCTTTGTGAGCGTACCTGTACACGCTCCCACATCGGGAACCATAAGTGCCGTCGAGGAACGATCCATTGCGCATCCATCCGGTTTCAAAGCCCCTTGTATCGTTATCGACAGCGATGGCAATGACGAATGGATTGCACTTCATGGCCGCGCCGATTATGCGAAGCTTAGTAAACTGGAGTTGTTAAACACCATCCGCGACGGCGGAATAGCTGGCATGGGCGGCGCGGGTTTTCCAGCCGCAGTCAAACTGTCTGTTAGACCTGATGCCACTATAGAAACGCTAATTCTAAATGGCACAGAGTGCGAACCCTACATAACCGCCGATGATGTTTTGATGCGAGAACGCGCCGATCAAATTGTAGCCGGAACAAAAATACTGGCGCAGCTGATCAATCCGCAAGAAACGCTTATTGGTGTCGAAGATAATAAGCCAGAAGGACTGGCGAGCCTGCGCCGCGCCGCCCAGGGTACCGACATTCAGATCGTGCAGTTCCCCACCAAATACCCGTCGGGCGGTGAAAAACAGCTCATCGAAATCCTGACCGGGAAGCAGGTACCCAGTGGTGGTCTGCCCTCGGATGTCGGTGTTGTCTGTCAAAACATCGGCAGCGCAGTTGCCATTTACGAAGCAGTTGTTCTCGGCCGCCCTTTGATCTCACGAATCACCACCGTCACTGGGCAGTCAGTGGATCAAGCGCAAAACTACGAAGTGCTATTGGGCACTCCAATGAATTATTTGTTGGACAAGGCAGGTTACCAAAGCAGCGCTAACAAACGGCTCATCATGGGCGGCCCAATGATGGGCTTCACGGTGCCAGATGCGGATGTTCCCATCGTCAAAACGACCAATTGCATTTTAGCCCCCACTGAAGCGGAGCTCCCTACTCCACCTCCGGCACAGGCATGTATTCGCTGCGGTATGTGTGCCGTGGTTTGCCCTGCCAGCTTGCTCCCTCAGCAAATGTTTTGGTTTGCGCAGGGAAAAGAGCATGAAAAACTCGAGCAGCACAATCTGTTTGACTGCATTGAGTGCGGCGCTTGCTCCTGGGTATGTCCGAGCGCTATTCCCCTGGTCCAATACTATCGAGCGTCAAAGGCTGAAATTTTGCAGGCTCGAAGAGATCACGAAAAATCTGAACAGTCGCGCCTCCGCTTCGAATCCAGACAGGAGCGCCTGGATCGCGAAGAAGCAGAAAAAGATGCCAAACGCGCTGCACGCAAGCTAGCCGCAGAACAGCGAGCCGCACTAGCAGCACAGGGATCATCGGACGCAGTAGATCCCATTCAGGCGGCAATAGATCGAGCCAAAGCCAAGAAGGCACTTGAAGAATATCAGGCTACGCAAAAAGGCGATTCAGCAAAGCAGACAGACGATGTGCAGGTTGATGCCGCCCAGGCAGCGATACAAAGAGCGATGGCGGCCAGGGCCGCCGATTCAGCTCTGAGCCCAGCACAGAAAGCCAGGAACAATTTGGAAAAGCTTCGCCTGCGCCTGAAAAAAACCGAGACAAAGTTGGAAGAGTGTCAAGGCAACGGCGAAGAAGAAAAAATCGTAGATGCGCTTGTAGCGACTGTAGAAAGACTGCGTGAAAAAATTATAGCCGCCGGGCAGGCTGTAACTCAGGCAGAGGATTCCTGACATGGCTTTGATGCGGATAACCTCCCCCCACGCACATGGGCCAATGAACACCTCGGGCGTGATGCTGCAGGTTTTATTGGCAACTGTTCCGGGGATTCTTGTACTAACGCATTTTTTCGGTTTTGGCACCCTGGTGAACCTACTGTGGGGTTGTACGCTAGCCCTGGCATTTGAATCACTAGCCCTACTCCTAAGAGGCCGCCCGCTTGCTTTTTACCTCAAAGATTACAGCGCCTTAGTAACTGCGACGCTGCTGTGCATTGCGCTTCCACCCTACGCGCCGTGGTGGTTAATTGCTGTGGGTATTGCTAGCGCAATTTTGCTGGCGAAACATCTATACGGTGGATTGGGGTACAACCCTTTCAATCCGGCAATGGTGGGCTACGTTATTCTGTTGATTTCCTTCCCCGTTCAAATGACGGCCTGGGCCCCTCCCGCCGGTACAGGTGAACTGCCTGGTCTACTCGATGCGCTGCAGGCATGCTTTTTCCCGGCTGCCTACGATGGAGTTACCATGGCAACCCCGCTGGATGTCCTCAAGCAAAACAACAGCTTGCTGATAAAGGATCTGTGGGATCAAAACGTACAGTTTGGCCGCTGGGCTGGCCTGGGGTGGGAATGGGTCAATCTGGCCTTCGCCGCGGGCGGAGCCTGGCTTTTGTACCGCAAGATTTTTACCTGGCACGCGCCCGTGGCTATGTTGCTCAGCCTGAGTTTTATGGCGGCTGTATTCTACGATGGCGGCAGTTCGGCCAGCGGTGGATCGCCCGCGTTCCATCTGTTGAGTGGCGCTACCATGTTCGGCGCTTTCTTCATCGTGACGGATCCTGTTACCTCAGCTGTGTCAGTGCGCGGAAGGTTAATTTATGGCGCTCTCATCGGAGTATTGATTTACATTATCCGGGTGCGGGGCAACTACCCGGACGCGGTCGCTTTTGCGGTGCTGATCATGAACTTCGCCGCGCCTTTTATCGATCACTACACTCAACCCAGAACCTATGGGCATGAGCGAGGGGAGCAATAAAATGCTGGTTCAGTCGATCTCCCGCAACAGCATTCTGCTCGCCGTGTTTGCTGTATGCACCACGCTGCTTATCTCAGGTACCTATTTACTGACGAAGGACGCGATTGCGCTGGAGCAGCGAAAAGCTGAAGAAAAGGCCCTGCTCGAAATTGTACCCGTTGCCCGACATAACAATTCAATGTTGGACGATACAATCATCGTTGGCCCCGAATCTATCGGCCTGGGCTTGGGAACAAATAAACAAATTTATAGAGCGCGCCAAAATGAGACCGTGATAGCTGCAATCATTCCGGTAACTGCGGCGGACGGTTATAGCGGCGATATCGATTTGATTGTGGGTGTTAACGCCAACGGCAGTGTTGCAGGCGTTCGCGTTTTGGCTCACAAAGAAACACCGGGGTTGGGTGACAAGGTGGATTTGAAAAAATCCGACTGGATACTGGGCTTCAACGGCAAATCCCTCGCCAATCCCGTCCTGGAACAATGGGGAGTAAAAAAGGACAAAGGGGAGTTTGACCAGTTTACCGGTGCTACAATCACACCTCGAGCCGTAGTAGCAGCGACACTGCGAGCACTGCAATACGCGCAGTCCAATCACGATGGCATTTTTGCGACAGCCACCTCCAATGCCACTGCGGGAGACTGACCATGGCTGAAACCAGTTATAAAGAGTTATCACTCAATGGCTTGTGGAAAAACAATCCGGCCATTGTGCAGTTGCTGGGCCTGTGTCCGCTGCTCGCGGTTACCGGTAGCGTTGTCAACGCCATCGGTTTGGCCGCGGCAACAACACTTGTATTGATATGCTCAAGCACTGCCGTCTCGTTGGTACGAAACATCGTGTCCGACGCGATCCGCTTACCCGCCTTTGTAATGATCATCGCCGCCGCAGTGAGTTGCATCGAATTACTCATGCAAGCCTTCGCCTACGAGTTGTATCAGATCCTCGGGATATTCCTGCCACTAATCACTACCAACTGCGTCATTCTGGGTCGCGCCGACGCCTTCGCGAGCAAAAACAGGGTGGCACCTGCTCTCTACGACGGATTGATGATGGGCCTCGGATTTGGAGTCGTGCTGGTCCTGCTGGGCGCTCTGCGAGAATTGATTGGCACAGGCGCACTGTTCGCCAACATGGATCTACTGTTTGGGCACACCGCAACAGGATGGGAGTGGGTCCTGGTCAATGACTACCAAGACTTTCTCTTGGCCATTCTGCCCCCCGGCGCCTTTATCTTTACCGGTTTGCTAATAGCGGGAAAAAATCTGATTGACGCGCAACTCAAGCGTCGCGCCGAGGCCCTAAAAGAAAAGCCTGTGAAAGGTGGCAAGCGGGTTCGGGTAACGGGACATATCTCCCAGGGAGATACTGCTTACTCGGACGTATCTACCACCATCAAGGTATCAAGCAGTTCGTCGACAGCGGAATCGTCCATCCCACCGTTGTCCTCATCACAGCTGTAAGTGATGAACAAAAGCAAGGCTCCGTTGGCCACATACCATTCTCGAATGGCGGCCCCGTCATCCTTGAACGAGCTGTACACCCCGGAAAATTCACCCAGCTCAATAGATTCCCAAGTCAATTCCTGATCCGCTTCAGCGCGTGCGATAGAATCCAGTTCCGCTAGATCGAACTGCCCCGCCTCCTTATGCAGCGTGCTAAATTCGATGCATCCCACGTCGTCTCGATCGCCGACCAGGATGCTGTCCTCCTCAGCCTCAGCCCACCATTCAGGAGGAACGGCCATGGTCCACCACTCTGTTTCCAGTACATTCATTGGGTAACACTCACAATAGTTTCGACATCAGCAGCGCATCCTCTCGACCGCCGCTACCCCGATAGTAGTTTTTACGCACTCCGTCGACCCGAAAACCCGGATGGGTGTAGAGTTCAACAGCTGCCATGTTAGATCTGCGAACATCCAGTAAGCAACGCTCTACACTGGCCGTTTCATAAGTTCGAATACTTGCAGAAGTAGTGTTGAGACAAGACCCTGTCGATGATGGTCGGGGTGTACGGCAATGTTATGAATATTGCCCTCATCCAAAACAAGATTACAGCAGGCCTTGTTGATGACTCCATCCCTAGCTGACATAGGGCAGAAGATCCCGCCACGCACGCCTTTTCGACGACGAATCAACCAACATTTCAGCGGTACTAACAGTGAGGATTCGATGCTCGGCACTTAACTGATCCACAGGAATCCATCGCTCGCAGGCACTGCCCAAGAGGACAACCCCGCGACAGCTGGCCTGCTCCAGCTTTCGATTGATAAACCCACCCAATGCCCCGCGCGCCGCCGCCTCACCCAGATCGAGTTGCTTATTGGTGGTTATCGGCCAGTGAAATTGTGCTACTTCAGGTTTTCCCACATCCGGGCCCATCGCACTTGCCATCGCCTGCACGAGTTGCACCTGATCACGCATCAGCACCTGTTGCGGCGGCAACTCCTCGAGCCAAAGCCAGCTACCAGAAATAAACGCGACAATACCAAATTCGACGGTAGGTGTTACGCCCGCACCGGCAGCAGATGGCTTTTCGAGAACAACAGGCTGGGTTCGCTGCGGTGTTTCAAAATCCACCGAGGGCATTTGCGCAAGACTACCGCTGGCTGCACTGATGGGAGCTGCAGGAGATTCAACCATCGCCGGTTTTGCGGCGCGCGGATCTGGACGTTTAACAACTGCCAGCTTAAGCGTGTTGGCGCTACCCGACACTTGTGCACGGGACACATAGGTCGCAATACCCATCGCATCCAGATAAGCCCTGCGTGTGAGTTCGTGCATGTAATTCCCAGTGAGTAGCGTTCTATATGGCGAAGGAGTTTATCAGAAATTGTGGCAGACCTATATCAGACGCCATCCATGAGTGTTGAAAAATCGAATCCCGGATCGCATAAACATGGCCACATGGCGAAGACCTTTGCTGGCGGCATAGCCACCGTGATGAACGATTTCAACGGCGGGATCAAAGACGGTTCGACCAAACTCTCGAAGACGCAATGAAAGGTCAAAATCCTCGAAGTACAGGAAGTACTGTTCATTGAAACCACCAACCTCTGTGAAAGCTGCAGTACGAATCATCATAAAACAGCCACTTGCGAGTTCGACATCGGCAACTACCGCACTGCTACAAACATCACGCATCTCGTAACTATCGAGCCGCACTTGAAAAACTTTACGCAAAAACTCCGGAGCAAAGGCTCTTAGTAGCAACATCAGCACACTGGGAAACCGTTTACATAGAAATTCCTGAGAACCATCCTCACTTGAAACCCGGGGACACAAGAGCACCACTCCATCGTCCCCCTGCAGATGCTTCAGAGCCAAAGTAATCGCAGACTCAGCTATTTCAACGTCGGGGTTCAACACCAGGTGGTAATCACTTCGGAGACTGTCGATAGAAAAGTTGTTACCCGCGCCGAAACCAGCATTGCCTGCCGCCGCATGATATTCAATCGTGAAAATTTCAGCAGCTGCGATGTTTTCCAGTAAACTCCCTACCTGATCGCTGTATAATGCATCCTCTGAATTATCGATGATGTCTACATGCAGAGTATTCAGGTATCCATGGTACTCAGCTTTCGAACAGGAGATGAGGAGACTTTGCAAAGTCCTCTGCAGATAATCCAGTGAGCTGCTGAATAGAACAATAGATACAGACAGATGTGTAGCAGTGGGGGCTTTGTTTTCCATGGGCGAATGGTAGCAGGAAATCCCACTGCTTCTAATGACGAAGAGCGAGAACAGATAGATAAGATGATAACTCTGCGAAAAATGGGTCCAGGACTACTGGTGACGGCGGCGTTCATCGGGCCTGGCACTATCACCACCGCCAGCGCCGCAGGTGCCAACTACGGCTTCGCCTTATTGTGGGCGCTGGTGTTTTCAGTGTTCGCCACAATGGTGTTACAGGAAATGGCCGCTCGACTGGGGCTGGTTACCCGCATGAGCCTGGCTGAGGTAATGCGGGGAACAGGAACCCGTGAGCTGACTTCCAAGTTGACCGTAATGTTAGTAATAGCCGCTATCGGCTTCGGCAATGCAGCCTACGAAGTTGGCAATATTGCCGGGGCCGCACTGGCGGCCAATAGCGTGACTGGCCTGAGTATTACTGCATGGTCGCTCATCCTGGGTATCGTTTCGGGGGCCCTATTGGCAACAGGTCGATACAAGGTCCTGGAAGGCGTTTTAATTGTGCTGGTACTGATAATGAGCGCCGTTTTTGTCACAACCGCCATCGTACTCAGGCCAGATATGATCGAAATTTTTCGAGGAATGTTTACCCCCAACTTACCTTCAGGATCGACTTTGACCGTAATTGGGTTGGTGGGGACTACAGTGGTGCCCTACAACCTGTTTTTGCACGCCAACGCGGTACGCGAGAAATGGTCGGCGGATGAGGACCTGGAATTGAGCATTCGCGAATCGCGGTGGGATACCGGGCTGGCCGTTGGCCTGGGTGGGCTAATCACTCTCGCCGTGATGAGCACCGCCGCCACCGCTTTTTTCCGGACGGGCCTGGAATTCAATGCGCAATCCATGGGGGCGCAGTTGGAGCCTCTTTTGGGAGACAAGGCAAGGCTGATATTCGCCGCCGGTCTTTTTGCGGGTGGCTTGACCAGTGCAATTACCGCGCCCCTGGCCGCAGCTTATGCTGTGTGCGGCGCGATGGGGTGGTCACAGGACATGCATAGTTCCCGCTTTAAGTGGGTGTGGGGTACGGTTTTAGCCTCTGGAACTGTGCTCGCCGCCGCGGGTAGTAAACCACTGGCCGCCATACTCTTCGCCCAGGTAGCAAACGGCTTCCTGCTACCCTTTGTCGCAATATTTTTGCTTCTGGTGATGAACAATCGAAGCCTGTTAAAAGATCATTGCAACGGTATTTGGGCCAACACGATGGGTGGCCTGGTCGTATTGGTCGCCATTGGGTTGGGAGCCATCAAGCTTGCTCGTGTTTTTGGGTGGTTTTAATCAATGTACTCATCGACCGCGAACCTATGGTCGTCAAACCGCATAATTTGTCCCACAGCCAAGAAAAAGCCGTTGTCCGCTACCCTTTTTTGGATAGCCAGTCGTAAAATACTGTTTTCAAAGGAGAATTATAACCAAAACGAATAACTTTGACGTACGGCGTTTAAGCTATCGCCCATAGCAACTCCAAACAAGGAGACTGAACTTTGTGTAAAAAATCACAAAAAGCCCGTATCACCATGTTATTTATAAAGTTTTTAGTTCTATCCATGATAGTCTTGGGGTAAATTGACGTTGGGTAGTTGAAGCGCGGGGCAAACGGCTCAACATCAGCGAAGTCCGTATCACAATAAAAGACCTTCTATATAGTGGGCAATAGGGGAAGAAAATGATCACTTGGTTCGCCAGGAACGTTAGCCGTCTATCAATCGCATTAATCACCGCATTTACGCTCACAGCCTGTGGTGGTGGAGGCGGCGGTAGTGGTGACGCGCGCTTTCTCCCTGATCCCGACGGCGGTAACGAGCGGAACATCCGGATACTCCTGGACTTTGTTGACTCCCTGGGGAACCCAACCGATACGGTGACCACAGCCAGTCCAGCTACTCTAACGGTAACCGTTACCGAAGGCCAAAATCCCGGTGTAGGTCTTATCGTCTCCGCAGTCACTACTTCTGCTGTCGGTCTTATACTGCCAGAGTCTGGTTCAGCGTTAACGGACGCTAATGGCGAGGCAGTTTTTCAGGTTTTGCCGGGCGCGGATTTCGGAGCTACAGAACTTCGAGTTTCTGTCGAGACTGAGGGCGAGCCCGTTATTGCCTCACTTACCTTCCAGGTAATACGACCGGACCTTAGAGTTGGACACTTCCAGAGTGATACATTTATCGACGGTGAAATTGGGCTTCTGGCAGACACCCTGTCTTCCAGTGGTAGCACCCTACTCAGGCTTGCCGTGGTGGATAGCAACGGCCTTGAGGTCACGACCGCCGAAGATATTATCCTGCGCAGTCAATGTGTTGTAGATGGTCTAGCAACACTTCCGGAAACGGTGACTACCGCCAACGGGCGCGCGACAGCGACATACACCGCAACAGGCTGTGGTGGTGACGACCCGCTTACTGCGACACTTGTAAACGGTGGCTCGCAAGCATTTGCCACGATAAATGTAGCATCTCCACAGGTCAATGCGATCAACTTTATATCCGCCACACCAGAGCTAATAGCACTTAGAGGCACTGGTGGTTCAGCACGCCAGGAGACTTCAGAAGTGATATTCCTGGTCGCAGATGGTTCGGGAGCACCCCTCAGCGGACAAGCCGTCGATTTCACACTGTCAACTGGCATCGGTGGTGTCTCTTTGCTAAATTCATCTACCGTTTCCGATCCAACGGGCCAAGCTATTGCGCAAGTCTCTGCCGGTGACGTTGCCACACCCGTGCGAGTTATCGCAAACATCGATACAACAGACAACAACGGCAATCCGCTTAATCTTTCTACGATTTCCGATGTGTTGATTATCAGCTCCGGTTTGCCCGATCAGAATTCCATCAGCCTTTCATTTGAATCGCTTAATATTGCGGGCGCTGGTTCAACCGACGGGCTAACCACGTCCGTTACGGTGAGAATGGCCGACAAGTTCAACAACCCCGTACCTGACGGAACCAGTGCTCTGTTTTCGACCGAATACGGGGCCATCGCCAGTTCCTGCGTGACGACAGGAGGTAGCTGCTCGGTGATCTGGACCAGCCAGGAGCCACGTTTTCCAACGTTTAACCAAAACTTGATCAAAACGACCAGCAATACCAGCTGCCCGAGTATATTGGTCAACGGTACAGGACCTTGCCCTGGTGACCTCGGCCCTATAAGAGGACGCCGATCAACTGTTCTTGTAACCACTATTGGCGAAGAATTCTTCGTCGATGCGAATGGCAACGGTGTATACGACGAGAATGAAGAGTTTGAAAACCTGGCCGAAGCTTTTATCGACCACAACGAAGATGGTGAGTACACACCGGTTTCAAGCCCGAATGATTTGACCGGTTCAGAAGAGACCTTCGTCGATTTCAATGGTGACGGAGTATTCAGCGAAAACGTTAATGCCAACACAGGCCAGGGTCTGTACAACGGCATCCTATGCCCACTGGCTGGCGACGGCATATTCTGTAGCAGGGATCTCGTGAACGTCAGAGCATCAGGCACAATTGTTATGTCCGAAGGAGTAGATATCATTGCGGTGAATAGCTCCGGCGGCAAGGTGAGTAATCTCAGTGAAAATCAGGGTTATACGCTGTATCTAGCAGATTTTTACAACAATCCCCCCGCTTCAACTGCCAGTATTGGGGTCTCCACCAAGGATGACTGCGAGATTGTAAACTCTCCGGTAACCTCAGTGCCCGAGACTAATGCGATCGGTGCCTTCGGCATCTTCGTGCAAATTCAAGGTGACGGCGATGCCGGTGGCGGAAGCTTTACGGTCACCGCCGAGAATGGCGGCATTACCACCAGCAGGACATTCCCCTGCTTCACAGTGCCAGATCCCAATATTCCGAAGGCGGGGCAAGCCGAAATAAAACTGTAGAGGAACTACAGCGCCTAACATCTACCTCTGTGTAAACGCGCTCTGAAACCCTCTGGTAACCGGCTTCAAAAGATACTGCATAATCGTTTTGGAGCCCGTAATAATATCTACCTGAACTGTCATACCCGGAATGACTGACATCTGACCCTCTTGATCACCCAACCAGGATTTATCCAAACCAACTTTCACCTTGTAATAGGGATTTGCATTCTCATCTAGATAGTCGACCCTGAAAAACGCTTAACATGTTGATTTTATTAGATAATACTGGGTATTTGTGAGATGATTTCGACCAGTTTCAAGCCTATTTGGCACTTAATCCGGTCGAAACAAAGGTGGCTCTCGATGAAAGATTCTTCCCCCGATCACCATCAAATGAGTTTTATGGCTGCTGGGTTGATGGATCAACTCAATCCGAAACACCCTCTGTTACATCTTGCGCGAACCATACCCTGGGACTTTTTTGAATCGGAGTTCGCTCCCTTGTATGCGGCAACTGGCAGGCCTGCCAAACCCGTACGCTTGATGGTGGGTTTATCTATTCTCAAGCATATGGAAAATGTCAGCGACGAGGTTATCGTGCAACACTGGGTACAAAACCCGTATTACCAGGCATTTTGCGGGGAGGTTGAATTCCAGTGGTCATTCCCTTGTGACCCATCCGATCTGGTGTACTTCCGCAAGCGAGTCGGCGAAAAGGGATTTGAAAAAATATTGGCATCCTCTATCACCATTCATGGTGAGAAAGCGGTCGAAGAGGAAGTCTGTATTGACACCACAGTACAGGAAAAAAACATCACCTTTCCCACCGATGCAAAGTTGTACCGAAAGATTATTGTTCGTTGCCTGAAATTGGCCAGGAAAGAAGGGATAACACTTCGCCGCAGTTATGCCAAGGAAATTAAGCAAAGAAAACTGGAATGTCGTTTTGCGGGACATCCCAGGAACCGTGCCAAGGCCCGCAAAGCCGTTAAGCGGCTAAAGACCATTGCCGGTCGTTTAGTGCGGGAATTGGAGCGTAAACTGCCACTCGACATTCTGGAAAAGCTGGCAGAGGACTTTGCACTATTCCATCGTGGACTGAACCAGAAGCGAGGGGATACGAACAAGCTGTACAGCTTGCACGAACCCCATGTCTACTGCATGAGTAAAGGCAAAGAGCATAAGCGCTATGAATTTGGCACCAAGGTTTCTATCACGACAACTCGGGATTCAAAAATCATTGTTGGTGCCATGGCCTTTGATACGAACAAATTTGATGGTCATACGCTGCCGGAGGTGCTGTTGCAATTGAAGCGGCTTAACAAACTGAAACCGGCCGTTGGCTTATGTGATCGGGGTTACAAAGGGAAGAAAAAGATCAATGACACGCGGATCATAATGCCCAGCACAGGTACTCGGGATACGGATAGTGCCTACCAGGTGCTGATGCGGAAACGTTTTAGAAAGCGGGCTGGCATAGAGCCGGTGATCGGCCACCTGAAGTCGGATCATCGATTGAACAAAAGTTATCTCAAAGGATTTGAAGGCGACCAGATTAACGTACTGATGGCTGCTGCTGCGTTTAACTTCAGGAAGTGGATGAGATTGTTTTTATTGGCCCCGAAAACGGCTTCCTTATGGAGTCGTTTAACGCAGTTTATTATCAAGCCACGGCATTACGGCGATGCCGTGATGGCCAATTAGGCTTTTTCAGGGTCGACTAGATAGGTAGACGGCGAAATTTGTCTGACCGAACCCTTGATCGTCCCAAAACGCGACGAGTCATAACTGTCTACCCGTATATCTGCCAACTGGCCTGGGCGAACATATCCTACTTCATCCGGCATAAGTCGGGATTCAATGATCATTTCATCATCCACCGGGACAATCTGCATGATAACTTCGCCAGGACCCACTACAGTATTAAAGCCTGGCGAGGGCCTGCCCCGCTTTATCGGGTATGACCGTAGGACATCGCCATGTGTAACGATTCTCCGAGACATAAAAAAACCCCGTAGTTCAAGCGAACTACGGGGTTTAGGGTTTAAAGCCTGGCGATGACCTACTCTCACATGGGGATACCCCACACTACCATCGGCGATGCATCGTTTCACTGCTGAGTTCGGGATGGGGTCAGGTGGTTCCAATGCTCTATGGTCGCCAGGCAAACTGGCTTGGATGATTCAGGGCTTAAGTACACGTTGCAGGGTCTGCCCCGCTTCCTGGGTACGGCCGTCCTCTGTCCAAATAAGGCGGTAAATCAAACTGATGGTCTTGTTCTGTTCAACGAGTCTCACTCTCTTACTTACTGTGACTTGCCACAAACACCCAACTGTCTTCAAACAACTTGGATTATATGGTCAAGCCTCACGGGCAATTAGTACTGGTTAGCTCAACGCCTCACAACGCTTACACACCCGGCCTATCAACGTCGTAGTCTTCGACGGCCCTTCAGGGGACGTAAAGTCCCAGGGAGAACTTATCTTGGGAGGGGCTTCCCGCTTAGATGCTTTCAGCGGTTATCCTGTCCGAACGTAGCTACCCGGCAATGCGTCTGGCGACACAACCGGAACACCAGGGGTTCGTCCACTCCGGTCCTCTCGTACTAGGAGCAGCTTCCCTCAATTCTCCAACGCCCACGGCAGATAGGGACCGAACTGTCTCACGACGTTCTAAACCCAGCTCGCGTACCACTTTAAATGGCGAACAGCCATACCCTTGGGACCGGCTTCAGCCCCAGGATGTGATGAGCCGACATCGAGGTGCCAAACACCGCCGTCGATGTGAACTCTTGGGCGGTATCAGCCTGTTATCCCCGGAGTACCTTTTATCCGTTGAGCGATGGCCCTTCCATACAGAACCACCGGATCACTAAGACCTACTTTCGTACCTGCTCGACTTGTCAGTCTCGCAGTCAAGCGCGCTTGTGCCTTTACACTAACCTCATGATTTCCGACCATGATTAGCGCACCTTCGTGCTCCTCCGTTACTCTTTGGGAGGAGACCGCCCCAGTCAAACTACCCACCACACACTGTCCCCGATCCAGATAATGGACCCAGGTTAGAACCTCAACGTTACCAGGCTGGTATTTCAAGGTTGGCTCCACCATAGCTAGCGCCACAGTTTCAAAGCCTCCCAGCTATCCTACACAAGTAAAGTCAAAGTCCAGTGTGAAGCTGTAGTAAAGGTTCACGGGGTCTTTCCGTCTAGCCGCGGGTATACGGCATCTTAACCGCAATTTCAATTTCACTGAGTCTCGGGTGGAGACAGTGTGGCCATCGTTACGCCATTCGTGCAGGTCGGAACTTACCCGACAAGGAATTTCGCTACCTTAGGACCGTTATAGTTACGGCCGCCGTTTACCGGGGCTTCGATCAAGAGCTTCTCCGAAGATAACCCCATCAATTAACCTTCCGGCACCGGGCAGGCGTCACACCGTATACGTCCACTTACGTGTTTGCACAGTGCTATGTTTTTAATAAACAGTCGCAGCCACCTGGTCACTTCGACCGACCAACGCTTAGGGAGCAAGTCCCATCACCCTAGCCGGCGTACCTTCTCCCGAAGTTACGGTACCATTTTGCCTAGTTCCTTCACCCGAGTTCTCTCAAGCGCCTTGGTATTCTCTACCTGATCACCTGTGTCGGTTTACAGTACGGTTCCTCACTATCTGAAGCTTAGAAGCTTTTCCTGGAAGCATGGCATCGACCACTTCACTTTAACTCTCATTAAAGCTCGTCATCAGCTCTCAGCCTTTCTATTGAAAGAGTGAACCCGGATTTACCTAAGCTCACAGCCTACAACCTTAAACGCGGACAACCATCGCCGCGCTGGCCTAGCCTACTCCGTCCCTCCATCGCAATAGCAAGAAGTACAGAAATATTAATCTGTTTCCCATCGACTACGCATTTCTGCCTCGCCTTAGGGGCCGACTTACCCTGTCCCGATTAACGTTGGACAGGAAACCTTGATCTTCCGGCGGGGAGGTTTTTCACCTCC